>NZ_NJGV01000002.1 GCF_002213425.1 Herbaspirillum aquaticum | reverse complement strand
CAGGATCAGGGCAGCGCTGTTCTGCTGCAAGTGAAGTCATGGATGCAGCTTAAATTCTGGCAAACGCTGTCTTGACGGATGGGTCCACTTTACTGCGCGAGGTCAGCCGGGGAAACTTCTGAGCCCGGCGCGTCGCCGTCAAGCCGTAGCCCATGTCAGAATGAGCTTGGGTCACGCTGAACGGCGTATCTGCCGGGCGCTCCATCTCTCCCGTTCCTCGGTTCGTTATGCTGCCCAGCCACGCGCCGATGAGGCGCCACTGACTGGAGCCATCATCGAACTGGCCAGCCAGTATGGGCGTTACGGCTATCGGCGCATCCACGCCATGCTAGAAGCTCAAGGCTGGGAGCTGAGTCGCTCTCGGGTAGAGCGTATCTGGAAACTAGAAGGATTGAAGGTGCCAGTGAAACAGCCAAAGAGAGGAAGGCTGTGGCTGGCCGACGGTAGCTGCATCCGAATGCGGCCGGAATATGCCAATCATGTCTGGAGCTGGGACTTCGTCATGGAGAGAACGCATGATGGACGTGTTCTAAAAATCCTGGTTCTCATCGATGAATTCACTCGCCGCTGTCTCGCGCTGCACGTGGCCAGGCAAATTCGCAGTAATGACGTCATCGATATCCTGGCTGAGGCCATGGTGACCTACGGTGTTCCGGCATATCTACGCTCTGACAATGGGCCGGAAATGGTCGCCAAGAATCTTCGGCGCTGGCTTGCATCGGTCGGTTCAAAGACGCTGTATATCGAGCCAGGAAGTCCATGGGAGAACGGATACTGCGAATCCTTCAACGGCAAATTCCGGGATGAGCTGCTCAACGGAGAAATCTTCTACACCCTGCGAGAGGCTCAGGTCATCATCGAACGATGGCGTCACCAGTACAATACCGTTCGGCCGCACAGCTCACTGAAATACCGACCACCGGCACCGCAGGCTACACTGCCGGCAACAATCCCAGCACCACTGCGGCTTGCCGCTTAGACTAACATTAAGTCTGGACCAGTTGTTTCAGGCCGGTCACATGCGCGTAGCCCGCGCCGAGTGCAAGCGTATCGTTCGGGCGATGCCGATTTGGGCCGCGAAAAACGACACCCATGTTCAGACTGGCATCGATTAGATTGCGATCCTTGAAGGGCGTCTTCATGAATCTCGCTAGAACCGAGATGCTGCGCTCTGGAGCTGAGCGATCGCGCCAGATCACCTGATCAGCGGCAATGTAGAAGGAAAAATTCCCTTTATGCTCGCGGGGAATGCCATTACTCGAAGGATCCGACAAGGAGCGGCCCGTTTCGTCAAAGCGCTGGTCATCGAATGAATGCGTGTTGTACCAGGCACCCAAGCGATAGGTCCAATCAGGAGTTGCCTTCTCCGCCTTTCCGGCGGGCGCCGACAACTGCATCTCCACGATTGACATCGTGCCTCGGCCTAACGGGAAATCCGTTCCATTGCGATTGCGCTTTTGTGGATCCCCCTCAGGGTTGGAGACTGGGGTAGCACTGAATACGCCGCCGAGTCAAGTCAGGCCATCAATAGGTTTGACGGACAGCCTCAGGCCCAGGGCCGCAAGTGGATAGGCAGCACCGCCAGCTGGCAGGTCGGCGGTTGGCAGCATTGGCCAGCCAAACATGGTGTTGATGAAATAGCCCGCATTCGTGTTGAGCATGAATTCCTGATCCAGGCTTTGCTGGCCAAGCTTGACGCCGAGGGCGCCATCCATCAGTTGCTGTTCGAACCAGGCTTCCCACAAGCGGGTCGCGCGATCAGCGTGAATCCCGCTGGCGGTCTGCAGGGTTTTCAAGTTGTCTTCGCTGAGATTTGTGCCATGGATTTGCAGCCCACTGAGGTAGATCTGGCCACCTGTCAGTCCGAAGGCTTTCTCCGTATCGATCTGCACCCCAAGCGTAGTAAGTCCGTTGTACTGGAAACCACGATGAACGCCTCCGCTCAGGTTGCCGAGATATTCGCTGGTTTCCTGAAGCGTCAGGGTGATGCCTCGGGATTTGAGGGCGGGGCGTAGCCCTCCCATATCTCCAAACAGCAGGTTGTCGAAATCGCCGGCAGCTCCGTTGTTTTCCGCTGTATCAGTGTCGTTACCGCGTGCGGTAACCGTATCGGAGCTAGCCCCCGACTTTTCCGCCGCATGAGTTTCTCCGCTTGCGGGCGTAGAAGCCAGCAAAAGTATGGCAAGCAGCAGACCTCGGCTCTGAGGCCTCTCTGTCGGAGATGTTGCTGTCAAGATAATGATGTTTCTCGTAATGACGTCTGGAGTGATCCTTCCAAACCGGATCGTCAATTTAACCCTCGCTTCTTTTTTCCTTGTGATGGAAAAAAGCGGATTTGCCATGTCAATTGGCAAGAATGGTCGTGTCAGGCGGGAGCAAGGTTGGACGAGAAGGTGCCGGCGTATCACGCCGGCGAAGAGAGAGGGAAGCTAAGCGTGAAGATAGTGATTCCGGCCGAGGTACATGTCGCAGAAACGGTGCCGCCATGCAGGCTCATGATCGATTTGACAATGGCCAGCCCGAGTCCAGCCGAATTGGCTGAATCGACGCGAGACGGATCGGCTCGATAGAAACGGTCAAAGATGCGAGAGAGTTGTTCCGGATCGATTCCCGCGCCGGGATTGGCTACGGAGATTGATAGGGCATCGCCATCAGGTGTCACGGTGATGCGTATCCGCTCCCCACTGGGGGTATAGCGCAGTGCATTGGCAACGAGGTTGCCGACGGCTCGACGCAATAAGATGGGGTCTGCCGCCAAGGTGCTGGTGGCGGTTACTTCAATAGAGACGTTGTTTTCTTCCGCCAATCCTTCAAAGTAGTCCGCAATCTTCTGCAATTCGCGGGGAAGATCCAATTGTTCTCGCTGGAGAACGATGGAGGCATTCTCTGCCCTCGCGATGAAAAGCATGCTCTCTGTCATACGCGTCAGGCGTTGGAATTCTTCCAGGTTGGACCCCAACAAGGCCTGGTACTCATCGACAGAGCGGACCTGGCCTAACGCCACCTGAGTCTGGATCATCAGATTGTTGAGCGGAGTACGCAAGTCATGAGCGAGATCGGCGGAAAACTGCGTGAGGTTCTCAAAGCTCGAATGTAATCTGTTGAGCATCTCATTGAACGCGCGGACGATGATTTGCAAATCGGGGGGCGCGGAACTCAGCTCGATTTGCGTGTCGAGCTTGTGTACGGTGATTTCCCGGGTTCTCATCGCCAGTTGCCGCAAGGGTGACAATCCGCGCTTGACCAGGAAGTAGCTCAATACCGTGGCCAGGATGATGGCCGCGCAAACGCAAATCCATATCTCCATCCGGTATTGGCCGAGTAACGCCATGCGATCCGAGCTTAACCGGGCCACCATGACTTGCACGATTTCACCCGTTTTCGCGACTTGTAGTTCGCAGGCGACCGCCCGCGCTGATTCTCCTTCGCCCATGTCCAGGGTGAAAATAGCGGACTTGTCGAGCTCTTCCTGCAAAGTCAGGACTTTGGGGAAGACCAGAGGGCTGGTGCCGGGATTAGTCAGTGACAGCCCGTTATCCGTGGTCTTGATCTCCACTAGCAACTTGTCATGCCCAAGGGTGGCATCTAGAAAAATATGAGGGGCCCGTCGCATGGCATCGACCGAGCCCGCTTCCTTTACCAGGTGGGCGATCGAGCGGATTTTTCCAAGCAACTCCTCGTCGTCGCGCGTTTCCAGTTGATGGGCCAACGAGTGATACAGATAGGCACCGACTGCCGTCAATGTGAACACAGAGGCGGCGGCGAACAACAACACCAACCGGGCGACGATGGACAAGGGAGCGTTCAGTTTCAATTGCGCTCCTCCAGGACATATCCCATGCCCCACACCGTGTGGATAAGTTTTCTCTCGGCGGGATCGTCAAGCTTGGCGCGCAACCTCCGGACTGCAACGTCGACGACATTGGTATCGCTGTCGAAATTCATATCCCATACCTGCGAAGCGATTTCTGACCGGGAAAGAACTTCGCCAGTGCGCTTGGCGAGCATATAGAGCAGAGCAAATTCCTTGGCCGTCAGTTCAAGCCGGTTGCCGTTGCGCACCACTTTGCGTCGGACGACGTCGATATGAAGATCTCCAATCACAATCGTTTCGCTCTCGCGCGAGACACCGCGGCGCAGCAGGGTTCGCACGCGCGCGAGAAGCTCGGTATAGGCGAATGGTTTGACGAGGTAATCATCGGCACCGAGCTCCAGCCCTTTGACGCGGTCTTCGACTTCGTCACGCGCGGTCAGGAATAGCACAGGAGTGTCGTGAGTACGACGCAGCGTGCGTAGGACGTCCCATCCTGACATGCCCGGCAACATGATATCCAGAACGATCAGGTGATAGTGGCTTTCCGTCGCCAGATGCAGGCCATCTACGCCATTGCGCGTCCAGTCGACGACAAAGCCTGACTCGCTCAGGCCGCGTTGGAGGTAGTCCCCCGCCTTGGGTTCATCTTCAATCAACAGAAGGCGCATCGCTATCTCCTAAGGTTCATGCAAAGGTGCCTACATTTTCAATCATTCGATCTTCGTCATTCATTACAAATTTGTAATACCTCAGCAATACATCTGTGTGGGGCGCCTTTCTAGAATTCTCCATGTCGGCGCAACTCCTCTTTCTGGATTGTGGCGGACTTCTTAACCCTGACCTGGAGAATCTAATGAAATCTACCGCTATTTTTGCCCTGCTCGCCACGCTGCTCACCGCTTCCATAGTCAACGCCCAGTCGATGACGCCTGAGCAACGCGATAACGCCAACGTGACTGCCCGCAATAACTATCCCATCGTGCCGTTCCAGAGCAAGATGACCCGCGCTGACGTCCTCGCCGAGCTCAAACAAGCTCAAAGCGATGGTGTCATCACGAACGGCAACAACTACCCGATCATCCGCCAAGCCAGCACGCCGAAGTCCCGCGCGGAAGTAAAGAAGGAGCTGGAAAGCGCTACCAGCAACGATTTCCGGCAATCGCTTTACCACGGCGCCTAAGCCCTTGAGGCGCGCTAGCGATGTGGTGGGAGCGTCTTTTTTATTTCGTGTTATCCTATCCCCCCGGATAGGATAACTGAGATCATGAGCATTCACACCTCCCACCCAGACATCATCAAGCGCCTGAAACGGGCCGAAGGGCATTTGAAGACCATTATTTCCATGATGGAGGCCGGACGAGCCTGCCTGGAAGTCTCCCAGCAGCTACAGGCCGTCGAAAGTGCTGTTGCCAACGCGAAACGCGCCCTGATACACGATCACATAGATCATTGCCTGGATCACGTGATGCAGTCGGACGGTAAGGAAGCCGCCGATGCCATGCGGGAATTCAAGGAAATCACCAAATATCTCTAAGGAGCAGATATGACAGACATTGCAAGTCTGCTCCAGCAAGGGGCGGGCAATTTCTGGATATTCATACCCAGTGCAATTCTGCTCGGCGCCTTGCATGGGCTGGAGCCGGGCCATTCCAAGACCATGATGGCGGCGTTTATCGTCGCCATTCGCGGTACTGTTTCGCAAGCCGTGCTGCTCGGGCTGTCGGCGACGGTATCGCATACGGCCGTCGTCTGGTTGGTGGCGTTGGCTGGTATGTACTTCGGCAGCCAATGGAGCGCTGAATCATCCGAGCCCTATTTTCAAATGGCATCGGGCGTGCTGATTCTAGGCGTCGCGCTTTGGATGGCATTCAGAACTTGGCAACAGTCGCAGGAACAGAGCCGACAAGCTGATGCCGCGCATCACCATCACGCTCACGATGAAACCAAGTGGGTCAATACGGGCCATGGCCAGATCCGCATCGATATCTTCGAAGAGAATGTGCCGCCGCGCTTCCGCATCTTCGCCGACAAAAGCAATCGCCCCTGGCCGGCAGCAGGTGTGGAAATCCGCACTGTTCGTCCGGACGGCACCGAACAGACATTCAAGTTTGCCGACAAGGGCCAATTTCTGGAGTCCATTGATGAGATTCCTGAGCCTCATGAGTTCAAAGCTCAGGTCTTCTTGGCCCATGGCGCGCATTATCACATTTACGATCTGACCTACGAAGAGCATGCTCATGGTGACGCCCACGAACATGGTCACGACCATGGGGGGCTTGATGTCTCCGATGGCGGCTATCAAGACGCCCATGAGCGGGCACATGCTAATGACATCCGCAATCGCTTTGCGAACCGGGACATCAGCACTGGTCAAATCGTGATGTTTGGCTTGACCGGCGGCCTGATTCCTTGTCCTGCAGCGATCACCGTGCTGTTGCTGTGCTTGCAGCTGAAGAAATTCTCTTTGGGCGCCGGGCTGGTGCTGTGCTTTAGCGTCGGATTGGCCTTGACCATGGTTGCGTCCGGTGTGGTAGCCGCGTTCAGTGTCCGCCATGTTTCCAAACGTTGGTCAGGATTTGGCGAATTCACGCGCAAGGCACCGTATTTCTCTAGTGCGCTGATCATCCTGGTCGGTATATACGTGTTGTACAGCGGCTGGGCCGCGCTGCCGGCTTAAACAAGGGAGCATCATGTTTTCGGTATTTCGCAACCGCAGCTACCGACACCTGTTCCTAGCGCAAGTGATTGCGCTGGTGGGCACGGGGCTTGCCACCGTCGCATTGGGCCTGCTCGCCTTCGACCTCGCGGGAGACAAAGCCGGAACGGTGCTCGGCACGGCATTGGCAATTAAGATGATCGCCTACATCGGTGTGGCGCCAATTGCCTCCGCCTTTGCAGAGCGCCTACCGCGACGCGCCACCCTGGTCTCTCTTGATTTAGTCCGCGCCGCAGTGGCAATTTCACTGCCGTTCGTCACGCAAATCTGGCAGATCTACATCCTGATCTTTGTGCTGCAATCGGCGTCGGCGGCTTTCACGCCGACCTTCCAGGCAACCATTCCGGATGTGCTGCCAGAGGAAGAGGAGTACACCAAGGCATTGTCGCTATCGCGCCTCGCCTATGACCTGGAAAGCGTGGTCAGCCCGATGCTGGCGGCTGCATTGGTGAGCGTAATCAGTTTTCACATGTTGTTCGCCGGGACGTCGATCGGCTTCATCGGATCGGCTTTGCTGGTGGTCTCCGTCGTGTTGCCAAAGGCAAAACTGTCACCGCCGCGCGGTATCTATTACCGCACGACCAAGGGGATCCAAGCATATTTGGCCACTCCCCGCCTGCGCGGCCTTCTGGCGCTCAATCTTGCCGTCGCTGCGGCAAGCGCCATGGTGATTGTCAATACTGTGGTGTACGTTCAGGCCAAATTCGGGCTGACACAAACGCAAACTGCTTGGGCGCTTGCCGCTTTCGGCGGTGGTTCGATGGCTGCTGCCTTCATCTTGCCTGGCCTGCTCAAGAGCATTCCTGATCGCACAGCAATGCTGTCCGGCGCGTCGGCGTTGGTCATCGGCCTCTTCGCGGGCAGTGCAGTGGGTTCGTATGCTTGGTTGCTGGTGCTTTGGGTGCTGCTGGGGATTGGGTACTCTCTGACTCAAACTCCATCAGGGAGGCTATTACGTCGGTCCTCGTCCGCTGAAGACCGTCCGTCCTTGTTCGCCGCGCAGTTCGCACTGTCGCATGCTTGCTGGCTAATTACCTATCCGGTCGCGGGTTGGCTCGGCGCCCGTATCGGCCTGCCGGCGACGTTCGCCGTGCTCGGTGTGATTGCTTTGGTGGCTGTTATTGCTGCCGCGAAACTGTGGCCCAAAGATGATCCAGAGCAGGTGGAGCATGTGCATGCCGACTTGGATGACGGGCATGAGCATCTGGCCGGTGGCGGAAAGCGTCATCGCCATCATTACGTTATTGATGACTATCATCGTCACTGGCCACGTCCATGAAATGGTTCAGGAAAACCCTGGCTTATATTGCCACTGTGCTGGTGCTATGCTTCGGCATATATTTTTCGCTGCAATATGTCCTGATGGACTGAATTGAGGGTATTTTCTGGCCGTTATGGTGATTGAAAGCTGTTTGCCGCTAACGGATAATTTGAAAAACCTAGTACCTAATATGTGCGTTACCTGATTTCATGACAAGAACCATTTGCCAACGTGTCGCCTTACTGATGCTCGCGATTTTCATCGCGAACATCGGTATTGCTCAGATGCGCACGCAATGGATTCATCATGAGCTGGATCATGCCCTGCATGGAGAACTGGTTTCCGCGACGGATCATCATGCCGACGACGATGACCACGACATGCCTACAGGCGCTGAACATCAGTTGCTGCATGCCTCGGATCACGTCCAACCGCTGCCCGCCTCCGTGACGGCGGCGCCGCAGGTATTGGCGTTGGCCACCATCCTGATTTTTTCACTACTGGCTTTCCGGGTTCCGGAGTCGGTATTCCCCGCGCCATTTAAGCCTCCTCGACGCTCGTCGATCTGATTCCTTCGCTATTTTTTGCGTCAGTGATCCTGGCGACATGGACTGACTCGTCTGGCGAGATCGCTCTTTGTTGACCAGGCCATCGCCGCATCGCGTCTCAACATTTCTCGCTGTGAATTAATCCGTCCGCCTCTGGGCTGCCTTGTGCCGCCCGGACGGGCGGTGCTCAGGACATCAATATGAAAACACGTGCTTTCGTCGGGCGACTTGCTCTGGCTATTCTCATCTCCCAGGCATTGGCGGCCCACGCTGCCGACAGGCCAAAATCTTTCCCTGTCTCTGATCAACAGATCAAGGCGCTTGGCATTCAGCTCGTGTCGCTCGATCAGCAATCCGAAGCGGTCGCCGTGCAGTATCCCGCACAGATCACTGTTCCACCGGATCGCGAACAAATCATCAGTTCTCCATTGGCCGGCATGGTCTCGCAGATCCTCGTACGTCACAACGAAACGGTAAAGCAAGGCGCTCCGTTGTTACGCGTCATGAGTCCGGACTTCAGCCAGCTGCAGATGCAGCTGATGACGGCGAATTCGAAGTACAGCCTGGCTGCGCAAAACGCTCAGCGCGAGAAGGCGCTTTTTGACGAAGGAATCATTGCCCAGCGTCGAGTTCAAGAATCGCAAGCCGCATTGCGCGAGAGTGAAGCAGCGCTGTTCCAAGCCAAGGCTGCTCTGCGCATGGCCGGTGTTACGGATGGGGGGCAAAAGGGGCTGGGTACAGCCGGCAAGGTAGAGGATGGCTTCGTCCTGCGTGCTGCCAAGGGCGGCATTGTGACCGATATCGAAGCCAAACTCGGACAGCGTGTTGATGCCAGCACCCCACTGATGCGTCTGACGCAGGCTGATGTCTTGACCGCCGATATCCAGATTCCTGTCTCGGATGCCGCCAATTGGCGTGCAGGGACACCGGTCAAGGTCAAAGGTATCGATGCCAAGGGCAAACTTCTTAGTGTCGGCGCAGGTGTAGCCGCAGGTAGCCAGAGCGTAACTTTGCGCGCCTCTCTCGAAGGCGGCAAAGGCGCATTGTTGCCTGGCCAGTTCGTGACCATGGAACTGATGCCTGAGAAGGCCGCCGGCAGCTGGGACGTCCCGCTGTCCGCCGTTGCGCATGACGGAGACTATGCAGTTGTCTTCGTGCGTACCGCAAAGGGCTTCGACGCTCGTCCGGTCAAGGTGCAGGCTAGCGCTGCACAGCGTCTGCGCATCCAGGGTGAACTGCAAGCCAATGAGCAGATTGCCACCAGCGGTATCGTCGCCCTGAAGGGTGCGTGGCTGGATGACAAGGGAGGGAAATAATGCTCGCCCGACTTATCCAGTTCTCCTTGTCCCAGCGGCTGTTTGTGCTGCTCGGAGCCCTGATGCTTGCCGGAGCCGGATGGTTTGCGTTCACCCAGCTGCCAATCGATGCATTCCCGGATGTGTCGAGTACCCAGGTGAAGGTGATCATGAAAGCACCTGGCATGACCCCCGAAGAGGTCGAGAGCCGTATTGCCGTGCCGATTGAAGTGGAAATGCTCGGCATTCCCAAGACCAAAATCTTGCGTTCGGTGACAAAGTACGGCTTGGTCGACGTCACTATCGATTTCGAAGATGGAACCGACCGCTACTGGGCACGCCAACAAGTCAATGAACGTCTCGCAGGGATCACTGAGCTGCTCCCGCAGGGGATCAGCGGCGGTATGGCACCGGTGACGACGCCATTGGGTGAAATGTTCATGTTCACCATTGAGGCAGATGGGATGAGCTTGGCAGATAAGCGCAGCCTGCTCGATTGGGTAATCCGTCCTGCATTGCGTACGGTCCCAGGTGTGGCGGATGTGAATTCGCTGGGAGGCATGGTTCGTTCGTTCGAGATCATTCCCGATCCACTCAAACTCGCAAGCGCGGGCGTCACCATGGCGCAATTGAAAGACGCACTGCGCAGCAATAACATGAATGACGGTGCCGGGCGCCTGTCCGAAGGCGGCGAGGTTTTGCTGGTGAGAACTGAAGGCAGTATTCAGAATCTGGACGATCTGCGCTCGGTTGTCGTCACTGTCAAGGATCGTTCTCCGGTGCGCGTCGGCTCGTTGGCCGAAGTTCGCATCGGTACGCTGACACGTAATGGTGTGGTGACCAAGAGCGGGCAAGGCGAAGCCGTACAGGGCCTGGTGCTGGGGCTGGCCGGCGCCAATGCGCAAAAGGTGGTCGAAGGGGTCAAAAAGAAGCTCGAAGAGATTCA
This sequence comes from Herbaspirillum aquaticum, assembly GCF_002213425.1. Taxonomy (GTDB): domain Bacteria; phylum Pseudomonadota; class Gammaproteobacteria; order Burkholderiales; family Burkholderiaceae_D; genus Herbaspirillum; species Herbaspirillum aquaticum. The sequence goes on along the minus strand of NZ_NJGV01000002.1, from coordinate 475,026 downwards.
ACCGACATTGCCAAAAGGCGTGACGCTAGACGTCTTCTATGACCGAGCCTCGTTGGTTGAGAAGGCTGTGGGTGCGGTATCGCGCGCACTGCTGGAAGCGACCATTCTGGTTCTGGTGCTGCTTGGGCTGTTCCTCGGCAATATTCGGGCAGCAGTGACCGTTGCATTGGTATTGCCGCTCGCCGCCCTGAGTACCTTCATTCTCATGCGCAGCTTCGACATGTCGGCCAACCTCATGAGCCTGGGAGGCTTGACGATTGCGATCGGTATGTTGGTGGATGCTGCCGTGGTCGTGACTGAAAATATCGTTCAACGGCTGGCGGACGATAAGAGTGACGGAAAGCTTCCAAGACTGCACATCGTTTATCGCGCGGTAAAGGAAGTTGCGGTGCCGGTGACATCGGGGATTCTGATCATCATCACTGTGTTCCTGCCCTTGCTGACTTTGCAGGATCTGGAAGGCAAGTTCTTCGCGCCGGTGGCAATGGCGATCGTTTTCGCGCTGGCTGGATCCCTCCTACTTTCTTTCACTGTCATTCCCGTCATCGCTTCATATCTCATCAAGAATGTCAGCCATGAAGAACCATGGCTGCCGCGCAAGTTACTGCAGGCATATTCCCCTTTGCTTGATTGGGTGCTCAGGCGACAACGTGTGGTGTCGATCGGTGCCGTGCTGATGCTGGCTCTGGCAGGTGTGCTTTATACGCAGGTTGGCAAGACATTCATGCCGACCATGGACGAAGGTAGCCTGATCGTAGGTATCGAAAAGCTTCCTTCCGTCAGCCTGGAAGAGAGCGCTGCGATTGACCTGAAGATTCATCAGGCACTGATGAAGGAGATCCCTGAGGTAAAGGGCGTGGTTGCACGCGCCGGCTCCGACGAGATTGGTCTGGATCCAATGGGTTTAAATCAGACGGACACTTATCTGTTGCTCAAGCCGCAGAGCGAGTGGCGTATGAAGACAAAGGACGAGTTGCTGGCAGAAGTTCGTAAGGTATTAGATACCTTGCCGGGCATCTCTTACAGTTTCACTCAGCCTATCGGAATGCGCGTGTCCGAGATGATTATCGGCGTACGTGGCGACATCGCAGTCAAGATCTTCGGGCCTGACCTCGATCAGCTCAATTCATACGCGACCCAGGTTGAGCAGGTGCTCAAGACCGTCGCAGGCAATCAAGACGTCTATACCGTCCAGAACGATGGCGTGCAATACATGCGGGTAGTGGTCGACCGCATGCAGGCTGGTCGTCTGGGTCTCTCGGTGGAAGATGTTCAAGATGCGCTGCGGGTACAGATAGAGGGCCAGCAGGCAGGAACCGTGATCGAAGGCAATCGTCGCACTCCCATCTTGGTTCGCGCTGCCGAATCGGTGCGCTTGTCCCCTGCAGAGTTCTCCGCAGTTCGTATTACAGGAAAAGACGGTACGACAGTGCCCCTCTCCAGTATCGCGAATTTGGAACGCGCGGCAGGGCCGGTCAAAATCGACCGCGAAATGGGTAGCCGGTACAGCGTCGTGATCGCCAACGTTAGTGGTCGTGACCTGGTGGGCTTCGTGCAGGAAGCGCAAACCAAAGTGGCGGAGCAGCTAAAATTGCCGACCGGATATCGCATGAGCTGGGGTGGCCAGTTCGAAAACCAGCAGCGTGCTGCAGCCCGTCTGGGCGTAGTGGTGCCGATTGCGCTGGGATTGATCTTCGTGCTGCTGTTTGCCACCTTTGGATCGATCAGACAGGCACTGCTGATTCTCAGCATCATTCCGTTCGCACTGGTGGGCGGTATCGTGGCCTTGTGGCTGACCGGTGAGTATCTGTCCGTCCCTGCGTCGGTGGGCTTCATCGCTTTGCTCGGCATTACGGTGCTCAACGGCGTCGTCCTGGTGGGCTATTTCAATCAGTTGCGACATGAGGGAATGCCGCTGCGCGAAGTTGTGGTCACAGGCGCCAAGCGGCGTCTGCGGCCGGTGATGATGACCGCGTCCATCACGGCATTCGGTCTGATTCCACTGCTGTTCGCAACCGGCCCCGGATCCGAGATCCAGCGTCCACTCGCCATCGTGGTCATTGGCGGCTTAATCACCGCAACTGCATTGACCCTGATGCTGTTACCCATTCTCTATCTGAAGTTCGCCGGCGCCGACAAGGAATCCGGCCAGGAGATCAAGCATGTCTGATTCCATTATCACCATTCTGTGCCCGCGCAATATCGAAGAGCAATTGCTGGATTCTCTGCTCGTCACACCTGACGTCGCAGTATTCACCAGCGCGACCGTGGCAGCCCACGGTGTCGCGCGGGAACGCTTATCTGCATCCGAACAGGTACTGGGTCGTGCAGTCATGACCCAAGTTCAGATCTTGTGTAGCGAGCAAGCCAAAGACAATTTGCTCTCCAATTTAAAAAATACATTTTCTCGCTCGGGGTTGCGCTATTGGGTGACTGCCGTGTCTGAGCAAGGGGAATTTGCATGAAACTTCATCTCACCTTATTGGCGGCGCTCCTGCTACCGTTGTGGGCGCAAGCCCAGAGTGCCCCAGGCATGCTGGACGGTCCTATCCCGGCGCCGATCGCTCGTCCCTTGCTGGAGCAGGATCCTTCAGTGGCCGGGGCCCGAGCCACGCTGGATGCAGCGCGTCGGGAATCCAACATTCTCGATGCCTCACCGTACGAATGGACGGCGCGTGCCACCGGTCAGCGTCGTCGTATTGAGAACGAGGCCAACTCAAACGAGTGGAACGTCGCACTGGAGCGCACCATCCGCCTGCCCGCCAAGGCAGCGGCAGACCGCAAGCTCGGCCAGGCGACAGTAGACGAAGCGGAGGCGCGGTACGGCGAAGCCATGCACGAGGCTGCGCGCGACCTGCTCGGCCTATGGCTGGCATGGTTGCAGGCAAATGCCAACTATGAGCTCAGCAAGAGCATGCAGCAATTTGCAGTCGACAATCTGGCTGCCGTGCAAAAGCGTGCAAAGGCAGGCGACGCCGCCAAGCTCGATGTGAGCCTGGCGCAATCCGATCTGGCTGAGCAGCGTCGGCAGGCCAACGAGGCCAAGCTCGGTGCTTCATTGGCATGGACGCAGCTGCATAGCCGCTTCCCGGGTTTTGATGGCCAGCTTGCCAGCTTCCCCAATATCTCCGCGCTGACTCAGGATTCCGGCTACCTGCAAGTTCGCATCCGTGAACAAAGCGATCGGCTCAAGGCAGCCGAGGCCGCATGGCGCAGTGCCGATGCGCAGGCCCAGCGCAGCAGGGCCGAACGAACGCCAGATCCGACCTTTGGAGTCTTTAGCGGATCCGAGGCGCGTGGCAGGGAGCGACTCATTGGCGTATCGATCAGCATCCCCATCCCGAGCGGATCGCGAAGCGAGCGCGCCATTCAGGCGACACACATGGCCGAAGCCAAGCGCCAGGAGCTGGAGGCGATCCGGAGGCAGATCGGCGCCGAAATCGATTCATCGATCGTCACCGTGCAAAGCAGCTATGACGGCATGCAACTGGCCGAGGAGAGCGCGAACTCCATGCGTGAAAACGCGCGCTTGATGCAACGGGCCTATTCGTTGGGTGAAGGTGATCTGCAAGGCTTGCTGCTTACCCAGCGCCAAGCCGCTGCAGCCCAGCAAGGCGCTTTGGCAGCTAAGACGTCGGCGATCAAAAGCTACTACCAGCTATTGATCGACTCCCATCTTATCTGGGGGCTAGAACAGAACTGACCTGAACGCCGCCTGTTGATCGGCGGAATGCTTGGCAGGCGGCCAGGCAGGGATGTTCACGTCTATAGATGATGAGGACGCCACAGGATATCGCCCGTTGGTTGGCGACCAGGCCCAAACTGACGGAGCTCTGCGAGGAGTTTCCGGAGCAATGGGAAATTGCCCAGCGCCAGTTGGATGATGTGATCAAGACAGGTAGTCCCGAAGATTTGAAGCGGTTGACGGAAAAGCCGCCGGAGTGGCCGCGGCAGCGCAAGGGCTTTCGGCAAGAGACGATGGAAAAAGCCATGCAGCAAGCGGCATATGGGCAAGTTCGATACCAGATGATTTGCTTGGCCGTGAAAGGCTACAGTTTGTCGCTGGCCAGTGGAAGTACAGGAGGAAAGGCGCGCTTCAGATGGTGGAATGGCTGGCTTGCCCAGCGGCTACTGTTCTCCGGTGGGCTGCAACGCAAGATGGTAAGTCTGCGGCTGTTCAGGTTGGTTTGGCCCTTGCTGGGCCAGAGAGAGCTCCTGATGCCGCTGGTATCGTCCCGAGGAATTTACTGTTTTTACAGTCGCGAATTCGTTGGCGCTCTTGCAACGCTGATCGGCCAGAGAAAGGCGCTCGAAGTAGGAGCAGGAGATGGCACTCTGGCTCGTTTCCTCACGCAATGTGGAGTGATGGTGACGGCCACAGATGACTACAGCTGGAGTCACCGGATAAGGTATCCGGCCGACGTACTGAAGTGTGATGCCGCATCTGCCGTTGCGAGGTATGCGCCGGAGGTGGTGGTGTGTTCGTGGCCGCCGGCGGGAAATCCTTTCGAGCGCCAAATATTTCGGGCCTCCAGCGTGCAACTCTACGTCATGATCGGAAGCAAATATCAAGTGGCCAGCGGCAACTGGGCTGCCTATGCTGAGCAAGAGAACTTCGAGATGACGGAAGCTCCGGAGTTGGCCGGTATGCTGATTCCGCCTGAATTGGGTTCTGCGGTTTATCTATTTAGCAGGAAGGAGATGTGAAAATGCTCACAATGAATGTTGATTGTCGGGTCTTGATCCGATTGAGGAATTATCTGTTGATTAGGGGAGCTTGTCTCGCGAGCGTAGCCTGTTCTTCGACTGCAAGCAATCGACAGCCCTGCGTCATATTGCAGCAGTCGGCACAATGTGTTGCCGTTTCCCGTGCGGATGCTGTCGTTAGCAGTGATGCCAAGATGATGAGCCCTGCTGAGGCGGGGTATTCCTATCTCTATGTTGCGCGGCCGTATGCCCAACAACGCAGCGTGGCATCACGCGTGTTTGTGGATGGCAAGCAGGTCGCCGAATTGGGCCCGATGACCTTTGCCCGAGTGAAGATCGGCGGAGGGGAGCACGTGGTCACAATAGCGACCGAGAATGTTCAGGATCGTCAGATCAGCGTACGTGGCAGTCAGGACACTCATATTCAATACCAGCTGACGGAAAGCTTTTTTTCCGTATCCCCGGAAACAAAGTTCCTGGAACGCAGCGAGATGAAAATGAAGATTCACCGTCTGGAGATGGTCGCGCCGCTCTGAAATACAGACCGATCTGCTGCGGAGCAGGCCCAGACTTGCGCAGACCTGAAATTCCCGTTCAACCGAGCTATACAAACCATTGATCAAAGCGCTTTTCTCCTTTGTTGACCGCCTGGTAGCTGTACTGGTGCTGTGCTGCATGCTGGGATTGCAGCTGGTCGGTGCTGCGTCGAGCTCCCATGAGCTCACGCTGCCAGGAGGCTCGAGTGTCGTCGACGCGGCCATGCACGTTGAGGCAGGCGATGACTATGGAATGCTGGAGACCGGGCATGAGGTTGGCGCTGAACATTCGCATCAGCACGATCCAGCCGATCACAGCCACGATGTCCCGTTGCCGCCGTCCGCGAGGGTAGCAGCTTTTTCCTTCTCTCCTTTCTGGGAGATGGCGCCCTTGGTTCCGCAGGGATCACGGGCTCCACTCCCACTAGAACGCCCTCCCAAAGCTCCTTTGGCAGTTTGATTTGTCCGGCCACCGGACGGTGGCCGCTCACTGTCTGAAAAGGAGAAATTCGTGTTCTTATCGCCTCACTCGGCAGGCGTAGTCTCGCCTCGTCGATCAATATCCGGAAGAAGCCATCGTTTCGTCCGGATTGTCCTTGCTGCTTTCCTCTTATGTGCGCTATATGCGTTGGCTACCGGTGTGGCGCTCGCGCACGGCATCGCCGAAGGCGACAAGGGCTATATCCAGGAAATTACCGGCGTGCATTTCATGTCCTTCCTCTACTTGGGAGCGAAGCACATGTTTACCGGTTATGACCACATCCTATTCTTGTTTGGCGTCATCTTCTTCCTTTACAAAGCCAAGGATATCGGTCTGTACGTCAGCCTGTTTGCCGTCGGCCACTCGACCACGATGCTGGCGGGTGTGTATTTCGGAACCAGCATTGACGGCTATCTGATTGACGCCATCATCGGCTTGTCGGTGGTCTATAAGGCGCTGGACAACGTAGGTGCCTTCCAGCGTTGGTTTGGCTTCCAGCCAAACACCAAAGTGGCGACCCTGATATTTGGTCTGTTCCACGGATTCGGTCTGGCCACCAAGGTCCAGGAATACGAGATCTCGCGAGATGGACTCATTCCCAATCTTCTTGCTTTCAACATCGGTGTGGAAGTCGGCCAACTGTTGGCACTCGCGTCCATCCTGATCGTTATGACCTACTGGCGTCGTACGTCCAGTTTCTTCCGCCACGCTTACACCGCCAATGTCGCCATGATGACCGCCGGCTTCATGTTGATCGGCTATCAACTGACTGGTTATTTCGCCAACTAAAGGATACCAAAATGTACAACTCTGATCTTCCAAAACGTGCCGAGCTCCCCAGCTCCCAGCAACTCTTGCGTTCGACCACCATCGCCGTTGCCGTGGCTGCGGCCCTGCTGGTCGCCGTTGTCCTTCCTGCCGAATATGGCATTGACCCCACTGGCGTAGGAGCACGCCTCGGTTTGACGGAAATGGGCAAGATCAAGACCTCCCTCGCAGCGGAGGCAGCGGCAGACAAGCTTGCCGACGCACAAAAGCAGACTGCGCCGGTCCCGGCGCCGGTTGTGCCTGTACCAGCTGTCGTCCAGGCACCCGCGCCCGTAGAAACCCCCGTAGCTTCCACTGCCAAGTCTGCAGCAGGCATGCGCTCCGACGAGATGACCGTAACCCTGAAGCCCGGTCAAGGCAGCGAGGTGAAGATGGCAATGAACAAGGGGGCCAAGGTCACCTATAGCTGGAAAGTCAACGGCGGCCTGGTCAATCACGATACGCACGGCGACCCGGTTGCCGGAGCACCTGGCGGCTACCACGGCTACGGCAAGGGGCGTCAGGTAGGCAGCGACGCGGGTGAACTGGTCGCAGCGTTCGACGGCAACCATGGTTGGTTCTGGCGCAATCGTGGGACCAGCGACGTGACCGTGACCATCAAGACCAACGGCGAGTATCAATCGCTCAAGAAGGTGTTGTAAGCGACTTGCTGGGACAGGCTTTGTTCTGTCCCAGCAGAGTAATTATCTGTATGGCCCAGCCCGTAGCAAATTGCCGGTGCGCCATGCTTCTTTTCCTGGGAACTTCGTGGTCACCATGTTTCGTAAAAAAAGTCGCGCGCTGATGCCGCTGTCGAGGCGTAAGCCTTGGCGCCTTGGCAGCACGGCCATGATCATGACGTGTTCATTGGTCAATGCACTTGTCTACCACGTACCACTCTACCTGTTTGGCATCGACAACTTAGACATGCCGTCGGCCAATGCACTGTGGACCTTATTAACGCTGTTTGTGTTTGTGTTCTGCTTGACCGCCGCCATTGCCGGTGCGTTAGCCGCTATTTCTGTGCGCACGATCAAGCCATTGTTCATGGCCATGGCCATTTCCAACGCGATCGCCCTGTATTTTTCGGTGACCTACGGCATCGTGCTGGACAAGACCATGATGGGCAACGTCTTCAACACCGATGCCGCCGAAGCACTGGCACTGTTTCACCCAATGGTACTGATCTACGTGGCGATTTTGGGCATCTTTCCATGCTGGCTACTGCACCGAACCAGGATCCGCCCGGTCTGTGCGTTCGGACGTGTGGCGGTTCCGTTGTTCGTCTGCCTGTGTGCGGTCGGCTGGCTCTACGCTGTTTCGCCGACTTGGTTATGGATCGACAGGCACGCCAAACAGTTGGGAGCCTTGGTGATGCCCTGGTCCTATCTGATCAACGGCGGCCGCTATCTCGCGGCTGGCATGGCACCGCCTGAACGCCGCTTGTTGCCGCCGGCAGAAGCGAGTGGGAGCGGAGGTAAGCCGAAGCTGGTCGTCCTGGTGATAGGTGAGTCTGCACGTGCGCAAAATTTCTCGCTCTATGGATATGCCCGCAAGACCAATCCAGAGCTGGAACAGGCCGGAGTGACGGTGCTGCAGCCGACTTACGCATGCGCCACTTATACGACTGCTGCAATCGAATGCATCTTGTCGCCGGACAAGTCTTATAACGCAACGGAGCCCATGACCAGCTATCTCCAACGAAATGGTGTGGACGTGATTTGGCGATCCCACAATGGCGGCGAACCTCCCATGCAGGTCCGCAGCCTGCAGCGGCTTGAACAGATTCCCGGGAATTGCTCCGGCGACGAATGCGGCTTCGATGAAGGCCTGCTACGTGATCTTGAGCAGCGCATCGCTGATACAAAGCAGAAGCAGGTGCTGGTTGTTCTGCACCTGGCTGGTAGTCACGGACCTGCATATAACACGCGCTATCCAGCACGTTTCGAGGTCTTCAAGCCGGTCTGCAAGTCGGTCCAATTGCACCAATGCTCGCGGGAAGAGCTTGTGAATGCCTATGACAACAGCATTCTTTATTCAGACTTTGTGGTGGCTCAGAGCATCGACATGTTGAAGCGTTTGAAGAGTTATTCCTCGTCGTTGATTTACGTGTCGGATCACGGCGAGTCGCTGGGCGAATACAAGCTGTATCTACACGGAACCCCTTGGACCATTGCGCCCGAAGAGCAGAAGGCGATTCCTCTCATCGTCTGGAACTCCGAAACGTCTGTGAGCGGCGGCGCCCGGCATATCAGCGGGGACTTCTCGCAAGCCAATGTATTTCACAGCGTGATGGGGGCACTCGGAATGCGCAGCCCCGTGTTCAAGCCGGATTTGAATGTCTTCGCGCAAGAAGGAGATAAGCAGTGAACATCAAATTCATCGCAGAAAAAGCCTGGCGACAAATTGAACGGCCGTGGAAGCTGATTCTGGTCTGTATGTTGGGCATCGCCCTAGTGGCACCATTTCCCTCCGATCTGGAATCGTACCGGGACGACGCGCCCAGCGAGCATCCAATCGTGATCGGCGTTGAGGAGTATGGGCGGTTCATCAATACCGCTGCGCAGATCGGCTTGCCGATCATCCTGCGTGATCCAGTCGGCGTCATGCAAAACATCTATATCGCCTTTGGCTCGACCGCGCTGACGCATGGACTGAAACGCGCATTGGATTCAGTCGTCGTCGATGAGACTCGACTGGGTGAACGTCCCAACGGCGGCCGCCACAACATGCCATCCGGACACTCGTCAATGGCAGCATGCGCTGCCTATTTCGTAGGCCGCCGTTACGGGTGGAAACACTTGTTCTACCTGGGGCCGATTGTTTTGTTGACGATGTTCGCTCGGGTGGCGCTGGACGCACATACCATCTCGGCGGTGATCGCAGGAGCATTGATCGGGATTGTCGGGGCCGCCTTGTTCACTGGCAGGTTTGATAGCAAGACGGTGCCGCGCAACTTTGGTGAACTGAATAGCTTTCCGAGTGTCGCTACCAAATGCCCGGGATACGCCCGGGCATTGGTCTGGTTTGGCGGCTATTGCTCAATCGACAGGCTGGCATCGTCACCCGATGGCTATCAGGCGTCATTGTTGACGGAGGTCTTGAATCGCAACGTAGCGCGTAGTCCGGGATGAGCCGGGGCTAACTCCAGGCTACCGTCATGCAGCTTAGCGATAGCGGCAACCAGGCTCAGACCGAGCCCGGCGCCTGGCGTGCCACGGCTGGCATCGCCGCGGTAGAAGCGTCGGGCGGCATTGGGGATTTCGCCAACCGGCATTCCGGGACCGTTATCCTTCACTTTGAGGATCACCGAACCGTCATCCCGGATGCTTGACGATAACTCTATCGACGTTCCAGTTGGACTGTATTTCAGTGCATTGTCGACGAGGTTTCCGACTGCCTGCGCGACCAGCACCGGGTCTCCCAAAATGACGGCTGGCGTAGATGAAATCATGGTCAGGGTCTTGTCCTGTGCCTGTGCCAGGGGAAGATAGAACCCAACGACGTCATTGGCGACTGCCGTTATGTCCATCATGAAGAATCCGGAGCGGCGCGCCCCGCTATCTATTTCCGCCAGTCGTAGCAGTGCATTGAAGATATTGATAACGCGATCCACATCCGAAATCGCACCATCGACTTCGATGAATACCTGTTCCGGACTTGGACGGTGATGCAGCACATCCTCCAGGCGCGAGCGTAGCTCAGCCAACGGGGTGCGGAGATCATGTGCGATCGAATTTGAGACGTTCTTGACGCCATCCATCAATTGCTCAATCTGAGCTAGCATCCGATTCTCCGTCGCAATGAGGGTGGCGATTTCATCGTCGCCGCCATGGTGCGGCAAGCGATGGGAAAAATCTCCCTGCATGATGGCGGCAGCGGCGCGGTTGATGTCATTCACTCTGTTTAGGAGGCTACGCCGCACCAGCAAGCCTCCGGCTATACCCAAGGCGGTAATGAATATGGCCGATCCGCACAGGCCGTAAAGAAACATATTTTCCAGCAGCCGATATTTGTCGATGTTGTGGGCCACGATCAGGTGGTAGCGCGAATCTAGGATGACATGATTGGCAAGAATACGGATTTCTTGCCCATCGACGTCGACGACGAAGCGCCCGCTTCCCTCGGCATGACCGATCTCGGATGGCCAGTCGGGAAGATTTCCGGCCAGCTTGTTCTCGGAGGAATCGGTGAGCAACACGAGGTCTTCCTCGCCGCCAGCTTTCGTACCGATACGAATGTTGATGTCGCGCACCAAGGCATCAATACCTTGCTTTTCGTAGACGCGCTGCAGCCGCTGGCTGTCTGCATGCAGAATATGGTGCCAGTCCTCCTCAACGAACTGCTGCCATGCGAACCACAGAGCAAAGGAAAAACAGGCTAGTACCAGGAGGCTGAAGGTTGCATAGCTGATCGCGATCGTGCGTGCGGAGAGCGTGAGGTATTTCTTCATCGGGTCGCGTCGGTCAGCATATAGCCCGAGTTCCGGATGGTTTTGAGCATTGAGGGCTTGGTATCGTCCCCGATCTTCTGACGCAGCTTACTGATATGCACATCAATTACGTTGGTCTGGGGATCGAAATCGTAGTTCCAGACGTGTTGAAGCAGCATGGCGCGCGTGACGACCTGGTTCACATGGCGCATCAGATATTCCAGGAGCCGGAATTCGGTGGGCAGCAATGACAAAGATTGACCTGAACGGGAAACCTGACGGGCCAGAATATCGAGCTGTAAATCACCGACGACGAGATAGGTCTGCACCTCGCGCTCTCGCGAGCGGCGAACTAGTGCATCCAGACGTGCAAGCAATTCACCCAGTGCAAAAGGTTTCACCAGATAATCGTCACCACCTGCTTGCAACCCATGGATCCGATCATCAACCGAGGCCATGGCGCTCAAGATCAGGATGGGAACGCTGTTCCCTGTTTTGCGTAAGGCATCGATGATGCCGACACCGTCTATTCCGCCTGGCAACATTCTGTCCATGATGATGGCATCGTAATTCCCGCTGGAAGCTAGCAGCATGCCATCGCGGCCATTGTCGGCATGCTCGAAGGTATGGCCTGCCTCCTTAAGCCCCTTTTTCACGAAATGCGCGACGCGCTTGTTATCTTCGACGATTAGAAAATTCATCGTCCATCCTTATTGCTGAGCGTTGTGCGATATCTTGACCTCTGGCTTGCCGGACATTGCGGGGCGGGGCTACTGGTTGATTTCAGCGGTCGTTGGAGTGTACAGGATGCCAGTCTGATGATGAAGTCAGAATGCCCGTATTTGACGCAGCGAGAGCCCATGGCGTCGCCTCTGTGCCGGGGTGAGCGAAGCAATAGAACAAAAGGCCCGCATGGATTGCATGCGAGCCTTGTGGTGCTACGCCTTCATACCGGATGTACCGGAAGAGGCAGGTCTGCGCCGCTTAGAACTTGTGACGGATACCCAGTGCCACCAGGTTCTGGCTTGCATCGGCATTTCCGGTAACGGCGTTGCCGGTCACATCACCCAGACCACCGGTGTTGGCCATATCGCTGGCGCGGATATTGGCAACAAAGGCATACAAGTCGGTGCGCTTGGACAGCCAGTAATCGGCGCCCAGGCTATCAGCTTTTTGCATGAAGCTTCATCGCTGGCATGGCGGGCTGCATGAGCCCCGCAGTCATGGGCAGGTGAGCGTCTCCCCTGCCCTGTCTCAGGATTGGGCAGGGTCCGGTGCTTCCGGCTCGCCTTCGCCATTCGTTTTTTCTTGCTTCTCTTCGTTCCGGCTGCGCCACTCCTGCAGCAGCGCCTCATGCGTTTCCAGCCTGGCGCGCACCGCTGCCAGTTCCCGTTCACCCTGCTGCCATTGCTGGCGCGCGGTGGCGGCGTCTTCTTCGGCCTTGCCGAGCTGGCACTGCAACGCGGCCAATGCCTCATCTCTTGCGGCCAGCTGGGCTTCCAGCACGAGCTTGGCTGACGCCACCTGCTGCAAGGCTTCCATCTGCTGTTCGCGACGGGCTGCCAGCGTTTGATGCTCGGCCATCGCCTGGCGCGCATGCGACAACTCGGCGATCAGGCGTACGCCTTCCTGGTTCAGGCGGGTGATGTCCTCCTGGCGAATCACAGCCTCCTGCCGCAACTGGCGCAGCTCGGCCTGCAGCCCTTGGAGCTGCTGTTCGTGGCGCCGCTGGTCCTGGTCGCGCTGGTCCTTGGCGGCACTGCGATAGTGTTCCAGCGCGTCGCGGGCGTGCTGGTGTTTTTCTTCCAGGGACTGGCGGTGTCGTTCGTTTTCGTCGAGACGTTCCTGCAGGGAATTGAGCTTCACTTCCAACGTGCGTGACATGGCGCTTTGTTCCTGGCGCTCGTCCCGGGTCCGCTCATGCGCGGCACGCTCTGCGATCAGGGCTTTTTGCGTGTGATCCAGGCGCAGGCCCTGTTCGCCGTGGGCGGTTTTCAGGTTCTCCAGCTCCTGGGTCATGCGGCTGATCGCGGCCTCGGCGTCGGCGCGTACGGCACTGACCCGGGCGTCGGCCTCTTCCTGCAACTGCGCAGCAAGACGGGCCACCAGGTCCTGCAAGGCATCGCTGATGCTGCGCGGCTGGCCTGCAGCCCCCTCCTCTTCTTCCAGTTCCTTCAGGTATTTGTGGATCGTGGTCTTGGAGCCGGTATTGCCCAATTCCACGCGAACAGCGTCCACCGAAGGATGGCGGCCCACTGCCAGCAGGGAATCACGCGCTTTTTTCACTTCCGATTTGTAAAGTCCGGTGCGTGCCATGGCTCCAACCTGATATTTGATGATGTATTACATAATACGTAATTACGTAATATAAATACAGATTTATTTTTAGCTGATTGCGATATTTTAAGATAGGATATTGGATGATTATCCAATCTGATCAGCCAAACACCCCCCAATCTCCGCTCCCCTACCTGTAATAGCCCCATGCCTCCCGACCAGCCCCGCCTTGAAATTGACGACTACCTGCACGCCGCCACGCGTGACAACACGCGCCGCAGCTATCGATCGGCGGTCCGGCATTTCGAAGTGGAATGGGGTGGCTTCCTGCCGGCCACGGCCGACAGCCTGGTGCGCTATCTCGCCGATCACGCGGGCAAGCTGGCACACAACACACTCAAGCAGCGCATTTCGGCCTTGGGCCAATGGCATGTGGACCAGGGCTTCCCCGATCCGACCAAGGCGCCCGTGGTGCGCAAGATGCTGCGTGGCATCCAGGAATTGCATCCCGCCGCGGAAAAGCGCGCCAAACCGCTGCAACTGGAAGCCCTGGAGCAAACCGTCGCTTACCTGGACCAGCAGCGCGAACTGGCCCGCCAGCAGGCGCGTTTTGGCGACCTGCTGCGCCATACACGGGACAAGGCCTTGCTGCTGATCGGATTTTGGCGAGGCTTTCGCAGCGATGAACTGGCGCGGCTGGAGATCGGGCGGATCGAGGCAGTGCCCGGTGAAGGCATGCGCATCCACCTGCCACGCACCAAGACCGACCGCAGCCTCAAGGGCAGCACCTACAAAACGCCCGCGCTGTCGCGGCTGTGCCCGGTGGCGGCTTACCTGGGGTCGCCTCAGAAAACGGAAAATAAAGCACGCTAAGCCGGTTGCAACGGTCGTAGCGGCCTGAACTTGCCCGCGCCGATCTTGGCGCTGCTGCGCCAGAGGTAATCGCCGGTCAGGTTGATGTGTTCCCATCCGAGTGGCGACAGGTACTGCAACAGCGCCTCATCGACGGCATGACCGTTGCCACGCAAAGCATGCGCTGCGCGCTCCAGGTAGACCGTGTTCCACAGCACGACAGCCGCCGTCACCAGGTTGAGACCACTGGCACGGTAGCGCTGCTGCTCGAAGCTACGGTCGCGGATTTCGCCCAGCCGGTTGAAGAATACGGCGCGGGCCAGCGCGTTGCGCGCCTCGCCCTTGTTGAGTCCGGCATGGACACGTCGGCGCAGTTCCACGCTTTGCAGCCAGTCGAGGATAAACAGCGTGCGCTCGATGCGCCCCAGCTCGCGCAGCGCCACGGCCAGACCGTTCTGACGTGGGTAACTGCCGAGCTTCCTGAGCATCAGCGAGGCCGTCACCGTGCCCTGCTTGATTGAGGTGGCTAGGCGCAGGATTTCGTCCCAATGGGCACGGATAGCCTTGATATTCAACTTGTCGCTGCTAATCATCGGCTTGAGTGCGTCGTAACTGGTTTCACCCTTGGGAATGAATAGCTTGGTGTCGCCCAAGTCGCGGATGCGCGGCGCAAAGCGGAAGCCCAGCAGGTGCATGAGGGCAAAGACGTGATCGGTGAAGCCCGCCGTGTCGGTGTAGTGCTCCTCGATACGCAGGTCGGACTCGTGGTACAGCAGGCCGTCGAGTACATAGGTCGAGTCGCGCACGCCAACATTGACCACCTTGGTGTGGAACGGCGCGTATTGGTCGGAGATGTGGGTGTAGAACGTCCGTCCTGGGCTGCTGCCGTATTTCGGGTTGATGTGCCCGGTACTCTCGGCCTTGCTGCCGGTTCGGAAGTTCTGGCCGTCCGACGATGACGTGGTGCCGTCGCCCCAATGCTCGGCGAACGGATGCCGGAACTGGGCGTTCACCAGCTCGGCCAGCGCCGTCGAATAGGTTTCGTCGCGGGTATGCCAGGCTTGCAGCCAGGCGAGCTTGGCGTAGGTCGTGCCGGGGCAGGACTCGGCCATCTTGGTCAGGCCCAGGTTGATTGCGTCGGCCAGGATGGTGGTCAACAGCAGGTTTTTGTCCTTGGACAGGTCGCCCGATTTCAGGTGCGTGAAATGGCGGGTGAAGTCCGTCCACTCATCGACTTCGAGCAGAAGTTCGGTGATCTTGACGTGTGGCAGGATCATGGCTGTCTGGTCGATCAACGCCTGCGCGGTGTCGGGCACCGCCGCATCCAGCGGCGTGATCTTCAGGCCCGACTGGGTGATGATCGCATCCGGCAGGTCGTTCGCCGCTGCCATGCGGTTGACCGTGGCAAGCTGCGCTTCCAGCAGCGTCAGCCGGTCGTGCAGGTACTGGTCGCAGTCGGTGGCCACGGCCAGCGGCAATTCGCTGGACTGCTTGAGACTGGCAAATTTCGCGGGCGGCACCAAGTAGTCCTCGAAGTCCTTGAACTGGCGCGACCCCTGCACCCAGATGTCGCCCGAGCGCAGCGAGTTCTTCAGCTCCGATAGCGCGCACAGCTCATAGTAGCGCCGGTCAATGCCGGTGTCAGTCATCACCAGCTTCTGCCAGCGCGGCTTGATGAAATCGGTCGGCGCGTCGGCGGGCACTTTGCGGGCGTTATCGGTATTCATGCTGCGGAGTATGTCAATGGCGTCCAGCACGTCCTTGGCGGCCGGCGCGGCCCGCAGCTTGAGCACGTCGAGGAATTCGGGCGCGTAGCGGCGCAAAGTGGCGTAGCTCTCGCCAATACGGTGCAGGAAGTCGAAGTCATCGGGCTGTGCGAGCTTCTGCGCCTCCGTGACGCTCTCGGCGAAGGCGTCCCAGGACATGACGGCCTCGATGGCCGCGAACGGGTCGCGACCCGACTGCTTGGCATCGATCAGCGCCTGGCCGATGCGCCCGAACAGGCGCACCTTGGCGTTGATGGCCTTGCCGGATGCCTGGAACTGCTGCTGATGCTTGTTCTTGGCGGCGTTGAACAGCTTGCCTAGGATACGGTCGTGCAGGTCGATGATTTCATCGGTGACGGTGGCCATGCCCTCGATGGCCAACGCGACAAGGGTGGCGTAGCGCCGCTGCGGCTCGAACTTGGCCAGGTCGGCGGGCGTCATTTGACCACCCTCGCGGGCGATCTTGAGCAGACGGTTTTGGTGCACCAGCCGCTCGATGCCGGTCGGCAGGTCGAGTGCCTGCCAGGCCTTGAGGCGCTCAATGTGTTCGAGCATGTGCCGGGAGTTCGGTTTGGCGGGCGACTGGCGCAACCAGGCCAGCCAGGTCGTCTTGCCGTTGTCGCGGCGTTTAAGCAGGCCGTCGAGGCAATGCCGGTGCCTGTTCGACAACGGTTCGGACAGGGCTTCGTAGATACGCCGGTTGGCGCGGGTGATCGCCTCGGAGCTGGCGCGCTCGATGGCATTGAGCGCGGGCAGAATGATGGATTGCCGCCGCAGATGTTCGATCAAGGCATTAGCCAGCACGATGCCCTTGTCGGTCTGCATCGCCAACTCGGTCAGCGTGTGTACGGCCTGCCGGTAGTGGCTCATGGTGAAGGGCTGGAAGCCGAACACCGTTTGCAGCTCCATCAGGTGCTCGCGTCGGGTCTGCTCCCGCTGCCCGTAGTCGTCCCAGCTTTCGACGCCGACCTTGAGTTGGTCAGCGACCAGTTTCAACAACGGCTGGAACGGCGGCTGATCGACGCCAAGAATGATGCCGGGAAAGCGCAGGTAGCAAAGTTGCACGGCGAAGCCCAGCCGGTTGGCTGGCCCGCGCCGCTGCCGGATGATGGAGAGGTCGGCTTCGTTGAATGTGTAATGTCGAATCAGGTCGTCCTTGGTGTCCGGCAACGCAAGCAGGCTTTCCCGCTCGGTGGCGGACAGGATAGAGCGACGAGGCATAGCTATTGATCCAATCTCAAGTATTGATACAGGGTCTCCCGGCTGACACCAAATTCACGTGCCAGCTTCGCCTTCTGCTCGCCGGCAGCGGCCCGCTGCCGCAGCTCGGCGACCTGTTCGGGCGACAATGCCTTTTTGCGGCCCCGATAGGCTCCGCGCTGTTTAGCGAGCGCGATGCCTTCTCGCTGCCGCTCGCGGATCAAGGCCCGCTCGAATTCGGCGAACGCCCCCATCACCGACAGCATCAGGTTCGCCATCGGCGAATCCTCGCCGGTGAAGATCAGACTCTCCTTGACGAACTCGATGCGCACGCCGCGTTTGGTCAGCTTTTGCACAAGGCGGCGCAAATCATCGAGGTTGCGCGCCAGCCGATCCATGCTGTGAACCACCACGGTGTCGCCTTCGCGCACGAAGGCCAGCAACGAATCGAGTTCAGGCCGCTGGGTGTCCTTGCCCGACGCCTTGTCGGTGAATATCCTGCCGACTTCGACATGCTCCAGTTGCCGTTCCGGGTTCTGGTCGAAGCTGCTGACCCGGACATAGCCGATGCGTTGACCCTGCATGATGCCTCCAAACACGAAAGTGTCAGGAAGAAATCTATGACCTTTCGCCGCAGGTGTCAAGAAATGCAAAAATTAGCTCTATTCTGACGTTTCGATATGACCTGTCCTGACATCAGGATAGGGTATGCTTCAGCCTGACGGAATTGGGCCGCCGGCGGCTGATGTAGTAACTGGTTCGGCTACGGTTTTAGCTCGGGGCCTGAAAGCGTTCATAACAATCGAGTCCACAAAAGTGCTCGACGTATTCCGCGCCTTCCGGGGTGAAGGCAGCATCGAGCGGAATTTCCTTGCAGCACACGCAGCAGGTGGCAGTCGGTTCGTTGACGTTCATGGTGACACCCCTCCATCGCTTAACGAAGGCGGCGAATGCCGCCGCCGGCATAGGCTTGGCAAACAGGAAGCCCTGCACCGCCTCGCAGCCGGCTTGCCGCAACAGATCAAGGCTCGCCGCCGTTTCCACGCCCTCGGCCACAACCTCCATGTCCAGCCCGTGCGCGAGCTGGATCACCGTCCGCACGATAGTCCGGTCACGGGCGTCATCGGCGATTCCCGCGACGAACGACTGGTCGATCTTGAGCGTGGTAATCGGGCAGCATTTCAAATGTTGCAGACAGGAATAGCCTATCCCGAAGTCGTCGGCGGCGAAACGCACGCCGATGTCGCGCAAGATATCGAAGGTGGCGAACAAGGCCGGATCGCCGAAGGCGACCGATTCGGTCAGCTCAATCTCCAGATACTCGGCGGACAACTGCGCATTGGCCAGCACGCCCTTAACCCACTTGTCGAAATCCGGCCCCACCTGGCTCGCCGAAACATTGACGGCCAGGCGGAAAGGCCGCCATTGCAGCGGCAGCCAGTCACGCATCTGGCGGCAGGCTGCGCCCAGCACCCAAGCGCCGATTTTCGGCATCAGGCCAGACGATTCGACTACGGGCAGGAACTGGCCCGGCGGCAACAGTCCGAGCGCCGGGTGACGCCAGCGCAACAGGGCTTCCGCGCCGACAATCTGGCCACTGCGCAAATCGACAATCGGCTGGTAACGCAATTCGAGCTGCCCGCGCTTGACCGCCTGCGCCAGTTGCGCCGCTGTCCATTCACTGGGTTGGGAGGCGCTCATGATCGACCTCTGAAGGCCCGCAACAGCCGAGCCACAGACAGGACAAACAAGCCAGTCAGCGCGAGGGCCGCGATGCCCCAGTGCTCCCCGATGAATGCCCCGGCTGTCGTGCCGGCGAGTACAGCCGCGAGAATCGGCAAATGGCAGGGACAGGTAAGCACGGCCAGCGCGCCCCACAGGTAGCCGGCGAACGGTTTGTGTGCCTCGGTCGGCAAGCGCTCGGGGCTGTTCATGGCAGACTCGCTACGTGCTGTGCCGGCGCGCTCGGCAGGGCGGCCAACTGCACTTCCAGATCGGCCAGCACTTCGCGCCGACGTTCGACGAACTGGCGCAGCACGGCAAGCTGCGTGGCCGCTTCGTCGGCGTCCGCAGCATCCAGCGCCCGGCACAGCCGCGCCAGCGCATCCAGGCCGATGCCCGCTTCGAAGGCAGCCCGCACGAAGCACAGCCGTTGCAAGGCGGCATCGTCGAACAGGCCGTAGCCGCCTGGGGTGCACGCCACCGGGCGCAGCAATCCGCGCAGCAGATAGTCGCGCACGATATGCACGCTCACCCCGGCATCAAGGGCCAGCCGGGACACCGTGTAGGCGTTCATTGAACACCTCCTTTTCCTCATCCGGCGCAGCACGAAAGCTGCTTCACGTCCTTGCTGAAGGTCTGCGCCGCGAGCTTCAATCCCTCGACCATCGTCAGGTAGGGGAACAACTGGTCGGCCAGTTCCTGCACCGTCATTCGGTTACGGATGGCGAGCACCGCCGTCTGGATCAGTTCGCCCGCTTCCGGGGCCACCGCCTGCACGCCAATAAGCCGTCCGCTACCTTCCTCGACGACCAGCTTGATAAAGCCGCGTGTGTCGAAGTTGGCAAGCGCACGAGGCACGTTGTCCAAGGTCAAAGTGCGGCTATCGGTCTCGATTCCGTCGTGATGCGCTTCCGCTTCGCTGTAGCCCACGGTCGCCACTTGCGGATCGGTGAACACCACGGCCGGCATCGCGGTCAGGTCGATGGCCGCGTCTCCGCCCGTCATGTTGATCGCCGCACGGGTGCCGGCCGCTGCCGCGACATAGACAAACTGCGGCTGGTCGGTGCAGTCGCCAGCCGCATAAATGTGTGGCGTACTGGTGCGCATGCCCTTGTCGATGACGATGGCCCCCTGCGCATTGATGGCGACCCCCGCCGCGTCCAGCGCCAGGCTGCGCGTGTTCGGTGTCCGCCCGGTAGCGACCAGCAGCTTGTCGGCGCGCAGTTCACCGAGCCCCGTAGTCAGTACGAATTCACCGTCCACATGGGCGACCTGGCTGGCTTGCGTGTGTTCCAGCACCTTGATCCCTTCGGCACGGAAGGCCGCGGTGATGGCCTCGCCGATGGCCGGGTCTTCGCGGAAGAACAGCGTACTGCGCGCCAGGATCGTCACCTGGCTACCCAGCCGGGCGAAGGCTTGCGCCAGTTCCAGCGCCACCACCGACGATCCGATCACGGCCAGACGTTCGGGAATGGTGTCGCTGACCAGCGCTTCGGTCGAAGTCCAGTAAGGGGACTCTTTCAAGCCCGGAATCGGCGGCACGGACGGGCTTGCGCCCGTGGCGACCAGGCAGCGGTCGAAAGCCACCACGCGCTCGCCGCCATCGTTCAAATGGACGGCAATACTCTGGTTATCCTTGAAACGCGCATCACCGTGCAGAACGGTGATGGCCGGGTTGCCGTCCAGGATGCCTTCGTACTTGGCATGGCGGAGTTCTTCGACACGGGCCTGCTGCTGGGCCAGTAGTTTGCTGCGATTAATCGCAGGCACAGTCGCGGTGATACCGCCGTCGAATGGGCTTTCCCGGCGTAAATGGGCGATGTGAGCGGCGCGAATCATGATCTTGGACGGCACGCAACCGACGTTGACGCAGGTGCCGCCGATGGTGCCGCGCTCGATCAGCGTGACGTGCGCACCTTGCTCGACGGCCTTCAGTGCTGCCGCCATCGCGGACCCGCCGCTGCCGATCACGGCAACATGCAACGGGCGTTCGCCGTCGCTGCGCTTGTCGGCGGCTCCCATCCAGCCGCGCACCTTATCGAGCAGCCCGGTGCGGTTGTCCGTCGGCGTGGCATCGGCAAGCGTCGCCTGGTAGCCGAGTCTGGCTACGGCGGCCGTCAGCGCGTCGGATGCGGTGCCGGGGTCAAGGTCGAGCTGGGCTGCGCCCTTGGCGTAAGACACGACGGCCGACTGTACGCCGGGCACTTTCTCCAGGGCTTCCTTGACGTGCACCGCGCACGAGTCGCAGGTCATGCCGGTGATTTTGAGGGTGGTCATGCATTTTTCCTTTTCTGTGGTCGGCGACGGCCGTTGCCGTCAGCCACGTTGCGCTGGCAGTTCGCAGCCATCCGGCCCGCAGCGGCGATGTGCCGGCGAGACAAAATCCCAGATCGACACCCCGACCATCAAGGCCAGACCGACGTACATCAAGTTCGCTGTCCACCAGTTGCCGAGAAGCCAGACCGTTGCCGCGAACACGATGGCCGGGCCGATCATGCCGAGCAGGCTGCGGTGCCATTGCCGATGACTGAGCCAGCCAAGCGCGTTCGCCACGAACGCGATCACGGCGAACAGCGGCAGCAGCCGGCTGATGAACAGGCCCTCGTACTGGCTCAGGAAGCCTAGTCCGATGGCCGCGCCGAAACTGGCGAGGGCCGGGAAACAGGCCGCGCAGCCCATCGCGGAAACGACGCTGCCGAGTGCGCCGGTTTTATCGGCAATGCGTGTCATCAAGCCCATGATGTCGCTCCCGGTTCAGCGGCTCACTGCTTGACGCTGGATGGATAGCCCGCGTCTTCGGTGGCCTTGGTCAGCTTCTGCACGCTGGTCTTGGCATCATCGAAGGTGACAACCGCTTCGCGTGTCTCGAAGGTCACGTCAACTTTGCTGACGCCTTCGACCTTGGAAATCGCCTTCTTGACCGTGATCGGACAGGCGGCGCAGGTCATGCCAGGCACCGACAGCTTGACGGTTTGGGTGGCGGCCCATACGGGGGCAACGACGGCGACGAGAGCGAGGGAGGCAAATAGCTTTTTCATGGTGAACTCCTGTGATTAATAGAAAAATGGCATGACGTAGGGAAATCCGAGCGCGACCAGAACCAGCACGGCCACGATCCAAAAAATGAGTTGGTAGGTGGTTCGCACCTGTGGGATTGCGCAGACCTCGCCCGGCTTGCAGGCTGCGGCCGGTCGGAAGATGCGCCGCCAGGCGAAGAACAGCGCCACCAGCGCAGCACCGATAAAGATTGGTCGATACGGCTCCAACACCGTCAGGTTGCCGATCCATGCCCCGCTGAATCCCAAGGCGACCAGGACCAGCGGCCCAAGGCAACACGTTGAAGCGAGGATGGCGGCCAGCCCGCCGGCGAAGAGCGCGCCGCGCCCGTTTTGTGGTTCAGACATGCGCTTGTCTTTTCGAATCTGAATTAGATAGCGTAACCTTACTTCCGTAGTCATGTACGGAGTCAAGCGATATGCAAACTATTTTTGAGAATCTGACCATTGGCGTTTTTGCCAAGGCGGCCGGGGTCAATGTGGAGACCATCCGGTTCTATCAGCGCAAAGGATTGCTGCCTGAGCCGGACAAGCCCTATGGCAGCATTCGCCGGTATGGCGAGGCGGATGTAACGCGGGTTCGGTTCGTGAAATCGGCCCAGCGGCTGGGCTTCAGTCTGGATGAGATCGCAGAACTGCTGCGGCTGGACGATGGCACGCACTGTGAAGAAGCAAGCAGCCTGGCGGAACACAAGCTCAAGGACGTGCGCGAGAAGATGGCCGACCTGGCGCGTATGGAGTCGGTGCTGTCCGAACTCGTGTGTGCCTGCCACCTGCGGCAGGGAAATGTTTCTTGCCCGTTGATTGCGTCGCTACAAGGTGGCGCAAGCCTGGCTATGCCTTAGCGTGCTTTATTTTCCGTTTTCTGAGGCGACCCCTACCTGGATTGGCTGGCGGTGAGCGGCCTGAGCAGCGGCCCGGTGATCAGGGGCATCGATCGCTGGGGACGCATCAGCGAGGAGGCGGTCAATGCCGCCAGCATCATTCCGCTATTGCGGCGCATCCTGCAATCGGCCGGCATCGCCGACACCCATCTCTACAGCTCGCACTCGCTGCGCCGCGGCTTTGCCAGCTGGGCCAGCGCCAATGGCTGGGAGATGCGCGCCCTGATGGAATACGTGGGATGGAAGAACATTCATTCGGCAGCGCGCTATGTGGAATCCCAGGATCCCTATCACCGCGCCATGCTGGAGCGCCTGCTGCCGAAGAAGCCGGCCGCATTGGCGCCATGATGATTCATTCGCAGTCAGGATTGCCGTGCGTACGCAGGCACTGGCTGCGCGCACAGGCGGTGATGACCTGGTTGCGGCCATATTCGTTGATGTCGACCGTCACGTAGACGGGATATTGCTGGTATTCGGTGCGGAAAATGTCCTGGCAGACCGTATCGGTCCGGTTGCCGTTGACCACCGAGCTGCAGCGCGTCTGCCCGGTGGGGACCTGGATGGCGCGGGTACGCATTTCCATGCGGGTCTGCTGGATGATGGGGTATTGGGCATAGGCCGCCGGGGCGCACTGGCTTTCTGTTGCGCGATAGGCTTCGGTGGCGCAGCCGGCCAGGGCCAGCGTCATCGCCAGCCACGGGAGAGCGGCAGGAAAATTCATCAGGAAGATCTCGTTGCAGGTGGACTGGGCACAGATTGTAGCCGCGCTCGCCTCCAATCACCATGTGCGCGCATGGGAGTGAAATCGGCAAGGACGTGCCGATGTTGTATGACATTCACATCCAGCAGCATCCAAGTGAAGAGATGGGCAGACAATCCTTCCCGGCTCCCCTATCCTTGAGCCGCCGTCCTGCTACCTGCTGCATGCGGGCCAGTGCCGGCACCCATAACCAGACCAACATCCAGAGACAGAGACCTTCATGAAACGATTCCTGCGCATCGCCCTTGCCTCCACCTTGCTCACGGCCGCCGCAGCCCAGGCTGCGGACCGCCTGCCGGTGATTCCGCCCGATCAGTACACGCCGGAACAGAAAAAGGCGGCCGAAGAATTCCTGGCGGCCCGCAAAGTACCGGTATTCGGCCCCTTCGAACCCTTGATGCACAGCCCGCAAGTGATGACCCAGGCCCGCTCCATGGGCGACTACCTGCGTTACAACTCGGCCATCGGCAACACCCTGAGCGAACTGGTGATCCTGATCACGGCCCGCGAATGGACCCAGGACTACGAGTGGTACGTGCATTACCCGATCGCCATCAAGGCTGGCATCAAGCCGGAAGTGGCTGCTGCCATCGCCGATGGCCGCCGTCCGGAGGGACTCAGCGAAGATGAACAGATCGTCTATGACTTCTCGGTCGAACTACATCGCAACAAACGCGTCTCCGACCCCACCTTTGCACGTGCCGAAAAGCGCTTCGGCAAGAAGGGCGTGGTCGACCTGACCGGCATCAATGCCTATTACACGCTGCTGGCCATGCAGATGAATGCCGCGCAGTACCAGGCGCCCAAGGATTTCAAGCGACTGGCGCGCTTCCCCGAGTAAGGTCTAGCAGAACGAAAAAAAAGCGGCGTCCACGGATGCCGCTTTTCTTTCTGGTTCACCGCTTATTTCCGGCCCACTCAATCCCAGGCTTGGTCAGGCACGATGGCCAAGGCCTGGAAAGCGGGCTTGGCAAACCAGTAACCTTGCATCAGGTCGATCCCCAGTGTGGCCAGGTGATCGCGCTCGGCACGGGTCTCGACGCCCTCGGCCAGGATCTCGATATCCAGTTCCTTGCAGATGGCGGCGATGCCGGCCACGATGGCCTGGCGCGGCTTGTCGGTGTCGATGTTGCGGACCAGGTCCATGTCGATCTTGACCAGATCGGGTTGATATTCGGCCAGCAGGTTCAGGCCCGCGTAGCCGGCCCCGAAATCGTCAATGGCGGTACGAAAACCGAAACGGCTGTATTCCCGGAAAATGTTCACCAGGTGCGGCCGGTCGTCGACGCGCTCCCCTTCGGTCACCTCGAAGATGATGCGTTCGATCGGGAAGTCATACTTGCGCGCCGCCTTGAAGGTACTCTGGATGCAGACCTCCGGCCGATACACCGCATTGGGCAGGAAATTGATCGACAAGAACTCCGTCATGCCCAGGCGCGCCGCGCCCTCTACCGCCTTGGTGCGGCAGGCTTGGTCAAAACGATAGCGGTTGGTGTCATTGACCTGGGCCAGTACCGTGTACGCGGGCTCGCCCTGCGGGCCGCGCACCAGCGCCTCGTAGGCATACACCGAGCGCGTGGACAGCCGCACGATGGGCTGGTAGGCATACTCGAATTCAATATCCAGCGCGCCCTCCTCCGAGCAGCCCTCGCAGGAGCGGCTCGCGGCGGCGTCTCCCGGGCTGGCAATGGAGGCTGGGATGATCGGAATCATGCTCTCTCCGGTAAATCATGGTTGCAAAACGGCAGCTATGCTACAGCATCTTGCCCACGACACCAGAAGTTTCACAGCGTAATTGACTTCCAGCCCTCGCGCCGCCACTGTTCCAGCCCCGCTTGACCAAAGCGCCACAGGTGCAGCCAGCCGTGTTCCAGCAACTGGCGCACGATGGCATGGCGCGACACGATGGCATCGATGGCCTCGGCCGGCGCATCGATGACCACCGTCAGGCGCAATGGCTCATGG
Source organism: Herbaspirillum aquaticum (assembly GCF_002213425.1). Classification (GTDB taxonomy): domain Bacteria; phylum Pseudomonadota; class Gammaproteobacteria; order Burkholderiales; family Burkholderiaceae_D; genus Herbaspirillum; species Herbaspirillum aquaticum. The sequence goes on along the minus strand of NZ_NJGV01000002.1, from coordinate 449,581 downwards.
ACCCATTGCTGGCCGTCGTGCAGCGACTGGCGCGACAGGCCGATGCGCAGGTCGCCGCCATTGCCTTCGAACACGCCAATGGTGCCGCCCACCACGTTGTGCAGCAGCTTGTTGCCGCTGCCCAGGCGCTGCGGGTCGCTGGTGGAGGCGTGGTACTGCCAGTTGATCCAGTGGGTCACCAGCATGGGAGCGGTCATCAGCAGTTCCAGCACGCTGCCGTCCTGGTCCTGGCTGGCGTCGTAATCGTGCAGGAAGCAGCGTCCGCCCAGGTCCAGCCCACGGCTGCGCGCACGCGGCGCGATCAGGAAGGCGGCGTTGCCGGTCAGGCCCCATTCGGGGCGGGTCTCGGCGCCATCATTGGCGCGGCGGCGCAGTTGCTTGAGCAGCGCCGGGGCCGCCTGGGCTGCTTGCATGCCCAGCCGCAGCGCCCGCTCGCGCCGCACGCGGTCACCCGCTTCGGCCAGCACCGGTTGCAGCGCTTGCCAGCGCGAACGGGCGGCCGCTGGCAGCAGGTCGAGATCGAAGGCTTCGATCTCGTCGGTGGTCGTGTTGTGCAGCACGGCCAGGAAGTGGCTGTCTTCCGGGATGAAGATCTGCTGTTCCAGCAGGCCGCGCCGCACCTCGTTTTCGTTGAGCAGGTGTGCCAGCGTCCGGGCGTTGACCTCGCCGGTCTGGCCGCAGCAGGCGCCGCAATCCAGTGCCGCTGCATGTGCATTGTTGGCGGACTGGCTGCCATGGCCGGCCAGCAGCACCAGCGGGGCCACCTCCCGGTCCAGCCCCATGGCGTGCAGGACCCGCGCCGCCAAGGCGACCTTGTCGGCCAGGGTCACGCCCACCAGCTGCGGCCGGCACACGTCGCGGTAGCGCGCCGGCAATCCCGCCAGATCGTCGCGCGCACGCTCGGCCTGGCCGGGCCGCAACCATTGCCACAAGCCGCCCAGCGCCGTGACACCGGCCACCTCGACGAAGGAAAACGCCGAGCCCGGCCAGCGCGTATTGCCCTGCCATTGCTCCTTGAACGCCAGCGTCTTGCGCCGCGCCCGTGCTACGGCACTGGCCAGCACGCCGCCATCGGCCGCCCCCGCGGCAGGCGCCACCACATCATGCACCTGGTAAGCGGGCGCCAGCAGGCCCGGCAGCTGCGGACGGCTGGCCTCGGTGGCCAACGGCGTGTAGGCCACCGGGAGCCCGAAGAAGCCGGCAAAACCCAGGGTCTGGATGCCGGGATGGACAGCCTCCAGCGCCCGCCGCAGCGGTTCACTGCGCACATCGATGCAGAACGCGGCCTGCACCTCGGCCTTGGTGTCCACCTTCGCAGACTGCTGCAGCAAGGCCGCAGCGAGCTTGCGCTGGTATCCCGCCTCCAGCGCGAGCTGCCACAGTTCATCGACCAGCAGGTCCTGGCGCGCCTGTTCCAGGCGCTCCTGCGAACGGGACCAGGCCTGCTGCACGGTATGGAAGGCGTGGCTGGCGGCTTCGTCGTCCTTGCACTCCAGCAGCAAGGCGCCCCAGGCCATGCGGATGGCCAGCAGTTCGCGCAGGTGTTCATCACTGCGGCCGGCCAGTTTCGCCTCCCAGCCCAGGTAGGCACACCAGGAGGCCCAGCCGTTGACGGTCAGCAGGACCGATTCCAGGTAGTCGGCCCACACATCCGGCGGCAAGTCCATGCGCCGCATCACCCAGCGTTCGGCCTCGCGCGCGCAGGCCGGCAGCGCGCGGATGCCATCGGCGATGTGCGGCAGCCCCATCAGCAGGCCGATGCCGTGGTCGTGCTCCAGCGTCTCGCGCCAGAAGGCATACAGGCCCAGGCCACGCTCGGGCTGCCAGTCGGCCTGGTGCTGGTCGAAATAGGCGGCACAGGTCTGGCTGACCTGGTGCGTGATGGCCTGGCGCCAGGAGAGCCGGGTATGACGCTGCGGGTCGTTGTCCAGCACGTCGATGAGCAGCGGCAGGCGCGGCGGCGTATTGGCCGCGGCCAGCACCCCGAGGCAGTGGTCAACGTCGAAACCGCGCTCCTGGGCCTCGATGGATTGGGCCAGTGCGTACTCCAGGTCGGCTTGGGTCACCCGGCCCTGGTCCCAGGCCTGTTGCAGTTGTTCCTTGGGCGGGAATACCTGGATTCCGCCCAGCAAGGCCATGCGCGCCGCCACCTGGCGCAGCGGCATGCCGACCCGCGACCAGTGCGGATTGACGGCGATGGCGCGGTCCAGTGGCCAGGCCGGGGCGATGGCAGCGCAGGCATCCTGGCAGGCTTGCTGCAAGCGCTGTTCCAGCTCGGCGCTCCAGGCGGCGGGCGCGGTAGCGAGCGCCTGGGTGTCTTGGTCGAATGGATTGTTCATGCTCTTCTCCGGTGAGGCGGGCTCAGCCCTGTCCACGGCCATCGCTGGCGGGATTGTTCACATGTTGTGCTGCAGCAGCCCGCCGGGCGCTGGGCGCCCAGTTCGAGGGCCACCACTGCAGCGCCAGGCGGGTATAGGCTTCATCGAGGTAGAAGCCGGCGTAGCTGCGGCGGCGCCAGGCCGCCATGGCGTGCGGTGCCAGTTGCAGCAGGCCCATGCAGACGTACAGCGCCAGCATCGCCAGCAGTGCCGTGACCCCGAAGACGCTGCGCGGCATGTCGGCAATGTGCAGCGGCAGCAGGTGGGCCAGCAGCGCGGCCACCGTCAGCCCGGCCGCCCCCAGCAATCCCAGCAGCCCGCTGCGCAGGCGGCCGGTGCCGCCGGCCTGCGCGCGCCACAGCAGCGGTGCCCAGGCCAGGCCGAGGATGCCGCTCCACCACCATGGCCAGGCCGGATGCGGGCTCAGGCTGTGCAGGCCCAGCACCATCGCCACGCTGGCCAGCGGTGCCAGGATGACGCTGGCCGTCGTCGGCACGGACGGGCTATGCAAGGCCGCCAAGCGGGTCTCGCGCACCACCGAGGAAGCGGACAGGAAAGCGTGCGCCTTGTAGAGCGAGTGCCCGATCAGGTGCAGGGCGGCAAAGAAGTACAGGCCCGCGGCGCATTCCAGCAGCATGAAACCCATCTGCGCCACGGTCGACCAGGCCAGCTTGACCTTGATGCTGATGCGGGTCAGCATCACCAGCCCCGCCAGCAGCACGGTACCGGCACTGACGATGAGCAGCACGGCGCGCGCCGCGATAGCCTGCTCCAGCAAGGGTGCAAAGCGCACCAGCACGAAGCCACCCAGGTTGACCACACCCGCATGCAGCAGGGCCGACACCGGCGTGGGTGCCTCCATCACCTGGATCAGCCACCCATGCACCGGCAGCAGCGCGGTGCGCAGGATCACCGCCAGCGTCAGGCACAGCGCGCTGACCTGCAGGCTGGTGGACATGCCCTGCTGCGCTACATGCGCCCACAACGCCGAGAAGGAACCGTTGCCCACTTCCCGCCAGGCCAACGCCGCAGCCACGATCAGCAATACATCGGCCAGGCGGTCGGCGATGCTTTTCTTGTAGGAAGCCAGACGTGCAAAAGGCCGCTCGGGGTAGAAGCACAGCAGCCGCTGCAGGGCCAGGCCGACGATGGCCCAGGCGGCGATGAGCACCACCCAGTGGTCGGCCAGCAGCAGCAGGTGTACGGCCGTCAGCACGACGGCCAGCGCAGCGGCATACTGGCGCTGGCCATGCTCGCCCTGCAGGTAGCGTGCGGAAAAACTGCCGATCACGGTGCCCAGCGCTTGCACCAGCAGCGCCAGCACCAGGCCCAGGGTGGACAGATGCAGCACGCCCGGCCAAGGCGCGCCATCACGTCCGGCGACGAGCGTGAGCAAGGCCATCAGCAGCGACAGCAGGGACAGCGACTGGAACAGCGTCCAGACGCGCGGCGGGGTCATCCGCGAGAAGCCCAGCACCAGGGCCGCGGCCAGCATCAGCGCCGGCGTGGCCCAGGCACTGAAAGCCAGGAGGGAATTGGTCGTCATGACAAGAAACCTCATGCATAGTGAATAAGGCCATGATGCTTGCCATTGATCGTTCTGTAAATTACATTTATCAGAACGAATTCATTGATAAATACGAACGATGCGTCTAGAACAGCTTAACTTTCATCATCTACGCTACTTCTGGCGGGTCGCCAAGCTGGGCCACCTGACCCGGGCGGCCGAGGAGTTGCATACTTCCCAATCGGCAGTATCGGCACAGATTCGTCAGCTGGAAAAGCAGCTGGATGAAGATCTCTTCCTGCGCGAGGGACGCCGGCTGAGCTTGACCGATACCGGCCAGCTGGTATTCAACTACGCCGACAACATCTTCGGCCTGAGCCAGGAAATGCTGGGCCGGCTGGAAGGCCGTTCGGCCGGCGTGACGCGCTTGCGGGTGGGCAGCGTGGCCACGCTGTCGCGTAATTACCAGGAGAACTGGATTCGCCCCATGCTCTCCGACCCCTCGGTCTCGCTGACACTGGAGTCGGGCTTGCTGGAAGGCTTGCTGGAGCGGCTCATGCAGCACCAGCTCGACGTCGTACTGGCCAATGAAACCGTTCCTTCCGACCCGGATCGCCCCCTGCACTGCCGATTCCTGGGTAGCCAGGCAGTCTCGGTGGTGGGACCGGCGCACCGCTGGGAAGCGCGCAGCCTGCGCATTCCGCAAGACCTGGAAGGGATCGACATGGCCCTGCCCGGTCCGCGCCATGCACTGCGCATGCAGTTCGATGCCCTTTGCATCTCCAGCGACGTCCGCCCGCGCATGCGCGCCGAGGTGGATGACATGGCCATGCTGCGCCTGATCGCGCGCGACAGCGGCTGGCTCACCGTCCTGCCGGAAGTGGTGGTGCAGGATGAGTTGCGCAACGGCACCCTGGTGGTGGCCGGGCAGACCAGCGAGCTGGTGGAAAGCTTCTACGCCATCACCACCCCGCAGCATCACTACGATGAATTGCTCGATCGCCTGCTGGCGGGCGGCCCGCATCCTTCCTGATGATCCCCGTCGGTTACCCATCAGCATTTTTTACTACTCATCGGTAGACTAGACAGTTTGCGCAACAATATGCAAGCTAATGCCAATATTGCCAAGGTGGTAATAGCGTACACTTTGGCAACTCAGGGGCAAGCATTGTCTGACTTGCTGCACACCAAAAGAAACCCGGCGGACACAATGAGGAAGGCACTGTTCAGGTATCGCGACGAGCTGGTCAGGATAGAGCTCAAATGCCCGGGGAATACCGGCAGTGGCTGGACCTGGGATCTCTACATCAATGGCGAACTGCAATTCTGCGGCGAGGATGCCCCATTTTCCTTCGCCGAGGAAGCCATGGCGGCTGCCCAACAGGCCAGCCGCCACATGATCGACCTGCTGCACGCTTCTTCCTGATCTGTCCGGCAGGTCGGTATGGCCCTTGCGCCGGAAACACAGCCGCTTATCACTCTCTTCCTCGCCGTTTTTCTCCCCCGTACCCCTTTTATCGCCAATTCAGCTTGCACCAAGCACGCGACGGAATTAATATACATTTTCATATAATATATTTATGAATAATATTTCCCGATGAGCAGCCCTGCCCTTTTGCAAGCCGATCCGATGCGCCACGCTGCCGGTCAAGCGGTGGCAGCGCTCAAGGTGCTCGCCAATGAAGACCGGCTGCTGCTGATGTGCCAGCTCTCGCAGGCGGAGATGTGCGTCAGTGAGCTGGAAGAGACGCTAGACATCCGCCAGCCCACGCTGTCGCAACAACTTGGCGTGTTGCGCAATGAGGGGGTGGTCAGTACCCGGCGCGAGGGCAAGCGCGTCTATTACCGGGTCAGCGATCCTCGCTTGCTGGAGATGCTGGCGCTGATGTATCAACTTTATTGTCCCAAGGAGTGAGCATGGAGTTTGCATGGAATGCCTTTACCCCTGGCGCATCGCTGGCCGGCGGCCTGCTGATCGGATTGGCGGCGTCGGTGCTGGTGCTCTGCAATGGCCGCATCGCCGGCATCAGCGGCATGGTGGCCGGACTGCTTTCCTTGCGCGCGGAGGACAACAGCTGGCGCTGGCTGTTCGTGCTGGGCTTGCTGCTGGCACCTGCCCTGTATGCGCTGGTGGCGGCCTTGCCCGCCGTTCGCATCGATACCGGCATCCCGCTCATTGTCCTGGCCGGATTGCTGGTAGGCGTCGGCACGCGTTACGGCGCTGGCTGCACCAGCGGGCATGGGGTGTGCGGATTGTCGCGCCTGTCGCTGCGCTCGGCGGTGGCGACGGCCTGCTTCATGGCGGCCGGATTCGCCAGCGTCTACCTGTTGCGCCACGTGCTTGGGCTGCAAGGAGCCCTTCCATGAACCGCCTGCGCAAGCTCGCCGCCCTGGCTGCTGGACTGCTGTTCGGCCTGGGCCTGATCGTTTCGGGGATGGCCGATCCGGCCAAGGTGTTGGGCTTTCTCGATCTGGCCGGTCATTGGGATCCCTCCCTGGCCTTGGTCATGGCCGGCGCCATCGCCATCGGCATGCCTGCTTTCACCCTGGCGCGGCGCAGGTCCCGCTCGCTGCTGGGCGCGCCCATGCAATTGCCCACCGCCCGCGGTATCGACCGGCGGCTGGTGCTGGGCAGCGTGCTGTTTGGTGTCGGCTGGGGCCTGGCGGGCATCTGTCCGGGACCGGCGCTGGTGTTGCTGGGCATGGGGTCGCTGAAGGGTTTGGCGTTCGTGATGGCAATGCTGGCTGGTATGCTGCTGTTCGCCTGGATCGAGCGCTTCCAGGCGAAATGAACGAAAAGACAGCTCGTGGCCCGTCCTCGCGAGCCCGCGCCGTCATCCGTACAGTTGAATGTGAAGAAACAACACCAGGATTACCCATGGACAAACTGCATATCGAAGGCCACTTCGATCCCGCCACCAGCACCGTCAGCTACATCGTGCTGGACCGCGCCACCTTGCACTGCGCGCTGGTGGACAGCGTACTCGATTACGATCCCAAGTCCGGGCGCACCTCCACCGGCAGCGCCGATCATCTGATCGCGCGGGTAGCGGCGCTGGGCGCTACCGTGCAATGGATCCTGGAAACCCATGCACACGCCGACCACCTGTCCGCCGCGCCCTACCTGAAACAGAAGCTGGGCGGCCGCATCGCCATCGGCGAACATATCCGGCAGGTGCAGCAGGTCTTTGGCAAGCTCTTCAACGCGGGCACGGAGTTTGAACATGACGGCAGCCAGTTCGATCACCTCTTCACCGAGGGAGAACGCTTCCAGATCGGCCAGTTGCAGGCGCGCGTGATGCACACGCCCGGACATACCCCGGCCTGTGTCACCTATGTCGTGGAGGAGGCGGACCAGGTTGCCGCTTTCGTCGGCGACACCCTGTTCATGCCGGACTACGGCACGGCACGTTGCGACTTTCCGGGCGGCGACGCGCGCCGGCTGTTCCGCTCCATCCACGCCGTGTTGTCGCTGCCGGCGCAGACCCGGCTCTACATGTGCCACGACTACCAGCCGGGCGGCCGTGAACTGCGCTTCGAGACCACCGTGGCCGAAGAGCGCCAGCACAACATTCACGTGCATGAAGGCATCAGTGAAGACGCCTTCGTCGCCATGCGGAGCGCACGCGATGCCACGCTGGACATGCCGACCCTGCTGCTGCCCTCGGTCCAGGTCAACATGCGCGCCGGCCAGATGCCGCCGGCCGAAGCCAATGGCGTGCGCTATCTGAAGATTCCGCTCAACGTCGTATGAGGTGACGAGGTGGCGCCATCAGAACATCGCAACGGTGCCACTGCGATTCAGCTATGGCCTGATGCCTGAAACACGCCCAATAGGAGCATGCCCCCGATAAGGGCCAATACGACGATGCCGCCAACGATGGCGATGGCGGTCTTGGGCTTGCGATCTGACATGACTGGTCTCCTTGACACGGCCGGGGCACATCGGTGATGGCGGCCCGGCCTGCTGCCGAGATTAGCAAACGGGCCCGGGTGCAGGGATAGGCCGGCGCCTGCACCAAGCCCTCCATACCGCTGTCATCCGCGTGGGAATGCATGAAGTACCGTCGCGCCGCAAGCTCGGGTAGCGCCCGCATGGATCCGGACAAATGCGAATTACCCTCATTTTCGCTAATTGTCGTGGCCTTTGCGCCGGCGCCGCCCTAGAATCTGCGCCATTCCGCTACCCGCATATGAACAGAAGTGCCATGGCCAAATTCCATCTCGAACATCACAAGGTTGACGCCATCTCCTGGCTGCGCGCCGCCGTCCTGGGTGCCAACGACGGCATCGTCTCCACTGCCAGCCTGCTGGTGGGCGTGGTAGCGGCCAACGCCACGCATGAGAACGTGTTGCTGACCGGCGTGGCCGGACTGGTCGCGGGGGCCATGTCGATGGCCACCGGCGAATACGTCTCCGTGCATTCACAGGCCGACAGTGAACACGCTGCCCTGAGCCAGGAGCGCGAGGAGCTGGCCATGGATCCGGAAGGCGAACACCGCGAACTGATGGGCATCTACATGCGCCGCGGCCTGAACCAGGACACCGCGCACCAGGTCGCCACGCAACTGATGGCCCACGATGCTCTCGATGCGCATGCGCGCGATGAACTGGGCATTTCGGAAACCACGGCCGCGCGGCCGGTACAGGCGGCCGTGGTCTCGGCCCTGAGCTTTGCGGTCGGTGCGGCCTTGCCGCTGGCGGTGGTCGTGCTGGCGCCTGTGGCTACGCTGTTGCCGGCCATCGTGATCGCCGCCCTGCTCTCGCTGGCGGTACTGGGCGCGGTCGCTGCCAAGACGGGCGGCGCCAATTTGTGGAAGGGAGCCCTGCGCGTGAGTCTTTGGAGCTCGCTGGCGATGGGCTGCACGGCGGCGATCGGTTCCTTCTTCGGCGCGGCGCTCTAGGGCCTCAGAGCCAACCCAGCCATTGCCCCCAGACCAGCTGGCCAAGATAGCGCGAAGGCAGCAAGGTGAATGCACCGGCCACCAGGCAAGCACCGATGTAGACCCGTTGCATGAAGCGCCGGTGCAGCGCGATGTCGCCCCGCATCACTGCAGAGAGGCCACGCCAGAGCAGGAAGGTCGTCACTGGCACCAGCAGGTGCAGCGGCGTGTAGCCCGCCATGTTGGGCAGGTCATACGAACGGATGAAGAGCGCCGAGAGGACGGTGATGACCATGCAAGTCAACCAGCCATAGCCCAGGACACGGTGCCACCGTGGCCGTACCGTGCGGCCCAGGCGGGCCCAGAAGGCGAAGGGACCGATAAGGACAGCGGCAAGTGCGGCGCTCAGGTGCAGGGCAATGACGGGGGTGAGGGACATGGCAGGCTTTCAGCAAATCGATGGAGCGATTGTGCTGGGGCCCGAATCATGTCGATAGCGGGATGCGACGAAATGCAGATGGAGTGCCGCAGAATGCAGCCTCAGTGCCAGCTTGCGGCGATGACGGCACCCAGGGCCGTCTGATAGCTGGACGTCAAGGCCGCTTGGCCGACCAGTGGCGGCGCAAAGGCGGCCATGGCAGAGACCAGCGCATCCACATCAGCCGCCCCCAGCCATCTGCCGTTGCTCAACTCCATGCGGTCCCAGCGTTTGGAATCGTCGGCAAACCATTCCTTGAAGCTGAGTTTGTCCCCCGATGCGAACAGGCTCAGTTCGAGATCCTCATCCACCCGGCGCAGCCAGATCTGTTGCTCGATGACGCCCGTCCCGATCCTGATGCGATCATCATCCGTACCGTCTCCATCATTGATGTCGATGATATCCGTACCAGAACCTGGTCCGAAGAGATAGGTATCGCCACCACCGCCGCCGGCAAGGTAATCGTCGCCGGCTCCCCCATCAAGAACGTTCCGGCCCCAGTTGCCAAGGAGGCGATTGGCCCCGGCATTGCCCCGGCCATTAATGTTGCCGTTACCGGTCAGTTCAAGGTGTTCCAGCTCGGGCGTCAGGGTGAAACTCACGGTGCTCATGACCTTGTCCACGCCCTCGCCGCGTTTCTCCACGATGACGTCGCCGGCATGATTGACGACATAGGTGTCATCGCCAGCCAGCCCTTCGAGCCGGTCGGGACCGGCGGTTCCGACGAGATAATCGTCATGCCGGGTAGCCATTGCGGATCGTTCGGTCAGCTTCGCCGCATCCCACACCGACCCGTCGCGGAACCTGATTTGGTCAATGGCACTCCCGGCCTCGGCAAACCAGCCTGAAAGCATCAGTTTGTCGGGACTGCCCACCACGTTGAGGATCAGGTCATCCCAGCGGTTGCGGGACACGTGCAGGTCATCCTGGGCAATGCCAGGGCCCAGGAGCACCACATCCATCGATGCCCTCGCTGCGGTACTGCGGTCGGCCTCATTGATCGTATCTTCGCCGCTGCCACGGCCGAACAGGTAGATATCGCTCCCCGTGCCGCCGTCCAGCCAGTCGTTATCTGGCCCGCCGTCCAGGGTGTCGGACCCGGCGCCACCATGGAGGGTATCGTTGCCACCGCCCCCGCTGAGCCGGTTGTCGCCCTGGTTGCCATTGATCGAGTTCGGGCCGTCGTTGCCGCTGCCATCAATGGCCATCGTACCCGTCAGGGTCAAGCTCTCCACATTGTCGGACAGGGTATGGCTGACGCTGGCATACACCCTGTCGATACCCTCGAAGAGACCCTCGACGATCACGTCGCCAACGTGGTTGACGATATATTCATCGTGGCCCTGCAATCCGACGAGCCGATCCGCGCCGGCCGTACCAGCCAGATAATCATGGCCTGAGCTGCTGACGATGCTGCGCCCCAGCGCCCCGGGGTGGTCCCATGGGATGCCCAGCTTGCCCAGAGGCGCCTGTGCCGGTGTGAGCACACTCCCCAGGGCATCGGCAGACCACAGCGGTTGCATGTCCACCGCTGTATTGCTGACGGCCAGAGGCTCCCCCGGCATCAGCTCGCCGCTGATGCGCACGGCCTCGACAGGCCCATGACCGGCGCTGCCTACCGTCTCGCTGACGGCGCTGACCAGGCTCTCTTGCTTGCCATCTTCCAGCAGCGACTGCATGGTGGCCCGCAAGCGATGCCCGACCAGGTCAGCACTCAGCAGCAACAGTGCTTCGGTTGCACCGGCAATGACTGTCCAGTCGATGCCATTGGCGGAGCGTTCCCAGCGATAGGAGACCTTGCCCGGCCCTTCCTGCTTGGCCAGCGCAGTATCAAGGGAGACGGTCTGTCCTTGCTTGAGATCACCTGTGATATGCAATGGCCCGCCCAGGATCTGGACATAGCCGGATCCATCCGCCCGCGCATGCCATACGGTGCCATCGGCGAACTGTATGCGGTCGACCAGTTTGCCGGCCTTGGCTTCCATTTCCACGCTGCCTCCCGCCAGGAGCAGCGTGAGCCGTTCCGACTGTACCGTGGTACGTGCCGAGGCGGCGCTGATCCCCTCCCCCAGCAGCAGGGTATCGTTGCCGTCGGCATCCTGGATCACATCGGCACCGTCTCCAGCCGCATAGCGATAGGTATCGTCACCGCTGCCACCATCGAGGCGATCATTGCCTGCGCCGCCGGTCAAGGTAGCCGTAGACCAGTACGTTCCTGCCATCCACGGAGCCCTTCTCAGGCTTGGAAAAATCCAGCAGCAGGAGATCTTCCACCTGCGTGCCCAAGCGATAGCTGACGCTGGACTGCACCATGTCCCGGCCTTCCCCGGCACGCTCACTGACCACATCACCGGCGTTGTCGACATAGTAGGTATCGTTGCCCGCACCGCCGCGCATGAGGTCGGCACCGGTCACGCCATCCAGGATGTTGTCGGCGCTGTTGCCAATGAGCGTGTTGTCGAGCGCGTTGCCGGTGGCATGGATGCGGTAGCCTTCCAGCAGCCGCAGCTCCTCGATGTGGGCGTTGAGCAGGTAGTTGCTGCTGGTGATGACGGTGTCATAGCCTTCGCCCTCTTGTTCGTAGACCGTATCGTTGACGCTGTTGACGATGTAGACATCGTCACCCTTGCCGCCGACCATGGTGTCCGCCCCTGCGCCACCATCGAGGTAATCGCTGCCCACGCCACCCACAAGGATGTCGGTGCCGGCAGTCGACCATCATCATGGAGCGAAGAGAGCTGGTATTCCGCATGAGGGGCACTGCGCCCAACATCAACGAAGTGACAAAAAGAGACGCCGACTGGGATGGGGCTGGATAGGTATCAGGCACTGGCGTTACCGGGGACGCGCGTCCTGCCGATTGAGCTTGCACGCTGCACTCCAAGGATTGGAAAGAGCAGATTGTTCTTCAAGCGTGGGAAGCTTGTCACCATCGATTGGAAACAAGACTTCAGTTATAGAAATTTTTTAGTGAGTTTTTTGGTTGATGATCAAAGCCTTTTGATAGACGACATCCCCCTCCGGAGATACCCCGATGTCGCATCAAGCAATGCGATCCGAACGATCATCTCCCACCACCAGCTCCCTGACCCCGCACGCCAGCACATCCGCCGCAAACGGCTTGATCAAGACCTGCATCTCGCTCTGACGATGCCTTTCCCTAGATTGAGCAACGAATTCTCGGCATAGACGATTACGAACAGCACCAGCGATGCGACGCGCGTAACGAATCTGCAATCACTCAGATGTTATTGGTGGCCGGCACGGACCTCGGTTGTTATACCGCGCGTAAACAATTTTCTGGCACTCTGTTGATCGCGAAGACCAAGAGTGACGGTACCCAATTTGGTTTGAATGGATCGTCATTGTGGCGGGAGATCGGGGGTATCTGACTAAATGATTTAGCGATGGATATTGGCGGGAGGCGAAACAGGCCCTGTCGTTTGGGCATGGTGGAAGGTCAAGATGAATTGACTGACCTTGATCTGGATGTCCTGCCAGTGCGGCAAAAGTCCGGGAGGATAAAGTGTGCTGACCCAGATATTCAGGTCCAGCGATTCCAAGCTCCACTCGTGCTGACATAGGGAATATCGCCGGGTACCGCTCCGGAAATTGCAATTGATGTATGTGGTGGGCCTCCCGCTCGAATCACGGTGAAAGTAGGTATCTCCGGACCCGATCGAGGAATACCGCCATGACTCGCCGGTGGTCGGATGTGCACCCAGATCAACAAACAGTTCAAGCCCAGGAATCTCTGACTCTATGGGTACGAGCTGGTCACCCATTGCCCGGGTTTCGGGGTGCGAAGTCGTTGCTTGATACAAGCGATCCATCGCTCCGTGCCCCGGATAACGAGAACCGGACTCAATCCCGCCACCAATCCAAGGATTGGCCCATCTGAGATCCGCCCTGAGTGAAGAAGACAACGGGTGATATTTTTCGTAATCTGCTTGCGCATCCTTGTCGGCGCGCGTTTTCATATCGGGGTACCGGACCTCGAAAGCGAAGCTGCTCAGGCGCGAGCTGTAGGTACGTTCAGGACGCGGCCCTTTGCGCCTCTCGCCCCAGCCAGGATCGCCGTCGTACTCGATGAACTGGACAATCCTGTGATCAATCTTGACTGGCATCCCACCGAGGTCCCCGATCACATACTCGGGCGGAGAATTGGCCGTCCTCACTGGTGGCGGAGGCGCTATCAATTCGGGATTGTCGATCACGACATAGCACACGGACGCGAACCCGATGCTCAACACCGCCAGCAGTCCAAACACGATCAGGACCATGCCCCCTCCTCCATGCAATCTGGATGATCAGAATTGTTTGTATGGATAAGCGGCACTGCGCCCAACATCACCGAGGTGACAAGAGGAGAAGCCGATGTGGAACGAGCGGGATAGTTATCGGAGACGGGCGCGGCCGTGAACGCGCTTGCTGCCGAGTGAACTTGCATGCTGCACTCCAAGGACTGGAAAGCGCAGATTGTTCTTCAACCGAAGGAAGCTTGTCTCCACTGATTGAAAACAAGTCTTCCTTTATCGAAAATGTTGAGCGAGTTTTTTGCTGGACGAAAAAATCATTTTGCCAGCCTACATAGCCTTGCGGAGGCGGGCTCGCTATCCCATCACCCGATGCGATCCGAACTATCGTCCCCCACCAGCTCCCTGACCCTGCGCGCCAGTACATCAGCCGCAAACGGCTTGGTCAGCACCTGCATCCCGCGCTCAAGATGCCCATGATTGAGCACCGCATTCTCGGCATAGCCGGTGACAAACAGCACCGGCAATTCCGGACGCGGCGCGCGGATGGCATCGGCCAGCTGGCGGCCGTTCATGCCGTTGGGCAGGCCCACGTCGGTGACCAGTAGGTCCAGCTCCGGACAGGCGGCCAGCACCTTGAGGGCGGAAGGCCCGTCTTCGGCCTCCAGCACGTGGTAGCCGAGATCGCTCAATACTTCCACCGTGACCATGCGCACCAGCGGCTCGTCATCGACGACCAGGATGGTCTTGCTGCCCGGCGCAGTCGCGACCATGTTCTCGTCGGACTGCGGCAAATCGTCTTCTCCGGCTTCACCCAGGTGACGCGGCAGATAGATGCAGAGCGTCGCCCCCTGCCCCAGTTCTGAATAAATGCGTACGGCCCCGCCGGACTGCCCGGCAAAACCATACACCATGGATAGTCCCAGCCCCGTGCCCTGCCCGGTCGGCTTGGTGGTGAAGAAAGGATCGAAGGCGCGCGCCACCACATCGGGCGACATGCCGGTGCCGGTATCACTCACGCACAACGACACGTACTGGCCTGGTTGCACGCCGCGCTGCATGGCGGCGATGTCGTCCAGCCAGCGGTTGGCCGTCTCGATGGTCAGCCGCCCGCCGTGCGGCATGGCGTCACGGGCATTGATGCACAGGTTCAGCAGGGCATTCTCCAGCTGGCCGATGTCCACGAAGGTGTTCCACAATCCACCCGCAGCGATGGTCTCCACCGTGATCGCCGGGCCCACGCTACGGCCGATCAGGTCATGCATGTCGGCCACGATGCGGTTCAGGTCGGCCGCCTTGGGGTCCAGCGTCTGCCGGCGCGAGAAGGCCAGCAGCCGCTGCGTCAGGGCAGCGGCGCGCTTGACGGCCGATTGCGCGCCATTGAGATGGCGTTCGATATCGGAGATGCGCCCCTGGGCCAGGCGTACCTTCATCAGTTCCAGGCTGCCGCTGATGCCCGCCAGGATGTTGTTGAAGTCATGCGCCAGCCCGCCCGTGAGCTGTCCCACCGCCTCCATCTTCTGCGCCTGGCGCAGGGCCTCTTCTGCTTCCAGCAAGGCATTGGTGCGCTCCTGCACACGTTGTTCGAGGGTGTCGTTGAGGGTGCGCAATGCCGCCAGCGCGCGATCACGCTCGGCTTCCACGGCACGGCGGCCTTCGATGTCGATCAGCACGCCCGGAAAAGTGCTGGGGATGCCATCAGGCGTCAGTTCCACGCGGCCGTTGGCTTCCAGCCAGTAGTAACGGCCGTCGCGCCGGCGGGTACGGTATTGATGCGCGTAAGTGCCGCCACGCGCCAGGGTTTCGCGAATGCGGGCAGCGAGCATGTCGCGGTCATCCGGATGGACGGCCTCCATCACGTCGGCAATGGACAGCTGCGACAGGTCGCGCTCCGGGGCCACACCGAAGGCCTGCGCAAATCCTTCATCGACGTTGAGGCGATCTGCGGGGATGTCCCAGATCCAGGTGCCGATGATGGCACCCGCTTCCAGGGCCAGTTGCACGCGCTGGACGTTTTCACGCAGCGCGGCTTCGGTGCGGCGGCGCGCGGTGATGTCGCGAAACAGCACCGACACCTGGCGCATCTCCACCGGCCCCACACGCGTGGCCGACACTTCGATGTGGCGGCCCACGGCCTGGAATTCCTGTTCGAAACGCAGCGGCTGGCCCGTCAGCAGGACCTGCCCGTAGACATCCAGCCAGACCTGGGCGTTGTCCGGCTCGATCTCGCGCAGGCGCTTGCCGACGATGCCCTCGATACCGGTGTGCCGGTAGTAGCCGGAATTGGCTTCGATGTGCACGTAGTCGCTGAGCGGCCCATGCGGACCATCGATGAATTCGATGATGCAAAAACCATCGTCGATGGCCTCCAGCAAAGCGTGCCGGTACGCCTTGCTCAAGGGTGAATTGCCTTCCATTGCCGCTTGCTGATCCAAGATAACGCCCTTCCTCGTCGCGCTGTTCTGATTGAGTCTTCCGCCAACACGCTTGCGTCGTCACGGTAGAGCTTGTCGGCATGGTAATGGATTCCCCGGCCGTACGGCCAGTTTCGCGACAAATCCCCCGCTGGGACAACCCGCTATTGCTGCCCGTCAAATGGCAGCCGGCTGCGTATAAGGTATTGGCCTGCTCGTTCTTGTTGATTGGCCCTTATGACTCCGGCTGCCTGCAAAACGCTCCCGCCCGCGCAAAATATTCCTGCCGGGCTCGGCCACCTGGCGCTCAACAGGGGCGCGAACGGCGTCGCTCATGAAGGCGCCGCAGTCGAATGCGGGGCGCAATCGTCGGCAATCTTCTGTCCCGGGGTAATGAGCGGAATCACCGCCGCCACCGGCGCCACCAGTGCCAGGGCCGCTGCGGCACCGGCCCGCGCGGCCAATCCTTCCTTGCTGGCGCCGATGTCCGGATGGGCGAAGGTGCCGCGTACATACAAAGGCGTGCGCAGCGACAGGATGCGCACCTGCTTGGTCCGCGGGACCACGTCCAGGGCCAGCGTTTCTTTGCCCAAGTCGACCTGGCCCCGGATGTCGATGGCGGCATCTTCCGTGTTGAGGATGCCATGGCGCACCTGCGCCAGACCGTCCTTGACGCTGACATCGGCCGCACCACACAGCAGCTTGACCTGCTGGTCGCGATAGAGCTTGGCGAAGACGGCATTGGCCAGGTTCAGGCCGGCCGCCTCCAGGATGAATTGGCTGATGGTGCCTTCGCTCAAGTCCGCCTTGATCTCGCCGTTGGCGTGCGCCAGCATGGCCGCCACCGAATTGCCGCTGCCGGACAGCGTAGCCCGGCCGTCAACCTTGCCGAAGGTGGCATCGAACCGGCCCAGCTTCGGGAACAGCTGGCGCACCTGCACCCCTTGCAATTGCAGTTGCAGCCGCGCGCCGATAGCCGACTGGCGTCCATCTAGACGGATCTCGCCTTCTCCCTTTCCACCTGCCAGCGCGAACTGCAGGGGCGCTGCGGTCAGCACCTGGTCTTGCAGGCGCAAGGTGGTTGCAGCGTCCTGCAATTCGATGTCCGGATGCAACTCAACGCGCTTTGCATGCAAGCCAATTTCCGCATCCAGCTTGGCCCAGCGTTCGGGCTTGGCCGGATCCCCGGGAAGCACGCGCGTTTTGCCCTTGTCTGCATCATTGGCCTGCTTCTTGCCGGACAAAGGCAGGTAATCCGACAAGCGCAGCAATCCGGCCTGGGCCTTGACGGTCAGGCGATTCTTGGGCGGGCCGCGATAGTAGCTGGCATCACCGGCGAAGTCGCTCTCGCCCACCTTGCCGGTGAAGTGTTCATAGCGCCAGTCCCAGGCGCGGGTCTCGCGATCGACGCGCTCGATGGTGAGCTGGCCTTGGGTGGTGAAAGGGCGCGTCGCCGGCAACGGAACGCCACTGGCCGCGTAGAGCCGATCCAGGCTCTCGCCGCTGAGGCGGAGCTGCATCTCGGCACGCGTCAATTGGTGAGGGTTGATGAGTTTGCCGGAGAAGACGGTATGCACCTCCCCGACATCGCCCTCAGCCTGCAGCGGATAAACGCTGTTCTCGTTGAGCAGGTCGGGCAAGGCACCGCCGCGCAGGCTGCCCTGCACCCGGCCCTCCTTGAAGTGGCCGGACACCGTCGCCTGCAAGACCAGCGCGGCGGGATTGGCGGGGTCGGTACTTGCGTTGCCTGCTTCCTTGCGAACCTCCGCCGCCTGATTGGCGGGGCTGGCCAGCGGACGCGCATCGAAACGCAGGTCCATCTCCAGCGGCTGGTCCACATAACGGATCAGGGCGCGCTCGAAAACGATCTGGTGGATGTCGAAACTCCAGCGCGAGCGCGGCTGGTCAGAAAAGCGCCAGCTCTTGTGCTGGTCGTCGACCCGTTCCATCGCCAGGTCCAGGCCGTCGACGCGCAGGTCGGTGATGTGCCAATGCCAGCGCAGCAGCGGCAAAGGAGAAAAATGCAGGTCGAGCGAACGGGCGCGCAACAGGTGGTCGGTACTGCGGGCCCAGTGGGGATTGCCGATATGCAGGTCGCGCGCCGTGAAATGCAGTTGCGGCAGCCACTCGGCGCCGCCCTTGTCATTGCGCACCAGCGACCAGCCCAAGCTGATGGGGCCATCCACCCGGATCTCGCGGGCCAGCACGGTGGAAAGCTTGTGGGTGATCCAGGGCTTGGCCAGGTTCCAGTCGAAGAGCGCGATAGCCAGCGCCAGCACGGCCACCAAGCCGAGCAGCGTCAGTGCAGCCCAGGCCAGGATCTTCGAAGCCTTGGCCATTATCGTTCCCGGATGCCCGCCCACGCGCATGTCTCCCCTTTTTCGCTGACTGATATGAACCGTGCAAACGCAACAGTATCAGCTTCGGGGCAAACCAGCGCTATAGGAGGGCGAGCCGCATCCTTGTCAGAGGAGCGGCAACGCCGGGGTGGTTGGCAAAGCGCGATGGGTCAGAAAGTTTCCCAGAGGTCTTCATCGGCGCGGGCCACGGCCTTGCTGGCCGGTGCCGCCGTGGTCGGTGCCGCGCTCACCCGCAAGACGCTGGGAGCCGGTGCAGGCTTGACCAGCGGCGCTGGACGCACCGCTGCTGCCGGCTTGGCCGGCTTGGCCTGCGCGGCCGGCGCTGCGTTCGCGCCTTGCGCCAGCTTGAAGATGCTGATGGCCGTCGCCAGCCTTGCAGCCTGCTCCTGCAAGGCGCCCGCAGCCGCTGCGGCCTGTTCCACCAGGGCGGCGTTTTGCTGGGTGCTTTCGTCCATCTGGCCGACGGCGCGGTTGATTTCCTCGATGCCGGTGCTCTGCTCGACGCTGGCAGCCGAGATCTCGCCGACGATGTCGGTCACGCTGCGCACGCTGCTGACTACCTGTTGCATGGTGTTGCCGGCTTCGGCCACGAGGGCACTGCCCCCCTCGACCTTGGCTACGGAATCGCTGATGAGGCCCTTGATTTCCTTGGCCGCAGCGGCCGAGCGCTGGGCCAGCGAGCGCACTTCCGAGGCCACCACCGCAAAGCCCCGTCCCTGCTCGCCCGCCCGTGCCGCTTCCACGGCCGCGTTCAAGGCGAGGATGTTGGTCTGGAAGGCAATGCCATCGATGACACCGATGATGTCGACGATCTTGCGCGAGGACTGGTTGATCTCTTCCATCGTGGTCACCACGCGGCCGACGATCTCGCCGCCCTGCTTGGCCACCTCGGAGGCGGTGGCGGCCAGCTGGTTGGCCTGGCGTGCGTTGTCGGCGTTCTGGCGCACGGTAGAGGTCATTTCTTCCATGGCCGATGCGGTCTCTTCGAGCGATCCGGCCTGCTGCTCGGTACGGGAAGACAGGTCCAGGTTGCCGCTGGCAATTTCGCCCGAGGCAGTGGCGATGGAGTCGGTACTGCGCCGCACGCCGGAGACAATGTCGACCAGGTTGTCGTTCATCTTGCGCAAGGCCACCATGAGCTGGCCGGTTTCGTCCTTGGAATGGGGTTCGATGCGGGTGGTGAGGTCGCCTGCGGCGACGTTCTCGGCCACGCGGACGGCCTCGTTGAGCGGCTTGACGATGGAGCGCGCCATCAGGTAGCCAAGGATGATGGACGCCAGCACGGCCATGACCGAGCACGCCAGCGTGACCTGGATGGCCAGGGCGCCATCAGCCACTGCCTTGGCACCTTCTGCCTGGAGCTGGCTATCCTGCGAATCGGCGAAGGCACGCGCCAAGGCCAGGTAGTTGTTCTGGGTATCGGTGATCTTGCGCAGGACGTATTCGTCAGCGGCCTCACTCTTGCCGGCGCGGATGAGCGCCAGGAACTCACGCTCACTGGCATCGAAGGCCTGGCGCGCTTCATCGAGCACCTTGATCTTCTTCTTGCCGACCTCCGTGACCTGACGCGCGGCGATCTTGTCCAGGGCTTCCTTGGTCTGTTTGACCGCCACATCGAGCTGCCCGAATCGCTTTTCGTTGGCCTGCACATTGCTGATATCGATGGCAATGCCGCGCAGGTACTTGATCTGCTCATTGACGCCATCGCGCAGGTCGAAGGCCCAGCGGACCTTCAGGTAGCGGTCATTGACGATCTGGTCGATGCCGCGATTGATGTTGTTGATCTTGACGAAGGCCGTGACGCTGACCACCGCCAGCAAGGCCACGACGACGGCGAACACGGCCGCCAGGCGCACTGCGACCTTGAGGTTTCCGAAATATGCAAACATGCTGTTCCCTATGCTGTTCATTTATTGTTCTGTCTCTTCCGCTTCCTCGAAGATCCAGCTTCTTTTTATTGAACAGCGCGAACGCAGTTCCCTCGAACTTTTCCGTAGGCAACATGATGCGACATCCGCGCATGCCAAACAACAAGGGCAAGCGACTATTTGTGGAAGTGTCGCAAAGTCATCACACAACTAGAGGTGTAAATGTATTTTTTGTACACCTTTTTGCTTAAAACACCACGCCTGAGCCGAGGATGATGTTGGCATAAGGCGTGCATTCCCCAGTGCGGATGTAAGCCTTGGCGCGCGCGGTGGCCTGCTTGAAATCCTCATGCGACATGCTGCGGCGTTGCGGCAAGTCCAGCGCCGCAACCTGCGCGGCCAATGCAGGACTGACGCTCTGCATTTCATCGGCGACGATGTGGAATTCAACCTGCAATTCGCTGAGCACCGTGTTGAGCACGGTCATGAAATCGGGCACGCCCCGCGTGACGGCAAGATCGATCACCGGAACACCGGCCGGCGCCGGCAAGCCGACATCACCGATGACCAGGGTATCGCCATGGCCCATGGTGGCAATGAGCTCGGAAATGGCGGCGTTGAGCAAGGCAGTCTTTTTCATGGCAATGAAGGAACAAGAAATCAGAGCACGACTTCGTCGCGCGTGGGAATGGAGGTTTGGGCACCGACACGCGTGACGCTCAGGGCAGCCGCGGCCTGGGCATAGGCAATGGCGTCGAACTGGTCGTGGCCTTGGGCAATGGCGCCAATGAAGCCGCCGATGAAAGTGTCGCCCGCTGCGGTGGTATCGACCGCCTGCACCTTGCGTGCCGGAAGGTGGCGCTGCTGGCCATCGGCGAAGGATCCATAGACGCCCTTCTCGCCCAGCGTCACCACCACATTGCGAGCGCCCAGTGCATGGAGCTTACGCGCCAGAAGTGGAATGTCTTCGGACTGTTCCTCGGCCAGCATCGCCGCTTCGATTTCATTCAAGATCAGGTAATCGATCTTCTGCAGCAGTTCACGGGGCAAGGCTTGTGCCGGTGCAGGATTGAGCACCACGGTCTTGCCCAGGGCGTGAGCCAGTTCGATGCTGTGGATGACGGTAGGCATCGGCACTTCCAGTTGCAGCAGCACGATGGCGGCCTGCTCGATGAGCGGACGGGCGCGTTCGATTCGCTCCACATCCAGCCGGCCATTGGCGCCGGCGGCGATGACGATGCTGTTCTGGGCGTTGGCGTCGACCATGATGGAGGCGATACCGGTCGCTTCGCCCGCTACTTCGTCGATGTAGCGGTCATCGATGCCGCAGGCAGTAATGGAGTCGCGCATCTGGCCGCCGAAGGCGTCGTCGCCCACGCAGGCGACCATCGCCACGCTGGTGCCGGGCGCGGCCAGGCGGGCACAGGCCACGGCCTGGTTGGCGCCCTTGCCGCCGGGGATGGTCATGAATTTGTCGCCGGCCAGGGTTTCACCCGGCAAGGGCATGCGCGGTACGCGCAAGACCAGGTCCATGTTGACGCTGCCGATGATGACGATCATGTGTGTTCTCTTTGTTCAGTTGCGTTGTGACGTGTTCAGTTCTGCTTGGGGCGCGGGGCGGTCGAGCCGCGCCGCTGGAGTTGCGGCGCCACCGTCTCGCGGCGCGCCGGCAGGCTGGGGTCGGCGATGCGTTCGAGCAGGAACTGCGCCGTCAGGTTGCCCAGCTTGCGGGTATTTTGTGCCACCGTGGTCAGCGGAGGATGAACGAATTGCGCCAGCTCGATATCGTCGAAACCCACCACCGACAATTCGCCCGGCACCTCGATCTGCAATTCACCGGCGGCACGCAGCACACCGATGGCCATCATGTCGTTGCAGCAGAAGATGGCGTCCGGACGTTCTCCTTCGCCCCTCCCCTGCAGCAATTGCATCGCGGCCTGATAGCCGCCGATGCCGCTGAAATCCGCATGCAGCAGGTCGCCCTCGGCCAGCGCCAGGCCACCCGCCTGCAATGTCTGGCGGAATCCCTGCACGCGTTCGTCCGACAGTTCCAGTCCATCCGGTCCGGCGATGCAGGCCACATGGCGGCGCTGCAGCTCCAGCAGGTGGCGCGCCGCCAGGCTGCCACCGAGTGCGTTGTCGGTGCTGACCAGGTCGATGTCCAGTTCCTTGGGCGCTCGGTCCAGCAGCACGGTCGGAATATCGAGCCTGCCCGCCGGGTTGAGATCGGCCTGGTTCAGGGTCGCGATGATGAGGCCATCGCAGCGCTTGGTCTGCAGGACCTGCAGGTAATCGCGCTGCTTGTCAGGATCATCGTCCGAATTGCAAAGGATGACGCTGTACCCGGCGCCATAGCAGTGGTCTTCGATCCCGCGCGCCAGCTCCGAGAAATACGGGTTGGTGTTGTTGGGAATGATGAGGCCGATACTGCCCGTGACCTTGCTGCGCAGCGAACGCGCCAGGGCACTGGGCACGTAGTCCAGTTCCTTGACCGCGGCCAGCACGCGCTCGCGGGCGTCGCTGCTGACCGGACGCGTCTGGTTGAGCACATGCGAGACCGTGGTGTAGGACACCCCGGCCAGCCTGGCGACATCCTTGATGGTGGCCATGGCGTCTTCGTTCAGCGCGCGTGGCGTTGGCCGCGGCGGCGATAGGTATCCAGGATCACGGCCACCACGATGACGGCGCCGGTGATGATGCGCTTCATCGGCTCGCTCACGCCGACCTGGGCCAGGCCTGCTTCCAGTACCGAAATGATCAGCACACCGATGAAGGTGCTCACGATGGAGCCCCGGCCGCCCATCAGGCTGGTGCCGCCGATGACCACCGCCGCGATGACCTGCAGTTCCATGCCCACGCCGCCGTTGGGATCGGCCGCTTCCAGGCGCGAGACCTGGAACAGCGCCGCGATACCGGCCAGCGCGCCCATCAGGGCGAAGGCCAGGATCTTGCTGGGATTGGGGTTCACGCCGGACAGGCGCACCGCTTCTTCATTGGTGCCGATGCCGATCCAGTAGCGGCCCAGCACGGTGCGGGTCAGTACCAGTTGCGCAATGATGACGATGGCGATGGCCGACAGGAAGGCTGGCGACATGCCGAAGAGCACGGGCGAGCTGATCACGTCCACGGCGCTGCCGATGTATTCGGTGCGCGAGTTGGTGACCTGGTAAGCCAGGCCGCGCGCGATTTCCAGCACGCCCAGCGAGACGATGAAGGAAGGAATGCGCCAGTGCACCGAGACCAGGCCGGTCAGCGTACCGCACAGTGCCGCCACCACCACGCCCAGGGGGGCTGCAGCGTACAGCGGCCAGCCCCAGCGCACCATGGCCATGGACAGCATCGAGGCCGCCAGCGCCATCACCGAACCGACCGAAAGGTCGATGCCGCCGATGATGAGGATGAAGGTCATGCCTACCGACATCACCACCAGTGGCGGGATGTCATTGGTGAGGGTGATGAAGGTGGCGGCGCTGAGGAAGTTCTCGCTCAGGAAGGCGAACATCACGCACATCGCCAGCAAGGCGGCCATCAGGCCCAGGTAGTTCTTGAAACCGGCCAGGTAGGCCGCTTGCCGGCTGGCGGCGGGGGTAGAGGAAGAGGTTTGCATCTGTCTCGTTCAATCTTGGCAGTTGATAGTCGGGGCCGCAGGGTCCGGCCGCTCAGGCGGTATTGCCCGCCACATGCGCCGCCGCAACGGCTTCCTGGCGTCCCACGTAACCGCTGAAGGCGGCCGCCAGGATGCGTTCCTGCGACCAGTCATCGCGGCTGAAGGTGTCAGCAATGCGGCCCGCGCTCATGACGGCGATGCGGTCACAGATCTGCATCAGCTCGCGCAGGTCGCTGGAGACCACCAGCAAGCCCTTGCCCTGCGCCGCCAGTTCGGCGAAGAGGCGATAGATATCGGACTTGGCGCCGATGTCGATGCCGCGTGTGGGCTCATCGAACAACATGATGGGGCAATCGCGGTACAGCCAGCGGGCAATCACCACTTTCTGCTGGTTGCCGCCCGACAATTCGCCGGCGGCTTGTGCCACGCTGCCGCTGCGTATGCGCAGTTTCTTCACATACTCTTGCGCCACGCTGCTCTCGGCCGCGTGATCGAGCATGCCGGCGCGGCTCACGCTGCCCAGGTTGGCCAGCGAAGTATTGACGCTGATGGCTTGCGGCAGCAGCAGGCCCTGTCCTTTGCGGTCTTCGGTGACCATGGCGATGCCGGCCTTGACGGCATCCTTGGGACTACGGATGCGTGCGGGCTGCTGGCTGTCGCCAATGAAGATCTCACCTTGTTCGGCGCGATCGGCGCCAAAGATCAGGCGCAGCAGTTCCGTGCGACCGGAACCGATCAGGCCGGCAATGCCCAGCACTTCACCGGCATGCAGCGCCAGGCTGGCCGGCTGCACGACGGGGGCGCGTCCCAGGCCACGGATGCGCAGCACCGGCGCGCCGATGCGGCGATGTTCGGCATCCAGGTCGACCTTGGTCAATTCACCGGCCATCAATTGCACCAGTTGCTCGGTCGAATAGCGGCCGATATCGTCATTGCAGACCAGCTTGCCATCGCGCAGGACCACGATGCGGTCGGCGATGCGCTTCAGTTCTTCCAGCCGGTGCGAGATGTAGATGATGGCCACGCCTTCAGCGCGCAGGCGCTCGATGCGCGAGAACAGCAGTTCCACCTCGCGGTTGGTCAGCATGGCCGTGGGCTCGTCCAGGATCAGGCAGCGGCAGCTGCCGATCAGGTTGCGGGCGATCTCGACCATCTGCTGGTGACCCAGGCCCAGGTCGCCGACCGGGGTCCACGGGTCCAGCTCACCGAGACCGACCACTTCCATCTGGGCGCGGGCGGCCTCGGCCAGCTTCTTGCGGTCGATCCAGCCGAAGCGGCGCGGCAGTTTTTCCAGGAACAGGTTTTCGGCAATCGACAGCGTTGGGATCAGGTTCAGTTCCTGCATCACCATGCGGATGCCCAGGCCTTCCGCCTGGGTGCGCGATGCCGGTGCATAGGGTTGGCCATCCAGCGTCATGCCGCCGGCGCTGGCATCGACCAGGCCGCAGATGATCTTGGAGAGCGTGCTCTTGCCGGCGCCGTTTTCGCCGGTCAGGGCGAGCACCTGGCCCGGACGCAGGTCCAGGTCGATGCCATCGAGCACCGGTGCGGCATAGCTCTTGCCGATGCCGGACAAGGTCAGCAAGGGCGAAGCTTGGGAGGGAGAGTCGTTGGGCTGCATGGTTCTGTAGCGCACAAGGAGGGAGAGGCAAAGTCCCGCGCCCGGTCACGGGCGCAGGCACCTTGCGGAGAAGACGCCAGGGGCGCCGGTATTACTTGGTGACCAGCGAGACCTTGGTCTCGACCACGCCACCCAGAGCGCTTTGCGGCTTCTTCTCGGTCACGGCCTTGAGGGCGGTTTCGATGCCGAAGACGGCTTGCTGCTGGGCGAACTGGTCGACGGTGGCCAGCACGCGGCCATCCTTCAACATCGGCTTGATGGCGTTGATGTTGTCGTAACCGACCAGTTGCACCTTGCCGGTCTTGCCAGCGGCGCGGATGGCTGCCACGGCGCCCAGCGCCATGTTGTCGTTGCCGGCCAGGATGGCCTTGATGTCAGGATGGGCGTTCAGGATCGAGGCGGCGACCTTGTTGCCCTGGTCGATTTCCCACTGGCCCGACTGCACGGTCACGACATTCGCACCGACATCCTTCATCGCATCCTGGAAGCCCAGGGTGCGCTGCTGTGCGTTGAAGGTGGTGGACACGCCTTCGATGATGGCGACCTTGTCACCCTTTTGCAGCTGCTTGCCCAGGTAGTCGCCGGCCAGCTTGGCGCCCTTGCGATTGTCCGGGCCCACGAACGGCACGGTGATGCCCTTTTCCTTCAGGGCGGCGTCATCGAGCTTGTTGTCGATGTTGACCACGATGATGCCGGCATCGATGGCCTTCTTGACCACCGGCACCAGGGCCTTGGAGTCAGCCGGGGCGATCACCAGGGCATTGACCTTGGAAACGATCATCTGCTCGACGATCTTGATCTGGTTGGCGGTGTCCTGCTCATCCTTGATGCCGTTGGCGATCAGGTCGAACTTGCTGGCGTTGGCCTTCTGGTATTCGCGGGCACCGTTTTCCATGTTCAGGAAGAACTCGTTGGCCAGCGACTTCATGACCAGGGCCACCTTGGGCTTGGCCGGAGTCTGTGCCATGGCGGCACCGGGGAGGACTGCACATGCCAGGGCGGCGATGGCGAAATGGCGGCGGGTGAATTTGTTCATCTGGGTCTCCAGTATTGATGTTGCCGGCGTTTCCTAGAAGATAGACGCCGTTATAAGTGCGCAAACGTTTGCGCGGATTGGAGAATAGCACCGCAAAAACAGAAAATAAAGCTGCGGTGCAGCTTTTTTTGATCCGGGGAGTGTGCAAAAGGAAGTGCGGGGCACGCGCTCAGGCAAGCCGCAACGACAAACGGCGGGAAGCGCCGGTCAAGCGCTTCCCGCCGTTCTGGCAGGTCGATGGGGTCATGCAATGACGACGCGCACGGGTTACCAGCACGGCACCGCTCCCATGTCCTCGCCCTTGCGCGGGATGGGAAACGGCATGCTTCAGGCCAGCACTGGTCCTGTGCCCTCGCCTTGCGTCATGCACGCAGCGTCGAACTTCAGTCCGGGCTGCGTCGAGGTGAATGTGAGAGGATCAGTGACCGAAATGCGTGCGGCGCCAGACGTAGGCACCGAAGGCACAGCTGCCCACGATGACGTACATCGCGTACCACACGAGTGCCTGGCTACCGTAGCTCATGAGCAATTCCATCAGTTTCATGCTTGTCTCCTCTGCTTTTGATGGCCGGGCTGTTATTCGCCAGGCTTATCGTCCCAAGGGGTGAAAATGTCGAAACGACAATATCCCCTGCTTGCTGCGGGCGCTGTTGTCAGTAGTGTCAGCATCGGCGCCCTTCCACGCCGCGCCGCTACAGGCCCGTGCAAGTATCTTGCTACTGCCAAAAGGTGATGTAAAGAATGGCTTGTTCTGCGCAGCAGCAATTCATGGCCGAGCTCGCTGCCGGCATTTCGTTGTCGCATGGATTCACTTCGCGATGTGGAAACGGAAGGCCCTCTTCACCCCCGTTTCCCCTCGGAATCGCACTAATGGTGTGCAATAACTTATTTTTTATATAATTTTTTGCAATGCAAAACCGAAAGTTGGTTAAACGTCGCCAAATGACGACTTGGCGCGTCTCGTAAGCGAATTTGTGATGTTTTTGTTAATCAATACGTCGTTTCGAATTCGCAGAAAGATATGTGGCCGTGATGTTCACGCTGCTTATATCTCTTTACGCCACAACACCAGCGTCCCGAGCAGGCCCGCGAGGATGGAGCCGCCCAGCACGCCCAGCTTGAGCTTGGCTTCGAAGTCCGGGGCGAGCCCCTGGAAAGCCAGTCCGCCGATGAACAGGCTCATGGTGAAGCCGATGCCGCACAGCATGCACACACCCACGAATTGCCTGGTGCTGGCACCGGCTGGCGCGGCTGCCAGGCCGCTGCGGATCATCAGCCAGGCGGCGCCGAACACGCCTATGGTCTTGCCCAGCACCAGTCCGGCGGCGATGCCCAGCGGAATCGGTTCAAACAGGCTGCCCAGCGACATGCCTTGCAGCGAGACGCCGGCATTGGCGAAGGCAAACATGGGCAGCACCAGGAAAGCCACCCAGGGATGCAAGCCATGCTCCAGGGCGGCGGCCAGCGGCTCACCCCGCGCATCGCGCATGGGGATGGCCAGGGCCGTGACCACACCGGCCAGCGTGGCGTGGATGCCCGACTTGAGCACGCACACCCAGATCACCAGGCCCACGACAATGTAGACATCGGCGCGGCGCACGCCGCTGCGATTGAGCACCAGCAGCAGCAGCGTGCCAATTGCAGCAGCGGCCAGCATGCCCAGCGAAAGATTGTCGGTATAGAACAAGGCGATGACCACGATGGCGCCCAGGTCATCGATGATGGCTACCGCGGTGAGGAAGACCTTCAGCGAGGTGGGCACGCGCGAACCCAGCAGCATGACGATACCGATGGCAAAGGCAATATCGGTGGCTGCCGGAATGGCCCAGCCACGCAGGGCCACCGGATCTCCCAGGTTGATGAGGGCATAGATGCCGGCCGGCACCAGCATGCCACCCAGGGCCGCAGCCGCCGGCAGGATGGCCTGCTTGCGGGAAGCCAGTTCGCCTTCGACGAATTCGCGTTTGATTTCCAGCCCGACCAGGAAGAAGAACACCGCCATCCACAGGTCGTTGACCCACAGCAGCAGTGGCTTGGCCAGGACCACCAGGCCACCGATGTCGACCTTGCCCGGAGTGCGGGTGAAGGCTTCGTAGGCTTCTTTCCAGCGGCTGTTGCTGATGATCAGCGCCAGCACCGCAGCGATGGCCAGCACGATGCCGCCCGCGGCTTCATGCGCGAAGAATCGGGTAAAAGCGTTGCCGCCCTGGGCCTGGTGAGGGGATGTGGTCAATGCCGGCTCCTTGGTGTGGTCGTCAAAACAAGGGCAGACTGTAACAAAGGCCGTGGCTTTTCACCAATCTTTCGGCCGGGCGCACCCGGGACGCGGGCAAAAAAAAGGGCCGTCCCTCTCCACAGGAACGGCCCGACCCTCCACACCACAAACCTTCATGACGGCTCTTTCAACCGCCCGATGCACCCGCTTGCCGGGCGCATTGCTTCATTTGTTCTTCAATCAGCGATAGACCAGCACAGGCACCTTGCTGTGCGCGAGCAGCTTCTGCGTCTGGCTGCCCAGCAAGAGGCGACCCAGCGTGGAACGCGCCTTGGAGGCCATGATGATGGCATCGCAGTGCTCGCGCTCGGCCACGCGCATGATTTCTTCGTAAGGACGGCCGCCCTGGGCCACCTGCACCGTGCACGGCACACCTTCTTCGCGGGCCATCGCGGTGATCATTTCAACGCTGGCCAGTGCACGTTCGCGGCCGGCTTCCTCGGTCCGCGCCACATCGACACCGACACTCACCTCAGGGATGGACAAGGCGCGCAGGTTACCCGCCACCGACAAGCCGACCAGCGTGCTGCCGCAGCTCTTGGCCAGCGCGATGGCGGCCTTCACGGATTCGTTGCACAGACGGGAACCATCGGTTGCCAACAGGATGTTCTTGAACATGATGACCTCAGCAGGTGACTTGATTGCGTTGACTTGGTATGACTGCATACTAAGCCCCGCTCACCTGAACAGACTTGACATGCATCAAGCCGCACGGGCTGCAGCGCCAGAGCTGGCGCGCATTTGCGCTGGATCAAATGGAACGGTCCGGAAGCCCGGTTCAGGGGCGAAAGGCGGAGAATCGCGCCACCAGTTGCGCCAGCACCGGCTTGAGCTGTTGCGCCAGCGACGCCTGCAGGGCGTAGGGCGCCTGCTCCAGCATGTAGCTGCGCTGGGCCAGTTCGAGCTGGATCGCATGGATCTGCTGGCCAGGCCGCCCGTAATGGCGGGTAATGTAGCCGCCTTTGAAACGGCCGTTCAATACAGCCGGATAGTGCGGCGCCAGATGCCGGGCCAGCGCCAGCAAGTCCTCGCCCAGGCCCGGCGCGCAGGCCGCACCGTCGGCCGTGCCGAAATTGAAGACCGGCAGTTCGCCCTCGAACAAGTGGGAAATGACCGAACGGATGGAGTGCGCGTCCCACAGCAGTGCAAAGCCGTGCAAGGCCTTCAGCCTGGCCAGTTCAGCCTGCAGGGCAGCGTGATAAGGGTGCCAGTAAACCTGCAGGCGGCGCGCGATCTCATCGGCATCGGGTTCACTGCCGCTGCGGTAGAGCGGCAGGTTGTCGAATGTCGTCAGCGGACAGAGCCCGGTGGTGTTCTGCCCCGGATACAGGCTCTTTCCGTCGGCTGGCCGGTTGAGATCGATCACGTAACGTGAATGAAAAGGACGGATCACCGAAGCGCCCAGGTCGGCCGCAAAATCATACAGTTCGGCAATGTGCCAGTCGGTGTCGTCCACCTGCAGGCCGACCTCGCTGAAGGCGCCCATCAGGTCGTCGGGCAGGCGCGTGCCGACGTGCGGCATGGAAATAAGCAGGGGCGAACTGCCCTGGCGAAGTTCGTAGATCTCTTGCGGGGTGGCATGCATCATTCAGTCCTCAGCTCTTCAATTCCTCAATCCTTCAACAAGTCGGCAATGGCATGGCGATAGGCCTGGCGGGCGCTGTCCTCCAGCCGATGCCGTCCGGCGCTGACGACCTGGCGGCCGCCGACGTAGACATCCTGGATGGGCTGGCCATCGTGCTCGCAAAATACCAGCGCCGAGAGCAACTGCGCCGGGCTGCGGTCCGCCAGGTTGACGTCCTGGCCGTCGAGTACCACGAAGTCGGCGCGCTGGCCCACCGCCAGTCCGGCAACGGCGCGCCCGCTGGCAGCGGCTCCCCCCGCGAGGGCTTGCGCGAACAGGCGGTCGGCCGTGGCCGGAGCCGCTTCCGAGGCCAGCACGTTGCGGCGGCGATGATGCAGGCGCTGGCCATATTCCAGCAGGCGCAGCTCCGAACGCAGGTTGATGGCGATGTTGCTGTCCGAACCGATGCCCCACGGGGTCGCCGATTGCAGCAATTGTGCGGCATCGATGATGCCGTCGCCGAGATTGGCTTCGGTGGTCGGGCACAAGCCCACCACCGCGCCGCTGGCCGCCACGCCCTGGTATTCCCCCAGGTCCATGTGGGTGGCGTGGATGAGGCACCAGCGGGCATCCACTTCCTGCAGCGAGAGCAGCAATTGCACCGGGCGCTGGCCGCACCAGGCCAGGCAATCCTGGATCTCGCGCCATTGCTCGGCGATGTGGATGTGGATCGGTGCATCCTGCCCGCCCTGCTGCTGCCGCAGGCCGCTGATCATCTCCGCCAGTCCCTCGGGGGAGACCGCGCGCAGGGAATGCGGTGCCAGGCCGTAGCGCCGCATGGGGCTTTCCGGCAAGGCGCGCAGCAGGTGCTCGCGCAGGGTCAGCAGGCTTTCGGGCGTACCGATGAAGCGCGCCTGCTCCGGGGAGGCCGGCTGGCTGCCGAAGCCGGCATATTGGTACAGCACCGGCAGCAAGGTCATGCCGATGCCCGCGTCCCCGGCAGCCTGCATCAGGCGCAGGGCCAGTTCGGCACGATCCGCATAGGGCGCACCACCGGGGGCGTGATGCAGGTAATGGAATTCGCAGACCGAGGTATAGCCGGCCTTGAGCATCTCGATATAGAGATGGCGCGCAATGGCTTCCTGGTGTTCGGGCTGCAGTCGCTGGGCAAAGCGGTACATCAGCTTGCGCCAGCTCCAGAATGAATCGGCAGGACTGCCCATGACCTCGGTCAGCCCGGCCATGGCGCGCTGGAAGGCGTGCGAATGCAGGTTGGGCATGCCGGCGATGACCGGACCGGAAGCCTTTGCGGCCTGTCCGGGAGCGCTTGCCGGCTTGACTTCGACCAGTGTGCCGGCCGCATCCCAGCGCAGCAATACATCGCTGCGCCAGCCTTCCGGCAGCAGGGCCAGGGGGCAGAACAGCGCATCTCCCGGCGCTTCGGTGGCGGGATGTTGGTGCAGGTGTTGCGGCGTACGTTCGCCCAGCGAAACCATGTGCTCACCTTTTTTCTTTGGCGGTTCTGTGGAAGGCAAACCATGCACGGGTTGGCGTGATGCGAATGCATTCCTGGTATATGCCGGACATCGCGCTGCCGCCGTGGGCGGGTGGAATCAGCGTGGCGTCGGCGCCTTCAACGCTTACATGAGGGATCCTTGTCAGTGGTCCGAAGAATGCAGACTACCAGTACCACCGAGCCCGGTGTACACACCAGATCGGGCAAGGGCACTGCAGGGTCTTCGCGCAGGCGGGCGAACTCGCCCCGGCGCAGGGGCTGCTGCAGGCCGTACTCATCCGACAGGCTGGCCGCACCTTGCGCCACGTACACCAGCACACTGTGCCTGGGCAGGCTGCGCGCATGCTGCTGGGCCAGCACCACCACCCTGCCCTCGGCGTATTCACGCCGTACCATCAGGTTGAAATCCAGCGTGGGGGCACCGTGCAGCTGTACCGTGATGGCCTGTTCACCCGGGAAGGGATACGGAACGAAGGCCCGCGCCAGGTCGTGCACCTGCCGCCCCTCGCTATGCATGGTGAAGCCGCCGCCTTCGAGCAGGACGATGGTGCGATCGATACCGGCAAAGCAGGAAAACGCCCCATCGGCGCCCACATCGGCCACGCTGGCGCGCCACACGAAACTGCCGAAATCGGCCTCCGGCGGTTCCACGCAGAGTTCACGGGTCTGGCCGCCCTCGTTTTTCCAAGGGACGGCGGCAATGCGCCCCAGCTCGCCAACGAAGGCGATCGCACTGGCGCGCGCCACCATGCCGGCGGCCGGCGCGGAATGGACCTCAGGCGCCATGCACCACCTCCCGGGCCAGCATGGTTTGCAAGAAACTGCGGGTACGGGCTTCCCTGGGTGAAGTAAATATCCCGGAAGGCGGCCCGGATTCAACGATGCTGCCATGATCCATCACCACCACCACATCGGCGACCTCGCGCGCAAAGCCCATTTCATGGGTCACGATCAGCATGGTCATGCCTTCGGCGGCCAGGTCTTTCATCACTTGCAGCACTTCACCGACCAGCTCCGGGTCCAGCGCCGAGGTGGGCTCATCGAAGAGCATCACCTTGGGCTCCATGGCCAATGCGCGGGCGATGGCCACGCGCTGCTTCTGACCGCCGGACAAGGTGCCGGGATAATCCCGCGCCTTGTGCTCCAGCCCGACCTTCCTGAGCAGCCGCAGGCCTTGCTCCTGCGCCGTCTTGCGTGGCACGCCGCGCAGGCAGGTGGGCGCCAGGGTGATGTTGTCCAGCACGTTCAGGTGCGGGAACAGGTTGAAGGACTGGAATACCATGCCCACCTCGGCGCGCAGGGCGTCGAGCAGGGGCTCGGGCATCATGCGCCCGGCCTCCACCACCAGATGGCCACAGACCACTGCGGTACCGCCCTCGGCAGTTTCCAGCCCGTTCAAGCAGCGCAGCAAGGTGCTCTTGCCGCTGCCGCTGGGACCGATGATGACCACCACCTGGCTGGGGGCTACGGTGAGGTCGATGTCCTTGAGGACGAGGTGGCTGCCGAAGGACTTGTTCAATCCCTTGACGTCGACGATGGCCTGTTGCATCACACCCTCCCTTCCGAACGCAGGACTTTCTCGATGCGCCGCAGTACCAGCGTGGTCACGCTGGTGAGCACCAGGTAGATGAGCGCGATGACCAGGTAGGTTTCCAGCGAGCGATAGGTGATGCTGATGATCTTCTCGCCTTCGTGCATCAGGTCGGCGATGGTCAGCAGCGACACCAGTGCGGAATTCTTGATCAGCGCGATGAATTCATTGCCCAGCGGCGGGATCATGCGCACGAAGGCCTGCGGCAGGATCACGCGGCGCATGGCCATGCGATAGGGCAAGCCCAGCGAGCGCGCCGCTTCCATCTGGCCGCGCTCGATGGACTGGATCGCGCCGCGCACGATTTCCGACACGTAGGCCGCACTGTAGATGCCCAGGCCGAGGATGCCGCAGACATAGGCCGGCAGGATCACGCCCACATGCGGCAATCCGAAGAACCACAGGAACAGTTGCACCAGCAAGGGGGTGCCGCGCACCAAGGTGAGATAGAAGGTACAGGCGGCGTAGAGCGTACGGCGTTGCGGATTCAAGCGCCCCAGGCCGACCAGCAGGCCCAGCACGCATCCCAGGACCAGCGAGGCGGCGGTGATTTCCACGGTCACCAGGGTGCCGTGGAGGAGCGAGGGCCAACTGTCCCAGACGCCCGAAAAATCCAGTTTCATGAAGTGCTCCGGCAAAAGGAGTCGCGTGCCCGGTCAGCGCCGGGCGGACCGAGTCAACCATGGACGGGGAAATGAGAGCGCCGCCAGACCTGCCAGGCCAGGCGCTCAGGACCTCAGTCTTTGCGGGTGAACCACTTGTCGGTAAGGGCGTCGTAGGTCCCGTTCATGCGCAGGGTCTGCAGGGCCTTGTTGAGCTGCTCGGCCAGCGCGGTATCGTTCTTGCGCAGCGCGAAGCCATACAGTTCGGTGGTCAGGCCCTTGTCCAGCACGCGCACCAGGGGCTGGGTGCGGGCATACTCCACCGCAGCCGGACGGCCGGTCACCACGGCATTGACGCGTCCGGTGGCCAGCAGGTCGAACATGGCCTGGTTCTTCTCGACCTCCACCCGTTCAACGCCAGGGAAGTTGTCGCGCAGGTAGCTCACCGACTTGGTACCGACCTGCACCGAGACGCGCTTGCCGCGATTGAGGTCTTCCGGCACCTTGATGCTGGTGTCGTCACGACGCACCAGTACGGCCAGGCCGCCACGATAATAAGGATCGCTGAAATTGACGACCTTGCGGCGCTCGTCGGTCATGTAGATGGCCGAGGCCGCGATGTCGAAGCGGTTGGAGATGAG
This sequence comes from Herbaspirillum aquaticum, assembly GCF_002213425.1. Taxonomy (GTDB): domain Bacteria; phylum Pseudomonadota; class Gammaproteobacteria; order Burkholderiales; family Burkholderiaceae_D; genus Herbaspirillum; species Herbaspirillum aquaticum. The sequence continues at coordinate 414,984 of NZ_NJGV01000002.1, read as the reverse complement.
GCCGGGGATCAGGCCCTTGAAATCGATATCGATCCACTGGATCTTCTTGCCCATGGTCTTGGCCAGGGCTTCCATCAGTTCGATATCGAAGCCGGTGCGCTTGCCATCCTTGACGAACTCCATCGGCGGGAAGGTGGCATCGGTACCGACGCGGATCACGTTGCCATCGGCGCGCGCGGCGGGTGCAGCGGCCACCAGCAGGGCCAGGCTGGCCGTGACGGCGCAAAGCAGCTTGGAAAGCTTCATCATGGGTTCCTCAGTAGAAACGACGATATGGTCTGGACGCCGGGCAACCGGCGCGACGGACAGCAACTCCCTGGGACCGGGGCCGAAGCGGCCCCTGCCCTCCGCGTCCAGCCAGCACCGTCTTCTGCGGACGGCGCAGCCTGACTGGCTTAAAAACGATTACAAATGCGCTGGGCCGATTCCACCGTCATGCGGACCAGTTCCTGTTCGCGGTTGCCCACGCGCAGGGCCGGTGCCATCAGGGTGATGGTGCCTTCGAGGCGGCCGTTGGAGGTCATGATGGGTACCGAGACGCCCCACACGCCCAGGTCCACTTCGCTCTCGCTGATGGAATAGCCGCGACGGCGAATCTCATCGAGCTGCGCTTCCAATGCGGCGGCTTCCTCGGGCTTGTCGCCCAGCTGGTCGGCCAGCAGTTTTTGCTGGAGCTTGCGTGGCATGAAGGCCAGCAGGCTCTTGGCCGATGCTCCCTTAAGCAAGGGATGTGCCCGGCCCTTGGTGAAAGAGCAGCGCAGCGGCTGGTCGCTTTCTTCCATGGCGATGCAAACCATCTGCCCATTGATCGGCACCAGCAGGCCCACGCTCTCGCCGCTGCGCTGGACCAGTGAAATGATTTCCTCGCGGCTCTGGCTGATCAGGTTGGAATTCTGGTCGAACCCCCACGCCAGCTGCACACCGGTCGGACCCGGCTCGAAGGTGCCGGAATTCATGTGCTCCTGCAACAATCCCCACTTCTTCAGGGATGCCAGGTGGCGATAAACAGTACTGACCGGTTGTTGCACCATCGCAGCAATCTGCTTGGCACTGACGGGCTTGCCGGCACGAGCCACGCCGGCGAGTACGTGGAGAACGCGGTCAACGATGGTAGAGGTTTGTGGTGAGTCCATGACGGCAATATAAGGTTAAATTCTCACTTTGGGCGAACGATTCCCGTATATGGGGAAATAAATAGAAAAATTTTGAGTCGCTTTTTCATATATTCCCAGCGGGCGGCTGAATTTTCTCACCTGTAACGAAAATTGCCTCATGCTATTTTTTTACTGGGTAGTGCCGAAAATATTCTAGTGTCGACACTTCTTCCCTTTTTTGGGCAAAGTGCTATGATGAAACGCATCACATCCATTGGATTGTCGACACGGTAAAAAAACCATGAGCGAGCTGATTGCACTGCCTGGTGCCGAACGCGACGGAGAAACACTCTCCGAACACGTTTTTCGCAAGATCCAGAGCGCCATCGTGCAGGGCGAGATTGCGCCCGGCAGCAAGATTTCCGAACCAGAACTGGCCCGCATTTATGGCATCAGCCGTGGCCCCCTGCGTGAAGCCATTCACCGCCTGGAAGGCCAGAACCTGCTGGTGCGCGTGCCCCACGTGGGCGCGCGGGTGGTGTCGCTGACCCTCGAAGGCCTGGTGGAACTGTTCCAGATCCGCGAATCGCTGGAAGGCATGGCCTGCCGCCTGGCCGCCCAGCGCATGAGCCGCGCCGAACTCGACGAACTGCGCCGGGTGCTGGAGACGCACGAAAAGGACGAGGCCTTCCAGGCCGGACGCGGCTATTACCAGCAGGAAGGCGACTACGACTTCCATTACAAGATCATCCAGGCCAGCGGCAACCAGATCCTCACGCGCATCCTCTGCGGCGAGCTGTACCAGTTGGCCCGCATGTACCGCATCCAGTATTCCGCCGCGCCCAACCGGCCACGACAGGCCTTTGCCGAACATCACCGCATCCTCGATGCCCTGGCCGATGGTGACGGTGAGTTGGCCGACCTGCTCATGCGGCGCCACATCGGCGCCTCCCGCCGCAACATCGAACACCAGATCGCCCAGGCCGGACCCGGCAGCGCCGGCCGCCAGCGCGAGCAAGCCTCAACGTAATCCCCTGCACAACAACCATTCCATCAACGAGACACGAGCCAACCGCCATGAATACCCAATACCGCAAGCAACTGCCCGGCACCCGACTGGATTATTTCGATGCCCGCGCCGCCGTGGAAGCGATCCGTCCTGGCGCATGGGACACCCTGCCCTACACTTCTCGCGTGCTGGCAGAAAACCTGGTGCGCCGCTGTGATCCGGCGACCCTCACCGATTCGTTGCGCCAGCTCATCGAACGCAAGCGCGAACTCGACTTCCCGTGGTTCCCGGCGCGCGTGGTGTGCCACGACATCCTGGGCCAGACCGCGCTGGTGGACCTGGCCGGCTTGCGCGACGCGATTGCCGACATGGGTGGCGACCCGGCCAAGGTCAATCCGGTGGTCCCGGTGCAACTGATCGTGGACCACTCGCTGGCGGTGGAATGTGGCGGCGATGACCCGCAGGCCTTCGAAAAGAATCGCGCCATCGAAGACCGCCGCAATGAAGACCGCTTCCACTTCATCGACTGGACCAAGCTGGCCTTCGAAAACGTGGACGTGATCCCGCCCGGCAACGGCATCATGCACCAGATCAACCTGGAGAAGATGTCGCCGGTGATCCATGCCAAGGATGGCGTGGCCTTCCCGGACACCCTGGTGGGCACCGACAGCCACACCCCGCACGTGGACGCGCTGGGCGTGATCGCCATCGGCGTGGGCGGCCTGGAGGCGGAAAACGTCATGCTGGGCCGCGCCTCGTGGATGCGCCTGCCCGACATCATCGGCGTGGAACTGACCGGCCGCCGCCAGCCCGGCATCACCGCCACCGATATCGTGCTGTCGCTGACCGAATTCCTGCGCAAGCAGAAGGTGGTGGGTGCCTACCTGGAATTCTATGGCGAGGGTGCAGCCAGCCTGACGCTGGGGGACCGCGCCACCATCTCCAACATGGCCCCGGAATATGGTGCGACGGCGGCCATGTTCTCGATCGACCAGCAGACCATCGACTACCTGAAGCTGACCGGCCGCGAAGATGAACAGGTCAAGCTGGTGGAAACCTATGCCAAGGAGGCCGGCCTCTGGTCCGATAGCCTCAGCAAGGCCGAGTACGAGCGCGTGCTGCGCTTCGACCTCTCCACCGTGGTCCGTACCCTGGCTGGCCCGAGCAATCCGCACAAGCGCCTGCCGGTGTCCGAACTGGCCGCCCAAGGCATCGCCGGCAAGGTCGAGAACGAACCCGGCAAGATACCCGATGGCGCCGTCATCATCGCCGCCATCACCAGCTGCACCAATACCAGCAACCCCCGCAACGTGATCGCGGCGGCCCTGCTGGCGCGCAATGCCAATCGCCTCGGCCTGGCCCGCAAGCCCTGGGTGAAGAGTTCGCTGGCGCCTGGCTCCAAGGCGGTCGAACTCTACCTGGAAGAAGCGGGCCTGACCGCCGACCTGGAAAAGCTGGGCTTTGGCATCGTCGCCTTTGCCTGCACCACGTGCAACGGCATGTCCGGCGCGCTTGACCCGAAGATCCAGCAGGAAATCATCGACCGTGACCTCTACAGCACTGCCGTGCTGTCCGGCAACCGCAACTTCGACGGCCGCATCCACCCTTACGCCAAGCAGGCCTTCCTGGCTTCGCCGCCGCTGGTGGTGGCCTATGCCATTGCCGGCACCATCCGCTTCGATATCGAACAGGACGTGCTGGGCGTCACCGCCGAGGGCCGCGAAATCCGCCTGAAAGACATCTGGCCCAGCGATGAGGAAATCGATGCCGTGGTCGCCAGCGCAGTCAAGCCGCAGCAGTTCCGCAATGTCTACACCCCGATGTTCGCCGCCCGTGTGGATCGCAGCCAGTCGGTCAGCCCGCTCTATGACTGGCGTCCCCAGAGCACCTACATCCGCCGCCCGCCCTATTGGGAGGGCGCGCTGGCCGGTGAGCGTACGCTCTCGGGCATGCGTCCCCTGGCCGTGCTGGGCGACAACATCACCACCGACCACCTCTCGCCCTCCAACGCCATCCTGCTCGACAGCGCGGCCGGCGAATACCTGGCCAAGATGGGCCTGCCGGAAGAGGACTTCAATTCCTACGCGACCCACCGCGGCGACCACCTGACCGCCCAGCGCGCTACGTTCGCCAATCCCAAGCTGTTCAACGAAATGGTCAGGAAGGCCGACGGCAGCGTGCAGCAAGGCTCACTGGCGCGCCTGGAGCCGGAAGGCCGTGTCATGCGCATGTGGGAAACCATCGAAACCTACATGAAGCGCAAGCAGCCGCTGATCATCATCGCCGGTGCCGACTACGGCCAGGGTTCTTCGCGCGACTGGGCGGCCAAGGGCGTGCGCCTGGCCGGTGTGGAAGCGATCGTGGCAGAAGGCTTCGAGCGCATCCACCGGACCAACCTGATCGGCATGGGCGTGCTGCCGCTGGAATTCAAGACCGGTGAAAACCGCAATACCTACGGCATCGACGGTACCGAAACCTATGACGTCATCGGCCAGCGCCGTCCGCGCGCCGACCTGACGCTGGTGATCCACCGCAAGAATGGCGAACGCGTGGAAGTGCCGGTGACCTGCCGCCTCGATACCGCCGAAGAAGTCTCGATCTACGAAGCCGGCGGCGTGCTGCAGCGCTTTGCCCAGGATTTCCTGGAAGCCTCCGCCAACGCCGGCCAGAACGCCAAGGAACAAGCATGAGCCAAGTCCCCCAGATCCGCATCCCCGCCACCTACCTGCGTGGCGGCACCAGCAAGGGCGTTTTCTTCAAGCTCGACGACCTGCCCGAAGCCGCCCGCGTCCCGGGCCGTGCGCGCGACAAGCTGCTGCAGCGCGTGATCGGCAGTCCCGATCCCTACGGCAAGCAGATCGATGGCATGGGCGGCGCAACGTCCAGCACCAGCAAGACGGTCATCATCTCGCGCAGCGAGCGGCCCGGCCATGATGTCGACTACCTGTTCGGCCAGGTCTCCATCGACAAGGATTTCGTCGACTGGAGCGGCAATTGCGGCAACCTGTCTGCAGCTGTCGGTCCTTTCGCGATTTCGGCCGGTCTGGTGGACCCGTCCAGGTTGCCGCAGGATGGCGTGGCCGTCATCACCATCTGGCAGGCCAACATCGGCAAGACCATCGTGGCCCACGTCCCCATGCGCGGCGGACAAGTACAGGAAACCGGTGACTTCGAACTGGATGGCGTCACCTTCCCCGCTGCCGAAGTCCAGCTGGAATTCATGGATCCGGCCGCTGAAGAAGAAGGCGCGGGTGGCGCCATGTTCCCCACCGGCAATGTGGTCGATACCCTGGAAGTGCCTGGCGTGGGCAGCTTCAAGGCCACCATGATCAATGCCGGGATCCCGACCATCTTCCTCAATGCCGACGAGATCGGCTATACCGGCACTGAACTGCAGGAGGCCATCAACGGCGATCCCGCCGCACTGGCCCGCTTCGAGACCATCCGCGCCCATGGGGCGATCCGCATGGGGCTCATCAGCAAGGTGGAAGAAGCCGCGACCCGGCAGCACACCCCCAAGGTGGCCTTCGTCGCACCGCCCAAGCAATATGTGTCTTCCAGCGGCAAGACCGTCACCGTGCAGGATACCGATGTCCTGGTGCGTGCCATGTCCATGGGCAAGCTGCACCACGCCATGATGGGCACGGCTGCCGTGGCCATCGGTACGGCAGCGGCCATTCCGGGCACGCTGGTCAACCTGGCTGCCGGTGGCGGCGAACGCAACAGTGTGCGCTTCGGCCATCCGTCCGGCACCTTGCGTGTGGGCGCAGAGGCCAAGCTGGAAGACGGCCAGTGGGTCGTCACCAAGGCCATCATGAGCCGCAGTGCGCGGGTGTTGATGGAGGGGTGGGTGCGGGTGCCGGGGGATGCTTTCTGAGCCGAAGCTGCGGCCGGTAGCTGCAGACATGAAAAAAGCCGGCCACCTTGCGGTGCCGGCTTGATCGGCTTGCGGGTCCAGGGTGGACTCAGACGCGGTAGATTTTCTCCCCGGTCTGGACGATCCTGAATTTCTCGTTGGTCAGGGGATCCAGCGCGCGACCGTCGGCCAGCTTGTAGCTGCGGCTGAAGGCCTGGGCCGCTTCATCGGCCTCGTCCTGCTGCGTCTGGTACACCTCTACGTGGTAAGGTGCGCCGGTCTTGCCCTTGGCATCGAATTTTGCCACCAGATCCATATGTCGTCTCCTTAGTCGTGGCCTAGCGCCAAGGTCAACGATAGCAGATTTGGCGCGGCTTTCCAGCGCATTGCATGTTGCAGCGCACATAGATGAAGCTTTGTGCGCTGCTTGCTGCCTCATCAGAAGTGCAAGGTCACCCCGACACCGAACTGGCGTGTCACCTCAGCCTTGTTCAGGCCGAATTTGGCACCCGCATCGATGTCCACCGTCTTGTTGGGCGACCAGATGGCGCCTACCAGGGCATACGACGGCAGCTTCTTGCTGCTGGCATCCGGATTCTGCGCCACGCCGGTATCGGCCACCAGGCGCCATTGTTCATTGATCCCATACCAGACCGCCGCCGAGGCCCGCCACAGGGTCTTGCGCTGACCTTGCTGGTCTTTCTCCAGCTTGAAACGGCTGTAACGCAGGCCCAGGTTGCCGTGCAAGGTCCAAGGGCCGGTTTCATAGGAGGCGATGCCGGTCAGGCCCATGCCGTTCTTGCCCGTTCCCAGGCCCTTCTCCTCGTCGCCGCTGGGCATGAAGAATTCTGGCTTCAGCGCCAGCGCCAGGCCCTCGGCCCCGTAGAAGCGCCACTTGGCGCCTACCGAGACGTCTCCCACGCCGGTGCCGGTCGGCGACTGGAACGTCTGCGGCAAGTTGAAGAACAGGTCCAGCTTGTCGGTCACGCCGTAGGTGAACGTCGACGCGCCCACATGGCCGGCATTGCCGTTCTGCTTGCTCCAGTCGGTATTCATTTCGAGCTGGATACCGCCGGCTCCCTGCACGCCCGCATCATCGGTCACCAGCGGGTGGGCCGCAAAGGCAGAATGGCTGGCCGCCAGCAACAGTGCCCCCAGGCAGGACAGCTTGATGATTTTGTTATTCATGGAATGACCCCACTTTCTCGTGTTTTTTGATCGGTACGGCATTTGCCCGGCCGCCACGATGACACACCCCCACCTGCCACGGGCGTGACAGGGCACGTCGCAGGCGACGAATACAGCGATGTGGTCAGAGCGAACCGAAGGGAAATCGCGCCGCTGCCATGCCGGAACACATTAGCAAACGTGCGCGCCTTGCATTGCGCACAGCAGAGGTGCAGGCAAGGCCCATTTGATGAATATGTCCACGTTGGTGGCTGCGGTAAATGCCGTGGCTTTTACGGAAGGAACATCAATCTGGCTGGGTTCATCGAGCCTTGCTCGCCGCTGGAAGCGAAGTCCGGGCAGGGTCTGATGATGACGGGGCAACGATGGCCGCAGAGGGGCCTGCAGCGGTCCTGACGGTCAACAGAGGTGCTTCACTTCCAGAGCGAGGGGGATAGTAACATCGGCGCCTGACAAAACAGCAACAAAAAACTTCGATTTTTGCTGACTAAATCTGACGATTCTTGCAAGCCATTCACTCCGGCTTCTCGGCGGCCTCAGCCAGTTCCGCACCGATTTCGCGCAACACGCGGGTAGGCACCTTGAGCAAGGCGCCCCAGTCACTCCAATCCCAGGAAACGCGGCCACACAGGTATTCCAGGCTGGAGAGCGGCAGTTCGAAGCGCTCACCCAGTGCCAGGAGGCGCGGCAGCAAGGCGGCCCGTTCGGCATCGGTTGCCACACAGACGTCGGCCACGCAGGCCGCCAGTTCCAGCAGGCGGATCAGGCGCTGCTGGCGGTCTTCCTCATCCATGCCGGTATTGTCGGCATCGTGGTGATACAGCACGGTTTCACAGAAGAGCTTGGGGAAGTGCCAGTCCTGCATCATGGCCGCAGCCAGCTCCAGATGATTGAAACCGAAGATGTCCTTTTCTTCCTGCCGCAGTGGCGCGCCTTGCGCGCCCGTGCGCAGCAGCTCGCCATAACGCTTGGGACGCGCCGAGGCCAGGCCCAGGCGGCCGATATCAGCCAGCAGGCCGATGGTGAACATTTCTGCCGGCGGGGCCACCTGCAACAGGTCCCCCAGCGCCTGGCCGGCGCAGGCCATGGCGGTCGAACGGCTCCAGAAGAGGTCGTAGTCGAATTCCGTGCAGTCTCCCCGCCGCGCCGATTCGGTCAGCGAGATTGCCAGCGCCATCTGGCGTACCGCATGCAAGCCCACCATCAGCAGCAGTTCGACATTGACGGCCGCCACCATGCGCCCCTTGTTGATGTTGGGGATGTTGGCGATCTGGATCAGTCGGCCCGCCAGGATGGGGTCGCCCTGCACCTGCGCCACCAGCTCCGGCAGCGCAATGTCTTCCTGCTGGCACATCTGCATGATCTTCAGACGCACGCCTGATGGAGCAGGCAGGACTTCGGAGTCCTGCAATTCACGGAAAACCTTGGGATCGACGTAATGAGACATGAGGATTCGTGTGATTCTTTTGGAGTTGATGCTTGGCGAGATGCCGCTTTAAGTTGACGACTAGCATACCCAAATAATGGGGGTTGTGCGTTGCGGCAATGCAAACGGAAATCAAGTTTTGCAGGGCAGTCCGGCTGGCTGGCTGACAGAAAGGCAAGACATGGTCCGACAGCCGGCGCATGCGCTTGCCATTAAGCTGACCGCAGGTCGCAAAGGTCGGCCCCTTTGCAGATGGCTTCATATAACCCGCTGCAAAGCCGCGACAAGAATGTGCCAAGCATGGACAAAGCCGGCCGGACACGGCACAACGGTGCCGCATGGTTTTTTCAACGCAGAGCAAGGACCCCACCCGCATGGAAGACATGGTCGTGGTACGCAAGGAAGGTTTGTATTGCGTGCCTGGTGATTTCTACATTGATCCCTGGCGCCCGGTGGCGCGCGCCGTCATCACGCATGCCCACGCCGACCACGCCCGCGTGGGCCATGGCCACTATCTGGCGGCCGCGCCGGGCGCGGGCATCCTGCGCGCGCGCCTGGGTGCCGATATCAACCTGCAAGCCCTGGCTTATGGTGAGCGCATCAGCCACAACGGTGTGCAACTGTCCCTGCATCCGGCCGGCCACGTACTGGGTTCGGCGCAATTGCGCATGGAACATGAAGGCCGCATCTGGGTCGCCTCGGGCGATTACAAGCTGGAGCCTGACGGCACCTGCGCCCCGTTCGAGCCGGTGCGCTGCCACGCCTTCATCACGGAATCCACCTTCGGCATGCCGATCTACCGCTGGCAGCCGCAACGGGACATCTTCGAAGAGATCAACCAGTGGTGGCGCGACAACGCCGCAGAAGGAAGGGCCAGCGTGCTGTTCTGCTATTCCTTCGGCAAGGCGCAGCGCATCCTGCACGGTATCGATGCCAGCATCGGGCCCATCGTCTGCCACGGCGCGGTGGAACCGCTCAATCGGCTGTACCGTGAAGCCGGCATCCGCTTGCCCGACACCCTCACCGTCGGCGAAGCCGAGGCCGGCAAACGCGGCAAGGCGGCTGCCTACGCGGGCAGTTTGGTGATCGCGCCACCCTCTGCTGCCGGCTCGACCTGGATCCGCCGTTTCGGCGACTACAGCGATGCCTTCGCCAGCGGCTGGATGCGCCTGCGCGGCACGCGCCGTCGGCGCGGCGTGGATCGTGGCTTCATCCTCTCCGACCATGCGGACTGGCCGGCATTGCATGAGGCCATCGGCGCCACCGGGGCCGAGCGTGTCATCGTTACCCACGGACAGGTGGCCACCATGGTGCGCTGGCTGCGGCAGAACGGCTTGGATGCCGGGGCCTTCGCCACCGAATACGGAGATGAAGAAAAAGACGACAGCCCCACCCCGGGCGCGGCCGGGAAGGAGCAGGAACCCGGCCATGCGTGAATTTTCCCGCCTCTACACCGAGCTCGACGCCACCACCTCGACCACCCGCAAGCTGGCCGCACTGCAGGACTACTTCGGCCGCGCCGACGCCGCCGACGCGGCCTGGGCGGTCTACTTCCTGGCGGGTGGCAAGCCGCGCCAGGCGGTCCCCACGGGCTTGCTCAAGCAATGCGCCATGGACTATGCGCAGATCGACGAATGGCTTTTCGATGAGTGCTATCACAGCGTGGGCGACCTGGCCGAGACCATCGCGCACGTGCTGCCGCCGCCCAAGGGCAGCAGCGACTTGGGCCTTTCGCGCTGGATGGAAGAGCGCATCGCGCCCCTGCGCGGCGCCGATCCTGCGGTCATCCGCGCCGCGCTGTTTGCGGCCTGGGATGAGTTGGACTGGCAGGGGCGCTTCCTGCTCTCCAAGCTCATCGGCGGCGGTTTCCGGGTGGGCGTGTCGCGCCTGCTGGTCACGCGCGCCCTGGCCGCCGTGGCGCAGCTGGATCCGAAGCTGGTGGCGCAGCGCATGGTAGGCTGGACCGACGGCCGTGCCAGGCCCGATGCCGGGCGCTATGCGCAACTGGTTGCCCCGGCCGAGGGCCAGGATGCGCAATTGCAGGGTGGCCAGCCCTATCCCTTCTTCCTCGCGCATCCCCTGCTGGAGTCGCCCGAGACACTGGGCCCGCTCACGGACTGGCAGGTGGAATGGAAATACGACGGCATCCGCGCCCAGCTGGTACGCCGCCACGGCAGCAACTGGCTGTGGTCGCGCGGCGAAGAATTGATCACGGACCGCTTCCCCGAATTGGCCACACTGGCCCTGCCGGACGGCACTGTCATCGATGGCGAGATCGTGATCCGGCTGCCCGATTCCGGCCCCCAGGCCGACCGCGTAGCCCCCTTCGCCGACCTGCAGAAACGCATCGGCCGCAAGACGCTCACGGCACGGCTGCTGGCCGATCTCCCGGCCGGCCTGATCGCCTATGACCTGCTGGAACAGGACGGCCAGGACCTGCGCAGCCTGCCCCAGCACGAACGACGCGCCCGGCTGGAAGCCCTGCTGCAGTCTTGTGCGGCACCGGCGCTGATGCTGGCGCCGCAGATTGCCGCGGCCAACTGGGATGCCTTGGCGCAATTGCGCGCCACCTCACGCGAGCGCGGCGTGGAAGGCATGATGTTGAAGCAAAGGGAGGCGCACTACGGCATCGGCCGCACCCGCAATGTGGGCACCTGGTGGAAGTGGAAGGTCGACCCCTACTCCATCGACGCCGTGCTGATCTACGCCCAGGCGGGGCACGGCCGGCGCGCTTCGCTCTACACCGATTACACCTTCGCGGTGTGGAATGCCCCCGACGAGACCGGCCAGCGCTCGCTGGTGCCTTTCGCCAAAGCCTATTCGGGCCTCACCGATGCCGAGATTGCCGTAGTCGACCAGGCCATCCGCAAGACCACCATCGAGAAATTCGGGCCGGTGCGCAGCGTCAAGCCGAGCATGGTCTTCGAGATCGGTTTCGAGGGCATCGCGCTGTCCTCGCGTCACAAGGCGGGCATCGCGGTGCGTTTCCCGCGCATCCTGCGCCAGCGCCTGGACAAGACCGTCGAAGAGGCCGATACCCTGGCCAGCCTGCGTGCCCTGCTGGGGCCTTCGGCCAGCCAGCCGGCCGACCCTCATCTGAAAGAACTGCACCGTGCCACGCAAGACGACTAAATCCCGATCCACCCAAGAGATTGCCCTGGCCCAGACAGAGGGCTGGTTCGCCCGGCGCGGCTGGGAGGTCTTCGATTTCCAGCGCGCGGTCTGGCAGGCGGCCGTACAGGGCAAGAGCGGCTTGCTGCATTCCGGCACCGGCTCGGGCAAGACCTATGCGGTCTGGTTCGGTGCCCTGCTCCATGCCGAGCCCCGGCTGGGCCAGCCTGAGCTGCCAGCCAGCACCAGCGGCCTGCGGGTGCTCTGGATCACCCCGATGCGCGCCCTGGCGGCCGATACCTTGCGCGCCCTGCAAGCCCCGCTGGCCGAGCTGCTGCCGCAGTGGCAGGCCGGCATGCGCACCGGCGATACGGCTTCCGGTGAACGTGCGCGCCAGATGAAATCCTTGCCCCAGGCCTTGGTGACCACCCCGGAAAGCCTTTCCCTGCTGCTCTCGCAAGCCGATGCCCAACAACGTTTTGCCAGGCTCGATGCCGTGATCGTCGATGAATGGCACGAACTGATGGGCAACAAGCGCGGCGTTCAGGTGCAACTGGCGCTGGCACGGCTGCGGCGCTGGCGGCCGGGGATGGTGGTCTGGGGGCTGTCGGCGACGCTGGGCAACCTGGAGCAATCGCTGCAAGCCCTGCTGGGCCCAACCGCTGCCGAACAGGGCGTGCTGGTGCGCGGCGAACAGCGCAAGCGCATCGTCATCGATACCCTTTTGCCGCCGCAACCGGCACGCTTCGCCTGGGCCGGCCACCTGGGCATGCAGATGCTGCCGGCGGTGGTCGCGGAGATCGAGGCCAGCGGCAGTACGCTGGTCTTCACCAACACGCGCTCGCAGGCTGAACTTTGGTACCAGAATCTGCTGGATGCCCGGCCGGACTGGGCCGGCATCATCGCGTTACACCATGGTTCGCTGGACCGTGAAGTGCGCGACTGGGTCGAACACGGCTTGCGCGATGGGCGCTTGAAGGCCGTGGTCTGTACCTCCAGCCTGGACTTGGGCGTGGACTTCACACCGGTGGAACGCGTACTGCAGATCGGCAGCCCGCGCGGTGTGGCCCGCCTGCTGCAACGCGCCGGACGCTCGGGCCACTCGCCCGGCCGCAGTTCGCGCGCCACGCTGGTGCCGACCAACAGCCTGGAACTGGTCGAAGCCGTGGCGGCGCAGGATGCGGTAGCGGCCGGTCGCGTGGAGCAGCGGCCGGTACCGGAAACACCGCTGGATGTGCTGGTCCAGCATCTGGTGACCATCGCACTGGGCGGCGGCTTCCAGGCCGATGCCTTGTTCGCGGAGGTCAGGCAGGCCTGGTCCTACCGGGACTTGCGCCTGGACCAGTGGCAATGGGCGCTGGACTTCGTGGTGCGCGGCGGCCAGAGCCTGACCGCCTATCCCGAATATCACCGCGTCACCCCGGGCGAAGACGGCGTCTACCGCGTGGAAGTCCCGGCCATTGCGCGGCGGCACCGGATGAACATCGGCACCATCGTGGCCGACGCCAGCCTGCACGTGCAGTACATGAAGGGCGGACGCATCGGCACCATTGAAGAAGGCTTCATCGCGCGGCTGCGTCCGGGTGACCGTTTCCTCTTCGGGGGCCGCGTGCTGGAGTTCGTCCGGGTGCATGAGATGACCGCCTGGGTACGCCGCAGCACCGCCGGCAGCGGGGCCGTCCCGCGCTGGCAGGGCGGCCGCATGCCCTTGTCCTCGACCCTGGCGCACGCCGTGCTGGACCGGCTGCAGCAAGCCGAACAGCAGCATTTCGACGGTCCCGAAATGCAGGCCGTGCAGCCCCTGCTGGCCCTGCAGGACGCCTGGTCGGCGCTGCCGACCGGGGAGCGCCTGGTGGTGGAAGCCCTCAAGAGCCGCGAAGGCCATCACCTGTTCTTCTATCCCTTCGCCGGCCGGCTGGTGCACATGGGGCTGGCCTCGCTGCTGGCCTGGCGCCTGGCCAGCACGCGCGCGGCGACCTTCTCGATTGCCGTCAACGACTATGGTTTCGAATTGCTGGGGGCGGAGGAAGTGGAGATGCATCGACTGGCACCGCAACAGGCCCAGGCGCTCTTCAGCGAAGACCAACTGCTGGAAGATGTCCTCGCCAGCCTGAACGCCACTGAACTGTCGCAGCGGCGCTTCCGCGAGATCGCCAGGATTGCCGGACTGGTGAGCCAGGGCTACCCGGGGCAGCACAAGAGCGCGCGCCAGTTGCAGGCCTCCTCGGCGCTGTTCTTTGAAGTCTTCCGCAAGCATGACGCCAGCAACCTGCTCCTCACGCAGGCCCAGCGTGAAGTGCTGGAACAGGAGCTGGAGCTGGAACGCCTGCGCAGCACCCTGGCCGAGCTGCGTGCGCGCACCATGACGCTGGTGCAACTGGAGCGCCCTACCCCGTTTGCCCTGCCACTGATGGTGGAGCGCTTCCGTGAAAAACTCTCGACCGAAAAGCTGGCGGACCGCGTCGCACGCATGCTGCGCGATCTGGAAGGTGCCGCCGACAAGACCCCCGCTCGTGAACAAGCCAAGCCCGCCACCCGGCGCAAGGCCAAGCCCAAGACTGCCGCATGATGCAATACCCCAGCTTCGATGCCGATGGCGCCATCCTGACCATGCTGCCCGAACGCGCCCTGCTGTGGCGCGAGCGCGGCATGCTGATCCTGGCCGATGTGCATTTCGGCAAGGCGGCCGCCTTTCGGGCCGGCGGCATTCCGGTGCCGCACGGTACGACACGCGCCAACCTGGAGGCCATTGATGCGCTGGTACAGCAACATGCAGTGCGTCATATCGTGTTCCTCGGGGATTTCCTGCATGCCCGCGCCGGGCGTGCTGCAGGAACGCTCGCGGCACTGGCGCAATGGCGTAGCCGCAACGCTGGACTGACGCTCACGCTGGTGCGCGGCAATCACGACCATCATGCGGGTGATCCGCCAGAAGCACTGGGCATGGAGCTGGTCGATGAACCCTGGCGGGTCGGCCCGCTGGCGTTCTGCCATCATCCGCAGACGGTGGACGGGGCCTTTGCCATTGTGGGCCATGTGCATCCGGTGTATCGCCTGTCCTCGGCGGGCGACAGCTTGCGGCTGCCCTGCTTCGTGGTGGATGGACGCTGGGCGATGCTGCCGGCATTTGGCGCGTTCACGGGCGGCTATCGTGTCGATGCCTTGCCGGGACAGCGCATCTATCTGGCTGCCGAGGATTGTGTCTTGCCGCTGCCCGGCTGAACCGCGAAGTAATACGGGGTATCATCGGCGCGCTGATAATCATACGAGGAGACAAAGACAATGACATGCAAACACCGCCTGCTGGCCCTTTCGATTGCACTCGGCCTGGGCATTCTCGCCAATGCGCCGGCACAAGCCGATGCGCTGGCCGACATCCAGAAGGCCGGCGTGGTCCGCATCGGCGTACCGCAGGACTTTGCGCCTTTCGGCTCAGTCAATACGGACCTGCAATTGCAGGGACTGGATATCGATGTGGCCAAGCTGATCGCCCAGAAAATGGGCCTCAAGGTGCAACTGGTGCCGGTGGCCAGCGCCAACCGCATCGCTTACCTGCAGACCCACAAGGCCGACCTGGTCATCTCCACCCTGGGCAAGAATGCCGAGCGCGAAAAGGTGATCGATTTTTCCCAGCCCTATGCCCCCTACAACAACAGCGTGTTTGGTGTGGCGAGCGTGGCAGTGAGCGGGCCAGCCGATCTGGCCGGCAAGACCGTGGGCGTGGCGCGCGGTACCTTCCAGGACCTGCAGCTGACCGACACGGCCCCCAAGAGCGCCACCATCAAGCGCTATGAGGACAACAATGCCATGATCTCGGCCTATGTCTCGGGCCAGGTTCAGCTGGTGGGGACGGGCGACTTCGTGGCCTATGCCCTGGCAGAAAAGGCGCCCAACAACAAGCCGGTGCTCAAGTACATCATCCAGGAATCGGCCTGCAATGTAGGCCTCAACAAGGGCGAGGCCGCCTTGCTGGGCAAGGTCAACGAGGTGCTGAGCGCCGCCAAGAAGAGCGGCGAACTCAATGCCATCGTGCAGAAATGGCTCAATGTGCCGCTGCCGGCGAAGATGGCCAGCACCTTCCAGTAAGCAGCAAATAGGGTTGAAGCTTCATGCCGTCATATCGTCATATCGCCATATTGCGGCATGAAGCTTTGTTTTTTGCCGTCGCAAGCGACGCAGCACATCCTGCGCGGCCAACCATCGGACGCTGTCAGAACTTGCTGGACACTCCCAACCCCCACTTGCGCTCCGCATCCCCGCTATCGGGCAGCAAGCCATTCGAATAATCCAGGCTCAAGCCGACGTTCTGGTTGAAGTTGTAGGTCAGCACCGACTTCCAGTAATGAATGCTGCGATTGCCCTGCAAGGCCTTCAATCCCGTATAGGTCGTGGTGAAATCAAACGGCAAGGCCGGATTGGTGGAGGACAGCGTGAAACCCGCCTGCGCCCCCAGACGGATGAAGTCGCGATGCTGGTCCACCACATCCGGATCGCCCCGGTTGATGTAGATACCGTTGCGGCTCTGGCCGATCAGGATAGGCTTGAACGCCAGCCCGTTGTTCCAGCGCAGGAAATCGTTGAGCACACCCGGCCGCACCGGCGTGAGCGTGAAGTTGACCGTCAGCAGCCGGCTGCCATCGGTATTGTTGATCAGGTAATCGGGACGCGCCGTCAGGTCTTCGGTATTGGCCGTGTCCGCATGCGCGAAATGGAAGGCCGACAGCATGCCGACCTGGCTGGTGCGCGTGGTGGTGATCTCCGGATTGCCGCTCTCGTAGTTGGTGACCCGGTTCTGCTTGAAACCGACATAAGGCACCGCCTCATAAGTACTGCCCGGCTCGCCCATGGGCCGCTTGTCCAGCGAATACCCGGCAAAGACCACCACATCATTGGTGCGCGACTGTGCCACATCGTCATTGGCCAGCGCAACACGCGCACGATCCACCGAGGCGAATGCCGCCTTGTCGCGATGGTCGATGGAAAGCTGGTCGGGATTGCCGCGAATGCGCAGCGGATCCATCCAGCTGGCCTGCTGTGACTGCGTCGCTGCTGCAGCGGGGGGCGTGGCCGGCCCCGCCACTGGCGTAGCGGGCGCGGTCGGTGCCACGCCCATGCGCAAGGCGGCGTCAGCATGGGCCAAGGTTAGTGCCGCACCTGGGGTGGTACAGCGCAGCGCCACGCGGCTGTTGTCACGGAAAAAGGCTACTGCGTCGCTGCGGCCACTGGGCTGGAAGCGGCCATCCTTGCCGTCCAGCAGCGATTGCACATCGGCGGCCATGTGGTCGACGTTGCAGCTGTCTCCTGTGCAAGCCTGCCCGGCTGCCTTCTCCGCAGCACGCTTTTGCAGCAGCCAGGTCACCAATGCACGCGGCGAGTTCAGCGGGGCAGACTCCTTGCCTACCGACAGATAAGCCGTGCTCACGGGGTAGGTACGGATCAGAGTGGCGGCCAGTTGATCCTTGTCCAGGGTCTGGTCAGTGGCGCAGAATCCGCCGCTATCGGCCGCGTGGGCCAAGGTCAGGGTCAAGGGAGCGGCCAGCAGGATGGCGGCGACAGGGAAAGGGAATCGTCGTTGCATCAGTTCGAAGGGGAGAAAAGCAGGATACGGAGAGGAAGTCGGACCTCGCGGCCAGGCCCAAAGCGCAAAGGCCGGCAAAGCCGGCCCGCAGAGCAGCGTTCAGACCTGCGCCAGCGGCAGGCCCGGCAAGGGACGCAATTCCAGTTGCCCCAGCAGATAGGGCTGGATCAGCAGCTTGTAGCTTTCCAGGTCGAAACCCTTGAGGCTGGCCACCGGGCGGCTGGCCAGTTGGCGGTTGTCCCGGTCCAGCGAACCGAGATAGCGCCAATGATCGATCACATGGACCTGTTGCCAGCCATCGCCCTGCTCCACCAGCGCCATCGGGCCAGCGTAAGGCCAGGGCAGGATGCGCAGGTCTTCCAGGGCCTGCATCAGCCGCTGCTGGTGCTGCTCTTGCGATTCCTCGCCGGTGCAGGCACCACGGCAGCGGCGGATCTGGCGGCCGAAACAGGCCATGCCGAAGCCCTCGGCCTGCTCCATGCCGGTGGCGATGGAGCACAGGCCGTGACGCTCCACCATCTTTTGCAGCGCTTCCTGCGCGGCACGCTCGCTGGTGTAGATACCGAACAGATTCTCGGCACGGCTGAATTCACGTTCCTCGACCTGCGCCACTTGCGGCTGGCCAGCTGCGTTCAGGCGCAGGGTGAACAGGCCGCGCTTGGTGCGCTGCTTCTTGTTGTGCGAAGGGCGCAAGTCGCGCAGCAGGCAGTTCTCCAGCAACACCGCGCCCAGTTCACCGGCAGTACGGCGGCATTCGATACGGCGCGTCTGGCCGATCAGGAATTGTTCTTCATGATTGTGCAAATGGGCCAGCACACGGCTGCGCAGGTTCACGCTGCGGCCCACGTAAAGGGCCTGATCGTTCACTCCGCGCAAAATGTAGACGCCGCAGGCGGCCGGCAAGGCTTCGATGCTGGCGCGGTCAATGTGCAGCGGATAGCTGAAGGTGGCGGCGCGATGCGCTGCGGGCTGTGGCGCATTGAAGGTGGCGCGGCGCAATTGGGCATGGCGCATGCCGCGCTGGTCTTCCTGCTCCAGCAAGCGGTCCACCAGCGCCGCGGGCAACTTGCGCGGCTGGGCCGTGTGCAGCGCCGCCGATGCCTGGGGCATCAGGGCGGGCATCACGGCTTGCAGGGGGCGGGTAAACAGCTGGGTCAGCGAAGTGCGGTGGCTGATGGTATTCATGGCGCTGGCCAAATCCTTCTTGTTGTTCATGTCACGGCGAGGCGTGCTCTGTCAGGTTGCAGACGGCCCGCAAAGACAGGACCATCAAGTTAAAGTGGATTATGAAGTTGGCCCTCTTGCGCCACAGTCGGCAGGAAGATGAAGATCGTGTAGGACATTGCCGCCTTGCAGAGCTTGCGCAACGGTTCAAGCCGGATCGAAAGCGTCCAGCATGGCCCGGGTCAGGCGCTGGGGCGCCTTGCCAAAATCGGCCCAGGGGTCGCCCTGGGTGAGGCTTTCCAGCCTGCCGGGCATGGTCGCCACACGAAAATGGTCCGCAGTAACGCCCTGCTCCAGTTCTTCCCATGTTATCGGGACGGAGACCGGTGCCCCATCCCGTGCCCGCACCGAATAGGCCACCACCGTCGTCGCCCCGGGCGCATTGCGCAGATAGTCGATGAAGATCTTGCCGGCGCGCGCAGCCTTGCTCATCCGGGCGATGAAGCGGTCCGGCAACAGTCGCGCCAGGTGCGCGGCAAGCCGATGCGCCCAGTCCTTGACGACGTCCCAGTCATGCTCCGGGCGGATCGGCACCATCACATGCAGGCCCTTGCCACCGGAAGTCTTCAAGAAACAATCCAGGCCAAGTTCCTGCAGCAGCCCGCGTACCAGCTGCGCCCCCTCCACCACCGTGGACCAGGCCACATCCGGCGCCGGATCGAGGTCGAAAACCACCCGGTCCGGCTTGTCCAAGGCCCGTCCGGTGGCACCCCAGGCGTGCAGCTCCAGCACGCCCATCTGCACTGTCGCTACCAGGCCGGCGATGTCGTTGACCATCATGTACTGCGCCTTGCCCTCGCCTTCAGGGACCTCGATGGTCTCGATGGCCTCAGGCATGCCCTGGCCGGTGTGTTTCTGGAAGAAGCACTTGCCCGCATGACCGTCCGGGCAGCGCACCAGCGACAAGGGGCGCTGCTTGAGCTCGGGCAGGATCCAGGGAGCGATGCTCTGGTAGTAGCGCGCCAGCTCCAGCTTGGTCAGGCCGGTATCGGGGAAGAGAATCTTGCCGGGATGGGTCAGCTTGACGCCCGCGACCATGACCGGCTTGGAGAGATCCTGCACGGGTTCGCTGCGCTTGCGACGGTGCGAAGTGGCTGCAGCGGTGGCTTCTTGCGGAGGCTTGTCGCCCGCTACGGCGGGTGTTTCGCGCATGATCTCTTCCGGCTTCTTGTCCTCTCGCAAGGCGACGAAACTGCCATGGCGCAGGATGCCGGACTGGGTCCACTGCGCGAATTTCACCTCAGCCACCAGCTCGGGCTTGAGCCAGTGCACGCCACGCCGCTGCTGGCCAGTGGGCGGATTGAAGAAGGCGGGCTCATCCTGCTCCCGCTGGCGAAACTGGTTGAGCATGCTGGCCAGCAATCGCTCATCAAAGCCTGTGCCCACACGTCCGGCATATTGCAAGCGCCCCTGTGCGTCATGAACGCCGACGAGGATGGCACCAAAGCCGCTGCGCTGCCCGGCTGGTTCCGTGTAGCCGGCAATGACGAACTCCTGCCGTTGTTCGCATTTGACCTTGAGCCAGTTGCGATCGCGCCGTCCGCTATAGGGAGCGTCGGCACGCTTGACCACGATGCCCTCCATACCGTGCTGGCAGGCGTGGCGAAATACTTCATCTGCGTGCCCGGCGATATGTTCGCTGTAGAGCAGCAAGCCCTGCTCGTCACTGCCCGGAATCACTTCGCGCAACAGTTCCTTGCGCTGATGCAGCGGCAATTGGCGCACATCATGGCCATTGAGGTACAGCAGATCGAAGGCATACAGCGCCAGCCGGATCCCGTTGGCCTGCTGGCGGTCGCCACGGGCCAGGTTTTGCAGCGCTTCGAAGCTGATGCGGCCCTCGGCATCGAGGGCCACTACCTCCCCATCGATCCAGGCCTGGTCAACCGGCAGCCTGGCCAACGCCTCGACCAGGACAGGCCATCGATGGCTCCAGTCCAGCCCCTCGCGGGTGTAGATGGCCGCACGGCCAGCATCGATGCGGCACAGGCCGCGATAGCCGTCGAACTTCAGTTCGCTGAACCATTCTTCGCCTTGCGGTGCGCTGTCGGCCAGTGTGGCCAGCTGTACCTCGACCTTGTCGGGCATGTCGCTTTCCGTGCTGGCTGCATCGTCATCGCGGGAAGACTCACTGTTGAGCTTGCCTGCTGGCGCAGCATCGCCCAGGTCCTTGACGCTCTCCGGACGGAGCTCGGTAATGGCGGCAGCACGGCCGGTTTGTGCGGCGTCATCGTCTTCCTTGATGAGCAGCCAGTTTTCCTTGCCATCCTCGGCCGGTTTGCCCATGCGCACCAGCGCCCAGCGACCTTGCAGTTTTTCGCCCGAGAGCGCGAAACTGAGATGTCCTTTCTTGAGGCCGGCATGCGGGTCGCCATGCGGCATCCATTGCCCGCGATCCCACAACACCACATGGCCGGCACCGTATTGATGCGCCGGGATATCGCCTTCAAAGGTGCCGTAATCGAAGGGATGATCTTCTACCCGCACCGCCAGGCGCTTGTCATGGGGATCGAGGCTGGGTCCTTTCGGTACGGCCCAGCTCTTGAGGACGCCGTCCAGCTCCAGCCGGAAATCGTAGTGCAAGCGGCGCGCGTGGTGGCGCTGTATGAAGAATTCCAGCGGCTCGGTCGCCTTTTCGCCGCCTTTGCGTCCCCGCTTCGTTTCATGACCTGAAGGTTCTGGGGTGATGCTGAAATCGCGCTTGGCGTGATAGCGCTCCAGCGCTGAAGGCGTGCGGCTCATGCCTGGGCCCTCCTGCCTTTTCCTTGGCGGGGGCCCTGGATTTACCCCGGCCTTCCAGGCTGCTCTTGAGCAAAGCCATCAGGTCCACTACCTTGGCCCCGCTGCTGTCCGGGGCCGCCGCCTCGTCGGGCTCGGCCACTGCGTGGGTCTGACGGCTCTTGATCTTCTTCTGGATCAGGGTCAGCACATCGTCGCGATAGGTGTCATGGAACTGTTCGGGCTCCCAGTCGGAAGACATGTGATCCACCAAAGCCCGTGCCATCTCGACCTCCTGCTTGGTCACCGCCGACTTCTTCGACTTGCGCGAGGGTACCGGCAAGTCATCCGGCGCGCGCAATTCGCTGGGATAGCGCAAGGTGATCAGTTGCAGCATGTCGCCTTGGGGGATCAAAGCCGCCAGGTGCTGGCGGGTGCGAATGACGATCTGGGCAATGGCCATCTTGTCGCTGGCCAGCAGGGTCTCGCGCAGCAAGGCATAAGCCTTGTCGCCGCCCTTGGCGGGAGCCAGGAAATACGGCTGTTCGTAGTAGAGGATGGGGACCTGTTCGCGCTCCACGAAACTCTGGATATCGATGCTCTGGGTGGCCTCCACATTGGCCTGGCGCAGGTCTTCATCGGACATGAGGACGAATTTGCCCTCCTCGTACTGGTAGCCCTTGATGATGTTTTCCCAAGGGACTTCGCGCCCGGATTTCTTGTTGTAGCGCTTGTAGCCCACCGGGGAGAGGTCGCGCTTGTCCAGCAGGGTGAAGTCCAGCTCATCGTGTTTTTCGGCGGTATAGAGTTCGACCGGGATATTGATCAGCCCGAAGCTGATCGCTCCCTTCCACAGTGCGCGTCGCATCGCTTTCTCCGCAAGTTCGCTGATGGGCCGATTATCAAATTCCCGGGCCGGCGGCGCAGTCGGACTGGTGATGAAGCCCCTGTAGGAATGCGCCGGGGCAGATCGTCATTGCGGGTGTTGCGGCCTCCCCGGTCTTCTCCTACATGGATTTACCGCACAGGCCGATACTGGCCAGCCACGGCCGGACTTACTCTTGAGCGATTTCCTTCCCCTCCCAGGAGCCGCCATGCCCGCTACCGTTGCAGACATCCTCATCGACACGCTCTACGAGATCGGCGTACGCCAGATCTTCGGCGTGGTCGGTGATGCCTTGAACCCGCTGACCGACGCCATTCGACGCGACAAGCGCATCGAATGGATCGGCGTGCGCCACGAAGAAGGTGCTGCCCTGGCCGCCGCCGGCCAGGCCAAGCTGACCGGCCGCCTGGCCGTATGCTGCGGCACCACCGGCCCCGGCGCCAACCACCTGGTGGCCGGACTCTACGAAGCCCGCAAGGATCACGCACCCGTGTTGGCCATCTCGGGTGGCGTGCCGGCTGCCAAGCGCGGCACCGACTACTTGCAGGAAAATTCACCCGACATGCTCTTTCGCGATGTGGCCGCCTACAGCCAGGTCATCACCAGCCCGGAACAGGCACCGGCCGTGTTCCACCAGGCCATCGCCCAGGCCTATGCCCAGCGCGGCGTAGCGCACCTGAACATTCCTGCGGACATCATCGGTGCCAAGGTCAGCGGCAGCGTCCCGAGCATTCATACGCTGCGTGAGCGAAGTGAACTGGCGCCACCGGCCGCCGATATCGCCGCTGCCGCTGAGCTGATCAACGCGGCCAGTTCGGTCACCATCTTCGCCGGCAATGGCTGCCGGGGTTCCATTGACCAGGTGCTGGCGCTGGCCAGCAAGTTGCAGGCGCCGGTCATGCACACCTTCCGTGGCAAGGATCTGGTGGCTTATGACCATCCGCACTGGATCGGCGGGGTCGGGCTCATTGGCGGCGCGCCGGGTACCGATGCATTGCATGGCGCAGAGGTGATGCTGATGCTGGGCTCGGATTATCCCTATTCGGAATTCCTGCCGACCACATCCAAGATCATCCAGGTTGACGAACGCGGTTTCGTGCTCGGTCGCCGCGCCCCGGTCACCCTGGGCGTTACCGGCTCTGTGGGACCGGCCGTGCAAGCGCTGCTGGAAAAAGTCGAGGGCAAGACCGACGGCAGTTTCCTGCAAAAAGCCAATGCCGATCGTGAACGCTGGAACAGCAAGCTGGACAACGCCGCCGAGATCAAGCGCCATCACAAGAAGATCAAGCCACAAAGCGTGGCCCGTGCCTTGAGCGACCTTGCTGACGACGATGCCCGCTTCGTCATCGATACCGGTGTAGTCACGCTCTGGTGCGGCAACTGGATCCGCCAGCGAGGGCAGCAGCGCCTGCTGGCCTCGTTCAACAATGCGGCGGTGGGCACCTCGCTGGGCCAGGCCAATGGCATCCAGGCACTGGACCGCAACCGCCAAGTGATCGTGGGTGTGGGTGACGGCGGCTTCACCATGTTGCTGGGTGAATTCATGACCAGCGTGGAGCACAAGCTGCCGGTCAAGGTCATTGTCTTCAACAACCGTGAATGGGGGCTGGTGCATCTGGAAATGGAAGAAGCCGGCATGCCCGCCTTCGAAGGCTCGGAATTCCCCAATGCCGACTTCGCCGCCTTCGCCCGTGCCTGTGGCGGCCAGGGCTTCACGGCGCGTACACCGGACCAGTTGCAGGAAAGCCTGCAGCAACTCCTGGCCGCCCCTGGCCCGGCGGTGCTGGATGTCTTCATCGATCCGGCCGAGCTGCCTGTCATGCCGCACATCAAGATGGAGCAGATCTGGAAGTTCGGCCTGGCCAAGGTCAAGGAAAGCCTGATTGCCATGCAAGGAGGATGAAACATGGACACCATCGAACAGCAACGAGAAGACTACGCCAAACAACTGCGCGCGCGTTTTGAAGAGTACAAGCGCTGGGCCATCCAGCACTGGCCAGTGGCCGAACAGCCGCTGGAGGACAGCGCCTTCATTGCGGCCGAACGGGAACTGGAACTGCTGACCGGCACCATGCTGCATCCTGGACGCAAACCCGACGGCATACCTGCCGGCGGCGCGCAGCAGGCGCAGTTCGAGGACGTGACGCCAGCGCCCTGGCCTTGAAGCCGGTGCGAGGGAGATGCTTCCTCGCGCATTCTTACGCGCGGTTGCGCCTCCCGCTTATAGGGCTGCAGCAGCAGGCGCAGTAAGCTTCATTTCACAGGCTGCACCGCTGCCAGCCCATTCCATCAGACCAGAAGGAGAACAGCATGAGCGCAAGCAAATCCGGCAAGGACCATCGTCCCAACCAATACGACACCCCGTCCGAAGTGGCCCTGGATGAAGCCAATGAGATGAGCTTCCCGGGCAGCGATCCGGTGTCCACCTCCAACATCACGCGCATCGAAAAGGCGCCCGAGATGGACAAGGCCAAGGACGACCACCAGAACAGCCACCGGGTCAAGGAAAACACCCCCAAGGCCAACTGATCCCGTTGCGCCCGATTCCTGGGCGGCCGGTGCATGCCGGCCGCCTTTCTTTTATGAAGGGAGAAACATGATGAGCAATCGCTACAACCAATTGAAGGTCGCCGTGCTGGTGACCGACGGCTTCGAGCAGGCCGAACTGCTGGAACCGAAAAAGGCGCTGGAAGCTGCTGGTGCCACCGTCCACATCCTCTCCGACAAGAGCGACAGCGTGCAGGGTTTCAAGCACGTCGACAAGGGTGAAGTGGTCAGCGTCGATGGCAGCCTGGATAGCGCCAATCCGGCCGATTATTCGGCCGTGCTGCTGCCGGGTGGCGTGGTCAATGGCGACGCCATGCGCCTGCTGCCGGAGGCCCGCAATTTCGTGCGCGCCGCCAATGATGCCGAAAAGCCCATCGCTTCCATCTGCCACGGCGGCTGGCTGCTGATCTCGGCCGGCATCGCCAAGGGCCGTACCGTCACTAGCTGGCCCAGCCTTCAGGATGACTTCAAGAACGCGGGCAGCCAGTGGGTGGACCAGGAAGTGGTGCGTGATGAAAACTTCGTCTCCTCGCGCAAACCCACCGATATCCCTGCCTTCAACAATGAATTCATGAAGCTGCTGGATGAACAGCAGCGCCGTGAACAGACCCGGCAACCGGCTGACGCTGCAGGCTATGCCCCCGCCTCTGCTGACGGCGCCTCCAAGCCGCAACTGTCGGCCAAAGGCAGCGCCCCGGCCGCGCCCCCCAACCATGAAAGCGAAGCCTTTGCAGTCGCCCATGGCGAATCGGCGCAAAGCGACGGCTAAAGGCGTCATCAGGCCGATATGAAGGAAAAAGATCGAGGGCTTGTCCCTCGATTTTTTATGGGCCGATCAAGCATGGACTTGCAAGCGCGCGAAGGCAGCATGAAGGAATTGACCAAAAACCCTCAGCCCCTCAGCCCTGAAAACAAGAATGCCGTCCGGATCACGCCGGACGGCATTGGCACAACCGGGGATGCCAGACCGATGGCCCGGCCTTCATCGGCGGCCTACCCCCGGGGCTCCCCCTGATGCTTGTGCATGGCTTCGGCCAGCAACGCCAGGGCAGCCTTCTCGGCCGCCTTGCGCTTCTTGCAGATGCGCACCGGTTGGGCACCCAGGTCGTGCAAATCCATATGCCAGAGTTCATCGATACGGGTATCGATGTAGGCCACGTATTTGTGCTTGTCCAGTTTGGTGACGCGGGGCATGAAGTGACTGGCTTGCTGCAGTTCAACGGAGCGGGCGAAGTGTTTCATGGCAAGTCTCCAGGCCACACGGGCGTGAGGCGGACGGCATGACAGGGGGGTGGGAGTGAAGCTGACTACAGCTTAGTCGATCAGCGCCGCAAGGGAAGTTTTATTTCATTTGCAGTGCTGATCGGCTGAAGGGATGACGATTATTTCTTGGCGGCATCCACGGTTTTCTTCAGGTCACGACCCATTTGCAGGTGTTCCTGCAGGCCTGGCAGGGTCTTGCTGGCAAAGGTCTTCACATCCGGATCCTGCGCTTCCTTGGAAGACTTCTGGAACAGCTTGACCGCATCTTCATGGGCCGATACGCCGATCATGCTGGCATAGCGCTTGTCGAAGGTGTTGCCCTTGAGCTTTTCCAGGATGGCGATCTTGGCGCGCTGGGCCATGCTGGGTTCGGTCGGCAGGGTGACATCCTTGCTGGAAGCCAGTTGCTTGAGTTGTTCGTCGACCTTGGTGTGCTGGTCGATCATCTTCTGGGCGTAATCCTTGACGGCCTGGTTGCTGCTCTTTTCGAGCGCGATCTGGCTGGCTTCGATTTCAGCATGGCCGGCTTCGGCGGCGTTGGTCATGAAGCTCTTGTCCTTGCTGTTCACGGATTCAGCGGCCGCATTGAAAGACAAGGCGGCACCCGCCAGCATCAGGACGCCAGCGCCGATCAGGCGGCGGCCGGTAGTGGATTGCAGGCGAGCTTGGGTGGTCGGGATGATGTGCATGGAAACTCCTTGGGCTTGTGGATGATGATCTGCGGCCCTCTTGCACAGGGCCGGGATGTTTTCACTGTAGTGAGGAAGGCGGGCCACCGACATCAGACAGCGCCAATGACCGATGTAAGAATCGATGAGCGCGGCCCTGCGCGCAGCTTTCCAGCGTTACTGCTGGCGGCGCCGGTTGCGCAGGTACAGCACCTGGCCCAGGAGGGCGGTAAAGAGCAGGAATACGTTGGACACCACGAATACCCAGTCTCCATGCAGCACGCTGTAGGTCACGAAGCCCGCTGATGCGGCAAGCTGCCCGGCAAAGAGCCAGTGCGAGACGCCCTGCGTGGAGCGGCTGCGCCACTGTTCATAGACCTGGGAGGAGATGGTCAGCAGGAGGATGAGGGTCGCGCCCCAGCCAATGAGGTCGGTGATCTGATCGGACATGATGGTCAACGGGAGCCGCAGGGGCCTGGAAAGGTAAGGTGAGCCGATGGTGGACCAAGACGGCGGTGCCCACAGTCGGCCGGTGCCGCGAGGCGTTGTAGGAAGTTTCGCCGGCGCGCTTGAAACCGCGGTGGGACCATTCGCACGGCCATGCGCGAATCGGCCGACCCGATAAAGCGCGCATGCGGCATTGCGGCATCCCCTCCACTTGCCTAGTCTGGAACCGGAGTTGCAACAATCCATCCACCCACCAGGAGATCAACATGCACGCTACCCGAACCATTGCCGACGTCATGACCCGCGGCGCCCATACCTTGAGCCCTGACGATTCCGTCATCCATGCCGCCCAGGCCATGGAGTCATTGGACGTGGGTGCCCTGCCCGTCTGTGACGCCGGGCACAACCTGGTCGGGCTGGTCACCGACCGCGACATCGTCTTGCGCGCCGTGGCCCGCAATCGCCTCTCCGACAGCCTTCCCTTGACCGAAGTGATGAGCCACGATGTGTTGTGGTGCTATGAAGATGAGCCGGTTGATGATGTGCTCGATGATATGGTGCAGCGCCAGATCCGCCGCCTGCCCGTGATGGACCGCGAGAAAAACCTGGTCGGCATGGTGAGCCTGGGCGACCTCGCCGCCAAGACACAGAACAGCGGTATCGGCGGTGCGCTGGCCGAGATATCTCTGCCGGCAGCACCGGTACGTCGCACGGAAGGGGTGTCGCCTTCTGGCGACTATGAACTGCCGGAGGTGCGCAACAGTGACATTCACGAGGTCAATATCGGCCGAAGCTAAGGCCGGCGCGGCTTTGCGGGGCATGCAGCAAGCATTGGTGTAGGTGTTTTCCTACGCGTTTATTGGAGAATGTCCGATCTTCTTTTTTGCGCTGCATCGCTACTATGCATCTCAACGAACTCGAAACCGAGGACCCCACATTCCGATACGAACGTCCCCCTCCGTCGTGTCATGAATAAGGTCCATCCCCCATCGGTTTATCCCCACGAGTCGTTTTCATAAGCAGAAATTCTCCGACGATTCCCCCGATCTCGGCGTCTTATATCCCTCCCCCTCAGGCCGCCTCCCCCAGGCGGCCTTTTTTTTATCCTCGTCTCATCCTCGTTTTATCCTCATTTTCAGCTGCCGCGCCCCGCAATATAAGCCAGTGCATCCGCATAGGCCAGCTCACTGGTTGCACGCAACATGCTGCAGACATGCGTGGAGACCGCTTCATGGGGCGCCTGGGGCGAGGCGCCAATGAGCACGATGCCCCGGAAACCGCCCTCCTCGGACTGTTGCACGCCGGGCTGCATGAGGGGGCCACCTTCCGGTCCACCCGGGGGACCGCTCAGTTCGCCCAGCTTTTCGCCGCCTGGAATATCGATGGGGATGCTCATGGTGTGCTCCTCTGTTGAAGGTGAAAGGCCCGATTCAGGCAAGCCGGTGCGACCCGCACCCCTGACGCATGTCAGGCATTGCTGCATCCTTCCCCGCACCGGGCCAGGAAGAAGTATTCTTGTCAGCATAAGAAACACTGAAGGCAAAGGCAGCAAGAGGCCACCGCCGATCTGCGTAGGAAGGGGCGAAGATGAGCCTGTTCCGGTTGCAGCCAACGGGGACGCGGGGGCCGGGGATGCTGCCGCCTGGTGTTGTAGCCCCTATGTCTGGACCCGTCATGCCCATCGATTACCTGCGCCGTCTCACCAGTCCGGCGCGCACCGACCTTTCCAACCGCCACCTGGGGCGTTCGCTGGCCTTCATTGCGGGGGCCGTCAATGCCGGGGGCTTCCTGGCCGTGGGCCAGTACACCTCGCACATGTCGGGCATCGTCTCTTCGCTGGCCGACAACCTGGTCCTGGGGGAAACCCTGCTGCTGGTAGCCGGCGCCAGTGCCTTGCTGTCGTTTTTGCTGGGCGCGGCCTGTTCGGCGGTGATGATCAACTGGGCCAGGCGGCGCGGCCTGCACAGTGAATACGCCATGCCGCTGATGCTGGAGGCGATGCTGTTGCTGTGTTTTGGCATCCTCGGCAGCAACCTGGAGAATCACCGGCTACTGTTCGTGCCGGTGACGGCGGCCTTGCTGTGCTTCGTGATGGGTCTGCAAAACGCCATGATCAGCAAGATTTCACGTTCCGAGATCCGTACCACCCACGTCACGGGCTTGGTTACCGACATCGGCATCGAGATCGGCAAGATGTGCTACTGGACGCTGGCACCGCGCCAGCCCGGTGAGGCGGCGGGGGAAGATCCCGTGCCGGGCGCGCGGCGCAAGTTCATGCTGCTGTCCTCGCTGTTGCTGATGTTCTTCCTGGGCGGCGTGGCCGGTGCATTCGGCTTCAAGGCGCTGGGCTTCCTGGCGACCATGCCGCTGGCGGCCGCCCTGTTCCTGCTGGCGCTGGTGCCGATGATGGATGATCTGGCACGCAATTGAAGTCTCCCCCGGGGGAGTCGGACAGCAGGCAACAAAAAAGGCGCTCAACGCGCCTTTCGTTTTATTTTTATCAGTGTGGTGCACCGCCCGGTTCCTGAAGCCAGTGGAGCGCAGGGTCCTTCGTTGGAACTGCGGCCTGATGCCATCAGGGTCCTGGTACGGCGGCTGAACCGGCCTGAGGTGGCCGCTGAGGAAACTTTCGCTCAGCCTTGCTGCTGGGGATTGCTGTCCGACTGCTGCGGCTGCTGGGCGCCATTACCCTCTTGCGGCGTGCTCTGGTTCATTTGCGGCTGGGCCGATGCGGTGGCGCCGTTGCCACCATTGCCGTTCTGTGCCGCGGCAGCCGCTGCTGCATTCTTGCGGCCATGGCTGTTCAGACCACCTTTGCGTCCGGCTTCCCGGGCTTCGGCAGAGGTGAACTCATGGGCGGCACCCTTGGCGTGGGCGGCCTTGCCTCCCATGCTGGCGATCTGGCGCTGCTTCTCCCTGTCCATGGCGGCAAAGCCGCGATTGCTGTTCCCCGGATTCTGTGAATTTGCCATGTGTGACTCCTTGTCTTGGATGATCGAATGGAGCAGACATTTGCCAGCCCGCAGCCCTACTGCCCTGCGCGAGCACGCGGATGGCAAGCCAACCTTTGTCCACGCTTGCAGTGTAAAAAGCCTCACTGATCCTCACTATCGGAAGAGCTCCCCAGCCAAGGTCAGCAATGACTGACGGACATGTAGGAAGACATGAAGATGAGCTTTGCTTTTCGGTATGGATTCCCTCGATTTCACTTCAACCAGGCATTGCAAGAAGGAAACTTCACCCACTTTCAGGCGGGCAGTCAGTTTTTTTCACACCCCAAAACAATTACTGTATATTTATACAGTCTTTGCTTTTATCTGCATTTTCTTTTGCCTCACCTCCTCGATTCACTTTCCATGTTGACACCCGGCTCTCCGGTCCGTCGTCCGGAAATCATCCACCCCTCGCTCTGGCTGGCCTCCCAGCTGGCGCGCGGCGGTGCGCGCGGTGTCTCCAGCGGATTCGAGGTACTCGATGCCGAGCTGCCCGAACGCGGCTGGCCACCGGGGGTGCTCATCGAGCTGCTGCTGCCCCAGGACGGCATCGGCGAGCTGCGCCTGTTGCGCCCGGTACTGGCGCGTGCGCCCGCGACTGCCCGGCGCCCCGCGCGGGCTGAGCGGATCGCGCTGCTGCAGGCCCCGCACCAGGTCAATGCCCCAGGCTGGGCGCACATGGGGGTGGATGCGGCGCGGCTGCTGCAGTTGCAGGCCGATCATGCGGCCGACGCCTGCTGGGCTGCCGAGCAGGTCTTGCGGGCCGATAGCTGCCAGGCCCTGCTGATGTGGCAGCCGCGCTTGCGCAAGGGCGACCATGACCTGCTGCGACGCCTGCATGTGGCGGCGCAGGCCGGGCAGACCCTGTTCTTCATGCTGCGGCCGCTGTCCTGCGCCCGCGAGCCTTCACCCGCCCCCCTGCGGCTGACCCTCAAGTCAGCGAGGGACGGGCTGGAGATCGGTTTTCTCAAGCGCCGCGGACCGCTGCGCGAACAAAGCCTGTTTCTCCCTTTGCTGCCTTCACCGAATTTGCAACGCCATGTCACCCCTGTGGATCGCCGTACACCTGCCACTGCTGCCGCTGGAAGTCTTCCGTCCGAACTGGCTGGATGAGGCCCCGGCCGTGGTCTTCGAGCGCGACCGCGTGGCCGCCCTGACGGCACCCGCGCGCACGCTCGGGGTTCACGAAGGCATGCGGCGCGGCGGCGTGCAATTGCTGGCCCCGCAAGCGCACCTGAACGAGCGGGACATCCTGCGGGAACAAGCCACCTTGCAGCAGGCCGCCCTGGCCCTGCTGCAATACACGCCCCAGGTCACGCTGGCCGAAGAGGCCTGCATCCTGCTCGAAGTGGGTGCCAGCCTGCGCCTGTTCGGCGGGATCCGGGCCTTGTGCCGCAAGATCCGGGGCACCATCGCCCGCATGGGTCTGTCGGCCACCCTGTCCTCTGCCGTCACGGCGACCGGATCTTGGTTGCTGGCACGCTACGGCTACGTGCGTACCTTGAGCCACCGTTCCCTGCAGCGCCGCCTGGACCGCTTGCCAGTCGTTCTGCTGACTGCCGCGCGAGCCCATCTGGAATGGCTGCACGGGCTGGGCTGCCGCCAGCTGGGCCAGATGCAGCGCTTGCCCCGCCCCGGCTTGCAGCGCCGCTGCGGCAAGGAGATGCTGGCCATGCTGGACCGTGCCTATGGTGCCGCGCCCGAAGTACATGACTGGATCGTGGCGCCGCCGACCTTCCAGGCCCGGGTGGAGCTGCCGGATCGCATCGACCACACCGACATCCTGGCCACCTATGCCCAGGGCTTGCTGGCCCAGCTGGCAGGCTGGCTGACCGCGCGCCAGCTGGCCATCAAGAAGCTGCGCCTGTGGCTGGAACATGAACGCGGACGCCAGGCCGTGGCGCCCACCGAGCTGCAGGTGGCGCTGTCGGTCCCGGCCTGGCAGGAAGATCATCTGCACACCCTGGTGAAGGAAAAGCTGGCCCGTTCCTCCCTGCCCGCCCCGGCCATCGCCCTGGGGCTGGCCGCCGATGAACTGGAAAGCCAGCAGGCGGCCAGCGAGATGCTCTTCCCCGAACCCGGCGGCAGTGCCGAAGATCACCAGCGCCTGCTGGAACTGCTGGTGGCGCGCCTGGGCGCGGACAAGGTGCAGCAGGCCGCCCCGCGCGCCGATCACCGGCCCGAGATCGCCAACCGCTGGTGCAGCGTGATGCAGAGCCCCGCCAGTCTGCCGGCCGCCCTGACTACCGATGCGGCGCGATTGCCGCCGCGTCCGCTGTGGCTGCTGGCTGAACCCTTGCCCTTGCGGATGCAGCAGCACAAGCCCTTCTATCGCAGCGTGCTGGAATTCACCTCGCCGCCAGAACGTATCGAAGCCGGCTGGTGGGAAGGCCGGCCATTGACCCGCGACTACTTCACGGCGCGCGATGCCAGCCATGCCTATTACTGGATCTTCCGCCAGTGGCGCGGCGGCGAGTGGTCCGATGAAGAGCCGCAGTGGTTCCTGCACGGCCTGTTCGGCTAGGAGCGCAGCATGCAAGCTTCCCTGCCCTTGGGCGTCCCCCAGAGCGGCCTGCCCGACTATGCCGAACTTTATTGCCGGACCAACTTCAGTTTCCTGCAAGGGGCATCGCATGCGCAGGAACTGGTGGAGCGCGCCATCGAACTGGGCTATCGCGCCCTGGCCATCACCGATGAATGCACCATGGCCGG
This sequence comes from Herbaspirillum aquaticum, assembly GCF_002213425.1. Lineage (GTDB taxonomy): Bacteria > Pseudomonadota > Gammaproteobacteria > Burkholderiales > Burkholderiaceae_D > Herbaspirillum > Herbaspirillum aquaticum. The sequence goes on along the minus strand of NZ_NJGV01000002.1, from coordinate 382,264 downwards.
GGTGGTGCGCGCCCATGCCGCCTGGATGGAACAGGTCAATCGCGGCAAGGCCAAGGATTTCAAGCTGCTCATCGGCAGTTGCTTCCGTTTTACATCCTTCAAGGACGATCCGGCCCATCCCTTGGCCAGGATGACCCTGGTGGCGCTGGCCCGGAACCGCGAAGGCTATGGCAACCTCTGCGAACTCATCACGCTGGCGCGCACCCGCGCCGAGAAAGGCAGCTACCTGCTGTCGCCCCAAGACCTGAGCCAGCCGCCACCGGCCCTGTCACACCTGCGCGCCCTGCCCGATTGCCAGCTGATCCTGGTGCCGGACTACCCGGCCGATGAAGAAACCCTGGATGCGCAATTGCGCTGGTTCGCCCCGCTGGCCCCCGGCCGTTCGTGGGTGGGCATGACGCGCCTGTACCGTCCGCTGGACGACCTGCACCGCGCCGCCATCGATGCTGCCGCGCGACTGCACGGCCTGCCGCTGGCGGCGGTGGGCGACGTGCAGATGCACCAGCGTTCGCGCAAGTACCTGCAGGATGTGGTGACCGCCATCCGCCTTGGCAAGCCGGTGCAGGAATGCGGACTGGCCCTGGCCCCCAATGCCGAACAGCACCTGCGGCCACGCATGCGGCTGTCACTCGTACATAGTCCGGCGACCTTGGCCCAGACCCTGGCGGTGGCGGCCGGTTGCCAGTTCAGCCTGGCTGAATTGCGCTATGAATATCCTGACGAACTGGTGCCGCTGGGCATGAGTCCGGCCGACTACCTGCGCCAGGAGACCCTGGCCGGGGCCGCCAAACGCTATCCGCAAGGGCTGCCGGGCGAGGTGCGCGCCCAGATCGAGATGGAATTGTCCCTGATCGCCCAAAAGGAATATGAAGCTTATTTCCTGACGGTCTACGACCTGGTCAAGTTTGCCCGTTCGCGCGGCATCCTCTGCCAGGGACGCGGCTCGGCTGCCAACTCGGCGGTGTGCTACTGCCTGGGGGTGACCGAAGTCGATCCCACTTCAACCCGGCTGCTGTTTGCCCGCTTCATCAGCGAAAAGCGCGAAGAGCCGCCCGACATCGACGTGGACTTCGAGCACCAGCGCCGCGAAGAAGTGATCCAGCACATCTACCGCAAGTACGGCCGCCGCCGCGCTGCCCTGGCGGCCGCCGTGCACAGCTACCGGCCGCGTGGCGCCCTGCGCGAAGTCGGCAAGGCGCTGGGCGTGGATGCGGCCATCGTCGATACGGTGGCCAAGTCGCAGCACTGGTTCGACAGCCGGGAAGAATTGCTGGCCCGCTTTGCCGAAGCCGGGCTGGACCCGGAACTGCCGCAGATCGGACTATGGGCCAGCATCACCGGCAAGCTGCTGCGCTTTCCGCGCCATCTGTCGCAGCACACCGGGGGCTTCGTGATCGCGCGCGGACAGTTGTCGCGGCTGGTGCCGATCCAGAATGCGGCCATGGAAGAGCGCTCCGTCATCGAATGGGACAAGGATGACCTGGAGTCGCTGAAGCTGCTCAAGGTCGACGTGCTGGCGCTGGGCATGCTGACCGCCCTGCGCCGCTCGCTGGAGCTGGTGAGTTTGCGGCGCGGCCTGCCCCAAGTCATGCAGATGTACGACATCCCGCGTGAAGATCCGGCCACCTTCGAGATGATCTGCAAGGCCGATACCATTGGCGTGTTCCAGATCGAGAGCCGCGCCCAGATGAGCATGCTGCCGCGCATGCAGCCGCGCACCCAGTACGACCTGGTGGTGCAGGTGGCCATCGTGCGGCCGGGCCCGATCCAGGGCGGCATGGTGCATCCCTACCTGCGGCGGCGGGAATTGGTGCGCAGCGGTGGCAGCTTCGAGTATCCGGACAACACCAGCAAGAGCGGCAAGATCAGGAAGGTGCTGGAGCGCACCTTGGGCATCCCCATCTTCCAGGAGCAGGTGATGGATGTGGCCATCGAAGCCGCCGGTTATTCCCCCAGCGAAGCCGATGACCTGCGCCGCTCCATGGCCGCCTGGAAGCGCAAGGGCGGCATGGGGCCGCACCATGAACGGCTGGTGATGGGCATGACCGACAATGGCTATTCACGTGAATTCGCCGAAAGCATCTTCAACCAGATCGAAGGTTTCGGCGAATACGGTTTCCCCGAAAGCCATGCCGCCAGTTTTGCCCTGCTGACCTATTTCAGCAGCTGGCTCAAGTGCCACGAGCCGGAAGCTTTCCTGTGCGGGCTGCTCAACAGCCAGCCCATGGGCTTTTATTCGCCCTCGCAATTGATCCAGGATGCGCGCCGGCATGGCGTCAAGGTCCTGCCGGTGAACGTCTTGCGCAGCCGCTGGGAATCCATCCTGGAGCTTGACCCGAGCGGCCAGGCGCGTCCGGCCGTGCGGCTGGGCATGAGCCTGCTGCGCGGCATGCCCGAACAGGCGGCGCAGCGTATTGAGCAGGCCGGTGCCGAACGTCCCTTTGCCGATGTCGATGACCTGGCCCGGCGCGCCGGGCTGGACCGCCACGCCCTGCAGGCGCTGGCAGCGGGCGATGCCTTGCGCGAGCTGGCCGGGCACCGGCGCGCTGCGCTCTGGCATGCGGTGGGCGCAGTGCCCGACCGCGACCTGCTACGCACGGCACCGCGCGGCGATGACACCGTAGAACTGGAGGCGCCCGGCGAAGGCGACCAGATCGTCGACGACTATCGCGCCATGAATCTGACGCTGCGGCGCCATCCGCTGGCGCTCCTGCGCCCGACCTTGCAGCGGCGGCGCTTCATGAGCGTGGCCGACCTGAACACCTTGCAGAACCGCCAGTTCGCCTGCTGCTGCGGCATCGTCACGGTGCGCCAGCGGCCGGGCACGGCCAAGGGGGTGATCTTCATGACGCTGGAGGATGAGACTGGTTCGGCCAATGTGATCGTCTGGCCTTCGGTACTGGAGAGGCAGCGCAGCGAGGTCTTGAATGCGCGCTTGCTGGGGGTGTATGGCAGCTGGCAGTGCCATGGTGAAGTGCGCCACCTGGTGGCGGGACGGCTGGAAGACTGGACCCATCTGCTTGGCGAGCTGCAGCCGCGCAGCCGGGATTTCTTCTGAATCGCCTCTCAATCGAACTTGGGAGGTGATGTAACACCTCCCAAGGAAGAGGCCTGCTACTGCGGATATGCGTTATTCGCTGAGTCGATCTGTTTTTCAGCCACATTGGCAAGCATCCGACTTGCAGTAATCGCCAAGCGCATCAACGCGCCTTTGTCAGGCTCGCAGAGCAGCGGCCTTTCATCTTGTTTCTCACTTTCGGCAAACTCGATCAGGGAAAGCAGGACCGCCACGCCATTGCTGACGTCGTGTGCGTACTCAAGAAACTTCTTGTGATGGGAGGGAGGGACTTCAGGGTTGTGCCACGAAAACGCTTGGAATAAGGGTACCGGGGACACTTCGGAATGACGGGTATCAGGCATGTTGCCTCCTTGGTCGCTTTGAAAAAACCTGCCACTTAAAACCGCCGTAGGGCGGATGTTCGCTTTGGGTAAATTCGAGTCGCCAAACCCGATCCCATAAAATGGGAAGTTGGAGACTAGCAACATGTGTAGCGCCAAGTCAAGCAAGTCGTGCCAATTCGCCGTCTTCGCTGCTCAGATTTTTGCTGATGTAATCAAGCCGCCAGCGCCATCCTGAAGGCATTGCGCCCTTCACTCTTGGCACGATACAAGGCCAGATCGGCCTCGTGAACCAGCGCATCCCAGCTCATGGACTGGCCCGGCTGCAATACCGCCAGCCCGACGCTGATGGTGACCCTCTGCCCATGCCCGAAATCGTGATTGCGCACGGTCTCCAGCAGATGCTGGGCGATCTGGCGTGCCTGGGCTTCGGACCAGTCCGGGAAAACTGCGCAGAATTCCTCCCCGCCGTAGCGGCCCACCATGCCGCCCTGGCAGCACTGCTCGCGCAGCAAGGCACCGATGTCGGCCAGCACGCGGTCGCCCACCAGGTGGCCGTGGGTATCGTTGATGTGTTTGAAGTGATCCACATCGATGAAAGCCAACGTCAGTACCCGCCCGCCCTGCACCGCCCGGGCCAGCACTTCTTCGCCACAGCGCACCAGCTCGCGGCGGTTGAGGGTACCCGTCAGTTCATCTTCGGTCGCCAGGCGCTGCTTGTCGGCCAGCAGGCGTTCGAAGTAGATCATCATCAGCGATACCGACAGCAGCAAGGAGCCGCTGATGGGAATGAGGTAGATCAGTGCCACGCCCAGGTTGCTCATCTCCGGCGGCATGAACAGTTCGGGATGCGACAGCGAGATCACGAACCGGCTCACCAGGGTGGCACTGAGGATCAGCAAGGCACCGATGCCGGTACAGCGGCCAAAGGTCCAGCGCGGGTAGCGCTTGGCCAGTGGCCCGGACATGCCCTTGAAGAACTCAAGCAGCACCAGGCAAAACACCAGTTGCAGCCCACCCACGGCCAGGAAGGCGCGTTGAGTGAAATCGGCCTCGCCGACCAACAGGCCCGTAAAGCTGACGGCATAGCCGATGATGATCATGCACGGCCAGTCCCGTGACTGGCGCTGGTAGAAGCTGCGCAGGCCGCACCAGGCCACGATGCCGGAAGAAAACACCAGCGTGTTGCCCAGCAACAAGCCCAGCAAACGCAGGTTGCCCTCCAGACCACTGTAGACCGCCACGGTGATGCAGATCCCCAGCGCCGAGAACACCCCCGACAGCGCCCACAGCCGCGTGAAGCGCTCTGACGGCGTGCTGATGAACAGCCCGGTCATGATGACGCCACTGCAAAACTGTACGATGGCCAGCGCAATGCTGGCGGTGAAAGGATTCATGCGGGTTCGCTTGTCCTCGCGGACGGGTGTAGAAGGCACCGCGGCGGGCGATGCGGAAGATGCGCTCACAAGCACATTGGCAGCGTCCTCAATGGCTGTGGGCTAAAGGACGGCCGGGATCGGCGGAAGTGTAACCGATGGCGCAAGCTCAGCAGTGATTTTCAGCAATTCATCAAAAAATCTGAATTTCCATGCTGGAAAACCGGGCACTCATTCAGAATTATTCACGTTCCAAAGCCCGCGTATGCCCCCACTGCCCTGAACGGCACAGTTCGTCCGTCACATCCAGCACCAGCCTTTCGACGGCGGCGGCGGCGGTAGTCAGCGGAATATTGCGCGAGGCGCACAGCACAAGGGTGCGCGAGATCTGCTCTCCGGCGATGGGATGGGCGACCATCTCGCCGCGCTCGATGTCGGCCAGCAGCGGCGCCACCGGCAGGATAGTGGCGCCGATATCGGCCAGGATGGCGGATTTGAGGATGGCCACCGAGTTGATCTCGATGACGTTGTCCAGGCTCATGCCTTGGGCTCGTACCAGGTTCTCGATACGCGGGCGCACCCCATGGGCCAGCCCGGGCAGGATCAGCGGAGCCTCGATGGCCTTTGCCAGCGGCACGCCCTTGCGGCCCTTGACGCCATAGCGCGACTTGGCGCGAGTGATGTACATCATCTCTTCCTCGATCATGGGCGTGGCCGCGAAGGAAGACAGCTGGCCGTCGTCAAACAGCACGGCCAGGTTGATGCGGCCGGACTTCAACTGGGTGATCAGGTTGCCGGTCAATTCCTCGGTCAGCTGCAACGTGATCTCGGGGTAGATCGAGCGCACCGCGTTCAACAGCGGCAAGGCCAGTGCATTGGAGACGCTCTGCGGAATGCCCAGCGCCACCGTCCCGGAGGGTTTGTCGGTGGATTGCGCCACGGCCTGCTTGGCATCCTGCACCTGCTTCAAGATCGCCAGGGCGTGCTCATAGAAAACCTTGCCGGCATCGGTGGCAATCACCCCCTGGGCTGAACGATGAAGCAATTGCGCCGCCATCTCGTCTTCCAGCTGGCGTATCTGCTGGGTCAGCGCCGGCTGGGCGATGTGCAGCACACGCGCCGCCCGCGACAGCGAACCGTGATCGACGATGGCCACGAAGTAGCGCAGTTGGCGTAATTCCATGCGGTGGGCTTCCTGCTTGACGATAAGTAGTTAAATAAATTGACAGCCTCAATGACAAGCTGCTTACAAGCCTGGCCGGCTGTTGAACATGCGCGTGCGCGCATTCTCGATATGGCCGCGCATGGCGCGCCGGGCGCCTTCCGCATCCTGCAGCCGGATCAGCTCGAAGATCTGGCGGTGTTCATCCATGGCATCCTGGGAGCGCTTCCAGGGCGGGATGTGCATCAGGTGGCGCAGCATGTTCACGGCGTGGCTGACATCGTATTCCAGCGTCTTCATCACCTGCACGAAACGCTGGTTGCCGGTGGCCTGGGCGATGGCTTCATGGAAGCCGAAGTCGTAATGATGGGCGATGGCGCCCACCCGATTGGCTTCCTCGAAGCCCAGCAGCAAGGCGTCCATCTGTTCCAGGTCCTGCTTGTTGCGCCGCAGGGCGGCCATGTAGGCGCATTCGGGCTCCAGCACCAGGCGCAGTTCCAGGCCGTTCATGATGTGGCCGATGCGGGTCTCGGGTTCGCCATCGGGCCGGGCCGGCGCCAGTCCCGCCTTTTCCTTCACATAGGTCCCGGAGCCGCGCAGGGATTCCACCAGTTGATCCTCCCGCAAGCGGTCCAGCGCCTGACGCACCACCGGGCGCGACACCTCGAACAGCGTGGCCAGGTCGTTTTCCGAAGGCAGCTTGCTGCCCACCGCAATGCGCCCTTCCACGATGGCATGGAACAAGGTTTCATAGACGCGTTCAGCGAAGCGTTCCGGCCGCACCGGACCCAGGCCGGCAGCAGCCAGGCTCAGGATGTCGCCGGAAGCGCCGGGGCGCGGGGACTTGCTCGATGAAGGCATCCAAACTCCACTTGGGCAGCAACTGAAAAGAACAGCATGGGCCGCATGGTAGCGGATTTGTCGGCCTCACCGCCAGCCATCAGGCGCAAGCAGTCAGCAAAGTAGTAAATTCATTTGACATCTTGCATGCACAGGCTTAGATTCAGGCACAACAAAAACAGCAGCACATGACAAGACACCAGGAGACAAGCCCTTCCCGGCCCCCGTTCGGACTGCCCGTCCGACGCCGGCCCGCGCATGCATGGCGTGCTTTCCTGCTGTTTCCCTGTCCTGCTCCTCTCCCTGATTCGCCTCCAAGGACCGCATCGCCATGAAACAGCACTTCATCGACAACCGCTGGGTCGCCCCCGCCTCCGGCGAAAGCATTCCCGTCATCGATCCCTCCGATGGCCAGGCCTTCGAGGCCATCGCCCGTGGCAACGCCACCGACATCGACCAAGCCGTGCTGGCTGCACGGCGCGCCTATGAAGGCGCCTGGGGCAAGCTTTCCGCCGCCGAACGCAGCCGCCTGTTGATGAAGCTGGCCCACAAACTCCAGGATCACCAGGAAGAACTGGCCCAGCTGGAAGGACGCGACTGCGGCAAACCCATGAAGCAGGCACGTGCCGACGCGGCGGCCATCGTGCGCTACTTCGAGTTCTATGCCGGGGCCGCCGACAAGCTGCACGGCGACACCATTCCCTACCAGGCCGGCTATACGGTGCTGACCCTGCGCGAGCCGCACGGCGTGACCGGCCACATCGTGCCCTGGAACTACCCGATGCAGATCTTTGGACGCTGCGTAGGCGGCGCCCTGGCTGCCGGCAATACCTGCGTGGTCAAGCCGGCCGAGGATGCCTGCCTGTCCATCCTGCGGGTGGCTGAACTGGCCGCAGAGGCGGGTTTCCCCGAGGGTGCGCTCAACATCGTCACCGGGTATGGGCACGAGGCTGGCGATCTGCTGGTCAAGCATCCTGACGTGGACCACGTGTCCTTCACCGGCTCGCCCAACGTGGGCAAGCTGGTGGTGCGCGCGGCCGCCGAGCATCACACGCCCGTCACCCTCGAACTGGGCGGCAAGTCGCCGCAGGTGGTGTTCGAGGATGCCGATATGGACGCCCTGCTGCCGGTGGTGGTCAATGCCATCGTGCAGAACGCCGGCCAGACCTGCTCGGCCGGTAGCCGCCTGCTGGTCCAGCGTGGCGCTTACGAGCAGGTGCTGGAGCGGCTTGCCGGGCTGTTCTCGCAGCTCAAGGTGGGGTCCTCGCAGATGGACCTGGACTGCGGCCCGCTGATCCGCAAGACCCAGCAGGAGCGCGTGGCCGGTTTCCTCTCGGATGCGCGGCGCGACGGCATCGCCCTGGTGGCACAGGGTGAGATCGCGCCCGGCGCCCCGGCCGGCGGTTTCTACCAGGCCCCGGCCCTGCTGCGCGACGTACCGCCGCAGCACCGGCTGGCGCAGGAAGAAGTATTCGGTCCGGTGCTGGCGGCCATGTCCTTCGAGGATGAAGCCGAGGCCATCGCCCTGGCCAACGGCACCGACTACGGCCTGGTGGCCAGCGTCTGGACCCGCGACGGCGGCCGCCAGTTGCGGCTGGCGCGCGCCATTCGCAGCGGCCAGGTCTTCATCAACAACTATGGCGCCGGTGGCGGCGTGGAACTGCCCTTCGGTGGCGTCAAGGCCAGCGGCCACGGGCGGGAAAAGGGATTCGAGGCGCTCTATGGCTTCACGGTCCTCAAGACCATCGCCATCCGCCACGGCTGAACTCTTTCATTGAACACACGCAATTTTCAAGGAGACACATCATGCGTTTGCAAGACAAGGTAGCCATCGTCACCGGTGGCGGTTCGGGTTTCGGTGAAGGCATCGCCAAGGCCTATGCCCGTGAAGGCGCTTCCGTCGTGGTGGCCGATATCGGCGAAACGGGCGGCCTGCGGGTGGTCGAAGAGATCAAGGCGGCGGGCGGCCGTGCAGTCTTCGCCAAGGCCGACGTCTCCAAGCGCGCCGACATGGACCAACTGCTGGCGACCGCCCTGGAACACTTCGGCAAGCTCGACATCGTCGTCAACAATGCCGGGACCACGCACCGCAACCGTCCCATGCTGGAAGTGGAAGAAGACGAATTCGACCGCGTCTATGCAGTCAACGTGAAAAGCATCTTCCTCTCGGCCAAGACCTTCGTGCCCTACTTCCGCCAGGTCGGCGGAGGTGCTTTCGTCAACATCGCCTCCACCGCCGGCATCCGCCCGCGCCCGGGCCTGACCTGGTACAACGGCAGCAAGGGCGCGGTCATCACCACCAGCAAGTCGATGGCGGCCGAACTGGGCCCGGACAATATCCGCGTGAACTGCGTCAATCCGGTCATCTCGGCCACCGGCCTGCTGTCGGAGTTCATGGGCGTGCCCGACACCCCGGAAAACCGCAAGAAATTCGTCGCCACCATCCCCATGGGCCGCTTCTCCACCCCGGAAGACATTGCCAATGCCTGCCTGTACCTGGGCTCGGATGAGGCACAGTTCGTCACCGGAGTGTGCATCGAGGTCGATGGCGGACGCTGCGTATAAGACCGCACTGCAAAAATCTTCATGCGATCGGTGAGGATATTGATTTGACAATGTCCTCACCGCGCCTACAATGCGTGGCACCGTCAAGCGGTCACAAAGAACCGTCGGCGTACAACAACGACACGTCAAACAATATCTGGAGCGAGACATGACCTACCAAGCAGGCGCAGCCGCCAGCGGCGCACGCGCATCCTTTGAAGACGCGACCTACAGCAAGGTCACCTGGCGGCTGCTGCCGCTGCTGTTCCTGTGTTATGTGGCTTCCTACCTGGACCGGGTCAACGTCGGCTTTGCCAAGCTGCAGATGCTGCAGGACCTGAAGTTCAGCGATACCGTCTATGGCCTGGGCGCGGGCATCTTCTTCCTGGGTTACTTCGTCTTCGAAGTGCCCAGCAACATGATCCTGCACAAGGTCGGTGCGCGGCTCTGGATCGCCCGCATCATGATCACCTGGGGCATCATCTCGGGCGCGATGGCCTATGTCACCACCCCGGAAATGTTCTACATCATGCGCTTCCTGCTGGGGGTGGCCGAAGCCGGCTTCTTCCCGGGCGTGATCCTGTATCTGACCTACTGGTATCCGGCCGCGCGCCGCGGCAAGATCACTGCGCTGTTCATGACCGGCATCGCTCTCTCGGGCGTGATCGGCGGACCGCTGTCGGGCTGGATCATGCACGCCATGCCGGGCGTGTGGGGTCATACCGGCTGGCAGTGGATGTTCATCCTGGAAGCCATTCCTTCGCTGATCCTGGGCGCCCTGGTGATCCTGTATATGAAGGATCGCATCCGTGATGCCGAGTGGCTCACCGAAGACGAAAAGCGCCTGCTGGAAACCAACATCAGCCACGAAGAAAGCCAGAAGGAGCACCTGTCCCTGGGTGCCATGTTCACCAACGGCCGGGTCTGGCTGGGTGCGCTGATCTACTTCTGCTTCGTCATGGGCCTGTATGGCGTGAGCTTCTGGCTGCCCACCATCATCAAGGCCACCGGCGTCTCCGATCCGCTCAACGTGGGCCTGCTGACCGCCATCCCCTACGCCTTCGCCGCAGCCGCCATGGTGTTGATCGGCCGCAGCGCCGACGCCCGCCGCGAACGCCGCTGGCACGTGGCCATTCCCGCCTTCATCGGCTGCATCGGCCTGCTGCTGTCGACCCTGTACGGCAACAACACGGCGCTGGCGATGGCCTCGCTGACCCTGGCCAGCATCGGCATCCTGACCACCCTGCCGCTGTTCTGGAGCCTGCCGACCGCCTTCCTGTCGGGCACCGCCGCTGCGGCCGGCATCGCGCTGATCAATTCGCTGGGCAACCTGGCCGGTTTCGTCAGCCCCTTCCTGGTCGGCTGGCTCAAGGACACCACCCAGAGCACCAATGCCGGCATGTATGTGCTGGCAGCCTCGCTGGTGATCGGCGGCCTGCTCACGCTGAGCTTGCCGGCCAAGCTGGTCAACAAGTAATCCTCGTACTGATACGGCAACCGGCGGCTCGCTGCAAAGGGCCGCCGTTTTTGCATCTTTGATCTGCGGACAGGGTCAGGGGTGTTTGGCCGATTGCGGTTCCAGCAACTGGCGCATGGCCAGCCGCACCAGTTCGGCATGCGCCGCCTGCGGAAAACGCTGGCGCTGGCGGGCAATGAGCTGGTCTACCCGCGCACGGTCGCCGTGGCAGAGTTCGGTCATGCGGGCGGTCATCTCCAGATAGCCCTGCGGATCGGACAAGGGCAAGTCCTCGCGCTGCACATGGCGCAGCCAGGCGCGATCGGCGGCGTAGAGGGCGAGAATGGCGAGGCAAATCAGCAGGGTCCAGAGCAGCATGCACATCTCCCGGTCAGCGTTCGGCTAGAGCGGCGATTGTGCGCGCACGCGGCAGGCACAGCCATCGCGGCTGCGCGAGAAATGCCGCCTTTCATCCGCCCTGTCTTCAGAGCGCCAGCCACTCCTGCTGCAAGGCCGGGGCCGCCGCCAGTTGGACGGGCGCCCCTTCGAAGACCATCTCGCCGCGTCCCATCACATAGACCCGCTGCGACATCTCCAGCGCCAGCGCCTGCTTCTGCTCGATCAGCAGCACCGCCACCTGGCGCTGGCGCAGCAGTTCCAGGCAATGCGCCACCTGCTCGACCATCTGCGGCGAGAGCCCTTCGGTCGGTTCGTCGATAAGCAGCAGGACCGGATTGCCCATCAGCGAGCGTCCCAGCGCCAGCATCTGCTGTTCGCCGCCCGACAAGGCGCCGGCGGCCACCTTGTAGCGCCGTTCCAGGGCCGGGAAGAGTGCGAGCACTTCGTCTTCACGCCAGCCTTCGGCCGCCGCCGGCCCGCGCTTGCGGCCCAGCAGCAGGTTTTGCTGCACGGTGAGTGCGGGAAAGACATCGCGGCTTTCCGGCACATAGCCGATACCACGCTGAGCGATGGTGTAGGTCGGCAGCCCGGCCAGGGGACGGCCCTCAAAATCGATGTCGCCGGTACTGCGCACCTGGCCCATCAGGGCCTTGAGCAGGGTTGATCGTCCCGCGCCGTTGCGGCCCAGGACACTGACGATCTCGCCGCGCCCCACCTCCAGCGACACGCCATGCAGCACATGGCTCTGGCCATACCAGGCCTGCAAGTCATGGACCCTCAGCAGCGCAGGGGATTTATCCATGGCGCCTCCGGTCCAGGTACAGCGCCTGCACATGCGGATTGGCGCGGATGCGCTCGGCGCTGTCGCAGGCGATCACGCGGCCGTTGTCCATGACCGCGATGCGGTCGGCCAGGCCGAAGACCACCTGCATGTCGTGTTCCACCATCAGCAGGGTCTTGCCGGCGGTGACCTCGCGGATCAGCGCCACCATGGCCGCACTCTCGGCGCGGCTCATGCCGGCGGTCGGTTCATCGAGCAGGATCACGGAGGCGTCGGCCGCAATGGTCACGGCCAGCTCCAGGGCGCGCTGCTCGGCATAGCTCAGTTCACCCGCGACCACTTGCGCTCGCGCGGCCAGGCCGACCTTCTCCAGTACCGACAGCGCCCGCTCGCTGGCGTCGCGCAACCGGCCGATGCGGCGCCAGAAGGCATAGCGATAGCCCAGCGTCCACAGGAGCGCGCAACGCACGTTCTCGAAGGCGCTCAGGCGCGGGAACAGGCTGGTGATCTGGAAGCTGCGCGCCAGGCCCAGGCGATTGATCTGTTGCGGCGCTGCGTGGGTGATGTCGCGCCCATGCAGCAGCACCCGGCCGGCATCGGCACGATAGCGGCCCGAGATGACGTGAAAGAGACTGGACTTGCCCGCCCCATTGGGCCCGATCAGCGCACAGCGCTCGCCGGGCTGCAATTGCAGGTCGACGCCGCGCAGGATCTCGCTGCGGTCGAAGGCCTTGTACACACCCTGCAGGATCAAGGGAGCCGGCGCAGTCATCGCGGCCTCCCGTGGCGATGCCAAGCCATGAGCATCGCTGTTCCCGCCGCCATGCACAACACCGCGATCACCCACGGAAAAGGCGCATGCACGTCGATGCGCCAGCCCCACAACAGCAAGGGCGCGGCACCTGCGCCTGTTTCGGCCAGGCTGCCCAGGCTGGCCTGATAGGCCATTTCGGTGGCCAGGATGAGCCCGGCCAGCGCACACAGGGCCCCTGCCAGCCACAGCCCCAGGCGCAGCGCGCGGCTGGCATCGATGTCGCCATAGCGCAGATGCCAGGCGCGGTCGATGAGGCTGGCCAGTCCGCCCGGCGTGGTCATGACGATGAGGATGAAGAACGCGCCCAGGTAGAACTGCCAGGCCTGCGTATAGGCCGACAGCCAGGAAGAAAACAGCACGCCCACCACGCCGCCCACGATGGGCCCGTAGAAATAGGCGGTGCCGCCGATGAAGGTAAAGAGCAGGATGGCGCCCGAGCGCAGCGCGCCCACGTATTCGGCGCTGACGATCTCGAAATTGATGGCCGAGAGCCCGCCCGAGACCCCCGCAAAGAAGGCCGACAGGATCAGCGCCAGGTAGCGCACCCGTTGCGGGTCGTAGCCGATGAAGGCGGCACGTTCGGGGTTGTCGCGCACGGCATTGAGGATGCGGCCCAGGGGCGTGTGGCGCAGCGCGCAGATGGCCATGGCGCAGACCAGCAGCCAGCCGGCGATCAGGTAATACACCTGGATCTGCGGCCCGTAGCTGATCCCCAGCACGGGCTCGCCGATGACGCGGTTGCCGGAAATGCCACCCTCGCCGCCGAAGACCTCGGGAAACATCAGCACGCAGGCTGAGACCAGTTCCACCAGCCCCAGCGTGATCATGGCAAAGGTGGTGCCGGCGCGGCGCGTGGTGAGATAGCCCAGCACCACCGCACAGAGCGCTCCGGTCAGGCCGCCCGCCAGCGGCACCAGCGTCATCGGAAAGGCCAGCACGCCATCGGCCATGCGGTTCATGAGATGGATGGCCCCGAAGGCCCCCAACCCGGAATACACCGCATGCCCGAAAGAGAGCATGCCGCCCTCTCCCAGCAGCATGTTGTACGAAAGGCAGAGCAGCACCATCGTGCCCATCTGCGAGAGCAGCGACAAGGCCGCACTCTGCGCAAATACCAGCGGCGCGACCAGCAGCACCAGGGCAAAGAGCAGCCAGGGAAAGACCATCCGCCGCATCGCTCAGCCCTCCCGCCGGCCCATGAGGCCCTTGGGACGCACGACCAGCATCACCACCAGCAGCAGGTAGGGCAACACCGGTGCCACCTGCGCCAATGTCAGCCGCGCCAGGGGCGCCAGCGCGCTGCCGGACGGAACCTGCAGCCCCAGGCTGGCCAGCGAGACATCCAGCGCCACCGCAAAGGTCTGCATCATGCCGATCAGCAGCGAGGTGATGAAGGCCCCGGCCAGCGAGCCCAGGCCACCTACCACCACCACCACGAAGATGATGCTGCCCACGGCGGCGGCCATCCCCGGCTCGGTGACGAAGGCATTGCCGCCGATGACACCGGCCAGTGCTGCCAGCGCGCAGCCGCCGCCAAACACCAGCATGAACACGCGCGGCACGTTGTGGCCCAGTGCCTCGGCCATCTGCGGATGGGTCAGCGCGGCCTGGATCAGCAGTCCGATGCGGGTATGGCGCAGCAGCAGCCACAGGGCCAGCAGCATCAAGGCCGCCACCAGCAGCATGAAGCCGCGATAGACCGGGAAAGCGGTGGAATACAGCGTAAACAGCGTGCCATCCAGTTCGGGCGGGATGCGGTAAGGCACGGGCGAGCGCCCCCAGACCAGTTGCACCAGTTCCACTACCAGATAGGACAGGCCGAACGTGAACAACAGTTCAGGCACGTGCCCGTAGCGATGCACGATGCGCAGGCCGTAATGCTCCACCAGCGCGCCCGCCACGCCCACGATCAAGGGCGCCAGCAACAGCGCCCACCAGAATCCCAACAGCCCGGCCAGGGCATAGGCGACGTAGGCGCCCAGCATGTAGAAGCTGGCGTGGGCGAAGTTGGGCACGCCCATCATGCTGTAGATGAGCGTGAGGCCCGAGGACAGCAGGAACAGCAAAAAGCCGTAGCCCAGTCCGTTGAGGAAGGTGATCAGCGCGAATTCCAAATTGCCAGCCTTGCGGGGAGATGCCGTATCGAAGGGGTTGAGGGGCTTGCCGCGCCCGGCCAGGCGCGGCAGGACGCAAAAGTGGAGCGATCCTATGGGATTCGCGCTTCTCTGTCAAAATAGCGGATTGCGGCCCGGTCCGGGCTGCGCGCCACAGGCTGACCATGACGCAATCCTATCCGCTGCCCCCCTTCGAGAACCGTTTCGCCGAATTGCCGCCGGCTTTTTATACCCGCCTGCAGCCCACCCCCCTGCCCGCCCCCTACCTGGTCGGCTTCAGCGACGCAGCCGCCGCCACGGTCGGGCTGCCGCGGCCGGCCGATGAGCACACCGACTTCCTGGACATCTTTGCCGGCAACCAGGTCGCACCCGGCTCGACGCCGCTGTCGGCGGTCTATTCCGGGCACCAGTTCGGGGTCTGGGCCGGCCAGCTGGGCGATGGCCGCGCCATTACCCTGGGCGACCTGCCGGCCGCCGACGGCCAGGGCCGCATCGAACTGCAACTCAAGGGCGCGGGCATGACCCCCTACTCCCGCATGGGCGACGGCCGCGCCGTGCTGCGCTCCTCGATCCGCGAATTCCTCTGCTCGGAAGCCATGGCTGCGCTCGGCATCCCGACCACGCGCGCCCTGACCGTGATCGGCTCGGACCAGCGTGTCATGCGCGAAGCCCCGGAAACCGCCGCCGTCGTCACCCGCATGGCGCCCAGTTTCATCCGCTTCGGCTCCTTCGAGCACTGGTACTACAACCAGCGCTTCGACGACTTGAAGATCCTGGCCGATACCGTGCTGGAACAGTTCTATCCGGAACTGCTGCCTGAAGAGAACCCGTACCAGGCCCTGCTCAAGGAAGTCACCCGCCGCACCGCCACCCTGATGGCGCAATGGCAGGCGGTGGGCTTCATGCATGGCGTGATGAATACCGACAACATGTCCATCCTGGGCCTGACCCTGGATTACGGCCCCTTCGGCTTCATGGAAGCCTTCGACGCCCGCCACATCTGCAACCACACCGACAGCCAGGGCCGCTACAGCTACCAGATGCAACCGAGGATCGGCCAGTGGAACTGCTTCGCACTGGGCCAGGCCATGCTGCCGCTGATCGGTTCGGTGGAGCAGACCGAAGCAGCGCTGGCCGACTATGAAGCCATCTTCCAGGCGCGCCATGCCCAGTTGCTGCACGCCAAGCTGGGACTGCGCACGCAGCAGCCCGAGGATGAACAACTGATCGAAGCGCTGTTTGCCATCCTGCAGGCCAATGGGGTGGACTTCACCCTGTTCTTCCGTCGCCTGGGCAACTTGCGCATCGGCAATGTGGCTGACGACGAGCCCGTGCGCGACCTGATCCTTGATCGTCCTGCCTTCGATGCCTGGGCCGTGCAGTATCGCGCCCGCCTGCGCGCCGAAGACAGCGACGACGACGCCCGCCGGCTTGCAATGCATGCGGTCAACCCCAAATACGTGCTACGCAATTACCTCGCCCAGGACGCCATCGACCGCGCGCTGGAGAAGGATTTCAGTGAAGTGGCGCGCCTGCAGCAGATCCTGCAACACCCCTTTGACGAGCAACCCGAATTCGAGCGCTACGCCGCACTGCCGCCGGAGTGGGCCCGCCATCTCGAGGTGAGTTGCTCTTCCTGAGGCGGCCTCTGCAACTTTCTTCCCGGGCGGCCCGCATTTGCCCGTCGCCCGTCATCCCCAAGGAGCCAAGCATGAACAAACGTGTAGAAAAGACCGAAGCGCAATGGCGCGAACAGCTGGACCCCATGGAATACCAGGTCACCCGCGAAGCGGCCACCGAGCGCGCTTTCACCGGCCGCTACTGGGATCATCATGAAGCCGGCATCTATACCTGCGTCTGCTGTGATACGCCGCTGTTTACCTCGGATGCCAAGTTCGATTCCGGCTGCGGCTGGCCCAGCTACTTCGAACCCATCGATCCGGCCAACGTGCGCGAGAAACTGGACCGCAGTTATGGCATGATTCGCACCGAGATCATCTGCAACGTCTGCGACGCCCACCTGGGCCACGTCTTCCCCGACGGCCCGCCGCCGACCGGACTGCGCTATTGCATCAATTCGGCTTCGCTGCGTTTCGACCCCGCGTAAGCCGCTCTTCCACCGTTTCATTGACTCACTGAAGAAGCCAACCCGATGAAGTTCCTGTTCGACCTGTTCCCCGTCATCCTGTTTTTCGGCGTCTTCAAATGGGCCGAGGGCCATCCCTCGGCCGCGCAGGACCTCGTGATGCAATACCTGGGCGGGGCCATGTCGGCCGGCGCCGTCACGGCCACCCAGGCACCGATCCTGCTCTCGACGGCGGTGGCCATCATCGCCTCGCTGGGCCAGATTGCCTGGCTGCTGCTGCGCCGGCGCAAGGTGGACGGCATGCTGTGGGTGTCGCTGGCCATCATCGTGGTCTTTGGCGGTGCCACCATCTATTTCCGTGACGATACCTTCATCAAGTGGAAACCGACCATCCTGTACTGGGCCTTCGGCCTGGCCTTGCTGGTGTCGCAGCTGTTCATGAAGAAAAATCTCATCCGCGTGATGATGGAAAAGCAGGTCACCCTGCCCGAACCGATCTGGCCGCGCCTGAACCTGGCCTGGATCGCGTTCTTCGCCGTCATGGGCGTGCTGAACCTGTATATCGCCTTCAATTACTCGCTCGATACCTGGGTCAACTTCAAGATGTTCGGCAGCATGGGCCTGATGTTTGCCTTCATCATCGGGCAGAGCCTGTTCCTTTCCAAATACATGAAGGACGCCGAATGAGTGCCGCTGACACGCGCGTGCAGCGCATTACCGAACGCCTGACTGCAACTTTCACGCCGCAGGCCTGTCTGGTCGAGGATGAGTCGGCCCTGCATGCTGGACATGCCGGCGCCGCCTCTGGCGGAGGACATTACAGGGTCCGCCTGGTTTCCGACTTGTTCGAGGGCAAAAATCGGTTGAACCGCCATCGGCTGGTGTATGATTGCCTGTCCGACCTGATGCAGCAGGAGATCCACGCGCTGGCCATAGTGGCGCTCTCGCCGTCAGAGGCAACGAACTGAGACCAAGAACAAAGACCGACGCCTGCTTATCAAGCCCCTCCTGTTTTTTTCTCCGTTTTGATTCATTCCTTTCTTTTCTAGGATTCAACAATGACATTCAAACCCGCTCGTCTGCTGGTGCTGCTGTTCGCCATCGCTTCCATCCCGGCCTTCGCACAAAACCTGGCCGTAGTGAACGGCAAGGCGATTCCCTCCTCCCGCGCCGAACTGATGGTCAAGCAGATGACTGCGCAAGGCCAGCCTGACAGCCCGCAACTGCGCGGCGCCATCAAGGAAGAGCTGATCAACCGTGAAATCCTGATGCAGGAAGCCGACAAGCAAGGCCTGTCCAACAGCAGCGACGTCAAGAACCAGCTGGAACTGGCCCGCCAGTCCATCGTCATCCGCGCCCTGATCGCCGACTACCTGAAGAAGAACCCGGTCTCCGATGCCGACATCAAGGCCGAATACGACAAGTTCAAGGCCCAGGCCGGCGACAAGGAATACCACGCCCGCCACATCCTGGTGGACAAGAAGGAAGACGCCGAAGCCATCATCGCCAAGCTGAAGGCTGGTACCAAGTTCGAAGACCTGGCCAAGCAATCCAAGGACACCGGTTCGGCAGCCAACGGCGGCGACCTGGACTGGGCCACCCCGGCCTCGTTCGTCAAGCCGTTCTCCGACGCCATGGTGGCCCTGAAGAAGGGTGACATCACCCAGACCCCGGTGCAGACCCAGTTCGGCTGGCACGTGATCAAGCTGGAAGACGTGCGCCCCGCCAAGGTCCCGACCCTGGAAGAAGTCAAGCCGCAGATCGCCGAAGCCCTGCAACAGAAGAAGCTGCAGGCTTACCAGGAGCAACTGCGCGCCAAGGCCAAGGTGCAATAAGCCTTTCGCCCTGATCGTCGAAGGGGACGGCCGCGCGCCCTCCTCTTCATCGTTCCCCCAGCATGCCCGGCCAGGTCTCCTCGCCGGGCATGTTGCTTTTTAGCTACGATCGCGCGCACAACTTCTGCACCTGCGATCAAAAAGTCGCTCGAAAACCCCGGATTTCCTCCAAAAAAGCGCTGAAATTGGCCTTCTTGTCACAGAGAAGACACAAACCAAGTTTCATAGTGAAGATTTATTTTTATAAAAGATTTATCCAATAAATTTTTCATAATCATATAAATTCACTAAATAATTAAAAAAGAGGAATTAACCTGCAGCATTTTGCGCATTTTGCGAACCATCGTTCTGATATTCTTCGATCCAGTTCCAAATAGGGACAGGCTGCGGCCGGCCACGTTCAATGCGGTCGCGGCGATAAAAGAGGTGTTTCGGGGAGAGGCACACAAGGCTGATCCGCGGCGCCATCAACAACACAACATCGTGCTTTCTGGAGAGAAACCTATGAAGAAGAGTTCCATGCTGCTGCTGGCAGCCGGCCTGACCACGGGCGGCGCAGCCTTTGCCCAGTCCACCGTGACCATCTACGGCATCGTCGACACCAGCATCCGTTACCTGAGCAGCGACAATGCCCAGGGCAACAGCAACGTGCGCGTGGACAACGGCGCGATCGCCAACAGCCGTATCGGCTTCAAGGGTACCGAAGACCTGGGTGGCGGCCTGAAGGCCATGTTCCAGCTGGAAAACGGCTTCAACGGTGACAACGGCTCCATGAGCAGCGCCAACACCATCTTCAACCGTCAATCCTGGGTTGGCCTGGGTGGCAGCTTCGGCAAGGTCTCCATCGGCCGCCAGAACACCCCCCTGTTCGACCTGCTGGCTGACCACTTCGACCCGCTGACCGTGGGCAACTACGACAGCAACTCCTGGCTGCCGGCCGCCGGCACCCTGGTGCGCAACAGCAACATGATCAAGTACTACGGCAGCTTCAGCGGCGTGAGCGTTGGCCTGTCCTACTCGGCTGGCGAACAAGCCGGTTCGGCCCGCCGCGGCAGCCAGATCAGCAGCTCGCTGCAATACACCACCGGCCCTTCTCCGTCGGTGGCGGCTGGCAGCAGACTGTGAGCCCCAATAACAGCGACAACAAGGACACCAGCTACAACCTGTCGGCTTCCTACAAGATCGGTGACGCCAAGCTGTTCGGCGGCTACTTCAACATCAAGGATGCCACCGGTACCACTGCTGCCTACATGGCCATGACCAACAGCGCAGCATCGGCTGGCGGTGTCGAAGGTGTCCAGCGCAAGGACAAGGGTTACTTCTTCGGTACGTCCTACCAAGCTACCGCCGCCCTGTCGCTGACCGGCGCCTTCTACTATGACAAGAGCCAGAACGCCAGCGTCAGGAACGTGGGCACGGTTGGCGACGGCAAGCGCTACGCCATCGTGGGCTGGGCCGAATATGCCCTGTCCAAGCGCACCCAGGTCTACACCATCGTGGACTACAACAAGGCCAAGGACGCAGCCCGCTACGAGCTGACCGGCCAAGCCGCTGGCAAGGACAACCTGACCACCGTCGGCGTTGGCATCCGTCACATCTTCTGATCCGGCTTGAGGGTGGCGCTTTCCTTCGGGACAGCGTCATCACCCAACCGCGCAGCAGAAACAAAAAACGCAGTTCCTTTCGGAACTGCGTTTTTTTTCATCCGGCTTTTCCATCCCCTGCCCGAATGCCCCGTGCGGCGGGCAGTCGGGACAGGAAACTTCATGTCAAGCCATTTCCGGCTCAACCCACCCACTTGCGGGCATTGCGGAACATGCGCATCCACGGCGAATCCTCGCCCCACGACTCCGGGTGCCAGGACTGGGTCACCGTGCGGAACACGCGTTCGGCGTGCGGCATCAGGACCGTGAAGCGGCCGTCCGGGGTGGTCACCGAGGTGATGCCCTGGGGCGAACCGTTGGGGTTGAACGGATAGGCTTCGGTAGCAGCGCCGCGATGGTCGACGTAGCGCATGGCGATGATGGCACGGTCGATATCGCCGGTCTGCGAGAAGTCGGCGAAACCTTCACCGTGGGCGGTGGCGATCGGTGCCTGGGTACCGGCCATGCCCTGCATGAAGATGGACGGCGAATCGGCCACTTCCACCATCACGAAACGCGCCTCGAACTGCTCGGACTTGTTGCGGGTGAACTTGGGCCAGGCTTCGGCGCCCGGGATCATGGACTTCAGGTTGCTCATCATCTGGCAGCCGTTGCAGATGCCCAGCGAGAAGGTGTCCTGGCGCTGGAAGAAGCGCGAGAACTGCTCGGCCAGCTGCGCATTGAAGAGAATCGTCTTGGCCCAGCCTTCGCCGGCGCCCAGCACGTCACCGTAGGAGAAACCGCCCACGGCGATGAAGCCCTTGAAGTCATCCAGCTTGGCGCGATTGGCGATCAAATCGCTCATGTGCACGTCCACGGCGGTGAAGCCGGCCTTGTGCATGGCGTAGGCAGTCTCGATGTGCGAGTTCACGCCCTGCTCGCGCAGGATGGCGACCTTGGGACGCGCCGCTGCGCCCAGCGACAGGTAGGGTGCGGCGATGTCTTCCTGCGGATCGAAGGTCAGCTTGGGCGTCATGCCGGGATCGGCTGCATCCAGCAGGCGTTCGTATTCGGCATCGGCGCAGGCCGGGTTGTCACGCAGGCGGGCGATGCGCCAGCTGGTCTCGCTCCAGACGCGATGCAGCTCGGCGCGCGGCTGGCCGTAGATGTTCTTGGCATCGCGCATGAATTCGATCACGTCGCGGTCGTTGGGCTTGCCGATGATGTGGCTGCACGCGCCCAGGTTGTAGCTGCGCAGCACGTTCATGACCTCCGACTTCTGCTCGGCCGGGACCTGGATCACGGCACCCAGTTCTTCACTGAACAGCGCGCGCAGGGTCAGTTCATTGCGGCGCTCGGCCACTTGCGTGGTCCAGTTCTTGGAATCGCCCCAGTCGGCGGCATGCTCGGCTTCCATGGTCAGGATGTCGAGGTTGACCGAGATGCCGGTATGGCCGGCAAAGGCCATTTCGGCCAGGGTGGCATACAGGCCGCCGTCGGAACGGTCGTGGTAGGCCAGCAGGCGGTCTTCGGTATTGAGTTGCTGGATGGCGTTGAAGAAGGCCTTGAGGTCTTCGGCGCTGTCCACGTCCGGGGTCTCGTTGCCGATCTGCTGCATCACCTGGGTGAGCGCCGAGGCACCCATGCGGTTCTTGCCACGGCCCAGGTCGATCAGGATCAGGACGGTGTCGCCCTTGTCCTTGCGCAGTTGCGGGGTCAGCACGCGGCGCACGTCGGTCACCGGCGCGAAACCGGAAACGATCAGCGAGACCGGCGAGGTCACCGACTTGGCGCCCTCTTCATCGCTCCAGGTGCTGCGCATGGACAGCGAATCCTTGCCCACCGGGATCGAGATGCCCAGTGCCGGGCACAGCTCCATGCCCACGGCCTTGACGGTATCGAACAGCGCGGCGTCCTGGCCGGGCTGGCCGCAAGCGGCCATCCAGTTGGCCGAGAGCTTGATGTCGCCGATCTCGGCGATGGGGGCGGCAGCAATGTTGGTGATGGCTTCACCGACGGCCATGCGGCCCGAGGCCGGTGCGTCGATCACGGCCAGCGGGGTACGCTCGCCCATGGCCATGGCTTCGCCCAGATAGCCTTCCAGGCCCATGGCCGTCACGGCCACGTCAGCCACCGGCACCTGCCAGGGACCGACCATCTGGTCGCGCACGGTCATGGCACCGACGCTACGGTCACCGATGGTGATCAGGAAGGACTTGTCGGCCACGGCCGGCAGGCGCAGTACGCGCTGGGCCACGTCCACCAGGTCCATGCCGGTCAGGTCGACCGGCGGCAACTGCTTTTGCACGTGCTGCACATCGCGGTGCATCTTGGGCGGCTTGCCCAGCAGCACGTCCATGGGCATGTCGACCGGGTTGTTGTTGTGCTCGGGGTCGATCACCTTCAGCTGGCGTTCTTCGGTGGCGGTACCGACCACGGCGAAGGGTGCGCGCTCGCGCTCGCACAGGTATTTGAACAGGTCCAGGTGTTCCGGCAGGATGGCCAGCACGTAGCGCTCCTGGGACTCATTGCTCCAGATCTCGCGCGGGGCCAGGCCGCTTTCTTCCAGCGGCACCTTGCGCAGGTCAAAAATTGCACCGCGCTTGGCGTCGTTGGTGATTTCCGGGAAGGCGTTGGACAGGCCGCCCGCACCCACATCGTGGATGGACTGGATGGGGTTGTCGTCACCCAGCGCCCAGCAGGCGTTGATGACTTCCTGGGCACGGCGCTCCATTTCCGGGTTGCCACGCTGTACCGAGTCGAAATCCAGGTCGGCGGTATTGACGCCGGTGGCCATCGAGGAGGCAGCGCCACCGCCCATGCCGATGCGCATGCCGGGGCCGCCCAGCTGGATCAGCAGGCTGCCGACCGGCAGGTCGTTCTTCTTGGTGTGCTTGGCCGAGATGTTGCCCATGCCGCCGGCGATCATGATGGGCTTGTGATAGCCCATGACCTGCCCGCCCACATTCTGCTCGTAGGTGCGGAAGTAACCGCCCAGGTTGGGACGGCCGAATTCGTTGTTGAAGGCCGCGCCACCGAGCGGGCCGTCGATCATGATCTGCAGGGGCGAAGCGATGCGTTCGGGCTTGCCGTAGATGCCGCCCTGCGCGTGTTCATCGCGCTGGTCCACCGGCTGGGCCACGTCACGGGCGTTTTCCCAGGGTTGCACGGCGTGGGTGACCATCAGGTTGGAGACGGTAAAGCCGGTCAGGCCAGCCTTGGGCTTGGAGCCCCGGCCGGTGGCACCTTCGTCGCGGATCTCGCCGCCGGCACCGGTGGAGGCGCCCGGGAACGGGGAGATGGCAGTCGGGTGGTTGTGGGTTTCCACCTTCATCAGGATGTGGGTCAGCTCGTCCGAGGCTTCATACACGTTGCCCTTGGTGGCACCGCGCTGGTAGAAGCGCGAGACGGTCGCGCCCTCGATGATGGAGGAGTTGTCCGAATAGGCCACCACGGTGCCCTTGGGCGCCAGTTGATGGGTGTTCTTGATCATGCCGAAGAGCGACTTGTCCTGCTTTTCGCCGTCGATGGTCCAGTCGGCGTTGAAGATCTTGTGGCGGCAGTGTTCGCTGTTGGCCTGGGCGAACATCATCAGTTCGACGTCGGTCGGATTGCGCTGGGCCTTGGTGAAAGCGTCCACCAGGTAATCGATCTCGTCATCCGACAGGGCCAGGCCCAGCTCGGTATTGGCGCGCTCCAGCGCGGCACGGCCCCCGCCGATCACGTCTACCGACTCCAGCGGCTTGGCCTGCAGTTCCGAGAACAGGCCGGCGGCGTCCTGCGGGTCGCGCAGCACGGTTTCGGTCATGCGGTCGTGCAACAGTGCGGCCACGGCCGGGATGCTGGCTTCGTTGAGCTTCTTGGCACCGCCCAGCAAGCCCGTCTTGACCTGCACACGGAAGATGATGCCGCGCTCGACCCGGTGGATGTGGCCCATGCCGCAGTTGCGCACGATGTCGGTGGCCTTGCTGGCCCAGGGCGAGATGGTGCCGAAACGCGGGATCACGACGAAGGCATCGCCCTCATCGCTGCCATTGAAGGGATCGCCATAGGTCAGCAGGCCATTGAGGCGTGCCTCGTCCTCGCGCGTCAGGGCCTGGGACTGGCCGGCGTCGACGAAGTGCAGGTAGCGGCCGGACACGCCGGTGATGGCGGCATCGACTGCTTGCAATTGGGTCAGAAGGCGTTGGGTACGAAAAGCGGAAAGGGCATTGGAGCCCGGCAGGATCAGCATGGCGAGGTCGAGGCAGTTAGCTTGAATCGGGAAAACCGTCGCAGCATCGCGGCAGGGACCGGTCCACCGGCACCGGCCGGCCCCGGATGCCGCATTGCACAGTGAAAAATCGTGCAGGCCGGGGGAAGGCGGAATGATGGATCGTGCGCGCGTTTGCTGGCAGAGCCGGCATTATACAGTGGACACCGCGCCAAGTCCCGCGCAAAGCGAGCGGTCAGGCCGGCCCGCGTCCGCGCGCGCGGCACGCTGATCCACCAGGCCCTTGTCATCCGCGCTGCGTCGCCGGACGTTGTCATCCGAAGCAGAAAATGTCCACCCTTTCGGGCAAGACGCGGGTAGCCCTGCGGCAATATCCAAACTGCAAGGAAATTTCGCGGTATCATTCGGCCCGCACCGGAACCGGGCCAGCCCGGCGAGCCACGGCCGATGCCCACGACCACAGCGGCCCTGCCGCTTCCAAGACAAATAGAGTGAACAGCACACATCGACAGATCGCCGTCATCGGCGGGGGACTTTCAGGGATTTGCAGCGCCTACTTCCTGGCCGCCAAGGGCTATGAAGTCGCCGTCATCGAACGGCGCGCGCACGTGGCCGAAGAAGCCACCTTCGGCGACTCGGGCCTGTTGGCGCCGGGGGCGGCCATGCCGCTGACCTTGCCGGGCGCCCTGGCGACCTTCGCCTGCCGCTTCGAGGACGAGCCGCGCGTGCTCCTGGCCTCCGGGACCGATTTCAGCCGCCGGCGCTGGATGGGCGCCACGCGCCAGGCCCAGCAACACCACTTTGCCGAAAACAAGTTGCGCCTGTCGCGCCTGTCGGCCTATGGCCAGTCCCTGACCCAGCAACTGCAGGCGCATTACAACCTCGACAACGAAAACGGCAGCGGCGTCTTCCACCTCTTCCGCCAGCCGGCCGAGGCCGCCCGCATGGAGGCCATGCAGGAAGCCGCCCGCCAATGCGAGTTCAAGCACCAGGTGCTGGATGCGGCGGCCATCCGTACGCTGGAGCCCGCCTTCTCCTCCGAAGCCAAGCTCTCGGGGGCGCTCTACTATCCCGATGACCAGGCCGGCAACTGCGTGCTCTTTGCCAAGCAGATGCGCAATGCCGCCCAGGCGCTGGGGGTGAGCTTTCATTTCGAGAGCCACGTCAGGAGCGTCAGCGCCGAATTCGGCGGCCGCGTTGCCCTGCAGGTCGACTCGCCGCACCTGGCCCCGCAGATGCGGGTGGACGCCGTGGTGGTCGCCGCCGGCATGGCCAGCGCCGAACTGCTGCGACCGCTGGACACGGACCTGCCGCTGCGGGCGCTGCAGAGCTATTCGGCACTGGTGCCGGTCAAGAATCCGGACGATGCGCCCAACATGGCGCTCTATGACGACAGCTACAAGGTGGCCATGACACGCCTGGGCAGCCGCATCCGCATCAGCGGACTGCTGGGTTTCGTCCCGCCCAGCCAGACCTTGCCGCCCAAGGCCCTGCGCAACCTGCTCAAGATTGCCGGCGACTACTATCCCAATGCCGCCAATTACAACCAGGCGCATTTCTGGAGCAATACCCTCGCCCTGCTGCCGCACGGCCTGCCCGTGGTGGGGCCGACCCGGCAAGGCAACGTCTTCGTCAACGTCGGCCACGGCGCCACCGGCTGGGCGGCCAGCGTGGGCTCGGCGCGGCTGCTGGCGGACATGGTCAGCGGCGAGGACACCGAAATCCCGATCGACGGCTTGCAGCCGCGCGACGTGCTGGCCTGAGCGGCTGCAGCGCCGGGATGCAGCGCGGCCTTGGCCGCGCGCATTTTTTTCATCGCTGATTTTTCATCAATGATGTGCCTGCGCTGGCAGGACAATTCACTTAAAATCACACACGCGCTTTGCCGCCGCCTGCGCAGCTGAACATTCCTGCACCTGGCCGCCCAGCGCCGCAGCACGCCGCCTTCCCGCCACCCTCATCCAAGGCTACAGCGATCACGATCATGAGCGCGCTCCATTCCGTTGCCGAGATCCGCCACGTCGAACAACAGGCGCTATCGGCCCTGCCCCCTTACACCCTCATGCAGCGCGCCGGTGCCGCCATCGCCGAGCAGGCCCAGCAATTGCTGTGCTCGGCCACCGACTCGTCACCCTCGGTACTGATCCTGGCCGGCCCCGGCAACAATGGTGGTGATGCGCTGGAAGCGGCCTGCCTGCTGGAAGAAGCCGGCATCGAAGTGAGCGTGCAGCTGCACGCCGATGAAGACCGCCAGCCTGCCGATGCGCGCCGTGCCCTGGCGCGGGCGCGCGAGGCCGAGCTGGAGTTCATCGAGGGGACGGGCGACGCCCCGCTGCGGGCCCGCTCCTGGGCGCTGGTGATCGACGGACTGTTCGGCATCGGCCTGACGCGCCCGCCCGGCCCGGCCTTGCGGGCGATCATCGAATACGTCAACAGCCTGCGTTGCCCGGTACTGTCCATCGATGTGCCCAGTGGGCTCAACGCCGACACCGGCAGCATCGTGGGCGGACGCGAGGGCGTGGCGGTGCAGGCCACCCATACGCTGAGCTTCATCGGCGACAAGCCCGGACTGCATACCTGTGACGGCAGCGACCACAGCGGCCTGATCGTGGTTGATGCGCTGGAGATCGCCCCCACCCTGCTGCCGCCGGCGCGTGCTTTCCTGAATGGCCCGCAGAGTTTTGCCACCGCCCTCAAGCCACGGGCCAACAACAGCCACAAGGGCAGCTACGGCGACGTCATCGTGGTCGGCGGTGCGCGCGGCATGGCCGGCGCGCCCGTGCTGGCGGCGCGTACCGCCGCCTTCGGTGGGGCCGGACGGGTGTATGTGGCCTTCGTCGACGATGGCCCGGCCTATGACGACAAGCACCCCGAACTGATGTTCCGCCTGGCCGACCGCGTCGAATTCGGCGCCAGCGCCGCCCTGGTGGTCGGTCCCGGCCTGGGCACCTCGCGCCATGCGCATGACATCCTGGCGCGCGCGCTCGACAGCGAAGCCGATATCGTGGTCGATGCCGATGCCCTGAACCTGATCTCGGCCGAGCCCACGCTGCAGCACAAGCTGCATCGCCGCAGCCAGCGCAGCAAGGAGGCCTGCAGCATCATCACGCCCCATCCGCTGGAGGCGGCGCGCCTGCTCGACAGCACCACCCAGCAGATCCAGCAGGATCGTCCGCAGGCAGCGCGTTTGCTGGCGCGCCAGTTCAATGCGATCACCGTACTCAAGGGTGCGGGGACCGTCATCGCCTTCCCCGATGGCGAGATCGCCATCAACACCAGCGGCAATCCGGCGCTGTCCACCGCCGGCACGGGCGACGTGCTCTCCGGCTTGTGCGGCGCGCTGCTGGCGCAGGGCTGGCCGACCCGCGCAGCAGCATTGGCCGCCACCTGGATCCATGGCGCCGCCGCCGACCAGCTGGTGGCAGCCGGCCAGGGGCCGGTGGGCCTGACCGCCAGCGAATTCATCCCGGCCATCCGTGCCGTGTTCAACCAGATCCTCCGAGACCATGTCCAGCGCCGTCCTGCCCTACACCCGCATCGCCCACAACCATAAGCTGGGCATCATCTTCCTGATCTCGGGGCTGTGGACGCTGTCCCTGCTCGATACCGCCGGCAAGCTGCTGGCCTTGGCCGGGTATCACGTGGTGATGATTGCGTGGATGCGCTACACCATCAACCTGTTCTTCATGGCGGCCACATTGGCGCCCTTGTACCGGCGCCGCCACGGGCGCAGCATCCTGAAGTCGAACCGGCTGGGGCTGCAGCTGGGCCGAGGCGCCTTGCTGCTGGCCTCGACGCTGATTTTCTTCTCGGTATTGAAGATCGTGCCGCTGGCCGAAGGCACGGCCATGAACTTTTGTGCGCCGCTGATCGTGCTGGCCATCTCGCCCTGGCTGCTGGGCGAGCGCAGCTATCTGTCGCGCTGGATCGCGGTGCTGATCGGCTTTACGGGCATGCTCATCGTGATCCGCCCCAGTGGCGACATCCCGCCGGTTGGCGTAGCGCTGGGACTGGTCTCAGCCTTCACCCAGGCCTTGCTGTCCATCCTCAACCGCAAGGCCAGCCAGGCAGACAATCCGATGGTGACGCTCTTCTATGGCGCCCTGGTGGGCAGTATCGTCTCTACGCTGCTGGTGCCCTTCTTCTGGACCAGCCACACGCCGACGGTGGTCGAACTGGCGATCCTGGTGTCGACCGGCATCACCAGCACCATCGGCCATTTCCTGCAGAACTCGGCCTACCGGCACGCGGAAGCCTCGGTGCTCACGCCCTTCTTCTACGCCCAGATCATCTCGGCCTGCGGCATGGGCTGGCTGGTCTTCGGGCAGTTCCCGGACCAGGTCACGGTGCTGGGCATTGCCATCATCTGCGCCAGCGGCATCGGCATCGCTTATATCGAGCACAAGCGGGCGCATCCGCTGCCGCCGGCCGATCCGATGGAATCGGTCTAGGTCTAGACCAGACGTCCGGCAGCAATGGTCAGGGTGCGCTCGCAGCGCGCCGCAATGCCGGGGTCATGGGTCACCAGGACCAGCGTGGAGCCGCGCTCGCGGTTCAGTTCGAACATCAGCTGGATGACCGATTCACCGGTGGCCGCATCGAGGCTGCCGGTCGGTTCATCGGCAAACAGCAGCGGCGGCTCGGTCACAAAGGCGCGTGCCAGCGCCACACGCTGCTGCTCGCCCCCGGAAAGATACTTGGGATAGTGCTTCAGGCGGCTGCCCAGGCCCACGCGGCCCAGCATCTGTTCGGCCTTGGCCCGCGCCTGGCTGTCCCCGCGCAGTTCCAGCGGCAGCATCACGTTTTCCAGGGCATTGAGGTGCCCGAGCAACTGGAAGGACTGGAACACGAAACCCAGCTTGCGCTTTCTCAGCAGGGCCCGACCGTCTTCGTCGAGGGCATAGATGTCTTCGCCATCGAGCCGCACGGAACCTTCGCTGGGCGTATCGAGTCCAGCCAGCAGGCCCAGCAAGGTCGACTTGCCGGAGCCGGAGGCGCCGACGATGGCCACCGTGGTCCCGGCGGCCACGGTAAAATCGATGTCGCTGACGATGGTCAGCCGGCCGGCAGGCGCGGAGACATCGGCAACGTGTTTGGATAACTGAAGGACTTCAATGGCGGCAATGACGGCGGGACTGGCAGGAGCGGAAGCAGGCATGCAGGGCAATCGGGCAAGAGGGTCCGGGACAGGGGCGAAGCGCACGACGCTGCTTGGTGCGGCGGTGCGCCTGCTGGCGGGCGTCGCGCTGGTGGTAGCGGCGACGAGCGCTTATTCTGCCCCAAAAAACCTGCTCGTGCTCGGCGACAGCCTCTCGGCCGAATACGGCCTGCAGCGCGGCACCGGCTGGACCGGCCTGCTGCAGCAGCGGCTGCAACAGAGCAAGGCGGATTACCAGGTGGTCAACGCCAGCATCAGCGGCGACACCACCATCGGCGGGCGCAACCGCCTGCCGGCGCTGATGACCCAGCACAAGCCGGAGGTCCTGGTGATCGAACTGGGTGCCAACGATGCCCTGCGCGGCCTGCCCCTGAAGACCAGTCAGGACAACCTGCAAGCCATGATCGACCTGGCGCGCCAGCAGAAGGCCAAGGTGCTCCTGGTGGGCATGCAGATTCCGCCCAATTACGGCCCGGACTACACGCGCCGCTTCGCCGCGATGTACCAGGATCTGGCCAAGGGCAACAAGGTGGCGCTGGTACCATTCTTCTTCGAGGGGATTGCCGCCGATCTTTCGCTGTTCCAGGCGGATCGCATCCACCCCAATGAACAGGCCCAGCCCAAGCTGCTGGACAATGTCTGGCCGCATCTGAAACCGCTGGTCGGGGTGAAGTAAGCGCCCTTCCCGCGTCAACGCAAAGCAAAGCCCCTGTGCCATCGCTGGCGACAGGGGCTTTTCCATTGGGCGCAGGCGCTTCAATGCCGCGCGTACAACTCCAGGAAGCGCCGCAGCAGTCCGGTCGATTGCGGCGTCTCGCAGACCTTCTCGCACAGCGCCTGGGCATCGATGCCGCAGCCGCGATAGATATCGGTGTAGTAATGCAGGTGCGCGCGCACGAACTCCGGCGAAAACTCGGGATGGAACTGGGTCGAATAGACGTTGTGCTTGTGCTTGATGACGTGGTGCGGGTCCATCGGCGAGCGCGCCATGACGATGGCATCCTTGGCCGGACGCAGCACCGACTGCATGTGCAGCATGTGGGCCGGGAATTCCGGGGGAAGCACGCCCAGCAATTCATCCTGGCGGCAGCAGTCCAGCGTCTTCACATGCATGGTGCCGGCCGCGCGGCCCGCCGGGTTGTAGCCGACTTCGCCGCCAAAGGCGTGGGTGAGCAGCTGGTGGCCGTAGCAGATGCCGAACATGGGGGTGTCGAGCTCGGCGGCGGCGCGGATCCATTCGGCGGTGCGCTCGCTCCAGTCTTCCTTGTCGGTCACCATGGCCGGTGAACCGGTGATGAAAACCGCCCGGTAGCTGCGCGGGCAGGACGGGCGCTGGCCTTCATAGACGGTCACCACTTCGATCTCGGTGTGGCACAGGCCGGCAGCGCAGCCTATCTGGTCGGCGTAACCACCGTAGTTGGTCTTGAGTGCGGGATTGGCATCGCCGGTTTGTATGATCAGGACTGGGGCAGGCATAAAAACGTGGTCGTATTCAGGGCAAGACTCGCATCGGAAGCACTCCTCGTGGAAATACCCCCTGCGATGCTTTTCGAATGTCGACTGGAGAAAGCGACAACAAGTACGGCAGCCGTTTGTTTCCGAAACGGCGCAACATGACATGCGGATGACAGGAATTTCATCTCGGCAGCACAAAAACTGCCTGTTCCCACTGGGTGGAAAGCTGACGAAACGCCAACGACGATGGAAGAAATGAAGCGGATTCCCCGGTGCCGGCTCCCTTGTGCATCCCGCTCGAATGCAGCGCCGGTGTCCATGATGAAACAAAAAGGGCCGCTGGAAAAGCGGCCCGTGTAAATTTTTTAGTAAATTGTGGCAGTCATGCCGACAATTCCCCGCCTTGGGGCGCCATTGCGCGCCGATTCACGATCCCGGTGCGCCATATGAACGTATCGCCCCAAAGGCGGGCCATGCCCTGCCCTTACTTGGCGGCGTCATCCGCGCTGACGGCGGCGGCCCCCTTCAACAGCTTGGTCTTGGCCTTCTCGCGCAGGTAGTCCAGGTAGCCCAGGGCTTCCTGCTGCGACAAGGCAGCCGTGATCTGTTCCTGTTCGGCCTTGCGGCGCGCGGCATCGACGGTCTTGGGCTGTTCCACCTTGGTGATGCGGTAGATCTGGTAGCCCATACCCGCGGTCTCGGCGCCGACATAGGCCGGCAGCTTGGCGGTATCGGCCTTCATGACGGCGTTGAAGGCCTCCTGGGTCCAGCCATCGGACTTCACGCGCGAGACCACCTTGGCCTCGCTGAAGCCGGTCGCATCATCCTTGGCTTGCAGCTGGGCCAGGCGTTCCTGGCCGGCCTTGACCGCCAGGGACTGCTCTTCGGCCAACAGCACGGCCTTCTGCACGTCTGCCTTGACCTCTTCGAACGGACGCTTGGCCACCGGCTTGTAGCTGGTCATGCGGCCAGCCACCAGGGTGTTGGGGGCGGTCTGCACGGCCTCGGTATTGTGCTTGGCCTTGATCACGTCGTCGGTGAACAGGGCGGTCAGGAACTTGCCGTTGTTGTACGGCGCAGCGCCGGCGGCCGGATTCGGGTTGCGGGTCACGCCCGAGGCGGTCTGGATCTTCAGCTTGAGCTTGTCGGAGACGGCCTTGAGGTTGTCGCCGTTTTCATAGACCAGGTTGTTGAACTGGTCGGCCATCTCGGAATACTTCTTGGCGGCGATCTGCTTCTTGATCTCGCCACCGATCTCGGCCTTGACCGACTCCAGCGGCTTGACCGACGCCGGCTTGATGCCGGTCACTTCGATGACGTGATAACCGAAATCGGATTCGACCGGATCGCTGATCTCGCCCTGCTTCAGGCTGAAGGCAGCATCGGCGAAGGGTTTGACCATGGCACCCTTGTTGAAGTAACCGAGGTCGCCACCATTGTCGGCCGAACCCGGGTCTTGCGAATTGGCCTTGGCCAGCTTGGCGAAGTCGCCCGGATTCTTGCGCAGCTGCGCCACCAGGCCTTCGGCCTTGGCCTTGGCGGCAGCCTTGTCGGCGGCCGACGCATCCTTCTTGACGGTGATCAGGATGTGGCTGGCGCGGCGCTGTTCTTCGGTAGCGTACTGCTTCTGGTTCTGCTCGTAGTAAGCCTTGATGTCGTCATCGGTGACGCTGGCCTGGGCGGCCACGGCGGCAGCATCCAGCACCACGTACTCGATGTCGGCCTGTTCCGGCGTCTCGAAACGGGCACCGTTCTTGTCGTAGTAGGCCTTGAGCAGTTCATCGGTCACCTTGGCCTGGCCGGCGTAGCTGTCCGGTTTGAAGTTGAGCATCTGGACCGTGCGTTCCTGGTCGTTCAGGCTGGACAGGTTCTCGGCCACGGTCTTGGGGGCGAAGGCGGTGGTCTGGATGGCGGCGTTGAGCTGTTGCAGGGCCATCTCGCGGCGCAGGCTGGCTTCGTAGGACTTCTGGGTCATGCCCTGGGCGGCCAGCAGCACGCGGTACTGCTCATTGTCGAAGCTGCCGTCCGGCTTGGTCAGGCCGGGGATTTGCAGGATGCTCTGCTGCAGCGCCTGGTCCGGCACCACCAGCTTGCTGGCCACCACTTCGGCACCCAGGGCGCGCTGGGCGATCAGGTTGTCGAGGATGGCGCGGCGCGCCTGCGGGCTATCGAAGATCTTGCTGTCGAACTGATTGCCATACACCTGGCGCATGCGTTCCAGCTGCTGGCGATGCGCGGCGTCCCACTCTTCCTTGGTGATGGTCTGGCCGGCCACCTTGGCCACGCCGTTGTCGTCGGTCAGGCGGCTGTAGCCTTCCAGGCCGAAAAAGGCGAACGACGGGAAGATGAACAGCAGCAGCAGGAACTGCATCAGGCGCTGGTGAGTACGAATGAAATCAAACATGTATAGCCAATCAATAAACGATCTGGTCAATGAAGGACAGCGGGGTTCAGCGCAGACTGCCGCTGGTGCGCGCCCATAAGAAAAAAGGCGAACTCGCGTTCGCCCTGATCCGGCGCAGGCCCGTCAGGCCCGGGAGACACAACGCACACCGTCGTGCTCGCGCGACATTATACACATGCCAATGCCGGGCGGCATCTTTGGCAGGGCTTGCCGCTAACGGTCCATCTGGGCCAGGGCCACGCTGCGCAGCTGGAATCGGCCGTCATTGTTGAACAGCCAGCTCTCCGACAGTTCGATGTGGCCCTGCTTGAGCAGCGCCGGTGGCGGCTTGGGAAAGGGTGCGGCCGATTTGAGGCTGCCCAGGGCGCTGGCCTCGGCATGCTTGTCGCGGTTGCTGCGCAGGATCTCGCTCTTGACCAGGTTGCCGTCACCATCGACCACGTACTTGATGACGATGACCGAGCGCAGCAAGGCCTGCGGGCGCTCCACGTAGACACTGGTGAAGTTGACCTGGGAAATGCGCTTGGCCAGGTCGACCTTGTAGCCGTCCACGGTGGTCGCGGTGGAGGTGGCGTCCTCGGTGGTCTTTTTCTGCTCGATCAGGGAGCGCGCCAGGGCATCGCGCTCCTGCTGGGTGCTCTCCGGTGCCGAGCAGGCCGCCAGCATGGCGGCAATGCCGACGCCCGACATCGCCAGGCGGACACCCGGCCGGCGGGCGGGCCTACCGTATTTATTCATTTTCTCCTCCTCATTACTGAGCGATCTTGCTTCACTGGCCGCAAGGCGTCAATGAAGGATAAGTGCAAGTTTGGACAGCATTGCGGCGCCCGGATTCCCTTGCAGCGGGAGCCCCCGATGGCGATCCATAGCTTCAATCTATAGCAAGGATTCCGGCCTGCTATCACAGCTGGGGGTGTCATCCAGCAGTCATATTTGGCCCGTACCATCCGCTTGCCTCTGAACAGGCCGGCCCATCCGGCGAAAGCCCGCATGGGGACTGCCTTTGGGCAACATCGCGAACCACCCAGAAACCCGCCGAAATGATGCAGATATCCTCCTCCGCCGCCGCCCTCGCGATGCCGGTTTGCCCGCCTGATGCAGCCGACGCCGGCGAGCGCTTCCTGTCGGTGCGCAGCATCGACAAGCGCTTCGGTGCCTTCACCGCGCTGGACAGCGTTTCGCTGGAAGTGCGCCAGGGCGAGATGGTCTGCCTGCTGGGTCCCTCGGGCTGCGGCAAGACGACCTTGCTGCGCACCATCGCCGGACTGGAGCGCCAGGATGCCGGGCAACTCTTCGCCGCCGGCCGCGATATTTCCGACCTGCCGCCGCAATCGCGCGATTACGGCATCCTGTTCCAGTCTTACGCCCTCTTCCCCAACCTGACCGTGGCCGACAACGTCGCCTATGGCCTGCGCAACATGAAGCGCCAGGCACGCCAGGAACGCGTGACCGAGATGTTGTCCATGGTGGGCCTGGCCGGCAGCCAAGCCAAGTATCCCGGCCAGCTGTCCGGCGGCCAGCAGCAACGGGTGGCCCTGGCGCGTGCGCTGGCCCCCTCGCCTTCGCTGCTCTTGCTCGACGAACCGCTCTCGGCCCTGGATGCGCAGGTGCGCGAACACCTGCAACTGGAAATCCGCCGGCTGCAGAAGCAGTTCCGCATCACCACCCTGATGGTCACGCACGATCAGGAAGAGGCCATGGTCATGGCCGACCGCATCGCCGTCATGCAGCACGGCCGCATCGAACAATTCGGCACGCCCGCCGAGATCTACCGCCGTCCGGCCACGCCCTTCGTGGCCGATTTCATCGGCCAAGCCAATTGGCTGCCGTTTTCCCGCGTCTCTGGTTCACAGGTCACGGTCGGTGCCTTGCGTCTGGAAGTCCGTCCGGAAGAAGCGGAGCTGCAAACCGGGCGCCTGTTCTGCCGCCCGGAAGCGGTGGAACTGTTCGCTACCGAGAGCTGCACCAACCGCTTCCAGGCCCGTGTGGTTGATCGCATCTATCTCGGCAACCGCTATCGCCTGGCCTTGGCGGCCGATGCCCTGCCGGGCCAGACCCTGCTGGCCGATGTCAGCGACCAGTCGCACGAGCGCCTGGCCGCCCTGCCGGCTCACGACGGCCTGTGGGTAGCCCTGCCGCGCCAGGCCCTGCAGGTCTTTGCCTGAGCCGGGCCGTTCATGACGATGCAATCTTCCTTGCCGCCGACCGCTCCCATGCCCGCCCTGGCTCGCGACCACACCCCAACCAGCGCCGCACCGGCGCGACACAGCGTGACCGACCGCAGTCTATGGCTGCCCGGCGCGATGAAATGGCTGCTGCTGGCGCTGCTCCTGCTGGGCCTGGGTGGACCGCTGCTGTTCATCCTGGCGCAAGCCGTGCTGACGCCCGAGGGCAACTGGGCGGGCAGCCAGCCTTTCGTGACGCTCTTTGCCAACATCAATTTCCTGCCCATGCTGGGGCGCAGCCTGTGGGTATCGCTGGTCACCGCCGTGGTGACGGTACCGCTGGCCTATGTGTTTGCCTACGCCCTGCAGCGCACCTGCATTCCCTTCAAGGGCCTGTGGCGCGGTATCGGCCTGCTGCCGCTGCTGGCGCCGTCGCTGTTGCCGGGGATCGCGCTGATCTACCTGTTCGGCAACCAGGGCCTGTTCAAGGAGTGGATGGACGGCAGCATCTACGGCTTCTGGGGCATCCTGCTGGGTGAAGTGTTCTACACCTTCCCGCACGCCATGATGATCCTGCTGTCGGCCCTGTCGCAGGCCGATGGCCGCCTGTACGACGCAGCACATGCCATGGGCGCCTCGCGCTGGCGCATCTTCACCACCGTCACCCTGCCGGCCACGCGCTACGGCATCTTCGGTGCGCTGTGCCTGGTGTTCACGCTCACCATCACCGACTTCGGCGTACCCAAGATCACCGGCGGCGCCTACAGCGTGCTGGCCGTGGAAGCCTACAAGGCCGTGGTCGGCCAGCAGCAGTTCGGACGCGGTGCCCTGATCGGCTTGCTGCTGCTGGTGCCGGCCCTGCTGACCTTTGCCCTCGACGCCTGGCTGCAGCGCCGCCAGCGCGCCACCATGAGCAGCCGCTCCGAAGCTTACGTTCCCCGCCCCGACTGGCGCCGTGATGGCATCAACCTGCTGGCGGTGGCCCTGATTGCGGCCGCCATCCTGATGATGATCGTGGTGGCCATGGGGGCATCCCTGGTCAAGCTGTGGCCCTACAACCTGCAACTGACGCTGCAGCACTACGACTTCGACAACATGGATGGCGGCGGCTGGCTGGCCTACTGGAACAGCCTGAAACTGGCCTGCGGCACCAGCGTGGCCGGCACCCTGGTCATCTTCACCGGTGCCTGGATGATGGAAAAGACGCGTGGCCAGGCCTGGCTCTCGACCCTGCTGCGCATGCTGAGCTTCCTGCCCATGGCGGTGCCCGGCCTGGTGCTGGGACTGGGAAGCCTGCTGTTCTTCAACCATCCGTCCAACCCGTTCAATTTCCTCTACGGGACCATGACGCTGCTGGTGCTCTGCTCCATCGTGCACTTCTACACGACCGCCCATCTCACCGCCGTCACCGCGCTCAAGCAGCTCGATCCGGAATTCGAAGCCGCCTCGCTGTCGCTGAAGGTGCCGCTGCTGCAGACCTTCCTGCGCGTGACGGTGCCGCTGTGCCTGCCACAGATGCTGGAGATTTTCCGCTACCTGTTCGTGTCCTCGATGACCACGGTGTCGGCGGTGATCTTCCTGTATCGCCCCGATACGGTGCTGGCCTCGGTGGCGGTGCTCAATATGGACGATGCCGGCGACGTCGGCCCTGCCGCAGCGATGTCCACGCTGATCCTGCTGACGTCGGCGGCGGCCTCGCTGCTCATGCACCTGGCTGGCAGCCGCTGGCTGGCGCGGGCCCAGGCCTGGCGCCGTGGACGCGCGCATTGAGCCTGACCGGCAGCACTACGATTTCTCCACCTTGCGTCCCCGACGCGTTTTCAACCCAGCCATTCACAGACGAAGGCCATCATGAAAAAAACCAAGCTGTTTTCCCTGTTCGCATCGGTGATCGGTGCCGGCATGCTGTTCTCGGCCCAGGCCCACGCCGCTACCACGCTGACCGTCTACACCGCCCTCGAAGCCGACCAGATCAAGGCTTACCAGGCCGCGTTCCAGAAGGCCAACCCGGACATCGAGATCAAGTGGGTGCGCGACTCCACCGGCATCGTCACCGCCAAGCTGCTGGCCGAAAAGGCCAATCCGCAAGCTGACGTGATCTGGGGCCTGGCCGCCACCAGCCTGGCGCTGCTGGACAAGGAAGGCATGTTGACGCCCTACGCTCCGCAAGGCTTGTCGGCCATCGACGCCAAGTACCGCAGCGCCGCCAATCCGCCGGCCTGGGTCGGCATGGACGTGTGGGCCTCGGCCATCTGCTTCAACACCGTGGAAGCGCAAAAGCAGGGGCTGCCCAAGCCGACCTCCTGGGCCGACCTGACCAAGCCGGTCTATGCCGGCAAGATCGTCATGCCCAATCCGGCTTCTTCCGGCACCGGCTACCTGGATGTCTCGGCCTGGCTGCAAATGATGGGTGAAGAAAAAGGCTGGGCCTACATGGACGCCCTGCACAAGAACATCGGCCAGTACACCCACTCCGGCTCCAAGCCCTGCAAGCAGGCCGCCACCGGTGAATTCCCCATTGGTATCGCCTTCGAATACCGTGCCGTGAAGACCAAGAAGGAAGGCGCCCCCATTGACGTGATCCTGCCGTCGGAAGGCCTGGGCTGGGACATCGAAGCCACCGCCATCGTCAAGGGCAGCAAGAACCTGGAAGCCGCCAAGAAGCTGGCCGATTTCTCCGCCAGCAAGGAAGCCATGGCCCTGTATGAAAAGAACTTCGCCGTGGTCGCCATTCCTGGTGTGGCCAAGCCGGACGAACTGCTGCCGGCCGACTATGAAAAGCGCCTGATCAAGAACGACTTCACCTGGGCCAGCACCAGCCGTGACCGCATCCTGACCGAGTGGAGCAAGCGTTACGAAAGCAAGTCGGAGAAGAAGCAGTAATTCCAGCACTTGCCCGCAGTACCGCGCCGTCACGGGTCCGATAGCTTCGGGCCGCAGCGTGACGGCGCACGGAGAGGACCGCAGGACGCCGCCAGAGCGTCCCCGCACAAGACGCCCCACGACATCTCGCAACTGACTCCGACGGAGCACTTCCCATGAGCAATTCCCTCACAGAAAACGATCCGCAGCACTTTGACCTGGCCGTGGTCGGCTCGGGCATCCTCGGCCTGGCCCACGCCTACGCGGCCGTCAAGCGCGGCCTCAAGGTGGCCGTCTTCGAACGCACCGGTACGCCCCTGGGCGCCTCCGTGCGCAACTTCGGCATGGGCCTGGTGACCGGCCAGCCGCCCGGCATCATGCTGGACCTGGCCCGCGAAAGCCGCGCCCTCTGGCTGCACCTGGCCGCGC
Source organism: Herbaspirillum aquaticum (assembly GCF_002213425.1). Taxonomy (GTDB): domain Bacteria; phylum Pseudomonadota; class Gammaproteobacteria; order Burkholderiales; family Burkholderiaceae_D; genus Herbaspirillum; species Herbaspirillum aquaticum. Next base: position 343,189 of record NZ_NJGV01000002.1, on the reverse strand, counting down.
GCGCGCACTTCAGTGCCCGCGAAGCCGGTACCCTCCTGTTTGCCCGCAGCGAGGCCGAACACGACGTGCTGCTGGAATTCATGACCGTGCGTGCGCGCCAGTACGACTATCGCGCCTCCCTGCTCGAAGGCGACAAGCTCAACGCGCTCTACAACGGCCGTTTCAGCCATCACCGCTCGGCCCTGCACGGCACCGAAGACCTGCAGCTGTATTCGCGCGAAGCCATGCCGGCCTTGGTGGCCTACCTGCACTCGCAGGGCGTGCATTTCCGCTTCAATACGCTGGTGCATGGCACCGCCGGCGGCCGCCTCTCGACCACCGCCGGTGAATTCCGCGCCGAGCGCGTGGTGGTGTGCTCCGGCCACGATTACCTGACGCTCTTCGCCGACCGCCTGCAGCCGATGAACCTGAAGCAGTGCCGCCTGCAGATGCTGCGCCTGAAGACCGAAGAAGCCGTACCGCTGACCCATGCCGTGCTCACCGGCCTGTCCTGCACCCACTATGGCGCCTTCTCGGACCTGCCGACCGCCCGCGCGGTGCACGCCGAGATCGAGGCCACGGCCCCGCTGCTCAACAAGCATGGCATTCACCTGCTGGTCAGCCCGACCCCGTATCAGGAACTCATCGTCGGCGATTCGCACCACTACGGTACCGATTCACCTCCTTTCAACAGCGAGGAAGTCGATGAGCTGCTGATCGGCCTGGTCGAGCACACCCTGGCTTCTCGCGTGCAGGTGATCGAGCGCTGGCAAGGCGTCTATGGCAGCAAAGGCCCGGGCCCGTTCTCGGCCCTGGCCATCGACGACCATACCTCGGTGGTGCTGATGCATACCGGCATCGGCATGAGCGTCGGACTCGGCCTGGGCGAGCGCGTCGTCAAGGCGCTGCTGGAAGGCGACAGCCTGCCGACCCCGACCGCGCAGCCGGCACCGGCCACTGCCCTGGCCTGATGCGCTGATCTGCTGAGGAACTGAGCTTGTCCGGTGACAGGGCGGACTGCCGCCCTGTCACCGCCGTCCCCGCTGTCTTCCCGCCCCGATGGGCATGCCGCTGCGGCGCATGCCAGGCAAGATGCTTCACTTGCCTTTCCTGATTCCTGACAGAAAAAACTTTTTGGCTGCCCTCCCCAAGAGGCGAGCTGCCGCGTCCGGTCGCTGCGGCGCAATAAGCACGAATGCCCCGCAAAGCCTTGGCAGATGCGTCTTTGCCTGCTGCGTCGCAACCAGGAAAGGGCTTGCTGCGCTGTAAGCTTGTGTAAGTTTGGAGCAAGTCCTGCGTAAGTTTGGCGTCGCACACTCGCCGCATGGACAAGTGGGTCCTTACGCAAGCAATGCGAAGCCAATATCGCGGTTTGTGTCAGACGGGGAAGCGAGGGGAGTCGATTCTTCATGCTCTGTTCTCCGGTGCGTTCTTGCATAACGCCCCATTCGGCCATCTGTTGCATTGTTGCCCTGAGTACCTGGTTGCAGTCCATGCAGTAGCACATTCATTAAAACCAAGGAGACAAACATGACCACAGCATCAGTCAACACGACTGCGCGCGGCATTACCCCGGAGGAGAAGAAAGTCATCTTCGCCTCTTCGCTAGGCACCGTTTTCGAATGGTATGACTTCTACCTGTACGGCTCGCTGGCGGCGATCATCGCCAAGCAGTTCTTTGCCGGTACCGACCCCAACACCGCGTTCATCTTCGCCCTGCTGGCCTTTGCTGCCGGTTTCATCGTGCGTCCCTTCGGTGCGCTGGTGTTCGGCCGCCTGGGTGACCTGGTTGGCCGCAAGTACACCTTCCTGGTGACCATCCTGATCATGGGTGCCTCGACCTTCATCGTCGGCGTGCTGCCCAACTACAACTCCATCGGCATCACCGCCCCGATCATCCTGATCATCCTGCGCATCCTGCAGGGCCTGGCGCTGGGTGGCGAATACGGCGGTGCTGCCACCTACGTGGCCGAGCACGCGCCGGAAGGCCGCCGCGGCGCCTTCACCGCCTGGATCCAGACCACGGCCACGATGGGCTTGTTCCTGTCGCTGCTGGTGATCCTGGGCGTGCGTACCGCGGTGGGTGAAGCTGCCTTCGCCGACTGGGGCTGGCGCATTCCCTTCCTGGTCTCCATCCTGCTGCTGGCCATCTCGGTGTGGATCCGCATGTCCATGAACGAGTCGCCGGCCTTCCTGAAGATGAAGGCTGAGGGCAAGACCTCCAAGGCACCGCTGACCGAAGCCTTCGGCCAGTGGAAGAACCTGAAGCTGGTCATCCTGGCGCTGGTCGGGCTGACCGCCGGCCAGGCCGTGGTGTGGTACACCGGCCAGTTCTACGCCCTGTTCTTCCTGACCCAGACCCTGAAGGTGGATGGCCCGACCGCCAACCTGCTCATCGCTGCCGCTCTGCTGCTGGCCACGCCCTTCTTCCTGTTCTTCGGTTCGCTGTCGGACAAGATCGGCCGCAAGCCCATCATCCTGGGTGGCTGCCTGATTGCCGCGGTGACCTACTTCCCGATCTTCAACGGCCTGACCCACTTCGCCAACCCGGCGCTGGAAGCCGCACTGCAAAAGTCCCCGGTGATCGTCACCGCCGACCCGGCCAGCTGCCAGTTCCAGTTCAACCCGACCGGCACCAAGAAGTTCACCTCGTCCTGCGACATCGTCAAGGCCAAGCTGTCGGCCGCGTCGGTGAACTACCAGAACGTGGCCGGTGCCCCGGGCTCGGTGGCTACCGTCAAGATCGGCGACCGCGTCATCACCTCGTATGATGCCGCCGGCCTGTCCAAGGAAGAGGCCGCCGCCAAGGACAAGGAGCTCTCCAAGGCCCTGGCTGACGACATCAAGGCCGCCGGCTACCCGGCCAAGGCCGATCCGGAGCAGATCAACAAGCCGATGGTCCTGCTGCTGCTGTTCATCCTGGTGATCTACGTGACCATGGTCTACGGCCCGATCGCTGCCTGCCTGGTCGAAATGTTCCCGACCCGCATCCGCTACACCTCCATGTCCATGCCGTACCACATCGGCAACGGCTGGTTCGGCGGCCTGCTGCCCACCACCTCCTTCGCGCTGGTGGCCTTCAAGGGCGACATCTACTACGGCTTGTGGTATCCGATCGTGATCTCGGTGATCACGGTGGTGATCGGCCTGCTGTTCGTGAAGGAAACCGTTCACAACAACATCCACGACTGACATCCGCAGTGGCGTGCCCGCCGTCCGGCCCCCAGGCAGGACGGCGCAGCACGAAGCCTTTCCGGACCGGGCGCAATCTTGATTGCGCCCGGTTTTTTTCATGCAGACGCGACCGCTGGAACCTGTCTCGGGAGAAATGTAATTACATTGACCAGATCATTTTCATCAAAAATCATATTTTTGATTAAATGTCGTATATTCGTTATATTTGATTGAAATGTTGCCCGCAATCCAGTAAATTCACTGCTGAGAACAGGCATCTCCAGGTTCAAGCGCGTGCTCCTGCACCGCTGCAAGCCGCTTCAAGGAATGCCGCACGATAGCTTCCAAAGCGGGGATCCAGAACATGAACATAGTCCTGGTGGACGACCAGATCATGATGCGCGCCGGGCTGCGTTGCCTGATCGAAAAAATGGCGGGCCAGCAGGTGATCGGCGAAGTGGAAGCCGGACCAGTGGCCCTGCATGTGATCCAGAGCGTAGCGCCCGACGCGGTCATCATTGATCTCTCCTCTGATACCCGCCAGGGCCTGGCCCTGCTGGCTGACATCTGCAGCAAATGCCCTGCCAGCCGGGTGGTCATCATCGGCAACCAGCCCGATGCCGAACTGCTGGCCGAGGTAATGCGCATGGGTGTGGCCGCCTACCTGCTCAAGCAATCCAGTCCCGCCGAACTCGATATCGCCCTGCAGGCGGTGGCGCGCAACGAGTGCTACCTGACCCCGGCCGTGGCCAAGTCCATGATCAGCCACTGCCTCTATACGGGGGCCGCCCGGCAGGCCCAGCCCGATCCGCTCACGCCGCGCCAGCACCAGATCCTGGCCATGATTGCGCATCGCAAGACCACCAAGGAAATCGCCTACGAGCTGGACCTGAGCGAAAAGACCATCGCCGCCCACCGCGCCCAGATCATGGACCGCATCGGCGTGCGCGACGTGGTCGGGCTGGTCTTGTGGGCCGTCAAGCACAACCTGGTGGAACGGCAGACCTGAGGCTATCTCCGGCAGCCGCCCTCGTTTTCTCCCTGATCCCTGTGCGCGACTTCGCGCGTCCTGTCCGTCCTCGCTCCCGCCCCCCGGCACGCCACCCCGGCCAATCTGCACTCCATTGCCCTGTCCAGAACAGCACCCGCTGACGGCGGCGCACGTCCCTTTGCGCCGTCCCTGCGCAAAGGGACGTCCTGCACGCATGGCCAAGGCGTCAACACGTCCTAGGCAAGCGCAACCGGGCTGCGCGCTTTGTCTAGGACATTTCCTATGTATCTCCTAGGACCAGAACCGATTCCACACAGCAACAGGCAGCCCTACCATTTCACCTGCAAGACCGTCCGTTTGAGCACAACTTTTTCGAGGAGGCGCACATGGCGCTCGTCAAGACTATCCAGAACTCCAACTATGAGAGCGCAAGCGACCACCGTGCCGGCGCCTCGACATCGCGCCAGGCCGATGCCCTGCGCAAGAAGGCCCGCACCCTGGCCAAGCAGCAGCAGGCTGCCGAGCGCATCGCCGCCGCCACGGCTGAACTCAGCGCTGGTATCTCGGAGGCCTCGGCTGCCACCGAAGAACTGAAGAGTGCCTCCGACCAGATCGCGCGCGGCGCCGAGCAGGCCTCCAGCGCCGCCCAGGAGTCGCTGGCCGCCTTCCGCCAGGTCGAGCAGGCGATCAGCCGCCAGTTGCAGAATGCCGATCAAAGCCAGGCTCGCATGCTGGCCGTGCAGAACCAGGTCACCCGCACCAGCGGCGATATCGCGACCCTGGTCGCCAATGTGGGCATCGCTGCCCAGCGCCAGTCCAGCTCGGTGACCATGGTGGCCGAACTGGAAAAGCAGGCCGCCAACATCGGCGACATCGTCAAGGCGGTGGCCCGTATCGCCGACCAGACCAACCTGCTGGCCCTGAACGCGGCCATCGAAGCGGCCCGCGCCGGGCAACACGGCAAGGGCTTTGCAGTCGTCGCCGATGAAGTGCGCACCCTGGCCGAGACCTCGGAGAAAAGCGCCAAGCAGATCCAGGAGCTGGTCGGCCAGATCCAGCGCGAGGTCAAGGCCGTGGTCGAAGGCATCGGTGCGGCTGCCACCACCGTCCTGGGCGAGGTCGAGAGCGGCAAGATGATCAGCACCCAGCTGGAGAACATCCGCCGGGATGCCCAGGTCATCGTCACCGGCGTGCAGGAAATTGCCGTGGGCGCGCAGCAGTCAGTGGCCGCGACCAAACAGGCGCTCGACGGCGCCCAGGAAATTGCCGCTGCCGCCGAAGAGCAATCGGCCGCCGCCGTCGAATCCGCCAAGACCGTGGCCGAGCAAGGCCAGGCCTTGTCGGAGGCTGAGACCACTTCGCAAGCGCTCTCGGAACTGTCTGAAGACCTCAAGAATTCCACCGATGTGGCCAAGAGCGCCGAGGAAGTCGCCGCCAGTGCCGAAGAACTCTCGGCGGCCGTACAGGAAATCAGCCGCGCCAGCGCCCAGATCATGTCGGCCATCGAGCAGATCCGCAAAGGTACGCAAGTACAGTCGGTGGCCACCGAAGAATCGGCCACGGCCATCGAACAGATCTCGCGCGGCCTGCAGGTGGCGCAGGCGCGCGCCGGTACCAGCGGCGAACGTGCCACCGCAATCCGGGCGCTGCTGGGGGAAAACAAGAAGGCGGTCGACTCGCTCATCGCCGGCATCGCCAGTTCGGTCGACGCCTCACGCGCCTCGATCCGCCAGATCAAGGACCTGGCCCTGGTCTCGCGCCGCATCGACAAGATCGTCGATGCCATCACCACGGTGTCCATCCAGACCAACATGCTGGCCGTGAACGGCTCCATCGAAGCAGCCCGCGCCGGCGAGTTCGGCAAGGGCTTCGTGGTGGTGGCCACCGACATCCGCAACCTGGCCCACGACTCGGCCGGCAATGCCGACAACATCAAGGACCTGGTCAAGGCAGTGCAGGACCAGATCGCGGTGGTCGAGCGCGATCTGGAAGAGATTGCCGATGCCGCCATCAGCGAGGCCGAAAAAGCCAAGGCGATCACCAGCGCTTTGGTCAGCATTGAGAGCGATGTCGCCAGCGTCGAACAAGGTACCCAGGAAATCCTGTCAGCCGCCACCGAGGTGGCCGCAGCCATCCTGCAAGTGCGCACCGGCACCGAGCAGATTGCCGCCGCCGCCCAGGAAGCCGACCGTGCCGCCACCGAAGCCGCCGCCGCCGCGCGCCAGCAGTCCCAGGGTGCCGAGCAACTGGCTGCCGCCGTCGAGGAAGTGGCCTCGCTGGCCGATGAGCTGCAAAGCACCTGACTCGCTGCCCCATTGAACCCGTGGACCCGAGAAAGGCACACACACCATGAATGACGCATCCCTCATCGAGCCCGAGGCGGCCCCGGCCGCCATCGCGCCCGCGCCCGGCGCGGTGATACCGCAGGCCTGCAGCGGTGCAGCCGACGACGACCTGCCCCCGCCCGCCGCCGGCGACACCGAACTGCGCCAGTTCGTCACCTTCACGGTCGGCGACGAGGTCTTTGGCGTAGACATGGCGCCGGTACAGGAAATCATCCGCGTGCCGGAAGTGGTGCACGTGCCGCTGGCCCCGCAGGCTCTCCTTGGCCTGGCCAACCTGCGCGGCAAGGTGCTGCCCATCGTCAGCCTGAGCCGCATCTTCGGACTGCCGGACCGCCCGGCCGACGACGCCAGCCGTGCCGTGGTGATCGACCTGGGCCAGCCGCTGGGCTTCGTGGTGGATCACGTGGCCAGCGTGGTCGGTGTGGACCTGCGCCAGATCGAAGACGTGGCTTGCATCGCCTCCTCGGTGCGCACCGAGTTGCTGTCCGGGCTGATCAAGGACGTCGGCGGCCACCCCATGATCATGGTGCTGGATTTTGCCCGGCTGGTGGCGGCCGAATTTGCCGAAGCCTCTGCCGGCAGCCGCAACGGCCAGGCACCCATCGACGGCGGCAACGCCGAAGACGTACAGGCACAGGCTGGCGACGAACTCCAACTGGTCAGCTTCATGGTGGCCGGCCAGGAATATGCGGTAGCCATCGAGGACGTGCAGGAGATCGTGCAAATGCCGCAGAGCATCGTGCAGGTGCCGCATGCGGAACCGCACGTGCTGGGCATCATGACCCTGCGCAACCGCCTGCTCCCCCTGGTGTCGCTGCGCCACCTGTTCGGCTTGCCGCCGCGCCAGCAGGACCACAGCAGCCGCATTGCGGTGGTCGCTCCTGCGGCCGGGGAGTCGACCGGTGCCGTCGGCGTGGTCATCGATACCGTCAACGAAGTGCTGCGGGTGGCGCTTGGCACGGTGGAAGCGGTACCCACGCTGCTGGCGCGCGACAAGGGAATGGCCGACATCGCCCGCATCTGCCGGCTGGACAACGGAAAGCGGCTGGTATCGGTAATCGATGCCGTGAGCCTGCTGCGCCAGCCGGCCATCGAAACCCTGCTGGAGGACAACGAGATGAACCAGGACAAGCAGCCCGAGACCCGCAGTGACGATGAGGAACAGGTGGTGGTGTTCCGCTTCGGCGACGAGGAATTCGGCGTGCCCATCGACAGCGTGCAGGAGATCGTGCGCGTGCCCGAGCAACTGACCCATGTGCCGCGCGCCCCGGCGTTCGTCGAAGGCGTCATCAACCTGCGCGGTGCCGTGCTGCCGGTGATCGACCTGCGCATGCGGCTGGGCTTGCCGCGGGTGGCGCGCAGTGATCGCCAGCGCATCATGGTGTTCCTGATCGACCAGGTGTGCACCGGCTTCATCGTCGATTCGGTGGCCGAGGTCCTCAAAATTGAACGCCGCGCCATCGGGCCCGCGCCTTCGCTGTCGAGCCAGCAGGTGCGCCTGCTCTCGCGCATGGCCAACATCGAGAAACAGAAACGCATGATCCAGCTGGTGGAACCCCGCTACCTGGTGGAAGGCGAAGAGCTGGCCCTGCTGGCCGGCATGGGACAGGACGCGTAAATCTACGCACGGGAAAGGACAGGAGAGAGAAGGATGAAGCTGCTCATCGTCGACGATTCAGCCCTCATGCGCAAGCAGCTGGGCGAGCTCTTCGAGCAGGCCGGTGGCTTTGCGGTGGCCTTTGCCCGCAACGGCCGCGAAGCCGTCAGCATGAACCTGGAATTCGCGCCCGATGTCGTCACCCTCGACATCAACATGCCCGAACTCGATGGTCTCTCGGCGCTGGCGGAGATGATGCTGCAACGTCCGGTCCCGGTGATCATGCTCTCCTCGCTGACTGCCCAGGGTGCGCTGGCGACGTTCGAGGCCCTGGCCCTGGGGGCGGTGGATTACGTGGCCAAGCCGGGCGGCACCATCAGCCTGGGCATCGACGCGCTGCGTGCCGAACTGGTGGCCAAAGTACGGGGCGCCGCCAAGGCCAAGGTGCGGGGACCCGATGGGGCGCCAACGGCCACTTCGACGCGCACCGCTGGGCGCACCGTCGCCCGGCCCGCCGAACCTGCCGAACCGGCTTGCGCCTCCACCGTGCCGCTGGATGCCCGCCAGCCAGGCGTGGTGGTGATCGGTGTGTCCACTGGCGGCCCGCGTACGCTGGAGCGCATCTTGCCGCAACTGCCGGCGCACTTCCCCTGGCCGGTGGTGGTGGCGCAGCACATGCCGACCAGTTTTACAGCGCCCTTCGCCGAGCGCCTGGGGCGGCTTTGCGCCCTGCGCGTGGTCGAGGCGGCGCAACCCATGCCGCTGGCAGCGGGCACGGTCTATGTCTGCAAGGGCGGCGCCGACAGCATCTTCACCACCCGCAACGGCCGTCCCACCCTGGTCAGCCGCCCGCCTGACGCAACCCAGCTGTGGCATCCCTCGGTCTCGCTGCTGGGCGCCAGTGCCCTGCAGCTGTATGCGCCCCAGGCCATCGTGGGCGTCATGCTGACCGGCATGGGCAGCGATGGTGCCGAGGCCTTTGCAGACATCCGGCAAGCCGGCGGCCGCACCATCGCCGAAAGCGAACAATCCGCGGTGGTCTTCGGCATGCCGGCCGAACTGATCCGCCGTGGCGGCGCCAGCAGCGTCCTGCCGGCTGACCGGATTGCAGGCCAGCTGATCCAGTGGCTGTGCCCCCTCACCTGATACGAATCACGTCGATACGGAACCCATCATGCCCTTGAACAAGTCCACAGGAATGTCCAGCGCCAGTATCCCGGAGGTAGCCCGCGCCACGGCCCTGGCCAGCCTGCAGGCGGCCGACCCGGCGCTGCGCCGCAGTGCGGCCCAGACCCTGGCCGGACAGCCGGAGGCAGTGCCGGTCATCCTTGATGCCCTGGAACGCGAATCGAGCCTGGCCGTGCGCACGGCGCTGCTCGATTCGCTGGCGGCCACGCCCGGCGACGAGGCCGTGCAAGCCCTGGCCGGCTGCCTGCGCAGCGAAGACGCCTGGCTGCGCAACGCCGCCATCGACCTGCTGCGCGGCATGCCCGAACAGGTGGCACCGGTGATCGCCCACATGCTGATCGATCCCGAGACCGATATCCGCATCCTGGCCGTGGGCATCCTCGACACGCTGCGCCATGCGCGGGTGGAAGACTGGCTGCTGCAACTGATCGATGCCGAGACCGATGTCAACGTCTGTGGCGCGGCACTGGAAGTGCTGACCACCATCGGCACGTCGGCGGCCATCGGCCCGGTGACCACGCTCATGCGCCGCTTTGCCGACGAGCCCTACATCACCTTTGCCGGGCGCCTGCTGCTGAATCGGCTTGGACGGGGCGCGTAATGAACGTTTCTGCAGAAACCCCCGCCAGCAGCATCAGCGCCGAAGACTTCGAGCGCTTCCGTGAATATTTTTACCGGCGCAGCGGCATCCACTTCGAATCGACCAAACGCTACTTCGTCGACAAACGCCTCATCGACCGCATCCAGGCTGCCGGCTGTGCCGATTTCCGCGAGTACTTCTCGCTGCTGCGCTTCGAGACCTCGGGCCGCGAATGGCAGCGCCTGGTCAACGAGATGACGGTCAACGAGACCTACTTCATGCGCGAGCACTACCAGTTCGACTGCATGGTGCAGTCGATGCTGCCCGAGCTGGTGGCGCGCAAGCCGCGCGGCGAACCGATGCGCATCTGGATCATGCCGTCGTCTTCCGGCGAGGAAGCCTATACGGTGGCCATGTACCTGCTGGAACGCTGGCCGGAACTGGCGCGCTGGGACGTGGAGATCGTCTCCTCGGACATCGACACCCGCATCCTGGCCCAGGCCGAGGCCGGCCTGTATTCGCCGCGCGCCGTGCACCAGCTGCCGGCAGCCTGGCTGCAGAAGTATTTCACCCGCGAGGGCGAAAACTGGCGCATCAACCGCAGCCTGCGCGAAGTGGTGGCCTTCACCCGCGTCAACCTGAACGAACGCAATGAAGTCGCTGCCTACCGCAACTACGACCTGGTGTTCTGCCGCAACCTGCTGATCTATTTCGACGACGCCTCGCGCCGCCGTGCCGCTGAAGCCTTCTATGACGTATTACGCCCGGGCGGTTTCATCTGCCTGGGCCACTCGGAGTCGATGAGCCGCATCTCATCGCTGTTTGCGATCCGCAAATTTGCACAAGCGATCGTCTACCAGAAGCCATTGGAGCAAGCATGAAACATATCCTCATCGTGGACGATGCTGCCACCGTCCGTCTGTATGAACGGGCCATCTTCGAGGACGCCGGCTATACCGTGCGCGAAGCCAGCAACGGGCTGGAGGCGCTGGAAACGGCGCTGGCCGCCTGCGCAGAAGGCCAGCATCCCTTCGACCTGTACGTGGTCGACGTCAACATGCCGCAAATGGATGGCTACTCCTTCCTGCGCGCCCTGCGCCAGCACGACATTCCCCAGGCGCCGGCCATCATGGTCAGCACCGAAGCTCAGGAATGCGATCGCCGCAAGGCCTTTGAGGCGGGTGCCAACCTCTACATCGTCAAGCCGGCGCGTCCCGTGCCGCTGCTGCGCAACGTGAAACTGATGCTGGGAGAAACGCAATGACGACCGCCTTCTCTCCCCTGCTGCTGCAATTCATGCAGGAGTCGCGCGACGGCCTGCAGGAGATCGCCAGCCGCCTGCTGGCCCTGGAGCGGCAACCGGACGACCCTGAATTGATGGAGTCCCTGTTCCGCGTGGTGCATACGCTCAAGGGCAACTGCGGACTGTTCGAGTTTCCCGAGATGTTCCGGGTGCTGCACGCGGCCGAAGACCTGATGAGCGCGGTACGCGACGGCCAGGCCGCCTATGACCGCGAGATGGCCGACCTGCTGCTGGAGGCGATGGACTTCGTGGCGCGCCAGTTCGACGACATCGAGCTGGCCGGCCAGCCGGACCCGGCCCAGGCGGCCCCGTGTGCAGAGCTGGTGGCGCGCCTGCGTCAGCGCTGCGGGATGCAGCTGGCCCAAGCCGGCCAGGATGCGCACCAGGCAACCCGGCGCGCGGCTGAAGAGGCGGCCCGCAGCCGCATGGCCGAGTCACTGGCGCGGGTGCCGGCCAGCCTGCGCATGGCCTGGGCCGACGCCGCCCGCAACGGCGAGACCTTGCTGTGGGTGGAATACACGCCGGAACCTGAATGCTTCTTCAAGGGCGAGGATCCACTGCGCCTTGCTACGCAGATGCCGGGCGTGCTGTGGCGCTGCGTTTTGCCCGGCAGCGCCTGGCCGGCCCTGGCCGAGCTGGATGCCTATCGCGCCAACCTGGTGTTCCAGGCAGTCGCCACGGCCGACCGCGGCCTGCTGGATGAACATTTCCGCTACGTGCCGGGGCAGTTCTGGATCACCGCCCTGCCGGCGGCCGCCATCGAGGTCAAGGACCAGACCCGGGCCAACGATGCACTCATGATCGTGCAGACCCAGAACGATGCACTGTGGGCGCTCGAAGGAGCGCCCTGGGTCCCGGGCCATCTGAAGGCTGCCGTGACGACCATCGCCAACTGCATGCGCGCCGTCGGACGCATGGATGTCTTGCCGGCACTGGAGGCCTGCGCCGAGGAAGCCCTGGCGCAATCGAGCGTGGCGCCGCTGGTGGCCTGGATCGAGCGCCATGCGCAAGTGCAGGCGGTCGCCGAGGTGGACGAGGTGATCGGAAAGGCTGATCTGCAGGAAGACATCACTGCAACAGGGATCGCCGCACCCGTCGCGGTGGCCGCTGCCCCGGCGGCCGCAGCATTGCCGCCGGCTGCGGTCGACGCCGATGTTCCGGCCAACTTCGGACGCCGCGCCGAGGACAGCAATGGCGCGCGGGTCCTGAAAGTGGAACAGGAAAAAGTGGACCGCCTGATGAATCTGATCGGCGAGATGGTGGTGGCCCGCAACGGCCTGCCCTACCTGGCCTCCCGTGCCGAGAACCAGTACGGCGAACGCGAATTGGGGCGCGATATCCGGGCCCAGCATGCGGTCATCAACCGCATCGTCGAGGAGATGCAGGATGCCATCATGCAGGTGCGCATGATGCCGGTGTCCTTCGTGTTCCAGCGCTTCCCGCGCCTGGTCCGCGACATCGCACGCAAGCTGGGCAAGGAGGTGCAACTGCTGCTCGAAGGCGAGACCACCGAGGCCGACAAGAACGTCATCGAGGCCCTGGCCGATCCGTTGGTCCACCTGGTGCGCAATGCGCTGGACCACGGCATGGAAACGCCCGAAGAACGCCGCGCCGCCGGCAAGCCGGCCACCGGCAAGCTGGTCATGAGCGCACGCCAGGAAGCCGATTGCGTGGTCATCGAGATCGCCGACGACGGGCGCGGCATCGACCCCGCCGTGATCCGCCGCAAAGCCTATGCACGCGGCCTGGTGGATGAAGCGGCACTGGAAAGGATGAGCGACCGCGAGGCCGTGAACCTGGTGTTCCTGCCGGGCTTCTCCACGGCCGAGGCCGTCACCGATCTCTCCGGACGGGGCGTGGGCATGGATGCGGTCCGCACCGCCATTGAACGCCTGCACGGCAGCGTGCAGCTGGAGAGTCAGGCCGGCCAGGGCACTCGCCTGCAACTGTCGCTGCCGCTGTCGATGGCGGTAACCAACGTGATGATCGTGCAGTCCGGCGGTGTGCAGTACGGCTTGCCGATGGACGCCGTGGTGGAAACGGTGCGCGTGCCGGCCGCCGACGTGCATCGCATCAAGCAGCACAATGCGGCCGTCCTGCGCGGGCGCATCGTGCCGCTACTGGAACTGAACAGCCTGCTCGGGCTGGACACACCGCAGTGCTGCAACGAGCACGACGAATGGGCCACCCTGATCCTGCGCGTGCACGGGCAATACCTGGGGCTGGTGATCGATGACTTCAGGGAGGTCGTGGAAGTGATCCTCAAGCCCCTCTCGGGGGTGCTCGCCGGCCTCACGGCCTACGCCGGTTCGGCCCTCCTGGGCGACGGATCGGTGCTGATGGTCATCAACCCCAAGGAGCTGCTGAAATGACGATCGAATTCAAGGACGACACCCTGCACTGTGCGGGCGTACTGGCCGTGGAGGATGCCGAGGGCCTGCTGGCCCTGGTGGCCGGCCATCCGGCGGCCCCGGTAGACCTTTCGGCCTGCGAGCATATGCATACGGCCTGCCTGCAGGTCTTGATGGCGGGCACCGCCAGCATCAGCGCCTGGCCGGCCGCGCCGGAACTCGGTGAATGGCTGCGGGCGGCCTTGCCGCAGCATTGAGCCCACCTGTGCCGCCTACGCCGCGTCCACAGAAAGCGAACAAGACGAACCAGACGAACCAGACAAGCAGCATCAACCCGCAAGGAGTACCCACATGAGCAAGACCATCCTGGTAGTGGACGATTCAGGCACCATGATCCTGAGCCTGAAAAACAATCTCGAAATTTCCGGTTTCAAGGTCATCACCGCCAACGACGGCGCGGCCGCCCTCACCCGACTGGGCCAGGCGCCCAAGCCGGACCTCATCATCACCGACATCAACATGCCCAACATGGGCGGCATCGAATTCATCGGCAAGGCGCGCGCCCTGCCGGGCTTCCGCTTCACGCCCATCCTGGTGCTCAGTACCGAGAGCCAGCAGGCCAAGCGCGATGAAGCCCGCAGTGCCGGCGCCAGCGGCTGGATGGTCAAGCCGGTGCCGGGCGCGGAGCTGCTCAAGATCGTCAAGCAGGTCTTGCCGGGAGCCTGATGTGGGAATCATCCATGCCTGGCGCACCCGGGGACGCGCCATGCCGGAGCAGCCGGCAGAACCGGGACCGAACTGCCAAGCCGCGCTGGTGGCCAGCATGCAGCTCGATGAAGAAATCGCCGTGCGCCTCAAGGGCGCAGTCGAACAGACGGAAAACTCATCGCTGGCCATCATGAGCGAAGCGCGGGCCCTGTGCGACCGCTCTGCGCAACTGCTGGAGCGCATGCAGCGTGCCAGCCAGGAAAACGAACGCGTACGTGACGAAATGCTGGAAACGGTCGATGCCCTGGTCGCCATGACGGAATTCCTCAAGAGCCTGCCTGAGCGCATGCGCCGCGACGTCGAGAGCATCGGCCGCATCGCCGAGGAGATCGACAACCTCTCGGACCTGGCACAGAGCGTACAAGGCATCAGCACGCAGTCGCACCTGTTGTCGATCAACACCGCCATCGAGGCCAGCCGTGCCGGTCCGCAAGGCGCGGCCTTCAAGGTGATCGCCTCGGAAGTCCGCAACCTGGCGGCCAATTCGCATACGGCGGCGGCGCGTATCCGTACCACGCTCTCGGAAGTGCGCAAGACCCTGCAGGACGAATTGGGCGGCAATACCGCGCAATCGGCCTCGGACCTCGATCGCATCGCCGCCACCGCCGAGGCCGTGGGCAGGCTGCGGTCCAGCTTCGAGCACGTGCGCGACACCGGTGACCAGCAATACGCGCAGATGATGGCGCATGGCGAGGAACTGGTGGCGACCACGGCCAACATGCTGGGCCATCTGCAGTTCCAGGACGTGGTCAGGCAATGCGTGGACCGCATCCAGGATGCCGTCGTACGCCGCAATGCCGCGCTGGCGCAGATGGCAGGCGAGACTTCGATCATCCTGCCGGCCCATGAGGCGGCCGAGGTGATCTCGCAGGTGGTCATCGATTACGTGGAACAGGAGCACCGCCACCTGGTGCGCGAACCCGACTTGCCGGCCATGGAATTGTTCTAGGACGCCGGTGGTCTGCGGCTGCGTCGCGCAGGTGCGCCGCCTTCAGCACGCGCCTTGGCCTGGACCAGATCTAGCAGGCCTTGCGCAGCAATGGACAGGCTGCGCTCCTTGGGCGTGACGATCAGCAGTGGACGCACCAGCTCGGGCGCATCCACCGGGATGGACACCAGGTTGGGCAGGCGGAACTGGAACAGCGTCAGCTCCGGGACCACGCTCACACCCAGGCCGCTTTCGATCAAGGCCGCCAGCGTGGCCAGGTGTTCGACCTCCAGCCCGGTGTGGATCACCGTGCCCGGCCGCAGCACGGCATCCAGATGCTGGCGCACGCTGGTCGAACGCGCCAGGTGGATCATTTCGCACCCGGCCAACTGGGCCACCTTGATGCGACGCTTGCCGGCCAGCGCATGGTCCTTGCGGCAGACCAGGTAGAACGGGTCGGCGCACAGCGGCTGGGTCTTGAACTCCATCAGGTTGGGGCCCGGTGCGGTGAGGGCGATATCGGCCTTGCCCTGGCGCAGCAGGTCCAGGCATTGGTCCGATATGGCATCGAACAGCTCCACCGCCACCCCCGGATGGCGCTGCCGGTAAGCCGCCAGCACCGGTGGCAGCCAGCCCGCCGCCAGCGATGGCAGGGCCGCGATGGCCACCCTGCCCTTGCGCCGCGCGACGTAATCATTCATGTCCGCCAGCGCCGCCTCCATGTCCGCGACCAGCTGGCGCGCCACTTCGACAAATACTTCACCTTCGGGCGTCAGGCTCACGTTGCGGGTATCGCGCTCGAACAGGCGCGCGCCGGTGGCGGTTTCCAGCTTCTGGATCATGGCACTGAAAGCGGACTGCGACACATGGCAGCGTTCGGCAGCATGGCCGAAATGGCGGCAGTCGGCCAGGGCCAGGAAGGCGTGCAACAGGCGCGTGGAGAGGTTGGCGTGCATGGCGGAAGATGGGATTGAATTATGCTGGAAAACCGGTCAATCAATCGAAAAAAGCGACTTTACAACAAAATCGGCCGCCACCTACACTCGCCCTGCTCACATCCGCGCACCCTGTACGGAATCATGTACAGAAGCTGAAGCAGAAAAACGGACAAACCGGCGCCGGATGTGCTGACACGACAAGAACATCACATCAAAAAAACCGGAGACACGCATGTTGGCCCTGCTCGGCTTTGTCACGATCGTATCCTTGTTCACGGCCATCCTCACCAAGAGGATGTCGCCCCTGGTGGCGCTGATCGCCATCCCCATCATTGCCGCGCTGGTCGGCGGTTTCGGCTTGCAGACCTCCAAGTTCATCGTCCAGGGCGTGACCGCCATTGCGCCGGTGGCAGGGATGTTCGTCTTTGCGATCCTGTTCTTCGGCATCGTGACTGACGCCGGCATGCTGGACCCGATCATCAGCCGCATCCTCAAGACCGTGGGCAGCCGCCCCACCCGCATCGTGCCGGGCACGGCGCTGCTGGCGCTGCTGATCCACCTGGATGGCTCGGGCGCGGTGACCTTCCTGATCACCATCCCGGCCATGCTGCCGCTGTACACGCGGCTGGGTATCGACAAGCGCATCCTCGCCTGCGTGGCCTCGATGGCGGCGGGCGTGAACTTCCTGCCGTGGACCGGGCCGATGATTCGTGCCTCGGCAGCGCTGCATATCCCGGTCTCGGACATCTTCACGCCGCTGGTGCCGGTGCAACTGGTGGGGTTGGCCTTCGTGTTCATCGCCTCGTATCTGCTGGGCCTGAAGGAAGAGCGCCGGCTCGGGCTGGGCAAGGGATCGACCGTCGATTTCGTGCAGCAGCATGAGCTGAGCGAAGCGCAACTGAAGATCCGTCGCCCGCAGAATTTCTGGGCCAACATCGTGCTGACGGTCTTTGTGCTGGGCGTGATGATCAGCGGCAAGGTCGATCCGGTGGTGATGTTCATGATCGGCGTGGTGCTGGCGCTGATGATCAATTACCGTGATGTGGCCATGCAGCGCGAGCGCATCGACGCCCACGCCAAGGCGGCGCTGCTAATGGCCAGCATCCTCTTTGCAGCAGGTGTGTTCACCGGCATCATGACCAAGTCGGGCATGCTCTCGGCCATGGCCAAGACCGCCGTCGGTGTCGTTCCGCCCGAGATGGCTGGCCATATCCCGGTAGTGCTGGGGCTGCTGTCGATGCCGCTGTCGTTGCTGTTCGATCCGGATTCCTTCTACTTCGGTGTGCTGCCGGTGATCGCCGAGGTCAGCCACATGCTGGGCGTTCCGACCATCCAGGTGGCCCAGGCCGCGCTGCTGGGCCAGATGACGACCGGCTTCCCGGTCAGCCCGCTCACGCCGGCCACCTTCCTGGTGTGCGGCCTGGCCGGAATCGAACTGGCGGACCACCAGAAATACACCATTCCCTTCCTCTTCGGTGCTTCCGTGGTGATGACCATCGCCTGCGTGGTACTGGGGCTGTTCCCGCTGTTCTGAGCGCGGACCACTGGAAGTGCAACACCCTGTTTTGGAGAAGCGCATGACCCAAGATCCACAGCGCACCGTGCGCATCGGCGCCGGTGCCGGCTACTCGGGCGACCGTATCGAGCCGGCCGCCGAACTGGCCGAACATGGCCAGCTGGATTACCTGATCTTTGAATGCCTGGCCGAGCGTACCATCGCCATCGGCCAGCAAGCCCGGCTGGCAGACCCCAGCAAAGGTTATGACCCGTTGCTGGCCGAGCGCATGCATGCGGTGCTCAAGACCTGCGCCGCGCAAGGCATCCGCATCATCACCAATATGGGCGCGGCCAATCCGCTGGCGGCGGCGCAACGCGTGCGCGAGATCGCGCGCGAACTGGGCTTGAGCGGGCTGAAGGTGGCGGCCGTGGCCGGAGACGACGTGCTGGAAGCCGTGCAGCAGGGCCAATGGCGCATCGAGGACAATGGCCAGCCGGTCGCTTCGCTGGGTAGCCGCCTCATCTCGGCCAATGCCTATCTGGGTATCGCCCCCATCGTCGAAGCACTGCAGGCCGGTGCCCAGGTCATCATCACCGGCCGCGTGGCCGATCCCGCGCTGGTGCTGGCACCGCTGGTGCACGAATTCGGCTGGGCCGCCGATGATTGGGACAAGCTCGGCCAGGGCACCCTCATCGGCCACCTGCTGGAGTGCGCCGGACAGGTGACCGGCGGCTACTTTGCCGATCCCGGCAAGAAGGATGTGGCCGGCCTGGCAAGGCTGGGCTTCCCCATCGGCGAAGTGAAGGCCGATGGCAGTGCCGTTATCACCAAGGTGGCGGGTTCCGGCGGGCAGGTCACGGCATGCACCTGCAAGGAGCAATTGCTCTATGAAATCCATGATCCGAGCGCTTACTTCACGCCGGACGTCATTGCCGATTTCTCGCAAGTGCGCATCGAAGAAGTCGGGCCGGACCGCGTGGCCGTCACCGGCGGCCGTGGTCGTGCGCGACCGCAGACGCTCAAGACCACGCTGGGCTACCGCGACAGCTTCATCGGCGAAGGCCAGATCTCGTATGCCGGGCCTGGCGCGCAAGCACGTGCGCAACTGGCCGGCGAGATCGTGCGCGAGCGGCTGGCGCTCACCGGCGTGCAGACCGAAGAGCTGCGCGTGGACCTGATCGGCATCAATGCCATCGCCGGTGAGCAGATGTCGGCGCATGCACCCGAGCCGCAGGAAGTCCGCCTGCGCGTAACCGGACGTACGGCCAGCATGAAAGAGGCGGTTCGCATCGGCAACGAAGTCGAGACGCTTTATACCAACGGCCCGGCCGGTGGCGGCGGTGCCACCAAGTCGGCCCGCGAAGTCATTGCCGTGCTGTCGCTGCTGCTGCCGCGCACGCTGGTACATCCATCCGTTTTCATCGAGGAGGCCTGAGATGCTGCTCAGAGAGATTGCTCATTCACGTGCCGGGGACAAGGGCGACATGTCGAATATCTCCGTGATCGCCTATCGGCAGGAGGACTATGCGCTGCTGGAGCGCACCCTGACAGCCGAACGCGTGCGCGCGCATTTTGCCGGGGTGGTCCATGGAGAGGTGGTGCGCCACGCGCTGCCGCATCTGGGCGCGCTGAACTTCGTGATGCAGCAGGCGCTGGGCGGCGGGGTTACCCGCTCACTGGCGCTGGATGCGCATGGGAAGGCGTTGTCGGGGGTGATGCTGGACTTGGAGCTGGAAGGCTGACGTCGTCCGGCAGGCATGCTGGCAATACCAAATCTCAATTCGGCGATAGTGATGCTGGTGAGGTAGAGCGTGTCTGGGGCCTGTGCATTGAGCCAAGCTTGCACGGCCGGGTTCATCTGAAGCTTCATGGCCTCCGAGACGACATTGGTGTCGAGCACGATCATTCGAACCTCATCGGCTCTGCAGGACTGCGGTCAAGAAGCTCCTCCAACGCTGCCACATCTTCATTCGTGAGGCCAAGCTCGCGATTCATTTGGGCAAGCGCGTCGCCAAGTCGCAAATGTCCCTCGGGCTTGACGGCCATGGTCAATATTTCGCGGATCTCCGCCTCCGTACTGCGTCCGTGCCGAGCAGCGCGCACGCGCAATGCGCGGTGGATTTCATCAGGAAGATTCCGGACAGTCAGGTTGGCCATGACAGCATTACCCCGAAGTGACATCAATGCATTCATTTTAGGCATTTGCTCTCTCCTTTCCATCGATAAGAGCGACTGTGACCTGACCTTCGAGCCGAGTACAGCCTCAAGTTCTCATCTCGCAGGAGTAAACATCATTTGCGTTTATTAGATGCAAAAAAGAGGGAAAAGAGCGACGTTATTCGATCCATTTCGGGACCGCCACCAAAATTCATTTCCCCAAGGAAAAATAAGCAATTTTTCGCCGATACTTCTTGCCTGAACTAGGTATATTGCGACTGTCCAAACCCCGCAAGATTTGGTATCGTCCGCCCGTGATTGATTCTCGCACTGCATCAGCGCCCCCCGCTGACACACTCCCCCCGATATGAAAAAACCAATCCGACTCGGCACTCCGCTGTCTCCTTCCGCCACCAAAGTCATGCTGCTGGGCTCCGGCGAACTCGGCAAGGAAGTCATCATCGCCCTGCAACGCCTGGGCGTGGAAGTCATTGCCGTTGACCGTTATGAGAACGCACCTGGCCAGCAGGTCGCCCATCGCGCCCACGTGATCAACATGACCGACGGTGCCGCCCTGGCCGCACTGATCGAGCAGGAGCAGCCCGACCTGATCGTGCCCGAGATCGAGGCCATTGCCACCGAGACCCTGGTCAAGCTGGAAGAAGCCGGCCGCGCCCGCGTGATTCCGACCGCGCGCGCTGCCTGGCTGACCATGAACCGCGAAGGCATCCGCCGCCTGGCCGGTGAAACCCTGGGCCTGGCGACTTCTCCCTACCGCTTCGCCGACAGCCTGGAAGAACTCAAGGCTGCCATCGACCAGATCGGTTTCCCCTGCGTGATCAAGCCGGTCATGTCTTCTTCCGGCAAGGGCCAATCCAAGATTGACGGCCCCGACGAAATCGAAGCCGCCTGGAACTACGCCGCAGCAGGTGGCCGCGTCGATTCCGGCCGCGTGATCGTCGAAGGCTTCATCGACTTCGACTATGAAATCACCCTGCTGACGGTGCGCTCCTTGAACGAAAACGGCGACACCATCACCAGCTTCTGCGACCCCATCGGCCACGTGCAGGTCAAGGGTGACTATGTCGAGTCCTGGCAGCCGCACCCCATGCCCAGCGCCGCGCTGGAAAAGGCCCGCGACATCGCCCGCAAGGTCACGGAGAACCTCGGCGGCCTGGGCCTGTTCGGCGTGGAGCTGTTCGTCAAGGGCGACATGGTCTGGTTCTCCGAAGTCAGCCCGCGTCCGCATGACACCGGCATGGTCACCATGGTCAGCCAGGTGCAGAGCGAATTCGAACTGCACGCCAAGGCCATCCTCGGCCTGCCGGTCAATACCGCCCTCAGGAGCCCCGGTGCCTCTGCCGTGATCTACGGCCAGCATGACGCCCGTGGCATCGCCTTCGATGGCGTGGCTGAGGCGCTGCGTATCCCCGGTGCCGACATTCGCCTGTTCGGCAAGCCGGAATCCTTCGCCCGCCGCCGCATGGGGGTGGCCCTGGCCTCCGGTGACAGCGTCGAAACCGCACGCATCCGCGCCAAGCAGGCTGCGGCCAAGGTCAAACCGGTAATTCCGCAGTAATCGTTGCACTCACTCGCATGACGTGAACGGGCCCCGATGCAGATCGGGGCCCGTTTTTTTTCGAGGGGACAGAAACTTGACCCTGATGCCGGAAACGATATAAACAATATGCCCACGGCATGCCGCTATAATCACCGTCTCCCTCCACAACAGCAGCTTTGCTCACGATCATGAAGTGTGATGTCGCCATCCTCGGCAGCGGTCTGGCCGGTCTTTCCGTGGCCCTCCATCTGGCAGAGAAGTACCAGGTGGTGGTCGTTTCCAAGGGCGAGCTGCTGGACGGGGCCAGCAACTGGGCGCAAGGCGGCATTGCTGCCGTGCTCGATTCCGGCGACAGCCACGCCCAGCATAT
The DNA here is from genome assembly GCF_002213425.1 of Herbaspirillum aquaticum. Classification (GTDB taxonomy): domain Bacteria; phylum Pseudomonadota; class Gammaproteobacteria; order Burkholderiales; family Burkholderiaceae_D; genus Herbaspirillum; species Herbaspirillum aquaticum. Next base: position 321,461 of record NZ_NJGV01000002.1, on the reverse strand, counting down.
CGGCGACACCCTGGTCGCCGGTGCCGGGCTGTGCGATGAGAGCGCCACGCGCTATATCGTCGAACATGGCCGCGAGGCCATCGAATGGCTGATCTCCCAAGGCGTGCCCTTCACCCGTGACGACAGCGCCGAGCTGGGCTATCACCTCACCCGCGAAGGCGGCCACAGCCAACGCCGCATCATCCACGCCGCCGATGCCACCGGCCACGCGGTTCAGGTGACGCTGGAACAGCGCGTACGCGCCCATCCCAACATCACCCTGCTGGAACATCACTGCGCCATCGACCTGATCCACGCCCGCAAGCTCGACCCCAAGGCCGAGCCGCGCTGCCTGGGCGTGCACGTGCAGGACACCGCCAGCGGCCGCGTGCTGGCCATTGCAGCCGGGCGCACGGTGCTGGCCACGGGTGGGGCCGGCAAGGTCTACCTGTACACCTCCAACCCCGATTCGGCCACCGGCGACGGCATCGCCATGGCCTGGCGTGCAGGCTGCCGGGTGGCGAACATGGAATTCATCCAGTTCCACCCGACCTGCCTGTATCACCCGTATGCCAAATCCTTCCTCATCAGCGAGGCTTTGCGCGGTGAAGGAGCCTTGCTCAAGTTGCCGGCGTCGGCGGGCGCCCTGGCGGGCCAGCGCTTCATGCCGGAGCATGACGAGCGCGCCGAACTGGCCCCGCGCGACATCGTGGCGCGCGCCATCGATTTCGAGATGAAGAAGCGCGGGCTGGACCATGTGGACCTGGACATCAGCCATCAAAGCCCCGCCTTCATCGCCGAACACTTCCCGACCATCCAGGCGCGCTGCCTGGAGTTCGGCATCGACATTACGCGCCAGCCTATTCCGGTGGTGCCGGCCGCGCACTACACCTGCGGCGGCGTGGTGACCGACATGGCCGGCCGCACCGACCTGCCGGGCCTGTATGCGGTCGGCGAGACGGCCTATACCGGGCTGCACGGTGCCAATCGCCTGGCCAGCAATTCGCTGCTGGAATGCCTGGTGCTGGGCCGCTCGGCTGCCGAGGATATTGAACGGGAATTGTCAGCGGGAACCTGGCGCATCGCCGAAGTACCGCAATGGGATGAGAGCCGTGTCAGCGATGCCGACGAGGAAGTGGTGATCGCCCACAACTGGGACGAACTGCGCCGCTTCATGTGGAATTACGTCAGTATAGTGCGCACTGACAAGCGGCTGGAACGTGCCCAGCACCGCATCCGCCTGCTCAAGGAAGAGATTGACGAGTACTACGCCAACTTCCGCATTTCACGCGATCTGCTGGAGCTGCGCAACCTGGTGGATGTGGCGCAGCTGATCGTCTCCAGCGCACTGATGCGCAAGGAAAGCCGTGGACTGCACTTCAGCCAGGACTATCCGCGCACCTTGCCGCGTGCTACGCCGACCATCCTGCCGGGACGTCAGTAAGGGGCTGTTTGCGCTGACGGTATGGCTTGCGGTAGACCTTGGGTGCGACCAGCACATTGGCGATGGTCTGGCTTTCGCAGGTGCACTCCGCCCCTTCCATGGTATCGAAGTACATTGCCAGTTCGCGGGCCACCGCGGCGTCGCAGCGGAAGTGGATTTGGCGTGAAGACATCCGCGCTAGAGGGCGGCATGAAGGATTGAGATCGTGACTTTGCCCAACAATGCCAATTCACGGGTATGCCACCAACGATATCGGCGTAATGCCCCCATCTTGATGTGAAAAAACCCGCTAAAAAGCGGGTTTTTCGAGGCAGACACTTTTCGTAATGCCGGGGCGGAGCACCCCTGCAATCACTCCCACTCAATCGTCGCCGGCGGCTTCCCCGAAATGTCATACACCACCCGGTTCAAGCCACGCACCTCGTTGATGATGCGATTGGACACTCGCCCCAGCAGCTCATGCGGCAGATGCGCCCAGTGCGCCGTCATGAAGTCCTGCGTCTGCACCGCACGCAAGGCCACCACGTATTCGTAGGTGCGGCCATCGCCCATGACACCCACCGACTTCACCGGCAGGAACACGGCAAACGCCTGGCTGGTCTTTTCGTACCAGGTCTGGCCGTCTTGATCCTTCGTATTTCGCAGCTCTTCGATGAAGATCGCATCCGCACGGCGCAGCAGGTCCGCGTACTCTTTCTTCACTTCACCCAGGATACGCACACCCAGGCCAGGACCCGGGAACGGATGGCGATACACCATCTCCGGCGGCAGGCCCAGCGCCACGCCCAGTTCGCGCACTTCATCCTTGAACAGTTCGCGCAGCGGCTCCAGAAGCTTCAGGTTCAGCGTTTCAGGCAGGCCGCCGACGTTGTGGTGGCTCTTGATGGTGTGGGCGGTCTTCTTGCCCTTGCCGGCGCTTTCGATCACGTCCGGATAGATGGTGCCCTGGGCCAGCCACTTGGCGCTGGTCAGCTTGGCCGATTCGGCCTGGAACACTTCCACGAACTCGCGGCCGATGATCTTGCGCTTGGCTTCCGGATCGGTCACGCCCGCCAGGTGGCCCATGAACTGCGCAGTGGCGTCCACATGGATCACCTTCACACCCAGGTTCTTGGCAAACATTTCCATGACCATCTTGCCTTCGTCCAGGCGCAGCAGGCCGTGGTCGACGAACACACAGGTCAGCTGGTCGCCGATGGCGCGATGGATCAGCGCTGCCGCCACGCTGCTGTCGACACCGCCCGACAGGCCCAGGATGACTTCATCGCTGCCCACTTGCTGGCGGATCATCTCGACGGCTTCGGCGATGTAGTCCGGCATGTTCCAGTCCGACTGGCAGCCGCAGATCTCGTGCACGAAGCGGCCAAGCATGGCCTTGCCTTGCACCGTGTGGGTCACTTCCGGGTGGAACTGCACGCCGTAGAAACGACGCTCCTCGTCAGCCATGCCGGCGATCGGGCAGTTGCCGGTGGAGGCCATGAGCTTGAAGCCGGCGGGCATTTCGTTGACCTTGTCGCCGTGGCTCATCCAGACCTTCAGCATGCCGTGGCCTTGCGCATTGGTGAAGTCGCTGATGCTCTCCAGCAGCTTGGTGTGGCCATGGGCGCGCACTTCGGCGTAGCCGAATTCGCGCAGGTGGCCGTTCTCGACCTTGCCGCCCAGTTGCTCGGCCATGGTCTGCATGCCGTAGCAGATGCCCAGTACCGGCACGCCCAGTTCAAAGACCGCTTGCGGGGCACGCGGGGTGTCGCCTTCGGTGACGCTGTTGGGGCCGCCGGAGAGGATGACGCCGGCCGCGCCGTAGTTGCGCACGAACTCGTCGGTCACGTCATGCGGGAATACCTCGGAAAACACACCGGCTTCGCGCACGCGGCGAGCGATGAGCTGGGTCACCTGGGAACCGAAGTCGAGGATCAGGATTTTCGAATGCGAATGCGTGGACATGGGCAGTGAGGTCTGGCTACGTTAAAAATGGACTTCTGAAAAGATCAACAGCCCGACAGCCTGGCACGGGGCCGGTGGACTGTCGGGCTGTGGCCGCATCGAAAATTACTCGGCGCGGTAGTTCGGGGCTTCCTTGGTGATCTGTACGTCGTGGACATGCGATTCACGCATGCCGGCCGACGTGATCTCGACGAACTCGGCGCGCTCGCGGAAGTCGTCGATGGAGGCGCAACCGCAGTAACCCATGGAGGAGCGCACGCCGCCCACCAGCTGGTACAGGATCGCAACGACGGAACCCTTGTAGGCAACGCGGCCTTCGATACCTTCCGGCACGAACTTGTCGGCGGTGTTGTCGCCATCCTGGAAGTAGCGGTCGGCCGAACCGTCAGCCATCGCACCCAGCGAACCCATGCCGCGGTACGACTTGTAGCTGCGGCCCTGGTACAGGATCACTTCGCCCGGCGCTTCTTCGGTACCGGCGAACATGCTGCCCATCATCACGGCCGAAGCGCCGGCGGCCAGCGCCTTGGCGACGTCGCCCGAGAAACGGATACCGCCGTCGGCGATGACCGGAACACCGGTACCCTTCAAGGCTTCAGCCACGTTGGCGATGGCCGAGATCTGCGGCACGCCGACACCGGCGACGATACGGGTGGTGCAGATGGAGCCGGGGCCGATACCAACCTTGACGGCATCCGCGCCATGCTCGACCAGTGCCTTGGCGGCAGCGGCGGTGGCGATGTTGCCGCCGATGACTTCCACGTGCGGGTAACGGGTCTTGACCCACTTGACGCGGTTGAGCACGCCTGCGGAGTGGCCGTGGGCAGTATCGACCACGATCACGTCCACGCCGGCGGCGACCAGCAGCTCGATGCGCTCGTCATTGTCCGGGCCGACGCCGACGGCCGCACCTACGCGCAGCTTGCCGTGTTCGTCCTTGCAGGCGAAGGGGTGTTCGGTGGATTTTTCGATGTCCTTGACGGTGATCAGGCCGCGCAGCTCAAACGCATCGTTGACGACCATCACGCGCTCCAGGCGGTGCTTGTTCATCAGGCGCTTGGCTTCTTCCGGATCGGCGCTGGAGCCGTTTTCCTTGACGTAGACCAGCTTCTCGCGCGGGGTCATCTTGGCGCGCACTTCTGCGTCCAGTTCTTCTTCAAAACGCAGGTCGCGGTTGGTGATGATACCGACCAGTGCCTTGCCTTCCACGACCGGGAAGCCGGAGATGCCATGCTGCTTGGACAGCGCGATGACGTCACGGATCTTCATGGTGGGGGGGATGGTGATCGGATCACGGACCACGCCGGACTCGAAACGCTTGACCTTGGAAACCTCGCGCGCCTGCTCCTTGGGCGTCAGGTTCTTGTGGATGATGCCGATGCCACCCTCTTGCGCCATGGCAATGGCCAGGCGGGCTTCAGTCACGGTGTCCATCGCGGCCGAGACCAGCGGAATGTTCAGCGAGATGTTGCGCGTCAGGCGCGTGGTCAGGGAAGTGTCTTTGGGGAGGATGTCCGAGAAGGCCGGAACGAGCAGCACATCATCGAACGTGAGTGCTTTTTGGAGAAGACGCATAGTATTTCCTATAGGCGCAAAAGCGAATTATACAGAAAAGCTGAACGCGCGTCTTGCTCTACTTGCGTTTCTCCCTCCGGGCGTCGTAAAAATGCCGGAAGGCTGGGATGTTGGGCCGGGCAGCAACGCCGCTCAAGGGCGGCCCGCTTGCTCCCGGTGCGCGGCACGGCGGCGGCGCGACTGCTTGGGGTCCGCAATCAGCGGCCGGTAGATCTCGATGCGGTCGCGTGCGCGCAGCACCGTGTCCAAGGTCTTGATCTTGCCGAAGATGCCGACCTTGCATACCGACAGGTCGATGGCTGGCTGCTCACGCAGCAGGCCGCTATCCAAAATGGCCTGCTGGATGGTACTGCCGGGCGCTACCTGCAGGTCCTGCAGGATCTGCAGGCCGGGCGCGGCGTAGCAGAGCTGGACTTGCAAAAAGGCATCGTCAGCCATATATCTGTTCGGCGCGTTTGCAGAAGGAATCGACGAAGCTGTTGGCGATCATGCTGAAGACCGGCCCGATCACCCCTTCCAGGATGCGGCTGGAAAATTCATATTCCATGTCGAATTCGATCTTGCAGGCATCCTCGCGCAGCGGCTTGAAGGTCCAGCGGCCTTCGAAATGCTTGAACGGGCCTTCCACCAGGCGCATGGTCATGCTGGTCGGGCGCACGTTGGTATTCTGGGTGCTGAAGGATTGCTTGAGGCCGTGATAATTGATCTTGATCTTGGCCGTGAGGCTCTCGTCACTGCGCTCGGAAACCTCGACACCGCCACACCAGGGCAGGAATTCAGGGTAATCCTCAACCTTGTCGACCAGGTTGAACATCTGCTCCGCGCTATAGTTGATCAGGACGGTTTTGTGTACGACTGCCATCGAGGGTGATCCGTTTGATAAAATCGCAAAGGCACAATTTTAACCGACGAGACGAATTTTTATTTAGATGAGCATTATTGATAACAAAAAGGCCTTTTTCGATTACTTCATCGAAGAGCGATTCGAAGCAGGCCTCGTCTTGCAAGGTTGGGAAGTCAAATCGATCCGCGCCGGCCGCGTGCAACTCAAGGAAGCCTACGTGATCGTGCGCAATGGCGAGGTCTACCTGTTCGGCTGCCACATCAGTGCGCTGACCAGCACCTCCACGCACGTGCATCCGGAAACCACCCGGACCCGCAAGCTGCTCTTGAATGCCGCCGAGATCAGCAAGCTGATCGGCAAGGTGGAACGCTCCGGCTACACGCTGGTGCCGCTGAACTTGCACTACAGCAAAGGCCGCGTCAAATGCGACATCGGCCTGGCCAAGGGCAAGAAGCAGCACGACAAGCGCGAGACCGAAAAGCAGCGCGACACCCAGCGCGAAATCCAGACGGCGATGAAGCAGCATCGCCGCTGATCCCTTCCTGCATCCCCTGACTGCGACCACGGCTGCCTTGTGCAGCCGTTTTCCTGTCCGCTTGCAGCGCGCTCAGTCCCAACCGGCGAAGCGTTCGCGGCAGGCGGCCACGATCCCTTCGACCACGCTGCCCCACTGCCCTCGCTGCTGCTGGCGGAACAGCCTCACCGAGGGATACCAGGGACTGTGCTCGCCCTGCACGCCCCAGCGCCACTCGCCTTCCAGCCGCTGCGGCAGGAAGCACGGCAAGCCCAGTGCGCCGGCCAGGTGCACCACGGCGGTATCGACGCTGATGACCAACTCCAGCGCGCAGGCCAGCGCTGCCGAATCGGCCCAGTCCGCCAGCGGGAAGCTGCGGAGCCGCCCGGCCAATTGCTGGTGCACGCGCTGGTCGGCTAACGGGATCTCGACCTGCAGGCTGACCACCTCCACCGGTAATTCAAACAGGGGCAGCCACTCGGCCAGCGGCACATCGCGGCTGGGATGCGGGGTGGCGTACTGACGCCCGGCCCAGGCCAGCCCGATGCGCGGACGGCGCGGCGCCGCATCCGCACCCTCGGCGAGATGCTGCTGCCATTGTTGCAGCCTCGCCGAATCCACTGTCAGGTAAGGCGCGGAGGGCGCCTGGCCCGGATGCGGCAAATCCAGCAAATACGGAAGACTGAGCAGAGAAGCGTGACAATCGTGCGGGCCAGCCTCGCTGACATGGGCCACGCAGCGCACCTGCGGAAAAGACGGCGCAAGCACTGCCAGCAAGCCCGACGGTGCGCACAGGGTGACCTGCGCCGCCTGCGCTGCCACCAGCGGCAGGTAACGCGCAAATTGCAGGCAATCCCCCTGCCCTTGTTCAGACCAGATGAGGACGTGTTTGCCGGTGAGCGATTCGCCAGGCTGCCAGCGCGGGCTGGGCGTGGCGATGGCGCGCCGGGCCAATTCCGGAATCTGGAAGCGCGCTTCATGTTCGCGCCAGCCCTCGGCATAGTCACCGCGCGTGAGCAGCATATGAGCACGCCCCACGCGGGCTTGAGGGAAGTCAGGATGGCAGCGTAAAGCTTCTTCATATCCGGCCTGCGCAGCGTCGATGCGGCCCATGCGGCGCTGGATGTCGGCACGATTGAAGGCGATCAGGGCGCACGTTTCACTGTCGGTGGCATCGTCGCAATAGCAGGCCAAGGCCTCTTCATGGCGATTGAGCCGCAGCAGGATATCGGCATGCAGGGCCTGGCCCTCCAGCGCGGGCAGCGGGCACGCAGCTTCGATGGCGGCCAGGGCGAGCAGCGGTTGATCGAATTGGTAATACAGTCGGGCCAGCAAGACCCGCTCATCGGGCCGAGGAGTATCTGCAAGTGCACTGGTCCACTGCTGCAGCACGGCACGATGGGCCGCAAGGGCTTCGTCATAGTCGGGCACCAGGTCGAGGCAGCGTTCGTAGGCTGCGGCGGCGCCCGCCAGATCGCCAGTCTCATGCAACAGGCTGGCCCGCTGCATGAGCACCGGGAGGAAACTGGCATCGAGCATCAAGGCCTGATCCAGCGCATCGATGGCAGCCTCGGGCTGCCCGGCGCCGCGCAGCGCGATGGCCTCGCACATCAGGCCCATGATGCCAGCCAGGGCGGCAGGGTCGGGAACATTCATGGCCGGCAGCTTAGCATGGCCTGCGGACCCGGCACTGCCCTTGCCGTCACGCCGTGGTGTCGATCAGGTTGCCCGTGGTCTTGCCTGCGGCCAGCTTGCTCTGCAGGCTTTGCAGGAAGCTGGAGAGCGAGGTCGTGGACGACGACGCCCCCAAGGAACCGAGGAGGTTGCTGAACGCACTTTGCAGCGAGGACACCGTACCGTCACCGGAACCTGAGTCAGTGCCATTGCTGTCGCCGGAGAGGCTGGAGATGAGACTCTGGAGATCCGCCTCCAGTCCGCCTCCCGGTGGCGGCGGACGACCGCCCGGCGTGTAGGCGCGTGCGGTGGTGTCGGTACTGGTTGAACTGGCGGTACTGCTCGTACTGCTCGTGCTGCTCGTATCACTGGTGGCCGACACGCTGCTGGAGCTGCTGTCCGAGGAAGACGTGGAGCTGGCCGGCGGCGGCCCCGGTGGCGGATTGTTCTGCCCCTTCAGGGCGGCCATCAATTCCTGCAGGAAGGCATCGAGCTTGGAATCGACGTTGGCTGAGGAGATGCTGCTGCTGGAGGAAGTGGAGGTCGCCGACGTCACCGAGGTGGCACTGGTGGCGGAACTGTCGAGATCCACGCCCAGCGCGGACAGGATATCCTTGAGCGCGCCGATCAGGCCCCCGCCCTTGTCACCGCGCGGCGGCGGTGGCGGCGCATCCATACGCGGGCTGGCGCTGGTGGAAAAACCGCTGGTCCCGGACAACCCCGACAGATCGGCAAGACTGAAATTGCTGGACGACACGCTGCTGATGGCCATGACGGACTCCTTCTTATTGTGCGCGATGCCCCATGCATCGCTCCCTTGTACATGCCAAAAGTATCGGTCATCAAGGCGTGTTAAGTTCACGCCTGCTGCGTAAAGCCGGGTAAAGTCTTGTTAAGCCCGCGTGGGCAGCGCTGCGGCGCGGGCCAGGCCGGGCGCGGGTTGCCGGCAGGCACTTGTGAACTTCCCGGCCCCGGAATGCGAGTTCAAGCGGCGTCCGGACACACCGCCAAGCACGGTAAATGAATGTAAAGATGCAATTGTAAAGAAGGCTGGAAACACTTCTGCAAAACCTTTTACGGCATATTACGGGCTGCCGACGCCCTGCGGCCTGGAGGCAGGGCAATTCGAGAATGGAATGCAGCAATGTCTAAAGTGCTTTTGATCGACGATGACGTGGAGCTCGTCGAAATGCTCAAGGAATACCTGGAGCAGGAAAAATTCGAAGTCAACGTCGCCCACGATGGTGAAGCCGGCGCCGCCGAGGCGCTCACCGGCCAATACGCCATCGCCGTGCTGGACGTGATGATGCCGCGCCTGAACGGCGTCGATACCCTGCGCCGCATCCGCGCCAAGAGCAACATGCCCGTCGTGATGCTGACTGCCAAGGGCGATGACACCGACCGCATCATCGGCCTGGAGCTGGGCGCTGACGACTACGTCCCCAAGCCCTGCACGCCGCGCGAGATTGCCGCGCGCATCCGCGCCATCCTGCGCCGCGCCTCGGCCGAAAGCAGCGAGCAGGCGCCCTATTCGCCGCTGGCCGTGGGCGCCCTGTCGATGTGGCCGGAACAACGCCGCGCCACCTGGAACGGCCGTCCGCTGGAACTGACCAGCAGCGAATTCAACCTGCTCGAAGTGCTGGCCCGCAATGCCGGCAAGCCGGTCAGCAAGCAAACCTTGTCCGAACAGGGCCTGGGTCGTCCGCTGGCGCGCTTCGACCGCAACATCGACGTGCACCTCTCCAGCATCCGCCAGAAGATCGCCGCGCTGGGCAGCGACAAGAGCTGCATCCAGACCGTCTACCGCCTGGGCTACCAGTTCATCAAGGAATAAAGTGGGCCGGCTTTTCTGGAAGTTCTTCTTCTTCATCGCGATCGCCCAGATCACCGCCACCTTCGGCGTGGGCGTGCTGTTCTGGATCGAGAACCTGGAACGCAGCAACCGCAATTCGGAGATCGACCTCAGTCCGCCGGCCTCCTTCATGATCCGCGCGGCCGCCGCCACCCTGCAGTTCGGTGGCCCGGAAGCCTTGCGCAGCCTGATCAACGAGGGCCGGCCGCATCGCCTGCAGCTCTACGCGGTGGACGAAGACAACCAGGACCTGATGGGCCGCGAGGTCTCGCCGCACCTGGTGGAGCAAGCGCGCCGCGTACTGGCCAGCGAACGCGAGCGCCGCGTGGTGGAACTGGTCAAGGCGGCCAACGGCCACAGCTACCTGATGTTCATCCCCACGCCCAATGACGAGTTCGGCCCGCCCCCGGGCGGCATGCCGGGCCGCGAACCGCGCTACATGAAGGATCGCGGCGGACCCAAGCCGCTGTTCTTCCCCACCATGCCCATTGCCGTGGCACTGGTGGCCAGCCTGGTGTTTGCGCTGCTGCTGGCCTGGTATTTCTCGCACCCGATCCGGCACCTCAAGAATGCCTTCAACCAGGCTGCCAACGGCAACCTGGACCAGGAACTGGAACCGGTCATGAGTGCGCGCAACGATGAGCTGGCCGACCTGGGCCGCGATTTCGACGCCATGACGGCCAAGCTGCGCACCTTGATGGAAAGCCAGCGCCGCCTGCTGCACGACGTCTCGCACGAGCTGCGCTCGCCCATTGCGCGCCTGCAGATGGCTATCGGCCTGGCGCGCGTGCAGGACAAGGACAAGCTGGAACTGACCCTGGAACGCATCGAACGCGAAAGTGTGCGCATGGACAAGCTGGTGGGCGAATTGCTGACCCTCTCGCGGCTGGAAGCCAACGTCCCCGGTTCGATGGAAGAAGCCATTGCCATCGAGGCCATGCTGGCCGACATGACCAATGACGCCAGCTTCGAAGCCGAAGCCCTGGGCAAGCGGGTGGAAAGCCGCATCGAAGGCCGGGTGCAGGTCAAGGGCAATCCTGAGCTGCTGTATCGCGCCATCGAAAACGTGCTGCGCAATGCCATCAAGCACACCGCGCCCGACACGGCGGTGCAGTTCGTGGCCGAACTCGACGAGGTCAACAAGCTGTTGCACCTGTCCATCCTCGATCGCGGACCGGGCGTGCCGGAGGAGGAGATGGACAGCATCTTCGAACTGTTCTTCCGCAGCAGCCGCACCAAGAGCAACAGTGCCGGACATGGCCTGGGGCTGTCGATCGCCAGGCGCATCGTGGAGGCGCATCAAGGCTTCATCCGCGCCGCCAACCGGCCCGATGGCGGACTGCGCGTGGACATCACCCTGCCCTTCATGGCCGATGAGCCGGCGCGGGGAGCGACTGCCGCGATCTGATTGCCGCCTCGCTGGCGATGGAGATGTGCGCGATACGCACGATATGAAGGATATGAAGGAGATACACCAGAACAAAGCCCCGTCCGGTTTCGCGCCGGACGGGGCTTTTCAATGCATGTTTGCTCAGTGAATCATCGTGCAGGAGAAGGCACAGCCGCCGGATTGACGATGGCATTCATCAGTCCGCGCTGCACCGCCACCTGGAAGGCCTGCAACTCGCCCACGCCCTGCTCCGGCGGATAAGGAATCGGCAGGCGGTTCATCAGCACGGCCCAGGTCCAGCCATCAGCGCGCGATTGCAGGTAGGCGTAAGTACCGGTGGTGAGCGCGCCGCTGTGGGAGAGTATCTCCACGCCATTGCTGCGGGTCACCACCCAGCCCAGGCCATAGTTGTTCTCTGCCTGCGCGGGATTGCGTTGTTTCATCAGCGCCAGCGCCTGCGGCTGCAGCAAGGCGGGGCCACCGCGTCCCTGGGTCGCATCGGCAAAGTGCACCAGGTCGGCAGCCGTGGCAATCCAGCCGGCGGTCGCATCCATGGACTTGAAATGCAGGGCCGAATAGGACTCCGGACCGGTGGCCCCACTGCCATCGCGATCGGCCACGGCGGGCCAGCGCGGGTCATCGTAGTAGACGGTCTCGTTGGCGGCGCGCTCGATGCGGCGGTCGCCGGCAATGGCGGCATCCTCCACGGCAGCAGGCTTGAAGACCAGCGCTTGCACGGCCTCTTCATAGGACATGCCGGACTTCTGCTCGACCAGGCGTCCGAGAACGTTGTAGGCGAAATTGCTGTAGAAGTACTCCGTACCGGGCGCCGCATCCAGCAGGCGCTGCTTGAGCACGTAGGCGATCACGTCGCGGGCCGAGGCCGGCGCGGCCACCTGGCGCGCCTTGGCAATATTGACCAGGTCATATTGCGGATCGTAGTCACTGCCTCCCCAGCCGCTGGTGTGCTGCAGGAGATCACGCAAGGTGATCTTGAGCACACGGCGGTCCAGTGGACCGGCAAAGTCCGGATAGGCAGCATCGGGCAACAAACCATCCGGGCCGAACACGGGCCGATCCAGCACCTGCGGCAACTCCTTCTCGAAGAGCTTGAGCACCGCCACCGCCGTCACCGGCTTGGAGACGCTGCCGATACGAAAACGCGTCAGCGGCGTGACCGGCGTATTGGATTCCGTCACCGCCATGCCGTAGCCGCGCTGGTAAACCAGCTTGCCCTGGTAGGCGATGGCGATGCTGGCGCCGGGCACCGGATATCGGCCCAGCAATTGCGTCATCTGCTGGTCGACCCGTTCGGCCAGAGCGGCGGTGTCGGCGGTTTCCTGGGCCTGCGTGGAAATGCAGGCCGACAGCAAGCCGGCCGCCATCAGCGCCGCCCACGGCTTGGAAGACAACACCGAAATGAAACGTGGACGCATGGCTTACTTCTGCTGCTTGACGACTTGCAGGGCCGAGGCGATCAGCCCGCTCATGTCCGCCAGGTTGGCCGGCACGATGATGGAGTTATTGGTCTTGGCCAGCTTGCCGAAGGCATCCACGTACTGCTCGGCGACCTTCAGGTTGACCGCATCGGAACCACCCGGCTGCTCGATGGCGGCGGCGGTCTTGCGGATCGCTTCAGCGCTGGCCTCGGCGATGGCGAGAATGGCGGCGGCCTGGCCTTCGGCGCGATTGATCGACGCCTGCTTCTCGCCTTCGGAACGGGCAATCGCGGCTTCGCGCTCACCGGTGGCAATGTTGATCTGTTCCTGCTTGCGACCTTCGGAGGCGGCGATCAGGGCGCGCTTCTCGCGTTCAGCCGTGATCTGGGCCTGCATGGCGTGGAGGATTTCCTTGGGCGGGGTCAGGTCCTTGATCTCATAGCGCAGCACCTTCACGCCCCAGTTCTCGGCCGATTCATCGATGGCGCTGACAATGGCGGTGTTGATGTGGTCGCGTTCCTCGAAGGTTTTATCCAGTTCCATCTTGCCGATCACCGAGCGCAGCGTGGTCTGCGCCAGCTGCGTGATGGCGGCGATGTAGTTGGAGGAACCATAGGAGGCGCGCATCGGATCGGTGATCTGGAAATACAGGATGCCGTCGACCTGCAATTGGGTGTTGTCCTTGGTGATGCAGACCTGCGGCGGCACATCCAGCGGGATTTCCTTGAGGATGTGCTTGTAGGCCACGCGATCGATGAAGGGGACCACGATGTTCAGGCCCGGGGCCAGCGTGGCGTGGTATTTGCCAAGACGTTCGACCACCCAGGCGTGCTGCTGCGGGACCACCTTGACCGTCTGCACGACGAAGACGATGGCAAGGAAGAAAATGACCAGAGTAACGCTACCCAGCATGGAATTCTCCTGAAAACGAGAGGGGGGAAGAAATGAAGATGCCGATCAACGCGGCGCCACCAGCAAGCGGCTGCCACGGATTTCGCGGATGACGAAGCTGCCGGGGCTGGCATGATGGCCGGGCAGCAGCTCCACATCCCACTGCGCGCCGCGATAAGGCACGCGCGCCATGAACTGGTTGCCGTGCACCTGCCAGGCCGCAACCTCGACGCTCTGCCCGATATCCAGCAGCAGGTTGGGATCATCGTTGGCGCTGCTGCGGCGCAGACGGCCATAAGGACTGCGGCGCAGACCGAGCACCGCCGCCACGCCGACCACGGCGGCCACCAGCAACTGCCACTCCGGCATCAAGCCGCACCAGGCGGCCACGGCACCGGCCACCAGGCCCAGCGCGATCATGAGCAGGTAAAAGGTGCCTGTGAAGAGTTCTGCACCCAGCAGCGCGCCGGCCAGCACCAGCCAGAGTGACCAGTCCGTCATCATCGAATCCCCATGAAGAAAACTGCAAACACCCGCAGTCTACTGCAGCTTGAGAAAATAAAACAAAGGCGCGGACATTTCTGCCCGCGCCTTTTACTTCTTTCGAAGTCCGTCGTGAGTGACGCTTAAAGCTTCATCACTTCTTGGCCAGTTGCTGCCAGGTGTCGATGACGGTATCCGGGTTCAGCGAGATGGACTCGATGCCCTGGTCCATCAGCCATTCGGCGAAGTCCGGATGGTCCGAGGGGCCCTGGCCGCAGATGCCGACGTACTTGCCCTTTGCACGGCAAGTCGCGATGACCTTGGTCAGCAAGGCCTGCACGGCCGGATCGCGCTCGTCGAAGTCGGCGGCCAGCAGTTCCATGCCGGAATCGCGGTCCAGGCCCAGGGTCAGCTGGGTCAGGTCGTTGGAACCGATGGAGAAGCCGTCGAAGTGCTCCAGGAACTGCTCGGCCAGGATGGCATTGGACGGGACTTCGCACATCATGATGACGCGCAGGCCGTTCTCGCCACGCTTGAGGCCATACTTGCCCAACAGACCAATGACCTTCTCGGCCTGGCCCAGGGTACGCACGAAGGGCACCATCACCTCGACGTTGGTCAGGCCCATGTCTTCGCGCACGCGCTTCATGGCCTGGCATTCCATCTGGAAGGCTTCGGCAAAGTCGTCGGCCAGGTAACGCGCGGCGCCACGGAAGCCCAGCATCGGGTTTTCTTCGTCCGGCTCGTAGCGCGAACCACCGATCAGCTTCTTGTACTCGTTGGACTTGAAGTCCGACAGGCGCACGATCACCGGCTTGGGCCAGAAGGCCGCAGCGATGGTGGCGATGCCTTCAGCCAGCTTGTCGACGTAGAAGGCCTTGGGCGAAGCATGGCCGCGGGCTACCGATTCGACGGCCTTCTTCAGGTCGGCGTCGATGTTCGGGTATTCCAGGATGGCCTTGGGGTGCACACCGATGTTGTTGTTGATGATGAATTCCAGACGCGCCAGGCCGACACCGCCGTTGGGGATCGACTGGAAGTCGAAGGCCAGCTGCGGATTGCCCACGTTCATCATCACCTTCAGCGGGATCGGGGGCAGTTCGCCACGGGCCACTTCGGTCACTTCGGTTTCCAGCAGGCCGTCATAGATCTTGCCTTCGTCGCCTTCGGCGCAGGAGACCGTCACCAGGGTGCCATCCTTCAGCACGTCGGTGGCGTCGCCACAGCCGACCACGGCCGGCACGCCCAACTCACGCGCGATGATGGCGGCGTGGCAGGTACGGCCGCCACGGTTGGTGACGATGGCCGAGGCACGCTTCATGACCGGTTCCCAGTTGGGGTCGGTCATGTCGGCCACCAGCACGTCGCCGGGCTGCACGCGTTCCATTTCAGCCGGATCGTTGATGACGCGCACCGGACCGGCGCCGATCTTCTGGCCGATGGCACGGCCGGTGGCCAGCACGGTGCCCGAGCTCTTGAGCTTGAAGCGCTGTTGCGCATCGGTGGCCTTCTGCTGCGACTTCACCGTTTCCGGACGGGCCTGCAGGATGTAGAGCTTGCCGTCGCGGCCGTCCTTGCCCCATTCGATGTCCATCGGACGCTGGTAGTGCTTCTCGATGATGGTGGCGTACTTGGCCAGTTCCACCACTTCGGCGTCGGTCAGGGAATAGCGGTTGCGCAGTTCCACCGGCACATCCACGGTCTTGACCGAGCGGCCGGCCTTGGCTTCGCCGGTGAATTCCATCTTGATCAGCTTGGAACCCAGGTTGCGGCGGATCACCGGCTGCTTGCCCAGTTCCAGCATGGGCTTGTGGACGTAGTATTCGTCCGGGTTGACGGCGCCCTGCACCACGGTTTCACCCAGGCCATAGCTGGAGGTGATGAAGACCACATCCTTGAAGCCGGATTCGGTGTCGATGGTGAACATCACGCCAGCCGCGCCCACGTCCGAACGGACCATGCGCTGCACGCCGGCCGACAGGGCCACTTCCGCGTGGGTGAAGCCCTTGTGGACGCGATAAGAGATCGCGCGGTCGTTGTAGAGCGAGGCGAAGACGTGCTTCATGGCTTCGAGCACGTTGTCGATGCCGACCACGTTCAGGAAGGTTTCCTGCTGGCCGGCGAAGGACGCGTCAGGCAGGTCTTCTGCGGTGGCGGACGAACGCACGGCGAAGGACATCTCGGCGGTCGAATCGGCCACCAGCTTGTCGTAGAAGGCACGGATCTCCTGGTCCAGGCGGGGCTGGAACGGGGTCTCGATGATCCATTGACGGATCTCCGCACCGGCTTGCGCCAGCGAACGCACGTCATCAATGTCCAGGCCCTCGAGGCGCTGGGCAATGCGGGCGGCCAGGGTCGGGCCGCCATCGGCGGAGTGCTCCAGGAAATCACGGAAAGCTTGCGCAGTCGTGGCGAAACCGCCCGGCACGCGGACACCGGCGCCGGCCAACTGGGAAATCATTTCTCCCAGCGATGCGTTTTTGCCACCGACGGACTCGACGTCCGTCATGCGAAGAGTTTCAAAGGAGGCTACGTATACTGCCCCCTGGGTGTTTACTGCGTTGGACATGACAACCCCTAGCTTGATGATAAGAAATCTTCGCGGGCGCGGCATGGGTCGGTTTATTTTTGTTATTCTGCGACGGTTGCGGCAGCAGGTGCGGCTTCGAGGACCAGCCCAGGGACAGCATCAGGCGCGCAGCCACACCGAGGACGTTCGCCAGTGCAAACATCATCAGGAATTCGGGCAAATTGCGCAGCGACATGACGGTCATCAAGATGGGCTTCTCGAAATTGTTGCCAAGCATTGTACCGCGTGAAATCATTTTTGTTCGTAGCACCTAATACTTTTTCTATTTTCCAAAAGACAACTAAATGCTCGACCCCATGCCGATCCCGCACCCTTCCCCCGTCGTGGCCGCCAACCGCACCGTGTTCTTCGTCTCCGACGGTACCGGCATCACTGCGGAGACCTTCGGGCATTCGGTGCTGAGCCAGTTCGAGCTGCGTTTCAAGCAGATCCGCCTGCCCTTCATCGATACCCTGGAAAAGGCCCACGATGCCACCCGCAAGATCAATGAGGCCTATGCGGTGGATGGCAAGCTGCCCATCGTTTTCTCTACGCTGGTGAAGTCGGAACTGTCCTCGGTGATCCGCCGCGCCAAGGCCATGCACATGGACCTGTTCCAGACCTTCGTGGAGCCGCTGGAGCAGGAACTGGAGATGAAGTCCACCCACACCATCGGCCGCAGCCACAACACCACCGATTCCGAGGAATATCGCAACCGCATCGAGGCCATCAATTTCTCGCTGGCACACGATGACGGCCAGTCCAACAAGAACCTGTCGGAAGCCGACGTGATCCTGGTGGGCGTGTCGCGCTCGGGCAAGACCCCGACCAGCCTGTACCTGGCCATGCAGTTCGGCATCAAGTGCGCCAACTATCCGCTGATCCCCGAGGATTTCGAACGCGAAAAGCTGCCCAGCGGGCTGGTGCTGCACAAGAAGAAGATCTTCGGACTGACCATCGCCGCCGAACGCCTCTCGGAAGTGCGCAACGAACGCCGTCCCGGCAGCAAGTACGCCGCGCTGGAAAATTGCCGCTATGAAATCAATGAGGCCGAGAAGATGATGCGGCGCGAAGGAATCCGCTGGATGTCGTCGACCACCAAGTCCATCGAAGAGATCGCCGCCACCATCCTGCAGGAGATCAAGCTGGAGACGCGCTGACCGACTGTCGGCGTGAAAATTCAGTGCGCACGCGAGTGCGCTTCTTCGGGCCGTTGATGGTGGTTTCCATCGTGAAGGAGTCTTCACTATGGACTTCATACACTGCGCTGTAGCAGTCCGGGCCGCACAGGTGATCGGCGGCCGGTATCAGTTCATGCCCACGCAACAGATAGTCCTGATAAGGCTGGCCGACGCGCTCGCCGTCGGCGAACAGCACGCACAGGCGATCCGCGCCAAAGCGATAGTCGAAGACACGGGAAAACGGAATCAAGCGCGCAGGCGCGGCGGCCATGCGCAGTTGGCCCTGCTCGCGGTAGACCAGCTGACCCGGTATCTGGCCTGTAGTGAAACTTAGTTCACCTGTGGCCGTCGCTTGCGGGCTTGCGCTGCCTTCCCAGATCGTGCGGCTGAAGGTCCATTCCCCGAGGAAGCAATCGGCCATGGCGGCCAGATCGGCGGGAACAAAGGCAGCCATGATGCGCGCCGTCCTCAGCGCCCGACGGTACGCTGGCGCAGTTGTTCGAACAGGCAGACTGCCGCTGCGGCCGCCACGTTGAGCGACTCCATCTCACCCAGGTGCGGAATCACCACTTCATGGGTGGCCGCATCCTGCAAGGCCGGCGACACGCCCTGCCCTTCATGCCCCAGCAGCCAGGCCACCGGACCGGAGAGGTCGCAATCATAAATGGTCTGGGCCGCGTGCGAACTGGTGGCCAGCAAGGGGATGCGGCTGGCGGCGCACAGGGCGACCAGGTCGGCGTTCTCGAAGATGTCCAGCACGAAATGCGCGCCCATGCCGGCCCGCAGCACCTTGGGCGACCAGGCCGCCGCCGTGCCGGGCGAACAGAACACCTGCTTCAAGCCCGCCGCTGCGGCGCTGCGCAGGATGGAACCGAGATTGCCAGGGTCCTGCAGGCCATCGAGCAGCACGGCCGATTCCTTCAACGCCGCCGGGGCCACCGGCGCGGGCGTACTCACCAGCAACAGCAGGCCTACGCCGTTTTCCACGGTGCTGATGGTGTCATACAGCTTGTCGGCCAGCACCAGGCATTGCGCGTGCAAAGCTTCACATTGCGCCAGGATGGGCGCTACTTCAGGGTGATACTGGGCACTTTCCGCCACCACGCACACCTGCGGCGCGCCGCGATGCTGCAGCCAGGCCTGCGCCAGGTGCACGCCATCCAGCAGGCTCTGGCCGGCGCGGCGGCGGGACTGGCTGCTGGTGGCCAGTTGCTTCAGGTCCTTGAAGACCGGGTTGTCCTTGGAGGTGATCAGTTTCATGCCTGTCTCGCTCATGCCATCACCACCGTCTGGCCGGACAGCAAGGCCTTGACCGGCGCATAGGAGCGCCGATGCACCGGCGAGACCCCATGCAGGCGCAGCATTTCCAGGTGCAAGGGGGTCGGATAGCCCTTGTGGCGGTCGAAACCGTAGTGCGGATAGGTGTCGTGCAAGACCAGCAGCGCCGCATCGCGCGCGGTCTTGGCGAGGATGGAGGCGGCCGAGATGGCCGGCACCTTGTCGTCGCCCTTGACGATGGCTTCGGAGCGGATGCTCATGACCGGGCAGCGGTTGCCATCGATCAAGGCCAGGGTGGGCAGCGTCGAGAGCGCTTCCACCGCGCGGCGCATGGCCAGCATGCTGGCGTGCAGGATGTTGAGTTCGTCGATCTCCTGCTCGTTGCAGGACGCAATGGCCCAGGCCAGGGCCGATTCCTTGATCTCCAGCGCCAGGCTGTCGCGCGCGGCTTCGGAGAGCTTCTTGGAGTCGCGCAGGCCCTTGACCGGACGCGCCGGATCAAGGATCACGGCGGCGGCGAACACCGGACCGGCCAGCGGACCACGGCCGGCCTCATCGACGCCGCAGATGATCTCGCCGGAATGGTCGTCAAACAACGCCAGGGTCTGGGGGGCCGCCTTGGGCATAGCAATTTCCTTCATCAAACTCTCAAACGGATCGCCACAGCGATCCTTCTTTCGGCCCGTCAGCGACGGCGCGCACCAATGACTTCACAGACCGCGTTGGCGCTCTCCCGGCTGGTATCGCGCAGCAGGGACTGGTGCATGTCGGCAAAGCGCCGCACCAGACGCTGCTGGTGCGCATGGTCTTCCAGCTGGTGCCACATGGCATCGGCCAGGGCCTGGGGCGTGGCCTGGTGCTGCAGCAGCTCCGGCACCAGGAAGTCGCGCGCCAGGATATTGGGCAGGCCCACCCAGGGCTGGTAGGCCATGTGCCGCATGATCTGGTAGGAGGCCCAATTGACCTTGTAGGAGATCACCATCGGCTTCTTGTACAGCGCCACTTCCAGCGAGGCCGTTCCGGAAGCTACCAGCACCGCATCCGAGGCCTCCATCGCACTGTGCGACTGGCCGCGAATGACACTGATGCCAAGATCTTCATATCCGCCCTGGCGAATCTGCTCTTCAAAAAAGGCCATCTGGCGCTCGCCCGCCATGGGCGTGACGAACTGCAATTGCGCATCACGCTGCCGCAACAGACGCGCCGCCGCCAGGAAGCCTTCGCCATTCTGCTTCAGCTCGCTCATGCGGCTACCCGGAAGGATGGCCACCACCCTGCCCGGCCCGGTCAGTCCGAGGCGCTGGCGTGCGCCTGCGGTATCCGGCTGCAGCGGGATCACCTCCGCCAGCGGATGGCCGACGTAGGTCACGGGGACGCCCGCCTGGCGATACAGGTTTTCCTCGAAGGGAAAGATCACCAGCATGTGCGACACCGCACGCTGGATCTTCTTGATGCGCCAGCCGCGCCACGCCCAGATCTGCGGGCCGATGAAGTGGATGGTCGGGATGCCGGCCTTCTTGAGCTGTTCTTCCAGGCCCAGGTTGAAGCCGGGATAGTCCACGCCTACGAAGACATCCGGCCGGTCCGCCAGCAGTTTGTCGCGCAGCGCCTCCTGGATGCCCTTGATCTCGCGGTAACGCGGAATCACTTCGAACAGGCCCCGCACGGTCAGCTTGTCCATCGGCCAGTCGCTGGCAAAACCCTGGGCCATCATGTGCTCGCCGCCAATGCCGTACAGACGTACTTCCGGCAGGCGCTCGCGCACGCCGGCCAGCAGGCGGCTGCCCAGCAGGTCGCCCGAGCTTTCGCCGGCCACCAGTGCAATCGACTGGCGGCGCGTGATGTCAGCGGATGATGCCACGGGCCGAAGCCTCGATGAATTCGCGCAGCAGGCGGATATGTTCGGGGCTGTGGGCCGACTTGGCTTCCATGTCCGCCAGTTGCTGCTTGGCTTCTTCCAGCGGCAGCCCGGCGCGGTAGATCACCTTGTAGGCGCGCTTGATCTCCATGATCTGCTCGCTGGTGAAGCCGCGGCGCTTCAGGCCCTCGCTGTTGATGCCGGCCGGCACCGCACGGTTGCCGGCGGCCGTCACGAAGGGCGGCACGTCCTGGCTCACGGCCGCCGTAAAGGCGGTCATGGCATGGGCACCGATATGGCAGAACTGGTGCACCGTGGTGAAACCGCCCAGGAACACGTGGTCACCCAGGTGCACGTGGCCGGCCAGCGTGGCATTGTTGGCCAGGATGATGTGGCTGCCCAGCTGGCAGTCGTGCGCCAGGTGGACGTAGGCCATGATCCAGTTGTCGTTGCCGATACGGGTCGCGCCGCCGTCCTGGACGGTGCCCCGGTTGAAGGTGACGAATTCGCGGATGGTGTTGCGGTCGCCGATCTCCATGGTGGTCGGCTCGCCCGCGTACTTCTTGTCCTGCGGCGCCGCGCCGATGGAGGCGAACTGGAAAATCTCGTTGTCACGGCCAATGGTGGTGTGGCCTTCGATCACCACGTGGGGACCGATGCGGGTGCCCGCGCCGATGCGCACGTCAGGACCGATGACGGCGTAGGCACCGATCTCGACCGATTCGTCGATCTGCGCGCCGGAGGCGATCACTGCGCTGGGATGGATCTTGGACATGTCCTGTGCTTCGATGGGTTCACTTGTTGCGCATTTTGCAATGAAGCAATCTGCACAATGAATCAGGCCCGGCGCGATCTTGCCGATCACCGCCGGGCCTGGCTTGATGCGTCAAGCCTGCAGGCAGGCCTGGACTCAGGCGCTCTGGCTGGCGTCGGCGGCGCTGCGCATGGTGCACATCAGGTCGCCTTCCACGGCCACCTGGCCATCCACGGTGGCCACGGCACGGTACTTCCAGATGCCACGGGCACGGCGGGTGATTTCCACTTCCATCTTCAGCTGGTCGCCCGGCTCCACCGGACGCTTGAAGCGGGCATTGTCGATGCCGACGAAGTAGACCACGGTGTTTTCATCGGGCTTGCGGCCTTCGGTCAGGAAGGAAAGCAGGGCCGCCGTCTGGGCCAGCGCCTCGATCATCAGCACGCCCGGCATCACCGGCTTGTGCGGGAAGTGGCCGTTGAAGAATTCTTCATTCACGGTCACGTTCTTGATCGCGGTGATGGTCTTGCCGCTCTCCCAGTTCAGCACGCGATCAACCAGCAGCAGCGGATAACGGTGCGGCAGGTACTGTTTGATTTGATTGATGTCGAGGCTATTCATTCTCTTCTTGATTCTCTGAAAGCGGGGCTTGGCCTGCTTGTTCTTGTGTCAACGTTTTAAGCGATTTTTCCAACGCCCGGATTTTCTCACGCATCGTGCCCAGATTGCGCACCAATGCAGCGGATTTTTCCCAGTCGCGGTGTTCGGTGATGGGATAGAAGCCGGTGTATTGCCCTGGCTCAAGGATGGAGCGCAGGGCCAGCGTACCGGCCGAGACGTGCACCTTGTCCACGATGGTGATGTGGCCGTGGATCATGGCCGCGCCGCCGATGGAGCAGTATTTGCCGATCTTGGCGCTGCCGGCGATGCCGGCACAGGCGGCAATGGCAGTATGGGCGCCAATGTGGCAGTTGTGGGCGATCTGGATCTGGTTGTCGAGCTTGACGCCCTCCTCGATCACGGTATCGGCCAGGGCACCACGGTCGATGGTGGTATTGGCGCCGATTTCGACGTCATCACCGATCATGACGCGGCCGACTTGCGGGATCTTGATCCATTGTCCGGCTTCATTGGCGAAACCGAAGCCATCGGCCCCGATCACGGCGCCCGAATGGACGATGCCGCGCGCGCCGATCTCGCAGGCGTGATGCAAGGTGGCGCGGGCATGGAAATGGGTGTCCGCTCCGACCTTGGCGTGATGGCCGATGAAGCTGCCGGCATCGATACGCGCACGCGCGCCGATGACGGCACCGGCTTCGATCACCACCAGCGGGCCGATCACGGCGTCCGGCGCGACCTGGGCCGACGGATCGACTACGGCGCTGGCGTGGATGCCGGCGGCCGGGCGCACCTCGGCTTCGGCCTGGAACAGCTGGGCCGCCCGGGCGAAATAGGCGTAGGGGTTGCGCGTGACGATACGGGCTCCGGCATAGCCTTGCACCTGGGGGTCGTCCGCCTCGGACAGGATCAATGCGGCCGCCTGGGTCTGGTCGGCTTGCGCACGGAACTTGGGGTTGGAGAGGAAGGTGATGTGGCTGGCACCCGCGGCGTCCAGCGGGGCGATGCCCTCGACGGCGATGGTCGCATCACCCTTCAACTGTCCGCCCAGGCGCTCGACCAGTTGCTGCAGTCGAATACTCATCTTGGCTTTTCCGAATGATAGGCGTTGCTTGGCTTACGGTAGAACAAAGGCTGCCCTGACGGCAGCCTCTGAAGCGACATGCGGGCGCAGGGACGTTTCCGCCCTGCGCCCGCATGGTTGAGGCAGCAATTACTTGGCCAGTTCCTTCAACACCTTGTCGGTGATGTCGATGCGCTTGGAAGCGTAGACGGCTTCCTGGAAGACGATGTCGTATTTCTCGGCTTCGGCGATCTGGCGGATCACCTTGTTGGTGCGTTCCAGGACCACGGACAGTTCCTCGTTGCGGCGCTGGTTCAGGTCTTCACGGAATTCGCGCTGCTTGCGCTGGAATTCCTTGTCCAGGTCGGACAGGTCACGCTGGCGCTTGGCGCGGTCGGAATCCGACAGCACGGCGGCATCCTTGTCCAGCTTGTCGGACTGGGCCTTCAGACGTGCAGCCATGTCTTGCAGGTCACGGTCACGCTTGGCGAACTCGGCTTCCAGCTTGGTTTGGGCAGCCTTGGCAGGCGCCGCTTCGCGGAAGATGCGCTCGGTGCTCACGAAGGCGATTTTCGAGCTTTCCTGCGCATGGGCAGGGGCAAAGCTCAACAGGCAGGCAGCCATCACGACGGTCTGCAGGGACAGGAACGATTTGGTCATGAACTTCAAGATTACTCTCCGTATTACGAATCAATGATGACCGCTTTAGAAGCCGGTACCCAGTTGGAACTGGAAGGTTTGAGACTTGTCACCCGTCTTCAGGTTCAATGGCTTGCCGAAGCTGAGCTTCAACGGGCCAATCGGCGACACCCAGCTGATACCCACACCGGCTGAATAGCGCAGGTCGTTCAACTTGATGTTCTGGCCATCGGCGAAGACGTTGCCGCCGTCAAAGAAGGTGAACCAGCGCAGCGTGCGGTCCTGGCCCGAACCCGGGAACGGGAACTGCAGTTCGGCATTGCCGTACAGACGCGAAGCGCCGCCCATGGAGTCGCCGTACTGGTCCTTCAGGCTGCCCAGCGAGGAGGCTTCATAGCCACGCACGGTGCCGATACCGCCGGCATAGTAGTTCTTGAACACCGGATAGGGCTTGCTGCCGATGCCGCGGCCATAATCCACTTCACCATTCAGGGCCAGGGTCACGGCCTTGCTGAAGAAGGGCTGGAAATACTGGTGCTGGTAGCTGGCACGGTAGTACTTCAGGGTACCCACGTAGGAAACCTCGAAGTTGGCGCGCTGGTAGCGGCCGGTGGTCGGCACCAGGGCCGAGTCACGACCGTCACGCTGCCATGCGATGGTCAGCGGGATGCTGGTGGTACGGGCGCTGCCGATGCCGCAAGTCGCGGTCGAGGAAACGTCCGTCACATCGCAACCGGCACCGCCGGCGCCACCGAAGTCGCGCACGTATTGACGGTACAGCGTGGGGCTGGTGTTATCGGTGCTGACATCGGTATTTTCCACCCCGATACCGAAGAACACGCGGTCCAGTTCCGAGAACGGCACGCCGAACTTGATGCTGCCGCCCAGCGTCTTGACGCGGTAGTCACCGGTCGTGTAGACCGACGGACGAACGGTGCGCAGGTAGACTTCATAGGTGCGGCTGATGCCGTCATCGGTGAAGTACGGGTTGGTGGTCGAGACCGAAATCGTGCGATAGCGCGAGCTGGTGTTGATGTCGATACCAACCGTGTTACCGCTGCCGAAGGCGTTTTCCTGCGAGATCGAGCCGGTCAGGCTGAGCTTGTCCGACTGCGAGAAGCCGGCACCGACCATGATGTTGCCGGTCGGCTTTTCTTCGACCTTCATGTTCACGTCGACCTGATCGCTGGTGCCCGGCACTTCGGGGGTATCAACCGTGACTTCCTTGAAGTAGCCCAGGCGGTCCACGCGGTCGCGCGAGAGCTTGATCTTTTCGCCGTCGTACCAGGAATCCTCGAACTGGCGGAATTCGCGGCGGATCACCTCATCGCGGGTCTTGGTATTGCCGGCGATGTTGACGTGACGCACGTAGACGCGCTTGCCCGGGTCGACCATGATGGTGAAGGCGACTTCCTTCTTCTCGCGGTCCACGTTGGGGTTGGCGTTGACGTTGGCGAAGGCGTAGCCGAAGTTGCCCAGGCGTTCGCCGATCTTCTTGGTGCTGTCGGTCAGTTTGGCGCCAGAATAGACGTCGCCCTTCTTCAGTTGCACCAGCTTGGCCAGTTCCGGCTCCATGCCGAACATCTCGCCTTCCAGCTTGATGTCGGAGACGGTGTACTTCTCACCTTCCTTGATGTTGACGGTGATGTAGATGTCTTTCTTGTCGGGCGTGATCGACACCTGGGTCGACTCGACCTGCATTTCCAGGTAGCCGCGATCCAGGTAGTAGGAACGCAGGGTTTCGATGTCGCCCTGCAGCTTTTCCTTGGAATACTGGTCGGCCTTGGTGTACCAGGTGAACCAGCCAGGGGTGGTCAGCTTGATCTGGTCACGCAGGGTGCTGTCGGAGAAGACCTTGTTGCCGACGAAGTTGATCTGCTTGATGCGCGAGACTTCACCTTCATCCACGCCAAAGGTAATGGCCACGCGATTGCGCTCCACCGGGGTGACGGTGGTGGTCACCTTGGCGCCATAGAGGCCGCGCGAGAGGTATTGGCGCTTCAATTCCTGTTCGGCACGATCGACCTGCGAACGGTCGAAGATGCGCGACTCCGCCACGCCGATTTCCTTCAAGGCCTTGGTCAGCTGTTCCTTGTCGAACTCCTTGATGCCGGAGAAGTCGACGCTGGCAATGGCCGGGCGCTCGACCACCTGCACCACCAGCACGTCGCCTTCGGCTTCGATGCGCACGTCACGGAAGAAACCGGTGGCATACAGCGCCTTGATCGCGGCGGTCGCCTTTTCGTCGTTGAAGGTGTCGCCCACGCGCATCGGCAGGTAGCTGAAGACGGTACCGGCTTCAGTACGCTGGATGCCTTCGACGCGGATGTCCTTGACCACGAACGGCGTGATCGCCATGGCCTGGCTGGAGCACAGGGCAAAGGCGGCAGCGGCAATCAGGCGACGGGAGAGAGTCGGAATGGGATGTTGCGCAGGGTGTAATTTCATCTATCGTTCATCAACAGTTTTTCGCTGCGGCACTGCCTGACATGATGCTGGTAAGCAATTGAAAACGGATTCCTGATCCATTGCCAATTGCTTAACAACTGCCATCGGGGGTGGCCGGCAAATGTAAAAAATCCGGTCTTTCTCGCCATCCTCGCCGCTGCTCGCGTGCAAGACGGGGATGGCATCAGGCCGGATTCATCCTTGGAACATCAGTCGCACGATATCGTTGAATGCAGCAACGAGCATCAGCGCCATCAGTAAACCCAGGCCGGCACGCTGCGCGATTTCCCCAAACCGCTCGGAAACGGGCCGTCCTGTCAAAATCTCCAGCGCATAATACAGCAAATGACCGCCGTCTAAAACCGGGATTGGCAACAGATTCATCACACCCAAGCTGATACTGATGAAGGCCAGGAAGCTGAGGTAGCTCACCAAGCCCACGCGGGCAGTCTGTCCGGCATAGTCGGCGATGGTGATGGGACCGGTGATGTTCTTCAACGAGACCTGCCCGACGATCATCTTGCCGATCATCTTGATGGTCATCACGCTGGTATCCCAGGTGCGCTGCGCGCCCTTGGCCACGGCCGTCAGGGGATCGTCGCTGACGGTGGCCATCTCGGGTGCCAGCGGCACTTCGACCTTGATGCGGCCGATGCGTTTGCCACTCTCGCCCTCTTCCACCGTATCGGGCGTCACGCGCACTTCCAGCGGCGTGCTGCCGCGTACGGCTTGCAGCAACAAGGGCTTGCCAGCCGACTCCCGCACCTTCTCGACAAAGGCCAGGCCATCCTGCACCGGCACGCCATCGATGGCGGTGATGCGGTCGCCGCTCTGCAGGCCCGCGGTCTTGGCCGGGCCGTCCATGATCTTGCCCAGCACGGCCGGCGGACGCGCCAGGGACAAGCCCAGCTTGGCCAGGAAGTCGCCTTCCAGTTCATTGCTGTCGATGCCGCCCAGGCGCAAGGTGACGGTATTGAGCAGCTTGCCGCTGCCATTGGGATTGGGGCGCTCGACATCGATGCGGGCGTCCGCCTTTTCCAGCACCAGCTGCATCAGCTTCCAGCGCACTTCCGACCAGACCTGCACCGGCGCGCCATTGATGGCCGTGATGCGGTCGCCCGCCCGCAGGCCGGCCTGGTAGGCGGCCGTCTGTTCGGCCGCGGCGCGCAGTACGGGCACCGGCTCGGGCACGCCGTGCATGTAGAGACCGGCAAACAGCACGATGGCCAGCAGGAAATTGGCGATCGGGCCGGCGGCCACGATGGCGATGCGACGCCAGACGGATTGACGGGTGAATTCGCGCTTGAGATCCGCTTCCGGGATGTCTTCCAGAGGCTGTTCGCGGGCGTCCAGCATCTTCACGTAGCCGCCCAGCGGCAAGACCGAAAGCGCCCATTCGGTCTGATCCCGGCCGAAACGGCGCGACCAGATCACCCGGCCCATGCCCACCGAGAAACGCAATACCTTCACGCCGCACCAGCGCGCCACCAGGTAATGCCCCAGCTCATGGACAACCACCAGGCTGCCCAGGGCGACGAAGAAAGCGATCAGGGTATGCAGCAGGTTCATCGTGAAATCAGGGCCTCGGCATGATCACGCGCCTGCCGGTCCTGCTCCAGCAGGGCCGTGATGTCATCGGCTTGCCGGTTGGGGATGGCGGACATGACCGCTTGGATCAGGGGAGCGATCTTCCCGAAGCCGATGCGGCGATCCAGGAAGGCTTGCACGGCGACTTCATTGGCGGCATTGAGGATGGCCGCCAGCGTCCCGCCGGCTCGCAGGGCATCATACGCCAGTTTCAGGCAGGGGAAGCGCTGGTAATCGGGCGGGAAGAAGGACAGCTGGGCAATCTGCGCCAGGTCCAGCGGCGCCACGCCCGAGGCGATGCGCTCCGGATAGGCCAGTGCATTGGCAATGGGCGTACGCATGTCAGGGTTGCCCAGCTGCGCCAGCACCGAGCCATCGGCATAGGAAACCATGGAGTGGATCACGCTCTGCGGATGGATCACCACCTCGATCTTGTCGGCCGGCGCACCGAAGAGCCAGTGGGCCTCGATCACTTCCAGGCCCTTGTTCATCATGGTGGCCGAATCCACCGAGATCTTGCGCCCCATCACCCACTTGGGATGGGCCACGGCCTCTTCCACCGTGACCTCCTCAAGGGTATTCACATCGCGGTTGAGGAACGGGCCACCCGAAGCCGTCAGCAGGATCTTTTCGACACCATGGGCCGCCATCGAGCGGCTATAGCCGGCCGGCAGGCACTGGAAGATGGCGTTGTGTTCGCTGTCGATTGGCAGCAGGCTGGCGCCGTGCGCCTGCACCGCATCCATGAGCAACTGGCCGGAGATGACCAGTGCCTCCTTGTTGGCCAGCAGGATCTTCTTGCCGGCACGCGCTGCGGCCAGGGTGGAGGCCAGCCCGGCGGCGCCGACGATGGCCGCCATGACCATGTCGCAGCCGTCGGCCGAGGCGATGTCGCACAAGGCTTGCGGGCCATAGGCCACTTCGGTGGACAGCTTGGCTGCGCGCAGCAGGGCCTGCAATTGCGCCGCCGCGTCGGCCGAGCCCACCACCGCCACTTGCGGGCGGAAACGCTGGCATTGCTCGGCCAGTTCAGCCACCCGGGCATGGGCGCTCAACGCGAAAACGCGATAACGATCGGGGTGGCGGGCCACCACATCCAGCGTGGACACGCCGATGGAGCCGGTGGAGCCAAGAATGCTGATGGACTGCATGGAATTTCCAGGACGAAAGCGGCGGCTCAGGAAGCCGCCAGCCAGAGGTCGACCAGTGCTGCCAGCGGCAGCACCGGGATGAGCGCATCGATACGATCGAGCACGCCGCCATGGCCGGGCAAGAGGTTGCTGCTGTCCTTCATGCCGGCGCGGCGCTTCAGTTGCGACTCGAAGAGGTCGCCGACGACGCTGGCTACCACCATCAGGCTGAGGATACCGACAAAGCCGCCCCAGCCCCAGCGATTGAACAGGTGATACTGGAAGGTCTCGCCGCCGCTCATCGACATGGCGACCGCCGCCGAAATCACCAGCACGGCCAGCCAGCCGCCAATGGCGCCCTCCCAGGACTTGCCCGGGGAAATGGTCGGCGCCAGCTTGTGGCGGCCGAAACCCTTGCCGGAGAAGTAGGCACCGATATCAGCCACCCACACCACGGCCATCACCGAGAGCAGGTACAGCGGCGAATGCTGGAACAGGTCCACGATGGCCACGAAGCAACCGAGGATGGAGAGCATGTAGGTGCCGTTGAGCAGGCGATTGCCAAAGGCCTCGATCCTGGGCAGGCCCAGCCCGAGCGCCGGCACGAAGCGCAGCGCCCACAGCAGCACGCACAGCACGTACAGCGCACGCACGCTGGGCAGGCCGGAGAAGAACAGGATCACACTGAACACCAGCGTCCAAACCAGCGCCCACACCGTAGGACGCGGGCTCTTGAAGAGGCGGAAGCATTCCCACGCACCAGCTGCAAAGAACACCAGCACCGCCATGGCGAAGGCAGGGAAATAACCGAAATACAGGATGGGCAGCAGGATTGCCAGGAGGATCAACGCCGTGATGACACGCGTCTTGAGCATCAGGAAGCCTTTTTCTGGTCCAGCACCTGGGCGCTGGTGCGCCCGAAGCGGCGCTCGCGTTGTTGGTAGGAGCCGATGGCCTGGTCCAGCGCCTTGGCGTCGAAATCAGGCCAGAAGGTCTCGGTGAAATACAGCTCGCTGTAAGCCAGCTGCCACAACAGGAAATTGGAGATGCGTTGCTCGCCGCCGGTGCGGATGAAGAGGTCGGGCTCGGGGGCATAGGCCATGGCCAGGTACGGGGCCAGCTCTTCTTCGGTGTAGTCGGTCGCGCCCGGCTTGTCCTTGACCATCCGGGAGACGGCCTGCATGACATCCCAGCGGCCGCCATAGTTGGCGCAGACGGTCAGCGTCAGGCGACTGTTGCCGGCAGTCTGCTCTTCGGCCTTGGTGGCCATTTCCTGCAGTTTGGGATCGAAGCGGCTCATGTCGCCGACGATGCGCAGGCGGATGCCGTTGTTGGCCATCTTGCCGACTTCGCGTTCGAGCACCGTCATGAACAGGCGCATCAGGACCGACACCTCGTCGGGCGGGCGGCGCCAGTTCTCGGAACTGAAGGCAAACAGCGTCAGGAATTCGATGCCGCGTTCAGCGCTGGCCTCGACGATGGAGCGCACCGCATCCACGCCCTTGGCATGCCCCGCCACGCGCGGCAGGAAACGTTTGGTCGCCCAACGACCGTTGCCGTCCATGATGATGGCAACATGGCGCGGAACCGC
Source organism: Herbaspirillum aquaticum (assembly GCF_002213425.1). Classification (GTDB taxonomy): domain Bacteria; phylum Pseudomonadota; class Gammaproteobacteria; order Burkholderiales; family Burkholderiaceae_D; genus Herbaspirillum; species Herbaspirillum aquaticum. The sequence continues at coordinate 290,716 of NZ_NJGV01000002.1, read as the reverse complement.
GGAAGTCTCCGGAACCGCCAGAGTTGAGCTTTGGTGCTTCATGTAAATGATTTATTACTTTTCCGTGCACGGACAGCGAAGCGCAACATGGTAACGGGCCGCAGCCGCTTTGACAAACCGGCCCGCCTTCATCTCCATCGTCTCTCCCGCTCCCCGCCTGCACTTTTGCTGTCTTGGACTTGTTCGTGCAGCGCGGCCGCCATGGCAGCCGCGCTTGGGCCCTGCAGGACGGCTTACACCGTCATCACTTCCTTTTCCTTCTCCGTGACCATCTTGTCGATGTCGGCCACGAACTTGTCGGTCAGCTTCTGGATCTCGTCCTGGCCACGGCGCTCTTCGTCTTCCGAGGCGATCTTGTCCTTGACCAGCTTCTTGAGGCCTTCATTGCCTTCGCGGCGGATGTTGCGCACGGCGATCTTGGCATCTTCGGCTTCGCTCTTGACCAGCTTGACCATTTCCTTGCGGCGTTCTTCGGTCAGCGCGGGCATCGGCACGCGGATCAGGTCGCCGTGGGTGGCCGGGTTCAGGCCCAGGTCGGCTTCACGGATGGCCTTTTCGATGACGGCCGCCATTTTCTTCTCGAAAGGCTGCACACCGATGGTGCGGGCGTCGATCAGGGTCAGGTTGGCGACCTGCGACAGGCCGGTGGGCGAACCATAGTATTCGACCATGACCTGGTCCAGCAGGCCGGTGTGGGCACGGCCGGTACGGACCTTGGCCAGGTTGGCCTTCAGGGTTTCGATGGACTTGGCCATCTTCTGTTCGGTATTTTTCTTGACGTCAGCGACACTCATGCTGCTCTCCTAACTTTGGTGCAATAACTTGGCTTGTCTTGATGGCAAATGCCTGAAAGACGGGCATTGTAAACGGGAATCCCGGCCTGCGGCCGGTTTCTGATCTGCAATATCGTTGCGCGGTGCTTCAGACGTGGACCAGGGTCCCTTCGTCGGCACCCATGACCACGCTCTTCAATGCGCCCGGCTTGACGATGGAAAACACCTTGATCGGCAGTTTCTGGTCGCGGCACAGGGCAAAGGCGGTTGCATCCATCACCTGCAGGTGCTTGGCGATGGCTTCATCGAAGGAAATCGACTGGTAGCGGGTGGCCGCCGGGTCCTTCTTCGGGTCAGCCGTGTAGACGCCGTCGACCTTGGTCGCCTTCAACACGATCTGCGCACCGATTTCCGAGCCACGCAGGGCGGCGGCAGTATCGGTGGTGAAGAAGGGGTTGCCGGTACCGGCGGCGAAGACCACGATCTTGCCTTCTTCCAGGTATTGCAGCGCCTTGGGGCGCACATAGGGCTCGACCACCTGCTCGATGCCGATGGCCGACATCACGCGGGCCGTCAGGCCAGCCTGGCGCATCGCATCGGCCAGGGCCAGCGAGTTCATGACGGTGGCCAGCATGCCCATGTAGTCGGCGGTCGCCCGATCCATGCCCTGGGCACCCGGCGCCACGCCGCGGAAAATGTTGCCGCCACCGATCACGATGGCCAGCTCCACACCCAGTTTGCTGATTTCTGCTACATCCGCGACCATGCGTTCGATGGTCGCGCGATTGATACCGTAGGCGTCGTCGCCCATCAGTGCTTCGCCGGAGAGTTTGAGGAGTACGCGCTTGTACGCTGGTGTTGTCATTGCAGGGCTCCGTGTTCTGTCCGAGGTTGAATTACGTATTGACGCGCCGGCACTGGCCATCACCCGACGAAATGGCGCTGTTTCGTCATCAGGAGGCGTCCGAACGCATGAGGGGATTGTGCTGCTGCGCCCTGTTTCGTCTTGCTGCTACTGCACGCTTTGCTGCTTGCTGCCTGCCGGCTACTGCTGCCGGGCCTGCCGCTGCATGTCAGCATTCATCCGACGGATGATCCTGACTGTAGATGCAGGCGGCCCCGAAAGTTCCGGAGCCCGGCTTAAAAAAACGGGCCTCTCGGCCCGTTTTTCCTGCGACGCTTACTGAGCTTGTTTCGCTGCAGCCACTTGCGCTGCCACTTCAGCTGCGAAGTCGTCCTGCTTCTTCTCGATGCCTTCGCCAACCACGTACATGGCGAACGACTTGACGGTGGTATTGGCCGCCTTGAGCATCTGTTCGACGCTTTGCTTGTCGTTCTTCACGAAAGCCTGGTTGAACAGGGACACTTCCTTCAGGTACTTCTGCACCGAACCGTCGACCATCTTGGCGACGATCTCAGCCGGCTTGCCGGATTCGGCAGCCTTCAGGGCCGCGACCGAGCGTTCCTTCTCGATCAGGTCGGCCGGCACTTGCTCGGCCGACAGGGCGACCGGCTTCATGGCGGCGATGTGCATGGCCACATCCTTGCCGACCTGCTCTTCGGCGCCGTCGAACTCGACGATCACGCCGATGCGGGTGCCGTGCAGGTAGGAAGCCAGCTTGCCGGTGGTTTCGAAACGCTGGAAGCGACGGAACGACATGTTCTCGCCGATGCGGCCGATCAGTTCGGTGCGCAGTTCTTCCAGGGTCTTGCCGTCGGGCAGCTTGCAGGCGCCCAGGGCAGCCACGTCAGCCGGGTTCTGTTCGACCACCAGCTTGGCAGCGGCTTCGACCAGACCGATGAACTCGTCGTTCTTGGTCACGAAGTCGGTTTCGCAGTTCACTTCGACCAGGGCGCCGACGTTGCCAGCGATGTAGGTCGAGATGACGCCTTCTGCGGTGATGCGGGAAGAGGCCTTGGAAGCCTTGCTGCCCAGCTTGACGCGCAGGATTTCTTCGGCCTTGGCCATGTCGCCATCGGCTTCGGTCAGCGCCTTCTTGCATTCCATCATCGGCGCGTCGGTCTTCGCGCGCAGATCGCCCACCATTGCTGCGGTAATTGCCGCCATACTTTTCTCCTGACTTGGAGGCATCCCGCGCATGCGGCATGCCTGAAACTCGAAAATTGAATCAAAAAAAAGGGGCCACTGCGTCACTACCCGCTGTCACCCCTTTTTGGACTACCGTACTACCGGAAGAGCAGAATCAAGCCTGCTCGACCTCGACGAATTCATCGCCCTTGACTGCTTCAACGACGTCGTTGACGGCGTTAGCGCGGCCTTCCAGCACGGCGTCAGCCATGCCGCGAGCGTACAGTGCGATCGCCTTGGCGGAGTCGTCGTTACCCGGGATCACGTAGGTGACGCCTTCGGGCGAGTGGTTGGTATCGACCACGCCGATGACCGGGATGCCCAGCTTGGCAGCTTCGGTGATGGCGCCCTTGTGGTAGCCGACGTCGATGACGAAGATGGCGTCAGGAATGCCGCCCATGTCCTTGATGCCGCCGATGGCCTTCTGCAGCTTTTCTTGCTCGCGGCTGAACAGCAGGGCTTCCTTCTTGGACAGCTTCTCGACCGAACCGTCTTCCAGGGCAGCTTCCATGTCCTTCAGGCGCTTGATGGAGGTCTTGATGGTCTTGAAGTTGGTCAGCATGCCGCCCAGCCAGCGCTGGTCAACGTAGGGCACGCCAGCGCGCTGCGCTTCGGTGGCCAGGATTTCGCGGGCTTGACGCTTGGTACCGACGAACAGGATGGTGCCGCGGTTGGCCGACAGCTGGCGCACGTACTTGACGGCTTCCTGGTACATGCCCAGGGTCTTTTCCAGATTGACGATGTGAATCTTGTTGCGATGGCCGAAAATGAAGGGGGCCATCTTGGGGTTCCAGAAGCGGGTTTGGTGACCGAAGTGGACACCGGCTTCCAGCATTTCGCGCATGGTAACGGACATGAATTTCTCCAGGGTTAGGTCTGGAATCCGCTCGGTCATCCGGCTCATGCAGCCGGACACCCTTTTAGCGAACGGATTCGCGTTTCAAAAAATAAATTACAACACTTATTGCCAAACAGACATGAAGAATCATTCCGCACACCGCATTCGACAACCAATCTGTGGTTTTCAGATCAGCCCGGCATTCTACTCGACCCTACACTTTTGTTCAAGTAGCACATCAAACCGGACTGGACAGCCATTACCGCTCCGCGCCATCCCGCCCGGAGCGGGCAAAACAGAAACCACCCCTGTCGTCTATAATCCCGTCTTGACGATTTTCTAGCGAATTGCGATTCATCATGGGCAACATCACCATCAAGACCGCCGAAGACATCGAAGGCATGCGCGTGGCCGGCCGCCTGGCCGCCGAGGTGCTGGACTACATCACCCCCTTCGTGAAACCGGGCGTAAGCACCGGCGAGATCGACCGCCTCTGCCACGAGTACATGACCAACGTACAAGGCAGCATCCCGGCCCCGCTGAACTACTGCCCGCCGGGTTACACGCCCTACCCCAAGGCCATCTGCACCTCCCTCAACGACGTGATCTGCCACGGCATCCCCGGCGACAAGGTGATGAAGAACGGCGACGTCCTCAACATCGACGTCACCATCATCAAGAATGGCTACCACGGCGACACCAGCCGCATGTTCTTCCTGGGCGAACCGTCCATCCTGGCGCGCCGCCTGACCGAGATCACTTACGAATGCATGTGGCTGGGCATCTCCAAGATCAAGCCGGGCGCACACCTGGGCGATATCGGCCACGTCATCCAGCAGCACGCCGAAAAGGCCGGTTACAGCGTGGTGCGCGAGTTCTGCGGCCACGGCATCGGCAAGGTCTTCCATGAAGAACCGCAGGTCCTGCACTACGGCCGCCCCGGCACGCTGGAGAAGCTGGAAGCCGGCATGATCTTCACGGTGGAACCGATGATCAACGCCGGCCGCCGCGAAATCCGCGAAATGGGCGATGGCTGGACCATCAAGACCAAGGACCGCAGCCTCTCGGCCCAATGGGAACACACCGTGCTGGTGACCGAGACCGGCTTCGAAGTGCTGACGGTCTCGCCCGGCATGCCGGCACCGCCGGCCTTCATCCAGAACCAGGTCGCCTCCCCGGCGTGATCCTGGCCGCCGGAACCATGTGCCCATCCCGCCTGCACACAGTTTCCGGCACGAAACCTGCTTGGGGCGCAAAGCCGCATGGGGATGCGGCTTTGTTCATATAGGCGCCGCCCCGCCGCCCTGCTTGCCCTGATTGCCTACCACGATGCCCACACTCGCCATCACGCTCAAGAAACAGCTCAAGGCCGCGCGCCAGCAAGCCATCGAGGTGTTCCAGTCCAACCACAAGACCGAGCAGTTGCTGGCCCAGTTGCGCCGCAACGTGGACGAAGCCCTCACTACTGCCTGGGAAGAACTGGGCATGTCCGGCAATGCCGCCCTGGTGGCCGTGGGTGGATATGGCCGCGGCGAGCTGTTCCCGCACTCGGATGTGGACGTGCTGATCCTGCTGGACCAGGCCCCGGATGCGGCCAAGAAGGAAAAGCTGGAATCCCTGGTGCAGCTGTTCTGGGACATCGGACTGGAAATCGGCCACAGCATCCGCACCATCGACGAGTGCCTGGATGAATCCGCCGCCGACATCACGGTGCAGACCAGCCTCCTGGAAGCCCGCCTGGTGACCGGCAACCGCGCGCTCTTCAAGAAATTGCAGGAGCGCTACCATGCGGCGCTGGACCCGCTGGCCTTCTTCCAGGCCAAGACCCTGGAAATGCGCCAGCGCCACATCAAATATGAAGACACGCCCTACAGCCTCGAACCCAACTGCAAGGAAAGCCCCGGCGGCCTGCGCGACCTGCAGGTGATCCTGTGGGTGGCCAAGGCGGCGGGCCTGGGCAACTCCTGGGGCGAGCTGGCCGAACACGGCATGCTGACCTCCACCGAGGCGCGCCAGTTGCGCCAGAAGGAACGCGCCTTCAAGGACATCCGCATCCGCCTGCACATCCTCACCGACCGCCGCGAAGACCGGCTGGTCTTCGACATCCAGACCCAGATCGCCGAGACCTTCGGCTTCAAGACCACCGATACCCGCCGCGCCAGCGAATACCTGATGCAGCGCTATTACTGGGCAGCCAAGGCAGTCACGCAGCTCAACACCATCCTGCTGCAGAACATCGAAGCGCACCTGTTCCCGCAGCAGGCTGTACCGCGTCCGCTCAACGAGCGCTTCAACGAAGTCAACGGCTTCGTCGACATCGCCCATGACAAGGTCTTCGAGGAGACGCCTTCGGCCATGCTGGAAGTCTTCCTGGTGCTTTCCGAGCATCCGGAACTGAAGGATATGTCGGCACGTACCCTGCGGGCGCTATGGCATGCGCGTTTCAAGATCGACAATGCCTTCCGTGCCAATCCGGAAAATCACCGCCTGTTCATGCAGATCATCCAGAGCAAGCGCGGTATCACCCACGCCCTGCGCGGGATGAACAGCACCAGCGTGCTGGGACGCTACCTGCCGAACTTCCGCCAGATCGTCGGCCAAATGCAGCATGACCTGTTCCACGTCTACACGGTGGACCAGCACATCCTGATGGTGGTGCGCAATGTGCGCCGCTTCACGATGAGCGAACATGCGCATGAATATCCCTTCTGCAGCCAGCTCATGGCCAACTTTGGCCAGCCCTGGGTGCTCTACATCGCGGCCCTGTTCCACGACATCGCCAAGGGCCGTGGCGGCGACCACTCCAAGCTGGGCATGGCCGACGCGCGGGCCTTCTGCGAGCAGCATGGCATCTCGCCGGACAATACCGAGCTGATCGTGTTCCTGGTGGAGCAGCATCTGGCCATGTCGCACGTGGCGCAGAAGCAGGACATGTCGGACCCCGATGTCATCACCGCCTTCGCGCAGTTGGTCAAGGACGAGCGCCACCTGACCGCGCTCTACCTGCTGACGGTGGCCGATATCCGCGGCACCAGCCCCAAGGTCTGGAACGCCTGGAAGGGCAAGCTGCTGGAAGACCTGTACCGCATGACCCTGCGCGTGCTGGGCGGCGAGGCACCCTCGGCCGACCGCGAACTGAAGAACACCCAGCAGGAAGCCATCAAGACCCTGCGCCTGTACGGCCTGCCGGCCGACGCCCACGAGGCGCTGTGGAAGCAGCTCGACGTGGCCTACTTCCTGCGTCACGACGCCTCCGACATCGCCTGGCAGACGCGCTGCTTCTACGACAAGGTCGACACCGGGGTTCCGCTGGTGCGCTGCCGCCTGGCACCGATTGGCGAAGGCGTTCAGGTGGCGGTCTACACGCCCGACCGCCCTGACCTGTTTGCGCGCATCTGCAGCTACTTCGACGAAAAGAGCTTCAGCATCTTCGACGCCAAGATCCACACGACCCGCAACGATTACGCGCTGGACGCCTTCCTGATCAATGCCCCGGTCTTCGCCAAGAACTACCGCGACATCATCAACCTGATCGAACACGAACTGGGCGCCCTGCTGCAGTCCGACGCTCCGCTGCCGGCGCCTTCCAAGGCCCGCCTGTCGCGCCTGTCGCGCACCTTCCCGGTCAATCCCTCGGTGGACCTGCGCCCCGATGAGCGCGGCCAGTACTACCTGCTGTCGGTCTCGGCCAATGACCGCGCCGGGTTGCTGTATTCGATCTCCAACGTGCTGGCCAAGTACCGCATCAACCTGCATACGGCCAAGGTCATGACCCTGGGCGAGCGCGTGGAAGACGTGTTCCTCATCGACGGTCCCGGCCTGTCCCAGCCGCGCAACCAGATCATGCTGGAAACCGAACTGCTGCAGACCCTGCGCATCTGACCCGCCTCACCTTGTCCGCGCTGTCGCCCAAGTCTGGCGCGGCGGCGCGGCTGGCCGTACAATCTCACCCTCGCCGCTGGCCGGCCCTCCGTTTTTCGCAAGGCAATCCCCATGACTGAACCTGTACGACTTTCCAAACGCATGTCCGAACTCGGCCTGTGCTCGCGCCGCGAAGCCGACGAATGGATAGAAAAGGGCTGGGTGCGCGTGGATGGCCAGGTGGTGTCGGTGCTGGGCAGCAAGGTGCTGCCGCACCAGAAGGTGACCGTGGAACGCCAGGCCAGCGCCGAGCAGGCCCAGCGCGTGACCATCCTGATCAACAAGCCCATGGGCTACGTCAGCGGCCAGGCCGAGGATGGCTACAAGCCGGCCATGGTGCTGGTCAACGAACAGTCGCGCTGGGCCGAAGACCAGACCGAGATGCGCTTCCACCCGCGCCAGTTGAAGAGCCTGGTACCGGCCGGACGGCTGGACATCGATTCGGTGGGCCTGCTGGTGCTGACCCAGGATGGCCGCATTGCCAAGCAGCTGATCGGCGAGGATTCGGCGGTCGACAAGGAATACCTGGTGCGCGTGCAATACACCCGTCCCGGCAAGCTGCCCGAATCGGACCTCAAGCGCCTGAACCACGGCCTGATCATGGACGGCAAGCCGCTGCGTCCGGCCAAAGTGGTATGGCAGAACGAGGATCAGCTGCGCTTTACCCTGCGCGAAGGCAAGAAGCGCCAGATCCGCCGCATGTGCGACATGGTCGGACTGAAGGTGATCGGCTTGAAGCGCGTGCGTATCGGTGGGGTGAAGCTGGGCGAGCTGCCCACGGGCCAGTGGCGTTATCTGCGACCGGACGAGAAGTTCTGAACGCGATCCACTGAATGAAAATGAAAAACGGCCCTGATTCACCATCAGGGCCGTTCTCCTTTGCGGCAGGCAAAAAGGATCAGAGGAAACGATCCAGGATCTTGCGGCTGTGCTTGTCCAGCGCCTTCTGGTCGCGGATCAGGAACTGGATGCCGTGGCTGTCGGCGATCAGCAGCGCCGGTGCGGCCAGGCGGCGGATATCTTCCTCGCCCTTGAGCGTAAAGGTGGTGGTGCCGCGCGTGGTCTGCACGGTCCAGTCGCTGGGCGTGGCGAAGGTCGACACGCTGACGATGCGCTGGATCTCCGGCATGAACTCGCGGCTGGCCAGCTCTTCCTCGATCAGGCGGCGCGTCGGCGCATCCACTTCATCCAGGGTATCGATCCAGGCCAGTTCGTGACCGTCGCTGCTGACCAGGGACAGGCCGCGTTCAGGCGAGGTGATCGGAAATGCACGCACCGGAATCACGTGCTCATGCAGCCCGCCCTGGGCATCGGTCAACACCAGGCGTCCAAAAGCGTTGCGCTCCAGGGTGAAGGTTTGGGCAGAATTGATCGTGGTGCTCATGGCTTATTCGCCCTTCTCTTCTTCGCTCACCGACACCTCGGCATCCCCATCAGGATTGCGCGCCTGGGCCTGGTAGAGCTTGTAGTAATGCCCTTCACGGGCCATCAGTTCTTCGTGGTTGCCGACCTCGACCACCTGCCCGCGATCCAGCACCACCAGGCGATCGGCCTTGCGCAGGGTCGACAGGCGGTGGGCGATGGCAATCGTGGTACGGCCCTGGACCAAGTTGTCCAGCGCCTTCTGGATTTCCTTTTCGGTGGTGGTATCGACCGAGGAAGTCGCCTCGTCCAGGATCAGGATGCGCGGGTCGATCAGCAGCGCGCGCGCAATCGAGATGCGCTGGCGTTCACCGCCTGACAACGCCTGTCCGCGCTCGCCCACCAGCGAGTCATATCCCTGCGGCAGGCGCAGGATGAATTCATGCGCGTGGGCGGCACGGGCCGCCGCGATGATTTCCTCGCGGGTGGCTTCCGGCTTGCCGTAGGCGATGTTCTCGGCAATGGTGCCGAAGAACAGGAAGGGTTCCTGCAGCACCAGGCCGATGTTGCGGCGGTATTCGGAAATCGGCAGCGAGCGGATGTCCACGCCATCGATGCGGATCGCCCCTTCGGAGACATCGTAGAAGCGGCAGATCAGGTTCACCATGGTGGACTTGCCCGAACCGCTGTGGCCGACCAGGCCGATCATCTCGCCCGGCGCAATGGACAGGCTCATGTTGCGGATCACCGCGCGGTTGCCGTAGCGGAAACCGATGTTGCGCACTTCGATGGCACCCTTGACGTTTTCCAGGTGCACCGGATTGGCCGGCTCCGGCACGCTGGAGACATGGTCCAGGATGTCGAAGATGCGCTTGGCGCCGGCCGCAGCCTTCTGCGTGACCGAGACGATGCGGCTCATCGAGTCCAGGCGGGTATAGAAGCGGCTGATGTAGGCCAGGAAGGCGGTCAGCACACCGACCGTGATCTGGTTGCTGGAGACCTGCCAGATACCGAACACCCATACCACCAGCAAGCCTACCTCGGTCAGGAAAGTGACCGTGGGCGTGAAGAGCGACCAGATCTTGTTGACCCGGTCATTGACCATCAGGTTGTGGCGGTTGGCTTCACGGAATCGCGCCACTTCACGCTTTTCCTGCGCAAACGCCTTCACCACGCGGATGCCGGGAATCGTATCGGCCAGCACATTGGTCACTTCCGACCAGATGCGGTCGATCTTCTCGAAACCGTGGCGCAGGCGATCCCGCACCACGTGAATCATCCAGGCGATGAACGGCAGCGGCAGCAAGGTCACCAGCGCCAGCCAGGGATTGATCGAGATCAGGATGGCGGCCGTCATGATGATCATCAGCACATCAATGGCGAAATCGAGCAGGTGCAGCGACAGGAACACGCAGATGCGGTCAGTTTCCGAGCCGATGCGCGCCATCAGGTCACCGGTACGCTTGCCGCCGAAATATTCCTGCGACAGCCGCAGCAGGTGCGCATAGGTAGTCGTGCGCAAGTCCGCGCCGATGCGCTCGGACACCAGCGCCAGGATGTAGGTGCGCGCCCAGCCCAGGCCCCAGGCCAGCACCGCCGCGCCCAGCAGGCCCGACAGGTAAAGCGTGGCCAGGTGGGTATCGATGGGCGTGCCGTTCTGGAACGGGATCAGCACGTTGTCCATCAGGGGCATGGTCATGTAGGGCGGCACCAGCGTGGCGGCGGTGGAAGCCAGCGTCAGGAGGAAGCCCAGCAGCAGCGAGCCCTTGTAGGGCTTGGCGAAGCGCGACAGGCGGAACAGCGCCCAGGTCGACGGTGGCGCTTCCTTGGTTTCCGGACAGATGGCACAGGTTTCCTGGCCTTCCGGCAGCACCGCCTTGCAGGTTGGGCAGACGTCGCCCTCTTCCTCGGCCGTCACGCCCGAGGCCAGCAGATCGCGCTGCTGCTCGAAGAGCTTGATCAGGCGCAGCGCCTGCGGATTCTGGGCCAGGGTGTAACGCCAGGCCGCCAGGCGGCCGGCGCCGTCGCACAGCTCCAGGGTACCGACACCGGCATGGTCGACATGCTTGAGTTGCAGGTCCGGGCGGTAGGCCCACTCCTGCCATTGCTGGCCGTCCGGGGCCAGGGCCAGCAGACGCTGGTCAGTCGCGAGCACCAGTGAGGGCTTGAAGTGCAGCTGGGCGTCCAGGTCCAGTTCCAGCCAGGCCAGCACGGTTTCCCCCTGGGCCAGGCGGGCAGCAGTTTCCGTTTGCCAGCGCTCGGGCAGGCTGGCGGTCGCGGAAGGAATTGAGTCAGTAGTCATGTAACGGCAGCGTTGAGGCCCGAAGTGAGCAGTTTGGCTATTGTTTTGGGAGGTGCAGGTCTCGCCGGACCTGTTGTCTTGTTGTCTTGATGCCTGCAAGGATGTGCCAGCGGGCAGCGCGCGATTATAGCGCAGCGTCCCCCGCTGCCAATCCACGATCTGCCCACCCATCCTGCGGCAGCCATTCGATAACGCGAGAGGTCGTCAAATGGTGCACCTGAGGCTTCACCCGATGACACATCGGCATGATCTTTCCGGCATGATGCGAATGGCTGATCTGCCAAGCTCTTCATCTCGGGCGCAGCCTGGCGGATTTTTCGGCGGCATTGCCACGGCAGCGGGACAGTCTGCGACAATATCGTTCATCTCCATACCACCCTGCCCGCATGCACCCCGTCGCTCCAACCGTTGTACCCTGCCCGCCTTTGACGATACAAAACCTTCATTTGATTTCTTCCGGGCAATATCAATTTTCATTCAGTTCTACCATCTGGCAAATGCAGTAAACCAAAAGCCGTCCTGCGCGTTAGTGAACCATGCGTTATTCTGACAGAGCGCTGACCGGCGTGCGCAGGGTGGCACGTGCGATGCAGCCAGCATCGCTATCCTGGCTTGGGCAATTACAGCGGACTATCCACCACACATGAAAAACATCGAATTCCTCCGTTTTCTGAATCTCAAGGGTCCCAACATCTGGACCTACCGCTCCGCCCTCGAAGTGTGGATCGATATCGGCGAACTGGAAGATTTTCCCTCCAATACCATTCCCGGCTTCGTCGACCGCCTCACCACCTGGCTGCCCACCCTGATCGAACACCGCTGCAGCTACGAAGAGCGCGGCGGCTTCGTGCGCCGCCTGCACGAAGGTACCTGGCCCGGCCACATCCTGGAACACGTCACCCTGGAACTGCAGAACCTGGCCGGCCTGCCCGGCGGCTTCGGCAAGGCGCGCGAAACCAATGTGCGCGGCGTCTACAAGGTGGTGGTGCGTGCCCGCCATGAAACAGTCACCCGCGCAGCGCTCTTCGCCGCCCGTGACCTGGTGATGGCCGCCATCGAAGACCGCCCTTACGACCTCGACGGCACCCTGCGCAAGCTGCGCCGCATGGTGGACCGCCTGTGCCTGGGCCCCAGCACCGCATGCATCGTGGACGCCGCCGACGAGCGCCGCATCCCCACCATCCGCCTCTCCGAAGGCAACCTGGTGCAGCTGGGCCACGGCTGCAAGTCGCGCCGCATCTGGACGGCCGAATCCGACCAGACCGGCGCGATTGCCGAAGGCATCTCGCGTGACAAGGATCTGACCAAGTCCCTGCTGGAAACCTGTGGCGTGCCGGTGCCCGAAGGCCGCCTGGTGGATAGTCCCGCAGACGCCTGGGATGCAGCCCAGGACATCGGCCTGCCGGTGGTGGTCAAGCCCTGCGATGCCAATCATGGCCGGGGCGTTTTCATCGACCTGAACACCCAGGAAGAAATCGAAACCGCCTACAAGGTCGCCCTGGAAGAAGGCAGCGGCGTGCTGGTCGAGCGCTTCGTGCCGGGCCTGGAACACCGCCTGCTGATCGTCGGCGGCAAGCTGGCCGCCGCCGCCCGTGGTGAACCGATCTTCATCGTCGGCGACGGCAAGTCCACCGTGCAGGACCTGCTGGACGAACTGAACCGCGACCCGCGCCGCGGCCTCCTGGAAGAACACCTGCTGGACCCGGTGCTGCTGGACCGCGAACCAGCTGCCGTGCTGGAACTGCAGCGCCAGAACCTGACCACCGAATCGGTCCCCGCCGCCGGCCGCCGCATCCTGCTGCTGCGCAATGGCAACGTCTCCTCCGACATCACCGACCTGGTCCACCCCAGCGTGGCGGCCGCCGCTTCCCTGGCCGCGCGCATCGTGGGCCTGGACATTGCCGGCGTGGACATCGTGGCGGAAGACATTTCGCGTCCGCTGCAGTACCAGGGCGGTGCCATCGTCGAGGTCAATGCCGGCCCCGGCCTGCTGATGCACCTGAAACCCTCCGACGGCAAGCCGCGTCCGGTCGGCGAAGCCATTATCGACAACCTGTTCGGCCCGGAAGAAAACGGCCGCATTCCCATCGTCGGCGTCACCGGCACCCATGGCAAGACCACCATTTCGCGCCTGATCGCCCGCATCGTGCACCTGTCGGGCAAGCACGTGGGCCTGGCCTGCGGTGAAGGCCTGTACTTCGGCGAACGCCAGATCGAGCGCGGCAACCGCGCCACCTGGGACGCCGCCCATCGCGTGCTGCTGAACCGTGCGGTGGAAGCCGCCGTGTTCGAGAACGGCAGCGCCGCCATCCTGGCCGAAGGCCTGGCCTACGACCGCTGCCTGGTCGGCGTGGTGGCCAACATCGATCCCACCGACAGCCTGCCCGAGTTCTACATCGAAAACGCCGAGCAGATCGCTACCAAGGTCAAGCGCACCCAGGTCGACCTGGTGCTGCCCGAAGGCGCCGCCGTGCTCAATGCCGACGATCCGCTGGTGGCCGACATGGCCCAGCTGTGCGATGGCGAAGTCATCTTCTTCAGCACCGACCCGGCCTCCGAACTGCTGACCAGCCACCTGAAGGAAGGCGGCCGTGCCGTGTTCCTGCGCGATGGCGACCTGATCCAGGCCGAGGGCGAGCGCCAATGCAAGGTCAGCTCGGTCGATGCCATTCCGCTGACCGAAAACGGCGCGGTGGCCTACCAGGTCGAAAACGTGCTGGCGGCCGTCGGTGCCGCCTGGGCCTTGGGCATCGGCCCTGAGGTGATCCGTGCCGGCATCGAGCTGTTCGGCACCGAGCGCGCCGAAGAGCAAGGCCTGAAGTTCAAGAGCCAGGCCGCCTGAACCGGCGCGCCCTGCTGCAAGACTGACTGAATCAAGATCAAGAGACATCTAGGAAAACGAGTCCATGGACGTATCCCGCATTCGCGCCCTGCGCGGCCCCAATCTCTGGAGCAGACACACTGCCATCGAGGCCATCGTTTCCTGTCCGGAAAACGAGCGCGTCATCGATGACATGCCCGGCTTCGAACTGCGCCTGCGCGCCCGCTTCCCGCAGATCGGCTTCCTCGAACCCGATGGCGGCAAGCAGGTCGTCTCCATGGCGCATGCCCTGGCCGCTGCCGCCCTGGCGCTGCAAAGCCAGGCCGGCTGCCCGGTAACCTTCAGCCGTACCGTCTCCACCGTCGAGACCGGCATCTACCAGGTGGTGGTGGAATACAGCGAAGAAGAAGTCGGCCGCCTGGCCTTCGACCTCGCGCTGGAACTGGTACGCGCCGCCCAGGCCGACACTCCCTTCGACCTCACCGGCGCGCTGGCCCGCATCCGCGAACTGGATGAAGACGTGCGCCTCGGTCCCTCTACCGGCTCCATCGTCAATGCCGCCATCAAGCGTGGCATCCCCTATCGCCGCCTGACCCAGGGCAGCATGGTGCAGTTCGGATGGGGCAGCCGCCAGAAGCGTATCCAGGCTGCAGAAACCAGCAACACCAGCGCGATTGCCGAATCGATTGCGCAAGACAAGGACCTGACCAAGATGCTGCTGCACGCCGCTGGCGTGCCGGTCCCCAACGGCCGCGTGGTCGAGACCGTGGAAGATGCCCTCAAGGCCGCCGAGGAAATCGGCTCGGCCGTGGTCATCAAGCCCCTGGACGGCAACCAGGGCAAGGGGGTGGCCGTCAACATCAGCACCCCGGAACAGATCACCCGCGCCTTCAACAACGCTGCCCTGATCAGCGATGAAGTCATCGTCGAGCGCTACCTGCCGGGCCACGACTTCCGCCTGCTGGTGATCGGCAAGACCCTGGTGGCTGCGGCCCGCCGCGATCCGCCGCAAGTCATCGGCGACGGCGTGCACACCATCCGCCAGTTGATCGACCAGGTCAACGCCGACCCGCTGCGCGGCGACGGCCACGCCACTTCGCTGACCAAGATCCGCCTGGACGACATCGCGCTGTCGGTGCTGTCCGGCCAGAACCTGGACCCGGAAGCCATTCCCGCCCAGGGCGTGCGCGTGGTCCTGCGCAACAACGCCAACCTCTCCACCGGCGGCACCGCCACCGATGTCACCGACGACGTCCATCCGGATGTGGCCGCGCGCGCCATCGCGGCAGCGCAAATGGTCGGGCTCGATATCTGCGGTGTGGACGTGGTCTGCAATTCGGTGCACATGTCGCTGGAAGAGCAAGGCGGCGGCATCGTCGAAGTGAACGCCGCGCCCGGCCTGCGCATGCACCTCTCGCCCTCGTACGGCAAGGCGCGCGATGTGGGCGAAGCCATCATCTCGACCATGTACGAGGATGGCGACGATGGCCGCATCCCCGTGGTAGCGGTGGCCGGCACCAACGGCAAGACCACGACCGTGCGCCTGATCACGCACCTGCTGGCCAAGACCGGCCTGCGCGTGGGCATGACCAATACCGATGGCGTCTACATCGATGGCCAGCGCACCGACACCGGCGACTGCAGCGGCCCGCGCAGCGCGCGCAATGTGCTGTTCCACCCCGATGTGGATGCCGCCGTACTGGAAACCGCCCGTGGCGGCGTGCTGCGCGAAGGCCTGGGCTTTGACCGCTGCGCCGTGGCCGTGGTCACCAACATCGGCATGGGCGACCACCTGGACCTGTCCTACATCAGCACCGTGGAAGACCTGGCCGTGGTCAAGCGCGTCATCGTCGAGAACGTGGCACCGACCGGGACTGCCGTGTTGAATGCAGCGGACCCGATGGTTTCCAAAATGGCCGCTTCCTGCCCCGGCTCGGTAACCTTCTTCGCGCTGGATCCGACCCACCCCATCATGGCCACCCACCGCGCACAGGGCCATCGCATCGTCTATCAAGACGGCGACGCCATCGTGGCCGCGCAGGGTACGTTCGAAAAACGCCTGAAGCTCTCCGGCATTCCGTTGACCCGCAGCGGTGCCATCGGCTTCCAGGTCGAGAACGTGATGGCTTCGGTCGGTGCCGCCTGGGCGCTGAACCTGGACTGGGAACAGATCACCGGCGCCCTGGCCAGCTTCATCAGCGACAGCGGCACCGCACCAGGCCGCTTCAACCTGTTCGACTACAAGGGTGCCACCCTGATCGCCGACTACGGCCACAACCCGGACGCCATCCAGGCCCTCATCAAGGCTGTCGACAGCATGCCCGCCAACCGCCGCTCGGTGGTCATCAGCGGCGCCGGTGACCGCCGCGACGTCGACATCACCCGCCAGACCGAACTGCTGGGCGATGCCTTCGATGAAGTGGTGCTGTACCAAGACCAGTGCCAGCGCGGCCGCGAAGACGGCGAAGTGATCGCGCTGCTGCGCCAGGGACTTGGAGGCGCCAAGCGTACGAAGGATGTGAAGGAAATCAACGGCGAATTCGTCGCCATCGATACCGCCCTCGCTACGCTGCAACCCGGCGACCTGTGCCTGATCCTGATCGACCAGGTGGAAGAGGCGCTGGCCCACATCGACAGGCGCGTGAAGGAAAGCGCCTGATTCCCCGAACGCGGTTTCATCGCTCCTGAAACGAACATCCCGGCCTGGTGCCGGGATGTTTTTTTTGCAGTGTCGTCGTTCAGTCGTCCTGGTTGGGATCCAGGTCCGGGAACAGTACTTCAGTGAAGCCGAACTGGCGGAAGTCGCGGATGCGCATCGGATACAGGATGCCCTGCAGGTGATCGCACTCGTGCTGCACCACGCGGGCATGGAAACCGTCGACGGTACGGTCGATCCCGTTGCCGTGCAAGTCCACGCCCTGGTAACGCAAGCGGCTCCAGCGTGGCACCACGCCGCGCATGCCGGGTACCGACAGGCAGCCTTCCCAGCCCTCTTCTTCCTGCTCCGACAAGGGCGTCAGCACCGGATTGATGAGCACCGTCTCCGGCACTGCCGGTGCCTCCGGATAGCGCTGGTTGTGGCCGAAGCCGAAGATCACCAGTTGCAGGTCCACCCCGATCTGGGGCGCGGCCAGCCCGGCACCGTTGACGGCGCGCATGGTCTCGAACATGTCGTCCACCAGCTGCGCCAATTCAGGCGACCCGAATTGCGTGACCGGCTGCGCCTGGCGCAGCAGGCGCGGGTCGCCCATTTTGAGAATCTCGCGTATTGCCATTGAAGCTCTCCATGAAAGACGCCCGGCAGGAACCGGGCGTCATTGTGCAAGCAAGGCGCCGCGCAAGATGCGGGCGCCGGACAGCAGCAGCGATCAGCGCGCCTTGCTGGCCACTTCCTGCAGGTATTCCGAGAAGGCCGGACCGGTTTCCGGGTGCTTCAGGCCCATGGCCACCATGGCCTTGAGGTAACCCAGCTTGGAACCGCAATCATAACGCTGGCCCTGGTAACGGTAAGCCAGCACGGATTCGGCCTGCATCAGCTTGGCGATGCCGTCGGTGAGCTGGATCTCGCCCCCGGCGCCGCGCGGGATGTTTTCCAGGTAGTGGAAGATGCGGCTGTTCAACACGTAGCGCCCCACCACGGCCAGCGTGGACGGCGCTTCTTCCGGGGCCGGCTTTTCGACGATGGCGTTGATGCGTTCGAGGTCCGGCTGGTAAGGGGTGGCGCTGACGATGCCGTATTGGCGGGTATCGCTCTTCGGTACTTCCTGCACGGCCAGCATGCTCATGCCTTCACGTGCATAGATGTCGGTCATCTGTGCCAGCACCGGCTTGACGCCCTCGTCGGTATCCATGAAGTCATCGGCCAGCAGGATGGCGAAAGGTTCTTCACCCACCACCGGACGCGCGCACAGCACGGCGTGGCCCAGGCCCAGCGGCTCGGACTGGCGGATGAAGATGCAATTGACGTTCTTGGGTACCACGTTCTGCACGATCTCCAGCAGCTTCTTCTTGCCGGCAGCTTCCAGTTCGGATTCCAGCTCGTAGGCCTTGTCGAAGTGGTCTTCGATGGCGCGCTTGTTGCGGCCGGTAATGAACACCATTTCCGTGATGCCGGCGGCGACCGCCTCTTCCACTGCATAGTGAATCAGCGGCTTGTCGACGATGGGCAGCATTTCCTTGGGCTGGGCCTTGGTGGCAGGCAGGAAGCGGCTACCGAGACCGGCGACAGGAAAAACGGCTTTCTTGATCTTCTTGATCATCATGACTCCGAGGTAAGGATGGGTCTTGTTATGTGGTTATGTCGTTATGCGGTGAGTCCTGCACCGCAGTTCCGGGAACGGAACTGCTTATGCGCGGCATTCTATATGAATAAAAAGACAAGGTGATTACGTTTCTGACGCATCCTGACCGGCGCAAAGCGCCTTTAGGGCGTCCTCATCGAGGATGGCGATGCCCAGTTCCTCTGCCTTGGCCAGCTTGCTGCCAGCTTCGGCCCCGGCGACCACGTAACTGGTCTTCTTCGAGACCGAACCGGAGACTTTCCCGCCGGCCGCTTCGATCAACTGCGAGGCATCATCGCGCGACAAGTTGGGCAAGGTGCCGGTCAACACGAAGGTCTTCCCGGCCAGATGCTTGGCACCGGCATCGACACCTTCGCTCTCGGGCCAGTGCACGCCGACCGCGCGCAACTGCTCGACCAGCTCGACATTGATCGGATCATTGAAGAAGGCACGGATCGAGGAGGCGACCACCGGACCAATATCGGCCACTTCCAGCAGTTGTTCCTCGCTGGCGGCGAGCAGCTTGTCGATGCCGCCGAAATGACGTGCCAGCTCCTTGGCCGTTGCCTCCCCCACGTGGCGGATGCCCAGCGCGTAGATGAACCGTGCCAGCGTGGTGGTCTTGGACTTCTGCAGGGCATCCAGCACGTTCTGTGCGGATTTCTCGGCCATGCGGTCCAGTTCGGCCAGGGCCGACAAGCCGAGGCGATAAAGATCAGCCGGCGTGTTGACCACTTGGCGGTCCACCAGTTGCTCGACCAGTTGCTCGCCCAGACCTTCAATGTCCATGGCGCGACGTGACGCAAAATGCTGCAGGCCACCCTTGCGCTGCGCTGAACATTTCAGCCAGCCGCCCGAGCAGCGCGCCACCGCTTCATCTTCCGCCCGCACAATCGGCGAGCCGCACACGGGGCAGTTGGCCGGCATGACGAAGGCGCGGGCATCGGCCGGACGCTTCTCGGGCACGAAGGCCACCACCTCCGGAATCACGTCACCGGCGCGGCGCACGATGACGGTGTCGCCGATCTGGATATCCTTGCGGCGGACTTCATCTTCGTTGTGCAGCGTGGCGTTGGTGACCGTGACCCCGCCGACGAAGACGGGATTCAGGCGCGCCACCGGGGTGATGGCTCCGGTGCGGCCGACTTGCACTTCGATGTCCTGCACCACGGTCAGGGCTTCCTGCGCCGGGAACTTGTGGGCCAGCGCGAAACGCGGGGCGCGCGAGACGAAGCCCAGGTGCTTCTGCTGGTCCAGGCGGTCGACCTTGTAGACCACGCCATCGATCTCGTAAGGCAGGCTTTCGCGCTTGGCACCGATGCTGCGGAAGAAGTCCAGCAGACCGGCTGCCCCCGTCACCACGGCGCGCTCCTTGCACACCGGCAGGCCGAGTTGCTGGTACCAGTCCAGCAGGGCCGAATGCGAAGCCGGCATCTCGGCACCTTCCAGCACGCCGATGCCATAGGCGAAGAAGCGCAGCGTGCGTTGCGCGGTGATGCGCGAATCCAGCTGGCGCAAGCTGCCGGCGGCGGCGTTGCGGGGATTGGCGAATTCCTTCTGGCCGGCGTCACGCTGGCGCTGGTTCAGCCGCGCAAAATCATCCTTGTACATCAGCACCTCACCGCGCACGTCAATCACCTGCGGCAGGTTTTCCCCATGCAGGCGCAGGGGAATGGCGCGCACGGTGCGGATGTTGGCCGTGACGTTTTCGCCCGTGGTACCGTCGCCGCGCGTCGCAGCCTGCACCAGGACGCCCTTCTCGTAGCGCAGGCTGATGGCCAGGCCGTCGAACTTCAACTCCGTGGCGTAGCGCACTTCCTGCAGCGTCTCCAGACCATCGCGTACGCGCCTGTCGAAGGCTTCGATGTCTTCGTCGGCGAAACCGTTGCCCAGCGAGAGCATGGGGATGTCATGGCGCACCGGCTCAAACTGCGGCAGCGGACCGGCCCCGACGCGTTGCGTCGGCGAATCGGGCGTAAGCAGTTCGGGATGGGCGGTTTCCAGTGCCTGCAGTTCCTGGAACAGGCGGTCGTATTCGGCGTCCGGGATGCTGGGCTGGTCGAGGACGTAATAGCTGTGGTTGTGGCGGTTCAGTTCGTCACGCAGCACACGGGCGCGCGACAGCCAGTCCGGCTCCCCTTGCGGGGGCCGTCCGGCGGAAAACAAGTCGTCTTGCATCGTAGGGGGAGTAAAAACGCGGCCTTAGCTGAACAAGCGCAAGGCACGGGTGGAGCCGGCAGGAATCTCGGCCGATTCCATGGCGCTGTAGAACGCGGCCACCTGTTCGGCGATATCGGAGAGGGCTTCATCGGTCAGCGGCTGGTCGCTGTCATCGACGATGACGCCACCCAGGCGCGCCGACAGCGACTTGGCGCAGGCCACCAAAGCGCCATATCCATCACGCGAAGGAGCCACGCGCGGCACGTCCAGCAAGAGCGTGAGGCGATCGGTGGTTTCATCGGTCGGGGTGGCATTGGTGGAGAGCGCGAAGAGCACTTCACCTTCGCCATCCTGCATCACCAGGTAGCCTTCGGTACGGCGGTCGAAGCCCTGGCGCGTCAATGCCGCCAGCAGGGTCGCCAGGCTCCAGGGTGCGCCTTGCGAGCGCACGTTCACCGACAGTTGCGCATCATGGTCGATGATGAACTGGTGCAGCGCCTGGGCGGTGCGGATGACATCGGGCATGTCCGGCAATTCGGGCTCGCCCGAGAGCGCATCGGTCAGGTCGCGCAGGCGCATGACCAGTTCCGAATACTCGATCTCGTTGATGGCATTGCTGCGGTTGGCCAACTGCGCACCGGCCAGCAAGGCGTCGTAGATGCTGCCGTGGGCGATGGCTTCCCAGGCGCCGTCGGTGGTGCGGCCGATGAAGTGCACCGGCTTGTTGCCGACATGGCGCAGGCCTTGCAGCATGGGCAGCAGCTTTTCGCCGCGCAGCGGATTGTCCAGAGCGATGGGAATATTGCAGTCGATCAGTTCATCGACCGGCAGTTCGCGCTTGGGCGCCAGGCGGGCCTGCATTTCGGGCGGCGGGGTGAAGACCGGGACGGCATCGCCCTGCTCTTGCGCACCGGCGATGACCTGGGCCACCGTCGATTGCGGCGCTTGTGCCACGGCCTCGCCCAGCACGGCCTCATCGGCTGCCGCAGTGGCAGGGGCTGCGGAGACCGGCGGCTCGCCCAGGAAGGGTTCACGCGGTTCGAACTCGGCCTGCTCCTGGTAGGCCTTCACCGGGGCCGGTACCGGCTTGCGCTCGGGCAGGTCGTACAGGGACGGCTCGGCGCGCTCGGCACCGGGGTCGAGCACGGGCTCGGCTGAGCGCGGCACCGGCGCGCTGCGTTCGGTGGGTGGCACGAAGACGGGTTCGGCGGCGGGCTCGTCCGGCGACATCAATACGTCATCGTGGGACGAAGAAAAGGCGCGCTCCACGGTCTTGCGCGCCTTGTGCTCCTGCCACTTGTTGTAAGTGATGACCCCGGCGACGAAGACGCCGCCCAAGATGATCAGGCTGGTCTGGAGATCCATCATCATGCTGCACGACCTTTCAGGCTGGCGGGCTGGAGGGCGCCATCATGGGCGCCGCGTGGCATGGTCGGCTGGGAAAAGCTGCTCATCGAAGAAATCCGATTCCTATCAATCCAAGAAGGCCTGGACCGCGCGGGCCGCTCACACGGCGATTCCGTCGACGCTGCCGCAGCGCTGGCAGCCACCTGCACCGGCTCAACGGAGCCATGCAGGGAAATCGAACGGATCGGGTACGGCAAGTGCGCGGTCAAGATATTGTTATTTTTCCATGGCCCGTGGGGGCCAAATCAGAACGGTTCCAGCTGGGGCTTGCGCCCGCTGCGGGCTGGCCGGCAAGGCTTTCAGGGTACGGTCACACCCCTTGCTTGTCAAGCCGACAAAGCTCCAGCCCCGTGCAGCACAAATCATCAGGCAGCCTGCTCGGCGCTGGAGAAGTTGGCGGCCGACTCCATGTCCACCGCCACGATCCGCGACACGCCCTGTTCCTGCATGGTCACCCCGATCAACTGCTGCGCCATTTCCATGGCGATCTTGTTGTGGGAGATGAAGAGGAACTGGGTGTACTCCGACATGCGCTTGACCATGTTGGCGAAGCGCTCGGTGTTGGCGTCGTCCAGCGGCGCATCCACTTCGTCGAGCAAACAGAACGGGGCCGGGTTGAGCTGGAACATCGAGAACACCAGCGCCGTTGCAGTGAGCGCCTTTTCGCCACCGGAGAGCAGGTGAATCGTGGCGTTCTTCTTGCCTGGCGGCTGGGCCATGACCTGCACGCCGGAATCGAGGATCTCGTCGCCGGTCATGATGAGCTTGGCCTGGCCACCGCCGAAGAGCACCGGGAACAGTTCCGAGAAGTGGTGGTTCACCTTGTCGAAGGTGTCCTGCAGCAGATCCCGGGTTTCCATGTCGATCTTGTGGATCGCATCCTGCAGCGTGGTGATGGCTTCGTTCAGGTCGGCGTGCTGGGCATCGAGGAAGTGCTTGCGCTCGGAGGCGGTGGCCAGTTCGTCCAGTGCGGCCAGGTTGACCGCGCCCAGCGCTGCGATGGCATTGGTCAGTCGCGTCACTTCGCCTTGCAGGTAGGACGGGCGCATGTCGCTGGTCAGCTTTTCCGACAGCGCGGCCTCGTCGGCCTGGGTCTGCGCCAGCGCTTCGGAGAATTGCTCCTGGTTCAGGCGCGCGGCCTGTTCCTTCAGTTGCAGTTCGGTGATGCGGTCACGCTGGGGCTGCAGGCTGCGCTCAGCCTGCATGCGCGATTCTTCATGTGAACGAAGTTGCTGCGACAGCTGATCCAGCTCGTGGCGCGCATCGGCCAGCGCACGTTCCTGCTCGCTGCGGCGGTCCAGCAATTCCTGCAGGCCGGCCTGGGCAGCCTGGTCATCCAGGCTTTCCAGTTCCAGCGAGCCTTGCTGCATGCTGGCAAACAGTTGCGCTGCCTGTTCCAGGGCGGTGGCGATGCCGCGCTTCAATTCCTCGATCTTGTTGCGATGCGACTTCTCGGCGAATTCGGTTTCCTGGGCAGCACGCTCCAGCTCGCGCAGGCGGGTACGGGCATCGTTGAGCTGCTGTTCCTTGTTCAGGTAATCGGTCTGGCCGTTCTCGTGCTGCTCCTGCAGCTCGGCCAGTTCGATGTCCAGCTCTTCGAAGCGGGCCTCGGATTCGGCCTGCACCTGCTGCTGCTCGGCTTCCTGCATCGAGATTTCTTCCAGGTCGGTGGCGATCTGGGTGCTGCGCTGGTTGAAGCGCTCCTGCACCTCGGCCAGCTTCATGACCTCGATCTGCAGGCTGTGGGCCGATTGCGTGAGCGAATTGACGCGCTGGCGCAATTCCTGCAGGCGCTGCGATGCCCCCGACAGGGCGGCTTCGGCGCGCACGGCGCGGCCCTTGGCTTCCTCGGCCAGCATAGCCTGGGCGCGTTGCTGCTTGGTGATGTTCTCGATTTCCTGCTGGCGCGCCAGCATGCCATCCTGCTCCGAATCGGAGGCATAGAACCGTACGCTGGCATTGCTCACCACATGGCCCTGGCGGGTCACGAACAAGCCGCCCAGCGGCAGCTTGGAGCGCTCGGCAAAGGCGGTGGCCGTGTCGTCGGCGATGTAGATGTGGTTGAGCCAGTCGTTCATCAGGGCACGCAGGCCCGGATCGTTGAGCTGCAGCAAGGTCACGAAGGGCTTCAGGCCCGCCACCGGCTGGGATTCAGGCTGGGCCAGGCCGGCGTTGGGCGCGTACAGCGCCAGCTTGGCCGGCGGGGCATCGCTGAAGAAGGCCTTGGCCCAGTCCAGGTTGGACATTTCCAGCGCCGACATGCGCTCGCGCAGCACCGCTTCCAGCGCGGTTTCCCAGCCGGATTCGATGTGCAGTTTCTGCCACAGGCGCGGCAGCTCGGCCAGGCCGTGCTTTTCCAGCCAGGGTTGCACCTTGCCTTGCGCCTGCACGCTTTCCTGCAATTGCTTCAGGGCGGTGAGGCGGGCTTCCAGCTGGGCATTGGCCGAGGTTTCCTTGCTGACCAGTTCCTGGGCGGTGCGGCGCTCTTCTTCCAGGCGCGGCAACTGCTCCTGGGCCTCTTCCAGATACATGTTGGCCTCTTCCAGCGAGGCCTGTTTTTCTTCCAGCTGCATGCGCAGGTTGGACAGGTGCGTCTCGTCGGGCAGGGCCATGCCGTTCTTTTCCTGCATCAGGCGTTCACGGCGCGCGGCCAGGCCCGAGAGGATGTTGGAGGCATTGCGCTGGTGCGTGGACTGCAGTTCGATCTGCTGCTGCACCTGCATGATCTTGCCGCGCGACTCGGTCGTCTTGACCTGGGACTCGCGCCAGGCCGATTCCAGCGAGGGCAAGCGGTCGCTGGTGTCCTGCACGGCGTGCTGGGATTGCTCCACACGCATGCCGAATTCTTCCAGCTGGATTTCCGCTTCGGCCAGTTCTTCCTGCTGCTGCGTGCCCTGGCGCTGCCATTGGTCACGCTGCGCGCCCAGCGAATTGAGCTGGGCCTGCAGGCGATTGCGGGATTCGATGACGAACTTGATCTGCGCTTCCAGGCTGCCGATCTCGGAGTTGGTCTGGTACAGGTGACCCTGCGCCTGGTGCAGCCGGTCGCCGGCGGCGTAGTGCGCCTGGCGCATGTGCTCCAGTTCGGTTTCGACGTGGCGCAGCTTGGCGGTCTGCTCTTCCAGGTCGATCTGGGCACGCTCGATTTCCTTGAAGAAGCGCTCCTGCTCGGCCTTGGCTTCATTCTTGCGCAGCAGCCAGAGCAGCTTCTGCTTTTCTTCCTGGTCGTTCTGCAGCTCGTGGAATTTCTTGGCCACGGCGGCCTGGGCTTCCAGCTTTTCCAAGTTGGCGTTGAGTTCGCGCAGGATGTCTTCCAGGCGCGTCAGGTTCTCGGTGGTGTCGTGCAGGCGGTTTTCAGTCTCGCGGCGGCGTTCCTTGTACTTCGATACGCCCGCGGCTTCCTCCAGGAAGATGCGCAGCTCCTCAGGACGCGCCTCGATGATGCGCGAGATCATGCCCTGGCCGATGATGGCATAGGCGCGCGGGCCCAGGCCCGTACCGAGGAAGATGTCCTGGATGTCGCGGCGGCGCACCGACTGGTTGTTGATGTAGTAGGACGACGTGCCGTCGCGCGTGAGCGTGCGCTTGACGGCGATTTCAGCGTACTGGCCCCACTGGCCGGCCGCTTTGCCGGCGGAGTTGTCGAACACCAGTTCGACCGAGGCGCGCCCGGCCGGCTTGCGATGGGTGGAGCCGTTGAAGATGACGTCCTGCATCGACTCGCCGCGCAGCTCGGAAGCTTTGGATTCGCCCAGGACCCAGCGCACGGCGTCGATGATATTGGATTTGCCGCAGCCATTGGGCCCGACCACACCCACCAGCTGCCCCGGAACCTGGAAGTGCGTAGGCTCGACGAAGGACTTGAATCCAGATAATTTGATGGAAGTTAGACGCACGTTATCGACAAATTGAATCAGTTAAGAGGAAGCGGGATTTTTGCTTCCGGAACGGCCGGTATCATAACATCGCACGGCCCCGGAAAGACCAAAAAGCGCGCCAGCATGCCTGCTTCCGCCCTTTTGGCCCATGCACCCGCGCCATGAAAAACGCCGCACCGAGCGCACCCGGTACGGCGTCCATTTCTTCATTCTGACAAGAGCGAATCAGAAGGTTTCCCAATCCCCGTCATCGTTTGCGGGCGATGACCTGCCCGCAGAGGCCGGTTTGGCGGGGGCTGCGGGCTTGCCTGGTGGCGGAAGCGGCGCTGCTGCATTGACCAGGGGCTTGGCCGCCGGCTTGGGCAGCGGCTTGACCGGGCCCGGCGCCTTGGCGGCGACAGGCACCGCCTTGGGGGCAGCCACCGGTGCGGGGACGGGGGCGACTGCGGCTTCCTCGCCGTCGACGCGGAAAGTCGCCACTGCCGCCTTCAGGCGCCTTGCCTGCTCTTCCAGTGAACCGGCCGCCGCCGCTGCCTCTTCGACCAGGGCGGCGTTCTGCTGGGTGACCTGATCCATCTCGCCAATGGCCAGGTTGACCTGTTCGATACCACGACGCTGCTCTTCGGAGGCAGCCGAGATCTCGCTGACGATGTCGGTGAGGCGGTGCACCGCCGACACCACCTCGCCCATGGTCTCCCCGGCGCGGGCCACCTGGTCCGAGCCATCGCCCACGCGCTGCACCGAATCCTCGATCAAGGCCTTGATTTCCTTGGCCGCCTGGGCGCTGCGCTGGGCCAGCGAACGCACCTCGGAGGCCACCACCGCAAAGCCGCGGCCCTGCTCGCCGGCGCGGGCGGCTTCCACTGCCGCATTCAGGGCCAGGATATTGGTCTGGAAGGCAATGCCATCGATCACGCCAATGATGTCGGAGATCTTGCGCGAGCTTTCCGTGATGCCTTCCATCGTCTGCACCACCTGCCCCACCACTTCGCCGCCGCGCTTGGCGATTTCCGAAGCGTTGTTGGCCAGCTGGCCGGCCTGGCGGGCATTGTCGGCGTTCTGCTTGACGGTGGCAGTCAGGGTATCCATGTTGGAGGCTGTAGTGGCCAGCGAACCGGCCTGCTCTTCGGTGCGCGAAGACAGGTCCAGGTTGCCCGCTGCAATCTCGCGCGCGCCGATATCGATGGCATCGGTACCCTGGCGGATGCCCTTGATGACACCGCCCAGCCGCTCGCGCATGCTGGCCATCTCGAAGAGCAGGCTGCGGTTGTCACCGGGGCGGGTATCGACCCGCACCGTCAGGTCGCCGTTGGCAATGCGCGTGGCAATGGCCACCGCATAGGCCGGCTCACCACCGAGGCTGCCGGTGATGCGGCGGATGATGGCCAGCATCATCACCGAGACCAGCACGCCGACCGCGACCAGGATGCCGAGCAGCTTGACGAGGTCAGACCGGAACTGGGCCTGCACATCGGAGAGGAACACGCCCGTGACGATGAACCAGTCCCAGGTCTTGTTGTGCACCACGTAGCTCATCTTGGGGGTGCGGTTGCTGTCGTCGGTGCCGGGCAGGCGACCCATGTATTGCACGAAGCCATGCCCCTTTTCCTGGCCAACCTTCATCATCTCGACGTAATAGGCCTTGCCCTCGGAATCCTTGCGGTCGGCCACGTTCTTGCCGATCATCGCCTTGTTGGACGGCAGCATCAGCACCACCGGGCGGGAGTCGAAGATGAAGAGATAGTTGTCGCCGTCATAGCGCATGGCGGCGATGCGCTCCAGGGCGTTCTTCTGGGCCTCTTCCTTGGAGATCCTGCCGGCCGCGACATCGGCCACATAGCTGTTGACCACGCCATTGGCCGCTTCCACCACGCGGCGCAGGCCGTCCTTGCGTTCATCCATCATGTTTTCACGGGCGCTGAAGGCGGACCAGGCGGCCAGCGCCAGCAAACCGATCCACATCACGACCAGCGCAGACAATAGCTGCGCCCTGAGGCTTTTCATTCTTGTTCTCCGGGAATGGGTGGGCCGCCTTGTGAACGGTCCCGTTTTGGCGAGCGCCCACAATACTCCCTGACTCTCCCTGACAATCCGCTGAATACACCGCGTAAGAGTCCCTGATTTTCCGGATTGCACCTTTTCTTTGCCAGGCTGCAAGAAGGTGAACACGCGCCCGGCCAGGATTGCCGCAGCCGTTTTCTTGTCAGCCAGGCATGTCATGGACTCAACATCAGGCCGACCCGGAGCGCGGCAATGCCATCAAATGACGGTATAATCGCAAGCTTTCCCAGCCCTTTGCCGTGGCCGCCCGATCTCGCTGACGCCCTCGCGAGACGCTGGCCCGGAAAGCTTTACTCCAGTCCAGCGACGTGAATCCCC
This sequence comes from Herbaspirillum aquaticum, assembly GCF_002213425.1. Lineage (GTDB taxonomy): Bacteria > Pseudomonadota > Gammaproteobacteria > Burkholderiales > Burkholderiaceae_D > Herbaspirillum > Herbaspirillum aquaticum. The sequence goes on along the minus strand of NZ_NJGV01000002.1, from coordinate 262,506 downwards.
TACTCGACAAACTGCAGCCCTATCCCTTCGAAAAGCTCAAGAAGCTCTTCGCCGGCATCACGCCCGACCCGGCCTATCGCCCGATCAGCCTGGGCATCGGCGAGCCCAAGCACCCGACGCCCGCATTCATCCAGCAGGCACTGACGGACAACCTGTCCGGCCTGGCCTCGTATCCGGCCACCCTGGGCAGCGACGCCCTGCGCGGCGCAATCGCCGACTGGCTGCAAAAGCGTTACGACATCCCGCGCCCGGACCCGGCCACCGAGATCCTGCCGGTGATCGGCTCGCGCGAGGCGCTGTTCTCGCTGACCCAGACCGTGGTCGACCCGACCCGACCGGGCGCGCTGGTGATGTGTCCCAACCCGTTCTACCAGATCTACGAAGGCTCGGCCTACCTGGCCGGTGCCGAACCCTACTTCGTCAATTCGGACCCGGCCCGCAACTTCGCGCCGGACTTCAGCCAGGTGCCGCAAGACGTGTGGGAGCGCGTGCAGCTGCTGTTCGTCTGCTCGCCCGGCAACCCTACCGGTGCCGTGCTGACGCTGGAGGACTGGAAGGAACTGTTCGCCCTGTCGGACCGCTATGGCTTCGTGATCGCCTCCGACGAGTGCTATTCCGAGATCTATTTCAAGCAGGATCCGCCGCTGGGCGGCATGCAGGCTGCACGCCTGCTGGGCCGCGACTATCGCAACCTCGTGTCCTTCTCCAGCCTGTCCAAGCGCTCCAACGTGCCGGGCATGCGCTCGGGCTTCGTGGCCGGCGATGCATCGATCCTCAAGAAATTCCTGCTCTACCGCACCTACCATGGCGCGGCCATGAGCCCGGTGATCCAGGCCGCCTCCGTGCTGGCCTGGCAGGACGAAACCCACGTCCAGGACAACATCGCCAAGTACGTCACCAAGTTCTCGCAGGTCACACCGCTGCTGCAGGAAGTGATGGAGGTCGCTTTGCCCGATGCGGCGTTCTACCTGTGGGCCAAGGTCGACAAGCTGGTCAATATCAGCGACACCGAATTCGCCCAACGCCTGTACGCCGAATATAATGTCACGGTACTGCCCGGCAGCTACCTGGCGCGCGAGGCGCATGGCGTCAATCCGGGTGCTGGCCGCATCCGCATGGCGCTGGTGGCCGAAGTCGAAGAATGCCTGGAGGCGGCGCAACGCATCGTCGCCTTCACCAAGAAACTGGCCAGCCAGGCATAAGCCTGGTCAAGCAAGCCAGATTCGCTCCCCTTTCACCCAACCGTTCATAGATATCAACATGACACAGTCCATTCAGCAAATCATCGATCAGGCGTGGGAAGACCGCGCCAGCCTGTCCCCCAAGAGCGCTCCGGCCGACATCCGCAATGCGGTGGCCGAAGTGATCGCAGGCCTGAACGATGGCACCCTGCGCGTCGCCAACCGTCAAGGCGTCGGCCAGTGGGAAGTCAACCAATGGGTGAAGAAAGCCATCCTGCTGTCCTTCCGCCTGGAAGACAACGTGCCGATGTCGGCTGGTACCGGCTACCCGCAGTTCTACGACAAGGTCCCCACCAAGTTCGCCAACTACACCGCTGAAGATTTCGCCAAGGGTGGCTTCCGCGTGGTGCCGCCTGCCGTGGCCCGCCATGGTTCCTTCATCGGCCGCAACGTGGTGCTGATGCCCTCCTACGTCAACATCGGCGCCTATGTCGATGAAGGCACGATGGTCGATACCTGGGCCACCGTCGGTTCGGCTGCCCAGATCGGCAAGAATGTTCACTTATCCGGCGGTGTCGGCATCGGCGGCGTGCTGGAGCCGGTGCAGGCTGGCCCCGTCATCATCGAAGACAACTGCTTCATCGGTGCCCGTTCTGAAGTGGTCGAAGGCGTCATCATCGAAGAAAACTCGGTGCTGTCCATGGGCGTCTACATCGGCCAATCGACCAAGATCTATGACCGCGAAACCGGCGAAGTGCACTACGGCCGCGTGCCGGCGGGCTCGGTGGTGGTGCCGGGCAACCTGCCCTCCAAGGATGGCAAGTACAGCCTGTATGCCGCCATCATCGTCAAGAAGGTCGATGCCCAGACCCGCTCCAAGACTTCCATCAACGAACTGCTGCGCGGCGAATAATTTCGCACCGGCGGCTTGCCTGAAGTCCTGAAGCACCCATGCGCCGCGCCGGTCGTCCTGTCCGGCGCGGCGTCGTATTCTAGCGGCCTGTTTTGTAAGAATGAGCATGAGCGACAAGATCACCCTTTTTGGCATCCCCAACTGCGACACCGTCAAGAAAGCCCGCGTGTGGCTCGATGAGCAAGGGATCGCCTTTGACTTCCACGATTTCAAGAAGGCCGGCCTCACCGCCGAACAGGCACAAGCCTGGCTCAAGGACGTGGAGCGCGATGTGCTGGTCAACCGCAAGGGGACCACGTGGCGCGCCCTGCCGGACGAACGCAAGGCCGCCATCACCGATGACGCCGCTGCCGTGGCCCTGATGGTGGAAAACCCCTCGGTGGTGAAGCGCCCGGTGCTCTTCGATGGCAAGCAGTATCACGTCGGCTTCAAGGCCGATCAGTATCAACACATTTTCGAGAAATGATCATGAGCAAGACGCTGGCCCTGACCCAGGAATTGATGTCCCTTTCTTCCGTCACCCCCGAAGACAAAGGCTGCCAGGCCAGGCTGGCGGAATTGCTCACACCGCTGGGCTTCGTCTGCGAGACCATCCAGTCGGGCGATGTCACCAACCTGTGGGCGCGCAAGGGCACGGCACAGCCGCTGGTGGTCTTCGCCGGCCACACCGACGTGGTGCCCACCGGCCCGCTGGAGAAGTGGCAGTCGCATCCCTTCCAGCCGACCCTGCGCGATGGCCGCCTGTATGGCCGTGGCGCCTCCGACATGAAGACTTCGATTGCCGCCATGGTGGTGGCTTGCGAAGAGTTCACGGCGGCCCACCCCGATCACAAGGGCTCGATCGGCTTCCTTATCACCAGCGATGAAGAAGGCCCGGCCATCGACGGCACCGTGGTAGTCTGCAATGCCCTGAAGGCACGTGGCGAGCAGCTGGATTACTGCATCGTGGGCGAACCGACCTCGGCCAAGACCTTGGGCGACATGATCAAGAACGGCCGCCGCGGCACCATGTCGGGCAAGCTGACCGTCAAGGGCATCCAGGGCCATATCGCTTACCCGCAGCTGGCGCGCAACCCCATCCACCAGGCCGCACCGGCGCTGGCCGAACTGGTGGCCGAGCAGTGGGATGCGGGCAATGAATACTACCTGCCGACTTCCTGGCAGATCTCGAACATCCACGGCGGCACCGGTGCCTCCAACGTGATCCCCGGCGAAGTGGTGATCGACTTCAACTTCCGTTTCTCCACCGCCAGCACCGTGGAAGGTTTGCAGCAGCGCGTGCATGCCATCCTCGACAAGCACGGCCTGGAATATGACCTGAAGTGGACCGTCGGTGGCCTGCCCTTCCTGACCCCGCGCGGCGACCTGTCGGATGCGCTGTCCAAGGCGATCAAGGACGAGACCGGCCTGGATACTGAACTGTCGACCACCGGAGGCACGTCGGATGGCCGCTTCATCGCCCAGATCTGCCCGCAGGTGATCGAGTTCGGTCCGCCCAATGACAGCATCCACAAGATCGATGAGCACATCGAAGTGCGCTATATCGATCCGCTCAAGAATATCTACCGCAAGACGCTGGAAAACCTGCTCACCTGAGCGGGCAGCCTTGCATTGAAGGGAACACCATGACCCCCAACAATTTCTCCACCGTGCGCGACCTGCTGCGCTACGCCGTGACCCGCTTCAACACCGAGCAGCTGTTCTTCGGCCACGGCAGCAGCAATGCGCTGGATGAAGCGGCCTACCTGATCCTGCATACCCTGAAGCTGCCGCTGGACCAGCTCGACCCCTTCCTCGATGCGCGTCTGCTGCCCGAGGAAATCGCCTCCGTCATGCGCGTGATCGAACGCCGCAGCAAGGACCGCGTCCCGGCTGCTTACATCACCAATGAAGCTTGGCTGGGCGCCTATCGCTTCTACGTGGATGAACGCGTGATCGTGCCGCGTTCCTTCATCGCCGAACTGATTCCGCAGCATTTCTCGCCCTGGATCCAGGATCCGGAAGCCATCGTCAACGCGCTGGACCTGTGTACCGGTTCCGGCTGCCTGCCGATCCTGCTGGCCGATGCCTTCCCGAACGCGCAGATCGATGCGGTCGACATCTCCGCCGATGCGCTGGCCGTGGCCCGCAAGAACGTGGACGACTACCAGCTGCAGGAACGCATCAACCTGGTCGAGTCCGACCTGTACACGCAACTGCCGCTGCGCAAGTACGATCTGATCATCAGCAATCCGCCCTATGTGAATTCCGGCTCCATGAGCAAGCTGCCCCAGGAATACCTGCGCGAACCGCAACTGGCCCTGGCCGGTGGCGAGGACGGCATGGACCTGGTACGCAAGATCGTGGCCGGTGCTGCCGAGCGCTTGACGCCCGAGGGTGTACTGGTCGTCGAGATCGGCAATGAACGCGCCTTCGCCGAAGCCGCCTTCCCGGAACTGGAACTGACCTGGCTGACCACCAGCGCCGGCGACGACATGGTGTTCCTGGTCACGGCCGAACAACTGCAACTGGCCTGAACCTGAGCGTCAGCATCCGCGTTAGCGCGCTCCAACGATTGTGAATCACCGATGATCCGTTTCCAGCAAGTTTCCCTCCAGCGCGGCGTCAAGCCGCTGCTGGAAAATGTCGACCTGACGCTCAATCCGGGCGACAAGATCGGCCTGATCGGCGCCAATGGCGCCGGCAAGTCCAGCCTGTTCGCGATGCTGCGTGGCGAGCTGCATGCCGACCAGGGCAATGTCGATTTCCCGGCACGCTGGCGCATGGCCTACGTGGCGCAGGAAACCCCGGCGCTGGATCGTCCGGCCATCGAATATGCCATCGACGGCGATGCCCACCTGCGCCAGCTGGAAGCCGACCTGGCCCGCGCCGAGGCACAACCGGACGACAAGCACGACGGCAACCACATCGCCGAGCTGCATACCGCCCTGGCCGATGCCGATGCCTACACCGTGCGCTCGCGCGCCGAGCAGTTGCTGCTGGGCCTGGGGTTTTCGCTGGAACAGATGGAACGGCCGGTGGCCAGCTTCTCCGGTGGCTGGCGCATGCGCCTGAACCTGGCACAGGCACTGATGTGCCCGTCCGACCTGCTGCTGCTGGATGAACCGACCAACCACCTGGACCTGGATGCCATCATCTGGCTGGAAGACTGGTTGAAGCGCTACGAAGGCACCCTGCTCATCATTTCCCACGACCGCGATTTCCTGGATGGCGTGGTGAACGTGATCGTTCATATCGACGATCGCAAATTGAAGCGATATTCCGGCAACTACAGCAGCTTCGAGCGCCAGCGCTCGGCCCAGTTGGAGCTGATGGCGGGCATGATCGAGAAGCAGCAGCGCCAGCGCGCGCACCTGCAATCCTTCATCGACCGCTTCAAGGCCAAGGCGACCAAGGCCAGGCAGGCGCAGAGCCGCATGAAAGCCCTGTCCAAGATGGAAGAGCTGGCGCCGCTGCGGGCGGCCGCCGAATTTTCCTTCGAATTCCGTGAGCCCTTGTCGGCACCCAATCCGCTGCTGGTGATGGAAAAGGTCAACGCCGGCTATCACATCGAAGGCAAGAACGGTGCGCCGGACCAGGACAAGATCATCGTCCATGGCATCGATTTCTCGCTGCAGAACGGCCAGCGCATTGGTCTCTTGGGCGTCAACGGGGCGGGCAAGTCCACGCTCATCAAGACCGTGGCCGGCGAGATCGATCCCCTGTCCGGCACGGCCCGCCTGGGCAAGGGGCTGGTGATCGGCTACTTCGCCCAGCATCAGGTGGAAATGCTGCGCCATGACGAATCGCCCCTGTGGCATCTCACGCGGCTGGCCCCGGATGTGCGCGAGCAGGAATTGCGCAACTTCCTGGGCAGCTTCAACTTCAACGGCACCATGGCAACCTCCTCCATCGCTCCCTTCTCGGGCGGTGAAAAGGCACGCCTGGCGCTGGCCCTGATCGTCTGGCAGCGCCCCAACCTGCTGCTGCTGGATGAACCGACCAACCACCTGGATCTGGAAACCCGTGAAGCGCTGACGATGGCGCTGGCACAGTTTGAAGGCACGCTGGTCCTGGTCTCGCACGATCGCCACCTGCTGCGCGCGACGACCGACCAGTTCCTGATCGTGGCCGAGGGCAAGCTGCAACCCTTTGATGGCGACCTGGACGACTACAAGGACTGGCTCTTCAAGACCAAGCTGGCCGCCCGCAACGATGCGGCCGCTGCCGCGCCTTTGCCCGCGGCCAGCCAGCCGGTGGCTGAGGCCCCGGCAGCGCTGGTGGACCGCAAGGAACAGAAGCGCCTGGAGGCTGAGCAGCGCCAGAAGATGTCGGCCCTGAAGAAGCCCATTGAAGCCCGCATCAAGCGCCTCGATGAGCAGATCGCCAAGCTCAATGCACGCAAGGGCGACATCGACGCGCGCCTGGCCAGCCCCGACATTTACGACGCCGCCAACAAGGAAGAACTGAAGACCCTCATCACCGACCAAGCCTATTGCAGCAAGGAACTGGAGCAGCTCGAAAATGAATGGCTGGAGCAGCAGGAGGCGCTGGAGCAATTGCAGGCCTGAGGCGACCGGGAACCGCGTCGGGCATAAGCTTTCTACATCAAAGTCTTAAGCCAGCCCTTGCAGTTCGGCAAAACGAGGGCATCATTGCCGCCTGGCTGCAGTTTTTGTGGCGAAAGTTTTTATAAGGACATCAAATTATGAAGAAGAATATCAAGCAATGGCTGCTGGCCGGTGTCGGCGCGACCCTGCTGGCGTCCAGCCTGAGCGTGTCGGCGGCCGACCTGCTGGAATCGGTCAAGAGCAGCGGCACCCTGAAGGTGGCCCTGGAGGGCAACTATCCCCCGTTCAACTTCAAGGATGCCAAGACGGGCGAACTGACCGGCTTCGAAGTCGACGTAGCCAAGCTGCTGGCAGCCAAGCTGGGCGTCAAGCCGGTGTTCACCACGACCGAGTGGAGCGGCATCCTGGCCGGCCTGGGCGCCGGCAAGTATGACGTCATCATCAACCAGGTCGGCATCACCGACGAGCGCCAGAAAGCTTTTGATTTCTCCGAGCCGTACACCCTCTCCAGCGCCCAGCTGATCGTGCGCAAGGACGAAAAGCGCGAGTTCAAGAGCCTGGACGACCTGAAGGGCAAGAAGCTGGGCCTGGGCCAGGGCACCAACTTCGAACAGAAGGCCAAGGCCGTGGCGGGCATCGACGTGCGTACCTATCCGGGTTCGCCCGAGTACCTGGCTGACCTGGCCGCCGGCCGTATCGATGCGGCCCTCAACGACAGCCTGCTGGTCGGCTATATCCTGAAGTCGACCAACCTGCCGCTGAAGGCCGGTAGCCCCATCGGCACCGTCGACAAGATCGGCATCCCCTTCCGCAAGGGCAACCCGGAGTTCAAGGCCGCGCTGAACAAGGCCTTGGCCGACATCAAGGCCGACGGCAGCTTCAAGGCCGCCTCCGAAAAGTGGTTCGGCATTGACGTGAGCCAGCCGCCGAAAGCACAATAAGGCGCGCCCCAGCCCGCGCTGCACCCCGCCCGGGACGATCCGGGCGGACCGACTTATCCCCGCATCGCGGGGATAATTTTTTTATTCGAATGCTTATGGAAATCCTCGAACTGCTGCAGCAAGCCGCCCCGACCCTGGCCAAGGGCGTGGGCTACACCCTGCTCTTTGCGCTGGCCTCAATGGTCGGCGGACTGTTGCTGGGCTTCGTGCTGGCGGTGGCGCGCATCGTTCCTTGGCGACCTATCCACTGGCCGGCCGCGGTCTATGTCAGCATGATGCGTGGCACGCCCCTGCTGGTGCAGATCTTTGTGGTGTATTACGGCTTGCCGGGGATCGGCATCGAGTTCTCGCCGCTGACGGCAGGCGTCCTGACCTTGAGTCTCAACGCCGGGGCTTACCTCTCGGAAAGCCTGCGCGGTGCCATCCTGGGCGTGACGCACGGACAGTGGAATGCTTCATACAGCGTCGGGCTGACCTACTTCCAGACCCTGCGCTACATCATCGTGCCGCAGGCGGTGCGCATCGCGGTGCCGTCGATGAGCAATACGCTCATCAGCCTCATCAAGGATACCTCGCTGGTGTCGGTCATCAACGTGACCGAACTGATGCTGGCCACCAAGGAAGTCATCGCCGTGACCTTCCGTCCGCTGCCGCTCTACCTGGCTGCTGCAGCCATTTACTGGATGTTGAGCCTGTGCTTCGAGGCCCTGCAGCACCGGCTGGAGAAACGGCTGGGCAAGGCACATCAGCACTGACTGCTGCCTCATCGCCAGTCCTTGCCAAAGAAAAAGCCCGAATGCGTTGCACTCGGGCTTTTTCCTTAGCTTTTTGTTCACTTGAGCGGGAATCTTTCCCTCACTGCGAACTCAACGTTTGACGCGATAGATATCCTGGCCGACTTCGTTGATCTGGCGACGCAATTCGCGGCGCTCATCAGCACTGAGCTTGCCGTTGCGGCGCTGCTCCTGGTCGCTGGCGATCTGGTTGCGATGATCCTGCGGGTTGAAATCACCGGCATGCTGCCTGAAGTCGCCCGGCTGCCCAGGCATCGGCCGGCCGCCCTGCGGGGGGCCAGCCAGCGCGGCCGCTCCCACACCGAGCGCCAGCATCGCTGCCAGACATAGCTTGTTGACGACTGCAATCTTCATAATGCGATTTTTCCGGAGACAGAGAATCAGGGAAGAGAAAGCGGTGACAACGTTGCTTTCCCGACGTGATTCCAGTTTAGGCCGCAGGCCGCGATGGTATAAGATGATTAAGGTAAGGTATGTAACAGTTTGTAATGGATCAACAGCCCCGACTTGCTCAAAATCGCCAAGACGCTACCATAGGCACCATGAATACGACCCACGGCAACAATACTAATACGACAACATCCGCCAATCAATTCAAAGTGTTGGTGGTGGATGATGACATCCGCTTGCGCGACCTGCTGCGCCGCTACCTGACCGAGCAAGGTTTCAACGTGGTCACGGCCGAAAACGCCCAGGCCATGAACAAGCTCTGGATCCGCGAGCGCTACGACCTGCTGGTATTGGACCTGATGCTGCCCGGCGAAGACGGCCTGGCCATCTGCCGCCGCCTGCGCGGTGCCGGCGACCAGACACCCATCATCATGCTCACCGCCAAGGGCGAGGACGTGGACCGCATCATCGGCCTGGAAATGGGCGCCGATGACTATCTCCCCAAGCCCTTCAACCCGCGTGAACTGGTGGCCCGCATCAACGCGGTGCTGCGCCGCAAGGGTCCGGATGAACTGCCGGGCGCGCCTTCGGAAACCCCGGAGACCTTTGAATTCGGCGATTTCATCCTTGACCTGGGCACCCGTACCCTGAAGAAGAACGGCGAAACCATTTCCCTGACCACGGGCGAATTTTCTGTATTGAAGGTATTTGCACGCAACGCCCGCCAACCGCTGTCGCGTGAAAAGCTGATGGAAATGGCTCGCGGCCGCGAATATGAAGTCTTCGACCGCAGCCTGGATGTGCAGATTTCGCGCCTGCGCAAGCTGATCGAACCTGATCCGGCCAACCCGCTGTACATCCAGACCGTGTGGGGCCTGGGCTATGTCTTCATCCCGGAAGGGAAACCGCGCTGATCTCCCGCTTCACCCCTGACCTGCAGGCCGTTTGCCGATGAAAACCCGCCCTCAATCCGGATGGTTCAGCAACGGCCTGTTCTGGCGCACCTTCTTCCTACTGACCTTCCTGATCACCGCCAGCATGGTGGCCTGGGTGGCCAGCTTTCGCATGGTCGAACGCGGACCGCGTGCGGAGCAGCTGGCCGCCCAGATCGTCTCGGTGGTCACCATTACCCGCGCTGCGCTGACGCACTCGGCCCCTGAGATGCGCCGGGAGCTGCTGTTCGACCTGGCCAGCAATGAAGGCATCCGCATCTACCCGCTGGAAAAGAGCGACCGCATCGTACCGCCTGAGGATTCGCCCATCGTCCCGGAATTGGAGTACTACGTGCGCCAGTCGCTGGATGAGAACACCATCTTTGCCTCCAGCGTGAATGAGGTGGAAGGCTTCTGGATCAGTTTCAACATCGACGACGACCAATACTGGCTGATGCTGGACCGGGGAAGACTGGACCGCACCTCCGGCCTGCAATGGCTGGGCTGGGGTTCGATTGCGCTGTTCCTGTCGCTGATCGGCGCGGTCTTCATCTCCACCCTCATCAACCAGCCCCTGGCCCGCCTGACAGCGGCGGCCCGCGCCATCGCCAAGGGACGGCAGCCCGAACCGCTGCCTGAATCCGGCCCGACCGAGATCGAGGAAGCCAACCGCAGCTTCAACCAGATGGTGGCCGACCTCAATCGCATCGAATCGGACCGCGCCCTGATCCTGGCCGGCATCTCGCACGACCTGCGCACCCCCCTGGCGCGCATGCAGCTGGAAGTGGAGATGGCCAACCTGTCCGATGAATCGCGTGATGGCATGCATTCGGACCTGGCGCAGATGGACAGCATCATCGGCCAGTTCCTCGACTATGCAAAACCCTTCGATGCCAACAGCCTGGAAAGCATCGACCTGGCAGGCGTACTGGAAGACGTGGCGGCCAAATCTGGCCGTCTGTCGGACGTCAAGCTCACTACCGAAATTACGCCCGCCACCGAGGTCGCAGGCAATGGCACCGAGCTGGCGCGCGTCTTCAGCAACCTGATCGAGAACGCACGCCGCTACGGCAAGACGCCCGGCACCGATTGCGCAGAAATCCACGTACGCAGCCGTATCGAGGGCCATCAGGTGGTGGTGGACGTCTTTGACCATGGCCCGGGCGTGCCCGAGAGCGAATGCGAACGCCTGCTGCGCCCCTTCACCCGTCTGGATACGGCCCGCGGGCAAGCCAACGGCTCCGGCCTGGGCCTGGCCATCGTCAACCGCATCGTACTCAAGCACAATGGCAAGCTGCTGCTGAAGGGCCATGAAGAAACCCACGGCGGGCTGCTGGTACAGATCTCCCTGCCCTTGAAGGGCCATCGCCGCCATGCCTGAGCAGGCATCCCGCTGGCGCCTGCTGCCCTGGCTCCTGTGCGCCTCTATGCCCGCTTTGGCGTGGGCGCAGACCCACGCGGACCGCAACCTGAGCATCCCCGCAGCAGGAAGCGACGGCAGCAAGCGTCCCATCGTGATCGTTTCGCCTGTCATTCCCAATAGCCCCTCGCCGCTCAGCATCGCGCCGCCACAAGGCGGCCCGACGGGCGCCTATGCCTCCGACGAGCCCGGCCCGGACATCCGTGCCCGCAATGCCGACTACATCACGCAATTCAAGGTGGTGGGACAGATACCGGCCGGCGCGATCATCCGCAGGGTCAGCTGGCGCTATACGCTGGCCAGCAAGCCGCCTGGCTTCGAGGCCAGGCTATGCTGGAAAGATGCGGGGGTATGCTGGGACGTGAGCCAGGCCAATGCCGGCAGTACCGAATTCTTCAATGGCCGCGATGCAGGCCAGCCTTTCCAGCTGCACTACAGCGTGCGTGGTACGGCCCGCACAGGCGAGCCGCCCATCAAGGGCGAGGTCAACCAGGTCATCGTCACCTTCGACACGCCCGGCTGATCCGGTGCCAGCACAGGCTCAGCTTGGGGTTCAGGCCGCGTAGTCGTCGATCTCGCGCGCCTTCTGCAAGGCGTCGTCGATACGTTCCACCGCAATCACCTTCAAGCCCTCGATGGCCTGCTTGGGCGCATTCGCTTTGGGAATCACGGCAATGGAGAAGCCCAGCTTGGCGGCCTCGCGCAAGCGCTCCTGGCCGCGCGGTGCCGGACGGATCTCGCCGGCCAGCCCGACTTCCCCGAAGACCACCAGCCCACGCGGCAGGGGTTTGTTGCGCATCGAAGAATTGATCGCCAGCAGCACCGCCAGGTCGGCGGCGGGTTCAGTAATCTTCACTCCGCCGACTGCATTGATGAAGACATCCTGATCGAAAGCGGCTACGCCCGCATGACGGTGCAGTACCGCCAGCAGCATGGCCAAGCGATTCTGCTCCAGGCCCACCGACAGGCGGCGCGCGTTGGGAACGTGCGAGCTGTCCACCAGCGCCTGGATTTCCACCAGCAGCGGACGCGTGCCCTCCTGGGTCACCATGACACAGGAGCCGGGCACCTGGTTTTCGTGCTGGGAAAGGAACAGGGCCGAAGGATTGGAGACCCCTTTGAGGCCCTTCTCGGTCATCGCAAACACGCCCAGTTCGTTCACTGCCCCGAAGCGGTTCTTGAAGGCACGCACCAGGCGGAAGCTGGAATGGGTGTCGCCCTCGAAGTACAGCACGGTATCGACGATGTGTTCCAGCACGCGTGGCCCGGCCAGCGCGCCTTCCTTGGTCACGTGGCCGACCATGATGATGGTGATGCCGGAGGTCTTGGCGACCCGCGTCAATTGCGCCGCGCATTCGCGCACCTGCGCCACCGAGCCGGGAGCCGAAGTCAGGGCATCCGAGTAGACGGTCTGGATCGAGTCGATCACGGCCACTTCAGGTTTGTGCTCGGCCAGGGTGGCCAGGATCTTTTCCAGCTGGATCTCGGCCTGCAGTTGCAGTTCACGGGCATCCACCGCCAGGCGCTTGGCGCGCAAGGCGATCTGCGAGCCGGACTCTTCCCCGCTCACATAGAGCACCTTCTTCAGTTTGGAGATATTGGCCAGCGCCTGCAGCAGCAGCGTGGACTTGCCGATGCCAGGGTCGCCCCCGATCAGCGCCACGCCGCCCGGCACCAAGCCACCGCCCAGCACGCGGTCGAATTCCTCGATGCCGGTGCCAAAGCGCGGCACGTCGATCGCTTCGATATCAGCCAGGCTCAACACCGGTGCGGTCTGCGCCAGGCTTTGCGGGGTCGACGAATAGCGATTGCCGCCACCCGTCTCCACCAGCGTCTCGACCAGGGTATTCCACTGGCCGCAGGCCGGACACTGGCCGGCCCATTTGTTGCTGACCCCGCCGCATTCGGTGCAGGTGTAATTGGTCTTGACCTTCGCCATCGTCGCCTTGCCGCTCTCTGCTCTACTCTACCTGGGTATGCCTGCTGACACTTCCCGGAAATCTGCCGGGAAGTTCATCTTTTTTTGTTCAGTCCACTTCACGCACCGCCACCCGTGGGGCCAGCGCGCACATCAATTCATATCCGATCGTACCCGCCGCAAAGGCGACCTCATCGATGGGCAGCTGCTGGCCCCACAGCTCGACGCGGCTGCCCACACCGGCGCCGGCAAGCTCGGTCAGGTCCACGCACAGCATGTCCATCGATACCCGCCCCACGGTACCGGTCTTGACGCCGTCCACCAGCACGGGCGTGCCGGTGGGTGCATGGCGCGGATAACCGTCGGCATAGCCGCAGGCGACCACCCCGACACGCATCGGCTTGTCGGCCACGAAGCGGCTGCCGTAGCCGATGGCTTCACCCGGGACGATGTCCTGCACGCCGATGATCCGGCTTTCCAGCGTCATCGCCGCGCGCAGGCCGAAATCGGCGGCACTGCCACCGCCCGGGGTGCCGCCGTACAGCATGATGCCGGGACGCACCCAGTCATGGGCCAGCTCGCCATGCATCAGGTCGGCAGCGGAATTGCAAAGACTGCGGGGACCGGGCAGGCCTTCGGTGCCGGCCTGGAAGCGGCGCACCTGCTCGGACAGCGGCAAGGACGGGTTGAGCGCATCGTCGGCATTGGCGAAGTGGGTCATCATGGTGATGCTGCGTACGCTGGCGATCTTGCTCACGCGCGCATGGGCAGCGTGAAAGGCCTCGGGCTTGAAACCCAGGCGGTTCATGCCGCTGTTCATTTTCAAGTGCACATGAAAGCCGGCATCGGTGACGAATCGTTCCAGCATCACTATCTGTTCATCGCAATGCACGGCGAACTGGATGTCATGGCGGGCCAGCACCGGCAGGTCATCGGCATCAAAGAAACCCTCCAGCAGCAGGATGGGCTTGGTCCACCCCAGCTCGCGCAGGCGTACCGCGTAATCCGGCTCGACCAGCGCCAGCCCGTCGGCGGCGGCAAAGCCGCGCATGGCACGTTCCAGCCCGTGGCCATAGCCGTTGGCCTTGAGCACGCCCCAGACGCGGGCGTTGGGCGCATGGGCGCGGGCGACGGCAAGATTGTGTTGAAGTGCGGAAATGCTGATGGAAGCGACGATCGGTCTTGGCATGATATGCAGTGGCGGTAACGAGGGCAGATGGCTCACGGGGGCGTTCGCGGGCAGGCGAACGGCCGATCTCGGCTGGCAATGCGCACGGCGAGCGGCAAGGCCGCCATGGACCTGCCTGTCGCGGTTCGCCCGGAAGTTTTGTCCAGCGGGGAACAAGCAAGCATTTTACCGGACGAACATCTTTATGGTTTGACTTATGACGGCGCGTGCATGGTTTCATGGTATAAAGCTACCCGGACATCATTTGTTATACATCTTGGACAGGGATGAATCGCGGTTTCTATACCATCATGGCGGCGCAGTTCTTTTCGTCGCTCGCCGATAACGCGCTGCTGATCGCCGCCATCGCCCTACTTGCCGAAATGCATTCGCCAGCGTGGATGACCCCGCTGCTGAAGCTGTTTTTCGTGCTTTCCTATGTGCTGCTGGCGGCCTTCGTGGGCGCCTTCGCCGACGCCTTCCCCAAGGGCAAGGTCATGCTGATCACCAACATGATCAAGATCGTTGGCTGCTCCCTCATGTTCTTTACCGTGCATCCCTTGCTGGCCTATGCGGTGGTCGGCTTCGGTGCGGCAGCCTATTCGCCGGCCAAGTACGGGATCCTCACCGAACTCCTGCCGCCGGAAAAACTGGTGGCTGCCAACGGCTGGATCGAGGGGCTCACGGTGGGTTCCATCATCATGGGTACAGTCCTGGGCGGAGCGCTGGTCAATCCCAAGATTTCGGCGGTGATCCTCAGCTTCGATTTCCCGATGATCGACCTGCCCATCGATACCCCGACCGAAGCGGCGCTGTGCATCATCTCCTGCATCTACATCGTCGCCGCCCTCTTCAATTTCTACATTCCTGATACCGGTGCCCGCTACGAGCACCAGGAACGCAATCCCATCCGCCTCATCGTCGATTTCGCCGGCTGCTTCACCACCCTGTGGAAGGACAAGCTGGGCCAGATCTCGCTGGCCGTGACCACGCTCTTCTGGGGCGCGGGCGCGACGCTGCAGTTCATCGTCCTCAAATGGGCGGAAAAGTCACTGCACATGCCCCTGGACAAGGCTGCCATCCTGCAGGGCATCGTCGCCGTGGGCGTGGCCCTGGGCGCGGTCGCCGCCGCCCGCTTCGTGCCGCTGAAGAAATCGCTGACGGTGATGCCGCTGGGCATCATCATGGGGATCGTGGTGATGCTGATGACCACCACCACCTCGGTGTGGGTAGCCTATCCGCTGCTGGTGATCGTGGGAGCGCTTTCCGGTTACTTCGTGGTACCGATGAATGCCCTGCTGCAACACCGCGGCCACGTGCTCATGAGCGCGGGCCATTCTATTGCCGTCCAGAACTTCAATGAGAACCTCTCCGTGCTGACCATGCTGGTGCTGTATGCCTTCATGGTGCGCATGAATCTCGATGTGAATACCGTCATCATCATCTTCGGCTCCTTCGTGGCCGGCATCATGTATCTCATCATGCGCCGCCATGCTGCCAACCAGCGCGAGCATGACTCGCTGGCGCTGATCGGCGAAGACAAGCATCCCCACCACTGATTTTTCGATGGATTGAAGGTCTGGACCGGCGGTTCAGACCGGCACGATGGCGTGCTGCACCGTGGCCGCAGCACGCGCTTGCCACTGCGGCGGCACGACGAAACCGCGCATGACTTCCAGCCAATGCGGTTCTGAACTTTCCTTCAAGCGGCATTGCGCCACCATGACGGGGCTGTCGTCAGCCGTGAACATTTCTTCCAACCGGACCAGCAGCTGCGCCAGCGACATGCACTGCCCTGCTGGCAGGCGGGCCGGCGCCAACCAGGACAGGCGCGGCAAGACGGCGTAGCCTGTGGTGCCATCGTCGACGCCCGGCAGCGCGGCTGCATCGCACCAGAAGCCCCGGCAATGTTCGGCGGCGATGCCCATGGCCGGCGGCAGGCTCAGCGCCGCATCCAGCGGATAGAACAGCCATCCCTTGACCAGCGCGCGCGCCGCGACCACGGGCGCCGGCAGGACCGCCTGCGCGGCCGGATGTTCGGAAAGCTTCAACTGCTGATCCATGATCTTGCGCATCTTGCGGCCCAGCGAGTCGGCCAGATTGGGTCCGACGAAGGCATCCGCCTGCGCCGTCGCGGCGAGCTGCCGCGCCTGCAAGAGATAGAACTTGGTGGCGAACTCCCAATGCACCACGCCGGCATCGCTTTCCGCCTCGGGGGATCGGACCAGGAAATCGAATTCGCCCAGCGTCTCCCGGGTCGCTCCCTGGTTGCGCACTTGCAAATTGGCAGCGACCAGGCAGTCCTGCTGGCGCAGATAGAAGCCGAGCAGCTTTTCAGCGTAGCGACCGAGGCGCCCTGACGGCTGTTGCGCCAGATGGGCGTGCAAGGCCGCATTCATGGCCGGATCGTATTGCAGGTCATGCAGCCAGCCGGCCACTTCGGGCGACAGCTGGCCCAGCGTGGCGACCCGTCCATCCCAGCAGGCAGCCTCCGGGGCCAGCAGATCGGGGGCATACAGCAGCCAGGCCAATGCCCGCACGTGCGGGTCGCGCAGGTCGGGCCAGCGCTGGTGGAAGCGCGCCTGATGCGTGGTCAGGTCCATGCCGGGCATGGGGTCAGCGGGCTTGCGAAGCGTAAGTGCTCATGGCCAGGCACAGGTCTGCCCAGGCCTTGCTCTTGTCGGTGAGCGTGCGCAGCAGATAGGCCGGGTGGTAGGTCACCACCAGCGGCAAGTCCTGGTAGCGATGCACCGTGCCGCGCAGGCGCGAAACCGGCGTGGCCGGATCCATGCCCAGGAGCGAAATGGCCGCCGTCTTGCCCAGCGCCACCAGTACGGTTGGCTGGATCAGTTCGATCTGGCGCTGCAGGTAAGGCAGGCAGGAGGCTACTTCCTGCGGCGAGGGCGGACGGTCGCGGCCGTTGTCATCAGTGGGTCGGCATTTGACGATGTTGGCGATGTAGGCGTTCTCACCGCGTTTGACCCCCATGGACAGCAGCATGTTGTCCAGCAGCTTGCCGGCAGGACCGACGAAAGGTTCACCCTGTTGATCTTCATTGCGGCCGGGGCCTTCGCCGATGAAGAGCCATTTGGCTTTTTCGTCGCCTACGCCGAAGACGGTATTCTTGCGGCCTTCGCACAGGCCGCAGCGGCGACATTCGGAAACCTGCTGCTTGAGCTGCGGCCAATCCATGGTCTTGATGCGGGCGATCAGGGGGTCGACGGCGGGGGCGTCTTCCTCGTCATCGCCGTCCGGAATCAGCATGGGTTCGAGCGCGGTACCGAAGTCCATCTCATCCAGCCAGGACGGCGGACCGCCCTCTTCCTCGGACGGTGCTCGCGTACGGGCGGGCGCGGCGGGAGCCGGGCGTGCAGCAGGAATGGTCGGTTGTGCGACCGGCGCAGCGACGGGCAGCTTGGCTTCGGCCACGACGGGCTCGGGAGCGATGACTTGGGGCGCCTCGACGGCTGCAGCGGGCACGGCCGCAACCGAGTCCTGGGCAGGCACTTGCGCATGTGCGGCCTGGACTTCCTCCACCGCCAGTTCACGCCGCACCCAGACCGGGCCGATGCCCAGCGCATCCAGCAGGGCCAGGGAGGAGCCGAAGCCCGGATCTTGTTTCAATTCTTCACTCATAAGGGCAGGCTCATGACGATAGCCCCTTCTCGGGTCTGGTTGGCGGCGGGATAGTAATTCTTGCGCCGCCCGATTTCGGCAAAACCATACTGGCGGTACACCTTCGCCGCATGCACGTTGGATTCACGCACCTCCAGCAGCATGGTGTGCATGCGGTGCTGGCGCGCCAGCGAGGTCGCATGGTCCAGCAGCATGCGGCCCAGCCCTTGGTGCTGATGCAGGGCAGCCACGCTGATATTGAGCAGGTGGGCTTCATCCACGGCCAGCATCACCAGGAAATAGCCCAGCAATTCGCCGTGGGCGTCACGCAGGGTCTGCGCCTGGTAACCACTGTAGAGCGAGTCCTGGAAGTTGCCGCGGGTCCAGGGATGGGAATAGACGGCCTCTTCGATGCTGAGCACCGCATCCAGGTCGGCCGCACCCATGGCCGCAAAGTGCAGCCGTCCATAGCGCGGATGCACGGCTGGCAAGGGCAGCGCCAGTTCGTCCATGCTCATGCCGCACCCTTGGCGGCATCGCGCACTTCGCGCTCGGCCGTGGTCAGTGCCACCTTGTTGCGCAGGTAAAGCGGCTGCGCCTGCTGTGCCGGCAGCGCCAGGCCTGCACCGAAATGAACCTGGCCCAACGCCGCCACCTGGCGCGCGTGGGGCATCGCCTGCGGATGCACGCTGGCGAAGGCGGCGGTGCAGAAGTCTGCATTGAAATGCTCGGCATACACCGACAAGCCGTTGCCACAGGCATGCGGCCTGCCTTCGACCGGCACCTGGGCGGCCGACGACAAGGCCGGCTCGGCCAGCACCTCCCAACCACCACCGGTGCGGGCGCGGTAGCGCGCCCAATAGACTTCACCCATGCGGGCATCGAGGATGGCCAGCACATCGCTGGCCTGGGCATTGTCATCGCGGCAGGCCTGGGCGGCCGCTTCCAGCGTCACCACCGGAACTACCGGACGGTCGCAGCCAAAGGCCAGTCCCTGCACCACGCCGCAGGCGGTGCGCACGCCGGTGAAGGAGCCCGGGCCCACGCCAAAGGCCAGCGCATCGCACTGCGACAGCGCCAGGCCGGCATCGGCCAGCAATTGCTGGATCATGGGGAGAATGGCGTCGGAGTGGGTCTGGGCGCCTGCAGACTGGCGCGCAATCAGTTCGCCCCGGTGGAGCAAGGCCGCCGAGGCCAGCTCGGTGGAGGTTTCAATGGCAAGAATCGTGGACATCCCGCTATTTTACCGTGCGGCGCGCAATTGTTCGGTGCGTTCGCGTCTATCGTGATCCTTTGTGCGGCAGCGCAAAACCCTTCGCGCCGAAGGGGGTAAAATACACCCGCCATGTCCTACCAGAAATTAGACCAAACCAACCGCCGCACGCTCGCCGAGGCGCTTCGCAACGACACCTGGGTCGTGGCTTGCCTGTGTGCGAACTGGTGCGGCAGCTGCCGCGAATATGAAGCTGCCTTCCAGGCCTGGGCGGCCCGCTATCCTCAGCATCACTTCGTGTGGATCGATATCGAAGACCAGGCTGACCTGGTCGGCGATCTCGACATCGACAACTTCCCCACCCTGCTGATCGAACGGGGCGCCACCGTGGCCTTCTTCGGCCCCATGGAACCGGACACCCGCCTGGCTGAGCGCATCCTGCTGGCCCAGGTTGAGAAAAGTGACGCCGACCTGCAGCGCGAAGCCGCCAGTTCCGCCGAACGCCGCACCTGGCAGGAAGAATGCAGCCTGCTGGACAAGCTGGCCGATGTGATCGGCTGAGGCTTCCCTCAACGCGCGGGGCTTCAGGTTGCGGCGTCAGGTCAGCCAGGGATCGGTCTCCGGGTGC
This sequence comes from Herbaspirillum aquaticum, assembly GCF_002213425.1. Classification (GTDB taxonomy): domain Bacteria; phylum Pseudomonadota; class Gammaproteobacteria; order Burkholderiales; family Burkholderiaceae_D; genus Herbaspirillum; species Herbaspirillum aquaticum. Next base: position 242,843 of record NZ_NJGV01000002.1, on the reverse strand, counting down.
GGGAAGCGCGCACTGATGAAATCGGCAAAGCTGCGCACCTTGGCCGACAAGAGCCGCCGGCTCGGATACACCATTGAAATGACCACCTGGCCCATGTCAAAGCCCGGCAGGACCTGCACCAGCTTGCCGCATCGCAGATCGTCCCCGAGCGAATAGGAAGGCCGCAGCACGATGCCCATGCCGGCCAGGGCCAGGTCGCGCAACAGCACGCCGCTGTTGGAGACCACCTTGCTGACGATGGGCACATCCATCACGCCGGACTCGGTATTGACATGCCAGTGATGGCGCAAATATTCATGCGAGAAGTTAAGGCAGCTGTGGCGCGACAGGTCCTCGGGCTGTTCGGGCGCACCGGCACGCTCCAGGTAGGCAGGTGAAGCACAAAGGATCACCCGGGCTACCCCCAGCTGCCGCACGATCATGCTGGCATCGAACTTTTGCATGCTGCTGAAGAATCCGATATCGATGCCCTCTTCCACCAGGTCGATGGAACGGTCCGAGAGGTGGATGTCCAGCCCCACTTCGGGATAAGCCTGGGTATAGGCAGCCAGCATCTCGCCCAGTTGCGACTGGCCAAATCCGGCGTTCGAATAGATCGCCAGCGTTCCCGCCGGGCGCTTGGTCTCCAGCGACACCAGGGCCTCGGCATCGTCGACCTCGGCCAGGATCATGTGGACCCGCTCCAGATAAGCCTGCCCGGCCTCGGTGAGCGAAAGACGCCGGGTCGAGCGATTGAGCAGGCGCGTACCGAGATGGGCCTCCAGGTCGGCAATGAACCGGGTCGCCACGGCGTTGGAAATGTCGAGCAACTCGGCGGCGCGCACGAAGCTGCCCTGCTCCACCACCTTGGCAAACACCCGCATTGATTGCAGCCGATCCATTTTTCAAGCCCTCGATTGTTCCAGAAAGAGAAATAGTCAATTCCGATTAAACCTATTTTTCTTTGTCTTCGCAATATTTACACTTCAGTCATCGGTTGGCGCAATGCAACAAAGCAACAAGCAACGCACCCACCGGCTTCGCCAAGGCGCCCACGAGTGGGCTTTCCCACAAGGAGAGCATGGATCAGTCCCACGACTCGCCGGCCCCTGGAGAAGAAGACCCCATCAACCCAAACGAAGGACATTATCATGAACATCAAGAACATCATCGTTGCCGCCTCCCTGCTCGCCGCTGCCGGCGCCGCCATGGCTGAAGCCCCGTATCCCCCGGAAACCCCGTTCCAGTCGACCCAGACCCGTGCTGACGTGAAGGCCGAACTGCAACGCGCCCAAGCCAACCATGAAATCGCTTCGCGCAACGAGTACCCGATCATCCACCAGGCTCCCTCGCAGCTGAGCCGCCAGGATGTCGCCAACCAAGTGCAACAAGCCAAGACCTCGGCACAGAACCTCTACACCGGCGCCTGATCGGAACCGATCTGCATCCGGTCCCCGGATGGACCGATTCCAACCCGGCAGCGTTCCGCACCGGCGCATCCCCCGCGTTACACAGCATGAACGCGAACGAGTGCCTGCCACCTGCGTCTGAACCACCGCATCGGGATCCTGCAAGACCGTAGCCGCTTTACCAGCAGTACCGCAAATACGTACCGCAGCACCATCTGCCATGTCGCCAGCAACAAACGGGCACATGACAGCTGGTGCACCACGCCTGTCTTCCCTCCTCCACGCCATCCCCGCCCAATTTCCTCACCTGCCCTGCCTTTGATGCATGGAGTACGCATTCTCATCGCCCGAGTCTGGCAAATCGTGCGCGCCTTGCCCTGTCAGCGCGCTTTTTTGCTGCGATGCGACATGCAAAAATCCCCGCAAATGCTTGCCAGATCACGCTTTCCCTTGAGATTTTGGCGCACCGCATGTAAAGTCAAGGGTTTGTTCCCTCCGGCCTAGCTAAGGGTTTTCTTGTCAAAGTCGGGCCACCTTTTTTTATCCCCTATGGCTTTATACGTTCACAAATACGGCGGCACCTCGATGGGCTCGATCGAGCGCATCCAGAATGTCGCAAAGCGCGTTGCCAAATGGCACGACGCCGGCCATCAGATCGTTGTCGTGCCTTCGGCGATGTCTGGTGAAACCAACCGTCTCCTGGGCATGGCCAAGGAAATCATGGCCCAGCCCGACGGCCGTGAGCTGGACATGCTGGCCTCGACCGGCGAACAGGTCTCGGTGGCGCTCCTGGCCATCGCCCTGCAGGCGCTGGGCAAGCAGGCCGTCTCCTACGCTGGCTGGCAAGTCCCCATCAAGACCGACTCGGCCTTCACCAAGGCGCGCATCCGCTCCATCGATGATGCCAAGGTCCGCAAGGATCTCAACGCCGGCAAGGTCGTCATCATCACCGGTTTCCAGGGCGTGGACGCCGACGGCAACATCACCACCCTGGGCCGTGGCGGCTCGGATACCTCGGCCGTGGCCGTGGCCGCTGCCATCAAGGCGGCGGAGTGCCTGATCTACACCGACGTCGATGGCGTCTACACGACTGACCCGCGCGTGGTGAGCGATGCTCGCCGCCTCAAGACCGTGACCTTCGAAGAGATGCTGGAAATGGCGTCCCTGGGTTCCAAGGTCCTGCAGATCCGCTCCGTGGAATTCGCCGGCAACTACAAGATGCCGACCCGCGTGCTGTCGTCGCTGACCGACCCGCTCACGCCGCTGGCCGAAGAAGCCGCCTCCGGCACCCTGATTTCGTTTGAGGAAGACAAGAACATGGAACAAGCAACCATCACCGGCATCGCCTTCAGCCGCGACGAAGCCAAGATCACCGTGCTGGGCGTGCCCGATCGTCCGGGCATCGCCTACCAGATCCTGGGCCCGGTGGCCGACGCCAACATCGAAGTGGACATGATCATCCAGAACCAGTCGGTGGAAGGCAAGACCGACTTCACCTTCACGGTGCCGCGCGGCGAATACGCCAAGGCCGTGGAAGTGCTCAACAACAGCGTCAAGGCGCACATCGGTGCGGCTGCCATCAATGGCGACACCAAGGTCTCCAAGGTTTCGGTGGTGGGCGTGGGCATGCGCAGCCATGTGGGTATCGCTTCGCAGATGTTCCGTACGCTGTCGGAAGAAGGCGTGAACATCCAGATGATCTCCACCTCGGAAATCAAGATCTCGGTGCTGATCGACGAAAAGTACATGGAACTGGCCGTGCGCGCCCTGCACAAGGCATTTGACCTGGACAGCGCCAAGTAAATCACGCACGGCGCAAAGCGAAGACCGCACCGGTGAAAAAACAGTGTTTATTTGCAAGACGACTGTTGACCGGATGCAAATGAGAAGATATTATCTCGGTCTTCGCTGAGGCAACGCAGCAATGCGATAACAGCCTTCAGTGTGGAGACGTGGCCGAGTGGTCGAAGGCACTTCCCTGCTAAGGAAGCATACGGGCTTAAACCTGTATCGAGGGTTCGAATCCCTCCGTCTCCGCCAAAGCTTCAAATGAAAAACGGGTCCTGATGGACCCGTTTTTCATTTGTCCTTCCAATATTCCAATATATTCCGCACTCCAAATTTATGCGGCTGCACGAGAGCAATCCAAGGCATGGTGCCTGACCGCCTATCCCGCAGCGCCGCCAGCAGAGCAAAACCTTACTGGATCACCCCGCACGCAAGTCGCACGCCCCCGCCACCCAGCGCAGCCGGATGATCCGAGTGATTATCCCCGCCCACGTGCACCATCAGCGCATGTCCCCGCACTTCAGCCAGCGTCTTCAGGCGCGGCGCCAGCACCGGGTAGTCGGCCTTGCCATCCGCGCTCACGTAAAGGGCAGGCAGGTCTCCCAGATGCCCCTCGCCGTAGGGTCCTTCATGCTTGCCCGTCTTCTGTGGATCCCAATGGCCGCCAGCTGCCAGGGCAGGCTCCATCTTCCCATCCTTCTCCAGTGGCGCGCAGGAAGCGTTCTGGTGTACGTGGAAGCCGTGCACACCGGCGGGCAAGCCCGACAATGCCGGCTGGAACACCAGTCCATACGGCGTCTCGCTGATGGTCACCTCGCCCGCCGCAGCCACCACTCCCTGGCCGTTGACCAGGTTCAGCGGCACCTTGATGGGCGCCTCCGCCGCCATGGCCAGCGATGCTGCAGAGGTGCAGGCCAGCAGGGCCAGCTGTGCAATACGTCGTTTCATGATCGTTCTCCTTCGTTGGTTGTATGGTGAAGAATATGCATTGACACGGCAGCCCGCCAAAAATCAGTGAAATCCGTGATGAAATCTGGACAGCATTCTCCAGTCGGACCGAAATACTTCGAGAGAATGCCCGAAAGTCTCGGATTTCTCACAAGGCGAGCTCCAGCATAGGGCCGCATCCAGCGCAGGACAACACGGAAATCGGGAAGAAAACGCAGGAGACCGGCAGCGCGAAGGCGCTCACCGGCCGGTGGCCTCATTGCCCGGGCAAACCTGCCGCAGGCAGCGCGGACGAAGCCGCCTGCTGCATCACGTTGAGCTTGCGCCCCTCCAGCAGCATGGCATGGAAGTCCGCCGCCGGAATGGGGCGCGAGAAGAGGAAGCCCTGCAATTCGTTGCAACCGGCTTCGCGCAGGAAGTTGAATTGCTTTTCAGTCTCCACCCCTTCGGCGATGACCTTGTGGCGCAATTGCTTGGCGATGCCGATGATGGCGCTGGCAATGGCGCAGTCATTGGTATCGTCAGGGATGCCCATGGTGAAGGAACGGTCGATCTTGAGCGTATTGATGGGGAAGCGCTTCAGGTACGAGAGGCTGGAATAGCCGGTCCCGAAGTCATCCAGCGAAATCGTGATGCCCAGGCTGCAGATCTTTTCCATGATGGAAATGACGCGATCGGTGCTGTGCATCAGCATGCTCTCGGTGATTTCCAGCTCCAGCCAGTCGCCGCTGAGCGCATGCCGGTTCAGGGCCGCACGAACACGGTCCGGCAGGGAGCGGGTGAATTCGCGCGCCGTCACGTTCAGGGCGATGCGGATCGGTGCCAGGCCGGCTTCTTTCCACGAGCGCGCCTGGCGGCATACGGCGTCCAGCACCCAATCGCTCAACTGCACGATCAGGCCGGTTTCTTCAGCAATCGGGATGAATTCACCCGGCAGCAGCAATCCGCGCTCCGGATGCTGCCAGCGCACCAGGGCCTCGCCACCGGTGATGGCCAGGGTGTTCATATCCACCTTGGGCTGGTAGTACAGCAGCAATTCGTTGTATTCGAAGGCGTGCAGCAAACCGGTTTCGATGCGCAACAGGTCCAGCGTGTTGCGATTCATCTCTTCGCTGTAATAGACGTAGCCGTTTTCATTGTTGTCGCCACCCTGCTTGGCCCGGTACATGGCGATGTCGGCCAGGCGCAGCAGGGTTTCGGTATCGCTGGCATCTTCCGGATACATGCTCACGCCAATGCTGGCGCCCACGCGCAACTCGTGGCCATCGATGAAGAATGGATCATCGAAGACGGCCAGCAGTTTCTGGGCCACGAAGCCGGGATGGTAATCCTTGTCGATATCGAACAGGGCCACCGCAAATTCGTCGGCGCCCAGGCGCGCCACCACATCCTGCTCGCGCAAGGCGCGGCGCAAGCGCAGGGCCACCTCCACCAGCAGCATGTCGCCGGCCACATGGCCCAGCGTATCGTTGATGGGCTTGAAGCGATTCAGGTCGATAAACATCACGCAGCCGTGCATGCTTTCATGGCGGGCTTCGGTAAGCGCCTGATCCACGGTGCGGGTGAGCAAGGTGCGGTTGGGCAAGCCCGTCAAGGCATCGTAATAGGCCAGGTGATGGATCAGCTTTTCCGCATTCTTGCGTTCGGTGATGTCGTTCAGATAGCCGATCAGGCCGATCGGATGGCCGCTCTGGTCACGCATGACCGACAACGACAGGCTGGCCCAGAACACCTCGCCGGACTTCTTGCGGCGACGCACCTCCATCTCGCGGCCACCCTGCTCCAGGAACAGGTCGTGCAGCGAATCCTCTTCCTCTTCGTTCTCGTAGAGGAAGAGCACATTGCGGCCGATGGCTTCCAGCGCGCTGTAGCCGAAGAGCTGCTCGGCGCCGCGGTTCCAGCTGGTGATGAAACCGGCCGGGTCCATGGTGATGACCGACTCGTGCATCTGGTTCAGGATCTGGGCCTGCTGCTCCAGCTTGGCTTCGATCTGGTCCAGCGAACGGGCGCGCTTGTCGGTCTCGGCACGGCGTTGCATCAGGCGCCCCAGGAAGGCCGCCAGCATCGCCAGGCGCGTACGCTCCAGTTCCGTGTAAGGACGGATCAGGGCCGGGAAGACGAAGTAGCCGAACTGTGCATCCTCATGCTCAACCACCTGGCACAGCCCATCGGGTGTCACGGCGGGCAGGCTGACCACGAAGCGTCCGCCCGGACGCTTGAGCAAGCCGGATGCAATCCCTCCGAGCGCGGCGTGCAAGGCCATGCCCTGCAGGTTCTGCATGGCGTCCAGCAGTGCCGAACAGCATGCCAGATCGTCAGTGCCCACGGAGGAGATCATCGTAATCACGCCTCGGTGCTGACGCGTGTGGCCCAATTGAAGGCCTGGATGAGACAACGGCAATACACCTCGGCATCGAGGCCGGCGGCATCCAGGTCGACATGGCGCAGGGGAATGCGGCCGTCTTCGGAGCGCTCCACCACATCGAGCAGCTTGCCCAGCCGGCCGGTGCGGTATACCAGCGCATTGACGATGTCCAACGGCAGCTTGAGCGGCTCGATGATGTCGTTCAAGGGCATGCCCAAGAGGATGTCCAGCAGGGAAAACATGCCGGTGATGAAGGCGCGATCCAGCTCTTCCTGGGTGCACTCCACCTTCTGTGCCATCGCTTCCATCATGGCGGCGCGGGCAGCCGCGCGCGGCAGCAGCGGATTGGCCGACTCGTCGCCGGGGAAGCGGGCATACAGCAGCAATTGCAGCCAGCGCTGCAGTTGGCGGCGGCCCAGCAGGTTGATGGCCTGGGTGAAATTGGTGATGTGCGCCGAGAAACCGAAGGCCGCCGAGCTGACCAGTTTGAAGAGCTGGTATGACAAGGCCGGATCTTGCTTGAGCAGCGATTCCAGTTCGTTGGCATCGGCGTCGCGCGCCACCAGTTCCAGCAGCTTCAGCAGGCGGGCACGGGAAATCGAATTCTTTTGAGACAGGCGGCTGTCGGGATGCAGCGCATAGTCACCCGAGAACCAACGGAAACCTTCAGCCCGGCAGGCGTCAAACTGAATGGCATCACCGACGTTCTCGGCCAGGTGCGGGCCCCGCAGGCGATGCAGCCATTGTCCGGTTTCAGGCAGGTGGCCCACGCCGGCATCCAGCGCCATCGATTCGACAAAGGGAAATACGCTCGCGCCCTGTGCCGGCAAGCCGTCGGCGATGATGGCAAAGCCCCGGCTGTAAAGCCAGTCCAGCGCATCGATCTTGCCGGGGTCCACGCAATGTTCGACCGGAACCCGCAATGCGAGCTGGCCTTGCGGGATCTCATGCCGGAATTCCGGCGCGAAGATCGCCGGGTCGCGCACCGGAATGATGCAGCTCAGACCACCCAGTGCGTCGTGCAGGTCAAACTCGTTGAACAAGCGAGACAACAACGCATTGTCATCTTCGACCGCCGGTGAAATATGCAGCGACAGCGCGGTCCAGACGTGGTGGACGTCCGCGACGGGCTGCAAAAACACGAGTGGGAATGGAACGCTTTTATCCTGAACAGCCATATTTTTATCGTGGCGCGCCGCATTGATTTGCTGAGACGCTCTGCAATGTTAAAAAACTATTAACAAGTTTCCCAGCAGAATACTTAATTAAAATTAAATTTTTTCTAAATATACCCGATAAAAGGCGGCTTGCAACACGGCTTTACTCTGACAAGAAAATTTCCTGCAAATCATTGAGGAAACGGCGGCCAAGATCAGTCGGCCGGATCAAAGCGTGATCGCGATACAACATGCCTTTTTGCTCTGCCAGATTCAGCGATTTTTCGATCTGGTTCAGGCTCATGCCGGTGCGTTCAGCAAAGAGATTCGGTGAGAATCCCTCCGTCAGGCGCAGGGCATTGAGCATGAATTCAAAGCCCAGGGCATCGCGGCCGATTTCGGCTTCTTCCTGCACCGGGGTCCCGGCCTTGGCGTGCTCCAGATAGGACTGCGGGTGCTTGTAACGCATCTGGCGCACGATGCGGTGCGGGAACGAAAGCTTGGAATGCGCCCCGGCACCGATGCCAAGGTAGTCGCCGAATTGCCAGTAATTGAGGTTGTGGCGGGCGCGCCGCTTGGGCTGGGCGTAGGCCGAGACCTCGTAGTTGACGTAACCGGCGGCGGTGGTCAGTTCGGCGATCATGTCCTGCATGTCAGCGCTGGCATCGTCATCGGGCACCGGCGGCGGGTACTTGGCGAAGAGCGTATTGGGCTCCAGCGTCAGGTGATATAGCGACAGGTGCGGCGGCGCGAAGGCGATGGCCGTTTCGATGTCGGACCGCGCCTCTGCCAGGGTCTGCTGCGGCAGCGCATACATCAGGTCAAGGTTGAAATTGTCGAAGTTGGCCTGGGCGATCTCCACCGCCTTGCGCGCCTGGTCGCCATCATGGATGCGGCCCAGGGCATGCAGGTGCTGGCCGTTGAAGCTCTGGATGCCGATGGACAGGCGGCTGATGCCGCTCTCCCGATAGGACCGGAACTTGTCGGCTTCAAAAGTGCCGGGATTGGCTTCCATGGTGATCTCGATGTCGCCATCGAAGGGCAGCAGGGTGCGCAGGTCCGACAGCAGGCGGTCCAGCCCGGCCGCCGAGAGCAAGCTGGGGGTGCCACCGCCGATGAAGATCGTATGGATCTTGCGGCCCCAGACCAGCGGCAGCGACTGCTCCAGGTCGCTGCGCAGCGCATCCAGGTAGGCCTCTTCCGGGAAACTGCCCTTGACCTCGTGGGAGTTGAAGTCGCAATACGGGCACTTGCGCACGCACCACGGGAAATGCACGTACAGCGACAGCGGCGGCAAGGCCGTCAGTTGCAGGCTGCCGGGCTTCAGGAAGGCCAGCGCGGCCTGGGCCGGACCGCTGGCCGCCTGGCCGGCCGGGAGGTCGGCCGGGATCGGCTTGATGGGGATCATGCCAGCTTCTCGACCAGGGCACGCAAGGCCTGGCCACGGTGCGAGACGGCGTTCTTCTCGGCCGCCGTCAGTTCGGCGGCGGTCTTGCCCAGGGAGGGCAGCAGGAAATACGGGTCGTAGCCGAAGCCGCCCTGCCCGCGCGGCTGGTCGATGATCTCGCCCTTCCAGACACCATCGGCGATCACCGGCTGCGGGTCGTCCGCATGGCGCACGTAGACCAGCACGCAGTAGTAATAGGCGGACTTGTCGGCATGGGCAGCCAGATCAGCGATGAGCTTGGCGTTGTTGTTGGCATCCGACTTGGGTTCGCCGGCGTAGCGCGCGGAAAACACGCCGGGCGCGCCGCCCAGGGCATTGACGCAGACCCCGGAATCATCGGCCAGCGCCGGCAGGCCGGTCAGGCGGGCGGCGTGGCGGGCCTTGGTCAGGGCATTCTCGACGAAGGTGCCGAAAGGTTCCTCGGCTTCGGGTACGTCGAATTCGCCTTGCGGGCGCACGTCCAGTCCGATGTCGCCCAGGAGACTGGCGAATTCCTTCAGTTTGCCGGCGTTGTTGGACGCCATCACGATCTTTTGCTTGGGTTGCATGTCTGGTCCTGATCTTGACGAGGCGCGCGGGATGGGCATGACAGCCCCTGCGCCCCAATGAAAAACGCCATGTCGGTGGAGCACATGGCGTTTTTGTTCACATCGCTTCTTGGCGGCATTGTACGGCGATTTGCGCCGCGACGTGGCCGGGAATTACAGGCCCAGGGCCTGCTTCTGCAGGCCGTTGAGCGTGGCGATGCCTTGCTGGGCCAGGTCCAGCAGGCTGTTGAGCGTGGCGCGGTCGAAGGCGGCGCCTTCGGCGGTGCCCTGCACTTCGACGAAATGGCCGCCATCGGTCATGACCACGTTCATGTCGGTATCGCAATCCGAGTCTTCGAAGTAATCCAGGTCCAGCACCGGCACACCCTGGTAAACGCCCACCGAGATTGCGGCCACGAACTGCTTGACCGGAATGGTTTCGATCAGGCCACGCGACTTCAGTACGTTGAAGGCGTCGTAGGCGGCCACCATGGCGCCGGTAATGGCGGCGGTGCGGGTGCCGCCATCGGCCTGCAGGACATCGCAGTCCAGCTGCAGGGTGCGCTCGCCGAAGGCTTCCAGGTCGAAGGCGGCGCGCAGCGCACGGCCGATCAGGCGCTGGATTTCCTGGGTACGGCCGGATTGCTTGCCCTTGGCCGCTTCGCGGTCCATGCGCGTGTGCGTGGAGCGCGGCAGCATGCCGTATTCGGCGGTCAGCCAGCCCTGGCCTTTACCCTTGAGGAAGCCGGGCACCTTTTCCTCGATGGAGGCGGTGCAGAGCACGCGGGTGTCACCGAACTCAACCAGCACCGAGCCTTCGGCGTGCTTGGTGTACTGGCGGGTCAGGCGCACGTCGCGCAATTGCGAAACGCTGCGGCCGCTGGGGCGATGGGAAGCTGTCATGGTGATCCTTGTCTTGGTCTGGGCGAAGCTGGACGGATGGCGGGTGGCCAATCGGCACCCAAAACCGCCCGTTTGATGTTTTTGATAGCGCGGCGCCGCGAAACTTCATTAAAATGCGGGCTCCGACCGGGTGGCACCCGGGCAGGCCGCACAAGGCGGTGCCGGAACGTTCAAGTCCGGCATTGTAAAGGAACACGATGCCCGCCGTCGCGGCATCGGCCATTTGTCTCGCCTGGCCAACCTGCCCACCCCGCCCGCAACCCTTTTTCGCCGGCGCGCCCTGCTGCGCCGCCCGCCCGCTTTATGGAGTCCCGACCTTGACCATCTACAGCATGACCGGCTACGCCGTCACCACCCGTGAAACCACTGCCGGCACGGTCACCCTGGAAATGAAGAGCGTCAATTCGCGCTTCCTCGACCTGCAGTTCCGCATCAACGATGACCTGCGTGCAGTCGAACCGATGCTGCGCGAAGCCATCATGGGCCGCCTGGTGCGCGGCAAGGTGGAATGCCGCCTGTCCTTCGGCCGCAAGGTCGCCAGCGGCAACAGCCAGGCCCTGAACCACACCCTGGTAGCCCAGCTGGCCAGCCTGCAAGACCAGCTGCGCGCGCAATTCCCCGACGCCGCACCGCTGTCGATCAATGAACTGCTGCGCTGGCCCGGCGTGATGGAAGAGGCCGAGATCAGCCAGGACACCCTGCAGGCCGACATCCTGGCCACCCTGCAGCAGACCCTGGACGCCTTCGTCGAATCGCGCGCCCGTGAAGGCGCGGCCCTGCAGGCCGTGATCCTGGCCCGGGTGGATGCGATGGAAGCTATCGTGGCCCGCATCACCCCGCTGGTGCCGCAACTGGTCGAGCAATTCCAGCAGAAGGCGACCGAACGCATGACCGAAGCCCTGGGCCTGGCCCTGCAGACGCAGAATGGCGCAGCACCGGTAGCCACCCGCGAGGAATCGCTGGAGCGCATCCGCCAGGAAGTGACCCTCTATGGCATCCGCATCGACATCGCCGAAGAGCTGGCGCGCCTGTCGGCCCACCTGGGCGAAACCCGCCACATCCTCAAAAAGGGCGGCCAGGTCGGCAAGCGCCTCGATTTCATGATGCAGGAACTGAACCGCGAAGCCAACACCGTGGGCTCCAAGGCCGCCGTCAAGGAACTGGCCGATGCCTCCATGGAGCTGAAGCTGCTGATCGACCAGATGCGCGAGCAGGTGCAGAATCTGGAATGACGCCGGCCGCACGGCCCCATTCCGACCGATATTGATCGGTTAAATAGTTAAATAGTAATAAGACATTTTTCAGCGAGGACCCCATGCCCGTCCAAAAACCCACTTCCGGTAGCCTCTTCATGGTGGTCGCCCCGTCCGGCGCCGGCAAATCGACCCTGGTCAACGCCCTGCTCAAGCAGGAGCCGGCCATCAAGCTCTCCATCTCCTACACCACCCGCGCACCGCGTCCGGGCGAAGAACATGGCCGTGAATATTATTTCACTGACGTGGAAGATTTCCTGAAGCGCCAGGCGGAAGGCGAATTCCTGGAATGGGCCGAAGTGCATGGCAACTACTACGGTACGTCGCGCCTGATGATTGCCGACCAGATCGCCAACGGCACCGACGTGCTGCTGGAGATCGACTGGCAAGGCGCCCAGCAGGTAAAGAAACAATTTACCAATGCGATCGGGATCTTCATCCTGCCGCCCTCGATCGCCGCACTGGAAGAGCGCCTGAAGAAGCGCGGACAGGACGAGCCGCACGTCATCACCCGCCGCATCCTGGCCGCTGGCGGCGAAATCGCTCACTCGCCGGAGTTCGAATATGTTATTATTAATCAAGAGTTTGCCGTCGCTTTGTCCGAACTGACGGCAATCGTCCAGGCCGCCCGCTGCCGCTTCCCGCAGCAAGCCGCCCGCAATGCCTACCTCTTCACCCAGCTGGGCATCCACGCGAGCTAAACTGCACAAGCCAGACCAGCAACCCGGCGCCGGACCCATCAATCCACAAGCAAGACCGTCATTCAGGAGTATCACATGGCCCGCATTACCATCGAAGATTGCCTCAAGCAGATCCCCAACCGCTTCCAGTTGACCCTGTCGGCCACCTACCGTGCCCGCCAGCTGCTGCAAGGCCACACCCCGAAGGTGGAAGCCAAGGACAAGCCGACCGTGACCGCCCTGCGCGAAATCGCCGCTGGCAAAGTCGGTATCGAGATGCTCAAGAAGGTTCCGGCCTGATCCTGGTCCGTCCATGAAGCTGATAACGGACAAGTATGAGCCTCACCACTACCGACTCCACCTTATCAGCTGCTGCTAGCTCCAAACGTGCCGCCGGTTCCGGCCGCACCGCAACTCCCCTCGAAGTCGCCCCTGCCGCCCACAGCGGCGTGGCGACTTTCGCGCATCTGATCCCCAAGCTCGAAGAGTACCTGACCCCTTCCGAACTGAAGAAGGTCAAGGAAGCCTATCGCTTCGCCGACGAGATGCACCTGGGCCAGATGCGCAAGTCCGGCGAGCCCTACATCTCGCATCCGCTGGCAGTGGCCGAGATCTGCGCCGAATGGAAGCTCGACGCCCAGGCCATGATGGCGGCCTTCCTGCATGACGTCATGGAAGACCAGGGCGTCAAGAAGGAAGAGCTGATCGAGCGCTTCGGCGCCTCCGTGGCCTCGCTGGTGGATGGCCTGTCCAAACTGGACAAGATCGAATTCCAGAGCCAGGTCGAGGCGCAGGCGGAAAACTTCCGCAAGATGCTCCTGGCCATGGCCCGCGATGTGCGGGTGATCCTGGTCAAGCTGGCCGACCGCCTGCACAACATGCGCACGCTGGGCTCCATGCCGCCCGAGAAGAAACGCCGCATCTCGCGCGAGACCATGGAAGTCTACGTGCCCATCGCGCACCGCCTGGGCCTCAACAACATCTACCGCGAGCTGCAGGAGCTGTCCTTCGCGCACCTGCATCCGCTGCGCCACCGTACCCTGCTCAAGGCCGTCAAGGCCGCGCGCGGCAACCGCCGCGAAGTGGTGACCAAGATCATGGAATCGGTCACCAGCACCCTGATCGCCGCCGGTATCCCGGCCCAGGTCGATGGCCGCGAAAAGACCCTCTACGGCATCTACCGCAAGATGCGCAACAAGCACCTGAGCTTCTCGCAGGTGCTCGATGTGTACGGCTTCCGCGTGGTCGTGGACAGCTTCGCCAATTGCTACGTGGCGCTGGGCACCCTGCACTCGCTGTTCAAGCCGATGCCGGGCAAGTTCAAGGATTACATCGCCATTCCCAAGCTGAATGGCTACCAGTCGCTGCACACCACCCTGATCGGCCCCTACGGCACGCCGGTCGAGTTCCAGATCCGCACCACCGACATGCACCGCGTGGCCGAGTCCGGCGTGGCCGCCCACTGGCTTTACAAGGACGACGAAGGCAGCCTCACCGACCTGCAGCAACGCACCCATGCCTGGCTGCAGTCGCTCTTGGACATCCAGAAGCAGACCGGCGATTCGGCCGAGTTCCTGGAGCACGTCAAGGTCGACCTGTTCCCCGATTCGGTCTACGTCTTCACGCCCAAATCGAAGATCATCGCCCTGCCCCGTGGCGCCACGGCGCTCGATTTCGCCTACAGCATCCACACCGACATCGGCGACCAGACCACCTCGGCCATCATCAACCACGAACCGGCTGCGCTGCGCTCGGAGCTGCACAACGGTGACATCGTCGAGATCATCACCTCGCCGACCTCGCGCCCCAGCCCCAACTGGCTGGGCTATGTGCGCACCGGCAAGGCCCGTTCGGCCATCCGGCACCGCCTGCGCACGGCCAACAAGGTCGAGTCGCAAGCCGTCGGACGCCGCTTGTTGGGCAACGCTCTTCATACGCTGGGTATCGAGCCTGAACTTCCTTCCCATATCGTCGAGCGCCTGCTCAACGAATCCAGCGCCAAGACCATGGACGACCTGTATGCCGAGATCGGCATCGGTACCCGCATGGCGCCGCTGGTGGCACGCCACATCATGACCATGATGGATACCGGCGCAAGCGTGCCGCAGCTGGATCCGGAAGGCCACATGCTGCCCAACAAGCCGGACCCGGTGGTCATCACCGGCAGCGAAGGGGCGTCGGCGCAATTGTCGTCCTGCTGCATGCCGATCCCGGGCGACCGCCTGACCGGCTATCTCAAGCCGGACCAGACCCTGATCGTGCATACCCAGGAATGCGAAACCGCCAAGCGCCTGCACGAGAAGGAACCGGACCGCTGGATCGACCTGGTCTGGGGCCACGACCTCAATCGCCGCTTCGATTGCCGCATCACCATCCTGATCCACAACGAGCGCGGCACGCTGGCGCGCATCGCGGCCGAGATCGGCGAGTCCGATGCCAACATCGTCTCGGTGGCCATGGATGACGAAGGCGGCAATGCGTCCATGAAGTATCTGCGCTTCACCATCCAGGTCGAGGATCGCGTGCACCTGGCGCGCCTGATGCGCGGCATCCGCAAGATCGACAGCGTCGCACGTATCCTGCGCGAACGCGGCTGATCCTGCCCTGCTCCCTCTGCAAACGCCCGCTGATGCGGGCGTTTGTCTTTTCCGGGAGCCCTCTTGCGAGCAGGCCATGGCCGGGAGTCTGACAAGGCAAGTCTCGCTTCTCTGATAGGCAATCGGCGAAGAGGCGAGGAAACTCGACCTTGGGCCTCATCCGCCCGCAGAAGAAATTCATATAAATAATATAAATCGCCATGCCAAAAAAACTGCTCACGAGGACGCCTCGTCCCTCCGCACGCCAGGACATCCTGAAAACCGCCCAGAACCTCAAAATGGCCCGCTCCGCCCACGCTTACGTGCGCGGCAGCACCCTGCGCTTCTACAACTGGCTCAACGAGACCCGGGCCAGCAGCCTGCCCGAAGGCCCGGCCATTTGGATATGCGGTGACTGCCACATCGGCAACCTGGGTCCGGTGGCCAATGCCGAGGGCAAGATCGACATCCAGATTCGTGACTTTGACCAGACCGTCATCGGCAACCCCTCACACGACCTGATCCGCCTGGCGCTGTCGCTGGCCATGGCCGCGCGCAGTTCGGACCTGCCAGGCGTGATCACGGCCAAGATGATGGAAGTGCTGGTGGAGGGATATGAATCTGCCTTCCGGCCCGGCGACGACCTGCGCCTGGGCAAGAAACCGCAGTCCGTACGCGTGGCCCTGAAGACCGCCCATCGCCGCACCTGGAAGGAACTGGCGCATGAACGCATGCAAGGCAAGACCGTGCATATCCCGCTGGGCAAGCGCTTCTGGTCGGCCTCGCGGCAGGAAAGAAAAGAGATCACCGCGCTGGTGGAGTCAGCTCCGGCGCGGGCACTGCTGACCGCCTCCTTGCGGCATCGCGAAGACGACGCCGCGATCAAGATGCTCGATACCGCTTATTGGATGAAGGGATGCAGCTCCCTGGGCCTGCTGCGCTTTGCCGTGCTGCTGGATGTGAACAAACAGGCCAGCGAAAGCAGCGACTTGTGTCTCTTCGATATCAAGGAAGCCGTCACCGCCGCTGCACCCCGCTACCGCGATGCCGGCATGCCGCGCGACAATGCCGAGCGGGTTGTCACGGGGGCCCGCCACCTGGCGCCGCACCTGGGTTCACGCATGCTGGCCACACGCTTGTTGGAGCGTCCCGTCTTCGTCCGCGAACTGCTGCCGCAGGACCTGAAACTGGAAATCGATCACGTCAGCCAGGAAGAAGCCCTGCGGGCGGCCCGCTACCTGGCCCGCGTAGTAGGCCAGGCGCATGCCCGCCAGATGGACGAAGCGACCTGCCGCGCGTGGCACACCGAACTGGCGCGGCAACGCTCGAAGACGCTGGAAGTGCCGTCCTGGTTATGGCGCAGCGTGGTCGACCTGGTGGCCAACCATGAGCGCGCCTATCTGGAACATTGCCGCCGCTACGCCCTGGGCGAGCAGGCCGTGGAATTCTGAGCTGCGCTCAGGCCGCTTTCGGCGGAAGGGAAAGCGCAGCACTCTCGCGTTCCAGTTGCTCCTGGCAAGCCTGCGCGCCTTTGTCGGCAATGCCGCGCTCCAGTTTGTCGGCGAAGAATTCGATGAGCGCACTGACCGCGCTGGGCAATTGGCGCCGGTGCACGTAGACGGCATAGAAGCCCATGGTGTCGCGCTGGTAGTCCGGCAGGATATTGACCAGGCTGCCATTGCGCAGGTCTTCGGAGGCCAGCATGGTCGGCAGCAGCGCAATGCCCAATCCTGCCCGCGCCGCACGCAGCTGCCCTTGTGCGGTGTTGATGCACAGGCGCGGTACCACCCGCACGTTTTCCGGACCATGCGGCCCTTCCAGCTTCCACACCGTATGCTGGGGCGCCTGCGAAGTGGCCAGGCAGGCATGGCCCACCAGGTCGGCCAGGGCCTGGGGCGTGCCTTCCCGCTCCAGGTAGCGCGGACTGGCGATGAGGGCCATATGGCTCTGCACCAGCTTCCTCGCCACCAGGCTGGAGTCGGGCAGCACCCCGCCACGGAAAGCCAGGTCGATGCCCTCGGCGATCAGGTCGGCGCGTCCGTCGTTGAGCACGAACTCCAGCTGCACCTTGGGATAGAGATGCATGAACTCATGCATCCACTCGATGGAGAAATTGTCGAAGAAGTCCACCGGCGCGGCCACGCGCAGGCTGCCGGAGGGCTCGCCCTGGCTTTCGGTGAGGCTGGCACTGGCGTGTTCGATGTCTTCCAGGCCCGGCGCGCAGCGCTCGAAGAACTCCCGCCCTGCCGCCGTCATGTTGAGCTGGCGCGTGGAGCGTTGCAGCAGCCGCACCCCCATGGCCGCCTCCAGCGCCTGCAGGCGGCGGCTGATGGTGTTGGGCGGCATGGACAGCTTGCGCCCGGCGGCGGCGAAACTGCCGGCCCGCACTACGTGGACGAAGAGCCAGATGTCGTTGAGGTCTAGCATGGCGATAATCGATTCCCACCAAAAATGGATCAGTGAAATGCGATTCTCGCATCTATTGGAAGAAATGAAAACTGGGTATCGTTGACCCCAATGCAAAGGCGTTCACCGAAGGCCTTGCCCACCGAACAACGAAAGGACACACCATGAGCACTCTCCTGCACATCGATTCCAGCGCCCGCAGCGGCGGTTCCATCTCCCGTGAGCTGACCGCTTCCTTCGCCCAGCAATGGCAAGCCAAGAACCCCGGCGGCAAGATCATCCACCGTGACCTGGCGGCCAATGCCCTGCCGCACCTGAGCGAATCGCTGCTGGGTGCCTATTTCACCCCGGCCGATGCCCGCAGCGCCGAGCAAGCCGAAGTCATCAAGCAATCCGACGCCTTGGTGGACGAACTGCTGGCCGCCGACACCATCGTCATCGGCGTGCCGATGTACAACTTCGCCCCGCCGTCGACCCTGAAGGCCTGGATCGATCACGTCTTCCGCGCCGGCCGTACCTTCAAGTACACCGAGACCGGCCCGGTTGGCCTGGTCACCGGCAAGAAGGCCATCATCATCCTCTCGCGCGGCGGCAAGTATTCCGAAGGCCCGATGGAAGCGCTGGACTTCCAGGGCAAGTACCTCAAGAGCGCGCTGGGCTTCATCGGCATCACCGATGTGGAACTGGTGGTCGCAGAAGGCGTGTCCATGGGCGAAGAAGCCGCCAAGGCCGCCGTGGCCGATGCGCAAGCCAAGATCAACGCTGCGGTCTGATCCTCGCCTGAACATCTCCCTGCAACGGGGCGCATCGCCAAGGCGGTGCGCCCCGTTCGCTTTGCAACATCGTCAATGGTTTCCCAGGTCCTTGTGCATGCGGCGCAAGCCCAGCCAGACGCAGGCCGCCACCACCGGCACGACCAGCCCGGTGGCCAGGTCCGGATTGATCGGCAGGCCGGCCGCCTTGGCCGCCTTGCCGGCATAACCCAGCAAACCGATGACGTAGTACGAGATCGCCGCCACCGACAAGCCCTCCACCGCCTGCTGCAGCTTCAGCTGCTGGGCGGCTCGGGTATTCATGGATTCCAGGATCTGGCGGTTCTGGCGCTCCTGCACGATGCCGATGCGGGTACGCAACAGGTCGTTGGTATGGGCGATGCGCTCGGCCAGCGCTTCCTGGCGGCGGGCGATGGCCTGGCAGGTATTCATGGCGGGCGCCAGGCGGCGTTCCATGAACTCGCCGATGGTCGGTACTCCCTCGATGCGCTGCTCGCGCAATTCCTCGATACGCGCCTGCACCAGGCGGAAATAGGCTTGCGAGGCCGAGAAGCGATAGCTGTTCTCCAACGACAGCTTCTCGATGCGCGCCGCCAGCCCGGTGATCTTGCGCAGGATGCGTTCATCCTCGGCCATCTCCTCCGGGGTGCCGCTGGTGGATTGCTCGGACTGCACCATGGCGGCGGTCAGCGCAGCGAGGTCGCCTTCGATCTCGTTGAGCAATGGGCCGGACTGCTGCGCGTGCGGCAAACCCAGCAGCGCCATCATGCGATAGGTCTCGATTTCAAGAATGCGCTGCGCCAGGCGTCCGCCCTGCAATTCGCGCAGTCCGATATCGCGCACCACGAAGCGCGAGAAACCATCGGACTGGATCTGGAAATCGGTCCAGATCTCGCCCCCTTGCAAGACCTTGCTGGAACTCATCAGCTTGCCTTCGAAGATGCGCTGCATCTGGCGCGCCGTCGCAGCCGTATCGTCGGCCCCCGGCTCGACCACCACATGCGCGGCCACCATGAGCTTGCCCTTCAGTCCCAGCAGCCATTGCTGCGGGATGTGCGCCAGCGGCGCACGGGCAAAGGCCTGGTCCGTACCAAGTTCTTCCTCATGCGCCTGGGCGAAGGTGTAGGTGGCGAACTCGGTATGACATTCCCACTTCAGGCGGAAGCGGCCGAAGTCATGATAGAAGTGCTTGGCCTCGCCGCCTGGGGCGACTACGCCGAAGTGCGCGCACAATTCGTCCAGCAGGGCATGCTGGGCGCTGGCGTGACGGCCGCTGTTGCCGTCTTCGCGCACGTAGACGGCCAGGTGCGTCAGGGTTTCCGAGCGGGTGAGCTGCAAGAAGGGGCGCGAATGCACCTCGGCAGCCAGGACGACGCGCTGCGGATGATTCAGGCTGGCAAAAACGATGGACATGAAACGTTCTCGTGGAAGATTGAAATTCGGTGTGCCGGGCGCCGCAAGTGGCGCACGCGGCGACAGCCTGCCCGCATGCAATTTGCACGCCGGGCCGCCGTCAACAAGGGAAAAGGACAAGCGCTACTGCGGCGCCGGATACGTCACTTCCAGGATGGTCAGCTGCTCTACCCCCGACGGTGTCTGCAGTACCACTTCATCGCCCTCGCGGGCTTTTGTGAGCGCCCGCGCCACCGGCGAGATCCAGCTGATCAGCCCCTTCAAGGGATCGAGTTCATCGATGCCCACGATGGTGACGGTATGCGCTTCGCCGCGCTGATTTTCGTAAGTGACGGTGGCGCCGAAGAAGATCTGGTCGCTGCCGTGATGCACCGAAGGATCGACCACCTCGGCATTGTCCAGCCGCTTGGTGAGGAAGCGGATGCGGCGATCGATCTCGCGCAGGCGCTTCTTGCCGTAGAGGTAGTCGCCGTTTTCGGAACGGTCGCCGTTGGAGGCGGCCCAGGACACCACGCGCACCACTTCCGGACGCTCTTCATCGATCAGGTGCAGCAGCTCATCCTTGATGCGCTGATGCCCCTGCGGGGTCATGTAGTTCTTGCTGCCGGCGGGAATGGCCGGCAAGGCGATTTCATCATCGTCGTCGGCACCGTCGGATTCTTTTACAAAAGCCTTGTTCATGCTGGAGTGGGGTTGGTATGCAGGTTGACGCTTATTGTAGCCGCATGCGAGCGCCTGCAACGGTACAGTTGCGGCGATTAATGCGCGGGGCATTTGCCGGACTCGCCCTTTGGAGCGCACTCGGCGATAATCTCCACTCGCACCTGCGCATGCCGTCCATGCCAGGTCCTCCAACTCGCCTGCTTGCGCCCATGTCTTCCATCGCTCCCCGCTATCGCATCGGTCTCATCGCCAACCGCGCCCACCAAGACGCCTCGGATTCCGCCCTGGTCCAGCTGCTGACCGGATCGCGCCATCGCATCGAAAGCCTGCAACCCGAACTGATCGTGGTCGGCCGCACGCTGGACGCCATCGGCCAAATGAATCTTCTGCCCGGCTATGAGCACCTGGTGCGCTTTCCCTATGGCCGGCACGGTGGCCTCATGAAGCTGGTGTCGCGCACGGTCGATCCCGATCCCGCCCGCACGCTCGATGCGGTGATCTACCTGATCGATCCGGTCGACCCTTCTTCCACCTTCCCGGAAGCGGTGGCCCTGAAGCGCCAGTGCGTGATCCACGGCAAGCCCTTCCTCTCGACCCTGGCCGGTGCCCAGGAGTGGTTCGAGCTGGAAGCCCTGGCCAACGGGGCCGCGCCCGACAGTTTCCTGGACGACCGTTTCCATCTGAAGGACGAAGGCATCGCCCTGATCGCCCACGACGCCATGAAAACGCGCATGCTGGAGCTGGCCGAAAAGCATTTCGAGATACTCGACCAGTTTGCCTTCCGCTGTGCCACCGGCACCACCGGCGGCCTGCTCAACCAGCTGGCGGTGAAGATGAAAGGCGAAGCTGGCCGCAACTGGGTCAAGCCCTTCCTCTCCGGCCCCTTGGGCGGGGATGCCCAGATCGCCGAACTGATCCTGGAACGCCAGTGCCGCCGCGTGCTGTTCCTGGAAGACCCGCACGTGGCACGCCAGCACGAGGCGGACATCCAGCTGCTGGAGCGCGCCGCCCGCACCGTCACCGGCTATGCCTCCTGCATGAGCGACGTGAAATGGGGCGACCGCTGGCTCTCGCTCATCAAGGCGCGCGCGGTCTGATTGCTGGATGACTGACCCGACCCTGCCGCCGCGCCGGCCGCCCCGCTGGCGCCGGCGCCTGCTCGCACCGCTGATCTACACCGCAGCCCTGCTGCTGATGCTGGAAGAATGGCTGTGGGACGCAACCCAGGCGGTCCTGGCGCGCATCCCTGAATGGCCCTGGCTGGTCCGGCTGCAACGCTGGGTGGAACGGCTCTCGCCCTACGCCGCCCTGCTGATCTTCCTGGCACCGACCCTGCTGCTTTTGCCGGTGAAGATCCTGGCGCTGATGTCCATCGCGCATGGCCACCCCAGCCTGGGCCTCATCATCGTGCTCACTGCCAAGGTGCTGGGTACGGCGCTGGTGGCGCGCATCTATGCGCTCACCCGCCGCAGCCTGCTGTCGCTGGACTGGTTCCAGCGCTATCACACCCGGCTGCTGGAGCTCAAAGCCAGGCTCACCGCACAGTTGCAGGCCACGGCCGGCTGGCAGCAGGTGCAGCGCCTGATCAAGGCGGTCAAGTCCGCCATCGGGGAATTCAAGGGCAAGCTGGCCGCCCGCATGGCAATGCGCCCGGGCGCGCCGTCCTCTCGCCTGTTGCGGCTGCTGCGCCGGCTGGTGGCCCGCATGCGGAGCAAGTAGATTCAGCCTGTCGCGCTTGAAAATGAAAAGGGCTGCAAACGCAGCCCTCCCGTCATGACAACACGTGCGCTCCCGGTGCAGCGGCGCATTCAGTCATCGTCATCATCGTCATCGATATAGCCCTCCGGCGGCGGCGACATCTGCATGCTGGCCTGCTGCCCGATATTGTTGTTGGCGATGCTGTTGCCCCATTCGAAGGCCTGCTTTTCGGCGGCGAAGAAATCATCGGCCGACAGTTGCAGTTCGTCCAGCAGGCGCTGCATCTCCTCCTGGTCCGGCGCGCGCAGTTCGGTGCACTCCACCAGGCGCAGCACGGTGCCATAGAAACCGGTGCGGCGCAGCAGCGCTTCGCGGATCTCGGTACTGACGGTGATCTGGCGCAGCACGGTTTCCATGCTCATGCCGAAAAGTGCATCCACCAGCGACATGATGCCGACCGTAAACGCCATCTCCGACATCTTGCGGCGCCCCGGACGGATCTTGGCCGTGATCAGTTCCAGCATCTTGCCGCGCGTGGCCGCCAGGATCATCAGCGGCGACATGGAATGGGCGCGGTCCTTGTCGGTATTGGCAAACAGCAGGATCTGCAGCCAGCGCTTGAGCTGGCGGCGGCCCAGCACGATCAGCGCCTGGCCCAGCGAGTCGATGAATTTCTGGAAACCATAGACGGGCGTGTTGACCAGCCGCAGCAGCGTGAGCGACAGGGCCACATCGCGCTTGATGTAGCGCACGATCTCGGCGTTGTCGACATTGCGCACCAGCAGCGTGAGCAGGTGCATGATGATCATCTTCGAGGCTTCCAGCTTCTTGCCCTGGAGGATCATCGGCTTGGCGAAGTAATAGCCCTGGAAATAATCGAAGCCGAACGTCATGCAGTCATTGAACACCTGCAGGCTCTCGACCTTCTCGGCCAGCAGTTCCTTCTGCGCCCGCTTGAAATGCACCGACAGCTTGAGCAGCTTGCTGGGATCGACTTCCATCACGTCGATCTTGATGATCTTCACCAGCGGCAGCAGCTCTTCGATCTCCTGCGACTCGGCCACCACGTCGTCCAGCGCAAAGACGTAGCCGGCGGCCACCAGTTCACGCACCCGCGTCACCAGTTCGGGCGTCACGCGCACGGTCTCCAGGATCTCCAGCACCACCTTGTCGGCCGGCAGGAAATAGATGAAGTCGCTCATCAGCACAGCCGCATCGACATTGATGAAGCCGTGCAGGTTGCCGATCACGTTGGACAAGCCCAGCTCGGATGCATGGGCGATCACGGCCGCCGTGGCCGTGACGTCATCCTTCACATTGGCCGGACCGAAGGCAGCACTGCGAAACAGCAGTTCATAGCCGATCAGGTCTTGGTCGCGGCTCAGGATGGGCTGGCGCGCCAGGAAGAAATCCAGGGCCTGGTGCGCAGGAAGGGGCGAAACGGTTGGATCGGCTGACTGGTCTGACATGGTTGGTTTTTCAGGGGCCCCTGGCGTTGCGATCAATCTTGACGTGAAGCAATCCGCTTATTGTATGCCGATTTGGCATGGTTTCAGCGACATCCAGACTACTCAAAGCGAAAAAACTCACAGATATTCACAAATCTGCTGTTTATTGCGTCAGTTTTCGCCGGACTCCAGCACATACTCGGCAGTGTCATCCACCCCCAGCACCTCGATCAGCCAGGGCATGACTTCCTTCAACTGGGCTTCCAGCGTCCATGGCGGGTTGAGGATGAACATGCCGCTGTTGTGCAGGCCAAATCCATCCGGTGCCGGGCCATGGATGGCCAGCGTGACATTGAGCCAGCTCTTGGCGCCCAGGCGCTTCAAGCGCTCGGGCAACTGGCGCGACTCGTTGCGCTGCAGGACCGGATACCACACCGCATAGGTGCCGGTCGGGAAGCGCGTGAGCGCATCGGCCAGCACCTGGGCCACGTGGCTGTAGTCGCGTTTGTCTTCATAGGGCGGATCGATGAGCACCAGGCCGCGACGTGACGGCGGCGGCAGCAAGGCCTTGAGGCCCTGGAAACCATCGCCGCGGTACACCATCACCCGTTTGCCGCGCGCGGCCGGGCGCTGGCCCTGGGCGGCGGCGTGGGCTTCGAGCTTGCGGAAGTTGTCTTCCAGCACCTTCACTTCGCTGGGGTGCATTTCGAACAGGCGCAACCGATCCTGCTCGCGCATGGTCTTCTCGGCGCAGTAGGGCGAACCGGGGTAATAACGCATCTTGCCGCTGGGATTGAGCGACCTGACCAGATCGACATATTCCTTCACCATCGCCGGCAGGTCCTTGCGGTCCCACAGTTTGGCGATGCCGGTTTCATATTCGGCGTTCTTGCTGGCGTAATCTCCATCCAGCGCATAGACGCCTGCGCCGGCATGGGTGTCGATGACCATGTAGGCAGGGTCTTTCTGCCCGAGATAGCGCATCAACTGGATGATCACCATGTGCTTCAGGACATCGGCGTGGTTGCCGGCGTGGAAAGCGTGGCGATAACTCAGCATGGAAAATTCACTTCTAGGATGGGGGGTTGAAATCGGGTGGCAGCGCAGCTTGCTTGCGCCTTGCGCCACGACCACCGTTGAGGTGGAATGTTTCGCATTTTATCAAGGATAAGTGAGCAGTTGTCGGACACCTCCGCCATTGTTACAAACAACGGCGGTGCCAGCAGCTGCAACGCAGGAGTCAGCAGGCTCTCCCCTGCCCTCAGTTGCCGGCGCGATCCAGGCGGAAATAGGCGTCCAGCAGCGAGGTCTTGAAGACCACCCCCAAAAGGCGCGGGTCTTCAGCGCTGGCGATGACGGGCAAACGCTCCCCCTGGTGATCCAGGAACAGCTGCAGCGCCTCGCCCAGCGACATGTCCGGCGTGACTTCATGCAGGAAATGCGGGCGCAGGAAGTCCCGTGCGACCCGGCCTGCCGGTTCCTTCTTGTCCAGCAGCCAGGAAGTGATGTCCTGCAAGGCCACCACGCCCTGGTAGCGCTCATGGGCATCGACGATGTAGACGTACTTGACCGGGTATTTCAGGAACAGCGCGCTGACCTCCTCCAGGCTGGCCGTCTCGGCCAGCACCGTTTCGGCCGGGCGGATCAGTTCGCTCATGTGGGTACCGCGCAGGCGCAGCCGTTCTTCGTTGTCGCGGTGGCGTTTGAGGGTGATCTCGTACATCGAGCGCCCGTCCGTGCTGCGCGCCACCACATAGGCCACCACGCAGGAGAGCATCAGCGGCAGCACCACCTGGTAGCTCAGGGTCATTTCGAAGATCATCAGGATCGCCATCAGCGGCGCATAGGAGGCGGCCGCCAGGAAGGCACCCATGCCCACCATGGCATAGGCGAAGGGCTGCGACATGTGGAAAGGCAGCAAGGCCTGCGCCGCATCCCCGAACAGGTAGCCCACCGCCGCCCCCACGAAGAGCGTCGGCGTGAAGATCCCGCCGACCGCACCCGAACCGACCGTGATGGCCGTGGCCAATACCTTCACTACCAGCACCATCA
This sequence comes from Herbaspirillum aquaticum, assembly GCF_002213425.1. Classification (GTDB taxonomy): domain Bacteria; phylum Pseudomonadota; class Gammaproteobacteria; order Burkholderiales; family Burkholderiaceae_D; genus Herbaspirillum; species Herbaspirillum aquaticum. The sequence continues at coordinate 217,358 of NZ_NJGV01000002.1, read as the reverse complement.
ATACCGCCTGCCACAGCCAGGTGGTATGCAGCAGCGAATTGACCAGGCTGTAGCCATTGCCCCAGACCTCCGGCACTTCGATGGAAATCAGCCCGACCAGCAGCCCGCCCACGCCCAGGCGCACCGGCAGCGGCAATTTCAGCTGGCCGAAGCCCTGCTTGCCCAGTTCCAGCACCCGCAGGAATCGTGGCGCCAGGATCCCGGCCAGCACACCCAGCACCACGAACAGCAGCACTTCCCAGCCACCGATCTCGGGGAAATACGGCATCTCGTAGGCGGCGCGATAACCGGGCAGCTCGCGCATGGTGATGTTGGCGACCACCGAGGCCACCACCACCGGGCCGAAACTTTCCATCACCAGCGAGCCGAGGACAATCTCCGTAATGAAGAAAGCGCCCGCAATCGGCGCGTTGTAGGCCGAGGTAATGCCGGCTGCAGCCCCGCAGGCCACCAGCAGCCGCAGGCGGGATGAAGGAAAGTGCGAAAACTTGCCCACCAGCGAGGCGCACAGTGCCGAGAGCTGCACCATCGGCCCCTCACGGCCGATGGAACCGCCGGAGGCAATCGAGGCCAGCGAGGAAATGCTGCGCAACAGCGTATTGCGCACCGGAATGGCGCCATCGCCGATGGCCACGGCTTCCATGTAGTCGCCGCCATTGCCGGCCGGGGTGCGCTTGGCCCACACCAGGAACAAGCCGGCGATCACACCGCCGCAGGTTGGCAGCAGCACCCGCACCGGCCAGGACAGCCCCTTGGCGATATCGACGAAGCTGCCATCATGCCCGGTCAGCCAGATCTGCAGCAGGGCGATGCATTCACGGAAGGCGATCGTGGCCAGCGCACCGACAAAACCGGCCAGCGCGCCCCACAGCAGCATGGAATGGTTTTCGGAAACGCGGCAGGCATTGAGTACCCGCAGCCGGTACTTGATCCACAGCTCATGCATGGTCGTCGTCGCCCTCCGGATGGGCGGTGCTCATCAAGCCCTGCAGATGCCTGAGGTCGGCGGCGATGCTGGCCGCCGCCTTCTTCTGCATGCGGCGATAGCGCGCCAGCACTTCCTGGCCCAGCTCAGTGACTGCCGCCCCGCCCCCGCGTGCGCCACCCGTGGCAGTCGCCACCAGCGGGCTGGTGAAGCAGCGGTTCATTTCCTCCACCAGCAGCCAGGCGCGGCGATAGGACATCTCCATCTCGCGCGCCGCCCCGGAAATCGATCCGGTCTGTGCAATCGCCTGCAGCAGGTCGGCCTTCCCCGGGCCGAAGGCGATGGTCTCGCCTTGCATCACGCGCACTCGTAGGGTCTTGGAATCATTCATGCGCGTGATTGTACTAGCGGGCAGTCCACTGCGGCCAAGCGGCTGCACGCAATTGACGTTCGTTATATCCTTGCGTATATTTCGCCGACTTGCCGGGCTTCTGCTTTTTGCCCTTTTCTTCATTTGTCACGACCGAGGACTGCACGATGTCAAAGACCTCCCGCCTCAAAGCCGCCCTGGGTGCCGCTGGCGCCGCTGCGCTGCTGTTGGCCAGTTCTGCCGCGCAGGCCACCGACCTGGTGGTATCGGCTGCGGCCAGCCTCACCAATGCCTTCAAGGAACTGGCACAAAGTTTCGAACAGCAGCATCCGGGAGCGAAGGTCATTACCAACTTTGGTGCTTCTGACATCCTCATGCAGCAGATCGTGCGCGGTGCCCCGGCCGACGTCTTCGCCTCGGCTGACCAGACCGCCATGGACAAGGCCGCCGCCGCAAAAGCCGTGGATCCGGCCACCCGCAAGAATTTCGCCGCCAACCAGATCGTGGTCATCGTGCCGCATGACGCCAAAGCGCAACCGGCGACGCTGGCGGACCTTACCGGCAATGGCTACCAGCGCATCGCCCTGGGCAATCCGGCCTCCGTGCCCTTCGGCCGCTACACCAAGGCCGCGCTGGAACAGGCCGGACTGTGGACGCAAGTGCAAGCCAAGGGCGTGATGGCCGAAAACGTGCGCACCAGCCTGGATTACGTGGCGCGCGGCGAAGTCGACGCCGGCTTCGTCTTTGCCACCGACGCGGCGGTCATGCCGGACAAGGTCAAGGTGGCCCTGCGCATCCCCTCCACCACCCCGGCCACCTATCCCATCGCGGTGACCGCCGGTACCAGGCAGCCGGTACTGGCCGCGCAGTTCGTGGCGCACGTACTCTCGGCCGGCGGCCAGGCGGTGCTGGCTCGCTATGGCTTCCAGAAGCCCTGATCACTTGCCGCGGCGCGCCTGATGCATCCGGTCTGGACACCCCTGCTGCTCTCGCTGAAGGTCGCTGGACTGGCGACTTTGCTCAACCTGGTGCTGGGCGTGGCCGCTGCATATGGGCTCTCGCGCTGGCGCTCGCCGCTGCGGGATTTCATCGATTCCATCCTGACCCTGCCGCTCGTACTGCCGCCGACCGTGCTGGGCTACTACCTGCTGGTGCTGTTCGGCCGACGCGGCACCTTCGGGGCTTGGCTGGAGGGCATGGGTATCCAGCTGGTCTTCACCTGGCAGGGAGCGGTGCTGGCTTCTACCGTGGTGGCCTTTCCGCTGGTGCTCAAGGCCGCGCGCGCAGCCTTCGAGAGCGTCGATCATCAGCTCGAAGACGCCGCCCGCGTGCTGGGCGTGTCCGAAGCCGGGGTATTCTTCCGGGTCAGCCTGCCCCTGGCCACGCGCGGCATCATGGCGGGCGTGCTGCTGGCCTTCGCGCGTGCCCTGGGGGAATTCGGCGCCACCTTGATGGTGGCCGGCAACCTGCCGGGACGCACGCAAACCCTGTCGGTGGCCATCTATGAGGCCGTGCAGGCGGGCGACGACGGGGCTGCCACCGTCCTGGTCGTGGTGACCTCAATCACCTGCATCGTGCTGTTGCTGGTGGCCGGGCGCCTGATGCCGGACCGCACCCAGCTGCCGCTCCGGTAAGATTGCTTCACCTTCCCTCCTGCTACCTGAACGAACACGTGAGCGTCGACCTTTACCTCCAGAAAGAACTGCGCGCTGCCGATCGCGTCTTTTCGCTGGACATCACCCTGGCCTCCGACAGCCAGCGCATCGTGCTCTACGGCCCTTCGGGTTCGGGCAAGAGCCTGACCCTCAAGGCCATCGCCGGTTTGATGCGCCCTGACAGCGGCCACATCCGCATCCAGGGCCGCACGCTCTTCGACAGCACGCAAGGCATCGATGTGCGCGTGCAGGAGCGCAACGTCGCCTACCTGTTCCAGGACTACGCCCTCTTCCCGCATCTGACGGTGGCGCAAAACATCGCCTTCGGCCTGGCACGCGGCAGCGTCAACCTGCGCCGGCCGGCCGAGCACCCGGCGGTGCGCCAATGGTTGCAAGCCTTTGAACTGGACACCATCGCCCACAGCCGCCCGTCGCAGATTTCCGGCGGCCAGCGGCAGCGGGTGGCGCTGGCGCGCGCACTGGTGGCCGAACCCGACATGCTCTTGCTGGACGAACCCTTCTCGGCACTGGACCTGTCCCTGCGCCAGCGCATGCGCGCCGAGCTGGCCGAGCTGCAAACCCGCCTGCAGGTGCCGATGCTGCTCATCACCCATGACCCGGCCGATGTGGAAGCGCTGGGGCAGACGGTATTCGAACTGCGCGACGGCCGCCTGCATCGTCCCTGATCCTGGACGACTGGATCGCGGGAGACGGACAAAAAAAAACCGCACTCTTGTGGAGTGCGGCATCAAGTTCGGGGATCTCCCCGCCGGCCCGCGCAAGGATGCGGGCCGGCGTTACATCACACACATTCACTCAAACTTCGGCATCACCTCGGCTCAGGCGGCCTTCTTGGCCTTGTCATCGAAGAATTGTTCATCTTCGGTCGAACCGTGCAGGGCCGTGGTCGACGACTGGCCTTGCTGGATGGCCTGGGTCACGGCGTCGAAGTAGCCGGTGCCGACTTCGCGCTGGTGCTTGACCGCCGTGAAGCCCTTGGAGGCGGCGGCGAATTCGGCTTCCTGCAACTCCACGAAGGCCGACATCTGGTTGCGGGCATAGCCGTGCGCCAGGTTGAACATCGAGTAGTTCAGCGCATGGAAACCGGCCAGCGTGATGAACTGGAACTTGTAGCCCATGGCACCCAGTTCGCGCTGGAACCTGGCGATGGTGGCATCGTCCAGGTTCTTCTTCCAGTTGAAGGACGGCGAGCAGTTGTAAGCCAGCAGCTTGCCAGGGAACTTGGCGTGGATGGCTTCGGCGAAGGTCTTGGCGAAAGCCAGGTCCGGCTTGCCGGTTTCGCACCAGACCATGTCCGCATACTCGGCATAGGCCAGGCCACGCGAGATCGCCTGGTCGATGCCCGGATGGGTCTTGAAGAAGCCTTCCACGGTACGCTCGCCCGACAGGAAGGGCTTGTCGTTGGCATCCACGTCGGAAGTCAGCAGGTCGGCGGCTTCGGCATCGGTACGGGCGATCACCAGGGTCTTGGTGCCCATGACGTCGGCAGCCAGGCGGGCGGCGTTGAGCTTCTCACAGGCTTCGCGGGTCGGCACCAGCACCTTGCCACCCATGTGGCCGCACTTCTTGACCGAGGCCAGCTGGTCTTCGAAGTGCACGCCGGCGGCACCGGCTTCGATCATCGACTTCATCAGTTCGAAGGCATTCAAGACACCACCGAAACCGGCTTCGGCATCGGCCACGATGGGCGCGAAGAAGTCGATGTCGTCACGGCCTTCGGACCACTGGATCTGGTCGGCGCGGGCGAAGGTGTTGTTGATGCGCTTGACCACCATCGGCACCGAGTTGGCCGGGTACAGCGACTGGTCGGGATACATCTCACCGGCCAGGTTGGCATCGCCGGCCACTTGCCAGCCGGACAGGTAGATGGCCTTCAGGCCGGCCTTCACCTGCTGCATGGCCTGGTTGCCGGTCAGTGCGCCCAGGGCGTTGACGAAGGGTTCGTTGTGGACCAGGTTCCAGAGCTTGTCGGCACCGCGCTTGGCCAGGGTGTGCTCGATTTGCAGCGAGCCGCGCAGGCGGACCACGTCGGCAGCGCTGTAGTTGCGCTTGATGCCCTTCCAGCGCGGGTTCTCTGCCCAATCGCGTTCCAGGGCCTGGATTTGCTGTTCACGTGTGCTCATGTGGATCTCCTTGTTGGTCAATATGAAGTGGCTTGAAACCGGATGAAATCGTTGATTCCATGACTTCATAGTAGGCCTGGCGAAGCAGAGCAACAATGTCTTATATAAGATATCTGTAAAATTTTTATATCAATAAAAACAGACACTTATATTCATGATTTTGCGATACGAAACGAAAATCCGGAGAATGAAAAACAATTTTGATGCAGCGCACCGGCGTTTTTCACAATACGAAACGACGATTTCGTATCGTAAAAAAACGAAGAAATGAAACCTCTTGCACGCACTTCGTTCATAAGAAAGCGAACTTTGGTGAAAGCATCTACAGCAGCAGCTGCCCCGCCGAAGTCCCTGAAGCACGCTTTTCCCGTCATCTTTCTGCCGCCAGAACTGCTTTTATCTTCATGATGCGGTCCGGTTGTCTAAATGCAAAAGAAGGCAGAGAATAAGCGCCTAACTCATTCCAAAGCGGCGATGCAACGCCGTCCCGTCTACATGCATTACGCCCTGGACATTCGCACCTTCCTCTTCAGTCATTATTTCTATACGGGTGTGCGGATCGCGATCGGGGTGGTCGGCCTGACCCTCCTGGTGTTCAACGTGGCTGACATGCCGACCACGATGACGGTCTTCCTCGGTGCGCTCTGTACCAGCCTGATGGACCTGCCCAGCCCGCTGCGCCACAAGTTCAACGAGATGCTGGCGGGGGTGCTGCTCTGCACGGTGGTCATGCTGGTCATCAGCCTCTGTGCGCCGGTGCCGTGGCTGGTCAGCGCGATGATGGTGGTGGTGAGTTTCTTCGCCAGCATGATGGTGGTCTATGGCAAGAAGACCATGCCGCTGCAGTTCGCGGCACTCATGGTGATGACGCTGTCGATGGAAAACCAGGTCCCCATCGCCGATGCCTTCCTGCATGCCGGCCTCTTCCTGGGCGGCGGGCTGGGCTACCTGGCTTATTCGATGGCGGTATCGTGGTTCCTGCGCCGCCGCATCAAGCAGCAGGTGCTGGCCGAAGCGCTCTTCGAGCTGGCGCGCTACCTGCGCATCAAGGCTGATTTCTATGACGTCAAGCATGACCTGGCCAGCCAGTTCAACCAATTGGTGCGCCAGCAGATCGTGGTGGCCGACAAGCAGCAGGCCTCGCGCGACCTGATCCTGCGAGACCTGCATACCAAGCAGGATGGCCTGCTGGTGCAGGTGCACCTGTCGATGCTGGAGCTGTATGAACAGGTGCTCTCCACCCACGCCGATTACGCCTTCCTGCGCCAGCACTTCGGCGAGACCGATGTGATGATCTTCCTGCGCGACCTGGCCACCAAGGCAGCACAGGATATCGAATCGATCGCCTACGCGATCACCCGCAAAAAGGCTTCCGAACCCAGCGTGAACTACAAGGCCGAGCTGCGCGCGGTGCAGTTCGAGATGCAGGAACTGGCCCAGCCCGGTCCGCGCCAGGCCTCGCAGGAAGCGCTCACCCTGCTGCGCGTGACCTACAACAAGATCCGCGACATCATCGAATTCATCGGCCAGGTGCACCAGGCCACGCAAAATCCGGTCGATCCGCTGCCCATCCTGCCGGGTTCGGACATGACGCCCTTCCTGACCCAGCAGAAATTCAAGTTCAACATGCTGCTGGTGAACCTGCGCTGGCAGTCGCCGATCTTCCGCTTTGCCATCCGGGTGGCGCTGGCGGTGACCACGGGCCTGTGGATTGCCGGGCTGCTGCCCTACATGGCGCACGGCTACTGGATCGTGCTGACCATCGTCATCATCCTGAAGCCCAATTTCAGCGCCACCAAGCAGCGCATGGCAGACCGCCTGATCGGCACCGTGATCGGCTGCCTGATCACCATGCTGATCCTGCGCTTCGTGCACAACCCGCTGGGCCAGCTGGCGGTGCTGTTTGCGGCCAGCGTGGCAGCCCCCGCCTTTACCTACATCAAGTACCGCTACACCGCCATTGCCGCCTCGGTGCAGATCCTGATGCTGCTCAACCTGCTGGTGCCGGCCGGCCACCAGGGCGTGATCGGCGAGCGGCTCATCGATACCCTCATCGGCGTCGTGATCGCCACCGTGTTCAGCTACGTGCTGCCGGCCTGGGAGTATCGCGACCTGCCCAAGCTGCTGCGCAACGTGCTCAAGTCCAGCCAGCGCTATCTCACCGCCAGCCGCGACCTGCTGGAGGGCAAGGTCAAGGATGACTTCTTCTACCGGGTCTGCCGCAAGGGCTTCATGGACAGCCTGGCCGCGCTCATCTCGGCGCTGGTGCGCATGATGGATGAACCAGCCACCAAGCAGCGCGCGGTCCGTGAGCTGAACCGCTTCATCGTGCAGAACTACCTGGTGGCCGCCCATATCGCCGCCTTGCGCCTGATGCTGCGGCGGCATCAGGAAAACATGCCCCAAAGCGCGGTGGCCAGGCTGATCGAGGAGACCTACCTGGAAGCCAGCCAGCACCTGGCAGAAGCCCAGCGCCTGCTGGCACCCAAGCCGAGAAAACGGGGCGGTGCCGTGGTGGTGTCGCCCGAGGCGGCTGAGGACAAGGCCCTGTCAGGCAAGATCGAACTGATCGGCCCGGTCACGCCGGAACCAGTGCCGGCCGAGGCCAGCGCCTGGTCCGGCTGGGACAACCTGCGCCGCCGTACCAGCCTGCTGAACCAGGATTTGAAGGAAATTGTCAGCCAGACCGAGGCCATCGACCGGGTGCTGCGCAAGCCCGCAGACTGAGCGGCTCTCGATGCCCAAACAAAAGCCCGCACGCGGCGGGCTTGGGAGTTTGCTCTCGAAGGTGAAGGAAAACGCTCAAAGCGCGGTGCGCGAGACCAGCACCCCATCCACGTCGGCATAGATCCAGTCGCCCGGATGCACGGCCACGCCGGCAATGCCGACCTTGATATCCGCATCCCCCGCGCCCTTGCGGAAGCTGCGCTGGGGATGGGTCGCCAGCGCCCGGATGCCGACCTCGCAGGCATTGAGTTCAGCTGCATCGCGTACGCAGCCATTGACCAGGATGCCGGCCCAGCCGTTGTCCTGGGCCAGTTGTGCCAGGTTGCCGCCGACCAGGGCGCAGCGCAGGCTGCCGCCGCCATCGACCACCAGTACGTCGCCATTGCCAGGCGTTTCCAGGGTTTTGCGCACCAGCACGTTGTCTTCGAAGACCTTGAGCGTGCGCGCCGGACCGGCGAAGGCCTGCTTGCGGCCGAAGGACGCGAAGATGGGCGGCAGCACGTGCAGCGTGCCGGCGGCCAGCTTGTCTTCATTGGCGTCGCACAGGTCGCAGGTGGCAAAGCTGGCAAGGGTCATGGGGTTCTCCGGGCGTTCGATGGTGGGTGGGGCAGCTGAAGGCAAATCACACCGACAGGATGCGATGCAGGCGCTTCTGGTCGAACATACGTGAATCGGCCACCCGCAGCAAGGTTTCCACGTCCAGCCCGTCGTCCGGATAGAGCGACACCCCCACCGAGGCATCGACCGTGTACTGCTGGCCATCCCGCCCTTCGATGGGCTTGTTGACCGCATGGCGGATCTTGTCGGCGATGCTGCGGGCCACTTCCATCTCGGTCACACCGTGCAGGTAGACCACGAATTCGTCCCCACCAAAGCGCGCCACCGAATCGTCGTGGCGCAGGCTGTGCTGCAAACGCTCGGCAATGGCGACCAGAACCTTGTCGCCCTCGTCATGGCCGTATTCGTCATTGACCGCCTTGAAGCGATCCAGGTCGATGAAGAGCAAGGCGAAATGCAGCGGTACGGCCTGCGAACTGTTGCGGCGGCGGAAATCGATCTGCGCGATCAGCGAATCACGGTTCAGGACATTGGTGAGGCGGTCGGTGCGCAGGTTGCGCTCCATTTCCACGAAACTTTGCGCCAGCTGGCCGATTTCATCGTTGCGATCGATATTGAGCGTCGGGAACGGACTGCCGTTGCCGATGCTCTTGGCCGCCAGGGTCAGCTTGCGGATATCGCGCAGCACCCAGCGCAGCAGCAGGAAACCGATCACGAAGGTCAGGCACACCGCCAGCAAGCCCAAAATGAGCGTCTGGTAGACGCCGCTGGTGACCGAGCCCAGGAAGTCCGAGCGCGGCGCCGTGCTGATGGCCAGCCATTCGAGTCCGGCGGGATCGCGATGCAGGCGGAACGCCACTTCGATCTTGCTGCCCTGGCTGCGCGAACCGAGCAGGACCAGCTTGTCGGGCTCGGGGCTGTGCGCGCCGAGATAGCGCCGCACTTCGTCGTACGCCTGCTGCACCAGAGGCGACCTGCTCTGGCTGGCATTGAGCCGTAGCGGTTCGCCGCCCTGCTCGCCGGCCTGGTAGATGGGTTCATCCAGGGAAGTGGCCACCATGTCGCCCTTCATCTCGGTGACGAAGGCCACCCCGTTGGCCGACAGCGGCACCTGGTGCAGCAAGGTCGTGAGCTGCTGCAGCCCGATGCTGCTGTTGGCCACGCCCAGCAGGGCGCCGTCGGCATCGAAGATGGGCTTGGAGAGATTGATGCCGACGATGTTCTTGACCCGGTAATCGATATACACCGGCGACCAGGTCTCGCGGCCCTGCTGCACCGCCTGCACGTACCAGGGGCGCTTGCGCGGCTCGTAGTCCTGCTCGGCGACCAGTTTCATTTCGGTACCGGGCCCGCGCAGGTAATAGACGAAGTTCTTCTGCCCCGGCTCACGCACGCTGTACATGAAGACGCTGGGCTGCTCCTGCTTGATGCCCAGGAAGCTGCCGTCGGCGCCGCCGAAGTAGACGTAGCTGGGCTCATCGAAGAGCGAATTGGCCAGCCACAGGCGCTCTTCGAGCTCCTTGCGGCTCTTGGGGAAAGGCAGGTTGGCCGGTGCCTGGCCCGCCTCGGCCGGCGGCACCGGCTGTGGCGCCACCACATTCAAGGTTTCGCGCGCGCCCATGGTCTGCCGGGTGATGGCCTGGCTCACGCGGCCCATCACTTCGGTCAGGGCATTGCGCGCCAGTACCTCGGTGGCGTCATCGCCTGCCCGATAGAGAAACCAGCCGATGGTCAGCACCAGACAGACCATCAGGAAAATGAACGGCAAGATGAATAGCCGTTGCAAGGACGATTGCTTCAGAATCGCCCCCTGCCGTGCCATGAACCCCTGCTTCTTTGCGTCACACCCAGACCCTTTATCGCCGAATGAACCATGAATCCCTTGCTGCCAGGCAATCCGGTACCACCTGGCGATTGCTGGCCGGGCTTGCGCCCCTTGTCGATGGCGCACCGATCTTTTATGGTTGTGGCGCGTCCCCCTTGGGTGAAGTAAATATCACATTCCCCTTCTCTTGGGGAGGTTTTTTGCAATGCGGCGAAAGAAAGCGCAGCCGCCAAACGAACCGGGATCCACGCCGGGCGCAGTTTAGTGAAAATTCGTCAATTATATTAAATATATTGCAACTTTTGCGAACGCATGAACGCAACACGGGCCGTGGCCTGCACTTCCTTTCCACAAACGACGTAAAAAAGCGGCGGAACATGAACACATGTTCCGCCGCTTCACCTGCCCGGCCGATCAGGCCTTGCTGAAGGCCAGTTGCCCGTTCTGCACGTCGACCTGCACCACATCCTTGGGGCCGAACTTGCCTGCCAGGATCTGCTTGGAGAGCGGATTTTCGATCTCCTGCTGGATGGCACGCTTCAAAGGACGAGCGCCATAGACCGGATCGAAACCAGCCTCGGCGATCTTCTGCAAGCCGGCTTCGCTGATGTTCAGGCCGATATCGAGCTTGGCCAGGCGTTGTTCCAGGATACGCAGCTGGATCTTGGCGATGGCGCCGATGTTCTTGGCGTCCAGCGCGTGGAAGACCACGATTTCATCCACCCGGTTGATGAATTCCGGGCGGAAATGCGTGCGCACCTCGGCCATCACCGCCAGCTTCACCAGTGCCGGATCGCTGTCTTCCATGCTCTGGATCTTGTGCGAACCCAGGTTGGAGGTCATCACGCTCACGGTATTCTTGAAGTCCACGGTACGGCCCTGGCCATCGGTCATGCGGCCGTCGTCCAGCACCTGCAGCAGCACGTTGAAGACATCCGGGTGCGCCTTCTCGATTTCATCGAGCAGGATCACGCTGTAAGGCTTGCGCCGCACGGCTTCGGTCAGGTAACCGCCTTCTTCGTAGCCGACATAGCCCGGCGGGGCGCCGATCAGGCGGGCCACCGAATGCTTCTCCATGAACTCGCTCATGTCGATGCGGATCATGGCTTCTTCGGTATCGAAGAGGTAGGAGGCCAGCGCCTTGCACAGCTCGGTCTTGCCCACGCCCGTGGGGCCCAGGAACATGAAGGAGCCATACGGCTTGCTGGGGTCGCCCAGACCGGCGCGCGAACGGCGGATGGCGTCGGACACCGCCACGATGGCTTCGTCCTGGCCCACCACGCGTTCATGCAGCACGTCTTCCATATGCAGCAGTTTTTCGCGCTCACCCTGCATCATGCGCGAGACCGGGATACCGGTGGCGCGCGCGACGATCTCGGCAATTTCCTCGGCACCTACCTGGGTGCGGACCAGCTTGGGCTTCTCGCTCTTGACGCCGGCGGCATCCTTCTTGTTCTGCACCTCCAGTGCCGCTTCAAGTTCGGCCAGCTTGCCGTACTTCAGCTCGGACACCTTCTGCCAGTCGCTCTTGCGGGTGGCCTCTTCCATCTGCAGGCGCACCTTCTCGATTTCTTCCTTCAACTGCTGGCCGCCCTGGGCAGTCGATTTCTCGGCTTTCCAGATTTCTTCGAGGTCGGCGTATTCCCGCTCGAGCTTCTCGATTTCTTCCTCGATCAGCTGCAGGCGCTTCTGCGAGGCTTCGTCCTTCTCGCGCTTGACGGCTTCGCGTTCGATCTTGAGCTGGATCAGGCGGCGGTCGAGCTTGTCCATGACTTCCGGCTTGGAGTCGATTTCGATCTTGATCTTGGAAGCGGCTTCGTCGATCAGGTCGATGGCCTTGTCCGGCAGGAAGCGATCGGTGATGTAGCGGTGCGACAGCTCGGCAGCGGCCACGATGGCCGGGTCGGTGATGTCCACGCCATGGTGCACTTCATATTTTTCCTGCAAACCACGCAGGATGGCGATGGTGGCTTCCACGCTGGGCTCGTCGACCAGGATCTTCTGGAAGCGGCGCTCAAGGGCCGCATCCTTTTCGATGTACTGGCGGTATTCATCCAGGGTGGTGGCGCCCACGCAGTGCAGTTCGCCGCGGGCCAGGGCCGGCTTCAACATGTTGCCGGCATCCATGGCGCCTTCGGCCTTGCCGGCACCGACCATGGTGTGCAGCTCATCGATGAAGACGATGGTCTGGCCTTCGTCCTGGGCGATTTCCTTCAGGACGGCTTTCAGGCGTTCCTCGAATTCGCCGCGATACTTGGCACCGGCCAACAGGGCCGCCATGTCCAGCGACAGCACGCGCTTGGACTTCAGGCTGTCCGGCACTTCACCATTGACGATGCGCTGGGCCAGGCCTTCCACGATGGCGGTCTTGCCCACGCCGGGTTCGCCGATGAGCACCGGATTGTTCTTGCTGCGCCGTTGCAACACCTGGATGGCGCGGCGAATTTCATCGTCGCGGCCGATCACCGGATCGAGCTTGCCGGCGCGGGCGCGCTCGGTCAGGTCCAGTGTGTACTTTTTGAGGGCTTCACGCTGGCCTTCGTCCTGTTGGGAAGACACGGAAGCACCGCCGCGCACGGCCTTGATGGCTGCTTCCAGCGACTTGCGGGTGAGTCCGTTTTCACGGGCGGCGCGACCGGCATCGGACTTGTCGTCGGCCAGGCCCAGCAGCACCATTTCACTGGCGACGAACTGGTCGCCATGCTTTTGTGCTTCCTTGTCGGCCAGGTTGAGCAGGGCCACCAGCTCGCGGCCAACCTGCACCTCGCCGCCGTTGCCGGAGACCTGCGGCAGGCGCTTGACGGCGGCCTGCAAGGCGGTGGAAAGACCGTTCACATTCACGCCGGCGCGCTGCAGCAGCGAGCGCGCACCGCCGTCGTCCTGGTTCAGCAGGGCCAGGATGAGGTGAACGGGTTCGATATATTGATTGTCGTGGCCGACGGCTTGGGATTGCGCGTCAGCCAGGGCTTCCTGCAATTTGGTGGTGAGTTTGTCGAGACGCATGGTTCGCTCCAATTTTTCAATGAGATGAAAGTTGGGCCAGCGCCTGCGATTTTCAAGCAATGATCGTGCCGTCTGTTTTGATCTGCATCATGTCGGCCAAAATAGTCATCCAGCCAAGGCACGATAGCTTGCAAACCCGGCAACGCAGAGCACGATGGAGCCCAGCAGATGCAGCCCCGAATGCCCGATGGCCCACAGGTAATCGCCCCGTTGCAGCAGGATCATGGACTCGGCGGAGAAGGTCGAGAAGGTGGTCAGCCCGCCCAGCACGCCAGTCACGGCAAACAGCCGCCATTCCGGTGCCAGCGCAGGATGCTGCTCGAAATAGGCCACCATGAAGCCGATCACATAGGCGCCGATCCAGTTGGCCGCCAGGGTCCCCAGCGGCACGAAGTGCCCGTCCACATTCCACACCACGGAGATGCGCCAGCGCAACCAGGCACCCAGTGCTGCTCCCATCCCGACCGCCAGCCATCCCATCACATTCCCCCCGATTGATCAGGCCAGCGGCCCGCTGCGCGCGGCCAGGCCCTGCATTTCTTCACGCAGGCTGCCCAGGCGTGCCAGCGCCTGATGGTCTTCCTGCAAGGTCCGGTCCACTGTTTCGTGCATCCAGTCCACCCAGGTGCTGATCTTGGCATCCAGGTACTGCCGCGAAGGATACAGCGCATAGACCCCCATGGTCTGCAAGCGATGCTGCGGCAGCACCCGCACGATGGTACCGGCGCGCAAGGCATCCACGGCCGAATAGATGGGCAGCACGCCGATGCCCATGCCCTCGCGGATGGCGGTGAGCATGGCCTCGGCCACGTTGACCTGGAAATTGCTCCTGACGGCGACGACCGCCTCGCCGTCAGGCCCTTCCAACACCCACTCCACCAGCGGTGAAATGGGACTGACCAGTTGCAGGCAGGCGTGATTACCCAGGTCGGCGGGCTGCTGCGGCACGCCGTATTTGTCCAGGTAAGCCGGCGAGGCACACAGCAGGCTGAAGGTACTGCCGAGCTGGCGGTAGATCAGGCCCGAGTCCGGCAGCTCGCGCGCCACCACCAGGGAGACGTCATAGCCTTCTTCGAGCATGTCCGGGATGCGCTGGGCCAGGGTCAGTTCCACGGCCACATCCGGGTAGCGCTTGTGGTAGCCGGAAATGGACGGGATGACATAGCGCTGGCCCAGGCTGGTCATGGCATGGATGCGCAGGCGGCCGGAGGGCTTGACGTAGGCGGCGCTGGCTTCGGCCTCGGCCTCATCGACATAGGCCATGATCTGCTGGCAACGCAGCAAATATCGCTCGCCCGCTTCGGTCAGGGCAATGCGGCGCGTGGTACGGTTCATCAGCCGGGTGCGCAGATGCCGCTCCAGATCAGCCACGGCCCGCGAGACGTGCGCCGTGGTCAGGCTCATTTGCTGGGCTGCCTGGGTGAAACTGCCGGCTTCCACGACGCGCGCGAAGACGCGCATGTTTTGCAGGGTATCCATCCTATTGTTCCTATCTCTGTAACAAGGTGCAGGCGTCCACCAACCAGGACTGCCTGCAACAGGCGCAATGCGCCATGCCAGCATTGTTACCCAGAACGAAGCAATGATTGTTGCTGCATCTGATATAAACCTTTGCGGAATACCGTATTTTTTTGGAAATAATTACAAAATAGAATACGTTACTTCTGATATTTGCACATTTTTTGGGTAATTCCATGACACGTATCGCCTTTTCAAAGCTGCCCGCGCTGACCGTCGTTGCGCTCTCGCTGACAATGGCCGGTTGCGCCGACCAAGGCGGCATCCAGCCGCAGGCACAGGTGCACGACGTGGCCGTGCTCGACGCCGGCCAGGCCATCCGCCAGGCCGCCAGCGAAGCCGGCTGGCCGGAGCGCGCCTGGTGGCAAGCGTATGGCGATGCGCAACTGAACCAGCTGGTGACCCGGGCCGTGGCCGGCAACCCCAGCATGGCCGTGGCAGCTGCCCGCGTGCGCCAGGCACAGTCGATGGCGGTCGTCGCCCATGCCGGTGAACTGCCCAGCGCCCAGCTGGATGTGTCGGTGGGCCGCAAGGACTGGTCCGACAACGTCTATTACGGCGCGGCCTTCCGCGACAAGCTGACCTGGAACAACACCGCGACCCTGGGTCTCTCCTACAACGTCGACCTGTGGGACCGCAACAAGAACGCCACCCTGCGCGCCGAGGATGAAATGCATGCCGTGGCCGCCGACGCGCGTGCCGCCCAGCTCGACCTGGAAGGCAATGTGGTACGCACCTACGTGCAGCTGGCGCTGCAGTACGGCCTGCTGGACAACACCGAAGCCATGCTCAAGGAAGAACAGAAGATCCTCGACCTGGCGCAGCGCCGCTTCAAGGGCGGGCTCGGTACCCAGCTGGAAATCACCCAGGCCGAATCTCCCTTGCCGGAGACCCGCCGCCAGATCGAAGCCCTGCAGGAAAACATTGCCCTGATCCGCAATCAGCTGGCCGCGCTGCTCGGTGCCGGCCCCGGTGCCGCCGAGGGCATCACGCGGCCGGCCATGCAATTGCAGACCGCCCTGGGCCTGCCCAGCGCACTGCCGGCCGACCTGGTGGGCCGCCGCCCTGACATCAGCGCCGCCCGCTGGCGCGTGGAGGCGGCCGCCAAGGGCATCTCGGTGGCCAAGGCGGCCTTCTACCCCAACATCAACCTGCTGGCCGGCATCGGCCCGGCCGCCGCCGGTGGCGGGCTGTTCTCGTTCCTCTCAGCCCCCAACCTGCAGACTACCTACGGCCCGGCGATCTCGCTACCCATCTTCGAGGGCGGACGCCTGCGCGGCCAGCTGGGTGCGGCCAGTGCCGGCTACGACATCGAGGTGGAGCACTACAATGCCCTGCTCTCGCAAGCCTTGAAAGGCATCGCCGACCAGGTCGTGACCCTGCAGTCGGTGGCACGCCAGCAGAAGCAGGCGCAGGAATCGGTGCAGGCCGCGCAGAAGAACGTCGACATCGCCACCCGTGCCTACCAGCGTGGCCTGACCGACTATCTCAACATCCTGCATGCGCAGACCCAATGGCTGCGCCAGCAGCAGATCGTGCAGCAATTGCAGGCACAGCGCCTGGCCGCCTTTGCGGCCCTGCAGACCGCACTGGGCGGCGGCATCGAGGATGAAGCACCGGCCAAGGTGGCGGCAAAATGAACACCCCTGCCCTTTCCCTGAAGGCACAGCTGCGCGAGGCAGCCACCGACTGGTGGCGCAGCGATGCGCCGACCTGGGTCTATGTCTTCAAGATGGTCTTCGCCGGCTTGCTGGCGCTGGGCATCGGTTATGGCCTGGACCTGGAGTCGCCACGCTCGGCATTGATCACGGTGTTCATCGTCATGCAGCCACAAAGCGGGATGATCCTGGCCAAGAGCTTTTACCGGGTCATCGGTACCCTGGTTGGCTCGGCTGCCGTGGTGGTCTTCGTCGGCCTGTTTGCCCAGACCCCGGAACTGTTCCTGCTGGCCTCGGCCCTGTGGATCGGGCTGTGTACCGTGGGCTCGGCCCACAACCGCAACTTCCGTTCCTATGGCTTCGTGCTCTCAGGCTATACGGTGGCGCTGATCGGCCTGCCCTCGGCCCTGCACCCTGCCGTCACCTTCGATTCGGTGATGACGCGGGTCAGCGAGATCATGGTTGGCATCGTCTGCGTGGGCCTGGTCAGCGCATTGGTGTTCCCGCAGGCCAGCGCCCCCGGACTGGTGCGCATCATCCGTGGCCGCTTCACCGCTTTCGTCGACCTGATCAGCGCGACACTGGGCGGCACCGCCGACCGCAAGCAGCTCGAAGCGACCAATGCGCGCTTCGTGGGCGACATCATCGGCCTGGAAGCCATGCGCAGCTCGGCCATCTTCGAGGATCCCGAAGTGCGCCTGCGCAGTGGCCGCCTCTCGCGCATGAACAGCGAGTTCATGGCCTTGTCGACACGCGTGCACGCGCTGCACCAGTTGATGAACCGCCTGCATGCCAACCCGGCCGCGAGTGCCCGCGTGGTGATCGAGGCCATTTCCCCCTACTACCGCGAAGTGCAACCCCTGCTCACCCGCGCCAGCGGCGAACCGGTCATGAGCGCGCTGGACGCCGCCGATGCGGCCCTGAAGCTGGATGCCTACAAGCGTGAACTGCCGCGCCGCGTGCGGGCCACGCGCCATACGCTGTCCGAACAGTGCCAAAGCGACAGCGCCATGCTGGACTTCGATACGGCCTCCGAACTGCTTTATCGCGTCATCGAGGAACTGCACGCCTACACGCTGACCTATGCCTCGCTGACCCAGCGCCATCACGAGCGCGAGCAATGGGAGCACTCCTATGCGCCCAAGACCAGCATGACCACCGCCTTGATCGCCGGTGCCCGCGCCGCCATCGTGATGCTGGCCCTGGCCGCTTTCTGGATCGTCAGCGGCTGGCCCAGCGGCGACGTGGCCGTGCTCAATGCCGCCGCCTTCTGCGCCATCACCTCGGCCGCGCCCGATCCGGCCAAGGCGACCCGCACGGTGGCCATCGGCGTGCTCTTTGCTGCGGTCGCCGGCTACGTCTACACCTTCCACATCCTGCCGCGCCTGGATGGCTACTGGATGCTGGCCAGCGCGCTGATGCCGGTGCTGATGCTGGCCGTCTACCTGACCACGCGTCCCGCCTATGCAGGTTACGGCCTGGGGATCTGCATTTTCTTCCCCTTCCTGGCGGTGCCGGACAATTTTGCACACTTCAATGCGGCCGGTTACCTGAACGAGTCGGTGGCGCTGGTGGTGTCGCTCATCGTGACAGCGGTCGCCTTCATGCTGCTCTTGCCGCCCACCACCGACTGGACCGTGCGCGTGCTCGAAAAGCAGTTGCGCAAGCAGGTGGTCGATGCCTGCTTCGGCAAGCTGGCCCATCTGGCCTTGAAGTTCGAGAGCGGCACCCGCGACCTGATGCACCAGATCACCATGTTCACCAGCAGCCGTCCCCTGCTGCGCCAGAAGGCACTGGGCTGGATGTTTGCCACGCTGGAGGTGGGCCACGCCATCATCGAACTGCGCAGCGAATTGCACGGCATCCGTACTGAAACGCCGGATCTCTTGCCGCCCTCGGCCTACGCCGCCCTGGACCGGCTGCGCGAAGCCATCCCGGCGCTCTTTGCCCGGCCGTCGCCTGAGACCCTGGCCACGGCGCTGGCGGCCAACGATGCCACCATCACCGAGGTCCAGACCGCGATCGGCCCCCATTACCGCGAGCGCAACGAACGCCATCGCCTGCAACGCACCTTGAGTTACCTGCACTTCATCCGTACCGCCCTGCTGGACGAGCAATCACCGCTGCACACCATGCGCGCCGGGGGCCAGAACAACACAACGGGAGCCCGCCATGCCACGTGAGATTTCCTTCTTCGACGCCTATATTCCGACCGTCCTGCTGCTGGCCGTGGTGGCCGCCGTGCTGGCCATGTTGGCCGACCGCGTGCTGGTGCGCTTCGGCTTCTACGAGCTGACCTGGCACCCCGCCTTGTTCCGGGTCAGCCTGTTCGTCTGCCTGGCGGCCTTGCTGGGGCTGGCGGTGTATCGCTAGCCCGGCACACTGCCTTGCGAGCCCATCCCTTACGAAAAGATAAAGAAACAATCAGGAGTAGTTCATCATGCCGGTCAAATCGATCTTCCGCGTTCTCATCACCACGGCCATTTTCTTGCTGGCCATCCTGCTGGCCTGGAGCCTATGGCAGCACTACATGCATTCCCCCTGGACCCGTGACGGCCGCGTACGCGCCGACGTGGTCAATATCGCCCCCGATGTGTCGGGCCAGGTGGTGGCCTTGCCGGTGCGCGACAACCAGCTGGTCAAGAAAGGCGACCTGCTGATGGAAATCGACCCGGCCCGCTACACGCTGGCGCTGCAGCAGGCGGAGGCTGCCGTCACGGCGCGCAAGGCCGATCTGGACGTGCGCAAGGCGGAAGTGGAAGCGCGCCGGGCCGACCTGAACATGCGCCGTGCGCAAGCCCGCCGCCGCGCCGACGTGGATGCGCTGGTGGTCTCGCGGGAAGCCCGTGAAGATGCCGGCAGCCAGGTCACCGCCTCGCAAGCCCAGCTGGAAGCTGCGCAGGCCCAATTCCAAGGGGCGCAGGCGCAGTACCAGGCAGCGTTGTCGCAGCGGGATACGGCCAAGCTGAACCTGGAACGCACCAAGGTCTACTCGCCCGTGGATGGCTACATCACCAACCTGAGCGTGCGCCGGGGCGATTATGCAGCGGCCGGTGCAGCCAAGATCGCGGTGATCGACAGCCACTCTTTCTGGGTCTATGCCTACTTCGAAGAGACCAAGCTGCCGCTCTTGTCCATCGGCGACCGCGCCAAGATCCAGCTGATCAACGGCGCTTCCATGGAAGGTCATGTGGACAGCATCGCCCGCGGCATCTATGACCGCGACAACCCGCAGAGCCGCGAACTGACGGCCGACGTCAACCCGACCTTCAACTGGGTCCGCCTGGCCCAGCGCATCCCGGTACGCATCCACCTGGACAAGGTGCCGGAAAACGTCTTGCTGGCCTCGGGACTGACCTGCACGGTGGTGCTGGAGCCGGGCAGCGGCAAGCAGCAGGCGGTAGCGAAGAATTGATGACGTTGCAGTGAGATGAAACGATGAGGCGACCTGGCGACGGGTCGCCTTTTTTGCGACCCGTCGCCAGGTCGCCTTTTTTCATGGGCGCTTGCGCATCACGGCCCCGACGCACATGCCGACCGGCTTGAGCAGCTTGTCGGCCGTGGCCAGGGTGGGACTGGATTGACCGCGTTCAATGTCCTGCAGGGTACGGGCCGATACGCCGTACACCTTGGCATATTCGGCGATGGTCAGGCGCAAGGTGGTGCGAATCTTGCGAACCACCGCCGGCACCAGCAAGGTGGGATCGGCGGCCAGTTCATCGAAGAGTGCGCGGCGGTCTTCCATCTGCTCGATGGCGCTCAGGGGTTTGAAGCGTTTGTCCATTCAGAGCGCTTTCGGGTTGATGGCAGCCCAGTCAATCCGCGCGGGGGAATTCTGCAAGACAGCCTCAATTGAAATTGAGCGAAAAATCTTCATTTCCACACTTCAATATCACTATTAGCCGCAAAAAATTGGCTAATAGTGATAGTTTGATGTGGAAATGGCTTTTTGCTACTCCGCAAACACCTGCCACACCAACCACACATTGGCTGCCGAAATGGTCACGAAAAGCAGCCAGGCCAACGCGCTCACCCACCAGCGATTGACCAGGTCGCCCATCAGGTCGCGGCGGCTGGTGAGGCGGATCAGCGGATACATGGCAAAGGGCAGCTGAAGCGACAGCACGACCTGGCTGGCGACCAGCAGCTTGCCTACCGAATGCGGTCCCAGGGTGAGCACGCCGATCAACGCGGGCACCAGGGCCAGCGCGCGGGTGATGACGCGGCGCTGCCAGCAGGGAATCTTCAGCTTGAGGAAACCTTCCATGATGACCTGTCCGGCAATGGTGCCGGTGAAGGTCGAACTCTGTCCGGAAGCGAACAAGCCCACGCCAAACAAAATGGCCGCCATGGCCGACCCGGTGATCGGATCCAGCAGGTGGTAGGCCTGATCCAGCTCGGCCACCTGCGTATTGCCGCTCTTGTGAAAGGCCGAGGCCGCCAGGATCAGGATGGTGGCGTTGATCACCATGGCGATCAGCAGCGACACCGTGGTATCGACCCGCGTGTAGCGCACCGCCTCCAGCAGCGACGCCGGATCGCGCTGCACGCTGCGGGTCTGGACGATGGAGGAATGCAGGTACAGGTTGTGCGGCATCACCGTGGCACCGATGATGCCGATGGCCAGGTACAGCGGCTCTCGGCTGGAGATGGCCTGCAGCGAGGGGACAAAGCCCTGCATCACCTCATGCCAGTCCGCCTTGACGAAGGCCAGCTGCGCCAGCAGGCAGGCAGCGATGGTGATGACCAGGCCCAGGATGATGGCCTCCACCTGGCGGAATCCCCTTCCCTTCAATCCCAGCACGATGAGCGTGTCCAGCGCTGTCAGCAGCACGCCCACCGGCAGCGACACCCCCAACAGCAGGTTGAAGGCCAGCGCGCAGCCCAGCACCTCGGCCAGGTCGCAGGCGATGATGGAAAGTTCGGCCAGCACCCACATGCCCTTGCCCACGGCCGGCGGATAGTGCTCGCGCGAATGCACTGCCAGGTCCTTGCCGGTAGCGATGCCCAGCCGCGCGCACAGGCATTGCAGCACGATGGCGGAGAGGCTGGAAAGCATCACCACGAACAGCAGCTGATAACCGAACTGCGAACCCGCCTGGATGGACGTAGCCCAGTTGCCCGGATCCATGTAGCCGATCGAGACCAGCAGACCGGGGCCGACGTAAATACGCAGCTTCTGCCAGACCGAAGCGCCGCGCGGCACGTTGACGGTACCGGCGACTTCGGAAGGACAGAACGGTGCCGTGGCTGTCGTGGGCAAACCCGGGATGCGGGGAAAACGGAAAGTGAATGGCAAGACGAAAATCCCCCTGTGTGCCGTTGATGGCGTCGCCCGGATCAGCGTCCCGGGCGATGCTGCTTTATTGCGCCCACTTGGCCAGCGCCGTGTCGTCGCTCTCGCGGGCATCGACCCAGCGGGCACCGTCAGGCGTTTGCTCTTTCTTCCAGAACGGGGCCTGGGTCTTGAGGTAATCCATGATGAATTCGCAGGCGGCAAAGGCTTCACCGCGATGGGGCGACGTCACCGCCACCAGCACGATCTGCTCGCGCGGCTGCATGGGACCGACGCGATGGATCACCAGTGCATCGAAGATGGGCCAACGTGCCTTGGCTTGTTCCACGATCTGCTCCAGGGCACGCTCGGTCATGGCCGGATAGTGTTCCAGCTCCATCGCCGAGACCGCGGCACCTTCATTCAGATCGCGCACGGTGCCTACGAAACTGACGACTGCGCCGACGCGCGGATTGGCCAGGCGCAACTGCGCCACTTCAGTGGAGAGATCGAAATCGGCAGTCTGGACGCGAACGGGCATGGTTCAACAGGAAATGAATGCAGGCTGCGATTCTACCAGCGCCAGCCCGCCCGCGAGTGCAGCAGGATCAGACCAGCAGTCCCCATAGCAGCAGCGTCATGCCCAGCCCGATCAACGAGACGATCGTCTGGATCACCGACCAGGTGGCCAGGGTCTGCTTCAGGTTCAGGCCGAAGTATTCCTTGACCATCCAGAAGCCGGCGTCATTGACGTGGCAGAAGAACACCGAGCCGGCACCAATGGCCAGCGCCATGAGCGAATTGTGGGTCGCAGAGAGGCCAGCTACCAAGGGCGCTACGATACCGGCCGTAGCAGTCGTTGCGACAGTGGCCGAACCGGTAGCCTGGCGCAGCGCCACGGCGATGATCCAGGCCAGCAGGATCAGCGGCATGTGGGTGCCATCGGCGATCTTGGTGATGGTGTCGCTGATACCGGCCGACAGCAGGGTCTGCTTCAGTCCGCCACCCGCGCCGATGGTCAGCAGAAGACCGGCGATGGGCGGCAAGGCGCGGCGCAGGGTGGCGCCGACTTCAAAGCGGCTGCTGCCCTGCCCCCAGCCCAGTACCACCACGGCAAAGAGCACCGTCACGGTCAGTGCAATGATGGGTTCACCGAAGAAATTGAGCATTTCAAACAGCTCGGTCTTGGGCGTGACCCAGATCCGCGCCACGGTGCGGCCCAGCATCAGCACCACCGGCAGCAGGATGGTCACCAGCGCCACCAGGAAGCTGGGCTGCGACTGGCCTTCACGGGCGCTGAAGAGTTTGCCGATCTGGTCCGGTTCGGCCAGGTTCAGGCGCGGCGCGATGAAGTTGCCGTACAGGGGACCGGCAATGATCACCGCCGGAATGGCCACGAGGAAGCCCAGCAGCATGGTCGTGCCCAGGTCGGCATGCAGCGCGGACACGGCGATCAGCGGGCCCGGGTGCGGCGGCAACAGCGCGTGCAAGGTGGTCATGCCGGCCAGCGCGGGAATGGCCACGCGCATGATTGGCAGTTCCGAACGACGCGCCATGACGAAGATGATCGGGGCCATCATCACCAGCCCCACTTCAAAGAACAGCGGCAGGCCGACCACCAGCGCTACCAGCGCCATCATCCAGGGGATGATGCTGCCGCGCGCATAGCGCAGCAGCGTGTTGACGATGCGGTCGGCTGCGCCCGATTCGGCCATGAGCGCCCCCAGCATGGCGCCCAGCGCGATGATGATGCCGGCTTCGCCGAGCAGGCTGCCGGCCCCTTTGCTGAAGGCTTTGGCGATGTCTTCCAGCGGCAGGCCGGCGCCGATGCCGGCCACGAAGGTGCCGATGAGGATGGACAGGAAAGGAGCGATGGACAAGAAACTGATCAGCACCACGATGGTGACCAGTGCGGCCAGCGTCACCAGCAGCAATTGCGTGTCCTGGGCCGCCCAGGCGGCCAGATGCGTCGAAATCAAGATAGATCCTTCTACAGGTGTGGATGAATGCGCATCGCTTCATTGAACGATGTCTTTTGCACCCCCTCCGCAGACCTGTTTGGCGCAGGCCTGGTCTCCTCCCAAAGAATCCGGCATGCCGAATATCCGTTCTCAGCCCGCTGGCTGCGGGTCTTCCGTCTTCTGCCAGACGCTGGCCAGCCACGGCTGCTGCTCGCGCGGCAGACCGTCAGGGCGGTAATAATGCCGCAATTCAACGAAGCCTGCAGGCTGCAGGTAGCGACGCCAGCCTTCCAGGCTGTGCCAGACGCCATAACGCGGACCGCTCCAGCCTTCCAGGTCATTGCCGCGCGGATTGGAACTGAAGAGGATGCCACCCGGCTTCAGGCTGGCGTGCAACTGCCCCAGCACGCGCGGCAAATGGGCCGCCGGCACATGGAACAGCGAGGCATTGGCAAAGATGCCGTCAAAGCGCGCCAGCGGCAGATCCAACTGCAGGAAGTCCTGGTGCAAGACTTCGCAGCCACTGGCCGCCCGCGCCATCTCGACGAATTCGGCGGTACCGTCCAGGCCCACCGCAACGTGGCCGCGCCGGGTGAATTCGATCAGGTCGCGTCCCGGGCCACAGCCGACATCGAGGATCGTGAACGGACCCTGCCCCGCCTCTCCCGCCCTGGCGTGCAAGGCATCGAGCAGGGCCGCCATGTTCTGGCTGACGTCATGATCCCAGGTCCCTTCGCGGAAGCTCTCGGCGTTGCTGCTGTAGTGCGCAATGGTGCCGGCTACGGGATCGCGGCGGGAGCTCACCTCAGCCTCCGGTCACGGGCGGGAAGAAGGCCACTTCGCCGCCATCGACGATCTCGGTATCGGCCTCGGTCATTTCATGGTCGTAGGCCATGCGCAGGTTCTTTTCCGGTCCGAGCACCTCGGCCCAGATGCCACCCCGCCCGATGAGGAAGGCACGCACGTCGCCGACGGTCTTGACGGTGGCGGGCAGCTCGATGATTTCTTGCGAGGTCTGCAGGGCTTCGCGCACGCTGGCGAAGAAACGGAGTTCGATTTTCATGGGATTTCCTTGAGGGTGGCAGCAGCCCCTTAGTGGGCGATATGAATTTTGCTGCGGATATGCTTGAGATGCACCACGATGGTAAAGGTCATCATGACCAAAAGCGACCAGGCGCTCCATTTGCCCAGGTGCACGGTGGACCAGGCTCCCATCTGGTTGGGATAACGCCAGATGCCGAAGAAGGTGCTGATGTTCTCGGCCAGCCAGATGAAGAATCCGATCAGCAGGAACGCCAGCAGCAGCGGCATCTTGCGATCGCGGTCCAGCGGACGGAACAGCACCGTGGAGCGGGCATACAGGCCCAGTGCGCAAGCCGCCAGGTACCAGCGGTAGTCGCCGATGTAGTGATGCGTAAAGAAATTGACGTAAATCAGCAAGGCGATCAGGGTCGCCATCCAGTACGGGGGATGATGCTGGATGCGCAAGTCGAACAGCCGCCAGGCCTGGATGATGTAGCTGCCCACGGCGGCATACATGAAGCCTGAGAACAGCGGCACCCCGAACAGCTTGGTATAGGCGAAGTCAGGATAACTCCACGACTGGATCGCCCCCGATGTCTTGAACACCTCCAGCGCAAAGCCGACCACATGGAAGACGCTGATGGCCTTGAGTTCGGCGATGGTCTCGATGCGGGTCGACACCATCCACACCTGTACCAGCAGGGCGAAGAGCAGCAAGGCGTCGTAGCGTGGAATACCGAACAGACCGGCACGCGGCATCAGGAACACGGCCGCAAAGAACAGCCCTGCAAACAGGCAGCAACGCGCCTCCTTGAGGCCGAACATGAGGAACTCCAGCACGAAGCGCCGCCAGCCTGTGGCCTGGCTGGGAATGCTGCTGCTGAGGTACTGATCGATCTCCGCCAGTCTCATCGATGCTCCGCCGTGTTCAGTTCAGCAGATGATCGAAGGCCAGGAACTGCACCGTATCGCCGGCCTTGATGGTCTGCCCTGGCGGATTGTCGATCAGGCCGTCGGCCCAGGCGGTCGAGGTCAGCACCGCCGAACCCTGGCTGGGGAAGAGATCCAACCCGCCTTGGGCATTGCGGCGCACGCGCAGGAACTCCTGGCGGCGGTCGGCACGCGGCCAGTCGAAGTCGGCGCGCATGGCCACCGGCCGGGGCAGCACGGCCTCACGCGGCAAGCCTTGCAGGCGCAGGATGAAGGGCCGCACGAAGAGCAGGAAGGTCACGAAAGAAGACACCGGATTGCCCGGCAACCCCAGGAAGAAAGCTTCACATCCCTGCTCTCCCTCCCCTTGCCCGCGGCGCACCTGGCCGAAGGCCAGCGGCTTGCCAGGCTTCATGGCGATCTGCCACATGTTGATGCGGCCCTCAGCTTCGACAGCAGGCTTCACATGGTCTTCTTCCCCCACCGAGACGCCGCCGCTGGTGATGATGAGGTCGTGCTCACGCGCAGCCTCGCGCAGGGTCTGGCGGGTCGCCTCAAGGCTGTCAGGCACGATGCCGAAGTCGCTCACCTGGCAGCCCAGTTTTTGCAACAGGCCGCGCAGCAGGAAGCGATTGGAGTTGTAGATGCCGCCCGGCTTCAATGGCTGCCCGGGCATGGTCAGTTCATCGCCAGTGAAGAACACCGCCACACGCACCGGCCGCAGCACCTGCAGCTGCGCCTGACCGATGGAGGCCGCCAAGCCCAGTTCCTGCGGGCGCAGGCGGGTGCCGGCCGGGAGGATGGTGCTGCCCTGGCGGATGTCTTCACCGATCATGCGCACCCATTCCCCGCTCTCGGGGACATGGCGGATCACCACGTACTCGCCCTCGGTCTCGCAGGCTTCCTGCATGACCACGGCGTCGGCGCCCTGCGGCATCATCGCGCCGGTGAAGATGCGCGCCGCCGTACCCGCTTCCAGCGGCTGGCCCACATGGCCCGCCGGAATGCGCTGCGACACGCGCAGACGGGCCTGGCCCGAGGCGCAATCGGCCGCACGCACGGCGTAGCCATCCATCTGTGAATTGTCCATGCCGGGCACGTCGATGGAGGCCGTCACGGGCGCTGCCAGCACGCGTCCACACGCCTCCAGCGTATCGACGGTCTCGCTCTCCACGACCGGCACGGCGGCCGACAGCAAGGTGTCGAGCGCCTGGCTGACGCTTTGCATGGGCGGGCGGGCCGGCTTGTCGGATGAGGGGGCTGCGGAAGGAGTGGGCGTGGAGGACATGGCAGGCCTGACGGAGAAGATCGAAGTTCGGGACAAGGGTAAAGCGTTGTTTTCGGGTCGATACAGCGACCCGACATTCTAATGCAATCGCCGCGCCCGCGCGCTCCATGAAAAACGCCGTCCGGGCCAATGGCGCGGACGGCGTAGAGAGGGTAAGGCGCGGCTTACAGGCCGGTGTGTTGGGCCACGTAGTCCTTCACCCGGGCGGCATCGGCCGGCATCACCTCAAAGCGCTGCGGCAGCGCCTCGATGTTCTCGAAGCCCGCCGGACGGTCGGCGTCGCGACCCAGGGCTTCGCGGATGGTTTCATTGAACTTGGCCGGCAAGGCCGTCTCCAGCACGATCATGGTCACGCCCGGCGCCAGATGCTCGCGCGCCACCTTGATGCCATCGGCGGTATGGGTGTCGACGGTGATGCCATAGGCCTTTTCGGCGAAACGAATGGTCTCCAGGCGGTCTGCGTGGGTCGACTTGCCGGAGGCAAAGCCATACTGCAGCACGCTGGCGAATTCATTGCCGTCGCTGCCGGCCTGGCCGCTCAGGTCGAAGCCGCCTGCGGTCTCGACCTTGTGGAACAGGGCCTTGACCCGTGCGCTGTCACGGCCCAGCAGGTCGAAGACGAAGCGCTCGAAGTTGGAGGCCTTGCTGATGTCCATGCTGGGGCTGCTGGTGTGGTAGGTCTCGGCGGACTTGCGTACACGGTAGTGGCCGGTGCGGAAGAATTCATCCAGCACGTCATTCTCGTTGGTGGCCACCACCAGCTTGTCGGTGGGCAGGCCCATCATGCGGGCGATGTGGCCGGCACAGATATTGCCGAAGTTGCCCGAGGGCACGGTAAAGGACACCTTCTGCTCGTTGCTGGTCGTGGCTGCCAGATAGCCACGGAAGTAGTAGACCACCTGCGCCACCACGCGCGCCCAGTTGATCGAGTTGACGGTACCGATCTTCTTGGCGGCCTTGTAGTCCAGGTCGTTGGAGATGGCCTTGACGATGTCCTGGCAATCATCGAAGACGCCTTCGACGGCCAGGTTGAAGATGTTCGGGTCCTGCAGGCTGAACATCTGCGCGGTCTGGAAGGCGCTCATCTTCTTGTGCGGCGACAGCATGAAGACGCGGATGCCCTTCTTGCCGCGCATGGCGTATTCAGCGGCGCTGCCGGTGTCGCCGGAGGTGGCACCGACGATGTTCAATTCCGCGCCCTTCTTGGCCAGCGCATATTCGAACAGGTTGCCCAGCAATTGCATCGCCATGTCCTTGAAGGCCAGCGTGGGACCATTGGACAGGCTTTGCAGCACCAGCTTCTTGCCGTCTTCTTCCTGCAGAGTGCGCAGCGGGGTGATCTGGCTGGCATCTTCACCGGCGCGGGTGTTGCGGTAGACGTCGGCGGTATAGGTCTTGTGCGCCAGCGCCTTCAGGTCGGCTTCGGGAATATCGGTGGCGAATTTCTTGAGCACTTCGAAGGCCAGGTCGGCATACGACAGCGTGCGCCACTGGTCCAGCTCGGCACCGCTGACCTGCGGATAGGTGGCCGGCAGGTACAGGCCACCATCAGGAGCCAGGCCGCCCAGCAGGATGTCGGAAAAGGAAGGAGTTGCAGCGTGACCGCGGGTGGAAACGTATTGCATGTCGATTAGGATGCGCCGGCAGGCGGCGGGAGCGTGGAATGGGAGGAAAGTCCACGATTATACGGCCAGCAGGCCTTGCACAAAAGCGCGGCATGGAAGAAAGCTGCACCTGCACGCAGGGCCATGTGCGCGATCCCGGGCTGGGACGCGCAATTGTTGCACTGGATCATCATGACAGCAGCCCAAGCTGAAATAAAACGTTACCGCCCTTGAAAGCCGCGCATGGCCGGGCTATGCTGCGCCACTTCGTGCAGCCCGCCGGGATGGCGGGAATGTTTGCACGCTGGCCACATCAAAGATGGACTTCAAACTCAAAAGGATGGAAAACGGCATGAACCACAAGATCAAGACCCTGCTGGCTACGACCGGCCTGTTCGGCGCCCTGCTGGCGAGCCTGCCGGCACACGCCGAAAACTGGCAATCGCTGGGCGGTTCGGACGCCGCCGAACTGTTGGTGGACACCGACTCCATCGTCGAGGCCAACGGCATTCGCGAGGCCTGGTCGATGTGGAACTTCAAGGAAGCGCGCCCCAACAGCGGCGACAAGGATTTCCCGGCGCTGAAGTCCTACAAGGATTTGCACCAGTACAACTGCAAGGCCGGCACCATGAAGCTGGTGCGCGAGATCATCTTTGCCGACAACGATGGCAAGGGCGACAAGCGTGACCATAGTGATGCCCTGAAGGGTATGCAGTTCATTCAGCCCAAGTCGATGTCGGTGGGCGACGCCATGCTGCAGGCGGTCTGCAATTTCGAACTGAAGAAATGATCATGGGGGGGCGTTAACAACCCCTCCTCCCCGATCTAAAGAAAAACGGAGCCCGCGGGCTCCGTTTTTCGTTGATGCGATGACAGCAGGTCGGATCAGCTCAGCTCTTCCAGGCGGATCTTGGTGACCTGGCCGACCACCGTGGCCAGGGATTCGATCTTGGCAATAGCGGCCTCGATGTTCTTTTCCTGGGTCTGATGGGTCAGCATGATGATGTCGGTCTGCTGTTCGCCTTCGGCCGGCTCCTTCTGCAACATGGCGTCGATGGAGATGGTCGAGTCGGCCAGGATGCGGGTCACATCGGCCAGCACGCCGGCCTGGTCGGCCACGCGGATGCGCAGGTAGTAGCTGGTGACCACTTCGCTCATCGGCAGCACCGGGGTATCGGCCATGGCGTTGAGCTGGAACGCCAGCGAAGGCACGTGGTGTTCCGGATCGGCGGTGGCCAGGCGGGTGATGTCGACCAGGTCGGCGATCACGGCCGAGGCGGTCGGTTCGGAACCGGCGCCCTTGCCGTAGTAGAGCGCCTCGCCCACGGCGTCGCCCCGCACCACCACGGCGTTCATCGCACCCTCGACGTTGGCGATCAGGCGCGAGGCCGGGATCAGCGTCGGGTGCACGCGCAGTTCGATGCCCTTGGCCGTCTGGCGGGTGATGCCCAAGAGCTTGATGCGATAGCCCAGCTTCTCGGCATAGGTGATGTCGCTGGCCTGCAGCTTGGTGATGCCTTCCACGTGGGCCTTGTCAAACTGCACCGGGATGCCGAAGGCGATCGAGGCCATGATGGTCAGCTTGTGGGCCGCATCGACGCCTTCGATGTCGAAGGTCGGATCAGCTTCTGCATAGCCCAGGCGTTGCGCTTCTTTGAGCACCACGTCGAAGTCCAGGCCCTTGTCGCGCATCTCGGAGAGGATGAAGTTGGTGGTGCCGTTGATGATGCCGGCCACCCACTGGATGCGGTTGGCGGTCAGGCCCTCGCGCAAGGCCTTGATGATGGGGATGCCACCGGCTACGGCCGCCTCGAAGGCCACCATGACGCCCTTTTCCTGGGCTGCCTTGAAGATTTCATTGCCGTGCTTGGCGATCAGGGCCTTGTTGGCCGTGACCACATGCTTGCCGTTGGCGATGGCCTTGAGCACCAGGTCGCGGGCGATGTCATCGCCGCCGATCAGCTCCACGACGATATCGATCTCGGGATCGTTCACCACCAGGTTGCCGTCATTGACGACCTTGACTTGTCCTTGGGTCAGTTCGGTCGCGCGGGCAGTGTTGCGAGCGGCGACCATGGTAATTTCAATGCCCCGGCCTGCACGGCGCGCAATCTCTTGCTGGTTGCGCTGGAGAACATTGAAAGTACCGGAACCCACGGTGCCGATGCCGAGCAAACCTACTTTGATGGATTTCATATTGTCTTCGTGGTTGGTGAAAAATGACCGCCACGCCGCAGGCAGCGGGCGTGACGGGTACTGCAAAACGGATCAGGCCGTGCCGTGGCGGCGGCGATAGCCTTCCAGGAAGTGCGCGATGCGCCCCATGGATTCGGTCAGGTCATCGGTGTTGGGCAGGAACACCACGCGGAAGTGGTCCGGCGTGGGGCAATTGAAGCCGGTGCCCTGCACGATCAATACCTTTTCCTCGGCCAGCAGTTCGTAGGCGAATTCCTGGTCATCCTTGATCGGATAGACCTCGGGATCCAGGCGCGGGAACATATAGAGCGCCGACTTGGGCTTCACGCAAGTCACACCGGGAATATCGGTGAGCAGCTTGTGCGCCAGGTCGCGCTGCTTGGTCAGGCGGCCATTGGGCGCGACCAGGTCATTGATGCTCTGGTAGCCACCCAGCGCGGTCTGGATGGCGAATTGGCCGGGCGCATTGGCGCACAGGCGCATCGAGGCCAGCATGTTGAGGCCTTCGATGTAGTCGCGCGCATGCTTCTTCTCGCCCGAGACCACCATCCAGCCGGCACGGTAGCCGCAGGAACGATAGTTCTTGGACAGGCCGTTGAAGGTGATGAAGAGCACATCATCGGCCAGCGAGGCCAGCGAAGTGTGGGTGTTGCCGTCGTAGAGGACCTTGTCGTAGATCTCGTCGGCCAGGATGATCAGCTGGTGCTGGCGCGCCAGTTCGATGATTTCCTTCAACACCTCCACCGAATACAGCGCACCGGTCGGGTTGTTGGGGTTGATGACGACGATGGCCTTGGTATTGGGGGTGATCTTCTTCTTGATGTCGGCGATGTCGGGTTGCCAGCCTTGCTGCTCGTCGCAGACGTAATGCACCGGGGTGCCGCCGGACAGGCTCACGGCGGCCGTCCACAGCGGGTAGTCGGGCGAGGGCACCAGCACTTCGTCGCCGGTGTTGAGCAGCGCATTGACGCTCATGACGATCAGTTCGGAGGCGCCATTGCCCAGGTAGATGTCATCGATGGTCACGCCTTCGATCTTCTTTTGCTGGGTATAGTGCATGACCGACTTGCGGGGCGCGAACAGGCCCTTGGAATCGGTGTAGCCGGAGGCATTGCCCATGTTGCGGATCATGTCCTGCACGATCTCGTCGGGCGCATCGAAGCCGAAGGCGGCCAGGTTGCCGATGTTGAGCTTGATGATCTTGTGGCCCTCTTCCTCCATCTGGCGCGCCTTTTCCAGCACGGGACCCCGAATGTCGTAACACACATCTGCCAACTTCTTGGATTTCTGAATCGGTCGCACAGCTCTTCCTCTAATCGTTTCGCCACAGGCGGCATTGGCCCTGCCCGTCCTGTCCTGCTTCATCGGCCGCGGGACGCCGGACCGGAACCTTTATGCTGCGGCTCCCTCCATTACCACGCTTGCCGTCATTTTCCTGCACGGTGTTGCCTGCTGCAGTGCAATGTAAAGCACCTGCAAAGCGGCCTGCGGCGCTGCCTCTTGGGCTTGCCGGGAACCGGCCATTTTGCCCAAAGCTAAGCATTTTATCAATCAAATAGGCGTGCGCCGGGGTCGGAAACGGCTACAATGGCGCACTTTACGACCGCGTTGCTGCGATGCATGTCGGCTTGACATCATGGCCCGGCCGTTCGCCCCGCGGGGCCGCCTGCAACCCATCCTGCCCATCTGCGATGAAGCTCCATTCGACCGAAACCAAGCAATACCAGACCGTCACCGCCTATGATGAGGACGGCGTCGAGCTCAATGCCATCCGTTTCACCAACAGCCTGCTGGTGCTGCCCGAGACCGAGCCGGTACCCTGGCCGGTGGAAAGCTTCGAAGCGCTCACTCCCGAGCATTTCGCCCAGATCGATGCCACCGCGCCCGACGTGGTCATCCTGGGCACCGGCGAGCGCCAGCGCTTCGTCCATCCCAAGCTGACCACGGTGCTGACCGCGCGCCGCATCGGCGTGGAGTGCATGGACAACCAGGCCGCCTGCCGCACCTACAACATCCTCATGGCCGAAGGGCGCAAGGTCGCCCTGGCGCTGATCATTGCACCCCAGGCCTGACGCCGGCACCTGCCGCGACAAGAAACCCAAGAACACGCAACAAGGAACCGCTGTCAATGCGCGAACTGTACAAATCCAAAGCGTTCGTCTGGACGCTGCTCATTCTCTTCCTGCTGGTCTGGTTCTGGATGCTGGGCGCCCGTGTGCTGGTGCCTACCGACGAAGGCCGCTATGCCGAGATGGCGCGCGAGATGGTGGCCACGCAGGACTGGATCACCACCCGCCTCAATGGCATCAAATATTTCGAGAAACCGCCCCTGCAAACCTGGATGAATGCCATCACCTTCGAGCTGTTTGGCCTGGGTGAATGGCAGGCGCGCCTGTGGACGGGCCTGTGCGGCCTGCTGGGCATCGGCCTGGCCGCTTATACCGGCACCCGCGTCTTCAATGGCCGCGTCGGCTTCTATGCCGCGCTGGTGCTGGCCTCCAGCTTCTTCTGGGCGGGCATGGGCCACATCAATACGCTGGACATGGGGCTGTCGGGAATGATGACCATCGCCCTGTGCTCGCTGTTGATGGCACAGCGTGACGGCGCCTCGCGCGAGGGCCAGCGCAACTGGATGCTCTTGTGCTGGGCCGGCATGGCGCTGGCGGTGCTGTCCAAGGGCCTGATCGGCATCGTCCTGCCGGGCGCGGTGCTGGTGCTCTATACCGTCTTCGCACGCGACTGGGCCATCTGGAAGCGGCTGCACCTGGTCAAGGGCTTGATCCTCTTCTTCGCGATCTGTACGCCCTGGTTCGTGGCGGTGTCGCTGCGCAATCCGGAATTCCCGCAGTTCTTCTTCATCCACGAGCACTTCCAGCGCTTCACGACCAAGATTCATAGCCGTACCGGGCCGTGGTACTACTTCATCCCCATCCTGGTGCTGGGCATCATTCCCTGGCTGGGCGTATTCTTCCAGAGTCTGTGGAAAGGCACCCGCGAACAGCGCGACACGGCCGGCTACAACAGCTTGAACGGTGGCCGCTTCCAGCCCAAGCGGATGCTGCTGGTGTGGGCGGTGTTCATCTTCGTTTTCTTCAGCATCTCGGACTCCAAGCTGCCGTCCTACATCCTGCCGATCTTCCCGGCGCTGGCCCTGCTGATCGCCTGCTACCTGGAAGAAGCGGACTACAAGGCACTGGCCTGGGCCGGCTCGCTGGTGGCGCTGCCTTCGGCCGTGGCACTGGCCTTCATTCCGCGCGTGCCTTCGTTGGCCAAGGACGCCTTCTCGCTGCCCCTGGTCGAAGCGCATGTGCCCTACCTGTATGCCGCGACCCTGATCTTCTTCGTCGGCGGCATCGCCGCCATCCGCCTGGCCCGACAGCACAAGGACTGGGCGGTGACCTCGCTGGCGGCAACCGCCTTCGTGGCGGGACAGTTGCTGATGCTGGGCCATGACCCGCAAGGCCGCTACTCGGCAGGCGTGGACTATGTGCCGGCGCTGCAGGCCGAGCTCAAGCCGGAAACCCCGATCTACCTGGTCGGCCGCTATGAGCAAGCCCTGCCCTTCTACCTGCGCCGCACCATGACCCTGGTACAGCACGCCGATGAGATGGAATTCGGCCTCAAGCAAGAACCGCAGCTGTGGCTGCCGACCATCGACGCTTTCGTGGCGCAATGGGTGGCCGACAATGCAGCAGGCAAGAAGGACATCGCCATCATCGCGCCGAACATCTATCAGCAGCTGCTGGAACGCAAGCTGCCGATGCGCCTGATCGGCCAGGACCCGCGCCGCGTCATCGTGGCCAATGATCCCGCGCCCGCCGCTGCCGCTGGCGGCGAGAAGAAAGCGGCGAAATGAACCTGACGACCTTTGGCTTCATCTTCGCCGGCATCTGCCTCAACGCCGTTGCACAACTGCTGCTCAAGGCCGGCACCAATGCCGTCGGCGCGATCCACCTGACGGCCGACAACTGGTTTTCCACCGGGATCAAGCTGGCTACCCAGCTGCCCATCATTGGCGGACTCTCCTGCTACGTGATCTCGGTGGGCGTGTGGATCATCGGCCTGTCGCGCGTGGATGTGACCATCGCCTACCCCTTGCTGTCGCTGGGCTACATCATCAACGCCATCGGCGCGTGGTATTTCCTGGGCGAGGCGATCTCGCTGCAGCGCCTGCTGGCCATCGGCGTGATCATCGTCGGCGTTGTCTTGCTGACCAGAAGCTGATTTACAATAGCGAGTTGCCTTGCGCCCGCCGCGCCGGCGCTTGCCGCGCACGTTCGCTGGCGCCCCTCCCCTGAACCTAGCCTGACCGGATTCCACCATGAGCCTGCCCTTCCTGCCGTTTGCCAAACCCACCATCGATGAAGCCACCATCACCGCTGTCGGCGAGGTGCTGCGTTCGGGCTGGATCACCAGCGGCCCCAAGGTGCAGGCGTTCGAAAAGGCCTTGTCGGACTACCTGGGCGGGCGCATCGTGCGCACCTTCAATTCCGGCACCTGCACCATGGAGATCGCGCTGCGCATCGCCGGCATCGGCGCGGGCGATGAAGTCATCACCACCCCGATCTCCTGGGTCGCCACCGCCAACGTCATCCTGGAAACCGGCGCCACGCCGGTTTTCGCCGACATCGACCCGGTGACCCGCAACATCGACCTGGACCGCCTGGAAGCGGCCATCACCCCGCGCACCAAAGCCATCATCCCGGTCTACCTGGCCGGCCTGCCGCTGGACATGGACCGCCTCTACGCCATCGCCGCCAAGCACAAGCTGCGCGTGGTGGAAGATGCCGCCCAGGCCCTGGGATCGACCTGGAACGGCAAGCGCATCGGCGCGTTTGGCGATTTCGTCTCCTTCAGCCTGCAAGCCAACAAGAACATCACCAGCTCCGAAGGCGGGTTCCTGGTGCTCAACAATGCCGAGGAAGCCCGCCTGGCCGAGAAATACCGCCTGCAAGGCGTCACCCGCAGCGGCTTCGACGGCCTGGAGGTGGACGTGCTGGGCGGCAAGTTCAACATGACCGACGTGGCTGCTGCCATCGGCCTGGGCCAGTTTGCCCATATCGATGCCGTCACCGCCCATCGCAAGGAACTGGCGCGCCACTATTTCGCCTGTTTCGGCAGCGATTTCGAAGCCAGCTTCGGCGCCCAGCTGCCGGTGGCAGATTTCGAAAATTCCAACTGGCACATGTTCCAGCTGGTCCTGCCCGAGCGCATCACCCGCGCCGCCTTCATGGAAAAAATGATGGAAAAGCAGGTCGGTATCGGCTACCACTACCCGGCCATTCATTTGCTGAAGCTCTATCGTGAACGCGGCTTCAAGGAAGGCATGTTCCCGGTGGCCGAACGCGTCGGCCAGCGCATCGTCTCGCTGCCCATGTTCAATGCCATGAGTAAAGATGACGTTGAGCGTTCGGTTAAAACGGTAAAATCGGTGCTTGGTTGATTTTTGCGGATCATGCAAGGAAATTGACCAAAAAATTCGGCATAATTCGATTTATTTGCAATTTCGCAAGTTCACAGCAGCACATTTTCCTGGCCTGAACGCCGCGACGAAGCTGATCGCGGCGCATCGGGCCTTTGATTTATGGCAGCCGATGCAAATCCATGCGTGTCGGCGCCGCGTAATTCCAGCATTTTTTTGATATTTGATGAAACCAGAACTGTCCGTCGTCATCCCGGTTTACAACGAGGAATCCGGGCTCTCCAAATTGTTCGAGCGCCTCTACCCGGCGCTGGACGCCTTGGGCTACAGCTATGAAGTCATCTTCGTCAACGATGGCAGCCGCGACCGTTCGGCCGGCATCCTGGCCGAGCAATACCGCCTGCGTCCCGATGTGACGCGAGTGGTCCTGTTCAACGGCAATTACGGCCAGCACATGGCGATCATGGCCGGCTTCGAAGCGACCCGTGGCGACGTCGTCGTGACCCTGGACGCCGACCTGCAGAACCCGCCGGAAGAAATCGGCAACCTGGTGGCCAAGATGCGCGAGGGCTACGACTATGTCGGCTCGATTCGCCGCAAGCGCCAGGATTCGGCATGGCGGACCTATGCCTCCAAGGCCATGAACCGCCTGCGCGAAAAGATCACCCGCATCAAGATGACCGACCAGGGCAACATGTTGCGGGCCTATGGCCGCAATGTCATCGACCTGGTCAACCGCTGCAGCGAGGTCAATACCTTCGTGCCGGCGCTGGCCTACACCTTCTCGCGCAATCCGACCGAGATCGTGGTGGAACATGAAGAACGTTCGGCCGGGGAATCAAAGTATTCCTTCTACAGCCTGATCCGCCTGAACTTCGACCTGGTGACCGGCTTCTCGCTGGTGCCGCTGCAGTTCTTCTCGCTCCTGGGCATCGGACTGTCGTTCGCGTCGGCGGCGCTGTTCATCCTCATCGTGGTGCGCCGCCTGCTGATCGGCGCCGAAGTGGGCGGCGTCTTTACCCTCTTTGCGATCACCTTCTTCCTGATGGGCGTGATCCTGTTCTCCATTGGCCTGCTGGGCGAATACATCGGCCGCATCTACATGCAGGTGCGGGCACGCCCGCGCTACGTGGTGCAGGCCATCCTTGAGAAATCCTCTTCAGAAGACAAGCAAGCCTTATGAACGCCGTCGTCTTTGCCTACCATGATGTAGGCGTACGCTGCCTGAAAGTCCTGCTGGCCCGTGGCGTGCAGGTGTCGCTGGTGGTGACCCATGAGGACAGCGCCACCGAGAACATCTGGTTTGGCTCCGTGGCCGGCCTGTGCCGCGAACACGGCATCGCCTGCATCACCCCCGCCGACCCGCGTTCGCCGCAATTGCTGGCGCAGCTGCAGGCCTTGCAGCCGGACTTCATCTTCAGCTTCTACTATCGTCATATGCTGCCGGTGGAAGTGCTGGCCTGCGCCCGCCGCGGCGCCTACAACATGCACGGTTCGCTGCTGCCCAAGTACCGCGGCCGCGTGCCCATCAACTGGGCGGTACTGCATGGCGAAACCGAAACCGGCGCCACCCTGCATGAGATGACCGTCAAGCCGGATGCCGGCGCCATCGTGGCGCAGACGTCGGTGCCCATCCTTCCCGACGACACCGCCCATGAAGTCTTCGGCAAGGTGGTGGTGGCGGCCGAAATGACGCTCTGGAACGTGCTGCCGGCGATGCTGGCGGGCCAGACACCGAACCTGCCCAACGACCTGTCGCAAGGCAGTTATTTCAGTGGCCGCAAGCCTGAAGATGGGCGCATCGACTGGCGCCGCACCGCCGGCGAGGTGCATAACCTGGTGCGCGCGGTGGCTCCGCCCTATCCCGGCGCCTTCGAGGAAATCGCGGGTGATAAAATTACGGTCACGAGAACCCGGCTGGTTCCGCCAGCGGCCCACCCTGCCCTGCAGCGGGCCCATGGTACGCAAGACAAGTTCTTCGAAGGCGGCAAGTTGTACGCCCGTTGTGGCGATGGCAACTTCCTGCAGATCCTGGGGATCCAGATCAATGATCAGGATGCTTCCCTCAACAATTATCTGAAATACATGGCCTCCTGAAATCCGGGCCATTCACTAGCTCTCAACATTATGAAAAAAGTCCTCATTCTCGGCGTCAACGGCTTCATCGGCCACCACCTGTCCAAGCGCATCCTGGAAACCACGGACTGGCACGTCTACGGCATGGACATGATGACCGACCGCATCACCGACATTCTGGAAAACGAGGCTTACAAGTCGCGCATGCACTTCTTCGAGGGCGATATCACCATCAACCAGGAGTGGGTGGAATATCACGTCAAGAAGTGTGACGTGATCCTGCCGCTGGTGGCCATTGCCACCCCGTCGACCTACGTGAACGCCCCGCTGCGCGTGTTCGAGCTGGACTTCGAAGCCAACCTGCCGATCGTGCGTTCGGCTGCCAAGTACAAGAAGCACCTGGTCTTCCCCTCGACCTCGGAAGTCTATGGCATGTGCCATGACGAGGAATTCGATCCGGAAGAATCCGAACTGATCTGCGGCCCGATCAACAAGCCGCGCTGGATCTACTCCTGTGCCAAGCAGCTGATGGACCGCGTCATCTGGGGCTACGGCATGGAAGCCGGCCTGAACTTCACCCTGTTCCGTCCGTTCAACTGGATCGGTGCCGGCCTGGACTCGATCCACACCCCGAAGGAAGGTTCCTCGCGCGTGGTGACCCAGTTCTTCGGCCACATCGTCCGTGGCGAGAACATCTCCCTGGTCGACGGCGGCCAGCAGAAGCGTGCCTTCACCTACATCGATGACGGCATCGACGCCCTGATGAAGATCATCGCCAACGAAGGCGGCGTGGCCACAGGCAAGATCTACAACATCGGCAACCCGGTGAACAATTATTCCATCAAGGACCTGGCCGACATGATGCTCAAGCTGGCTGCCGAGTACCCGGAATACGCCGACTCCGCCAAGCAGGTGCAACTGGTGGAAACCACCTCCGCCGCCTACTACGGCAAGGGTTACCAGGACGTGCAGAACCGCGTGCCGAAGATCACCAACACCTGCGAAGAACTGAACTGGGCGCCCAAGACCACCATGGCCGACACCCTGCGCAACATCTTCGACGCCTACCGCAGCCAGGTGGCCGAGGCCCGTGCACTGATGGACTGACCGGTCGCTGATCGCTGCTCTCCTGCAAACCGCGCCTCGGCGCGGTTTTGCTTTTTCCGGCTGCCTTGCGCCTGGATTGAGGCGAAACAGGCCGTCGCCATGACACTGGATTGCCCCGCATGCTGCGCTGCTGCATATTGTTCTATCCGGCGCAGGATGCTAGTCTCGCAACTTGTCATCGGCGGCCGCAGTCCAATGCCCGGCGCACGCCCCCGACAGCAAGCAAGAACACGGCGGACCACCGCCCATCACCCTCTTTCCGGTCCAGCGAATTGCCCAAACTCACACTCAAGATCGACGCCGACACCTACCGCGGCACCCGCGTGGGCGTCCCCAACCTGATCAACCAGCTGCGCCGCCACCGCGCCGGCGCCACCTTCCTGTTTTCGCTCGGCCCCGACCACACCGGCTGGGCCTTGAAGCAGATCTTCCGTCCGGGCTTCTTCAGCAAGGTCTCGCGTACCTCCGTGGTGGAACACTACGGCCTCAAAACCCTGATGTACGGCACCCTGCTGCCAGCACCGGACATCGGCAAGACTTGCGCCGAATTCATGCGCGCAGCCAGGGACGCCGGTTTCGAATGCGGCATCCATACCTGGGACCACCGTGTCTGGCAGGATGACGTCCGCACTGCCGACGCCCAATGGACGGTAGAGACCATGCACAAGTCGCATGCCCGCTACCGCGAGATCTTCGGTGAAGCGCCGCGCACGCACGGGGCCGCAGGCTGGCAGATGAACGATCACGCGTTCGTCCAGCTGGACCAGTTCGGCATGGCCTATAGCTCGGACGGCCGCTCGCAGCTACGCGAAGACGGCCGCCTGGCCGATGCCGATGCCGGTCCGCATCGCCTGGCGGCGTTCGGCAAGCCGCTGTCCTGCGTGCAGCTGCCGACCACCCTGCCCACCCTGGATGAAATCCTGGGCCGCGAGATCGGCGGCAAGATGATCGATGCCGGCAATGCCGCTGAATTCTTGCTTCAGCTGACCAAGCAACCGCGTGACCATGTGTTTACCCTGCACGCGGAACTTGAAGGACAGAAACTCGGCCCCATTTTCGAACAATTGCTCAGCGGCTGGCGCACCCAAGGCTATGAACTGGTCTCCATGGGCGACTACTACCAGAGCATCAAGAATGACGTCCTGCCCATCCTGCCGATCGCCTGGGGCGAGTTGCCGGGCCGGTCGGGCGAGATGATCGTGCAGGCCATGTAGGCTGCACCAGGGCTTGACCATGGCTTTACCAGGGCCGCAGCAGCCGGCCCGCCAACCATCCACCAACAAGACTTCACCTACGGGGCGCCACTTTGACAGACCGACCATCCCTCCTGAACAAGACCGTGCCGGACTTTTCGGCCGCCATGACCAGTGGCAAGACCTTCAACCTGGCCGACTATCGCGGCAAGAACCTGGTCCTGTACTTCTACCCCAAGGACAACACGCCCGGCTGTACCACCGAGGGCATGCAGTTCCGCGACCTGCATCCGCAGTTCCAGGCCGCCAATACCGAAATCTTCGGTATCAGCCGCGACAGCCTGAAGTCCCATGAAAACTTCAAGGGCAAGCTGGGCATGCCGTTCGAGTTGATCTCCGACCCCGATGAAACCCTGTGCACCATGTTCGATGTCATGAAGATGAAAAACATGTATGGCAAGCAAGTACGCGGCGTGGAGCGCAGCACGTTTGTGATTGACGGCGCAGGCAAAGTGGTGAAAGA
Source organism: Herbaspirillum aquaticum (assembly GCF_002213425.1). GTDB lineage: Bacteria > Pseudomonadota > Gammaproteobacteria > Burkholderiales > Burkholderiaceae_D > Herbaspirillum > Herbaspirillum aquaticum. The sequence goes on along the minus strand of NZ_NJGV01000002.1, from coordinate 176,377 downwards.
ATGGCGTGGAGTGAAGGTTCCTGCACACGTGGATGAGGTGCTGGCCTTCATCAATACCCTGGCCTGAATGACGTTCGATCACTGAGACAGGCTGTCAGGTTGCTGCAGCGCAATGGCCTACCAGGCTGCTGTGCAAGGTACCCGGCAGCAGCGATCGGTTCAGGCCGCGGCGCCGGTACCTGGCAAGTCCCTGCGACGCGTTCCAACCATGCGGTCAAACGATACAAGCCATTGAATTCAAACAGAAAAACGTTTGCTGGAAGCCGTTTCAGGTTAAGGCCCGTGGCCTGCCGAAACGGCTTTTTTACTTTTTACTTTGCCACCCCTGCCGTCCAGGCCAATCAAGCCCTCGCCCATCCCCTGTCTGCCCTCCGTACGGCCACGTCCGCTACGTTGCAGCACAGGCGCAAGGATTTCATTGGCATGCCCGGCCTTGCAGCAAGATCCCTCTCTTTGCTGTCTGATGTATTGCTTCACCTGTTCGCTCTGACAAAGCGGTGTTTTCTTCATCCACTTCCGAGGTCCTGATGCCCCTGCCCAAAATGCCGAGCAAACCAGCTTCGATGCTGTCTCCCGAGGACTATCCCAAGGCCGATCGCAACAAGCCCGTCAAACCGAACATCACTCTCGTTGAAACCTCCGCTGCCGTAGTTGCACCCCAAGAAGTTGCAGTTGCCGTTGCCGACGTCTCCGACACCAAGGTCGCCGCGCCCCGTGCGCGCATCACCGGCAAGACTGCCGCCGTGGCCGAGAAACCGAAAGCCGCTCCCAAGAGCGCCGAAGCCCGTCCCAAGTCGCCCACCAGCCGCGTGGCCGACAAGCTGGGCAAGTCCAAGCTGTTCGTGCTGGATACCAACGTGCTGATGCACGATCCGACCTCGCTGTTCCGCTTCGAGGAGCATGACATCTACCTGCCCATGGTCACGCTGGAGGAGCTGGACAACCACAAGAAAGGCATGTCCGAAGTGGCCCGCAACGCGCGCCAGATCTCGCGTTCGCTCGATGCACTGGTGTCGGACGTGGCCGAGGACTCCATTGACCTGGGCATCCCCTTGTCCAAGCTGGGCAACAAGGATGCCAAGGGCCGCCTGTACTTCCAGACCAAGCTGCAGAACGCCGCGCTGCCTGAAGGCCTGCCCGAGGGCAAGGCCGACAACCAGATCCTGGGCGTGGTGCGCGCGCTGGACCAGCAATATCCGGAACGTCCGGTGGTGCTGGTCTCCAAGGACATCAACATGCGCCTGAAGGCGCGTGCCATTGGACTGCCCGCTGAAGATTACTTCAACGACCACGTGCTGGAAGATACCGACCTGCTGTATTCGGGCATCCAGCAACTGCCGGATGACTTCTGGAACAAGCACGGCAAGGGCATGGAGTCCTGGCAGGAAAGCCGCCACGGCAGCAGCTACACCTACTACCGTGTCACCGGCCCCTATGTGCCTTCGCTGCTGGTCAACCAGTTCGTCTTCATCGAGCCCAAGAATGGCGAGCCGGCCTTCTACGGCCAGGTCAGCCAGATCAACGGCAAGACCGCTGTGTTGCAGACCCTGCGCGACTTCGGCCACGCCAAGAACAGCGTCTGGGGCATCACTGCGCGCAACCGCGAGCAGAACTTCGCGCTGAACCTGCTGATGAACCCCGAGTGCGATTTCGTCACCCTGCTGGGCCAGGCCGGTACCGGCAAGACCCTGCTGGCACTGGCTTCGGGCCTGGCGCAGGTGCTGGAGACCAAGCTCTACAACGAAATCATCGTCACCCGCGTGACGGTGCCGGTCGGTGAAGACATTGGTTTTCTGCCGGGCACGGAAGAAGAGAAGATGGGCCCCTGGATGGGCGCCTTCGATGACAACCTCGAAGTGCTCAACAAGTCCGATGGCGACGCCGGTGAATGGGGCCGCGCCGCGACCCAGGACCTGATCCGCTCGCGCATCAAGATCAAGTCGCTCAACTTCATGCGTGGCCGCACTTTCGTGAACAAGTTCTTGATCATCGACGAGGCCCAGAACCTGACGCCCAAGCAGATGAAGACCCTGGTCACGCGCGCCGGCCCCGGCACCAAGATCGTCTGCCTGGGCAACATCGCCCAGATCGACACGCCCTACCTGACCGAAGGCTCCAGCGGCCTGACCTATGTGGTCGACCGCTTCAAGGGCTGGGCACACAGCGGGCATGTCACCCTGGCACGCGGCGAACGCTCGCGCCTGGCCGATCACGCCAGCGACGTGTTGTAAGCACTTTTCTTCAGCGTCAAAGCAAAAAGCCACGTGAAAACGTGGCTTTTTGCTTTTGGGCGGCCGCTGCGCGTGCAGCGACCAGAGGGAAAGGCTTACAGCACGTGCACGCCGATCCACCAGGCGATCGCCGCCACGAAGGCCGAGGCGGGAATGGTGAAGATCCACGCCCAGACGATATTGCTGGCCACACCCCAACGCACGGCCGACATCTTCTGCGCCGCGCCCACGCCGACGATGGCGCCGGTGATCGTGTGGGTGGTCGAGACCGGAATGCCCAGGGCAGTGGCGATGAACAAGGTGATGGCGCCACCGGTTTCGGCGCAAAAACCGCCGACGGGCTTCAACTTGGTGATCTTCTGGCCCATGGTCTTGACGATGCGCCAGCCACCGAAGAGCGTACCGAGGCTGATGGCGCAGTAGCAGGAGATGATGACCCACATCGGCGGCGCGTCTGGCGACGAATAACCGGAGGCGATCAGCAGCATCCAGATGATGCCGATGGTCTTCTGCGCATCATTGCCGCCGTGGCCGAGGCTGTACATGGAGGCCGACAGCAGCTGCAGCCGACGGAACCAGCCATCGATCTTGCGCGGTGTGGAGCGGAAGAAGATCCACGACACCACGAGCATCATCAGCGAGCCAAACACCAGGCCCAGCACGGGCGAGAGCACGATGAAGAGAATCGTCTTCAACAGGCCCGCCGAGATCAGCGCGCCGGTACCGGCCTTGGCCACGGCCGCACCGACCAGGCCGCCGATCAGGGCATGCGAGGACGAGGACGGGATACCGTAGTACCAGGTCACCAGGTTCCAGAAGATGGCACCGATGAGGGCGCCGAAGATGACGTACTGGTCAACGATGGCCGGTTCGATGGTGCCCTTGCCCACCGAGGCCGCCACGTGCAGCTGGTGGAACACGAACACGGCCGCCAGGTTGAAGAAGGCGGCCATGGCCACGGCGGTCTGCGGACGCAGTACGCCCGTGGAGACCACGGTGGCGATCGCGTTGGCAGCGTCGTGGAAACCGTTCATGAAGTCGAACAGCAGCGCCAGGACGATCAACAACGCGAGAATATGTAAGCTGATTTGGATTGTTTGCATGGGGAAACCGTTGTATGAAACCAGCGGCGTCCCCATCGGAAATCGAGGGAATCGCCGCTACGCCGGGAGATCAGGCGTTTTCGACGATGATGCCTTCGATGATGTTGGCTACGTCTTCGCAGCGATCGGTGACGGTTTCCAGGATTTCGTAGATGGCCTTGAGCTTGATGAGGGTGCGCACATCCGGTTCGTCGCGGAACAGCTTGGACATGGCCGCACGCATGACGTGGTCGGCGTCGGATTCCAGGCGGTCGATTTCCTGGCAGATCGACAGGATCTGGCGCGAATTGTCCATGTTGGACAGCAGGCCCACGGCGGCCTGCACCTTCTCCGCACAGGACAGGCACAGCTCGGCCAGGCGCTTGGCTTCGGGCGTGATGGCCTTGATGTCGTAGAGCGAGATGGTCTGGGCCGCGTCTTCGAGCAGGTCCAGGATGTCGTCCATGCGGGTGATCAGCTGGTGAATGTCATCACGGTCCAACGGCGTGATGAAGGTCTTGTGCAGCAGTTCGATGGCATTGTGCGTGACCTTGTCGGCTTCCTTCTCGACGGCTTCAATGGCGTGCACGCGAATTTCAAGGTCGTCGAAATTGGTCATCAGCGCCACCATTTCTTTCGCGCACTTGACCGCCAGCTCTGCATGCTGATTGAAAAGGTCAAAGAATTTGCCTTCAGTCGGCATCAATCGTCCAAACATTTTTCTCTCTCATCAATGGTTAGCGCTCATGTGAAGCGCCGTTTCGAACCGGCCTGCGGCTGCCCCCTTGGAAGCCGGAATCCCGCCCTGCCGGTCCTGCACGCACGGCCTCGGGAGCCGTCCGTCTTGCATGACACGGGCAGCCCCGCGCCACCCGTGGTCCTCTTGCAGCGGCGCACCGGTCCGGTACGCCGCCATGGCATCAGTCGCCGCCGTAAGGCTGCGCCAGGTTGCCGATATAGTTGTCGTACTTGGTGTACATCCCCAGGAAGGACAGGCGAATGCTGCCGATCGGGCCGTTACGCTGCTTGCCGATGATGATTTCCGCCGTGCCTTTGTCGGGCGAGTCCGGATTGTAAACTTCATCACGGTAAATGAACAAAATGACGTCGGCATCCTGCTCGATGGCGCCCGATTCGCGCAAGTCGGACATCACGGGACGCTTGTTGGGACGTTGCTCCAGCGAGCGGTTCAGCTGCGACAGCGCGATGACCGGGCAATTGAGTTCCTTGGCCAGGCCCTTCAGGCTACGCGAGATTTCCGAGATTTCGGAGGCGCGGTTTTCAGAAGAGCTGCCACCGTTGCCCGACATCAGCTGCAGGTAGTCGATGATGATCAGTCCCAGCTTGCCGCATTGGCGAGCCAGGCGGCGCGAACGTGCGCGCAATTCGATGGGAGACAGCGCCGGCGTTTCGTCGATGTAGAACTGCGCATCGTTCATCTTCTGGATGGCATGCGTCAGGCGCGGCCAGTCCTCGTCCAGCAGGCGGCCGGTACGCAGGCGGTGCTGGTCCAGGCGCCCGACCGAACCCAGCATACGCATGGCCAGCTGCGCGCCACCCATTTCCATGGAGAACACCGCCACCGGCAGGCCCGACTCGATGGCCACGTGTTCGCCGATGTTGATCGAGAAAGCGGTTTTACCCATGGAAGGACGGCCGGCCACGATGATCAGGTCGCCGGGCTGCAGGCCGGAGGTCATCTTGTCCAGGTCCATGAACCCGGTCGGAACGCCCGTGATGTCGCTGGAACTGTCGCGGTTGTAGAGCTCGTCGATGCGCTCGACCACCTGGGTCAGCAGCGGCTGGATTTCCATGAAGCCCTGCGAGCCGCGTGACCCTTCTTCGGCAATGGCGAAGATCTTGGATTCAGCCTCGTCCAGCATGGACTTCACATCCTTGCCCTGCGGATTGAAGGCATTGCCGGAAATCTCGTCGGCCACGGTGATGAGCTTGCGCAAGATGCCGCGATCGCGGACGATCTCCGCGTAACGGCGGATGTTGGCCGCAGAAGGTGTGTTTTGCGCCAGCGCATTCAGGTAGACCAGCCCGCCCACCTCTTCGGCCTTGCCGCTGGTGGACATGGCTTCGTAGACGGTGATGACGTCAGCCGGCTTGGTGCTGTTGATGAGCTTGACGATGTGCTCGAAGATGATGCGGTGATCGTAGCGGTAGAAGTCCTCAGCGCTGACGAAATCGGCGATACGGTCCCAAGCCGCGTTGTCCAGCAGCAGGCCGCCCAGCACCGATTGCTCGGCCTCGATGGAGTGGGGCGGCACGCGGAGCGCATCGATCTGGGGGTCCGATGACTCTTTCTGGCCACGGAAAAATTCTGGATTGCCGCGGGACGATTCTTTCATGGCGCGCATTATAACCTGCTGATGTGAAGCCGTAGGTCAGACCGGACGTTTTTGCACGACCTGATGCTTCATGCGAACGGATGCGACATGAAGCCAATGACATCCTGCTCGACAATCACTGTGCCGCCGGGATGCCCAGGAGAAACTGACAATAAAAAAGCCAGGCGAACCCGGCTTTTTTATTGCAAAACGAATTGCAGCAAACAGGCGTATTACGCTTGCTCGCCCTTGACTGCGATGGTGACGTCGACCACCACGTCGGTGTGCAGAGCCACCGACACCGGGTGTTCGCCAACAGTCTTCAGCGGGCCGTTGGGCAGGCGCACTTGCGACTTCTCGACAGCAAAACCCTTCTTGCCCAGGGCTTCAGCGATGTCGAAGTTGGTCACGGAACCGAACAGACGGCCATCAACGCCGGCCTTCTGCGACACTTCCACGGTGGAGCCGGTCAGCTTTTCGCCTTGGGCTTGGGCAGCGGCCAGCTTCTCGGCAGCAGCCTTTTCCAGGTCAGCGCGCTTGGCTTCGAATTCAGCGATGGCTGCATCGGTCGCGCGGCGGGCCTTGCGTTGCGGGATCAGGAAGTTGCGTGCGAAACCGTCCTTGACGCGCACGACATCACCCAGACCGCCGAGATTCACGATTTTTTCCAACAGAATGACTTGCATGTTTTTCTCCTATTTCTCGACGCTGATTAGGCGTTGTGCAGATCGGTGTACGGCAGCAGGGCCAGGTAACGCGCGCGCTTGATGGCGGTGTCAACTTGACGCTGGTAGTGGGCCTTGGTACCGGTCAGGCGTGCCGGCATGATCTTGCCGTTTTCCTGGACGAAGTCCTTCAGGGTGTCCACGTCCTTGTAATCGACCTGTTCAACGCCAGCGGCGGTGAAACGGCAGAATTTCTTGCGCTTGAACAGCGGGTTTTGCTGTTGACGCTTGTTTTTCAGCTTGCTTTTATCGAACTTTTTACCGAATGCCATGGTTGGCTCCTGTATCTAAAAATTGGGTAAGGTCTGTTTGGCTACCTTGCGCCGCTCAATCCGGCGCGACCGGGCCAAAATCAACGATATGAAACACGACGCTCTTGCTGTTGCGATTCCTGCGGGCTAAAAAGCCGGTGAACCGGAAGACTTCCCCCAGCGCTGCCCTGTTGAGCGCACCGGAGATTTCTCCTGCTGCCAGCGCCGCGATCTCGAATTCGACCTGGCGCTGCATGCCAGCTTCCATCTGCTCCGACTGGTGCTGCAACCTGGCAGTGACAATCGGGATACCGGCCGGCGTGTAACGCAAAACATCACGTTCTGCCAGGCTGGCGATGACTTGAAGCTGGTTCACTCTCCGCGATGTTCGCAGCGCTTAAGCTGCCGGAGCTTCGGTACGGCTCTTGGCCGCGTCTTCCTTTTGCACTGCCTTCAGGATGGGTGAAGGACCGGTTTCGGCCTTCTTCATCTTGACGGTCAGGTGGCGCAGGACGGCGTCGTTGAACTTGAAGCCGGTTTCGATTTCAGCCAGCGTTTCGCTGTCGACTTCGATGTTCAGGCAGACGTAGTGAGCCTTGGCCAGCTTCTGGATCTGGTAAGCCAGTTGACGACGGCCCCAATCTTCGACACGGTGGACCTTGCCGCCGCGGGTGGTGACGATGCCCTTGTAACGCTCGATCATCGCCGGCACTTGCTCGCTTTGGTCCGGGTGGACGATAAATACGATTTCATAATGACGCATGTAGACTCCTTATGGACTTATTGAAGACGCCCACCCCGGCGTCAAGACGGGTGTGGGAAGAGGAAAACCCGAGATCATACTAGGTTTCCGCTCTCGCGGCAATGCCGGCATCAAGCCGATGCAGCCGGGGGACCACAATATGCGGCCCCGGGCACAAGACCACGCAAGACCTTCACCTGCGGCACGCTCTATATAAACAAGAAAGCTTGCCTTTTCGCCCCAGGAATATGCATGTTGCCGTTGACACAAGGATTGCACCTGTATAAAAATACAGACTGTTCATCCAGACAGCCTTCCCTCCGAGAAAGGCCACCCTCATGCTCAAACTGACTGCGCGCCAGGAACAGATCCTGAACCTGATCAAGAACGCCATCGAGAACACCGGCTTCCCTCCCACGCGCGCAGAGATCGCCGCCGAATTGGGCTTTCGCTCCGCCAACGCCGCCGAAGAGCACCTGCAGGCCCTGGCCCGCAAGGGTGCCATCGAAATTTCCCCCGGAACCTCGCGTGGCATCCGCCTGCGCGAGTCGGGCAGTGCGGCCGGCGCGAGCACCGCGCGCCAGATGGCCCTGCCCCATCCTGCCCTGATGCAACTGAGCCTGCCGCTGATCGGCCGCGTGGCGGCGGGTTCGCCCATCCTGGCCCAGGAACACGTGGAAAAGACCTACCAGGTCGACCCGGCCATGTTCCCGGCCAAACCGGATTACCTGCTGAAGGTGCGCGGCATGTCCATGCGTGATGCCGGCATCCTCGACGGCGACCTGCTGGCGGTGCGCCGCGCGGACCAGGCGCGCAACGGCCAGATCGTGGTCGCCCGCCTGGCCGACGAAGTCACGGTCAAGCGCTATCAAAAGACCGGCAGCGTCATCACCCTCTTCCCTGAAAATCCCGAGTTCGAGCCCATCATCGTCAAGCCGGAAAACGACCAGTTCGCACTCGAAGGCTTGGCCGTGGGATTGCTGCGCAGCTGGAACTGATGACCAGCGGCGCAGCCGCCCGCACCTGTCGCGAACCTGCTCAGACCGGACATTGATTGTCCGTTGCTGCATGAACCTCCGCCTAAAACGGAGGTTTTTTGCTTTCTATTCACCTCTTCACCGGTGACGCGTTGCGCATATCATGCCTGCTGGATAGCTATGCCCGGCGCAACCGATGCGCCCAACCAAGAGGATCTTTTTCGATGTCGACGCGCAAGAGCAGCAACAAGCACGGCAAACACATTCCGGCGCCCGCCGCCAAGTCCAATCTGCAGGATCTGCTGGACGTTCGCAAATGCCTCGATCTGCTGGATAGCCGCAAGACCGAGGAAGCCAAAAACCTCTGCATGGCCGTACTCGCCAGAGCCCCCAAGCTGGTCTTTGCCAACCACGCGCGTGGGCTGGTGGCCATGCAGGAGGGCCGGTTCGGGGAGGCAGAAACCTATCTGCGCAAGGCCATCGAGGCCGACCCCGACAATGCTGAATACCTGAGCAATCTGGCTGGGGCGATCCTGAACCAGGACCGCATCGATGAAGCCATCGCCCTCTACGAGCGCGCCATCTCCATCGACAAGGAAAACCGCGCAGCCCGCATCGGCCTGGCCAATGCGCTTCACGAAAAGAACGACCCGGAAGCCTCTGTCGCCTATTTCGAAGATGCCGTCAAGCGCGAGCCCAATGCGCCCGGCCCCTTGTCCCACCTGGGCCGCGCACTGATCGAGGCGCGCCGCTTCAACGAGGCCGTCGCTACCATTCTCAAGTCCCTGGAACTGCAGATCAACTTCGCCCCGTCGCATACAGCCTTGGGGGAAGCACTTCACGCCATGGAAATGTACAACGAGGCAGTGGAGTCCCATAAGACCGCCATCCTCCTTGATCCCCAGGACACCTACGCCCACAACAAGATTGCCGACACTTATCTGAAATTGAACCGGATCCAAGAAGCCCACGAACACCTGCTGCGCGTCATCGAGATCGCGCCCAAGGATCCCAATGGCTACGTGAAGCTCGGCTCCAGCTATTTCAGTACCGGCGACCGCTTCGACGACGCCATGCGCATGTTCAACCAGGCCCTGGCCCTGGACCCCAAGCACGCCCTTACCTACAACAACATCGGCGCCATCCAGCACGATCATGGCGACAGTGAAGAGGCCATCGACAACTTCCGCAAGGCCTTGGCGATCCGTCCCAACTATCCGACCGCCAAACACAACCTGGCGCTGACACTGCTGCTGCAGGGGCAGTTCGAAGAAGGCTGGGAATGCCATGAGAGCCGACTGGTCACCAAGGAACGCGCCCACGTCTATCGCCTGATCCACAAGCTCTTCGAATTGATTCCGAAATGGGACGGCAAGTCATCACTGGCAGGCAAATACATCCTGCTGATGCACGAGCAGGGCTTCGGCGACAGCATCCAGTTCCTGCGCTATGCGCGCCTGGTGATGGACCAGGGCGCCCGCGTGGCGGTGCATGTGAAGAATCCCTTGTACCGCCTGTTCCAATCCTTCACACCAGAGATCACGCTGGTGCGGGAAAGCGACCCCTTGCCGCCCTGCGACTGCTCGTACGTGCTCATGAGCCTGCCCTACGCGATGCAGACCCATACGGTGGACGACATTCCGCGCTACCCGGATGGCTACCTGGCGCCCGACCCCATCCTGGCAGCCACCTGGCGTGAAAAAATTAACGCAATGTCAAGATCCGAGCGCAACCTGCGCATCGGCATCGTCTGGGGCGGCAATCCTGAGCACGGCAACGATCGCCACCGTTCCATTGCGCTGGATACCTTCAAGCAATTATTCGACTTGCCGAACATGGAGTTCTATTCCTTACAGAAAGGCAAGCCCCTGGAAGGCCTCAAGGCCCTGCCCGGCGATCTGCCCGTCTTCAACCTAGGCGATGATTGCCAGGACTTTGCCGATACCGCTGCCGCCATCAGCAACCTTGACCTGGTCATCAGCGTGGATACCTCCGTGGTCCACCTGGCCGGCGCCATGGGCCACCCTACCTGGGTCTTGTTGCCGCACATCCCGGACTGGCGCTGGCTCAACGAGCGCGAGGATTCACCCTGGTATCCGGGCATGCGCCTGTTCCGGCAGCCCGCCATCAGCGACTGGGATTCCGTGCTCAAGCGCGTTGGCGAAGAATTGATCCTCCTGCAACAGAAGAAAGCCCAAGGGTGAGCGGGCCCGGAAACCGCGCCGCCCCTGCAGAAAACCGCCCCTCAGGGCGGTTTTTGCTTTTCAGAACATTTTTCTTGGCCGCAACAGCAATTTTCCTAAAGTTTTTTGAATTGCCGTCGAAAAAGGATTTGCTTGGAGTTTCAAAGCACGCAGTTTTAGTTCGGAAAGCCTTGAAAAAGATTTTTTGCAAATAGCCCTAAACTTTTTCCAAGACTGCCCGATAAAGCAATCAACAGAGGTTGAAACGCCTGGGGCTCATGGGTAGAAGACCAACGTTAGGCACTGAAACTCGGATCATCGGTCTCAAATCTTAGGAGAATTAACATGGCAGCAGTCATTAATACCAACATTCCGTCGCTCAATACGCAGCGGAACCTGAATGCGTCGCAGTCGTCGCTGAACACCTCGATCCAACGCCTGTCGTCGGGCCTGCGCGTCAACAGCGCCAAGGACGACGCCGCCGGCCTGGCTATCGCCGACCGCATGAACTCCCAGATCAAGGGTCTGGCAGTTGCACAACGCAACGCCAACGACGGTATCTCGATGGCACAAACCGCTGAAGGCGCTCTGTCGACCGTCGGCGACAACCTGCAGCGTATGCGTGAGTTGGCTGTTCAAGCTTCGAACGGCACCAACAGCGCACAAGACCGCAAGACCCTCAACGACGAATACACCCAGCTGTCGCAGGAAGTGTTCCGCGTCCTGAACGGCACCAGCTTCAACGGCCAGAACCTGTTCACCGGTGTGGGCCAAGGCGCTTCGGCTGGCGTGGGCTCCACGTCGGCCAACGTATCGGCTTCCCTGACCCTGTCGTTCCAGGTCGGCGCCAACGTGCAAGACAACAAGCTGAACGACCAGATCACCATCACCCTGGATGACCTGTCGAACAACTCGACCATCGCTACCGTCATCGGCACCAGCGCCAACGGCCTGATCGGTCTGGGCGACACCAGCGGCGTGAGCACCGCGCAAGCAACCTACACCTCGGCCAAGGCTGCACTGGACAACCTGTTCGCCACCGGTTCGTCCCTGTCGGCCAGCGCCCTGGCTTCGTCGGCTGTGACCCTGCAAGCTGCCGTTGACAGCGCCAAGCTGTCCCTGGACCAGGCTGTTGCCAACCCGTCCGCCCAGAGCGATGCTCAGAAGGCCATCCAGAACCTGGACAAGGCCATCAGCCTGATCTCCTCGAAGCGTGCCGAGTTCGGTGCCGTGCAGAACCGCTTCAGCGCGGTCATCAGCAACCTGCAAGTGTCGAGCGAGAACATCACCTCGTCGCGCAGCCGTATCATGGATACCGACTACGCGCAGGAAACCGCGAACCTGACCCGTGCGCAGATCCTGCAGCAAGCTGGTACCGCGATGCTGTCGCAGGCCAACTCGGCGCCGCAGCAGGTCCTCTCGCTGTTGAAATAAGCCAGATAGCTAGGTAGGATGACGTGCGGGGGATAGACCTTATTCTCCGCACGTTCCTTTAAGGAAGGGAGTAGTACCATGTCGATTGCCCCACTTAATATCACTGCTGCTGGCGACTCCGGTACTGCATATGCAGCGCCGAAGACAGCCGAGAAGCCCGATCCCGTGGTATCGACGGTCGCACCGGCGGCCACCCCGGAAGCACGACGCGCCACCGATAGCGAACTCAACGATGCCGTGGGCAAGTTGAACGATTTCGCTGCAGCCAATGCTGCCGCGTTGAATTTCTCGAAGGACCAGGATACCGGCAAGACCATCATCAAGGTCGTCGATACGGCTACGGACACCGTGATTCGCCAGATTCCCAGCGAAGAAGCGATCGCCATCGCCAAATCGATCGACAAGATGCAAGGCTTGCTGATCAAGGAAAAGGCTTGAGTTTCCCCTCGAGTCTGGTACGAACTGCAGTGGCTGAACACCCGCATGCGTCAATGCCCGCTCATTGCGCATGACGGATTCGGCTACCCCAGTTCATAACGGATTCAGATAGTTATTTCGCACAGCGTCCCCTCCCCCCAGACGCCGTACTTGAGAGCCCATCTCCTCTTGACCGCGCTGGACGACCGCACAGCGCTGTGCCTCACGCAAAGATTCAGGAGTTGAACCGTGGCCACTTCCACCGGCACCATTTCCACATCGGCAGGTCCGCTCGATGTCTCCACCCTGGTCAGCCAACTGATCTCGGCCGAAAGCCAGACGCAGCTGACTCCGCTGACCACCCAGGCCAGCAGCTACAACACCCTGATCTCTGCGTATGGCAGCCTCAAGAGCGCGCTGTCGAGCTATCAGTCCGCCATCAAAGCCCTGACCGCAGCCAGCTTCAGCTCCCAAAAGAGCTCGGTGAGCAATGCCGGTACCGGCAGCAACCTGACCACCGACCCCTTCACGGCCGACGTCAACAGTGACAACTCGACCAAGATCCTGGCGCAGAAACTGCAGTCGGCGGGCGTGAGCAGCGGCACGACCTACAACGCCGGCGATTCGATCGCCATCAAGGTCGGCACCAATTCCCCGACCTTCATCACCTTGCAGGCCAACTCGACCCTGGCCGGCGTGCGCGATGCGATCAATGCCTCCAAGGCCGGCGTGACTGCGTCCATTACCACCGATGGCAGCGGCGACCACCTGGTGCTGGAGTCGACCGCCGGCGGTACCGCCAACACCATCAAGGTCACGTCCAACAACAGCCTTTCCGCGTTCGCCTACGATCCGTCGAGCTCCACGCCGAGCACCATGACCCAGATCCAGGCCCCGCGCGACGCCACCAAGGCGGCGTCGGGCACCTACTCGGTGGCGGTCTCGCAGTTGGCGCAGACGCAGAAGCTGAGCTCGGCCAGCATCGCGCCGGGCACCACCTTCGACAACGGCATCCTGGCCATCAAGACCGGCACCGGTTCGACTGCCATCATCCAGCCCGCCACCAACACCCTGGCCGGCGTGCGGGACGCCATCAACAGCAGCGATGCGGGCGTCAATGCCACCATCGTCAGCGACGGTACCAATGATCACCTGGTCATCACCGCCAAGGACAGCGGCGCGGCCAACACCATCAAGATCACCGGCACCGGCAACTATTCGGTCTTCAGCGCCGACCCGAGCGGGACCGTGATCTCGCCCAACGTCACCACCGGCCAGACTTACACTTCCGGCACGCTGAGCCTGAAGGTGGGCGACACCACGGTCGCCATCAACCCCACCGCCAACGGCAGCGGCAACATCGACCTGAACCAGGTCGTGAGCGCCGTCAACGGCGCCAGCGCTGGCGTGACCGCCTCCATCAGCAACGACGGCAGCAACGACCACCTGGTCCTGACCCCGACCGGCAGCAGCGCCACGGCAGCAGTGTCGCTGACCGGTACCGGCGACTATTCGGGCCTCACCATGAGCGGCATGGGCCAATTGCTCAAGGCCCAGGATGCCAAGCTGTCCATCGATGGCGTGGCCGTCACCAGCACCAGCAACAAGGTCGAAAACGTCATCTCGGGGGTGACCCTGAACTTGGCCAAGGTCACCACCTCGGCGGACAACTTCACCCTCAACATCAGCAACGACACATCCGGCATCAGCACCGCCGCCAACAGTTTCGTGACCGCCTACAACACGCTGGCCAAGGCAGTGGCGGGCATGACCGCGCAGACGCCCTCCACCACCCTGGGCCAGGCCAACACATCGGCGCCACTGGCCAGCGAGTCGTCGGTCCAGACCATCATGAACCAGCTGCGCAATACCCTGTTTGCCACCGTGGATGGCGGCAACGGCATCAGCAGCCTGTCCGATATCGGCATCAGCTTCCAGAAGGATGGCACCCTGGCGCTGGACGCCACCAAACTGTCCACGGCGACCACCAACAATTTCGCCGGCATTGCCAATCTCTTCACTGGCACCGATCCGGATACAACCAACACTACATCGTCCAAAAATGGTATCGTCACCAAGTTGCAGACCTTGCTGACGAACCTGCTGAGCGATAGCGGCATCATCGCCTCCAAGACCAATGGTCTGCAGGCCAGCCTGAAGATCAACCAGGATCGCCAAAGCACGGTGCAGACGCGCTTGTCGAACCTGAAGGACGACTACACCAACCAGTTCAATCGTCTCAACACGACCCTGGCCAGCATGCAGTCCACGCAGAGCTACCTGACCCAGCAATTGGCCAGCCTGGCCAAGAGCAGTTGAAGCATCACCGCGAACATAGGAGAACGTCATGTTCGGAAGCATGAAGCGCGGGGCCAACGCCTACGCCAACATCGGGGTGGAAACCGGCGTGATCGCCGCAAGCCCCCACAAGCTCATCACCATGCTCTTCGACGGCGCATTGGTCGCTATCGCCCTGGGCAAGAAGTCTATGGGCGAAGGCAACATCAAGGACAAGGGTGAATCCATCACCAAGGCCATCCTGATCATCGACAACGGCCTGCGCGCCAGCCTGAACAAGGAAGTCGGCGGCGAACTGGCTCTGAACCTGGACTCCCTCTACGAATACATGAGCCGCCGGCTGTTCGAGGCCAATGCGACCAACAACCCGGCCATCCTGGACGAAATCCACGGTCTTCTCGATGACATCCGCTCGGCCTGGGAACAGATCGGCCCCAACGCCGCCCAATCGGCGCCGCAGATGGCTTTCCTGCAAGACAACGCCCAACCCAGCTTTGCAAAGGCTTGACTGACATGACCGGTGATGACGTCATCGCCCTCTACGAGTCCATCTCGCAATTGACCGACGAGATGCGCTCGGCTGCCCGCGCCGGCGACTGGGACCTGCTGGCAGCGCTTGAAGCGCAGTGCGGCCAGCACATTGCCAGCCTGCGCAACAGCGAAGAAAACATCACCCTCTCCGAGCCGCTGCGCCATCGCAAGGTCGACATCATCAAGAAGATCCTGGAAGACGACCGCGACATCCGCAACCTCACCGAACCGGGATTGCGCAAGCTGTCGGCGCTCATCCAAAGCAACCAGACCGAACAGAAGCTCCTCAATACCTACGGCATGGGTAGTTGACCATGTTGCCGCGGGCCGATATCGCCAGCGCCGTCCAGCCCGTCAATCCAGTCGAAGCGGCCACTCCGGTCGTTTCGGTGGCCGATGCCAGGCAGGAAGCTTTCAGCCGCCTGGCCCAGATTGCCATCGGCCAGCAAATGTCGGGCCGCATCCTTTCCAACTTCAATGACGGCACCTTCCTGGTACGCATCGCCAATACGGCGGCGCGCATGGTGCTGCCCAATACCGCCAAGGTCGGCGACACGCTGACCCTGACGCTGGTTTCCAAGGATCCCCGCCCAACCTTCTCGGTCAACGAAGGCAGCATCCACCCTGATGAGGAGAGCGCCTCGGTGGCCTTGAGCACGGCTGGACGCGCCATGCAGAAGGACCTGAAGTCGCTGCAGTTCGTCACCCGGGATGACAGCGGTGCCGGCCAGATCGCGCAGAACGAGGACATCGCCGCCGACGCCCAGGCCAAAGGCGCGCGCCAGGGTCAGTCTGGCGCACCGTCCAGCACCACGACCACGCTCAGCCACGCGGGGCGCCTGATCGACACCTTGCTGCACGCGTCGCAACAAGGCGACATGGCCGACCATATCAATGCGCCCGCCCCGCTGCTGCCCAAAGCCAGCGTCCCTGCCGACCAGATGGCGGCAGCGCTCAAGGATGGCATCAACTACAGCGGTGTCTTTTATGAATCCCATGTCGCCGCCTGGGCCGCCGGCCAGCGTCCCGCCGAAGAGCTGATGAAGGAGCCGCAAGCCCAGGTAGCCGCGCGCAGCGGTGGCGAGATCAACCTGCTCAACGACAGCGATCCGGCGCAGAACCAGCTGGGCCAGATCATCAACCTGCAGCTCAATGCCCTGGAGCAGCAGCGCGTAGTCTGGCACGGCGAGATCTGGCCAGGCCAGAAGATGGAATGGGAGATCAGCCAGGAACATGGCCAGGACAGTTCCAACCCGCAAGGCAGTGACGAAGAAAACGCCCCCAGCTGGCACAGCGTGGTGCGCTTCAATTTCGCCCACCTGGGCAGCGTATCGGCCTCGATCCGCCTGATCGGCCAGCAGATCCACGTCCAGGTGAAAGCGGACAATGAAGCGGCTGCCGCAGCCCTGCGCGGCAATACTGGCCTGTTTGCCAATGCCATGGCGGCCGCCGGCACCTCCCTCGACTCCCTGATCGTCAAGCAAGCCGATGGAGAAACCTAACATTCCCCTGCAAAATGCCGTGGCCCTGGCCTACAACGCCAGCCACGCCGCCCCCCAGGTGGTGGCCAAGGGCCGCGGCCTGGTGGCCGAAGCCATCATCGCGCGGGCGCGCGATGCGGGCGTGTATGTCCATGAGTCCAAGGAGCTCGTCTCCCTGCTGATGCAAGTCGAGCTGGATCAGCAGATTCCCCCGGCGCTGTACCGCACCGTGGCTGAATTGCTGGCCTGGCTATATCGTATTGAAAATATGCAATTAAGCGGGTCAGTGATGTATGATACGGGGTCAAACTATTCCAATAATTCCCCTGGGGAAAGCGATCCTACTCGCTGAATTCCGACGTACACGACGCACAGATGGCTAACCACGACGAGATCGACGACGACAGCCCATACCGGGTTCATTCACGGAGGGAGATCATCGCCCTGCTGACCAGCATGATGGAGAAGAACCAGCTCCTGAGCCTGCTGATCAAGGGCGGCTCCGAATCCGTGATCACTTCCATTCTGGAAGTCGATGAGGATGACGACTCGCTCATCATCGATGCCGCGCCCAGCGCCACGCTCAACGAGAGCATCGTGTCCAGCAAGCGCATCGGCTTCGAAGCCCTCTACAACAGCATCCGCATCACCTTCAACGTGGACGGCGCCCGGCAGGTCGAGTACCAGAGCCGCCCGGCCCTGAAGGTCGACATCCCGGAAAGCCTGGTGCGCCTGCAACGGCGGGAATATTTCCGCATTCCCACGCCCATTGCCAAGCCCCTGCGCTGCACCTTCCGCATCACCCAGGCCGATGGCTCGTTTGTCACCGTGGTCACGCTGCTCAACAACATCAGCGCCGGCGGCGTCGGCATCACCGACGAGAAGAAGCTGCTGCCCACTACCCCGGGGGCCGTCTACGAGGACTGCCAGCTTGAGCTGGGCGACAACACCCTGGTCTCGGTCAAGCTTCAAGTGCGCGATTGCAAGGAATTCAAGATGACCAACGGCAAGGTGGTCAACCGCTTCGGCTGCCAGTTCATCGACATCCCCCGCACCGTCCTTGCCGCCATCCAGCGCTTCATCACCAAGCTGGAACGCGAACAGAACGCCAAAGCCTCCGGCATGATGTAAAGCGGCGCGCCCATGCGGCTGCGCCCAACAGCAAAACACCCCAGCCACCGGATAGCCGGCCGCTGGGGTGTTTCGTCATGGCAGGCCGAGCTGGCAAGCAGTTCGGCCCAAAGAAAGAAAATTCACACCTGCATGGTCATGATGTCGCGGTAAGCCGAGACCAGCTTGTTGCGCACCTGGATGCTGGTCTGGAAGGAGATGCTGGCCTTCTGGGAAGCAATCATCACATCCGACAGGTTCACGCTGTCATCGCCCATGGCAAAGGCCTGCGACATCTTGGCGGCTTTCTGCTGGGAATCATTGACCTGGTCGATCGCGCCCTTGAGCACGTCGGCAAAGTCCACGCGCTGCGCCGGCTTTTCCGCTGCCACGCCACTCTGGACGGGATCCACGCCACCCTGGGCGCGCGCCGCGGCCGCCTTCAACTGGGCGACCATTGCCTCGATCTTGCTGGTATCAATCACGCTGTCGATTGCCATTTCCCACCTCTTGAGTTCATTTTTTGCCGCTTGGCAAAAGCACAATACGCACGTTCGCAAACTACAGCAGCACCTTAACACTGCCGCATTGACAAAACAGCCCAATAAGCGGGGAATTTGCCATTCTGTTCGGGCGATCAAATTCTTCCTGTCAACGGACAATCCACACTGAGCAAAAACCTCACAAAGGTAGGCAGTGATCAAAGTCTTTATCAAGCTGGCAATCGAGGGAACGCCAGAGGGGAAATCATGGCGGTAGCAGCCGACGGCACGATGACCGGCGAAACCAACAATCCGGGCGAACTCGGCAATGCCGATGGCTTGCCCCAGGGGCAGGCTGCACAAGGCGGCATGATGGGCTACGCCCGCTCGCCGCAGGGCAAGCGCATCCTGCTCATCATTGCTGCGGCCGCCACCCTGGCGCTGATGGCCGGCATCTGGCTGTGGAGCCAGAAGGTCGAGTACCGCGTCCTGTTCGCCAATTTCAATGACCGCGACGGCGGCGCCATCGTGGCCTCGCTACAGCAGATGAACGTGCCCTACAAGTATTCGGACGGCGGCACGGCCATCCTGGTGCCCGAGAACATGGTCCACGACGCCCGCCTGAAGCTGGCCTCGCAAGGCCTGCCCAAGGGCGGCAACGTCGGTTTCGAACTGATGGAAAACCAGAAGCTGGGCATTTCCCAGTTCCTGGAACAGGTCAACTTCCAGCGCGCGCTGGAAGGAGAGCTGGCACGCTCCGTCCAATCCCTGGCCTCGGTCCAGACCGCCCGTGTACACCTGGCCTTGCCCAAGGCCTCAGTGTTCGTGCGCGACCAGCAAAAGCCGACCGCCTCGGTGATCTTGAGCCTCTACCCGGGCCGTTTCCTGGACCAGCAGCAGGTCAGCGCCATCGTCCACCTGGTGGCCAGCAGCGTGCCTGAGCTCTCGCCCAAGGCCGTCACCATCGTCGACCAGAACGGCAACCTGCTCTCCGACACCACCAAGCAAGCCCAAACCAATACGCTCGACCCGACCCAGCTGAAGTATGTCCAGGACATGCAGCAGGACATCGTCAAGCGCGTCGAATCCATCATCGCCCCCATCGTCGGCAACGGCAATGTCCGCGCCGAAGCCACGGCCGATGTCGATTTCTCCCGCAGCGAGCAGGCCTCGGAGGCCTACAAGCCCAACCAGACCCGCGACACGGCAGCCGTGCGCAGCAAGCAGAGCAGCGAGGCCAACAGTGCCACGTCCGGCACCTCGGGCGTACCGGGTGCGCTGACCAACCAGCCCCCTGCCCCGGCCACCGCCCAGATCGTCAATCCGGCGGCGGCCAATGGCGCGGCCAACCAGAACGGTACGGCTGCCACGCCCAATGGCGCGGCGCCGGCACCGGCGGCCAGCGGCAATTCGCGCAAGGACGAGACCATCAACTACGAGGTCGACAAGACGGTCCGCTACACCCAGCAACCCATGGGTGGCGTGCGCCGCCTGACGGTGGCCGTGGTGGTGAACTACAAGCGCACCCTGGACAATACCGGCAAGATCGTGATGCGCCCCCTGACCGAGGCCGAGCGCAACCAGATCACCGACCTGGTCAAGGAAGCGATGGGTTACAACAAGGATCGCGGCGACTCGCTCAACGTGGTCAATACCCAGTTCAGCACCGACATGGAACCGGAAGTGCCGCTGTGGAAGCAGCCGGGCATGATCGAACTGGCCAAGGAAATCGGCAAGTACGTGCTGGTGGCTGCGGTCCTGCTGTTCCTCTACTTCCGTGTGCTGCGCCCCATCGTCTGGAAGCTGTCGGGCCGCGAAGAGCGCGAACGCCTGGCCAAGGAAAAGGCCGAGGCCGAAGCCGCCGCCGCTGCCGCAGCAGTCGCCGCCGGCTTCGATCCGGACGATCCGGACGCCATCGTCAACCTCTCCGGCGAACCGGCCGTGGACGAACGCGCACAGTACAAGGCCAATCTGGAAACCGCCAAGCAGTGGGCCAAGAATGATCCGAAGCTGGTGGCAAGCATCATCAAGTCATGGGTGAACAATGAGTAACGACGGCGTTCAGAAAGGTGCCATCCTCATGCTCGCCTTGGGCGAGGATGAGGCCGCCGAAGTCATGAAATACCTGGGCCCGAAAGAGGTCCAGAAGCTCGGCGCGGCCATGTCGGCGCTGCGCAACGTCAGCTTCGAAGAAATCAACGAAGTGCTGGAAGCCTTCGTCGCCGAGACCGGCCAGGCCTCTTCGCTGGGCCTGGATTCGGACGAGTACATCCGCAGCGTCCTGACCAAGGCCCTGGGCGACGACAAGGCCACCTCCCTGCTCAACCGCATCCTCGGCGGGCGCGATGCTTCCGGCATCGAAAGCCTCAAGTGGATGGACGCGCAGTCGGTGGCCGAACTCATCCGCAACGAACACCCGCAGATCATCGCCACCATCCTGGTCCACCTGGAGCGCGACCATGCCTGCGGCATCATCAACAATTTCACGGAACGTTTGCGCAACGACGTCATCCTTCGTATTGCAACCCTGGACGGCGTGCAGCCGGCCGCGTTGCGCGAACTCAATGACGTGTTGACCAAGCTGCTGACCGGCAACGAAAGCCTCAAGAAACAACAGATGGGCGGTATCCGTACCGCGGCCGAGATCCTCAACTTCATGTCGGGCGAGAACGAGACGGCGGTGATGAACAACCTGCGCTCCTACGACGAGGACATGGCGCAGAAGATCATGGACGAGATGTTCGTCTTCGAAAACATCATCGACATCGACGGCCGCGGCATCCAGCTGCTGCTGCGCGAAGTCCAGTCCGAGTCGCTGATCGTGGCCCTGAAGGGCGCCTCGCAAGGCCTGCGCGACAAGATCTTCGCCAACATGTCGCAGCGTGCGGCCGAGATGATGAAGGAAGACCTGGAATCCAAGGGCCCGGTGCGT
This sequence comes from Herbaspirillum aquaticum, assembly GCF_002213425.1. Taxonomy (GTDB): domain Bacteria; phylum Pseudomonadota; class Gammaproteobacteria; order Burkholderiales; family Burkholderiaceae_D; genus Herbaspirillum; species Herbaspirillum aquaticum. Next base: position 155,165 of record NZ_NJGV01000002.1, on the reverse strand, counting down.
CTGTCCGAAGTCGATGCGCAACAGAAGGCCATCCTGCAGATCGTGCGCCGCCTGGCCGACGAAGGCCAGATCGTGCTGGGTGCCAAGGGCGAGGACGCGTTCGTCTGATGCGGTTGAGGCAGATGCAGGGTGCCGTCGGCATGCCGGCCTGAGGAGTCAAATAAGCCATGCGTGCAAAGATCATTCCCAAGGAAGAGATGACGCCCTACCAGCGATGGGAGCTGGCGTCATTCAACGAAGAGCCCGAACCGGAACCGGAACCGCTGCCCGAGGAAGAAGAATTCCTCGAAGAGCCGCCGCCGGTCCCGCAGCTGACGGCCGAACAGCTCGATGCCATCCGCGAAGCCGCCCGCCAGGAGGGTTTTGCCGAAGGCCGCGAACACGGCCTGCAGGCCGGCCGCTCCGAAGGCTACGTGGCCGGGCTCCAGCAAGGCCAGCAGGAAGTCAACGAAATCATCCAGCACTTCCGCCAGATCGCGGTCAATTTCAGCACCGAGGTCTCGCAGTGCAGTGAAAAGATGGCGCCCGAACTGCTGGACCTGGCGCTGGACCTGGCCAAATCCATGCTCAAGACGGCGCTGAACGTGCGCCCCGAGCTCATCCTGCCCACCGTGAGCGCCGCCATCCACGCCCTGCCCGTACTGCAACTGCCAGCCAGCCTGGCCCTGCACCCGGAAGATGCGGCCTTGGTGCGCAAGCACCTGGGCGAGGAACTGGCCCAGCAAGGCTGGAAGATCGAGGAGGACGCCCAGCTCGAGCGCGGCGGCTGCCGTGTCGAAACCCGCACCAACCAGATCGATGCCACCACCCAGACGCGCTGGCAGCGTTTGGGCGAGTCGCTGTCCAAGCAGCTCGACTGGCTGGAATGATTCACCCGACGTGATAGCTAGAACTCATTTCATCAATAGGCGTGAGATGCGTTCTACTTGAACGGGAGACCCGCATGAACTCCCCGATGCCTTCCCATAGCAGCCTGTGGCAAGCCTACCTGCACAACTGTCGCAGCCTGGTCGCCATGGCCGAGCCTACTCGCACGGCCGGACGCATCACACGCGTGGCCGGCCTGGTGATGGAAGCGGTCGGACTGAAGCTTCCCGTGGGCAGCCCCTGCAATGTCCCGCTGCCCAACGGCATGATGATCGAAGCCGAAGTGGTGGGATTCCAGGATGAACGTTTGTTCCTGATGCCGCAGAGCGATGTCGAAGGCATCGTCCCCGGTACCCGCGTCTATCCGGTCGAACCGGTCCGCCCTCCCCCGCGCACCGGCCCCATCAGCTTCACCCCGCGCCGCGCCGACGAGCACAGCCGCCGCCTGCCGGTCGGTGACGAGTTGCTGGGCCGTGTGCTCGACGGTGCCGGCCGCCCGCTCGACAATCTCGGCCCGCTGCACACCGAACGCTCGGCCCCGCTGGCCGTGCGTGCCGCCAACCCGCTGGGCCGTGCGCCCATCCGCGACATTCTGGACACTGGCATCCGTGCCATCAACACCATGCTCACCGTCGGCCGTGGCCAGCGCATGGGACTGTTCGCCGGCTCGGGCGTGGGCAAGAGCGTGTTGCTGGGCATGATGGCGCGCTATACCAGCGCGGACGTGATCGTGGTCGGACTGATCGGTGAGCGCGGCCGCGAAGTGAAGGAATTCATCGAACAGATCCTCGGCGCCGAAGGCCTGGCACGCTCGGTCGTGGTGGCCGCGCCCGCCGATACCCCGCCGCTGATGCGCCTGCAGGGGGCCGCGTACTGCACCTCCATTGCCGAGTATTTCCGCGACCAGGGCAAGGATGTGCTGCTGATCATGGATTCGCTGACCCGTTACGCCATGGCCCAGCGCGAAATCGCCCTGGCCATCGGCGAACCGCCGGCTACCAAGGGCTATCCGCCGTCCGTGTTCGCCAAGCTGCCCGCCCTGGTGGAGCGCGCCGGCAACGGCGATGAAGGCGGCGGCTCCATCACCGCCTTCTACACCGTGCTCACCGAAGGCGACGACCAGCAGGACCCGATCGCCGATGCCGCCCGCGCCATCCTGGACGGCCACATCGTGCTCAATCGCCAGCTGGCCGAAGCGGGCCACTATCCGGCCATCGATATCGAACAATCCATCAGCCGTGCCATGCACAGCATCACGGATGCCGACCATCAACGCCGTTCGCGCCACCTGAAGCAATTGTATTCACGTTTCCAGCGCAACCGCGACCTCATCAGCGTCGGCGCGTACGCCGCTGGCAGCGATCCGGTGCTCGATGAAGCTATTGCCTTGTTGCCAAGAATGGAGTCCTTTTTGCAGCAGGGCATCCATGAGCAAGCCGATGTATCAGAGAGCTTGAGGCAACTTACCGCTCTATTCGGTTGATTGAGCGCGCATCCTCAAAAATATAATCAGAGTGATCATGGCTACTCCCTCCGCACTTGACACGCTGATTGAATTGGCGACCAAAGAGACCGACGAAGCGACCAAACGCCTCGGCCGGGCTATTCGCGTGAGTGAAGAAGCGCAACAGAAGCTGGGTATCCTGCAGCAATACCGCGACGATTACGCCGCGCGCTTCCAGGAAACCCTGACCAATGGCCTGACCGCCCTGGCGTATCGCAACTTCCAGCTGTTCCTGGAAAAGATCGACAACGCCATCGACGGCCAGGTCAACGTGGTGCAGAGCAGCCAGCAGCGGGTAGCCGAGGCGCGTGCCGCATGGCAGGCCTGCGAGCGCAAGCGCATGTCCTACGACACCCTGGCCACGCGGGCGCGCGACCAGGAAATGCGCAAGGAAAACAAGCGCGACCAGAAGTCCATGGACGAGCATGCTGCCCGCATCAGCTTCTACAAGCGCTGACCGCTGAAGCGGCCAGCCAGGCAAGACCGAAACAGACACCGCGCAAGCGAAGAACCGCAAACAGCATCCTAGAGCAGCAGACCGCATTTACCGACAGGCCACCATCATGAACACTTCCCTGCCGCTGTTGAACGTGATCACCGGCTCCCAGGCCGCCACAGGTTCGCGCTCGGGCAATCCCGCCGACAGCTTCTCGGCCGATGTGCCCTTCAACCAGGTGCTCAACAGCCAGGTCAATACCCGTGTGCAGGACAACCAGGCACAGGCGCGCCAGGCCCAGCAGAACGCCGAGAACCAGGCTGCCGCCAAGCAGGCAGCAGCCAACCAGTCCGCCGCCGCCCAGCAATCCCAGAATGCCTCCGCCAATGCCGGCGCCGCCAGCAAGAGTGCTGCCGGCGATGGCAGCGACAAGAGCAGCCAGGTCAGCGACAAGGACGAGGACGAGGACAGCACCGATACCACCACCCAGGCTTCAGCAGAACTGCTGGCCCTGGTCGCCAACATCGCGCAGAACGCCGTCACGCCGGCCGATGGCAAGGCCAAGGGCGAGAGCAGCGAAGCCGACCTGCTGGCCCAGGCCAAGCGCGGCGGCAAAATGTCGCTGGCCGACCAGCAGCAAGCCCTGGCCGACGAAAAGCAAGGCAAGGTCGACCCGGCCGCCCTGCAGGATGCGTTGGCAACCGCCCGCAGCAAGCAGGACGCCGCCGCCAGCGAACTGGCCAGCAAGCGCAATGCCGAAGCCAATCCGGCGCCACAGCCCGCCTCCGCCAAGGATGGAAAAGCGGCGATTGACCTGGGTGCTGCCGCCAAGGCCGAGCCCAAGGACGATGCCAGCGCCCTGTCCGCCCGCGCACAACTGGGCAAGGCCGCTCCCGAAGTCGCCGCACCCGCCGCCAAGCAGGATGCCGCCCAGGCCACGCCGACGCCCGTGGTCCTGCCGGCCGTCCAGACCGTGGCCGCCAGCCAGCCGCAAGCCGTGTTTGCGCCGGCCTACAGCGACAAGATCCAGTCCAACGTCGGCAGTGCCGGCTGGAACCAGGCCCTGGGCACCAAGATCACCTGGATGGCGACCGCCGGCATGCAAAGCGCCTCGCTGAGCCTGAATCCGCCCGACCTCGGCCCCATGCAGGTGGTGCTGAACGTGCACAACCAGCAGGCAGATGCCACCTTCATCACCGCCCAGCCCGAAGTGAAGCAGGCGCTGGAAGCGGCCATGCCCAAGCTGCGCGAAATGATGGACCAGGCCGGCATCCAGCTCGGCCAGGCCAATGTCCAGACCGGCATGCCCAACCATCAGCAGGGTGCCGGCAGCGGCCAGCAGCAGGCACGCAGCGGCAGCCCGGGCAGCTTCGGCAAGGAGCAGGAAGGCGATGTGGCCCTCAGTGGCACCACGGCAGCCAGCGCGACCACCAGCGGACTCGGGCTGGTCGACACCTTCGCCTGATCGCCACAAGACATGCCTGGCACCGCAAACCTTAAAAAATAAGCAATTTTCGTCCGCGCAGGACTCAACAATGTGATTTGCCTGCCGATAAGCAGATAAGCCCTCAACCCGCGCAGACGAACTGAAAGGAATAGTAGATGGCAACAAAAGGAAAAGCCCCGGCCAAGGGAGCTGAAGCAGATGCAGCACCGGCAAAATCGAGCAAGAAGATGCTGTTCATCATCGTGGGCGTGGTGCTGGTGCTGGTCATCGGCGGCGCCGCAGCGTTCTTCATGATGGGTGGCAAGGGCAAGAAGGGTGATGATCACGCCGAAGAGAAGGTCGAAGCCAAGGCCCCCACCTTCGTGGTGATCGAACCCTTCGTGGTGAACCTGCAGCAGGAAACCGGCGACCAGTACCTGCAAGTGGCAATGACCCTGCAAGTGCCGGATGGCCAGACCGCTGAAGCCTTGAAGCTGTACATGCCGCAAGTGCGCAGCCGCCTGCTGATGGTGCTGTCCAGCAAGAAGGCCTCGGAGCTGCTCACCAGCGAAGGCAAGCGCCGCCTGACCGACGAGATCATCGACCAACTGGGCGAGCCGTTCTCGGGCAAGGGCAAGGGACCGCAGATCACCGATGTGTTCTACACCTCGTTCGTGATCCAACAGCAGTAACACCGCATCGAAGTCAGAGATCGTCGACCATGGCCGAGCATTTTCTATCACAGGAAGAAGTCGATGCCCTTTTGAAGGGCGTGACGGGAGATGAAGACGAAGAAAAAATCGTCGAAGAAGCTCCTGGTACGGTACGTACCTACAACCTGGCCACGCAGGAACGCATCGTGCGCGGGCGCATGCCCACGCTGGAAATCATCAACGAGCGTTTCGCGCGTCTGTTCCGCATCGGCTTGTTCAACTTCATTCACCGCACCGCCGAGATTTCGGTCGGTCCGGTGAAGGTGTCCAAGTACAGCGAATTCATCCGCAACCTGGTGGTGCCGACCAACCTGAACCTGGTCCACATCAAGCCCTTCCGCGGCATCGGGCTGGTGGTGTTCGACCCGCAGTTCGTGTTCATGCTGGTCGACAACATGTTCGGCGGCGACGGCCGCTTCCACACCCGCATCGAAGGCCGTGAATTCACGCCCACCGAGCAGCGCATCATCATGCGCGTGCTGGAGATCACCTTCGAGACCTACGCCAAGTCGTGGGAACCGATCTATCCGATCGAATTCGAATTCATTCGCTCGGAAATGAATACGCAGTTCGCCAACATCGCCACGCCCAACGAAGTGGTGGTCTCGACCACCTTCACCGTCGAGCTGGGGCCGGTGTCGGGCGAAATCCACATCTGCACGCCCTACTCGATGATCGAGCCGGTACGTGACCGCCTCACCAGCAGCATGCAGGGCGAGGCACTGGAAGTGGACAAGCGCTGGATCCGCCTGATGAAGCAGCAGATCCAGACCGCCGAGGTCGAACTGATCGTCAATTTCGGCACCGCCCGAGTCAATTTCACCGATCTGCTGCACATGCAGGTCGGCGACGTCATTCCGCTGCAGACCAATACGACCGTCGAGGCACAGGTTGACGGCGTACCGGTGATGGAATGCAGCTACGGCCAGTCCAATGGCCAATACGCATTGCGCGTTGAAAAACTGCTGTCCATCACCCATCAAGAAACACCGGAAAGCTTTCAAGGAGATTAGTAATGGCTGATGAGAACGTAGCAGGCGCAGGCGCAGCGGAAGACGATCCGTGGGGCGCGGCCATGGCCGAGCAGACCCAGGCCGAAGAAGCGCAAAAGAAGGGCGAGATGGAAGACGAGAAAGGCCTCAGCGCGGCGCCCGCGATGGCCACCGTCTTCAAGGACCTGAGCGCCGCCGATATCAAGACCAATACCCCCAACGATATCGACTTCATCCTCGATATCCCGGTGCAGCTGACCGTGGAATTGGGTCGCACCAAGATCGCCATCAAGAACCTGCTGCAACTGGCGCAAGGTTCGGTGGTGGAACTGGATGGCATGGCCGGTGAACCGATGGACGTGCTGGTCAACGGCTGCCTGATCGCGCAAGGCGAAGTGGTGGTGGTCAACGACAAGTTCGGTATCCGCCTGACCGACATCATCACGCCGGCAGAACGCATCCGCAAGCTCAACCGCTGAGCGGGATGGCTTCTGTTTTGATGATACGTTTTGACGCAGCATCGATGTCGCAGTGTTGGTGCCGGATCCGTCCGGCGCTGATGTCTGCCTGGCTCCTGCTGGGCGGCACGATGGTCACGGCAGCCCAGGCCTGGGCCGAAACCGCCGCGGCAGCCAGCAGCGCTGCAGTCCCGGTAGCGGCACCGGCAACCGCAACAGCACCAGCGGCGGCAGCCCCGGCGGCGACCGCCGCCAGCACTTCCCTTCCCTCTTCCTCCGGCAGTGTCTTCACCATGCTCTTCGGGCTGATCGCGGTACTGGCCGTGATGGCCGGGGTGGCCTGGCTCTTCAAACGCTTTGGCCTGGCCAACAGCATGGGAGGCAATGCCGTGGCCAAGGTGGTCGGCGGCGTCTCGGTCGGTACGCGCGAACGGGTGATGGTCGTCGAAGTGGGCGAGCAGTGGATCGTAGTCGGCGTTGCCCCCGGCCGGGTCAATGCCCTGGCCACGCTGCCGCGCCAGGAAGGCGTGGCGGACCGGCCGGCCGCGACAGGTCCGGCCTTTGCCACCTGGCTCAAGCACACCATGGATAAACGAAATGGCGGCACCGGCAGCGGTGACCGTGCGGGTAATGATGGCAGCACACCTTAAGCCGCAAGGCATCCTCTCTTCCCTTCTCCGCCGCAGCGGCGCGCTCCTGCGCAGCCGCTACTGGTGGATGGCGCTGCTGTGCCTGCCGCTGGCGGCTTCGGCCCAGCAAGGCCTGCCGGCACTGAACAGCATGCCCGCCCCGGGCGGTGGCACGAATTATTCGCTGCCGATCCAGACCATGCTGTTCCTCACCTCGCTGTCGTTCATTCCGGCGGCGTTGCTGATGATGACCTGCTTCACCCGCATCGTGATCGTGCTGTCGCTGCTGCGCCAGGCACTGGGCACGCAGTCCACCCCGCCCACCCAGGTGCTGGTGGGACTGTCGCTGTTCCTGACCTTCTTCGTCATGAGTCCGGTGTTCGACCGCATCTATACCGAGGCCTACCAGCCCTTTGCGGAAAACAAGATCCAGATGATGGAAGCACTCGACAAGGGAGCCGCGCCCCTGAAGGAGTTCATGCTCAAGCAGACCCGCCAGTCGGATTTGGCGCTGTATGTGAAGCTTTCTCGCGGCCCCGCCCTGCAGGGTCCGGAGGACGTGCCTTTGCGCTTGCTGGTCCCAGCCTTCGTCACCAGTGAACTGAAGACTTCTTTCCAGATCGGCTTTGCCATCTTCATCCCCTTCCTCATCATCGACATGGTGGTGGCCAGTATCCTGATGTCGATGGGCATGATGATGATGTCGCCGGCCATCGTCTCGCTGCCCTTCAAGCTGATGCTGTTCGTGCTCGTGGATGGCTGGCAGCTGCTGATCGGTTCCCTGGCCCAGAGTTTCTACTAGCCCAAGGCAAGGATACGTATGACACCCGAAAGCGTCATGACCATGGGCCGCCAGGCCATGGAAGTCACCCTCCTGATCGCTGCCCCGATGCTGATCACGGCCCTTCTCATCGGGCTGCTGGTGAGCATCTTCCAGGCCGCGACCCAGATCAACGAACAGACGCTGACCTTCATTCCCAAGCTGGTGGGCGTGTTCCTGGCCTTGATCATCGCCGGTCCGTGGATGCTGACCGTCATCCTCGACTACATGCACACCATGTTCAGCGGGATTCCCGCCATGGTCCAGTAAGCCGGTCCGCCGGGCAGGCCCGGCGGCTCCTGATCCATGCTCACCTTCACCAGCCAGCAACTCTACGCCTGGGTCGCCATGTTCATCTGGCCGACCACGCGTATCCTCGGGCTGCTGTCCATTGCACCGCCCTTCGGCAGCGCCAGCGTGCCCATGCTGGTCAAGATCCTACTGGGCATCGCCATCGGCGTTGTGCTGGCGCCGGACGTACCGATCCCGCCGGCCATCGACCCCATGTCGATGACGGGATTGCTGATCCTGCTGCAGCAGTTGCTCATCGGCCTGTCCATGGGCTTTGCCATGCGCGTGGTGTTTGCCGCCGTGGAAGCGGCGGGTGAACTGACCAGTTCCACCATGGGCCTGTCGTTTGCGGCCTTCTTCGATCCCCAGACCCAGGGCCGTACGGCCGTCATCAGCCAGGTCTTCTCGCTGCTGGCGACCATGGTCTTCCTCAGCCTCAATGGCCATCTGCTGTTGCTGCAGGCGATGGCCGAGAGCTTCCATACACTGCCCATCACGGGTGTGCCGATTACCACCGAAGGCTTCCACGAGCTGGCCCTGTGGGGCGCCAAGGTGTTCAGCATGGGGCTGCAGTTGTCGCTGCCGCTGCTGATCGCCCTGCTGATCACCAACTTCGCGCTGGGCATCCTCACCCGCGCGGCACCGCAGCTCAATCTCTTCGGGATCGGTTTTTCGATTACCATGCTGGCGGGCTTCATCCTGATCGCCTTCGCCCTGCCCTACATGCTCACGCCCTTGCAGCGCTTCCTTGCCGATGGCATCGAGATGGTCCGTTTGCTGGGCAGCGTGCCGCCGGTCAATGCCCTGCCCAAACCGTAAGCAGCCGGACTGCTGTCACAACATTTACGTCTCCTGACACACGGCCGGCGTCGCCAGCCCCACAATGACGCCTTTGCGCGCGGCCACCGTCAGGCCGACCCTGATTTTTTTCGCATGAACCTCGCCTACTTCCGCCGTCCAAAAATTCTCTTCCTCAGTCTCGCCGTCCTGCTGGCCGGCGGCTACCTGGTGCACCGCGCGCTCACCCCGCCGCCGCCACCCGGCTACCTCAGCGCCATCGCCACGGTCACCGACATCCAGGACGTGGTACTGGCCAGCGGCACGGTCAAGGCCTACAAGCAGGTCAGCGTCGGTGCCCAGGTATCAGGCCAGATCAAGTCGCTCAAGGTGGCCCTGGGAGACCGCGTCAAGAAGGGCCAGCTGGTGGCCGAGATCGACTCCCTGACCCAGGCCAATGCACTGGCCAGCGCCCAGTATTCGCTGCAGAACCTGCAGGCCCAGCTGCGTGCCAAGGAAGCCAGCCTGAAGCAGGCCCAGCTGGCCTATGCACGGCAACAGATGATGCTGGCCGGGGACGCCAGCTCGCGCGAGAACTTCGAGAGCGCCGAGGCCACCCTCAATACCACCCGCGCCGACATCGCGGCCCTGCAGGCACAAATCAAGGACGGCGCCATCAAGGTCGACACCGCGCGCCTGAACCTGGGCTATACCCGGATCACGGCACCCATCGACGGCGAAGTGGTGGCCATCGTGGCGCAGGAAGGCCAGACCGTGAACGCCAACCAATCCACCCCGACCATCATCAAGGTGGCGCGCATGGATACGGTCACCATCAAGGCGCAGATCTCCGAAGCCGACGTGGTGCGCGTCAAGCCTGGCCTGCCGGTATTCTTCACCATCCTGGGCGACCCCGACCACCGCTATCGCACCACCTTGCGCGCCATCGAACCGGCACCGGATTCAATCCTGCAGGACGACACCGCCACCAGCACCACGGCCAGCACCAGCAGCAGTGCCAGCTCCACGGCGATCTACTACAACGGCCTGCTGGACCTGCCCAACCCCGATGGCAAGCTGCGCATCTCGATGACCACGCAGGTCAACATCGTGCTTTCCGAAGCCAAGGAGGCGCTGGTGGTGCCCTCCACCGCCCTGGGCGCCAGGGATGCCCAAGGCCGCTACACCGTACGTGTGCTGGACGCGCAAGGCCAGGCGCAGGAGCGCCAGGTACGTATCGGCATCAACACCAATGCCCAGGTGCAGATCGTCGAGGGACTCAAGGCCGGCGAACGCGTGGTGACCGGCACCGCCCTGCCGGGCGCCGCCGACAACAGCAGCGAGCGTCGTGGCCCGCCGCCGCGCATGTAAGTTCGCCATGACGACACCTTTGCTGCAATTGCGCGCACTGCGCCGCGACTTTCCGGCCGGGGATGACACCATCACCGTGCTCAACGACGTCAACCTCGACATCTGCGCCGGCGAAATGGTCGCCATCGTCGGGGCCTCCGGTTCGGGCAAGTCGACGCTGATGAACATCCTCGGCTGCCTCGACAAGCCCAGCGCCGGCAGCTACCTGGTCGCCGGACGCGAGACCGGCAAGCTGGCCCCGGACGAACTGGCACAGTTGCGCCGCGAGCATTTCGGTTTCATCTTCCAGCGCTATCACCTGCTGTCGGACCTGGACGCCACCGCCAACGTGGAGGTGCCCGCCGTCTATGCCGGCCAGGAACCGGCGCAGCGCCGCCAACGGGCCGCCCAGCTGCTGGCGCGGCTCGGCCTGGCCGATCGTGGCCACCACAAGCCCGGCCAGCTCTCGGGCGGACAGCAGCAGCGCGTCTCGATTGCGCGCGCGCTGATGAATGGCGGCGACGTGATCCTGGCCGACGAGCCCACGGGTGCGCTGGACAGCCACAGCGGCCACGAGGTGATGAACATCCTCAAGGAATTGCATGCCGAGGGCCACACCATCATCATCGTCACGCACGACATGCAGGTGGCCAGCAATGCCCAACGCATCATCGAGATCAAGGATGGCGTCATCATTGCGGATCGCCGCAACGAACCCGACCAAACCGCGCCGGTAAACGGCGTGATCAAGCAGGAACGCCAGCAACGCCGCCAGGCCAGCACCTGGCGCGCCGGGCTGGACCGTTTCAAGGAAGCGCTGCGCATGTCGCTGCTGGCCATGAATGCGCACCGCCTGCGCAGTTTCCTGACCATGCTGGGCATCATCATCGGCATCGCCTCGGTGGTCTCGGTAGTGGCGCTGGGCAGCGGCTCGCGCGAGCAGATCCTCTCCGACATCAGCGCCATGGGGACCAATACCATCGACATCTTTCCCGGCACCGATTTCGGCGACATGAAGTCGGCCGCCATCCGTACCCTCACGCCAGCCGATGCCGCCGCCCTGGCGGAACAGAATTACGTGGACAGCGTCACCCCCAGCGTAGCCACGGCCTCCTCGGCACGCTACGGCAACATCTCGGTGACGGCCACCATCAATGGCGTAGGTGAACAGTATTTCCGCGTGCGCGGGCTGAAGATGGCGCAGGGCATGAGCTTCGACAACGACAGCATCCGGCGCCAGGCACAGGAAGTGGTGATCGATGCCAACACCTACAAGAAGCTCTTCCCCAACGGCGGCAACGCGCTGGGTGAAGTCATCTTCCTGGGTAGCGTGCCCTGCCGTGTGATCGGCGTGACGCAAAAGCGCGAGAACGGCTTCGGCAACAATAGCGCGCTCAACGTCTGGGTGCCCTACACGACGGCCATGAGCCGCGTCATCGGCCAGCGCTACCTGAGCGGCATCACCGTGCGGGTCAGCGACAAGGTGCCCAGCGCGGCGGCGGAACAAGGCATCACCCAGCTGATGACGCTGCGCCATCGCACCAAGGACTTCTACATCTTCAACACCGACAGCATCCGCCAGACCATCGAGAAGGCCACGGCAACACTGACCCTGCTGGTATCGATGATCGCGCTGATCTCGCTGGTGGTGGGCGGCATTGGCGTAATGAACATCATGCTGGTGTCGGTCACCGAGCGTACCCGCGAGATCGGGGTGCGCATGGCCGTGGGTGCGCGCCAGAGCGACATCATGCAGCAGTTCCTGATCGAAGCCGTGCTGGTCTGCCTGGCCGGCGGCTTGCTGGGCGTGCTGCTGGCGTTGTCCTTTGGCGCGGTGTTTGCACACTTCGTCAGCAGCTTCCGCCTGATCTATTCCACTGCCTCCATCGTCAGCGCCTTCGCCTGCTCCACCCTCATCGGCGTGGTGTTCGGCTTCCTGCCGGCGCGCAATGCCGCGCGGCTCAATCCGGTGGATGCCCTCGCCCGCGAATGAAATTGCCCGCCATGTCCAAGCACCTGACTACTCCACTTCCATCGCGCCTGGCACTGCTGCTGGCACTGGCCCTGCTGGGCGGCTGCAGCAGTCTGGTGCGTACTCCCTACGCGCCACCCGTTACCCAGACCCCGGCGGCCTGGCAACAGGCTGGCCAGGCCGCCACGGTCAATGCCAGCCGCTGGTGGCAGGGCTTCGGCGACGACACGCTCTCCGCCCTGATCGACGAGGCCCTGCGCAAGAACAACGACCTGGCCGTGGCCACCATCAAGGTCAGGCGTGCCCAGTTGCAGGCCGGCATCGCCGAGGATGCCTTCATCCCGGCCCTGGGCGCACAGCTGGGCAGCAGCGGCAGCAAGGCGCTGGACGGCAGCCGCCAGACCAGCCGCGCCAGCCAGAATTCGGTGAGCCTGTCCTATGAAGTCGATCTCTGGGGCCGACTGGGTGCCAACTACGATGCGGCGCGCTGGGAAGCCCTGGCGACCGCGCAAGACCGGGCGGCGACCGCCCTCTCCCTGGTCGGCACCACCGCCAACCTCTACTGGACCGGTGCCTACCTGAACCAGCGCCTGCGCAGCGCCGAACAGAGCATCGCCTACGCGCAGAAGACGCTGGACCTGGTCCAGACCCAATACCGCGCCGGTGCCGTCTCTTCGCTGGAGCTGCTCACGGCCCGACAGAACCTGCTGAGCCAGCAATCGAGCTATACCGAGCTGGTACAGCAGCAAGTCGAGAATGACAACGCCCTGGCCATCCTGTTCGACAGCCCGCCCGGCCAGCGCCGCAGCCTGCCGCCGGCCTTGCCGCAGCAGCCCCTGCCGGCGCTCGAAGCGGGACTGCCGGCCGAGCTGCTGGCGCGGCGTCCGGACCTGCAAGCAGCCGAATTGCGGCTGCGTGAAGCCCTGGCCAATGTCGACCTCACCCGCACCAGCTTTTATCCCAAGCTGAGCCTGACCGGCTCGCTGGGCACCAGCAGCGACGCCCTGCTGCGGCTGGTCCAGAATCCGGTGGCTTCGCTGGCCGCCCAACTGAGCCTCCCTTTCCTGCAGCAGACCCAGATGAAGCTGCAGGTCGGCGTTTCACAGGCGGACTATGACAGCGCCCTGGCCCAGTTCCGCCAGACCCTCTACAGTGCCTTCAGCGATGTCGAAAATGCCCTCTCGGCGCGCGAGCAATATGCGCGACAGCAGGCGCTGCAGGCACGCAATGTCGAGGTGGCCCGGGCCGCCGAACAGCTCTACGAATTGCGCTACCGGGCTGGCTCGGCCACCCTGCAGGCCTGGCTGGACCAGCAGGACAAGCGCCGCAGCGCCGAGAACACCCTGGCCCAGGTGCGGCTGAACCAGCTCAAGAACCAGATGACCCTGTACCAGGCCCTCGGTGGCGACGCCCGGGCCGAGCCGCTTCGCTGAAGACGGCACCGCATCAGCGCACCAAGCAAAAAGGCGAACCCGGAGGTTCGCCTTTTTGTCGTTTCCTTCACTGCGATCGGCCTGCAACGCCGTCGCCGTGAAAGGAAATTCATTATTTCAGGTAGTTCAGCAGAGTCAGGCCACTGGTAGTGACGAAGACCTTCTGCGCAGCCGACAAATAGGTCTGCTTGAGGGTCAGGTCGCTGATCAGCTCGCTGGTATCGGACAGGTTGCGGCCCAGCAGGTTGTTGATGGTCTGGGTGTAGTTTTCCTTGTTGACCTCACCGGCTGCATCCAGGTTGTCCAGTTCGTTCTGGCGGGCGCCGATGGAGGCCTTCACCGTGGAGACGCTGCTGGCCAGCGAATCGATCTGGGTGTTGAACTGCGCCAGGTTGCGCGCCAGTGCTGCCTGGCTGCCCACCACCGGGGTGCGTGCCGCATTGGCCGCATCCGATTGCAGCTTCAATGCTGCCGTGGACGTGAATTGCGCCTGGTAGGCAGGATCGTCCGGCTTCATGGCGTCCAGGGTGGCCTGGGCGGCCTTGTAGGCGGCGATCGGGGTCTGGCCGCTGCCGGCCGGATAGACATAGGCGTTGGCCGCGGCGTCATCGGCCTTGTTGGCAGCTTCCGTGACCGGCACCGACAAGATGTTGATCATGTTGGTCATGGTCTTGAAGATGTCCTGGCCATTGCCCTGGAACACCGTCTGGCCCGATGCGCTGATATCCATCTGGCGGGTCGAGTCCACCTGCAGCGTCATGGCGCCCTGGTCACCGTTGTAGGTGACGCCGCCAGTGCCGTCCAGGGTGAAGGGCTGGGTGGTGCTCTTGAAACCGGCGAAGATGTAGTTGCCCTGCCCGTCCTGGGCATTGGCATAGCCCAGCACTTCGTTGAGGTTGCCCTTGATCTCGGAAGCCATGTTGATGCGCTCGGCATTCGAATACGAGGCATTGCCGGCCGTGATGACGTTGGACTTCAGCTTGGTCAGCATGTTGGTCAGGCTGTCCAGGGTACCCTGCACGGTCGCCAGGGCGCTGTTGGCGTTCTGGCGATTGGTCTTGAACTGGTCGTTCAGGGCCGAGGTCTGGGTCATGTCCAGGGCGCGGGCGGCGGCCACCGGATCATCCGAGGGCAGCAAGACCTTCTGCTGCGCCGTCACCTGCTGCGTGAGCTTCAGGATCTGGCTCTGCATGCTGGTCAGGTCGTTGTTGCTCGACTGATAAAGCATCTGGGTGCTGATACGCATGGTCTTCTTCCTTTAACTGATTAACCGCCCAGGGTGAGCAGGACATTGATCATGTCGCTGGCGGCCTGGATGATCTTGGCCGCCGCCTGGTACTGCTGCTGGTTGCGGATCATGTTGGCCAGTTCCTCGTCCTGGTTGACGCCGGACTCGGTCTGCTGCTGGGTCTGGATCGCCGTCAGCCGGGTCTTTTCGGCCGTATTGGTGACGTTGATCTCGTTGGTCTTGTTGCCGATGGTGGCCACCAGCTGCGAGTAGGAACCCTGGAAGCTGGTGCCATTGATGGTGTTGGCCGTCTGCAGGCCGGCCAGGGCCAGCGCGTTGCGGTTGTCCGAGGTCGCGTTGGTATTGGCAGAAATGGTGAACTGGTCGCCATTGGAGGGCTGGCCCGAGATCTGGAACTTCACGCCGCTGATCTCGTAGGTGTCCCCTGCCGTGTAGGCCAGGCTGGTCGCACCACCGGCGATGGCGGTGGTGGTGCCATCCTTGTGGGTGATGGTGCCGCCGCCGGCAGGCACGGCCGGCGAAATGGTGAATGCCGGAGGTGCTGCCGCAGTGTTGTAGGTCAGCGTGGTGGGCTTGGTCAGCGGCGTGGTCGTGGTCAGGTAAGGCGCAGTCACCGAACCGGCGTTGATGGTCGCCGTGCCCTTGTTGGCTGCCACCGGAGCGAAGTTGAACTGGTCGCCTACCGACGGGGTGCCGGTCAGGGCATACGTCACCCCACCGCTGCTGATGGTCATGCCCGGCGTGTAGTTGAAGGCCGTGCCTGCCGGGACCGAACCGGTGGTGCCATCCGGATTGGTAAAGGTCACCGCCGGTGCCGGTGCCGCACCCGTCCATGCCGCCGTCAGCTGCACCTGCGCGCCGCTCAGCGATGCCGTGAACGAGACCGACGATCCCTGCTTGAAGGTGGCCGGATCCAGCGAGGTATTGGAAATGATCGCGTTGCCGGTATTGGTGGCCGGCGTGCTGGCGTTGACGTTGTTGGTCGCGTTGGCGGAGGTCGAGATCGGTGCCGCCGTAGCCAGCAATTGCGTGTTGTTCAGTGCCAGCGAGAAGGCCGTTGCGCCGTTGGCGGTCGGCTGGATCTTGTAGGTGTTGCCGCTGGCCATGGTCGGCGCGCCAGCCGGGGTGCCACCGTCGGAGTAGGTCACGCCATCAAGCGTGACCGGAAAATCGCCAGCGACCTTGACGGTCTTGGTGTTGTCCGACAGGCGCGTGAAGGTGTAGTTGGTGCCGTCATAGCTCAGCGTGTAGTCGCTGGTGGTCAGCGCCGACGGGTCGGAGATGGTCGTAGTCAGGTTGGTCGTGCCGGTATTGGTCGGGAAACCGATCAGGTTGGGCGAACTGACGTTGAACATGTTGGTGCCGGGATTGCCGTTCTGGTCCAGGCCCAGCTTTTGCTGCTGGTTGAACGCCGTGCCCATGGCAATGGCAATGCGGCCCAAGGCATTCTGGGTCGGATCCAGGGTCTCGCTGCGGTACTTCAGCAAGCCGCCGAGGCTACCGCCATCATAGAAGAAGCTGTCCGGGATGGTCGCCGTGCCGCCACCCGGCAGCACCTGGCCGACCTGCAGGCGCGAGACGTCGGTGGGCGAATTGGTCACGGTCAGTTGCGTGATCTGGTCACCCGTCACCAGCGACTGGCCGGTACCGATGAACACGCTCACTGCGCCCGAATCCTGGGGCACGGTGGTGATCTTGACGTACTTGTTGAGTTCGGCCACCAGCTGGTCGCGCTGGTCCAGCAAGTCATTGGGCTGCTGCCCGCCACCACTGCCCACGGCGCTGACGATGGCCTGGTTCAGCTTGGCGATCTGTTGCGCGTAGGAGTTGATGCTGGTGACGGTCGAGGTGATCTGGCTGTTGACGGCAGCGCTGCTCTGCTGGAGCTGGTCGTTGATGCTCGACACGCGTGCCACCAGGGTCGAGGCCTGCGACAGCACCGACTGGCGCGAGGCCTGGGTATTCGGGTTGGAGGCCAGGTTCTGGATGGCCGCAAAGAAGTCCTGCAAGGCCGGCGACAGGCCCGCCTTGGTGTCGGCCACCATGTTGTTGATCTGCGAGATCTGCGCGTAATACGAATCCAGCGAGCTGGCCGAGCTCTGCGAAGCCAGCGCCTGCTTGGTCAGGAAATCGTTGTAGATGCGCTTGATCTGGGTAACCTGGGCACCTTGGCCGACGAAGCCGTAGCCGTAGTTGATGCCGCCGGCCGAGCTTTGCACGACTTCCTGGCGGTTGTAGCCGGGAGTGGTGGCGTTGGAGATGTTGTGGCTGGTGGTGGCTTGCGCCGCCATGGCCGCCTGCAACGCGCTTTGCCCGATACTGAAGATGTTAGTTGCCATGCTAGGTTGTCGTCCCTGAAAGCTTTTAGCGGAATAACCAAGTCAACGGCAGGATTGACCAAAACTTTAGAGGATCCGGGCCAAATTTGTTTCCGGCCGGAACCGATGAGCTTGCCAGCCCTTCCCGCCCCTTGGCGAGGCAGGATCAGGCCGAGAGCGACTGGCGGATGATGCGCGACAGCTTTTCCGCATAGTGCGGATCGGTGGCGTAGCCGGCACGCTGCAGCCCGTAGGCGAAGCCATGGGCATCCTGGGCGCTGGCCAGCACCTTCTCGTAGCGCGGATTGCTGCGCAGCAAGTTGGCGTAGTCCTTGAAGGCATCGGCATAGGAATCGTAGGCGCGGAATTTCTCCACGCGCTTCTGCGGCTTGCCGTTGATGTATTCGATGGTGGTGGCCTCGACCACCTTGCCGGTCCAGTTGCCGGTGGCCTTGATACCGAACAGGTTGTGCGCCGAACGGCCGTCACGGGTAACGATTTCCTTCTTGCCCCAGCCGGTTTCCAGCGCGGCCTGGGCCAGCATGAACTTGGCGGGAATGCCGGTGATCTTGCTGGCCATTTCCGCATCGGCCTGCAGGCGATTCTGGAACGCTTCCACGTGGGCCGGCTTGTTGGAGTTGCGGCGCTGCTTGTTGCGGCCATCCTGGTCGGTACCCTCCGCGGCCTGCTGGCTGGCGAAGCTCTGGATGAACTTGGCACGGTCGGCGTCGCTCATGTCCTTGACCAGCGGAATGCCCATCGGCAGACCTTCTTCGCCCGGCGTCGGATTACCCTCCAGGTCCTGCGCATCGGGCAGCTTCTTGGGCAGCGAAGCCGAGAGCTGGCGCGTGAGCACATCGGCCAGGCCCACTCCGCGCTGGGCCAGGCTCTGGCTGAGCTGCTGGTCGAGCATGGAGGTAAACATCTTGGTCTGCTCGTTGTCGAACGGGCCATTTTGCGGGGTGGCATCACGCATGCTCTTCATCACCATGTTCAGGAACAACGCCTCGAACTGCTTGGCGGCCCCCTTGATGGACTCCGGCGAGTTCTGTTTGGCAGCCTCGCGCAGGCCGTTCAGCCCATTCGCATCGACAGCCAGACTCTCGGTCGGATTGGATGGGTTGATCTTGTTGAGCATGGATGACCTTGGTGGAATGCGTTGGAAGTTGGATCGGCCCGGAGCGTCAGATCACTTCGAGTTCGGCACGCAGGGAACCGGCGGCCTTCATGGCCTGCAGGATCGCCAGCAAGTCCTGGGGCGTGGCGCCGATGGCATTGAGCGCCTTGACTACGTCGGACAGCGAGGCCCCGCCCTTCAACAGCATGACCTTGCCTGGCTCCTTGTTGATCGACACCTGGGCATTCTGCACGCCGGCCGTCTGGCCACCAGCCAGGGCATTGGGCTGGCTGACCGCATTGTCGGCCTGGATCACCACCGACAGGTTGCCGTGCGACACCGCGCAGGTATCGAGCATGACACTCTGGTTCATCACCACCGAGCCGGTACGGGCATTCAGGATCACCTTGGCGGCCAGCTTGCCGGGGGTGACATCGACGTTTTCCAGGGCACCGAGGAAGGCCACCCGGTCGCCGCTGGAAATCGGTGCACGTACGCGAATGACGCGACCATCCTGGGCCACGGCGGTGTCATTGCCGAAACGCTTGTTGAGCGCATCGACCACCCGGCTGGCGGTCGAGAAATCATTGTCGTTCAGTTCCAGCATGACCATGTCGCCGCCGCCGAGCGAGCTGGGCACGGCCCGTTCCACGGTCGCACCGCCCGAAATGCGGCCGGCCGACAGCTGGTTGATGACGGTGCTGCTGCCTGCTGCCGAACCGCCCGCACCGCCGACCACGATGTTGCCCTGGGCGATGGCGTAGATCTGGCCGTCAGCACCTTTCAAGGGTGCCATCAGCAGCGTACCGCCACGGATGCTCTTGGCATTGCCGATGGAAGAAACGGTCACGTCGATCAGCTGGCCCGGCTGCGCGAAGGCCGGCAAGGTGGCCGTCACCATCGCGGCGGCCACGTTCTTCAACTGCATGTTGCTGCTGGTGCCGGTAGGCACGTTCACGCCCAGCTGCTGCAGCATGCTGATGACGCTCTGCACCGTAAAGGGAGTCTGGGTGGTCTGGTCACCGCTGCCGTCGAGGCCCACGACCAGGCCGTAGCCGACCAGCTGGTTCTGGCGCACGCCCTGGATGCTGGCCAGGTCCTTGAGGCGCTCGGCGTTGGCCGGCGCAGCCGCCGCCAGGCACAGCGCCGCCACGGCAGCTGCCGACAGCAGCTTGCTGCCCATCCTGATCATGTCCATGGCGAAAAATCCTTTCCGGGTCATTGCACTACTCCACATCAGAAAGGAGAAACGCTGAAGAAGAATCGGCCCAGCGAAGACATGAAGTCAGCCATGTCCACGCGGGTGTTGGTACGGTATTCGACCTTGGCATCGGCCACCAGGGTCGAGGAAACGGTGTTGCCGGTCTGGATGTTGTCGGGGCTGACGGTGCCGGAGAAGCGGACATATTCCACGCCCTTGTCCAGCGCCACCTGCTTTTCACCCGAGACCACCAGGTTGCCGTTGGGGAGCACTTCCACCACGGTGACACCGATGGTGCCGGTGAAGGTATTGCTGGAGCTGGTGGCGCCCTTGTCCTCGAACTTGGAGGACGAGCTGCCGGTGGCCGACAACTCCTTGATGGTGGTGCCAAAGATGGTCGGTGCGGGCGAGGCCACTGCGCCCGTCTTGCTGGCCGAGCTGCCGGCGGACTTGCCGGCACTGGTCTTTTCGTTGATGACGATGGTGATGGTGTCCCCCACCAGGCGCGCACGGCGATCCTCCAGCAGGGGGCGGTACACCGCCGACTGGAAGATCGCACCGGAGGTCGGGGGCGCATAGGACGCCGGTTGCGGACGCGCCGTCTTGGGCCCGGTCACGATACTGTCCGGCACGGTGGTGCAAGCGGTGACGCTCAACACGCCCGCGATGGTGGCCAATTTCAGCATGCTCTTCATCATTGCCTCGTCCTTCTTCTGCTACCGACTGCCTTGTTCAAAAACCACTTCACGACTGCATTACAGCTGCGAAATCTTGGCCAGCATCTGGTCGGACGTAGTGATGGCCTTGCTGTTGATTTCGTAGGCGCGCTGGGTCTGGATCATGTTGACCAGCTCTTCCACTACGTTCACGTTGGAGGTCTCGACGTAACCCTGCCAGAGCGCACCGGCGCCGTTGGTGCCCGGGGTGTTCGGGTTCGGGGTGCCGGAAGCGGCGGTTTCCACGTACAGGTTCTCGCCACGGCTTTCCAGGCCAGCCGGGTTGATGAAGGTGGCGACCTGGATGGTGCCGATCTGGGTGGTGGCGGTCGAGCCGGCCTGCATGATCGAGACGGTGCCGTCACGGCCCACGCTGAGCTTGGTGGTGTTGAGCGGAATGGTGATCGGCGGCTGCAGGGTGTAGCCGCTGGAGGTCACCATCTGGCCTTGGCTGTCGGTCTGGAAGGAACCGTCGCGGGTATAGGCGGTGGTGCCGTCCGGCAGCAGGATCTGGAAGAAGCCATTGCCCTGGATCGCCAGGTCCTTGTCATTGTTGGTCTGGTTGACGTTGCCTTGGGTGAAGATGCGTTCGGTGGCCACCGGGCGCACGCCGGTACCGATCTGCAGGCCCGAGGGCAATTGCGTCTGCTGCGAGGACTGTGCACCAGGCTGGCGCACGGTCTGGTACAGCAGGTCTTCGAAGACGGCGCGCGAACGCTTGAAACCGTTGGTGCTGACGTTGGCCAGGTTGTTGGAGATCACGTCCAGTTGCGTCTGTTGCGCATCCAGGCCGGTCTTGGAAATCCACAGGGAACGAATCATTTGTTTCTCCGGTAATCAGCGCTTGCGCTGCAGGTGCATCGTTGAGGTCAGGTGCGTGGACAGCATCAAGACAGCGAGAGGATCGAGGTCGCCTTGGTCGAATCGCTTTCGGCGGTCTGGATCACTTTCATGTTCATTTCGAACTGGCGCGACAGGTTGATCATGTTGACCATCGCCTCCACCACATTCACATTGCTGCCTTCGAGCGCACCGCTGGCCAGGCGCACGTTGGCATCGGGCTGGGCGGCACCGGTGATGGTGCGGAACAGGCCGTCGTCGCCGCGTTTGAGGTTCTTTTCGTCCGGGTTGACCAGCTTGATGCGGCCCAGCACGTTAACCGCATTGGGAATGCCGTTGGTCGGGATCGACGACACCGTGCCGTCGGCCGCGATGGCCACGGTGGTATCGGGCGGAATGGTGATCGGACCGCCGTCACCCTGCACGGACTGGCCGTTCTGGGTCTGCAGGATGCCGTTCTCGTTGATCTTGAAACTGCCGTTGCGGGTGTAGGCTTCGCCGCCGTCGGCGGTCTGCACCGCGATCCAGCCACGGCCCTGCACCGCTACATCCAGCGCGCGGCCGGTATCCTGGATCGGACCCTGCGAGAAATCACTGCCTGCCGTGGAATCCACCACGAAGGCGCGCGTGGGCAAGCCCTCGCCCACCACCGGTGCCGAACGGAAGGTATTCAATTGGGCGCGAAAACCCGTGGTCGTGGCATTGGCCAGGTTGTTGCTGGCGCTGGCTTGTTGCTCAAGCGTGTGCTTGGCGCCCGACATCGCTGTATAGACCAGACGATCCATATCACCCCTTAGTGGCGGCACCCATCCCTGGCACCCCCGGTTGAAACCGGCCGCCGGCGACGCCGGCAACCTTGGAACAGGCGCGCCCTACGGCGCGCCGGATACAACTTGTTATCGCAGGCTGACCAGGGTCTGCAGCACGGTATCCTGCACCTTGATGGTCTGCGAGTTGGCCTGGTAGACACGCTGGGCCACGATCATGTTGACCAGCTCGGCAGTCAGGTCGACGTTGGAGTCTTCCACCGCGCGCGCCTGCAGGGTGCCGAAGGTACCCGTGGTCGGCTTGCCCACCAGCGGGCTACCGGCAGCACCGGTGGCCTGGTAGAGGTTGTTGCCCAGCGGCTGCAGGCCATTCGGGTTGGCGAAGTTCACCAGCACCACGGTGCCCAAGTTCTTGGTCTGCTGGTTGCTGTAGGAACCGATGATGCTGCCGTCCTTGTCGATCGAGAAGCTCGACAGGGTACCTGGCGGCATGCCGTTCTGGCTCTGCGCCAGGTTGACGAAGGCCGAGCCGGTTTGGGTCGAGCCGGCGTAGGAGATGTTGATCGGGTTGGCGAACACGCCGCCGGCCTTGACCACCGTCCCCAGGGTGGCGGTGCTCAGCGTCAGGCCGGTGGTCGAGGTCAGCGCACCGGTGGCATCGAAGGTCATGGTGCCCACGGCCAAGGGAGCTGCAGGCGTACCGCTGGTCAGCGTGGTGCTGTCGACCTTGGCATAGACGGTCCAGGTCGTCGTCGGCGGCGTTCCGGTCGGTGCAGCCTTCGAGTAATAAGTCTGCACGCTGTACGGATTGCCCAGGCTGTCATAGATGGTGACGCCGGTCGAATTGTTGTAGGTGGTCGGATCGTTGGCGTCGAACACGGTCGTCGCAGGAATCGCGGTCACGCGGGAATCCAGGTTGACCTTGGTGGTGATGGTCGTGGTCGGGGTCGCCGGGATGGCCGAGGTATCGATCTGCAATGCAGTCGGATCACCACCCGATGCGCCCGCCGCCCAGCCCATCAGGTAGGCACCGTTCATGCTGGGGTTGACGATGTAGCCGTTCTTGTCCAGCTGGAACTGGCCATTGCGGCCGTACATCGGCGACTTGTTGTCCAGCGAAGCAGCCACCTGGAAGAAACCGTCACCATTGATGGCGATATCCAGCGGGTTGGCCGAAGAAGTGATGTTGCCCTGGGTGAACTGTTGCGCCACGTTGGCCACGGTCACGCCGATGCCCACCGGCGAATTGCCGGAGCGGTTCATGGAGTTGGCATACATGTCGGCAAACTGCGTCTGCGACTGCTTGAAACCCACCGTGCTGGCGTTGGACACGTTATTACCGATGACGTCCAGGCTCTTGGCTGCGCCGTTCAGTCCGCTCAGACCTTGCTGAAAACTCATGAGATATCCCCTTGTTCCGAATGTTGTCGGTAATGACGATTAAAGAATTTGCACCACGTCGGTCGGCTTGATGGTGCCGACATTGGTGACGTTGAGCTTGACGCCGTCCGACGCAGTCGAGACGCTGGAAACGGTACCGAACGACAAGGTCGACGCGGACACCGCAGTGCCATTGTTGGAGGCACTGACCGTGAAGGTGTAGTTGCCGTCGGCCACCTTGCCGCCGGTATCGTTGGAGCCATCCCAGATCACCGGCACCACGCCGGCCGCCTGGGTACCCAGGTCGGTGGTGTGGACCACGGCGCCGGTGGAATCCTTGATGGTAACCACCACCGAGGAGGCCGTTCCGGACAGGTTCACGCCGAACACCGCCTTCTGGCTGGTGGTTTCCTTGCCGTCGGCGTCTTTGGTCGTATCGCTGGTAAGCTGGATGCTGTTGCCCGGAGCCAGTACACTGTGGCCGATCATGTTGGCCGTGGACAGCGCCTGCGAGGAATTGAGGTTGCTCATCAGCGTGGACAAGGAATTGTTCAGCTGGGAGATGCCCGAGACGGTCGAGAGCTGGGCCATCTGCGTGGTCAGCTGCGAGTTGTCCATCGGGTTGCTCGGATCCTGGTTCTTCATCTGCGCGATCAACAAGGTCAGGAAGCGGTTCTGGATCGCGTCCGGGCTGTTGTTGTCGAGGCTGGAAGAATTGCTGGTGGACGAGCTGCTGCTCGTACCATTCATTGCACTGAGCAGGTCATTGGAGACGATTGCCATGGTTCAGGTCCTGTTGACTGGCCGCTTATTGGCCGATGGTAAGGGTCTTGACGAGCATGGCCTTGGCCGTGTTCATCGTTTCCACGTTGGTCTGGTAAGAGCGCGAGGCCGAGATCATGTTGACCATTTCCTCGACCGGATTGACGTTAGGCATGGCCACGTAGCCATTGCCGTCGGCCATCGGATGCTTGGGGTCATAGACCAGCTTGGGCGGGGCCTGGTCCTCGACCACGGCCGCCACCTTCACACCGCTATCCTTGACGCTGCCCACCGGGATGGCTTCGAACACCACCTGCTTGGCCCGGTAGGGCGTGCCGTTGGGACTGGTCGCGCTGTCGGCGTTGGCGATGTTGCTGGCCGTGGCATTGAGGCGCTGGGACTGCGCGCTCATGGCCGAGCCCGCCACGTTGAAGATGTTGGAAAGAGACATGGTTTATCAACCCGGTTGGATGGCGTTCAACATGGCCTTGATCTGGCCGTTCACGGCGGTGACGCCGGCTTCATAACGGATGCCGTTGTCGACGAATTCATTGCGTTCCACATCCAGATCGACGGTATTGCCGTCCACGCTGCCCTGGGCCGGCGTGCGGTACTGCAGGGCGGTGCCGCCAATGCTGCCCGGCCCCGATTCGGGCGCGGTGCCGGCCACGTGGCTGGCAGCCGTGCGGTCCAGCTGCAGCGGCGGGATGGTGTTGGATTTGTTGTCCAGCGCGTTCTTGAGCGCATCGGCAAAGTTGACGTCACGCGCCTTGTAGTTGGGCGTGTCCGCGTTGGCGATGTTGGACGCCAGCACCTGCTGGCGCTGGGCCCGCAGGTTCAGCGCCATCTCGTTGAAACGGAAATAATCGTCGAGCTTAGAGACCATCAGGTCCTCCGGAAGTACCGTCGCTGCGCCGCTCTCGCCTGCCGTTGCCCTGGCCGCTCGCGGACTGCGCCGATGATGGAATTACGTAGGCTTGATCATACGTTCGCACCACTAACTCTAAGGGGCGATAAAGAGAGAAAAGCCTCCCCTGTTTGCGCTTTTGACCTCGCGCGCGCGACGTACCATGGCTGCCAAGATTCGCCTATGCCCATCACGGGCAAGTTGCACAAAATGAAACACGTTTTCCGCGCCCTGCGCCGCACCTTCGCCGCCCTCGCCTTGCTGGGAGCGGGCTTGGGCGTGGTTGCGCCCGCCTTCCCCCAGAACGACCCCAACACGCCGCAAAAGCAGGACTTGCCAGCCTTGCAACAAGTGGCGGAGCAATTCCTCAAAGGCCAGACTTCCGGCCTGCCGGGCAGCGTCACGGTCACCGTCGATCCGGCGGATTCGCGCCTGACCCTGGCCGCCTGCCTGGAACCGCAAGCCTTCATGCCCAATGGCGGCCGCCTGTTCGGCCGCACCACGGTCGGCATCAAGTGCGTCGCGCCCTCCCCCTGGACCATCTATCTGCGCGCCAACGTTCAGGTGATCTCGGATTACCTGGTCGCGGCCGTCCCGCTGGCCCAGGGGCAAACCATCAGCGCCAGCGACATCACGCGTATTCGCGGTGACATGTCGGCCCTGCCCAGCGGGGTCATCACCGAGGAATCCCAGGTGGTCGGGCGCGTAGCCAACATGTCCCTGCGCGCCGGCACGCCGCTGCGCCTGGACGCCATCCGCAACCAGCGCGTGGTGCAGCAAGGCCAGGCCGTACGGGTGGTGTCGATCGGCCCCGGCTTCCAGATTTCCACCGAGGCGCGCGCCCTGACCAATGCCAATGAAGGCCAGATGGCCCAGGCCCGGACGGCGGCCGGCCAGGTCGTCAGCGGCATCGCCAAGGCGGGTGGCATCCTGGAAATCAATTATTGAAGCGCCCCCCCCCCGGCTATCGCGACTCAACTATTGATATGAAGCAATTTCCCGACGAGGCCCACGGGTGGCGGAACGTAGCGGCTCGCCTGGCGGGGAATGTGAAGAAATCTCCCGAAATCGGCGCATTTGAAGTGCGGGAATGTTAAAGTTTGCCCAGAACTGGTCGATAATCCATACGACAGGCGGGTGCGAAGCGCCCCCACCCTACAAGGAATACTGCCGTGAACGTTAACGACGCCCTCAAATCCGCTGCCCTCAACACCGAGCAGACGCAAACGCAGACCCGCAACAATGCGGCCACCGGCCCTGCTGCGGGCGACAGTGCGGCTGCCAAGGCTGCCACTTCCGACAGCGTGCGCTTGTCCAGCACCTACCAAGCGCTGGAAACCAAGGTCAATGGCGACAGCAGCGCCTTCAACAGCAAGAAAGTGGCCGAGATCAAGGCTGCCATTGCCAATGGCACCTTCCAGATCGATCCGGACAAGATCGCCGATGGCCTGATCGATACCGTCAAGAATCTCATCAGCGCCCGCCCGGCCTGACCGTCGTTCGCCTGCACCGAGGATCTTCCGCATGAATCCGGCCAGCCATCTCTCCCTGGAACACGCCGCCCTTTCGCGCCTGGTCGACAAGCTGAACCAGGAGCAAGCCTTGCTGACCGAGGCCACGGCTGAAGGCCTGACCGACATCATTTCCGAAAAAGCCAATATCGTGGCCGAGATGTCTACCCTGGCCGGCAACCGCCACGCGCTGCTGGGCAAGCTGGGTTACAGCGAAGATGAAGCCGGCATGCAAAAGTGGATGAATGAACACGCCAGCGATGCCGACCGCGATATCTGGGCCGGCCTCTTCGAGCTGGCGCAGGATGCCAAGGAACTGAACCGCGTCAACGGCCTGTTGATCGGCAAGAAACTCTCCATCAACCAGAGTGCCCTGACCATCCTGCAAGGCAAGACCGGCACCGGCAATTTCTACGGCCCGGATGGCCAGAACAGCATCAAATCCTCCGGCCGGCGTCTGGGCGTGGTGTAAGGTTTCCCTGCGCGCCTGCTGAGTTGCATCCGAACAACAAAAAGCCCGGCGTTGCCGGGCTTTGTCGTTGCTGGGTCCGAAAATGCGCCCTGCGCGCAAGCATCGTCAGGCCACCCCGCTCCATGAATGTTCGCGCAGATAAGAGCGCATGCGCGAGATCGCCTGGCTGTGCAGCTGGCACACCCGGGATTCGGACACGCCCATGACGGCACCGATTTCCTTCAGGTTCATTTCCTGCTCGTAGTACAGGGCCATGAGCAGCTGCTCGCGCTCGGGCAAAGCCTTGATCGAATCCACCACCGCTTCCCGGAAACCGCCGTCGATCAGGCTCTGCAGCGGATCATCCTCGCCCTGGCCAGCCTGGTAGCGGTCCAGGAAGTGCTCATGGCCGCCATCGTCGTCGTGGAAATCCTCGTAATAGATCAACTGGTGGCCGCCGCAATCGGCGAGCAACGCCTGGTATTCGGTCAGGCTGATCTTCATGTGCTGGGCTACTTCCGCCTCCTGCGGCTGGCGGCCCAGCTGCTGCAGCAGGCTCTGCATGGCCTCTTCCACCTTGCGGGCATTCTGGCGGATGCTGCGCGGCAGCCAGTCGCTGCTGCGCAGTTCGTCCAGCATGGCGCCCCGGATACGCTGCACGGCATAGGTCTCGAACTGCGCGCCATGGGTTTCTTCGTAGCGGTTGACGGCGTCGAGCAGGCCCATCATGCCGGCCTGGATCAGGTCGTCCACCTCTACGCTGGGGGGCAGCTTGGCCTTGAGCTGATGCGCCAGTTTCTTGACCAGCGGCGCATGCTGCTCCAGCACGTCGTTCTTGCCCTTCTTTCCCTTGACGTTATACATGCACGTCACACTCCCAGACTGGCACCGTCGGTGGCCATGCCGTATGCGCTGCGCGCCGCATCCGGACCTTCCGTGAAGCGCTTGGACAAGCGCTGGAATGCCAGCGCGGCACCGGCGAAAGGAAACACGTCCATCACCGCCCGGCCCTGCCCGGTAGCGCGGCGAATATGATCGTCAGCCGGGATGGCCCCGATGAAATTCAACTGGGCGGCAAGATAACGGCTGGCCGCCTGGGCCATGTTGGCGTAGACGGTACGGGCTTCGGCTTCGGTAGCATCGTTGACGATGAGACTGAAGGGACGGCGGCCGATCCGGTCGCTCAGGCTCTTCAGGAGCACATAGGCGGATTTGATCGACGAGGCCGTGGTCGACACCTGGATCACGATCTCGCCCATTTCCATGGTCGGCACCGGCAGCGACAGGTCGCGCGCCAGCACGCCATTGACCAGGGTGATCTCGGCCTGCTCGATGAGGCTGTCGAAGATCTCGGCCAGACGGCCCGCGTGGGGATCGGTGGCCGAGGGCACCGTACGGCGAGCGATGCGCGCCATCGAAAAGCCTTCCGGCAAGCGCCGCGTGGCTTCCACCATGGGGCGCTCCATGCGCGCCACTTCCTGCAGGGTCGCCACATCGTGACGCAAGCCGATACGGGTCAGCAAGCCCGTCGTGGCGACGTCGCCATCGACCACCAGCACACTGTGCTTGGCCTGGGACAAGGACGCTGCCAGATTGATGAGCATCGCACTCTTTTCCTCTTCTCCCAGCACGGAGAAGAAGGTGAACAGCCTGGGCACCGGGCGCTCCAGCATCCGGCGCAGGCCAGCTGCCTGGTCGATATCGTAACTAGCCAAAGCTCACCTCACGCAGTCCGCGGTCATTCATGGACATGGCAGTAGGTCCGATCACGCCCGGCAACTCACCCTCCTGGAATTCGAAAGGGGCAGTTTCGCGCTTCTGCTTGAAGGCACGGTCGGCCAGGTAGAGCTTGTTGGCCACGTGCAGGTCTTCGGGCACGCGCTGGCCATTGGCCACGTAATGCAGGTTGAGCTTGTGGCGGATCACCACGTCCAGCACGTTGCCGATGGTGGCGGCTTCGTCCAGCTTGGTGATGATGCAGCCGGCCAGGCCCGAACTCGAATAAGCATGCACCACTTCGTTCAAGGTACCGCCGGTGGCGGTGGCGTTCAGGCACAGCAGGCGCTTGATGTCCACGCCGGCACCGGCCAGCATGGCGTCCTGCTCGGCCACCATCTGGTCGCGCTGGCCCACGCCGGCGGTATCGATCAGCACGGTGTGCTTGCCCTTCAACTCCTCCAGGGCGATGCGCAGGTCGGTCTCATCCTTGACCGAGTGCACCATCACGCCCAGGATCTTGCCGTAGATGCGCAGTTGTTCGTAGCCGCCGATACGGTAGCCATCGGTGGTGATCAAGGCCAGCTTGCCGGAGCCGTGGCGCATCACGCAGCGCGCTGCCAGCTTGGCAGTGGTGGTGGTCTTGCCCACGCCGGTGGGGCCGACCAGGGCGAAGACGCCGCCGTTTTCCAGCAGTTCGTTTTCGTTGGCCAGGGTATTGAGGTTGCGTGCCAGCACCGACTTGACCCAGAACATGATGTCCTGCGACTTGGAGTTGGCCGGCAGGTTTTCGGTAATCAGGCGCGACAGGCTGGCCGAGAAACCGGCCGCCAGCATTTCTTTCAGGACGATGCCTTTGAGCGGATCGCGCTTTTGCGTGCCACCCCAGGAAATCTCGGCCAGCTGGGTTTCCAGCACGCCGCGCATGGAGCGGATCTCGCTCATGACTTCCGACAGGATTTCGTCGTAATCCTTGCCATCGAATTCAGGCAGGGCCGAACGCGGACGCATTTCCTGGTCGCCCGACTCCTGCGCCTGCTGTGCCGAGGCGGCACGGGCGGCATCCTGTTCCGCGCGGCGGCTGCGCCAGACACGGGCATCGCTGGCCGGGGCGGCTTCGGCTGCACGAACCGGTGCGCGGCCATGGGCCGGCTGGTCCAGCAAGGGCGCGTTCTCGGGACGCACCGCGCGGGCCGGCTGCTGGGCCAGCGGCGAGGACAACAGCGCCGGACGCTTGGCCTGCGCAGCCGGCGCGCCGGACTGCTGCTGCAAGGAAGCCGCCTGCACACGGCCGTTGGGGTCGCGCGCACCGGTCGGCGCCACCAGGGTGGTCATGTCCTCGTTGGCCATGGCCAGGATCTCCACCCCATCTGGAATATTGCGGTTGGAGAGAATGACGGCATCCGGGCCAAGCGCCTCGCGAACCTGGCGCCAGGCCTCGCGAGAAGAATTGGCGATAAATTTCTTGACGTTCATGCTTGCCCTCCAACTAGGCTGGTAACTTTAATCGTTTTCGACTCGGGTACTTCAGCGTGCGACAGCACGCGCAACTGCGGCATGGCGCGGCGCAGGAAGCGCGCCAGCAAGGTCCGCAGCGGTGCGCCGACCAGCAGCACGGGCGACAGGCCCATCTGTTCCTGGCGCTGCGCCGCCATTTCGGTCTGCTGCACCAGCGAATCGGCCAGGCCCGGCTCGATGCCGCCGGTGTCGCCGCTGGCCTGCAGTGCCTGCATGAGCAGGCGTTCGAGCTTGGAATCGAGCGCCATGACGGCCAGCTCGTTCTCGCCCGGGAAAATCTGTTGCACGATGGCACGGCCCAGCGCGATGCGGACAATCGCCGTCAGGTCGGTCGGATCCTGGATGCGGGCAGCGTGTTCGGCCAATGTTTCGATGATAGTGCGCATATCGCGGATATGCACGCCTTCCAGCAAGAGGTTCTGCAAGACCTTCTGGAGCGTACCCAGCGGCAGCATCTTGGGCACCAGGTCTTCCACCAGCTTGGGGGCTTCCTTGGCCAGGTGATCCAGCAGGCTTTGCACTTCCTGGCGTCCCAGCAGCTCGGCCGCGTGGGTGGTGATGAGGTGATTGAGGTGAGTCGCCACCACGGTACCGGCATCGACCACCGTATAACCCATGGTGGAAGCCTGTTCGCGCAGGCTGCTGTCAATCCACACGGCCGGCAGGCCGAAGGCAGGATCGGAGGTCATCATGCCCGGCAGCGGACCGGTCACCATGCCCGGATTGATGGCCAGGTACTGGCCGGCATGCGCCTCACCATTGCCCACTTCCACACCCTTCAAGGTGATGCGGTAGGCCGAGGGCTTCAGTTCCAGGTTGTCGCGGATGTGAATCGGCGGCGAGAGGAAACCGACCTCCTGAGCGAACTTCTTGCGGATGCCCTTGATGCGCTTGAGCAGTTCGCCGCCCTGCCCCTTGTCCACCAGCGGGATGAGGCGGTAGCCCACTTCCAGGCCCAGGGTATCGACCGGCATGACGTCGTTCCAGGTCGCCTCTTCTGCTTCCGAGGGCGCAGCGGCTGCGGCAGCGGCCTGCGGGGTCGTCGCGGCGGCTTCGGCCTTGGCCGTTTGCACGCGCTTGCTGATGGCGTAGGCACCGCCAGCCATGGCGGCCGCCAGCAGCAGGAAGGCGATGTGCGGCATGCCCGGAATCAGGCCCATGCCGCCGATGATGACGGCGGTAATGTAGAGCACTTCCGGCTTGGCGAAGAGCTGGTTGATCAGCTGCCCACCCACGTCCTGGTCGTTGGCCACGCGCGAGACCACCACACCGGCGGCCGTGGAGATGATCAGCGAGGGAATCTGCGCGACCAGGCCATCACCGATGGCCAGCAGCGTGTAGTTCTTCAGCGCGGCGTCGAAGGCCAGGTCGTGCTGCACCATGCCGACCACCAGGCCGCCGACGATGTTGACGACGGTAACGATGATGCCGGCCACGGCATCGCCGCGCACGTACTTGGAGGCACCGTCCATGGCGCCGTAGAACTCGGACTCCTGCGCCACTTCCTTGCGGCGGGCGCGGGCTTCGGGTTCACCGATGAGGCCGGCGTTGAGGTCGGCGTCGATGGCCATCTGCTTGCCGGGCATCGCATCGAGGGTGAAGCGTGCGCCCACTTCGGCGATACGGCCGGCACCTTTGGTCACCACCATGAAGTTGATGATGGTCAGGATCACGAACACCACGATGCCGACGGTGTAGTTGCCGCCGATGAGGAAGTGACCAAAGGCCTCGATCACCTTGCCGGCCGCATCCGGGCCGGTGTGACCTTCGGTCAGCACTACGCGGGTGGAGGCCACGTTCAGTGACAGGCGCAGCATGGTCGAGACCAGCAGCACCGCCGGGAAGGCGATGAAGTCCAGCGGCTTGACGGTGTAGAGCGCGGTCATCAGCACGATCACCGACAGCGAGATGTTGAAGCTGAACAGCAGATCCAGCATGAAAGCCGGCAGCGGCAGCACCATCATCGCCAGCATCATGACGATGAGGATCGGGGCCGCCAGCGCCCGGCCGCTCTTGAGCGGGACCCAGGCCGGGATTTTCATGGTATTGAGTTTGGTTGCCATCGTTACTGCCTGTTTCTATTCTTGGGGCCGCGGGGCTTCTTGGGCGCGGTGGCTGGGTCGAGGTCCTTGGGGACGTTCAGCTCAGTGGGTTCCACCGGACGGTTGCCGCCAAACTGGCCGAAGGTGCGCAACTGGAACACGTAAGCCAGCACTTCGGCCACTGCCGTGTAGAGCGCCTCGGGAATTTCGTCGCCGATCTCGGTATGGGCGTGCAGCGCACGCGCCAGCGGTGGTGCTTCCAGCAAAGGCACCTTGTGCTCGCGCGCCAGCTCGCGGATCTTGGCGGCGACGTCATCGGCCCCCTTGGCCACGACCTTGGGCGCGCCCATCTTGCCTTCGGTGTACTTCAGGGCGACCGCAAAGTGCGTCGGGTTGGTCACCACCACGTCGGCGGTCGGCACTTCGGCCATCATGCGGCGGCGGGCCATGGCGCGCTGCATCGCGCGGATCTTGCCCTTGATGTGCGGGTCGCCTTCGGATTCCTTATGTTCCTGCTTGACCTCTTCGCGCGTCATGCGCAGCTTGCGGCCGTAGTTCCAGATCTGGTAAGGCACGTCCAGCGCGGCGATCAGGATC
Source organism: Herbaspirillum aquaticum (assembly GCF_002213425.1). GTDB lineage: Bacteria > Pseudomonadota > Gammaproteobacteria > Burkholderiales > Burkholderiaceae_D > Herbaspirillum > Herbaspirillum aquaticum. Next base: position 122,405 of record NZ_NJGV01000002.1, on the reverse strand, counting down.
AGTGCCGACACCATGGTGATGAAGCTGATCCACAGCAGTTGCGCCGAGTGCGCGCTGGCGGTCTTGAGCGACTCCACACCCAGGCCCATGACCGCATCCATCTGGCCCCGAATGGCGAGCCAGGCGACGGTGCCGACCAGGAGCGTCTTGAGGACGGCCTTGCCCAGCTCGACCAGGGAATTGATCGAAAACATGTTGGCAAAACCGCTGATGGGATTGAGCTTGCTGAACTTGGGCGCCAGCGAGCTGGTGTTGAAGAGCCAGCCGCCCAGCATGAGCGGTGCGGCCATGGCGGCCAGGGTCATCAGGAAAGCCAGCGGGATCATGGAAATGGCCACGTCCAGCATGTGGGCGCTGAGCATGTCGAACAGCAGCGCCGGATCAAAGGCGGCCGCCCGCTCGAAGGTCAGAGTCGCCACCAGGATGCGGTCCAGGCTGGTCACCACCGGGCCGCTGAAGAGCCAGACGCAGCTGCCGCCTACCAGCAGCATCAAGGTCGTGGCCAATTCGCGCGAACGCGGGACATCCCCCTGCTCACGGGCACGCTCAATGCGTTTGCCCGTGGCGGGTTCGGTCCGCTCCATATCGCTGTCTTCGGCCATCCGCCGTATCCCCCTGCTAAGCCGCTTTCCCCCCAGCGCTGGCGCTGGACGGATTTGTAGAACAATAGGCTAGGATTATTGGCGAGCAGGCGCCCTGAGCATCAGGGGAATAAGGGCGAAAAGGTCCCCCATTTCGGACTAGGCAAAAACCCAAGGGTCTGCCTGCGGCAAAACGCTGCGTATCGGAGCTGAGAGAGGTGAAGAAAGTCAAGCGGGACGGGCAGTTGCGCCGACTTGTGCAGGCGGGAAAGCGCTTCCGGCGTCGCGTAACAGCCACATCAAACGAAAACAAAACGCCCCGGACTTGCCTGATTGGCAAGTGCCGAAGCGTTTGTGTTGACCGGGAAATGCGGAGAACCCTGCCTCAGAAGCCCAGGCTCTCCAGCAGGTCGTCCACCTGGCCTTGGTTGGCGATGACATCCTTGCCGGCCGGATCGATCTGCGGGCCGTTGAGCAGGCCCGTATCCTCGCGCTTGGTCTCGGAGGGCGCGTAATCCACCAGCAACTGCACCAGTTGCGACTCCAGGTCATGGGCCAGCTTGGTCACGCGCTTGATGACCTGGCCGGTCAGGTCCTGGAAGTCCTGGGCCATCATGATGTCCAGCAGTTGCTGCTTGGTCACGCTGCTGTCTTCACTGGCCTGGGCCAGGAAGGCCGAGGTCTTGGCAGCCAGGGCGCGATAGTCGGCCTCGGCAAAGCTGCCGGCGGCGGCCGCATCCCATTGCGCCTTGAGCTCGCTGGCGCCTTCATTGATGCGCTCCTGCAGCGGGCTGGCCAGCTCGGTGGCATTGAGCACGCGCTGCGCGGCCTGCTCGGTCATGCGCGCCACGTATTCGAGGCGGTCACGCGCGTCGGGCATGTCGCTGGCGGCCTTCTCAAGCAGCCGGTCGAAGCCCAGGCCGCGCAAGCTGTCGTGCAGGTTGCGCGTCATGTGGCCGATACGGACCAGCACCTCGTCGTTGACGCCGGCGCCCTCGGCCGAAGGCGATCGAGCGGGATTGGCGGCGTTATCCACCTCAGCCACCTGCGGCCATCTTTTCGAAGATCTTGCCCAGCTTCTCATCCAGCGTCGCCGCGGTGAAAGGCTTGACCACGTAGCCATTGGCGCCGGCCTGGGCGGCTGCAACGATGTTTTCCTTCTTGGCTTCGGCCGTCACCATCAGCACGGGCAGCTTGGACAGTGCCGGATCCTTGCGGATTTCCTGCAGCATGGTCAGGCCATCCATGTTGGGCATGTTCCAGTCGGAGACGACGAAGTCGAACTGGTCGCTGCGCAGTTTCTGCAGCGCCTGCACACCGTCTTCAGCCTCGTCCACATTGGTATAGCCCAATTCCTTGAGCAGGTTGCGCACGATGCGGCGCATGGTCGAAAAGTCATCGACGACTAAGAATTTGGTATTGGGACCGGACATGCTAAGACTCCATCTGAACAATTGAATTCTTGGTTATCGGCAAGTGCCTGCGCTAACTTGAACCGAACCCTCTTATTTCCTCAGCACGGGCCACTGGCCCATGCTGCCTCTCATCTGCATCGCATTGTAGTGCAGCAAAACAAAATTGGCGGAACAATAAGCGCTGAAAAACGCTTCATACGCGCAATGCGCGGCTTCCGTGTTCCGCCAGCCACGCCAGAACCCTGCCAGGCATGGCCTGCAGCGACAACACTTCGTGGGCGGCGCCGATGGCGATGGCCTCGCGCGGCATGCCGAAGACCACGCACGACGCTTCATCCTGGGAAAAGTTGTAGGCACCGGCATTGCGCATTTCCAGCATGCCCTGTGCGCCATCCTTGCCCATCCCGGTCAGGATCACGCCCACCGCGTTCTTGCCGGCGCAGGTGGCGGCCGACTGGAACAGCACGTCCACCGAGGGACGATGGCGGTTCACCGGCGGCCCCTGGTCGAGCTGGGTCATGTAGTTGGCGCCGCTGCGCACCAGTTTCAGGTGCGAGTGGCCCGGCGCGATGTAGGCGTGGCCCGGCAGGACGCGTTCGTTGCCGGCCGATTCCACCACCGAGATCTTGCACAGGTTGTTGAGGCGCTGGGCGAAGGAGCGCGTAAAGCCTTCCGGCATGTGCTGGGTGATCAGGATGCCCGGGCAATCCGAGGGCATGCGGATCAGGAATTCCTTGATGGCTTCAGTACCGCCCGTGGAAGCTCCGATGATGATCAGTTTTTCACTACTGGTGAGCGGATTGCGGATCTGCGGCAGGGCCTCGCCGGGCGTGGCGGCCTGCTCGGCCGCGCGCGACGGGCGGGCGCGCACGCGCGCCTTGGCGGCGGCACGGATCTTGTCGGCGATCATGTCGGCATATTCCTGCATGCCGCTCTGGATCGAGATCTTGGGCTTGGTCACGAAATCGATCGCGCCCAGCTCCAGCGCCCGCAGGGTGATTTCGGAACCGCGTTCGGTCAGCGAGGACACCATCACCACCGGCATGGGACGCAGGCGCATCAGCTTTTCGAGGAAATCCAGGCCATCCATGCGCGGCATTTCCACGTCCAGCGTCAGCACGTCCGGGTTGGTCTGCTTGATCAGCTCGCGCGCAATGATCGGATCCGGCGCCACGCCGACCACTTCCATATCCGGCTGGCTGCCGATGATTTCGCGCATGACACTGCGGATCAGTGCCGAATCGTCGACGATAAGAACTTTAATTTTCATCACTCAATCACTCAATCACTCAAACTCAATGTTGCAGGTTGCCCCGGGATGCTGCGGGCGGCCTCCACCCTGCCTCATCAGAACAGGTCCACCTCGCCGCCGACCGGCTTGGTGACCAGCTTGCTGGCGTAGGCTTTTTCGCGGTTCACCAGGGTGTCGTTGTGCATCTGCTTCAGCTTCTTGACCAGCACCTTGCCGGTACGCGGGAAGAAGTACACCTTGCGCGGATAAATGTCGTTGAGGTCTTCGGCGACCACGCGGATGCCTTCGGCCTTCAGGTAGCGCCGCACGAATTCGGCATTGCGCTCGCCCACGTTGATGGCCGAGAAGCCGCGCAGCACGTTGCCGCCGCCAAACACCTTGGCTTCCAGGTTCTCGCGCCGCGCGCCGCTCTTGAGCACTTCGTTGATCAGCACTTCCATGGCATAGGTGCCATAGCGCGCCGACGCCGAAACGGGGCTGCCGTCGTCACCGCCGCCGTCGGGCAGCATGAAGTGATTCATGCCGCCGATACCGGAGACCCGGTCACGGATGCAGGCCGACACGCAGGAGCCCAGCACGGTGACGATCATCATGTCCTTGCTGGTGAAGTAGTACTCGCCCGGCAGGATCTTGGCCGCATCGCAATCGAAGGTACGGTCGTAGTAGAGATTGGTGGCAATCTGTTCCGAGGCGTGGCTCATGGCTTGGTCCTTGCGACACGCTGGTTGGCATTGAGCTCATAGACCGTCTTGCCTTTGAGCTTGAGTGCGTCGGAGACATACAGGAAGTTCTCCGAATGGCCGGCGAACAGCAAGGCATGGGGCTTCATCAATGGCACGAATCGGGACAGGATCTTGCTCTGGGTCGGTTTATCGAAATAGATCATCACGTTGCGGCAGAAGATCACGTCGAACTGGCCGCTGATGGGCCAGCCATCGGCCAGCAGGTTCAGCTGCTTGAAGGTGATCAGCTTGCGCAATTCGGGACGCACGCGCACGTAGCCTTCATGGCTACCCTTGCCGCGCAGGAAGAATTTCTTGACGCGCTCGGGCGACATCTTCTCGATGCGCTCCATGGGATAGACCCCATTGGCACCGGTGGCCAGCACGTTGGTATCGATGTCGGTGGCCACGATCTGCACCGGCGGCGTCATCGAGCCATAGGCCTCGCAGGCGCTCATGGCGATGGTGTAGGGTTCTTCCCCGGTGGACGCGGCCGAACACCAGATGGTGGCGGGCTCCTTCAAGGTCTTGAGGAAATCGACCAGGATCGGGAAATGGTGTGCTTCCCGGAAGAACGAGGTGAGGTTGGTGGTCAGCGCGTTGGTGAAGGCTTCCCACTCGTCGGAGTCATGGGTGCGCTCCAGCATGTCCAGATATTGCTGGAAGGAAGTGATGCCGGTAGCCCGCAGGCGCCGCGCCAGGCGGCTGTAAACCATTTCCTGCTTGCTGTCGGCCAGCGCGATGCCCGCCCGCTGGTAGATCAGGCCACGCACTCGCTCGAAATCGCGGCTGTTGAAATCGAACTCCTTGCCGGATGATTCGCCCTTGCCCGGTACCGTCGGCTTCACTGTCTTTCCTTCCCTGGCGCAGCGCATCGCGGCGCTGCTTGCTGTCTGTCGCCCGCCCCATCCGGACGGACATCCCCTTGGCGCATAATCTATCAGGCGCCAAGCGGGGTCAAGCGAATCAGCCTTGGAAATGAAACGGTTTTACCCCCCTATTGCGGCAAGTCAATCGAGGGCGGGCGTGCATAGGCTTCTCAATCCTTGGAAATCCTCACCGGCCGCGTGGGACGGGCCGCCCCGGCAAGCGCGCTGCGCCCGGCGCAGGCGCCCCGCTAGCCGTGCCCGTGGCGGCGGCAGGTGCCGCCTGTGCCGGCGCATGGCTGGACCGATAACCTACGCGGAAACCGCCCCAGTGCTTGCCGTTGACGTAGATCGGCACCGACAGGTCGTGCATCACTTCGCCGGTATCGCGTCGGTAGGTTTGCAGCAGGAAGGGCTTGGTATTGGCACCGCAGCGTTTGCCGGTGCGATCGCTGAAGATGCGTTTGGTGCGGTTGTTGACCAGGTCGGTGTCGTAATCGCCAGTCAGGGGCTGCGAGAACTTCTTGTTGTGGGTCGGAAAATAACCATTGTTGTCCACCGCCCCCGCATAGGCCAGTTGCGGCATGCTCGCCAGCAGTCCTTCCTGGATGGCCGGCAGCACCCGATCGGTGAAGCCGTCGAACTGGCTGGAATGCTTCTGCGGGGAGGTATTCGGGATGGGCTTGTAGCTGCGGTCGAACAGGGCCGCCTCGCTGATCTGGCCGGAGCGGATCGCTGCCTCGAACAGCTTGCCCACGGCCTGGGCCGCCTGGGTGGCGGCTACCCGGATATCGTCATGCCCGCTGCGCGCACCGCCATCGATGATGGCCTCGAAGACGGCCTCGGCGCGTTCCGAGAGCACCATGGCGGAGGCCGCCACGCGCGGCAGTTCACCGTCAGTTTGCAGCATGCCGTTGCGGATATCCGTGATCGCTTCGGCGATCTCCTGGGTGGTTTGCACGTGTTCGCGCGAGGCCACCGCGATTTCTTCGATCTGCTCCTGCGACTGGCTGGCGGAGCGTTCGATGCTGTTGAGCAGGCCGTGCACCTTCTCCACGTTCTGCGCCGCCTCCAGCACCCGGCTGCTCAGAGAATTCATGCCGTTGGCGGCGCGCTCGGCTTCTTCCGTAATGGCGCGCACCATCACGCCGATGTCGTCGGTCGCCTCCTTGGTGCGCTGGGCCAGCTGGCGCACCTCACCGGCGACCACCGCGAAGCCGCGCCCCTGCTCGCCCGCGCGCGCAGCCTCGATGGCGGCATTCAGGGCCAGCAGGTTGGTGCGGGCAGCGATCTCGCTGATGACTTCGGTGATGCCGTGGATGCGTCGCGATTTTTCCTGCAATTGCGCCATCATCGAGGAGGCCGACAGCGCATCCGTACGGGCCTGGCCGATCTGCTGCAGGCCACGGTCGACTTCCGAGCGCCCGCTGACGCTCTCAGTGCGTACTTCGGCAGCAATCGACGAGGCGCGCTCGGCATTGGCCGCGATCTGTTCGGTCGTGGCCGCGTTCTGCTCGGCACTGGCGGCGATGCGGTCGGCGGCCACCACGTCCTTGCTGATCTTGTTCTTGATGGTATCGACGAAGAAAGACGTTTCCGCCGCACCGATCATGATGTGATCAATCTCGCCGCTGATCTTGTCGACCAGTTGCCCATTCCCGGGTTGTGCGCGCCGCTGCGCCAAGGCAAAACCGACCAGGCCCAGCAAGACTGCGATAGCGCTGCTGCCGGGCACACTGAGCCACTGCTCTGCACCTGCAGCCTGCAAGGCCAGCGCCGTACCGCCACCGAGCACCAGGCCAGCCACCCAAGGCAATGCAGCCGTCCACGCCTGTGCGGATGCACCGGTCCCCGTGTTCTTCCCCATTCTCGTCTCCTCGCGGATTTTCCGCTTTTCTTCACCTGATCCATCACAGGTTTGATTGCGGACGAAACACGCCGCATTGTCCTGAGGCTATAGCGGCCAGCTTACGCGTAACTGAATGAACAAAGCTTCATACAGCCATATTGCCACAGCACAAGAGCCCCGGCGCCCTCACGGCGCGAGCCGCTTGCCAATTTGCGACACAAGGCAGCTATAATGCCCACCTACATAGGATAGGGGGGTATGGTATATGGCACACCTGACACAGGACACGGACGCCCTGCTCAAGCGCGTACGCCGCATCGGCGGCCAGGTACAGGCGCTGGAGCGCGCCTTGGAGGGCGAGGCCGAGTGCGCCAAGACCCTGCACCTGGCGGCGGCCATCCGGGGTGCCGTGCATGGGCTGATGGACGAATTGATCGAAGCGCACGCACGCGAACACGTGGCCCGCCCGGGGCTGACCGACGAGCAGCGCCAACAGGGACTGGCCGAAGTCCTGGAAGCGATCCGCCGTTATGCCAAGTGAAACTGAAGGAGTCTTCATGAACAATCCCGCCACCTACCGCCACGAACACCTTTACCTGGGTGCCAACCATGACCGCAACACACGCCGTACGCTGTGGGTGGTGGCGTTGACGGCCGTCATGATGGTGGCCGAGATTGCGGCCGGCTATTTCACGGGTTCGATGGCCCTGCTGGCCGATGGCTTCCATATGGCCACCCATACCGGCGCACTGGCCATTGCGGCCGGCGCCTACGTCTTTGCGCGCCGGCACGCGCATGACGGGCGCTTCAGCTTCGGTACCGGCAAGGTGGGCGATCTGGCCGGCTTTGCTTCGGCGCTGGTCCTGGCGGTGATTGCGATTGGCATCGGCGGCGAATCGCTGTGGCGCCTGGCCAGCCCGACGGCGGTGGACTTTGGGGAGGCAATACCGATTGCCGTTGTCGGGCTGATCGTCAACATCGCCAGCGCCCTGCTGCTGATGGAAGGACATCACGGGCATGGACATGCTCACGAAGGCGCGCACACGCATCATGGGCATGCGCAACATCACGACCATGGGCACGGCGACCACCAAGGCCATCATGGTCATCATCATGACGGCCATGACAACAACCTGCGTTCAGCCTACCTGCACGTAGTGGCCGACGCCCTCACCTCGGTGCTGGCCATCGCTGCCCTCCTGGCGGGCCTTTATCTGGGCTGGACCTGGCTGGACCCGGTCATGGGGGTGGTGGGTGCGGTAGTGATTGCGAACTGGTCCTACAGCCTGTTGCGCGCCAGTGCGGCGGTGCTGCTGGACGTGACCGACGCCCAAGTGGCGGCGCGCATCGAGCAGGCGCTGGAGGGCGAGCCGGTGCAGATCGAGGATCTGCACGTCTGGCGCATCGGTCCGGCTGCACGGGCGGCCATCGTCAGCGTATCGACGGGTGCTGCCATCACGGAAGCGCAATTGCGCGGGAAACTGGCTTCAGTCAATGAATTGCGCCACCTGACGCTGGAGTTGCGGCAGGCCGGGTGATTGCGCAGCGGATCGTATTTGAGAAAGTGAAGAAAAAGACAGCGGCCGCGGCCGCTGTCTTTACGTCTGCCGCCCTGCTTCAGCGCCAGCCGCGATGCCAGCCGTAGTGGGGATGGTGCCAACCCCAGCCGTAATAGGAGTGATACTCCCAGACCCAGCCCGGGCCGGGCGAGGCATAGGTGGGCTGAACGTAGACGACGCCCGGTGGAGCAACATAGGCCGGCTGCGCCACGTAGGCAGGCCGGACCGTGGGCGGGGTAACCACGCAGCCGCTCAGGCCAAAGGCGGCAGCCAGCGCCGGTATCAATAGTAGGGATTTCATGGACTTGCTCCTGATCTTGTTTGGCGGAATAGGCCGGCGCCGATCGCCGGTGCCACGTTTGCCGTGGTGATCAGATAACGAGCTCGATATGGTGGGAGTCGACGGGGAATTGTGTTTTTGTGTAACCCGCGCCCCCCATGCATCTAAAAAATTGCGCAATAAAGGCAAAAGGGCTTATGGAATGTTCCATAAGCCCTATGCTTTTTTCTTTGGTCGGGACGGTGTGATTCGAACACACGACCCCTTGCACCCCATGCAAGTACGCTACCAGGCTGCGCTACGCCCCGACTGAAGACAAAGATTATAGGCTGCCTATGTTATTAAATCAACTGTTTCTGCAAAACATTTTTAATCATTTGCGGAAGATGGCCATGAGTCCCGGAGCCGCCACCTCAGCCCTGCCGACACCTCGCGAGGCTGAAGCCTCCATCAGCGTCCGCCAAAAAATTCATTCATCAGGAAATTCTGCAGCCCCTTGGTATCTTCCAGCCGAGCTGACAAGGTAACCACCCTGCCCAGCTTTTGCGAATCGAAATTGAAATCGCCCTGATAGTAGCGGCGGATCAGCGCAATCATGCTGTTGACCACTGCCAGCTGCACATTGCCGCCGAACCCGGCATCCACTTCGATCAACTGGTTCTGGCTGCGGCGCTGGTCGGTGGTCCACCCGCGGAAACTGTATTGCGCCACGCGCGGACCCATGCTGATGATCTGGAAGACGCCGTTGGTGCCTCGCCCGCGCCGCTCCTGGAAAGCGATATTGGCCCGGGCGATGTCATTGGCCGAGGGATTTTCCGCAGCGCGTGCGGCGGCGTTTTCTTGCGCAGCTGCCTGCTCGGCCTCCTCGCGCTTCTGGCGATTGCGATTGAGCGATGCCATGAAATCTTCAGCAGGGGCAGCGGGCGCCGAGGCTGCCGCATTGCTGCTCGGGGCCTCGGTGACAGGCAAGGGCGTGCGTTGTGGAACGGACTGCCGCGCCGTGGGCGCACTGTGCCGAGGCGCAGGCTTTGCCACAGGCTTCTTCTGGACCGGCTCGGGCTTTTTCGGCTCAGGCAGGGGCTTCGGAGGCTCCGGCTGAGCCACCGGCGCAGCCGGACGAATGAAACTGACCTGCAGGGGTGCATCCGGGCGGCCGGGAGACTGCAGCGTGGGCGGCGTTTCATTCAGCTTGGCACGCACGAACATGAACAACACCGCATGCACCAATACGGACGAGGCAATTCCCAACGCCGTCCGGCGCCGAGAGCGGGAAATGACATCTGTTCGGGTCGACGAAACGATAAAACTCATACGGTGTGAAGACAGCGGCGAATTGACGGCCTGCGATTCATGCCGCCGCGCCCCGGGCGCGGGCACCTCATGCGCCCCTCCCGCTCCTGCCCTGCTTGCCTATCCACAAAGGCGCCATTTTAGCCGGTTTTGGCATGCGCACGGACTCTGCCGTGCTCAACTCTTGCACCGCGCAATCAACGCCACCGGCGGTGACCACCCCATCCGCTGCTGTATCCGAAATAGAACGATGAAGAGGGATAGCTGTAGGCCGGATAAGAAGGATAGGCCGGGTAGGCATAATAAGGCGAATACACCGGCTGGGCCGGATAGACCGCCGCGCCATTGTAGGGGCTGGCAGGCACAGCCACACATCCGCCCAACAGCAACGTGGCAGGCAGTACGGTCAACAACAGAACGGAACGCAGGTCAGGTTTCATGAGGGACTCCTCCGGCGCAACAACGCCAACATGACACTATCCCCTGCTCCCGGCGCGCCATCCAATCCCCTTACTATTTGTTACGCGCTTCATTCAGCTTGTGCCGCAACTGATTCAATCTTCACCTGCCGTTGCTACTGTATATACCGGCGCTGCCATAATGCGGATGAGCCATGCTTATATAATGGCGCGGCAACAAGCCAAGCCGGACCACCCTCCGGCCCACAATCAAAACGAGACCCCAAGGCCTGCCCAGCTCGGCGCCAGGCTTCATCCTCAACAGCACATCATGACCACCCCTGCCCCTACCCGCCGCGCTCCCGTCGTCGTCATCGCCCCCGATTCGTTCAAAGGTTCTCTCTCTGCCGAAGAAGTCGCCGCTGCCATTGGCGCCGGCATTCAGGCGGCACTGCCCGATGCGCAAGTCCGGCTCTGCCCGATTGCAGACGGCGGCGAAGGGACACTGGACGCGCTCATGCATGCAGGCGGAGAACGCCTCACCGTTGAATGCCGCAATGCCGCCGCACAGGCAGCATCAGCACCGGTGGGCATCCTCAAGGATGGCACTGCGGTGGTGGAATCGGCTGCCATCGTCGGCATCACCGATGACGCCGGCATGGCCGTCGCAGTTCAACAGCGCACCACGCTGGGCGTAGGCGATGCGATCAGGCAGTTGCTGGATCGCGGGGCACGCCGCTTCCTGGTAGCGCTGGGCGGCAGCAGCACCAACGACGGCGGCGCCGGACTGCTGGCAGCGCTGGGCGTGGAGTTTTTCGATGCGGCTGGCGAGATCGTGCCGCCGGTACCGGCGCAGCTGCAACGCGTGGCGCGAGTGGATGCATCAGGACTGGATCCGCGCGTCAAGGAAGCACATTTCATGGCCATGTCGGACGTCGACAACCCACTGTGCGGCCCCGACGGGGCGACTGCCGTGTTTGGTCCACAGAAAGGCGTCAATCCCGACCAGGTGGCAACGCTGGACGCTGCCTTGGGCCATTTCGCGACGGTGCTGGAGCAGGTCCTTGGCCATCAGGCATCCGGCCAGCCTGGCGCGGGTGCAGCCGGTGGACTCGGCTATGCGCTGCTCATGCTGGGGGCGCAGTTCCGCTCGGGAGCGGAGACCGTGGCCGACCATATCGGGCTGGACGAAGCGCTGGCGGGGGCGGACTGGCTCATTACCGGCGAGGGCCGCAGTGACGCGCAGACCCTGCACGGCAAGGCACCTTTCATCGCCAGCCAGCGCGCGCGCCGCGCTGGTGTGCCGACCACCCTGCTATCGGGCGGGATTGACCGTAAGTCACTGGATAAGCTGCAGAGCAGCTTCTCAGGATGCTTTTCCATCACTTTCGGACCGATGGATCTGAAGGAAGCCATTGCGCAGGCACCCGGACTGCTCAAGGATAGCGGCGAGCAGCTGGCACGCTTGTGGCAGGGCGCTGGCGCCCGCTGAGTCGCCTTTCCCCGATAAGGTAGCGCCCTCCCCGATTCAGAAGGGGGGACGCTTCGCTTGGACCTCCCAATCCCACTCGTTAACTGGTGCGGCAATTTGCCCCCCCCCACTCCCCCGCCCTCAGCATTACTCCCGTTTCATTGCGATCACCCCAGCCGATTGCAGCAAAAAATGACTCGGAATCCCCGTAAATCACAAATTAACTAAAAAACAACATTCTTGCGAATTGCGACAAATTGAAGGCTAGTTTGTTGAGAACCAGCAATGTAAAGAGAGCAAAAAATATATTTTCAATATTGCAATATCAATTTTGCAATTTTCAGTATTCTTTTGATAACTTTCTAGCTTCAATGTGTTGTTTTTTAGACAAAATAATTGCCCCACGGATTTGTTAATTTCCGCAGCGCACAATTGCACGTAAATGCCCTGCAGAAACTCTTGAAATCCTTTACTGGCGCGGCTTTCCGGCCGCTTAAAAAAATCACGAAAAGTGGATTTTCAGGCCAAATTTTATTGCTCAGCTCCAGACCAAATGTTATAGTTCCGACATCAACGCATTTTTTGTAACAACCGTCAGAATTTGTCAGGAATTGTTTGATTTCAGGCAATATAGATTGACTGTGACGCAGTTGTCCCAGGGCAATCCTCGCATCAAAGTGAGTTGATTTGGTTTGGAATGGAAAGCGCCACGCGCAATCCTCTTCATAAATTGTCTTGAACTTAAAAGGATTGATCCCATGAAAAAGCTGCTCGTCACATCTGCCATCTCCCTGGCCCTCGCAATGGCTGCCGGTTCTGCCAATGCAACCACGTTCACCTTGGATGTCACCAAAGGTAGCGCCGCCATCCCCTCGCTCAACTATGCAGCCAACCAAAGCTTCAGCGACGTCTACAACTTCACCATCACCAGCGTGAAGGACCTGTCCGCATCGATCACTGCAACCTTCGTCACCACCACTAATGGCGGCGTACAGACCTTCGTGCTGCAAAACCTGGCCGACAACACCACCATTGGCAGTACCAAGTACACCAACACCCTTGGCAACAAGACCGTTACCACCTTCGCCATCGATGCCACCAGCCTGAGCGCAGGCAGCTATGCACTGAAGGTCACCGGCAAGGGCAGCTACGGCGGTTCGCTGGATCTGACCTCGCCCGTGCCTGAAGCGTCGTCCACCGCCATGATGCTGGGTGGATTGGCTCTCGTAGGCTTGATCGCTTCGCGCCGTCGCCGCAAGGAAGATGGCAAGTCCTTTGCCCCTTCGGCAATGGCCGCTGCCTGAGCCTCAGCACTCCGAGCCCCGAAAACGCCCGAGTAATCGGGCGTTTTTTTGTCCTCACCGCTCTCCTGAGATCGGTCAATTCAGCGCTGTTGCGTTGCGTGCAGGCAGTTTCTGGCCCCACCGGGGTGCGGCCCCGACATTAAATGTCGCGGCGAAGGATTGTCAACAACCAGCGAAAAAGCTCGACGGCGTTGGATTACGAAGTGAAAAAACGGACGCAATCAGCACGCCAGCACCAAAATAGATTGCCTGGATGTGATGCATATACAGAATTGCCCCGAACAGTCGGACACTAAAGGACACCGAGCGCTGGAATTCACAATAAATCACGATCCCGCTGATGATGAAGAACTGGTCACCACGAATTGAAGAGATAGCCGTGACTTCTCAACCAATGAGAAGCACCATGTGAAGAGCGAGCAGGCCGACTCGGCAACATGAAATAAAAATAGCGCAAGCCGCCAGTGTGCGCCATGAATATCAGGACTGAATTTACTAGCTGATATGCCCCACCCCGACGGGCAATGAACAAACCAGATCATTAGTCCGTAGCAAGGGTATTGCCGCTGCTACCGGAGATGGTAACGTCGGCATTGCACATACACTCCGGACAGAACCTGCTTCGCAGCGGGTTCAGCCGTGCCGTTCTTGCCTCTTAAACCCGCTTGTAGACATCCTCAAACCGGACGATGTCATCTTCCCCAAGGTAGCTGCCGGACTGCACCTCGATGAGGTGCAGCGGCAGCTTGCCCGGGTTCTCCAGGCGATGGGTCACGCCAATGGGCAGGTAGATCGATTCATTTTCGCTGAGCAGTTTAACTTCCTCGCCGCGGGTGACCAGAGCTGTGCCGCTCACGACCACCCAGTGCTCGGCACGGTGATGATGCATCTGCAGCGACAGCTTCTCGCCCGGCTTGACGATGATGCGCTTGACCTGGAAACGCTCCCCCGACGCCACACTTTCATAACTGCCCCATGGACGATAGACGCGCTTGTGATGGATCGGCTCGGTACGGCCCTGGGCCTTGAGTTGATCGACCACTTTCTTGACATCCTGCACCTTGTCCTTGTGCGCCACCAGCACCGCATCGTCCGTCTCGACAATGATCAGGTCATCCACGCCCAATGCCGATACCAAGCGGCTTTCAGCACGCACCAGCGTGTTGGTGACATCCTGCAGGTGAACGTCGCCGCGCTGGACGTTGCCGTTCTCATCACTTTCCTGCACTGCCCACAATGCGCTCCACGAGCCCACGTCGCTCCAGCCGATATCGGCAAGCACCACGACCGCACGGCGCGTCTTTTCCATCACGGCGTAATCGATGGATTCGGAAGGAGTGGCTTCGAAACTGGCCGGATCCAGGCGGCAGAAGTCCAGATCTTCATATCCTTTCGCGACCGCCTGGGCGACCGGATCGGCGATGTCAGGACGATAGGCCTGCAACTCGTCAAGGAAATCAGCGGCCTTGAAAAGGAACATGCCGCTGTTCCACGAATATCCACCATCGGCCAGGAAGTGCTCGGCCGTGGCCAGGTCCGGCTTTTCCACGAATTTGTCGACGACATAGGCGCTGCTCACCCCTGCCACCGCTTCACCACGACGGATGTAGCCGTAGCCGGTCTCCGGGGCCGACGGCAGGATCCCGAAAGTGGCCAGTGCCCCTCCCGCCACCGCTTCGGCAGCCCGCGAGACGGCCTCATGGAAAGCAGGGACATTGGTGATCACATGGTCTGCCGCCAGTACCAGCATGACCGCATCCGGATCGCGCTGACGCAGCAGGTGCGCGGCCGCAGCTACCGCCGGGGCGGTATTCTTGCCCGTGGGTTCGAGCACGATGGCCAGCGGCTTCACGCCGATGGCACGCATCTGTTCAGCCACCATGAAGCGGTGATCGTTGCCGCACACGAACAGCGGCGGCATGATCTCGGGCCAGTCGCTCACTCGTGCCACCGTCTCCTGCAGCATGGTGCGCTCACCCACTACCGAAATGAGCTGCTTGGGCAGGGCCGCGCGCGACAGTGGCCACAGCCGTGTGCCGGAGCCGCCAGAAAGAATGATGGGATAGATTTTCATGTTTTCCTCAAGGTATCTTGTTATCACTGGCCGGCGCCGGGATCACGCTGCTTGACGCGGCGATCCCGGGCGTCATTCCAGTGATTGTCCTGGAACTCCGAAATGTGGCGCATCTGGCCGTCATGGGTCACGCTGTAATCGCCGCATACCACCGAGTTCTCCACCTTGGTTCCAGGAGCGGTGCGAGTATATTCGAACAGCACACTGCGCACCACTTCGGAGCCTGCACAGATGTGGCTGCCGTGGCCAATCCAGGTCGGGCCCACGATACGGCTGCCGGCTTCCACATGGGTACCGGCGCCAATGTAGACCGGTCCTTCAATGACAGTACCTTCGCGGTCGATGCGCGTGTTGAGACCCACCCACAAGCCATCGTCGATCTGGGTACCAGGAACGTACATCTGCGCGACCTTGCCACTCAAAACACTTTGCAGAACCGACCAGAAATCGGTGACGTTGCCGATGTCGATCCAGTTGAAGAAACGCTTCTGGGCATAGAACGGCACTTTCTTCTCCACCAGCAGCGGGAACAGATCCGAGCCAATGTCGAACACCGTATTGCTGGGAATGAGGTTCAGCACTTCCGGCTCCATGATGTAGATACCGGTGCTGGCCAGATTGGACAGCGCGTCTTCCTGGCGCGGCTTCTCTTGGAACGATTGCACTCGTCCCTCTTCGTCGGCGACTACGATGCCGTAGCTGGACACCTGGTCGGCCGCCACTTCCTTGGTGATCACGCTGACCAGGGCACCCTTGCGGCGATGCTCGAACAGCGCCGACTGAATATCCAGGTCGATCAGCGCATCACCGCAGATGACCAGGGTGGTTTCGTCGAAGAAACCGCCAAATTCCTGGATCTTTTTCATGCCGCCAGCCGAACCGATGGGATGGGGATGCACCTCGCCCTGGTCGTCCAGATACCCTTCGAAGGAGTAACCGATGCGCGCACCGAAACGCTGGCCTTCGCCGAAATACTGCTCGATCTTTTCGTGGAGATAACTGACGTTGACCATGATGTCGAGGATGCCGTACTTGACGAGGTGCTCCACCAGGTACTCCATCACCGGCTTGCCCAGGATGGGGATCATCGGTTTGGGCAGATCGTAGGTCAGGGGACGCACCCGCGTGCCCTTGCCTGCTGCCAGAATCATGGCCTTCATATCGCGTTATCCTTTTTGTTTTCAGTGAGGTGTTATCGGTCCACGCAACCGAGCGGCTACGCGGACCATGCCAATCAGCGGCGGCCGATGGCGAAATACTCGATGCCGCGCTTGCGCATCTGCGCAGGGACGTAGAGGTTGCGGCCATCGAAGATCACCGGCTGCTTCAGGCTGCTCTTGATCACGTCGAAATTGGGCACGCGGAATTCCTTCCACTCCGTCACGATCACCAGGGCATCGGCACCGGTGAGGGCATCCTGGTGCGAGCTCGCATAGGACAGACGGTCATCGTTGCCATAGATGCGGCGAGTCTCGTCCATGGCCACCGGGTCATAAGCACGCACGCGTGCGCCCATCTCCCACAGGCCTTCGATGATCACGCGGCTGGAGGCCTCGCGCATGTCGTCGGTATTGGGCTTGAACGCCAAGCCCCACACCGCGAACACCTTGCCTTTGAGATCGCTGCCGAAGCGTGAGCGGATCTTGTCGAGCAGCACGTGCTTCTGGGCATCGTTGGCTTCCTCGACCGCATTGAGCACCTTCAGGCGCCGGCCGCTCTCCTCTGCCGTGCGGATCAAGGCCTGCACATCCTTGGGGAAGCAGGAGCCGCCGTAACCGCATCCGGGATATAGGAAATGGAAACCGATGCGGGGATCGGAACCGATGCCCACACGGATCTGTTCGATGTCGGCGCCGAGGTCATCAGCCAAGTTGGCCAGTTCATTCATGAACGAGATGCGGGTAGCCAGCATGGCATTGGCCGCGTACTTGGTCAGCTCGGCGGAGCGGATATCCATCACGATGACGCGATCGTGATTGCGGATGAAAGGCGCATACAGTTCACGCATCACCGTGATGGCGCGCTCGCTGTCGGCACCAATGACCACGCGATCGGGACGCATGAAGTCTTCCACCGCCGCGCCTTCCTTGAGGAATTCCGGATTGGAGACCACATCGAAAGGTGTCTCCAGCTTGCGTGCAGCCAATTCTTCGGCGATGGCGGCACGCACCTTGTCCCCGGTGCCCACAGGTACCGTGGATTTGTCGATGACGACCTTGTAGTCGGTCATGTATTTGCCGATATTGCGGGCGGCCGAGACCACGTACTTGAGGTCAGCCGAACCGTCCTCATCCGGCGGGGTACCCACGGCAATGAACTGCAGTTCGCCGAAGACCACGGATTCGGCGATATCAGTAGTGAACTGCAGCCGGCCTGCGGCAACGTTGCGGTGAACCAGGTCCTGCAGGCCCGGTTCGTGGATCGGGATGCCGCCTTCGCGCAGGATGCGGATCTTGTTCTCATCCAGATCCAGGCACATCACGTCGTTGCCCATTTCCGCCAGGCAAGTGCCGGTCACCAACCCCACATAGCCGGTACCAATGACTGTAATTTTCATGTTTTTTCCTTCACCAATTTGAACCTGTAAAACGGACATCCGCCTCGCCATCAAGGGCCAGTGCGGTCAGTTGTCTCCGATTATTGTGTTGGCTCGCTCGGGATAGGGCGCCGGGTCCTTGCAAAGGAACGCCGCCGCCCATAACACCCCAGCCAGCAAGAAGTGTGCAAGCACGAATGCACCAATCAAACCCGGCACCCCACCCAGCCGTACGCCTGCCACCAAGACGAAGCCGAAGCCGATGGCAGAAAACCCGTAAATGCTCGCCCGCACCCCCTGCCGCCCGGCACCGGTGAGAGCATCACCGGCTGCGTATTGCAGGGCAATGAAGGGCAAGGAGGCCGCAAGGCCGATGGTGGTATGCACGCTGCCGGCAAAATCATGGCCCAGCACCGTAGGTGCAAACAGCGCCGCGACCGCTACCGCAATGGCCGACACTACCCCCGTTCCGAACAGTGCAGGCGCCACCTTGATCGCATAGCGGCGGCTGGCGGCAATGCCGTTGGACCCATGCACGAAGAACTTGGGATAAAAAATGCGCGTCATCACCTGCATCGGGAACAGCCCCAATTGCAGGATGCGGGAGGCCGCGCCATAGACCCCGAGGGCGAAGGCATCGGCAAAGCGTGACAACACCATGCGGTCCAGATTGCCCTGCATGGCCCGCGAACCCTGGTTGATGCAGAACATCAATCCGGTGCGGATCTCCCCTACCAGCAACACCCATTGCGGCTTGCCGTACAAGTGGGCAGCCAGCCAGGCGTAGATCGCCATCATCACCAGCGACTGCACCGCCAGCCAGATGATCCACTGATCAAGATCGCGCAGCCCCAGCACGACGAAGAACACCAGTGCAACCAGCAGTCGTGCCACCACCGTGGCTACGCGTACCCAACCTGCACGGGCCGTATGGCCGAAAGCAACCATCACCAGCTCGGTGGAAGCCGATACGCGCGCCAGGCCGATCTCGGCAAACAGCGCCAGCGCAACGAAACCTGCCGCTACCTCAACATGCAAGAGCCCAAGCGCGACAAACGAACCGATGGCAACAGCCAAGGGCAACGTCACCCCGATGGCGCACAGCATGTTGCCGTAATACAGCGCGAATTTGCTGCGATCGCGCGAGACGGAGCGCACCAGCATGTCAGCACCACCGATACCGATGAGCTCGACACCCACCGCCACAATGGCAAGGATGGCGGTATATCGGCCGAACTGCTCGACACCCAGGCCCCGCGCTGTCAGCGCGAAGGTCACCAGTTGCAGTCCGAGCGCACCGATGGTGGGCACCATCGTCGCCACGATGGTGCGCAGGCGGAATTTGCTCTCCAGCCGGTCGAGCAATGCGTGGAGGCGCTCAAGCATGGCAGGCGCTCCGGTAGGTACGGCAGACCGCTGGCACAACCATGCTCAGCGGCATGACTTCTGGCCCGGTTCGTCGGGGCGTGCATATTCGACGAACACGTCGCCGAAATGGGAGGCCCAGCGGCCGCGAATCTTGTCGTACTCCAGCAGCCAGCCGATCATGGGTGACTCAGGTTCACGTCGGAACAAAGGGTAGAACGGCAGGCGCGCCGTGATACCCAGGGTCTTGAGCAGCGAGCGCATCCCATTGCCCCCCACGCTTTCCCAGCGTACGGCATGATTGCCAACACGATAGCGACGCTGGCGCATCCATTTGAAACCGGCACGCGATTGCGGGACTTCTTCATGGATCCATGCGTCCTCGGACCACGCCATGGGGTGGCCACGATGGAAAAGCTTGCGGAAGAACACGGTATCGCCGCCACCAGACAATCCGAACTTCTCGTCGAACAGCGGACGCGGCTCGCTGGCGATGGCCTGCATGTCGATGAGGAAGTTGCACGAGCAGAAAACGAAGGGCTTGCCCTCCAAGAACTGGCGCTGCACCGACCAATAGCGAGCGTATTTGCGCAGATGCGCTGCACTGTCGGGAAACACCGGTCGTACCGGCCCGCCGACGATCGCCGCCTGCTCCGACGCTTGGGTCTTGAGCAATTCCTTGAGCCAGCCGGGAGCGGGCCATTCGTCATCATCGATCATGGCCATAAAACGCACGCCCAAGCGGGTGGCTTCGTCGAAAACCGCATTTCGTGCGGCGGAAATCCCAGGGGTCGCTTCGATCAAGTAACGTACCGCAATTCCGCTACGTGCCGAAAACGCCTCCACCGAAGCCTTTACCAGCGGATCGCTGCCATCATTGTCGGCGATGATGACCGTGACCGGCTGGCCGTGCGTGGCCACGGCTACAGCAATATGCTCAAGCAGGCGTTCCAAGCCTGCGCGACGCTTGTATGTACACAGACCGATCGCAACCAAGGGTGCACTGGAACTTTCCACAATAGTGCTCATGAGTTCTTTCCTTCTGAAGAAACGTAACGTGCCGTCCTGGCTCCGGCTAATCCCGCGATACGCCCACAGTAGTGCGCGGTCACCAGGATTGAACGGGCGCAAGTATCCCGACGCATCAAGACAGCCGCCGCCACAGTACGCAGCAGAGATACAGCAAGGCCTTTGCAGGCATTCCAACTTGTGGACGGCAGTCCGTCGTAGAAGCGATCAATGCGGACCATGTAGGCGCCTGTTGTGGCGTAGCGCCTGAGCAGGCTAATGAAGGTCAGCCGATCACTGGGGGCAGGCTCAATTACCAGTGCCTCGTCGCACCAAGCGATGCGACCCTTTGCGCGCGCCACGCGCCGGAACAAATCATAATCTTCACCTCCGGAGGCGCCGTACTCGTTGCGGAACAGCGGAATTCCGATCAAATCCACTGTCTTGCGTGCCACTGCAAGATTCTGAGTAGTGTTCAGAGTGGACACCAGTCCGGTAGGCCAGCGCTTGCGAGAGGCAAAGATACTGTTGCGAGCGAAGATACTGGCGCTATCAGGCAAAAGGCCATCTACAGGCCCGCCTACCAGATGCGCGTCAAACCGTTGCCCGGTTTGCAGCACCTGATCCAACCAGCCGGGCGTGACACGACCATCGTCGTCAAGCATGAGGAGCCAGTCCCACTCTGGGCAGACCTCAGCAGCACGCCTAACAAGGGCGTTTCGCACCTGCGCAACACCACGTTCGCGAACGGGAATACATTCAGCAACAGGCCAATGTTGAGTAAATTCTGCTACCACGGCCTGCGCCTCGGTACCACAATCATTGTCTGCGACCACTACATAGACATCCCTGCCCTGTATTTCCGGCAACAAACTGTCGAGCAAGATACGCAGCAAATCAGGACGGCGGAAAGTCGGAATTCCGATAACGATACGCAGCTGCATGGTTTCAGGCATGCTCATGGAAACCTCTTAAGAGACTGAGTGCCGGGGCCACTTGAGCTCCGAGCCAACGGGGTCGTCTGAATCCTTGCAACAGGGACCCGCGCCAATTCGCGCAGTGTCACTGCACGCAAGAAAATCATGCAATACCAACCGACCCCTGCAGCAAACACTTCGTGTGTTTCGACCATCCCGTGGACCATGTTGAACGCTGCCACTCCTGCGCAAGTCAACGTGATGCGGTCTTGACGCAGGAATGGAGCTACCACAGCCAAATAAAACAGAACACCGAAAAAGGCCAGGAAACCGAGGACACCACCGTCCCCAAATGAGCCCAGAAAAGCATTGTGAGGCGTTACGATAGCGCCCAACTCTCCCAGCCGCATGGCGAGTGGTGAAGTAAGTTCAGACAAGGAAGTATAGGCGCCTGGTCCCTCTCCAATGAACGGCGTATTGAGCATGGAGTTGAAATAGACTGACCAAACGGTAGTACGACCAGAAAACGTGGGGTCGTGCCCCAGGGCAGACAAAATCGGGGGCAAGATGAAGATGCCAAAAACTGCAATCGACATGGTCAGCACGATCACCGTCGTCACGCCCAATGCCGGAGTCACCCGGGTGCGCAGCAGATGAATCAGGAACAGGTAGCCAATGCTGAGCATGGTTGCCGCCAGCGCTCCCTTAGACCCGGAACCCAGCAGGCAAGCGGCGGCCAGGACTACCATCGCTGCCGGCAGACGCCAGCTTTGGCGACTGATTAACGTACCACCGATGATCAGCGTCAGCGCCGCTACCCATCCCAACTGGTTCTTTTGTGTAAATACACCGCGCCACACCTTTGTACTTGTACCGTACAACTGAGTGCCGACCTTGGGAACCAGCAAGGCCATCACCACTGACAGAAGGACGATTGCGAACATCCCGCGCATTAGAGCCACAAGCGCCTTCTTCGGCGGCATTTCACCCACAACCATGGCAGCAGACAACGCCATCAAGATCCACAACATCATGCTACGCAACGAAACGAATGGCTGCGCCCCGAAGACAGATGCCACGATGCCCACCACTATCAGTGGCAGCCAAGGCTTCAACACACGCATCAGGAAGTCGAACCCTTGGCCGGTCGTATGCAAAAAGAATCCGGTGAGCACCATCAGCCACAACAAATACTGGAATGGAACACCAAGTGCCTTTTCCGTGATCAATGACTCGGTGCCCCCGAAGCTTGTGGCGGGATAAAGCCACGCTGCGGTGAACTGAATTACCGACATGACAAGCATGAGCATCCAGAAACTTCGACGAACGAAGTATCCCGGAGTCTGATGTACCTCCGGCACTGCATCGTTCCAAGGCTGGTTGCTCAATTTCCCTGACATGTCTTTACCCCATTGGCAGCCACGTTGCACTGATCCGGCTCACCCAACGTGTACGCCGAGATTTCGTCAACCTCAAACTTCACGGGCATTGGGTTCTCGTCAGTAGCGCGGCCCACCCAAGTTCCGCCCACTGCGAGGTTGACGATCATGTACATTGGCTTGTCGAATCCGGGTGGGGTGGCTATCTGAGCAATCGGCCGTCGATCAAGGTAATACACAACCCGCTCGGGCGTCCACAAGGCGCCGTACCGGTGAAACTGTTTGTCGAAACCTGGGACGACCGTACGACAACCTGAGGCTTTCTGCTGTCCCGAAGGCTCTTTCCAGTGTACGGTGGTGACAATTTTGTCAGGTTCATGCCCAGGGGCCTCGAAGACATCCAACTCTGGTGGCCAGCTCTTATCGAACGGCAACAACCAGAACGCTGGCAACAAATTTCGTCCCGCAGGTACTTTGGCGCGAATTTCAAAATACCCATATTTCTGAAGGAAGGACTTGCGGGTAGTCAGCAATCCTGACATGAATTGAAAACCCGGAAGCGCGGCCTTTAGCTCCGGCGGGATTCGGTCCGCCGTAATGGTCAGGATGCCATTGCTGGTAGTGAAGGGGTTGAGATTCAATGGAGCGCTAGTCGAACCACGATAATCAGGATCGACGTAAATCTGCTGCTCCTGTGCACCCGGCAACGTACGCTTGACCACCCAGTCGTAACCCAGCCAACGTTTTGCGGTGTCATCGTATCCGGCGTCATAGTGCGGGGTCCATCGATTGGACTTCAGATCCAGCTTGTCAAATGCGTCAACGAAATTTCGACGCAGTTGCACTTGGGGATAGTCACCAGCAGTTACAGCGACGCAACCCAAAGCCACCGCTTGGTTCGGCTGAGGCAGGTTGATACTCTCTTGAGCCAACCCTTGCTTGCTTGTCAGCAGCACGGCAGCTGACAACGAGGCACCAAGAAGGCTGCGTACACGAACTCTTGCTATCTTCGTTTTCATAAAAACCTCTTTTTCAAACACGCAACGATCTCAGCAGACTTCCTGAGCAGCATTGCCGGGCACCCGCTTTGGGCTTAAACGGGAACTGAAATATCGTGTCACGGGTTTCTCGACGAGAACGTGCACAACAGCGCCTAAAGCCAACGAAACCGCGCAACTTAAAGCGACGTACAGATACGGTTGCTGAAGGCCAGCTTTGGACCATAACAATGCCACCAGATTCAAGGCGAACGGATGGGACAAGTACAGGGCGTATGATGCGTCTCCCAGGAATACCAGAGCTTGCTTAAATCCGGCATATCGCACCGGTTGCACCAAGAGCACCGCACCGGCACAGATCGCAAGCGCGGGCAAGCCCATCCACAGTACCCTGGCGGCCCAGAAGTGTGCAGCAATACCCAGGTCCATAAGAACAAACATCGCCAAGAATCCGCCTGTTATCAGCAATGCAGCCGTGACGCCACCCACACGGGCGCCCTTCTCATGGGCTATCGAAAGCAAGATCCCCAAAAGGAATTCCAGCATGATGGGGTTGCTCCAGAACGACATCGGCAGGCTCTTGAAGGTATCGAATATGCCCAATACAGACAAAGAACCAATTGTGAGAAACACAAAGCCCAATCCCTTTGCACGAGGCAGCACAAGGGCCGCGCCGAAAACGACATAAAAGAAAAACTCGTAGTTGAGCGTCCAGCCCAGCATCAGCATCGGATAGGGCTGACCATACGCGTTCGGGTAGGGAATAAACAGGAAAGATGTAACGATATGCCAGAGAGACAGTGCAGAGTGGCGAATATGGCCCGAGAAAAATACCGCTGCGGCGATCATTGCCAGTGTAAATAACCAATACGGTGGCACGATGCGGACCAGCCGACGGATGAGGAAGCGTCTAGATGCTCCCTCATGGCCGAAATCACCGCTGGAGATGGCGTGCATGATGAAGCCACTAATCACAAAAAAAATGTCTACACCACCTGCCAGATAGATACCAGTCCAGGGAGTATAGGTCGCAGCACCGAAGTTCATCCCTGCGGCCTGATGCTGCACATGGCTGAGCAAGACCATCGCCGCCGCCAAGAAGCGCAGGATTTGGAGGTTGGGTAATGTATTTTTCATTTGCCGATTTGTTTCGATAGTTCTTGCTGTTAGCTCGAGCGGACAGGCACAACGCCTCGGGAGCGCGTGGTCACGCGCATGACCCAGTGCCGTGCGGGCTCTTCGACCCAGCGCCAAGTGCAGTAGCCGAGAACCAGCGCAACGCCAATTCCGGCACTCCAGACTAAAAATGACGGCCCCAGATGAGCGCCCAGGTCATAGTTAAAGAAGCGCAAGCCCACGCGCTGTAAAAGCGTGACGAAGAATGTTTCGACCAGTGCGTGGGTCATGTACAAACTGTAGGAAATCTTGCCCAGGAAGAGCAATGTTGGTCGACGTAGCAGTGACTGGAACCAATTTTCTGAGAGCGCAGCCATGATCATTGGCGGAGCCAGCAACACTGCCAGCGCCGAAAACTTGTCAAAAAACAGGACAACCAAAGTGCCGCCGACGAACAGCAACGCAGCCGTCCCGGAGGAGAACCACCTTACCGGGGCAACGCGATACAGCAGCATACCCCCGAAGAACAACGGAAACACTCGCATTAGCACCGGCCAGCCATTGGTGGGAAAAGGATCGGGCGACAACTGCTGCAAATAAAGAGTAAAGGGTACCACCGCAGACGCGACCAGCATCAGCCCCGCCACCACTCCGCGACAACGTAAGGCCAAGGGCACCAAAAGCGGAAACAGCAAATAAGCATGCCACTCCGCGCTTATCGACCACGCAGGATAGTTCCACGATCGGTAGTCGATCCAAGGACCATGCAGCATGGCCAGCGATCCGGCAAAGGCCCCTAAACTATAGCGACCACCCCACTGATACAGATCCGGAGATTTGTAGATTGCGGGAAGCATGCACAGAAGCATCAAGAACATTGCTGCCACGTGAACAGGATAGAGCCTGGCCACGCGGGCTCGCATAAATTGCCAGAATGCGGCCCAGTGCAATGTCCCGGAGAAGGCTCGCTGGTAGACGTGCATCATGACGAAGCCGCTCATGAGAAAAAAAACGTCTACCGGATACCAGCCTTGTAATAACAGAGGAAACTTCTCGGCGAAGGTAGTCCGCAAAATTGCCAGCGGCCCATACATGTGATAGCAAACCACGAACAACGCGAGCATCCCGCGCAGACCATCGAGCTCATGTATGCGTCGAACCGGCGGATGGGCAGGTGCCTCGCTTGCTTTTTTCAGATCCGGGCTCATTTGCTACCCTCGTTTTGCACCAGAGCCTTGCGCCAGACGTCGGACAGCGCTATCGCACCAGAACGCGACAGATGGTTGTCATCAGCATAAAGCACTACCCCATTGCGAAGTACTGCACAGTCTTTGCCGTCGCACATTGATGCACCGACGTCGAGTACCCGAAGCATCACAGGGGAAGCTTGTTCGATACGCGCGAAAGCGGCACGCAACTCAGCTTGGCGGCGCTGATGCTCGAATACTGGCAATGCTACCTCGCGTGGCCAGCCGAACAGCTGCGACAGCGTCAACGCGCGAGGAATGTCGAAGCGCTGCTCAGGCAGATAGGCCAACACAACCACGTTGCGTCCTTTTAGAGCTTCCAGCGTACGCAACATGCCGCGTTCGAACACATAGCGGTTTTCCTGATAACTGACTTGCTTGGTCTGACTGTCCTTAATGAACCAGCCGCTCTGTTCGAACTGGCCGTATCGGCTGCCCAGCAGGGCCGAAGTCCAGCGGGCAACAAGCACCACATCGCTGATCTCAGGATGTTTGTTGAGCAAGTTCAGGTTGGCTTCCATGATCCCGACGCAGGAAGGATTATCAGTCTGAACTACGCCCAGCAACGGAAAGCATCCGCTATGCGTAAGGACGATCCCGCTCTTTCCGGCATCATGGGCAGCCTGAGTGATGCCGGGGACCAGCGCATCCCCGAAGCTGTCACCAATGAAGGCAAATGAAGCTGGCTTGCTGGACGTACCTATCGTACATACATCGCCAGCATCGAGCCGCTTGCGAGACGGGCTGTCGCACGCAGGGCGCAGAGGATTGGTGTCAAGAGCGGCAGCTGCGTAATGGCGCACGTCGGGTGCAAATCGTCCAGGCATACCACCTGTCGCATGAACTGACACGGCCAGAGCAACGCCAACGGCAGTCACACCAAAGGTATATCCGAACACCTGTCGGCGGGAAAGCACCAGGCGATTAGCGTCACGCCATGGCTGCTCAACCCATTTCCAGCTCGCCCAGGCAAGCATATGAACTACAACCAGGTACGCCAGTATTTCCAAGCCATTGAGCTTGCGGAACAGGACGTATTGCAACACAACGATCAACGGCCAATGCCACAAATACATAGAGTAGGAAATCTTGCCGATGAACATCATCGGGCGAGCGGCCAGCAAGGCATTGGCCCCCACAGGACCGCCCTGCCCTGCATAAATTAGCAAGGCAGCCCCCATGCACGGCACAAGGGCACGCTCTCCAGGAAAGATGTCGTGTGGAGCAAACAGGAAGATTGCCACAGCCATCAGTACCAGTCCTAATATCCCCAGCGCCTTACGCAACGCAGCAGAACGCGCCGGCGGTACTATGCCCATAGCCAACAACGCGCCGATGAGCAACTCCCAGACTCGATCAAACGGCAAATAGAAAGCGGCGTCTGAAGCCACGCGTGCCTGCCATATGGAAAAAGCAAACGACACTACCGTCAGAGCGATCAAGACAGTAGCAACATGTCGACGTGCATGCCGCCACAGCAGCATTAGCAGCAACGGAAAGAAAAGGTCTTCCACCGCCAGAGACCATGTATGCAACAGCGGCTTGGTTTCTGCGAGCGGATCAAAGTAGCCACTCTTGAGATAGAAATAAACATTCGAGGAGAAGAGGACAGTAGCACCAACGCTCTGCGCCAACAGCTTGAAGTCCAAGGGAACGAAGACGATGGCGCAGACGAGCAGAGTCACCAGCACCATCGCGATTAAAGCTGGTTGAATGCGGCGGATACGACGTTCGTAAAAGCGCCCCAGGGAAAACCTCCCAGCCTCCAGATCCTGGAAGATGATGGTCGAGATGAGATATCCCGAGATCACGAAAAAGATGTCCACGCCCACAAAACCGCCACTGAGCACACCGACACCGGCGTGGTAGAGAATGACAGATAGGACAGCGACGGCGCGCAAGCCATCTATATCGGGACGGTACCCAAGGAACTTCACAGTGCGCCTCTCTATGGCAGAAACAAGAGGACCAGGTGCCTGAGCACTCAGGTCCAGTTTTTTTCAAATACGAATTTATCGTCGGCAGTTCGCTCGGAAATTACTTTAGCCGGCACACCACCCACGACCACGTCGGGTTGCTCAATGTGCTTGGTCACCACTGCACCCATTCCCACCACTACGCGGTCTGCAACGCCGGCACCTGGTGAAAACCGCACCGCAGAACCGAGGTAACACTGGCTACCAATACTGATGTCACGATTCATAGTACTCGCCCCGTGGGTCAGAAATTGTGAGGCAAACCCGGCCACCCAAGTACCATCACCGATGCTGATTGCACCATAGACATCAAAACGATGATCTTCATGAATGAGGCTGTTGATGCCGGTCTTAAAGCTGCGCGCATAGCCCATGTGCGCAGACTTCGGATGTGCAGCCGCTTCTCCGCATTCAATTAGATTGTTAATACCCAGCAAAGTACGATCACCAAGATTCACGCTGATCGGGCCAATAAAACGGTTACCTCGGCGAATCGTCACATCATCACCGGCAACAAACGACTCTACGGCGATCTGCACTTGCCAGCCGAGACGATTGCGCGCGCCAAAGCGATAGCCCATCAGGGCCGAATAAAACAGCATCCGCAGTCGCGAAGTCGGCAACAACGAAATCGACAAGGCCATCATGCGTTTGATGCGATAAGAACTCATGTCTGAATAAAGATAAAGTTGAATTGGATTTCAGGCTCGCCACATTGGTGGCTCATGGTTGGCGAGATCCGATCACACCACGAGTCACTGAAGCAGGTTCAACTGCTGCAACAGTCCCCGCAATCAACGGCATCATGAGACCGACCACGTAACTTGAACCCTCAACGGTGAGATGACCATAATCGAATTGAATTGGAACCCCGCCATCTACGATTACCTTGCAGCTATGATCGACACAAAGCGCGTTGATCAACGAAAAGTATTGAGCTCCGGCAGCGGTAGCAACCTGCCGCATCTGCGGGTCGAGCGCAAACGGACCAGACGTCAACCCAGCAGCCGCAAGCTCTTGAGACGGCGCCGATGCACGTACCAGAAAACGCGGCAAGGCAGAGACGTATTGAGGGATCGGCCCTACTACCACGACCCGCTTGGCCCCCTTGAGGGCTGCTGAAATTGTTAAGGGCAAGCCCTTGAGGTCCGAGTGGGTCCAGCGTCCAGCCAACACCACTACGTCGACCGGATGGCTGGGAAGCCACTGCTTGAGAACATCGGTCACGAACTGTTCGCACAGGTTCTTGGGATGGTCAAAATCAGTCAGTGCAGGTCGGCAGCCGGTATGGGTGGCTTGTAACACGTTGATGCCGTTCGCTCTCGCATGCAGTCCAGGCCAAAGGTGGGCTGCATGACTGTCGCCAATCAACAGAAGGTTACGCTCGCCTTCCTTGCGTTGTAGGCAATGCTCAGCATCAAACTGCTCGTTCTCGCCGACCACGAAGCAACTTCCACCACGGTACTGCTGGTCGCCGTTGTAGGTTTCATATTTGGCAAAAGCAAGTTGCTGATCGTTGAACCGTTGGGGCCAGCCTTGAGGCAGCACATACGCCAAACCAACGCACAGCGCCGCCGCGATAGCCAAACCGGCCCGCCCGAGGACGACTCGATTAGGCAGAAGGGGACTGACATGACGGAACGGACGTTCAACATACCTCCAGGACAACCATCCCATCAGCATCGAAGCAAGCAACTCAGCGAATTTAACCGGCCAAGTTTGCTCGCGTAGAAGACCAATCTGAGTGAAGACGATCACCGGCCAATGCCAGAGATAAAGCGAGAACGAAATCTTGCCGACAAATACCATAGGCTGCCACGACAGCAGACGGCCGACCAGTGAACCACCGTTTCCACCGGCCAGAATGATGGCGACCGCACCTAGCACCGGCAATAGCGCCGCCACGCCCGGAAACGGCACGCCTTCGTTATAGAACTTGATTGCCACCAGAATGGCAAGTAGACCGGCACCCGACAGAAATTCACGCAGCCAGCGCCTTTGCGCTGGAAGGTTCGGAAAAATTGCCACCAAGGCACCGGCCAACAATTCCCATGCCCGGGTCGGGATGAGGTAAAAGGTCGCAGCAGCGTCGTGCTCGATAAGCCATGCAGAAAAAACGAACGACACCAACGCAATCGTGAATGCTCCCCAGCGGATCGCCGCCTGGCTACGGGCCCGGAGCACAAGCAAGATCAGCGGCCAGAACAGATAGAATTGCTCTTCCACCGCCAGTGACCACGTATGGAGCAAGGCCTTGGTATGGGAATCGGGTGCGAAGTAACCGCTTTCCGAATAGAAAAGCATGTTGGAATAGAACAGCGTGGTCGACACCACCGACTTGCCATAGCGAAGCAATTCACCCGGCAGCATGACCATCGGCGCAAGCACCGAGACCGCGGCCAGCATCGCGAACAGAGCGGGAAAGATCCGTAGCACGCGACGACGGTAGAAATCAGCGATCGAGAAGCTGCCTTCCCGCATCTCACGCACGATGATTCTGGTGATCAAGTAGCCTGAGATAACAAAAAACACATCCACGCCAACGAAACCGCCAAAGAACCCGGGAAAGCCGATGTGGAACATGACCACTGGCAAGATAGCCACGGCCCGCAAACCATCGACGTCTGCCCTGTATGTCTGGTGGATATTGTTCATAGTCTTCAGCTCAACGCGAGAGAGCGGCCAGCAGTGCCTGACCGCGGTCACTCCAGCGGAACAAGCTTCGCGCCTGGTTGAACGCATTGTCCTGCATGCGATTCAAGCTTTCGACGTCGTCAATGGCGGCTACCACCGCGCTGGCCAGGGACGCATGGTCCGGGGTTTGAATCATTTGCTCGCGCAACTCCGCCTGCAAGCCAGCCACCGCATCAATAAGGGTTGCCACCGGAAGGCGGCGGAAAATATAGTCCAGAAACTTCAATTTGAAGCCACCACCAATAGCCTCTGGTACGAGTGCGATGCGGGCCCGCTCATAGATCGCGGTTGGGTCATCCACAAAACCGTGCAGCACGGTGGCCTTGAGTCCCTGTTCAATATCCTTGCGGAAACTGGCGGGCATATCGCCCACAACATCAAAAGTGACGCCAGCAGCTGCGAAGATTGAGTCTGCGATCTTGAGGAACTGACGCAGATTTTCCTGCTTTGCTGCCCAGTGAAAGGACCCCACCATGATCACATGGCGCGGCCCGCTGGCATCGATGCGACGATGTTCCTTAACCTTACCGTTGTAGCCAGGCGTCAGTACCAGGGTCTTCACACCCGGACTTTGGGCGGAAAAACCGGCAGCATCCTCGGCCGTAATAGCCGTGACCACGTCGACCGTGTCGACCATATAGCGCTCCATCGCCTTGACCTTGAAGTAGTTCTGCCAAAAGCCAGCACGTTTCACGAAGCCAACATCAGATTCAGCGGCCACGGCCCGCAGCACCTTCTCTTCATGGTTATGAGCGATATAGGCCAAACGCGGACGCCGGCCTGCCCGCCGCAAAATACGCATGAAATCGCGCAGCGCCCAACCCGAGGCGTAATGGTCGAATATGACTGCATCCCACTCCTGCGCATACAAGCTCTCAAGTTCACCGCGATAACGGCTGGTTGCATGCTTAGCGGCCACCAGTGGCAGTGTGGACAGTAATGCGCGCGCGGTACTGTAGCGACCGCCGGAGACAGTGGTCCACTGCACCGCCCCCCCTTGGGGCGCTGGCCCAGTCTGTTCGTCAGCAATGCCGACGAAGCTCAGCGCGCCATTTGCTTGTGCGAATGACTGCGCAAGTTGTGCCGTATAGATCCTGTCCCCACTGTTGGCCGGGAAAGGAATCTCGCGCGCGATCCATAAACATTTCATAAGCCTGCCTTCACTAGTTTTTACTTGTCGCTGGCCATGTTAGCCAAGCTATTCGGTCTATCCCCTGCAAGTGCACGCCAGTGCCTGATTACCAGCGGACCGCTCCCGGGCCAGCAAAGAGCACCACGATGTTGGCCTTGAGAGAAAATGCTTTGAGCATGCAAATGTTCGTCTGCTGCATGCCAAGCACAACCAGCGTGCACAACGCCATGAGGCGCTGAGGGTAATTGATGAAATGAGAGTCCACCGGGAGAACGCACCGCGGAGAAAAAAAGGCGAAGAACCCCTTCACTTGCTTTCCCCGTTGCCCATCATGGCTAGCCTCGAGTCGTCGTTCCATCCTTTGAGCAACAAAGCCTTCCCCTGCGGAGTGAGCGCCGCCACAAAGTCCCTGAGGAAGTCCTCCTGCAAGCGATAGGCTTCGTCCGCTTCGGCCGGATCGTTCATGAGACTGGAGGCGCGCACCAAGATGCCATCGGGCACTTTGCCTTCGAGGCCATCGCGCAGGAGCTTCATGCGGGTATCGAGACCACCACGTGGAAATGCATCACCGATATGGATCCAGTAGCTGACGGCCTCGATGCGATTCTTGTTCTGCATGAGGAAGCGGTCACCTTCGACATCTGCGACACCCGGCAAATCGAACCGCGCCAAATCGTGGGAAAGTTGACGAAACCCTTGCGCCTCGTAGCATATTTCAGGGCGATGAATTTTCACCTCCTGGCGTTGCTGGCGGGCGTAAGCCAGTGCCAGCATGACCTGCTCACCCTCTGCATTACGATAGGTTTTCATGGCCACCGCATCATATGGGCGCTCATTGCTGGTCTGGCCCGGCTCACCGACCGACAGGTCCACCTGCAAATAGGGCGAAGGCACTTCGACCCAGCCAGCGAAACGCTTGGGCACAAGTGCCTCCATGTTGGGAGGCGTACCTACAACCAACGGCTCGGGCGTCATCCACAGCGCCACACCTTGGGCCAGGGTCATGGGCAACATCAGCAGCAATGCTGCTCGCGCACTGATGCGAAACAGGTCGGCATTGCGGCGCCACAGTTCGCCCTGCGGCTCCTTGCGCGCTGGCGGACTCGCCACCGGCTTGCTGGCAACGTGGCGACGTTCACGGCGCTCCACCAGCCAAACCAGCGTATTGTCGATCACCATGATCAGCGTCAATGCCGTCAGGAACAGCACCATCCCGGCGAAACCGTGGAGGAAGCCCTGCCCTGCCGCATCGCCGAGGTAATACGTGATGAGCGCCAGGACGACTACCCGCACCGTATTGGAGGCAAAGGAAATCGGCACGATCAGGCAGGCCAGCACGGCATTGCGCAACACCGAATGATGGCGCACAAGGTTCATGTAGAGCAGGCCCAGCGCTTCCAGCGTGAACAGGGAATTGAGCCCGGCGCAGGCATCGGCCACCAGCAGCTGGTACTGGCCCACCACCAAGATCACGCCGTCGCGTCCGACGGGGTAGCCCAGCGTGTGCAGTATGGTCTGGGTTGCGGCCGAGACGGCAATCTTCATGGGTAGCGTGACTGCGTCAACGAAGGTACTCGGCAACGGGATCATGAAGAGCATGAAGAAGAACGCGAACCACATGCGCCGGCAAGTTTGCCAACCGTAGAAGAAGATGATTGTGCCCGCGCAGACCGGGATGAGCGAGCCCATCTCCAGCATCAGCACGGCCTGCGAGCGTCCCAGCACGTAGGCAGCCAAGCCCAGCAGGAGGACCGCAGCACCCAGCGCCGGACGTGGTGCACGGACCAATTGACCAGCCCGCAGCAGTTGCCGGATCCTGATGTAAAAGAATCCAAACGAAACCAGTAACACGATGGGCCCGTGCGCATTGCGCTCCGTCCCCCAGGGCCCGTGCAGCAAATCCACGATGCTGGGGACGTAGAGCACCAGTACGCCAAGCAACACAAGCAACCAGGGCAGGTCTGGCCGACCGCCCTGGGGAGCATTGCCGCGCTGGGGCGCCATGCTGGTTTCACCTGCTAGAGACATTCCATTGCCTTTCCGAAATGGGAGACCACATCCAATACCCTCGATTGACGCAGGGCATCACCAGAGACATCCTCGCAGGTGTCCCTGACGGCTTAGTCTCCCCCTGGGATGATCAGAATTCGTTGAGAACCGATCCGACCACCGCAACGCCGGACTGGGCCAGCTGTTCGCTCAACACGCGCAGCGCCGATACATGGCTCAGATGCTTACGGGCGATCAGCATGGCAGCGCCGGCTCGCACAGCCACCGTCTGCACGTCAGCATAGGCGTCGCCGGCCGGCGTATCGATGAGGATCACGTCATATTCTGGCGCTAGTTCCTCTAGCAACTGCGTGAAGGCAGGACGTCCCAGCAACTCCTGTGGGTTAGGTGCCTTGGGGCCGGCAGGCAACACCGATAAGCCCAGTAAAGCGGGAACGCGCTGCACCGGGTTTTCACCGCGACCAGAGAGGATCGACGACAATCCGCTGCCATTCTTGAGACCAAACAGTTCATGCTGGCGCGGATTGCGCATGTCGGCATCGATGAGCAACGTGCGCTCCCCCAGCTGCGAGAACACCACTGCCAGGTTGGCGGCCAAGAAGCTGCGACCTTCGCTGCGACCTGAGCTGCCAATGGCCAATACCTTGCGATCGGCCTCGACACCGAACCAGCGCAGCATGAGCTGACTGCGCAGCGCCCGCAGCGCCTCCACTTGGGCATCGAAGGGGTTGTAGGCTGCGATCAGCTCGGTGCTGACACTGCTCTGTCCCTTGCGCAAGTACGGATACTCGAACTGGCGCGAGATCGCGTCATCGATATCTTCCTGCTTGAGCAGGCGCAGCTCGATGGCAGCGTCGCCAAAACGCAGGCCCTTCTCCTTTTGCAGGCGCATGATGCGTTCGGCATTTTCAGGCGTCAGCAGGCCGCTGTCGACGAGGATGGCGCCGATCGAACGGCCCGGCAGCTTGCCGCCTGCGGAAGAGACGCTCTCGGATGGTGTTTGATGATCGTTCATTTATTCTTGCTCCGTGAAAAGTCGTGGTCCTGGCAGGCGGCGCTCACGCGCCTGCTGCTGCAGTCTTGCGCTGCCAGAAGCGGCGCTTGCGGACGGGCGCGTTAGCGCGCTTGATCTCACCCAGTACCGGCACACCGGCCAGGCCCTGGATGTCCACCACGGAACGAACGCGGCGATTTGTCAGTTCCAGTACGAGAGCCGCTGCCACACCCAGGAAAGTACCGACGAACAGGGACAGAACGATGTTCAGCGGAATCTTGGGCGCCCATGCCGCCGTGGGCGGATAGGCCACGGTCAGAACACCGATATCGGACTGTACAGCCGACACGTCCATATTCACCTGGGTAGCACGCTGGGAGATGACCTTGTAGGCATCCTGGGCGCTGTCGAGTTCACGTTGCAGGACTGACAGCTCATCACGCTTGCGATTGAGTTCCAGCACCTTAGCCTTCTGCGCCGCTACCGCAGCACGCAACTCCGCTTCGCGCTTGATGAAAACGGATGCGTTATTGCTCACCGCACTGGCCGCTACCGAAATCTGGCGATTCAACTCGGCGCGCAAATTGTCTACATCAGCCTTGGCTGCCAAGTAGTCCGGATGACGCGTACCGAGGCGCTGGGAGAGCTGGGCCAGCTTTGATTCCGAGGCACCCAGGCTGGCCTTGAGATTCTGGATCAAGTTGTTGTTGGTAACATCGGGGGACTCGCCAGCGCCGGTGCCCTGCACCTGACCACGACGCGAAGTCGCTTCCATGGTCTGGGTCTGGGCCTGAGCCAGTTGCGTGGATAGGTCGTTGAGGTGGGTCGTCTCCACATCGAAATGGTTGTCGGTGGCGACAATGCCATTTTCTTCCTGGTACTTCGACATCTTGCGCTGGGCCTCGTCATAGGCTTCACGGCGACGCTTCACTTCCGCCGAAAAATAGCTGTTGGCCTGCTGCGATGGGGCCACCTTGAGGTCAATGCTGACTTGCTGATAAGCGGTGGCGAAGGCATTGGCGACAGCGGCCGCGAATGCGGGATCAGCATTTTTGTAAGTGATTTCGAGAACGTTGCTGTCTCTAGCGGGGACTACGTCAAGCTTTTTCATCAGCAGTTGGGCCATCCACACACGGAAGTCGCCGACTCCGTCAGTTTGGCTTTCAAAGAGCTGTCGCGCCTCCGCACTCTGCGTCAGCTTGAGCGCATCCACCACCTTCAGCGCCACGGCTTGGCTGCTGATGATGTCCACCTGCGTCGGAATGTATCCCGGCGTCAGCTGCGCAGGCAGCGCCAGACCGGTCAAGGCATCGGTACCCTTGAAGTTGAGCACCAGGCTGGTACTGGCCTTGTAGGTCTTGGGCATGATCAAGCTCACGATCAGCGTGAGCAAAACGACGGTTCCCAACACCTTGAGGATGAGACTCTTGCGCGCTTGCAGGATGAGGAATAGCTGGGCGAAATTCATAATCAGGCTCTTGGTCTTGTTGGTTTCGATGGATGACGCAACAGGCAGGTGGTCAGATTCCGGCAGGGAATCAGAACCAGCTTTCGCGAACGTAGACGATGTCGTCCGGTTGCAGCAGCGTCTCGTCAGTGACCTTGAACTCGGTCATCTTGCCATCCTCACCGCGGCGTTTGATCTTCAAGCCGCGTTCGGTGCCGCGCTGGGTCAGGCCACCACCGGTCGACAGCGCCTGCAGCACCGTCATGCCATGCTCAAGGCGGTACATGCCAGGGCGCTGCACTTCACCGTAGATGAAGAACTTCTGGGCGCGATCCACCATCAGGACGTCGTCCCTTTCCAGCACCACGTTCTTGCTGGGGTCGCCGCCCATGCTAAGTTCCCACAGATTGATCTGCTGGCGGGTTGTCACGCCGTCGCGGGTACGCACCAAGGTGACGATATCGCCACCATCAGGAGTCACGCCGCCTGCGTTGGCCACCATGTCAGTCACGGTACGCGGACCGTCCAGCACATAGCGTCCCGGCTTGGCCACCTGGCCCAGGACGGCGACCTGCTGGCTCACCATGTTGGTCACCAACACGTTGACCTGGGGATCCTTCATGTAGCCCTTGTCGCGTAGCTGGCGCGCAATCTTCTGCTCGGCCTCGGTGGAGGAAAGGCCGATCACGCGGACTTCGCCCAGGAAAGGCACGGTGATGTTGCCCGACTCGGTGACGCGAGTTTCAGTAGGCTGGTTGGTGTCGCCATAAATGGTTACTCGGAGGACGTCACCCGGGCCCACCGGTACATCGCCGGCGTTCGCCCATCCAGTGAGCAACATCATCAACATGCCCAAGCAAACTAAACATTTCTTCATCTCTGCCACCTTGATTGACTGTGTTCTTAATATTCTCGTTCTGTCGGCCGAGCTGGCTCGACAGTCTTCAGTGCTGCTTACTTCAATCCGGCCACGCCACGCTTGATTTGTTCGTCATTGGCAGACGCGGAGGGCGCAGCCGCCTTTTCCTTGACGGGAGCCGCCTGATCTTGCTGGGCCTGCTCGGCGGTTTTGCGGATGGCTTCACCACGCGGCAGATATTCGATGCTGGCCGACTTCTTGAGGTAGTCAATCTGCGCGTTAACCAAGTCGTTGTACTTCTTGCTCACGAGCAGCTGGCGGATCTGGGGCGCCGCGGCGGGCAGGCTGACCGGCATCGGCTTGCTTTCCTTGATCGACATCAGCAAAGTCTGTTGCGGCTCTTTCACTACGAACAGGGTGCCAGGCTCCATGGCACGCAATGTGGCCGCCATCTGCGCAGGCAGCTCGGCGCTGAAGCGGGTCACGACTTCGCGCCGGTAGCTGATGCGCTGGCTGTTCAGATAGTTCGCCACATCCTCAAGGGTTGTCTTGCTCTGCATGAGCGTATCGATCTTGTCGTTCATGTCACCGGGCTGGATGACCAGTTCACTGAACTCATAATGGCGGCGCTGCGCGAACATGTCGGGCGCATCCTTGTAGCCTTGCGAGATCTCCTCGTCCGTCGGAGCGGAAGGCGGTGTTACCTTGCGGGTCACATAGGCCTGTGCCAAGATGGTATCGCGCGACTTCTGCAGGTCGGCCAGCACTGCCGGATCTTCGTCAAGTTTGTCTTTTTTGGCGGCATCGACCAGCAGTTGCCGGGTTACCAGTGCATCCAGCAGCACCGGCTGCGACACGCCGGGCGAGTTCTTCAGCTCGGCATTGAGCTGGTGCACGGTCAGCTCGGTGCCGTTGACCTTGACGAGCGACTGCCCCGACTCCTTGCCCTTCTCGCAGCCAGCCAGCGCCAGCGCAGCAGCTGCCAATACCAGGCCGCGGGTCAATACGGATTTACGGATCTGAATGTGCATTGTTCTTTGTTCTTGTTTCAAAAAATTCGTCAGCCAAGTCCTGGCGTCCGACAAGCCATTGGCTGCCAGTACGACACGAACACCCGCCCTGCTGCCACGAAATCCTGTCCGATGTTGTGGCCATTCTTTCTCGCCGGCCCGGGGGCCAGCCATCACAATCAATAGGCGTTATCACGCTTGAGTACGATGCGTACCGTCTGGAAGATAATCCAGAGATCAAACACCAGCGACCAGCGGCGCAGGTATTCGAGGTCGAATTCGATACGCGCCTTCATCTTGTCGAGCGTTTCAGTCTCTCCGCGCAAGCCATTGACCTGCGCCCAGCCCGTGATACCCGGCTTGACCTTGTGACGCAGCATGTAACCCTTGATTTGCTTGCGATAGAGCTCGTTGTGAGCCACCGCGTGCGGACGCGGGCCGACGATACTCATGCGCCCCTGCAGCACGTTGAAGAACTGGGGCAACTCGTCCAGCGAGGTCCTACGCAGGAAACCGCCGATACGGGTCAGTCGCATGTCGCCCTTGGTGGCCTGGGTAACGGCACCGCCGTCCTCCATCACGGTCATGGAGCGGAATTTGTAGACCACAATCTCCTCGCCATCCAACCCGTAGCGGCGCTGCTTGAAGATGACCGGACCGGGCGAGGTCGCCTTGACGCAGATGGCAATGACCAGCATCACCGGCAGCAGCAGCAACTGGATGATCGAGGCCAGCACAATATCGCTGACGCGCTTGACGAAGTTGTTCATCCCGGTGAAGGGCGTCTCGCAGATCGCCATCACTGCCATGCCGCCGACGTAGTCAAAGCGCGCCTGGATGAGATTGAAAATGTAGATGTCCGGGATGAAGTAGACCGAAGCCGTAGAATCCTGCAGCTCGTCGATCAACTGCAGCACGCGCGGCTGGGCAGAGATGGGCATGCTGATGTAGACCCGGTTGATTCCCTGCTCGCGGACATAGGCCGGCACATCGCTCATGCTGCCCAACAACGGCGTGAAAGTGCCCTTGGGTTGACGCGTCACCTCGCGATCATCGAAGAAGCCCACCAGGTTGATCATCAGCGCGGGATAGTCGGTCAGACGATCCGCCAGCTTCAGTGCCGTCGGATTGACGCCCACAATGATGGCCTTGTGTATATCACCCTTGGTGCGCAGATCATGCATGACGCGCAACTGCACATGCTGCGACACCATCAGGCCAATGGGCACGCCAATCACCCAGGGCAGAATCACGCGCGGGGAAAGTTGACCATAGAGCTCGCACACGTAGGTCAACGCAGCCAGGACCATTACCACCAACGCCCAGTCTATGAAAACAGCACTGATCAAGCGGGCGCTCTTGAGATTCTTGCGTACGCGCCGCTGATGCAGCTCCGCAAATACATACGAACTGATGAAAAGGGTCAGAATGGCCAGCACCCAATATTCGCCGTTGAACGGCTGGCGGACGATGCGGGTAATCAACCACAGGTAGCAGACAATCAAACCCGGCTCGACCACACGCTTGAACAGCATGGCCAAGGAATGCGGCTTGATATTGGCAAGGGGGAGATGATCTTGCATGGGATTCATGTGCGCATCAGAACTCATAGCGGGTGGTCAGTGCCACGCCGTTGGAGACGTAGCTGAAACTATCGATGTTCGACTGCAGGCTCTCCCGGAACACTGCCGCGATGAGAGAGAGGGAGGTGATTGGCATGTAGGTCAGACTCAGCGTCGCCTTTTCATAACGGTCTCGGCGGCCAGAGGGCGTCACACCAGCAATGATGGCTGCACCGTTGTAGTTGCGCTTCTCATAATCGAGATACCCGTCAAAACGCAGCTTAGCGGTGGACTGCCACGTAGCGCCCAGGCTGGCACCGTTAGTGAGTGCATAGTTGGCATCAAGGTCGCTGATTCCGCCGAGCTCTCGCCACAGGTTCACGTTGAACGCAGTTTTTCCCGTCGCATACCAGTCACCGATCAGCCTGGCATTGAAACCGTTGAAATTACCTTCACCTGCCATCTGGCGGGTACGCTGAACCCAGCCACCCAAGAATTGCAGACGGGTTTTGCCGCTGTAGAGCCACAAAACCTTCGCCTTGACTTCATCTTGAGTGAAGGAATTGTTGATGGTGGCACCGTTGACCACAGTCGACGCAGGGTAATCACCACTCGTGTGACGCAACTGAATACCAGCTACGCTCCCACTGCGCACGGTGTAATCCAACCCTACTTCGGACACGTCCTGGGTAAAGTTATTGACTTGTTGAGACACCAGACTGTAGCCCTGATCAAAGCGCGTAAACTGAGCACGCAAGGTCCAGTCGGGATGCATCCGCAGGGCTGCAGTAGCGTATTCACTTTTCTGCGTGCGGATGTTTTTCTGGAACACCCGAAAGTTCTGGAACGGGGTCAGGGCCTGGCTATTCTGGAAACCGATATCGCCAGTCAGGTAATGTCCAGCCACCCAACTCCAGCTACCCTTGACATCACGCCCGTTGTTGTCGAATTGTTTGAAATGATCAAACCGGCTCTGATTTGCACTCGCATCCAGACGGAAGCGCTGCCGGCTGATCTGCTTGTCGATGCGCAGACCACCAACGGCGGTGCGATAGCTATCCGACATCTTGGCGTCACCAAACAAATTTTGCGCAGCTGCAGCATCCCTCAAGCGCAGGACGTTGTCATCGTAAGTCAACGAATATTGCGCGTAAGGTGTAACCACCTGGCCATCCGAAGACGATGGCATGGGCGCTATTTGCGCGCATGCTGAACTGGTGGCCAGCAATGCGGTGATTCCCAAGGCGCAGCGGGCAGAAAAGTATGAATTAAGCTGCGACATCATTCGTTCTACCCATCGGCCTTTCTTATTATAAATGTACTAACAAATGAATTTTCTTTCAGGAAATGCTGCACCACAACAGAACAAAAATTCAGGCACAATCATGCATCATTTTTGATATTTAGGCAAAAAATTATCTCTCTGATTATTGTGTTTCGGAAATTTTCGTGGTATCAGAATTTCCCGGCAGAAATAGTCAAGCAGACAACTCTGACAGTGCATGTAGGAAAACAGGAAATATGTGGAATTTCGTGACTTTTTTTGGCGACAGCAGCTTCACAGTCCCTGCCGCCCTGCTGCTTGTCGTATGGCTTTGCTACAACACCTCGTGGCGGATGGCCTTCATTTGGGCCTCGTGCTACTGCCTCACGATGCTTGCCGTAGTGCTCAGCAAGCTACTGTTCATGGGGTGGCAGATTGCTCCACCCGGCCTCAATTTCACTGGCATGAGCGGACATAGCGCATCAGCCATGGCATTGCTGCCGGTAGCAGCCTTGCTGCTCACGCCGGCACAGGGAACACTGCGCACTTGCTGCGTCAGCGCGGCCATCCTGCTGGCGCTGGCGGTAGGCTACTCGCGTCTGCCGCTGGGAGCACATTCCCCCTCGGAAATTGTGACCGGGCTGACCATCGGTTTGACAGGCGCAGGCTTGTTCATCATATGGCTGCTGCGTCGTCCACCGGCAGTGCCCTTGCGCCGCCGCGGCGTCGCCGCATTGCTGCTGCTGGGACTGTTTTTCGCGACCGACTTCAAGCCAGCACCGACCCAGGATCTGCTTGGACAGGTGGCGCAGGTGCTATCGGGTCGCGCACAGCCTTATACACGGCTGGCGCCACTCTGAGGCAAACATCAACCGCGACCCTGCTTCCTCTTGCGGCGTACCGCCATGACCCCGAGCAGGCCCAAGCCAGCCATCATGCTGGCATAGGTACTAGGTTCAGGCACAGCCGCAATATTGGCGGTGAAGGCCTGCTGATGAATCTCCGCATTCTGCGTCAAGCTGCTGACGAAGACGCCGCCTTCGATGTTCTGGTTGTTGGTCAGACTGGCGTGCGTCGCCAGAATGGAGCCGCCAAACTGGTTGTTGATGGTGAGGCTGGTGGCGTTATAGAAATTCCAGACGATGGAACCACCCAGCGACTGGGCCTGGCCACCCAGGAAGTTGGCACCGATGACGGCGGAACTCACGCTGGAATTGATGATGATGGTACTGGCACCATTGGCCGCAAACGAAAACTCGCCCGCCGAGAAAACCGACGCACTGGTGGCGTTGCTCAGGTCGAATACCGCTACACCCTTGCTGTTGGCCACGGCATTGAACGTCGCCTTGTTGCCCACGACGGACACCGTGCTGTTGGCTACCGCGCCCTTGAGCGTATTGGACAAGGTGGACAGGGTGTTGCCGAAATTGGTCGAAGCAGCTGCTGATGCATTGGACTGGATCAGTGCACTCGGGGTCGATAAACGGGGACCATTGAAGTTGGTCCCGCTACTGCCACCCGCCACATAGGACGCGCCATTCAGGTTGCTGTTGCCGACCGCTCCGCCGATGTAGCTCGAGCCGCTGTTGACGATGGAATTGGTCAACGATCCACCGATATACGAACCCAATCCGTTGACGTGCACATTGTTGGCGCTGCCCATGACGGTCAATCCGGCATAGTCGGAACCCGGCGTGCTGCCCACATGCTGCACGTAGTCGCCGCCGTTGGCCGAGCCCCCGATCCAGGCGCGACCGTCCACGTG
Organism: Herbaspirillum aquaticum; assembly: GCF_002213425.1. Classification (GTDB taxonomy): domain Bacteria; phylum Pseudomonadota; class Gammaproteobacteria; order Burkholderiales; family Burkholderiaceae_D; genus Herbaspirillum; species Herbaspirillum aquaticum. Next base: position 80,065 of record NZ_NJGV01000002.1, on the reverse strand, counting down.
GGAGTTGGAGTTGACGTTACCCAGCGTGATCAGGTTGAACTGACTGAGCGCCTCGGCGCCAGTGAGCGGCGTGGTCGCCGCGTGCGCATCGGTCAAAGCGAAGGTAAAAATGGGAAGGACCGCGACACTGCACAATACCGACTTCGAAAACCGCGACATGAATCGTTACCTCTATAACGGATGCCGCCTGTTGGTGTCGTACTAGGAGGCTGGACTGAACGATGGCGTTACACCGACGCAAATCTACACAAATAGTTGTAAATTTTTTATTAATTTTAATGCAACTATTGTTATTTGATCAAGACCAAAGTGCAATTGCGCTTACGTGATATTTTTGCAACATGTGTCGCGATCGCCATCCTGCCCAACAGCGGTAATCACCATGTGAGATTCTTCGTCATGTAGAGGGCGTCGTCGCCATAGCTCGCCAGGCATGCTCTGCCTTGCACCGACACCTGGGCATTCTCCAGGAAGCCCGCCGCCTGCCAATAGCCATTGGACGCGTGAACAGCGACCAAGGCAGCCTTGGACAAGCCATGGGCCTGACAAAGTTCAGCGAGCACGTCCACAAGACGGCGGCCGAGACCGGAACCGCGCGCTGCAGGCAGCAGCGCCACATCATGCAGATGCAGGCAATCGGCCGCCGGGTCCAGATGCCGCAGCAAAGTATTGAGGGCGGGCGGAAAACCTTGGCGCGCCGGATGCATGAAGGCATAGCCGATCACCTCTTCCTCGCTCTCCCCTTCCTCACGCACGGCGATGAGGCATCCGGGTGCAAACAGCGTAAGGCGCTCAGCGAAGACCTCTTCAGCTTCGAAATAACCGACATGAACTTGTTCGGCAATCGCCATCACGCGCGGCAGATCATCGGCCCGCATGGGGCGCCATTGGTAACACATCATGATTAGTCCCCGGCCTGCCAGTGTGCCGGCATGGCCCTGAAATGAACACGCCACACGGCGGCCATCAAGACCGGCGTGTGGCGCCAAGAATATGCATCAGAGAAATCGGCCTAGCCTGTTGGACTCAGGCAGCTGCTCCCGGCTTGAGTGTTTCCAGCACGGCTTGCAACTCCGCGCGCAGCGCATCGATGGCCGCTTCATCCAGGCTGATGACGGGGCGCTGCGGTTCTTGCGGCTGCTCGGCCTCGTGCGTGCCATCAAGCTTGTTGCGGGCACCACTGATAGTGAAGCCTTGTTCATACAGCAGTTCACGGATACGGCGGATCAGCAGCACTTCGTGGTGCTGGTAATAACGCCGGTTGCCACGGCGCTTCACAGGTTTCAGCTGGGTGAATTCCTGTTCCCAGTAGCGCAACACGTGCGGCTTCACACCGCACAGTTCGCTGACCTCGCCTATCGTGAAATAACGCTTGGCCGGGATGGGCGGCAAGACGATGGCCGCAGGTTTGTTGACACGATCGTTCATAAATTAGACGGACATTTCAACGGCGTCACCGCTGGAGAGTTCCACCATTTCCTTCAATTTCTGACTGGCGTGGAAGGTCACGACGCGGCGCGCGGTGATGGGGATTTCCTCGCCAGTCTTGGGATTGCGGCCAGGCCGTTGCGGCTTGTCGCGCAGCTGGAAATTACCGAAGCCGGACAGCTTGACGGCCTCGCCACGTTCGAGAGCGTTGCGGATCTCGTCGAAGAAGGTTTCCACCATGTCCTTTGCTTCGCGCTTGTTCAGACCGACCTGCTCGAACAAAAGTTCGGCCAGCTCGGCCTTGGTCAGCGTCGGCAGGTTCTTGTCGGCCTGCGAACGTGCCTGGGATTCCAGTACGGCACGATGCAGGTCGGCGTCCAGCACGGATTGAAATTCGTTCGAATTCACGTTGTTCATGGCGATGAATGACTGGGCCTCAACCGATTCCGGTCTGTAATTATTTTCGCTCTCGGACATCACATCAGGCACGCAACCTGGCGCCGAGCTTGGCGCTCGCCGCGGCCACCAGTGCATTCACCGCAAGGTCAACCTTGTCATCCTGAAGGGTGTTTTGAGTATCTTGCAAGGTGCAGCGGAACGCAAGGCTTTTTTCGTCCGCTTCCAGCCCCTTGCCTTGATATTCATCAAATAAAACAAGGGCTTGCAAGATGCCGCAATCCGGATTGGCCTGCTTTTCAGCGGCAAATACGTCCAGCAATTGCTGGGCACCGACCGACTGTTTCACCACCAGCGCGATGTCGCGGCTGACCGCCGGGAACTTGGAAATTTCCGAGTAGGACGGCAGGTCACGCTGCTGCAGCGCCTCGGCATCCACTTCGAAGACCACGGGCGCCAGCGGCAGGTCGTACTTCTGCTGCCACTTGGGATGCAGTTCACCGATCACGCCGACCACCTTCTCACCCAGCAGTACGTGCGCAGTGCGTCCCGGATGCAGAGCCGGATGTTCGGCCTTGACGAAACGCAGCGCGCGCGGCGCGAACAGTGCTTCCAGGTCGGCCTTGACGTCGAAGTAGTCGACGTTGCGGGTCGGCTGGCCCCACTGCTCGTCGGCCACCGGACCATAGGCCAGCGCAGCCACGCGCTTGGGCTGCTCGAAACCGGCGACAGCCAGCGGACCATCGCTGATGGCGGCGTTCTTGTGGAACACGGCACCCGCTTCGAAGACGCGGATACGCGCCGCCTTGCGGTTGACGTTGTAGCGTGCATTGGCGACCAGGCCGGCGATGAGCGACGAACGCATCACGCTCATCTGGCTGGCGATCGGATTCAACAGCTTGATGGGATCGGTGTTGCCGGCGAAGTCGGCTTCCCAGGCGCTTTCCACGAAGCTGAAGTTGACCACTTCCTGGTAGTCCTGATCGGCCAGCAGGCGACGGATGGCGAACAGCGAACGCGTGTTCTCCGGCGCGATGCGCATGGCATTGGCGGCCACCGGCGGCAGCGCCGGAATGTTCTCGAAACCGTAGACGCGCGCGACTTCCTCGATCAGGTCTTCCTCAATCTCGATGTCGAAGCGATAGGACGGCGGGGTCACCGAGAACAGGCCAGGCTGGTAGTCGAACGTCAGGCCAAGGCGCTTGAAGATGTCCGAGACCATCTCGTCAGTGATCTCCACGCCGATCACCTTGGCCGCGCGTGCGGTGCGCAGGGAAACCGGTTCGCGCTTGGGCAGGTTGACGATCTGGTCGTCTACCGGGCCCACGCGGGTATCGGGCGTGCCGCAGATTTCCAGCAGCAGCGCCGTGATGCGCTCGATGTGATCGACCACGGTGGCGAAGTCCACGCCTCGCTCGAAACGATGCGCGGCATCGGTCGAGAAGTTGTAGCGGCGGGCACGACCCTGGATCGCCTGCGGGAACCAGAACGCGGCTTCCAGGTAGATGTTGGTGGTGTCCAGCGAGACCGCAGTGGCGTCGCCACCCATGATGCCGGCCAGGGATTCGATTTCCTTGTCGTCGGAGATCACGCCGACCCACTCATCGACTTCCACGGTATTGCCGTTGAGGAGCTTCAGGGATTCACCCTTGCGGCCCCAGCGCACGTCCAGGCCGCCATGGATCTTGTCGAGATCGAACACGTGCGAGGGACGACCCAGTTCCAGCATCACGTAATTGGAGATATCGACCAGCGCCGAGATCGGCCGCTGTCCGCTGCGCTCCAGGCGCTGCTTCATCCACTGCGGGGTGGCGGCCTTGGCGTTGAGGCCACGGATCACGCGACCGGCAAAACGGCCGCACAGCTCGGGCGCGGAAATGCGCACCGGCAGCTTCTCATCCAGATTGACGGCGGCAGCCTGATAGACCGGCGCCTTCAGGGGCGTACCGGTCAGGGCCGACACTTCCCGTGCCACGCCCAGCACCGACAGGCAATCCGCCTTGTTGGGGGTCAGCTTGATGGTGAACTTCAGGTCGTTCAGTTGCAGGTAGTCGCGGAAATTCTGGCCGACCGGTGCATCGTCGGGCAGCTCCAGCAGGCCACCATGATCTTCCGACAGCTTCAGTTCGCGGGCCGAGCACAGCATGCCCTGCGACTCCACGCCGCGCAGCTTGCCGACCTTGATCTCGAAAGGCTTGCCATCGGCACCCGGCGGCAGCACGGCGCCGACCATGGCGCAAGGCACCTTGAGACCAGGGCGCACATTGGGCGCGCCGCAGACGATGTTGAGGATGGTGCCGGTATGAACATTGACGCGGCATACGTTCAGGCGGTCCGCATCCGGGTGCTTGGAGACTTCCAGCACTTCGCCCACCACCACGTTGGTGAAGGGAGGCGCAACCGGTTCGACTTCCTCGACTTCCAGGCCGGACATGGTCAGCAGGTGCGACAGTTCATCCGAGGTCATGGTCGGGTTGACCATGGTACGCAGCCAGTTTTCAGAGAATTGCATGATTCAGACTTTCAGCTATCGGCTATGAGCTATGAGCCGGAGGCACGCCGCGACAGCGCGGCGCCCTGCGTGATCGAATTAATTGAATTGCTTCAGGAAGCGCAGGTCGCCTTCGTAGAACAGGCGCAGGTCGTTGATCCCGTAGCGCAGCATGGTCAGGCGCTCCAGGCCCGAGCCGAACGCGAAACCGATGTACTGCTCAGGGTCCAGGCCCATGTTGCGCACCACCGTCGGGTGCACCTGGCCAGCGCCGGAGACTTCCAGCCAGCGCCCCTTCAGGGGACCGCTGCCGAAGGCGATGTCGATCTCGGCCGAAGGTTCGGTGAAGGGGAAATACGAGGGACGGAAGCGCACCTGCAGGTCGTCGGTCTCGAAGAAGGCCTTGACGAAGTTGAGGTACACGCCCTTGAGGTCGGCGAAGCTGATGTCCTCGGCGATCCACAGGCCTTCGACCTGGTGGAACATCGGCGAATGGGTGGCATCGCTGTCGACGCGATAGGTGCGGCCCGGTGCGATGACCTTGATGGGCGGCTTGTTCATGCGGGCGTAGCGCACCTGCATCGGGCTGGTGTGGGTACGCAGCAGCAGCGGCTTGCCCTGGGTGTCGTTGCCTTCGATGTAGAAGGTGTCCTGCATCGAGCGCGCCGGGTGGTTCTCGGGGCTGTTCAATGCGGTGAAATTGGTCCAGTCGGTCTCGATCTCGGGACCGTCGGCGACATCAAAACCGATGGAGCGGAAGATTTCCTCGACGCGCTGCCACGAGCGCATCACGGGGTGGATGCCGCCCACGCCACGGCCACGGCCCGGCAAGGTGACATCGATGGCTTCCGCATTCAGGCGCGCCTGCATCTGGGCATTGGCCAGTGCATCGCGACGTGCGGTCAGCGCGGTTTCGATCTGCTCTTTGGCGACGTTGATGATCGCCCCTTGTACCTTGCGCTCTTCCGGCGCCAGCTTGCCCAGTCCCTTCATCTGCTCGGTGATCTGACCGGTCTTGCCGAGGTACTTGGCCTTGGCGTTTTCCAGTGCGGCGGCGTCGGGCGCGGCGGCGAAATCAGCCTGCGCCTGCGTGACCAGTTGGCCCAGGAGTTGGTCTAGGGGATTCATGCGGTAAGTCTCGCTCCAATCGAAAATCCGACGACGAAGTCGAAAAGAAGGGATTCACGGAAGGTGAATCAAAAAAATCCACGAAACCGTGGATCAAAAACATACGGGGCATCGGTGTATCACCTCTGCCCCGCAGGATTTTGCAGCGCCGGCTGCTCGTCTGACTTGCGTCCGATGTTGCGGCCGGCTACCGCAAACACGCTGTCGATTTAGGCGGCAGCGATGTTGGCCTTCACCTGGTTGACGATGGCAGCGAAAGCAGCCTTGTCGGTGACAGCCATATCGGCCAGGACCTTACGATCCAGTTCGATCGCAGCCTTCTTCAGGCCGTTCATGAACACGCTGTAGGTCACGCCGTGCGAACGCGCAGCGGCGTTGATACGGGCGATCCACAGTGCGCGGAACACGCGCTTCTTGTTACGACGGTCACGGTACGCGTACTGGCCAGCGCGCATGACTGCTTGCTTGGCGATACGGTAGACGTTTTTACGACGGCCGCGGTAACCCTTGGCGAGTGCGAGGACTTTCTTGTGGCGGGCACGTGCTGTTACCCCACGTTTGACTCTAGGCATAGTAGCTCCTTAGTGTATGGTGAGGTTAAGCGAACGGCAGCATCGCGCGAACGGAATTCAGGTTCGTCTCATGGACGCCCTCGGTACCGCGCAGTTGACGCTTGTTCTTGGTGGTCTTCTTGGTCAGGATGTGACGCTTGAAGGCTTGACCGCGCTTGACGGTACCGCCCGGGCGGACGCGAAAACGCTTCTTCGCGCTGCTCTTCGATTTCATCTTAGGCATAGCAACTCTGTCCTTTCGGACAGCTCCATTTTTTGATGATTGCAGGTGGCAGCACGCTCGCTGCTCTTGGATGCCTGCTCTCACTTATTTGACAGCGGGTGAACCCGCTGCTTTTGCCTGGCGCTTTACCTGCGCCCTGCAAATCCTTTGTCGGCCCTACACTGCCGCCACCGCCTGGATTGCCCTGGCTGCTGCGGCATGGACGACACCGGAGGGATGTCGTCCTGATACGGCTAGACTGAAACTACGACGTGCAATCCGGAAAACCGAAAAAAATATAAACGTTATGAACGATCGAAACGATCCAAACGATTTATTTCTTTTTCTTGGGCGCCAGCACCATGATCATCTGGCGACCTTCCATCTTGGGAAACTGCTCGACCTGGCCATACGGCTCCAGGTCAGCCTTCAGGCGCTCCAGCACGCGCATGCCGATTTCCTGGTGAGCCATTTCACGACCGCGGAAACGCAGCGTGATCTTGGTCTTGTCACCGTCTTCCAGGAACTTGGTCAGGTTGCGCAGCTTGATGTTGTAATCGCCATCATCGGTACCCGGGCGGAACTTGACTTCCTTGACCTGGATGACCTTCTGCTTGAGCTTGGCCTCGTGTGCCTTCTTCTGCTCCTGGTACTTGAACTTGCCGTAGTCCATCAGACGGCAAACCGGAGGTTGCGCAGTGGGCGCAATCTCGACCAGATCGACTTCAGCCTCTTCGGAAAGCCGTAAGGCTTCGGCCAGGCTGACGATGCCCAGAGGCTCGTTATCGACACCCGAAAGGCGCACTTCCGGCGCAGTGATCTCGCGATTGAGGCGATGCGACTTGTCAGTAGCTATTGCAGTTTCCTTTTAAAATCCAATGAATTAAGCCGTGCTCTTGCGCTGGGAGGAAGCCCTAGGCTTCCCCGTCTCAGGCTTTGGCGGCCACCTCATCCTTGAGGCGTTCCACCAAGGTGTCGATGGACATCACGCCCAGATCGACATTGCCCCGCGCTCGCACGGCCACAGTGTTGGCATCCCGTTCTTTATCGCCGGCAACCAAGATGTAGGGCGGCTTCTGAATGGAATGCTGCCGTATTTTATAGGTAATCTTCTCGTTGCGCAAATCGGTCTCAACCCTAAACCCTTGTTTTTTCAGCGTTTGTGCAACGTTCTGCACATAATCGGCCTGCGCATCGGAAATATTCAGGATGACAACTTGCGTTGGCGCCAGCCACAAGGGCATGGCACCGGCGTGGTTTTCGATCAGGATGGCGATGAAGCGCTCCAGCGAACCGACGATGGCCCGGTGCAACATCACGGGCACCTTGCGGTTGTTGTCTTCCGTTACATATTCAGCACCCAGGCGCGCCGGCATGGAGAAGTCCACCTGCATGGTGCCGCACTGCCAGGAACGGCCGATGGAATCCTTCAGGTGGTATTCGATCTTCGGGCCATAGAAAGCACCCTCACCCGGCAGCTCTTCCCATTCCGAACCGGAGGCGCGGATGGCTTCGCGCAGGGCGTTTTCGGCCTTGTCCCAGACCTCTTCTGCGCCGATGCGCTTTTCCGGGCGCAGGGCCAGCTTCACGGCCACTTCCTTGAAACCGAAGCAGTCATAAACCTCACGCACCACGCGGTTGAAGGCCGCCACTTCTTCCTGGATCTGGTCTTCGGTACAGAAGATGTGACCATCATCCTGGGTGAAGCCGCGCACGCGCATCATGCCGTGCAGCGCGCCCGAGGGCTCGTTGCGGTGGCACTGGCCGAATTCGCCATAACGCAGCGGCAGGTCGCGGTAGCTGTGCAGACCGGAATTGAAGATCTGGATGTGGCCCGGGCAGTTCATCGGCTTCAAGGCATAGGCACGGTTTTCCGACTCGGTCGTGAACATGTTTTCACGATAGTTTTCCCAGTGACCGGTCTTTTCCCACAGCGAACGATCCAGAATCTGCGGTGCCTTCACTTCCTGATAACCGTTGTCCTGATACACGCGGCGCATGTACTGCTCCACCTGCTGCCAGATGGTCCAGCCCTTGGGATGCCAGAAGATCAGGCCCGGGGCCTCGTCCTGGAAGTGGAACAGGTCCAGCGCGCGGCCCAGCTTGCGGTGGTCGCGCTTTTCAGCCTCTTCCAGCATGTGCAGGTAGGCTTCCTGGTCTTCCTTCTTGGCCCAGGCGGTACCGTAGACACGCTGCAGCATCTCGTTATTGGAATCGCCACGCCAGTAGGCACCGGCCAGCTTCATCAGCTTGAACACCTTCAGCTTGCCGGTAGACGGCACGTGCGGGCCGCGGCACAGGTCGGTGAAACTGCCTTCGGTGTAGAGCGACACGTCTTCATTCTGCGGGATGGAGGCAATGATCTCGGCCTTGTAGGCTTCGCCGATGGACTTGAAATAAGCCACGGCTTCGTCACGCGGCAGCACCTTGCGGGTGACCGGCTCATCCTTCTTGGCCAGCTCGGCCATCTTCTTCTCGATGGCTTGCAGGTCTTCAGGGGTGAAGGGACGCTTGTACGAGAAGTCGTAATAGAAACCGTTGTCGATGACCGGACCGATGGTCACTTGCGCCTCAGGGAACAGCTCCTTGACCGCGTAGGCCAACAAGTGGGCGGTGGAGTGGCGAATCACTTCCAGGCCGTCCGGATCCTTGTCGGTGATGATGGCCAGGTCGGCGTCCTTATCGATCAGATAAGAGGTATCGACCAGCTTGCCATCGACGCGGCCAGCCAGCGCCGCCTTGGCCAGGCCGGTGCCGATGTTGGCGGCGACCTGCGCCACCGTGACCGGATTGTCGAACTGGCGTTGCGAACCATCGGGAAGACGAACTGAAACCATTGTGCACTCCATGTCGGCAGCTTTGCTGCCTTGCCTGTTGAGGGTAATGTCGAAAAGAAGGACGAAAAAAAAACGCGGACCAGCCGCGCTTTTTCAAAGGACGAAAAAGAACCCGACTAGCGTCGCGTGAAAACCTCGGTGGTAGTTCGCGGTGTCATAACCGGTGTGCCTTTCTCGCTCTTACAGATGAGGGGATGAATACTGGAGGCCGCTGCCAGCAAGGGCAGATCAGGCCATGGCCGCGCATTATAGCAAACTTTGCACGAACATCGGCACCGCTCCCGCATGACACCGCCGGAACCGCCGTCACCAGGGCCTTGCAGGTCGGTGCGACCGGCCGGAAACAGCGATGAAAAGCAGACTCCTTCTTTTTCACCCACCCGAAACTGAAGCTTGACCCCCAAAAGCAAAACGGCATCCAAGGATGCCGTCTTTATGCCCGGGACCAGCTGCACCCCAGTCCGGATACAGCAGCCGATTACGCGGCGGCCATCGTAGCGCGCCGCGCCAGGATCTTTTCGATCTTTTCCTTCAGGGTAGCTGCCGTAAAGGGCTTGACGATATAACCATCCGCGCCCGACTGCGCCGCCATGACAATGTTTTCCTTCTTGGCTTCGGCCGTGATCATCAGTACCGGCAGGTGCGCCAGAGAAGGCGTGGCACGGATTTTCTTGAGCAGCGTCAGCCCATCCATGCCCGGCATGTTCCAGTCGGTCAGCACAAAGGTCACCGGCAAGGCGCCCGCCTCCAGGATCTTCAGTGCCGAAGAACCGTCGTCGGCCTCCACCATCTTGGTGTATTCGAGCTCCTTGAGCAGGCCGCTGACAATGCGACGCATCGTCGAAAAGTCATCAACCACGAGGAAATACTGATCATCTGCTGCCATAGGGAAATTCGCTGAACCGTGAAAATGAGGATTGGAGATGTTGTTGCCGAAAAAATTCGACGCAAGTGTAAAGCATTTTGAGATGCTTCCGCGAAACATCTGGCGTATTCCGTCACGAAACGCGTTTTTTTACACCCGCCATTGACCCTTCGCAAAACCACGCGCGCAGCCAGGATGAGCACCGCGTCAGCGGCAGTCAGAACAGGAGGAAGATGAAAAAAAGTGAAAGAAAAGGGAGGCAGAAAAACAAAAAGGAAGCCGCCAATGCGCTTCCTTTTGTTGAATTCTGCAGATTTCTTCAACCAACCCTTTCGCCCCATCAGGAAGCAAATGAATTGGTAGGCACGATTGGACTCGAACCAACGACCCCTACCATGTCAAGGTAGTGCTCTAACCAGCTGAGCTACGCGCCTATCGAAACTGCAAGAACTTGATAAAACAAAAAAGGAAGCCGAGAACGCGCCTCCTTTTGTTTGCTTCGCCCAACCCAGCCATCCCGAACGGAACCGGAAGAATTGGTAGGCACGATTGGACTCGAACCAACGACCCCTACCATGTCAAGGTAGTGCTCTAACCAGCTGAGCTACGCGCCTAACGAAGAAGCGAGAGTATAGGAGGCTTTTCAAAATTTGCCAAGGGGTAAATGATGAAAAATTAAAAATAGTTAGCGTATTTCGCCAAGTATCCAGCCTCCCTCCCCTCTTGCTTGCTGCTCCTGCCTTACCTGCTGCCCAAGTCCAGTCGGCTATTGCCGCTTGGCCTCGATCACGCCCTTGACCTCGCGAATCACAGTGAGTGCTTTCTGCAATTGCTCGGTTGAGCCGATCTCGGCCGTAAAGGCCATGCGCGCATGCCCCTTCACGCTTTGCGTGCTCACCCCGATCACGTTGATCTTGTCGCGCAGGAAGATATCGGAGATATCCCGCAGCAAGCCCTGGCGATCGCTGGCCAGCACGAAGATATCGACCGGATACACGGTATCGCGTGCCGGCGCACCCCAGGTGGTCTGGATCACCCGTTCCGGCGCATGCGAGCTCATCTCGGCGAAATTCTTGCAGTTGACCCGATGAATGGAGACACCCTTGCCACGCGTGACAAACCCGGCGATCACATCGGGCGGCGCCGGCTTGCAGCAGCGCGCCAGCTGGGTGAGCAGACCGTCCGTACCGACCACCAGCACGCCCGACTTGGCCCCCTGCACGATGCTCGATGCACGGCTCTTGCGGGTGATGAGGGCTTCGTCATCGATCTCGGGCTTCTTTTCCTCACCCTCGTGCAGCGCCTGTTCCACGTGCCGCAGGCTGAATTCTTCCTTGGCCAGCGACAGGCATAGGTCATCGACCTTGTCGAAGCCCAGCTTCTGGGCCAGCTCTTCGAGGTTGACGGCAGTCTTGCCCTCGCGCTGCAGGGTCTTTTCCAGCAGGCCACGGCCCACGGAAAGCGTCTCCTGCTGCTCTATGGCATTGAACCAGGCGCGAATCTTGGAGCGTGTCCGCGAGCTGGCCGCGTAGCCCGCCCCCAGCCAATCGCGCGACGGCCCCACACCGGCCCCACTCTTGGCCGTGATGATCTCCACGGTCTGGCCGTTCTTGAGCGTGGTATTGAGCGGCACCATCACGCCATCGACCCGTGCCCCACGGCAGCGGTGGCCGACGTCGCTGTGCAGGTGATAAGCGAAGTCGATCGGCGTGGCGCCGCTGGGCAATTCGATCACGCGGGCCTGGGGCGTGAGCACATAGATGCGTTCGTCCAGGGTGGCCGATTTGAGCTTTTGAACCCAGTCGCGGCGCACTTCTTCCTGGTCCACCACGGCGTCGGTGACTTCGTTCTTCCAGGCCAGCAGCTGACGCAGCCAGGCAATCTTCTCGTCATACTTCTGCGCCGAGAAATTGGAGCCGCCACTTTCCTTGTAGCGCCAGTGCGCCGCCACGCCGTATTCGGCGAAGTGATGCATCTCGTGCGTGCGGATCTGCACTTCCAGCGCCCGGCCATCTTCAGCCATGACCACCGTGTGCAGGGACTGGTAACCGTTCTGCTTGGGGCGCGAAATGTAGTCGTCGAACTCCTCGGGAATCGGCGTCCAGATATCGTGCACGATGCCCAGCACCGCATAACACGTCTTCACATCATCGACGATGACACGGAAGGCGCGCACATCGTAAAGCTCGGAGAAATCGATGGACTTGCCGCGCATCTTGTTCCAGATGCTGTAGATGTGCTTGGGGCGGCCACTGACCTCGGCGCGGATATCCTGCGCCGCCATCTCGGTGCGCAGGCGCGTGATCGCATTGGCCACGAAGGCTTCGCGCTCCAGCCGCTTTTCTTCCAGCATCTTGGCGATGCGCTTGTAGGTCACCGGCTCCAGGAAGCGGAAGGACAGGTCTTCCAGTTCCCACTTCAGTTGCCAGATGCCCAGACGATTGGCCAGCGGCGCATAGAGATCGAAGGTCTGGCGGGCATACTGCGCGCTGGCTTCGTTCTCCTGCTTGGTCTCGGCGAAGTAGCGCAGCGTGGCCACGCGCGAAGCCAGCCGCACCAGCACCGCGCGCATGTCGGTGGCCATGGCCAGCAGCATCTTGCGCAGGGTTTCGACCTGGGCCGCAGCCTGCTGGGCGGCATTCTTGCCGCGCAGGACTTCCTGGTTCTGGGGCTGGAAGCTCAGGCTGTGAAAGCGCATCAGCTGGCGCACATTGCCCACCAGCTCGGCAATTTCCTTGCCGAAGCGTTCTTCGAGCTTTTCTTCCAGCTCGGGATAGAGCATCTGGGCCTCGAAGGCCAGTCCGGCAATGCGGGTGGCGGCATCGACATTGAGGGCAGTGAGCACGGTGGCCACCGACACCGCGAATTGCAGTGCATTCTGCCCGGACAGGATCTGCCTGTCGGCATACAGCGGTTCGAGTTCGGCCACGGCCTGCTCGACCCGTGCGACATCGTCAGGACCAAGTCCGGCGGTTATGGCCGCCAGGCCTTCGCCCTGGGTGCTTGCTACCGAAACCATAGATTACTTCTGTGCAGCGACGATGATGATTTCCACCAGCAGTTCGGGACGGGCCAGCTTGGCTTCAACGGTAGCGCGTGGGGGCGCATTGCCGGGGGCGACCCACTCGTCCCAGACGGCATTCATGCCAGCAAAATCCTTCACATCGGACAGGAAGATCTGGCACGACAGGATCTTGGTCTTGTCGCTGCCGGCTTCGCCCAGCAGGCGGTCGATATGACCCAGCACTTCGCGGGTCTGGCCTTCGATGTTCTGGGTGGCGTCTTCGGCGATCTGGCCGGCCAGGTAGACGGTACCGTTGTGAATGGCGACCTCGGAGAGACGCTTGCCGACGTGCAGACGTTGTACGGACATGAAATTTCCTTCCTAGTAAAACCCGGCGGCAATGCGCGCCGGTAATGAAAAACGCAATCGGATCGCCGGGCGCTCAGCCCAGCAGGAACTGGCGCGCCACCTCGATCTGCGGGGCATGCATGAAAGTGGGAGCGTGGCCCACGTCGGGCAGTTCCACCAGTTTGGCCTTGGGGCCGCGACGGGTCATTTCCTGTGCCACTTCCGGCAGCAGCAGGTCGGATTGTGCCCCGCGCACCACCAGGGTCGGACAGCGGATGGCATCATAGGCTGCCCACAGCATCTGCTCGGCCGCGCTGGCGGCTTCCGGCGTGGTCAGCTTGAAGGGGACGGCCAGGCCCAGGTCGTAATGGCGCACCCACTTGCCCTCTTCGTTCTGGCGCAGCACGTCCTTGGCCAGCTTGTGCCATTCTTCATCGCTGTGCTGACCGAAACTGACGGAAATGGTACGGATGAACTGGGCCGCTTCCTCGAAGGTGTCGAAGCGCACGTCCTGGCCGATGTAGTCACCGATGCGCGCCAGGGCGGCACCGTTGATGGAGGGGCCGATATCGTTGAGCACCAGGCGGCGGATCGGGTTGCCCGGCAGCGAGGCCAGTCCCATGCCGATCAGGCCGCCCATGGAGGTGCCGAACCAGTCGACAATCTCGGCATCGGCGCGAGCCAGCAGGGTCACCATGTCGCTCACGTATTGCGGCACCGTATAGAACTGCGCATTGGCCAGGCGGCCGGAACGGCCGCGTCCGACCACGTCGGGGCAGATCACCCGATAGGTGTCGCAGAGCTCGCGGGCCATGCGGTCGAAATCGTCGGAGACCCGCGTGACGCCGTGCACGCACACCAGCACATTGGGATTGCGTGCATCGCCCCACTCCTTGTAAGCCATGGTGTGCAGGCCGGCGGGTGAAATGCACTGCACTGTCTTGACTACCGCTTCAGTCATGGTGAGGGCTTTCCAGATGAAAGAAGTCGTCATTCTACCCTTTCAAGACAGCTTGTCGGCCGGAAATGGCACCCTGGAACAGGAGGGAATGCTGTCTGTCGACGGCAAACGGGGCAGCAGGCGTGCCCGCCTCCGCCCACAAGAAAAATTCGGGAATTTCCGCAGGAAAAAACAAATGATGCGGCGCAAGTCGCTGCTATAATGCGTCCCTTTTCCGGCGGCCCTCGCCGGCATCGCGGCAGCAAAGGCGATGACCAAGACAGTCCGGCCAGCGCACCAGCGTGCGGCATGGCGGCAGCTGCAAGACCGGGGGTATGGTGAAATTGGTAGACACAAGGGACTTAAAATCCCTCGGCCGCAAGGCCGTGTCGGTTCGATTCCGACTACCCCCACCACCAGTGTTCTCAGGAACACAAGACAGCCATCTCTAGCAATTGCCGCCATCGAATTGGGCGCAATCCTTTCCGTCAACGCGCTAGAAAACGAATCAGTTTCCTTCCGGAAATTTCGATAACATACGCAGTTATTTCCCATTGCCGCGCTTAGCCAGCAAGAAAAGTTGCACCCCACGGCTTGACGCGCCCTCAATATGACTGCCCAGCCATGATGACTACCCAAGAGGCCGCCCGATCGGGCAGCATGCCCCTTCCCGATGAGAATGTCCTGCACGCCGATGGCGCTCAAGCGCCGGTTCCGTCGTCCCCGCCTATCAGAGAACGTCCTGCAGTGGTCACCATCTTCGCCTACGCCCTGCTCATCGGCGCTGGCACGTCCTCGTGCTTGCTGGTGCTCTACGGCAAAAGCTACCTGGCGGCCTTGGCGCAGCCAGACGCCTCGTTGTATCTGAAAGTGTTTTGGGCGAGTTGCTGATATCAAGTTCTCGTTCCACCCTTGCAAGCCTATGCCTTGCTCAAGGCGAAGCGGTGGGCCCGACCTTTGCTACTCCTGGGCCCCGTGTTAGCGCTGGTCCTTTGGTTTTCCGCTCCCCCCTCGTTGAGAGTTGCGGTTAGCGCACAGCTGTTGAACATCTTCATCTTTGTCTACGCGCTCTACCTGCTGACGCGCGCGCCGTCCAATCGGTATTTTCGCGAAGGCTTGCCAGTACCGGCGACACTACCGTGGACGGTGCGTCTGCGACGCAAGAGTCGCAGCATCCTCTATGTCCTGACTGCCATCTATCTAGTCTGGACCTTCAACGCACTGATACTGGGTCTGCCCCGCATCTACCCCGCAACCTACCAGCGTGACAAATTGGGATTCATCGCCTTGCCCATCCTGCTGCTGGCAGAAATACTGGGTGGCCCGAGCGGCGCCATCAAGCGGCTCTTCAACCTGTGTGCAAGCTTCGCTTGGCTGGTCGCCCCCACCGCCTTCGCCGTTTTCATGAGTTCCCCTGGCCGGCTGACGCAGACCCACTCGCAACTGGTCAATTGGGCCTTCGGACTGAGCATCGCGACAGCAGCGCTGTTCTATCTGAAGCGACGCGCTGAGAAAGGCAAGGCAAGTTAGGAAACCACAGGAAACGCGGCAGCAGAAGCGCTGCGTTCAGACCAGATGAGGCGGGCGGAAAGCCCTGCCTTTGAGGGTGCAAGCATGGCGAATGCGAAAGGGCTCAGCGCTTGAGCAACTCCAGCGCATCCTCCGCCACACTGCGCAGGTTGGTGATGGTGGCGTTGAGGTCCGCCAGTTCGGCCGGAGTGGGCGGCTGGTCCATGCCGTTCTTGACCAGCGAGGCCTTGATGATCGTTGCGGCCATCTGCCACGCAGCCTTATTGTGTGCGTCCACCAGTTCCTTCTGGATGCGCTCCAATTCCGCTTTCTGATTTTTGTCCATGTTCCTTGACGAGGCCGTTTGCGAATGTGCCCGGCTTGCCCGGCAAATTCATGATCGTCCCGATGGAAGACCACTCCCTTGAATCTCCTAACATTACTTTCAGTCAGGCAATTCGACAAGTGATTTTACCTTCATGTCGACTGCCTGCGCGCGTCTTCATTCCTGTTCTCATCAGCTGATACGCCATCTGTTACGGATCTTTACCATCCGCCCAAACTCTGAGCTTCGTGAATCCTTTACAATTCAGGCCACTTCTCATTGTTGCCGGAGATCCGCCGCATGCCGCGCCCGCGTTTTTCTATTCCACTGCTGCTCGTCACCGCCGCCAGCCTCGGCCTGACTGCTTGTACTACTGGCAAGACCGCCTTCTATCACCAAGAGGAATTCAGCGATACCAGCGCCTTCTCGCGCAGCTTCCCCGGCAGCGAAAAAGCCGTCTGCGAAGCCGCACGCCGTGCGCTGCTGGGCCAGGGCTACGTGATCAACAAGTCCACCGACAACACTCTGGACGGCAACAAGAGCTTCCAGCCGGCCAGCGACAAGCACATGGAAATCGCCTTCCATGTCGTGTGCGCCTCCAACGGCAACGGCAAGAGCTCGACCATGTTCGCCAGCGCCACCCAGGATGGCTACGGCATCAAGAAGAGCAACAGCTCGGCCAGCCTGGGCGTGAGCGTCCTGGGATCGGTGTCGATGCCCTTTGCCGCCAGCGATGATTCGATGGTGCGCGTGTCCAGCGAAACCATCCGCTCGCCGGACTTCTACGATCGCTTCTTCGGCGCGGCCGAACGCTACCTGCTGGTCGACGTCGATGACGACACCGCACCCGCGAAGAAATAAGCCTTGCCCGGGTTCAGCCGGGCACGATGGCTGAGCGTTGCATGAACGAAAAAATGGCGGCCCTCAAGCCGCCATTTTTCTTGCCTGCTGCCCGGGGATCAACGACCCCAGTAGCCGTAGCCCGGGGGCGGCGGCGGACGATGCCAGTGACGGTGATGGCCACGATGGTACTCACGCTCCACATACACCGGGGCCGGTGCGTAATAAACCGGTGCCGGACGCACGTAGACCGGTGCCGGGCGCACATACACCGGCGGTGGCGCATACACGGGGGCCGGCTGCACGTACACAGGCTGCGGAGCCACGTAAGCAGGCACGCCGATGTTGACGCCGATGGACACATGTCCGGCCATGGCCGGTGCTGCGGACAGACCGGCAACGGCAGCAAAGACAGCCATGCCGGCAATCAGGGAAATCGACTTTTTCACGATAGCTCCTCGTTGTTCTGAATGACGTAGCGTGACTATATCCCCCCGAACCTGACAACTCTAGGCGAAAGCCGTAAGGGTTGTAAGCAAATGCTTCACAAATGTTAAGCGCAATGTGAAGCTAAATTTGGCCACTTCCGCACCCGGCGGGCGATTCCGACGAATCCCCCGCAATCGCTGCTTCAACCGCCTGCATCAGTAGCGCAGGCGGCCGGGGCCAAGCCTCAGGCCGCGTTCAGGCTGCGCTGCGCAGCATCGGCTGCGCGCACTTCCGCCAGCTTGGCCACCGTGGTAGCGCAAGCGTGCGCGGCTTCACGTCCCTTGACCAGGAAATGCTGGTGGAAGTAATCGTGGTGTTCGCTGTGGGAGTGGAAATGATGCGGGGTCAGCACGGCCGAGAAGACCGGCACTTCGGTTTCCAGCTGCACCTGCATGAGCGCCGAGATGACCGATTGCGCCACGAAGTCATGGCGATAGATGCCGCCATCGACCACCAGGCCACTGGCCACGATGCCGGCGTACTTGCCGGTCTTGGCCAGGACCTTGGCGTGCAGGGGGATTTCGAAGGCGCCCGGCAGTTCGAAGAAATCGATGCTGGAGGCCGGCCAGCCCAGCTTGGCCATCTCCTCGGTGAAGGCGATGCGGCACTGGTCGACGATGTCCTTGTGCCAGCTGGCCTGGACGAAGGCGATGCGTTGGGCGTGGTGGGAAGGTACGGCAGAGAGATGCGATTGATGCGATTGCGACATGGTTCAGGACTCCTGTTCGATGAATAAACAGGGCGTGGGAATGCGCGGCCGCGCGCGCCGCCAAAAAGCGGCACGACACCGGACATCCCGTTCTCTTTCATCCGGACTGTGACCGTCGGCCCCGGAATCACACCAGGTCTGCTGACCCCGGCTCGTCATGGCGACAGGCCGGGCGCTCGCGGGCTACACGCAACACCGCCAGGTGCCGCCTGATTACCGCCGGTGGGGAGTTTCACCCCGCCCCGAGAACTTGTTGCCGCGCAGCGGACCTGTGGTCCGCCACGACAGCAGCCGGGACTTTAGCACGTGAAGAAAAATGCTGCAGGCGCGCAGGGCAAAACATCCCAACCCGCTTCAGGCACCCTGCCCCACCGACTCCAGCATGCCGCGCGCAATCTCGCGCTCGCCCATGATGACGCGCTGGGCACCATGCTTTTCCAGGTGCTCGATCTCGGCATCGGAATGGGCGCGCGCCACGACCTTCAGCCCGGCATTGAGCTCCAGTGCATTTTCGATCACCTGCCCGGCTTCGAAGACTTCCGGAATCGCCACCAGCAGCCAGCGTGCGCGCTCAACAGCAGCCGCTTTGAGCAGTTCGCTCTGGGCCGCATTGCCATACAGCGCCGGCACGCCATCCTGGCGCAACGCCTCCAGATGCTCGCGCTGCGCCTCGATCACCACGAAAGGCCTGCCCTGCGCACGCAACTGCTCGCCGATACCCCGGCCGACACGGCCATAGCCGACCAGCACCACGTGATCCTGCAGGTCCACCGTGGGCGGCACGTCCTGCACGTCTGCAGGCTCGGCGTGACGCGCTTCGTAGCGATCCAGCAGGGAGAACAGCAAGGGGTTGATCAGGATCGACAGGATGGCACCGCCCAGGATCAGGTCGCGCGCCATCGGCGAGAGCAGGTCCAGCGACAGGCCGAGTGTGGCCAGGATGAAAGAAAATTCACCAATCTGCGCCAGGCTGGCGGAAATGGTGAGCGCCGTCGAATTCGGGTGACCGAATGCGCGCACGATCAGCCAGGCCGCCAGCGACTTGCCGACCACGATAATGAGCACGGTCGCCAGCACCAGCAGCGGTTCGCGCACCAGGATCGATGGGTCGAACAGCATGCCCACCGAAACGAAGAAGAGCACCGAGAAGGCATCGCGCAGCGGCAGCGACTCTTCGGCGGCACGATGGCTCAGTTCGGATTCGGACAGGATCATGCCGGCAAAGAAAGCCCCCAGCGCGAAGGACACCCCGAACACATAGGCCGACCCCAGCGCAAAGCCCAGCGCGATGGCCAGTACGGCCAGGCGGAACAACTCACGCGAGCCGGTATCGGCGATGCGCTCCAGGATCCAGGGGATGACGCGGCGCCCGACGATGAGCATCACCGCCACGAAGGCCACCACCTTGCCCAGCGTCAGGCCCAGGGTCAGCAGCACGGCATTGCCCGAGAGCGCCTCGCCCTTGCCACCGAGGATGCCGGAGAGCGCAGGAATGAGCACCAGCGCCAGCACCATGGCGATGTCCTCGACGATGAGCCAGCCCACGGCGATGCGGCCGCGCTGGGTCTCCACCAAGCGGCGTTCCTGCAGCGCCTTGAGCAACACGACAGTACTGGCTACCGACAGCGCCAGGCCGAACAGGAAGCCCTCCCCGACAGGCCAGCCCAGCAGCCAGCCCAGGCCCATGCCGAGCAAGGTGGCGATGGCGATCTGCGCCACTGCGCCTGGAATGGCGATGTTCTTGACCGACAACAGGTCCTTCAGCGAAAAGTGCAGACCGACGCCAAACATCAGCAGGATCACCCCGATCTCGGCCAGCTCCTGGGCCAGGTCGGCGTCGCCCACGAAGCCGGGCGTGAACGGGCCGATGGCGATACCGGCCACCAGGTAGCCGATCAGCGGCGGCATTTTCAGGCGATGGGCCAGGGTCCCGAAGATGAAGGCCAGGACCAGGCCGGCGACAATGGTGGCGATCAGGGGAGTGTGATGGGGCATCAGTCAGGGTTCCTTTCTAAGGTGGATGAATTTGTCGGAGATGACTGTGACACTGGCGGCCGGACGGCTTCGTGCCTGCGCGCGAAACGCGGGAACGAAGCGTCACAAAGACTAACACGCGCGTGAATACGCGGGCATGACAGCCACGCAGGTGCCGCCGCTGGCGGGCCGCACTTGGCGCGGTGCGGTCCGCCAGCATGGCATCAGCGTGCAGCCTGCAGGGCGGCGATGCGCGACTCCAGCGGCGGGTGGCTGGAGAACAGGCCCAGCCACGATTCACGGCCGGAAATGCCGGAGGCCTGCAGGTTCTGCGGCAGGCCATCGGACTGCAGGCCACCCAGGCGGCGCAGCGCGTTCATCATCGGCACCTTGCTGCCCATCAGGGCTGCGGCACCGGCATCGGCGCGGTATTCACGCTGGCGCGAGAAGTACATGACGATGATGCTGGCCAGGATGCCGAAGACGATTTCACAGACGAACACGGTCACCATGTAGCCGATGCCGGGGCCGCTGTTTTCTTCGTTGTTCCTGCGCAGGAAAGAGTCGACGAAATAGCCGACGATGCGCGCGAAGAACATCACGAAGGTATTGACCACGCCCTGGATCAGGGTCAGCGTGACCATGTCGCCGTTGGCGATGTGGGCCACTTCGTGGGCCAGCACGGCTTCCACTTCTTCCTTGGTCATGCCTTGCAGCAGGCCGGTGGAAACCGCCACCAGCGAATTGCTCTTGCTGGCGCCGGTGGCGAAGGCATTGGGCGGGCCGTCATAGACCGCCACTTCCGGCATGGGCAGCTGGGCGCGGGTAGCCAGGGTCTGGACGGTTTGCAGCAGCCACAGTTCGGTGGAATTCTGCGGCTGCTCGATCACGCGCGCACCGGTGGACCACTTGGCGATGGTCTTGGACATGAACAGCGAAATGAAGGAGCCGCCAAACCCCATCAGGCCGCAGAACACCAGCAGCATGCCGAAGTTGAGGCCGTTGGCAGTGAGGTAGCGGTTCACGCCGAGCAGGCTGGCGGTGAAGCTCAGGACCAACATCACGGCGAGGTTGGTGACGAGGAACAGAACAATGCGTTTCATGGTTTTTCCTGATGAACGAAAAGGTACCGTGCGCAAGCGCAGCACGGCGGATGGAACAATGGGAGTCAATGGTCAGGCGTGCGCGGCAAGGCAGCACACTGCAGCCGCACCTGCGCCCTGCCCCGCGGCAGGTGCGCACGACGGAGGGCTTATGCCAATGGCGGGGGACGCAGCTGGTCGCGCAGGAAGGACGACCAGTTCAGGCTTGCCGCAAAGGCATGGGGAAACGGAAACCAGTGCAGTCCGGGCGTGGCAATGGCGGCGGGCAACGCGGGATCTTCCAGCTCGCCCTGGGCACCAGGCTGGTCGTCATCGTCGCTGGCGGGCACTTCATCGCCCGTCAGGCTGCCCGCAGCCAACGCATCGACTGCGGCGGCCGGCCAGGCGGCAGGCACGGCGGCCGGGCAGGCATGGCCGCTGCCCTTGGCAAACGCGTGCAGGTGCGCAGCCGATGATGAGGTGGCCGGGACCTGCAACTGTTCACGCAACTGCTCGCGCAGCTGGACCTCTCCCGTGGCTGCCAGCAATTGCAGCGGGATCAGCAGAGTCAGCAGCAGGAGCAGCAGTCGGCGCATCAAACCCTTGGTGAAGAAAAAACAAACATGGTGGACGGGGTGTGGAGGTTCCAGGAATCTCCTCGACTTCCCCGGCGCGTCAGGCTTTTGTCAGCATGAACGGATGCGCATTATACGCAAATTCGCCCCCGCTCCGTGCCGGCTGGTTCCCCCCTGGAAACCAAGCCGCCAGGCAAGTTATCCACAAAAGCTGTGAACAAGCCTGTTGATAAGCAAGCTGCCATTTTCTGACATGCTTGCTCAGCAAGGGTTTCCTATAAATTGCTCTTGAATTGTACAAAAGTGCAGAAATTTCCCTGAAGCATGACGCTGGGGAATTCAGTCGGTCGCCACCACCTTGTTGCGCCCACCCAGCTTGGCGCGGTACAGCGCGGCATCGGCGGTCGCCATGAGCTGGCGCCCATCCGCCTCGCCCTCGATGCGACGCGTGCACACGCCCACACTGATGGTGACGCGATGGGCAACCAGCGACTTGGCATGCGGTTCGGCCAGAGCAAGGACGCTTTCGCGCAGCGTTTCAGCCGTCTCGGCGGCTTGCGAGGGCGTCAAGCCCTCCATGAGGAGGATGAATTCTTCACCTCCATAACGCGCCAGCAGGTCGCCCGGGCGCTGCAAGCCTGCCTGCAGCGCCGCGGCCACGCGTTTGAGGACCTGGTCGCCAGGCCCATGGCCGTAATAATCGTTGTACTGCTTGAAGAAATCGACATCCACCATGAACAGCGACAGCGATCCGCCGGTCGGCCCCATGCGCTGCAAGGTCTGGGCGTAGTGTTCATCGAAATGGCGGCGGTTGTGAATGCCGGTCAGGCCGTCCGTCGCCACCTGGCGCTTGAGCACGTCGGAACGGGATTGCAGCATCTTTTCGCGGCGCACCGAGTTGCTGGCATCGCTGATCTGCATCAGGCAGAGGCGCTCCCCTTCTTCATTGTCGAAGGGCGTCAGGACCACCGATTGCACCATGCGCGCCGCGCCTGCCGCAGAGGCATGGTCCGGATACAGCGGCAGTGGCGAGCGGTGCAAGGCACTGGAGAGAACCGCCGGCAGACCGTAATTGAGGGTACTGTCGATCGCCCGCAGCAAGGCTGGCGACACCGGTTGGTCGAAGCAGGCATCAAAGTGCGTCCCCAGGGCCTGCGCGGCAGGCACGCGGCTACAGCGCGCCACCCAGGCGTTCCAGAGCAGGACCTGGCGCCGGGCATCGAGCATGATGAGGCCACCATGGAGCTGTTCCAGCACATCCTCTGCGCGAAAGCGCGGTGCTACGGCGATGCTCATGCCAATCCGATCTTGCCCAGGTAGCGCTGCACGTTCTCCACCAGGGCATGCAAGGAGGAAGAACTGAGCAGGAAGATCAGGTGGCCGTCGGTCTGGTGCTTCTCGATGACCAGGTCGATATGCAGCACCAGCACGTAACTGTCGTCGCTGCGGGTGGCGGCCAGCCGCTCCGAAATGTCTTCCGGGGAAGACACCAGGTATTGCGGCAGCGAGCTGTTGAGGGTGATCTCCAGCATGTCGGCCATGGCCGAGAGGCAGGCATTGAGGATGATGTTGCCCAGTTCGCACATGGCTTCGCGCTCGAACTCGGCCAGCTCGTCCAGGCTCATCTGCGAGCCCATCATGTCGCGCACGATGGACAGCGCGCGGTCCTCGGTGAAGAGCAGCACCGCCTCGGCATCGAAGGGGCCGTCGAACTTCTGGCTCACGGTGGCAAAGCGGCCGCGCGTGCGCGGCAGCACCTGTTCGTCGATGGCGGCCGTACGCAGCACTTCCACGGAGGGTACTGACAGGCGGACTTCGTCGCCCACGATTTCAGACAGGCTCTGCGCGGCGCGCCCTGCGCCCACATTGAAGATCTCGGTCAGGGCATCGCGTTCGATCTCGTTGAGGATGCTCACGGCTGGCCCCGGAAATGCACCAGCGCCTGGCCAATCGATTTTTCCGTGACCGGCTTGGCCACGAACAGTGCCCCCAGTTGCTGGGCGCGGGTCTGCACGGCTTCCTGGATGTTGGCCGAGAAAATGGCAATGCGTATCGACGGATGCGCCTGCAGGATCTGTGCGGCAGCCTCGGTGCCCAGCATGCCGGGCATGTTGATGTCCATCGTGCAGTAGTCGGGCACGCGTTGCTGCACCTGGGCGATGGCCTCCTCGCCAGTACCGGCCTCCATCACCTGCCAGTCCGGATGCACGGCCAGTACGTTGGCCTTGATCACCATCCGCGAAACCTTGCTGTCATCGACGATGAGGATAGTCTTGCTGTTGTCGTTGCTTGCCATCTTGAATCACCTTGACCATCAAAAAACTGAAGAATGCTGACTTCCTGTCATGCGTTCAAAAATGATAAGTCAGAAGCAACATGCTTCGTATTAGGGAATTCCTGATATGAAATAACCTGCATCATGGAAACATCGAAAAAAAAGAGACCCGAAGGTCTCTTTCTCATCGGCCCGGGCCATGCTTCCGGCCCGCGGGAAGTCAGCACAGTTCAACAGCAGCGCCCCACCCGCCCCTTGCCGCCATAGCGCGCTTCCTGGCGCTCGCGGAAGAATTCTTCATAGGTCATCACGCAGTGATCCGGATGAGAGGCCTTCATGTGGGCCACATAGGTATCGTATTCGGGCATGCCCACCATCAGGTTCAGGGTGCGGCCGACCTGGCGCCGCCAGGCCATCAGTTGCGCCAGGGCGCCAGGTTTGCTCATGCTGTTCTCCTTGCTGCAAAAAGCTTCACTGCGGGGCTACGGCACTGGCTGGCAGCGCCTGGTAGGCCGATTCCTTGACGCTGGGCTGGTGCGCCGCACGCGCCTTCAATACGGTACGGATACCAAACACCAGCACGCTCACCACCACCAGCATGAACATCGCGGCCAGGCCGGCATCGACGTAATCGTTGAAGATCACCTGGCGCATCTGCTCGATCGACTTGGCCGGTGCCAGCAGCTTGCCTTCGTCCAGCGCCGCCTGGTACTTCTGCGCATGCGCCAGGAAACCCACGCGCGGATTGGCATCGAAGACCTTTTGCCAGCCGGCGGTCAGGGTGCAGATCAGCAGCCAGGTCGTGGGCACCACGGTGACCCAGGCGAAGCGGTCGCGCTTCATCTTGAACAGCACGCAGGTCGCCAGGATCAGGGCGATACCGGCCAGCATCTGGTTGGAGATGCCAAACAGCGGCCACAGGGTATTGATGCCACCCAGCGGATCGACCACGCCCTGGTACAGGAAGTAACCCCAGCCGGTCACGCACAGGCCGGTAGCGATCAGGCTGGCAGCCCAGGAATCGGTGCGCTTCATCGGCGGGATGAAGGCGCCCAGCAGGTCTTGCAGCATGAAGCGGCCGGCACGGGTACCCGCATCCACGGCAGTCAGGATGAACAGCGCTTCGAACAGGATGGCGAAGTGGTACCAGAAGGCCATCATGGCTTCCCCGGTCACGCCGGAGAGAATCTGGGCCATGCCCACGGCCAGCGTAGGCGCGCCGCCGGCGCGCGAGATGATGGTATGTTCACCCACGGCCTGGGCGGTATGGGTCAGCATCTCGGGGGTGATATGGAAGCCCCACTGCGAGATTACCTGCGCCACGTTCTCCGGCGTGGTGCCGATCAGCGCGGCCGGGCTGTTCATGGCGAAGTAGATGCCCGGCTCGATGCAGGAAGCCGCGATCAGCGCCATGATGGCCACGAAGGATTCCATCAGCATGGCGCCATAACCGATGAAGCGGGCGTGCTTTTCGTTTTCCAGCAGCTTGGGCGTGGTGCCCGAGGAAATGAGCGCATGGAAGCCCGAGACCGCACCGCAGGCGATGGTGATGAACAGGAACGGGAACAGCGAACCCGACCACACCGGACCACTGCCGTCGATGAAGCGGGTCACCGCATGCATCTTCAGGTGCGGGGCAATGAAGATGATGCCCAGCGCCAGCGCCACGATGGTGCCGATCTTCAGGAAGGTGGACAGGTAATCGCGCGGCGCCAGCAGCAGCCACACGGGCAGCACCGAGGCGACAAAGCCGTAGCCGATCAACATCCAGGTCAGCTGCTTGCCGTTGAAGGTGAACATCTGGCCCAGCACGGCATGTTCCTGCACATACTGGCCGCCGACGATGGCCAGCATCAGCAGCACGAAGCCGATCCACGAGACTTCACCGATGCGGCCCGGACGAATGTAGCGCGAATAGACGCCCATGAAGAGCGCAATGGGAATGGTCGCGGCCACGGTGAAAGTGCCCCACGGCGACTCGGCCAGGGCCTTGACCACGATCAGCGCCAGCACCGCCAGGATGATGACCATGATCATGAAGGCCCCGAAGAGCGCGATCACGCCGGGTACCTGCCCCAGTTCGGACTTGATCAGGTCGCCCAGCGAGCGGCCGTCGCGGCGGGTGGAGATGAACAGCACCATGAAGTCCTGCACGGCACCGGCAAAGACCACGCCGGCCAGGATCCACAGCATGCCCGGCAGATAGCCCATCTGCGCGGCCAGCACCGGCCCCACCAGCGGACCGGCACCGGCGATGGCGGCGAAGTGGTGGCCGAACAGCACGTACTTGTTGGTGGGCACGTAATCCAGGCCATCGTTGAACTTGTAGGCCGGCGTCATGCGCGCGCCATCCAGGCCCAGCACGCGCTCGGCGATGAATTTGCTGTAGAAGCGGTAGGCGATCAGGTAGACGCACACCGAGGCCACGACCAGCCAGACGGCATTGATCGATTCGCCGCGCTGCAATGCGACGTAGGCGCAGGCCCCGGCGCCACCCAGGGCGACAGCCAGCCAGCCCAGTCTGGAAACCAAGCGGTTCATTGTTCTCCTCCTTGCGGATATGAATTGTTGTGGGAAATCTTGTTGTCGTCAGTGCGTCGTCGTCCAGGTCCACATGAATGAAACTGATCGAACGGACGCACTGCGCAGGATGCCCGCCAGTATCGGCATGCCCCTGCTGCCCCACAAGCGCAGCACTACGCAGAGCCGCTACGTAGAATTACGCAGGGTGAAGGGATTTTCTTCCGTGGTGATAACGGGCAGGCAAACGAGATGAAGATTTACGCGGGCACCCATAGGCTTTGGGTAGAATCGCGGGCATGAAACTGCGCCAGAAAATCATCTTCCTCGCCATCGTCCCGCTGTGCCTGGCCTTTGCGGCCATCGCGCTGGTGGTGCGTTACCAGGCGGTGGAACTGGCGCGCCAGCAGCGTTCCACCATCGAGGCCGCCTACCTGGCCAGCAAGAATACGGAGCTACGCCACTACGTTGACCTGGCCCAGCATGCGCTGGCCCATCTCTACGACACCGGACGCACCGATGACGCCATCAAGGAAGAAGCCCGGCGCATCCTGGCCGACCTGGAGTTTGGCGACGACGGCTATTTCTTCGTCTATGACGACCAGGGCCGCAGCATCATGCATCCGCGCCAGCCGGAACTGGTCGGACGCGAGATGTGGGACTGGCGCGATGCCTCCGGCAGCCCGACCATCCAGCACCTGATCGAACGCGCCCACCAGGGCGGCGGCTTTGAGCGCTACCTGTGGCGCAAGCCCTCCAGCAAGACCGTGGCGCCCAAGCTGGGTTACGTGATCGCGCTGCCGCGCTGGGACTGGGTGATCGGCACCGGCATTTACCTCGATGATGTGGAAGCGGCGCTGGCCCAGGTCGATCACCAGAATTCCGGCTACCTGCACCAGACCATGCTGCTCATCGCGATCATCGCTTTATCCAGCGCGCTGGCGGTGGGACTGGCCGGCCTGCTGCTGAACCTGAGCGAGTATCGCGTGGCCGATGCCAAGCTGCGCCAGCTGGCCCAGCGCGTGGTGCGTTCGCAGGAAGAAGAACGCGCGCGCCTCTCGCGCGACCTGCATGACGGCATCAGCCAGTGGCTGGTCTCCATCAAGCTGCAGATCGAAGCCGCCCTGGAACGCCTGCGCGGCACGCCCGAACAAGCGGCGGTGGCACGCGCCGGCTTTGAAAAGACCGCGACCCAGATCAACGGCGTGCTGGCCGAAGTGCGCCGCATCTCGCACGATTTGCGGCCGGCCATCCTCGATGATCTCGGACTGGCGGCGGCACTGGAACACCTGTGCGGCGAGTGGCGCGAAAGCAGCCCGCAGACACAGATCGTCTTCGAGCATGAGCGCCAGCGCGAGGACGGCGCGGCGCTCTCGGACGTGGTCAACACCGTGCTGTTCCGCGTGGCGCAGGAAGCGCTCACCAACATTGCACGGCACGCCAACGCCAGCCAGATCCGCATGCGCCTGTATGACGGCCACAACCTGCTGATGCTGCAAGTGCAGGACAACGGCAACGGCTTCGATCCCGGCCAGGTAGACGATCATTCGCGCCACGGCATCGGACTGCGCAACATGCGCGAACGCATGGAAGCCGTCGGTGGTGAGCTGGCCATCGATTCATCGGCTGCCGGCACCAGCATCAGCGCCGTCATTGCGCGCTCTTCCCTCTTCCCTTCGCCCCATGTCTGAGACCGCCAACCCCATCTCCCCTGCCCCTGCCGCTGCTACTACGCGCATCATGCTTATCGACGATCATCCGCTGGTGCGCGACGGCTTGCGCGCGCGACTGGAAACCGTGCCCGGACTGGAAGTGGTGGCCGAGGCGGGCAATGCCGAGGAGGCACTGGCCGCCGCCGCCCTGCATCAGATCGATCTCACACTGATGGACATCAACATGCGCGGCATCAACGGCATCGAGCTGACGGCGCGTTTTCATGCGCTGCATCCGGAGATCGCGGTACTGATCCTGAGCATGCATGACAAGGCGGAATACGTGATGCAATCGATCCAGGCAGGTGCCCGCGGCTATGTGCTCAAGGATGCGCCCAGCCAGGACATCGTGCATGCCATCGAAACGGTGCGCTCGGGCGGCATCTACTACAGCGCCGCACTGGTGCGCCAGCTGACCCAGCCACTGCCGGTGCGCGAGTTGCTCACGCAGCGCGAGCGCGAAGTGCTGCAGCACATTGCCAATGGTGAATCGAACAAGCAGATCGCCCGCGAGCTGGACCTGAGCGTACGTACGGTGGAAACCCACCGGCTCAACATCAAGCGCAAGCTCAATATCGATGGACAGGCGGAACTGATCAAATTTGCGGTGGAGTCGCGCGGGGCGGGCTAGCGCGCCGGGCTGGGGGAGACATCCAGCACCAGCGGGCGGGCATAGGGAATCTCGGTGCGATGGGCTGCGGCGTTCAGGGCGATCTCCCGGAAGTCTGCGGCCTCCGGACTGGCAGACTCGCCCTGCCCTGCACGCCATGCGGCGCAGGCGTGCAGCATGCGGATGGACCCGGCATGGCAGATCACGATGACGCCCTCGGCACTGGTGGCGAGCAGGTCGTCGAAGGCTTGCCACATGCGGCCTGCCACCTCGGTCAAAGTCTCGCCACCGCCGGGTGCGTAATGCGCAAGATCGGCATTCCATGCCTCGACTTCGGCCCAGGGGATGTCATCCCAAGGGCGCAGCTCCCATTGCCCGAAATCCATTTCCTGCAGCCGCGGATCCACCTGCGGTGCGGGACGATGCATGGCCTGCGCGAGGGAGTGCGCGAGCTTCGCGCAGCGCTGCAGGGGGCTGCTCACCAGCGGCCAGTCATGGGGCAACGCCCGCAACTGCGGCAATAGTTGCGCCGCGCTCTGCGCCAGCATCTCGGGAGCGACCGCAATATCGCTGCGACCATAACAGGTGCTCTTGTCCACGAGTGGCTGGGGATGCCGGACCAGATGCAGGCGCATGGGCATGGCTCAGGGATTCCACCACGACGGCAGTGAGGCAAGCGCACCGAGATAGAAGGCCGTCTCGCTCAACTGCTGGACCGCACCGAGGCAATCCCCGGTATAGCCGCCGAGGCGACGCCGGAAGCGCGAGGCCAGCCAGATCGTCGCCAGTGCCGCCAGCAGCACGCCGGCGGCGATGCGCTGCCAGGACATCATGCCCAGCGCGATCACGCCGATCACCGGCAGCACCGCAAACGAGGTCGCCAACAGGAATTCGCCATGCCCCATCTGCTGCGCCAGCGGCTTGGCCTTGCCCTCCTCGCGGACATAATCCATACGCCAGATGAGGCAGGTGGCCAGCCAGCGCGACAGCGGATGAGCCATCCCCAGCACGGCCAGCACCTGCAACGGCAGCAGCGCCTGCAGGGCCGCCAGCTTGGCCAGCAAGAGCGCGACGATACCGATCACGCCATAACTGCCCAGGCGCGAATCACGCATGATCTCCAGCGCACGTTCACGGCTGACTGCGCCACCGAGGCCATCGCAGACGTCGGCAAAGCCATCCTCGTGGAAGGCGCCGGTAAGCCAGATCCCGGCTGCGGTGGACAGCAGCACCGCCACCATCTGGGGCCAGAACTGCACGGCCAGCAGGTAGACCAGGGCACAGGCCCAGGCCACGATCCAGCCGACCAGCGGAAAATAGCGCGTGGCGTGCTGCAGCCAGTGTGGCTGGAAGCCCACCCAGCGCGGGATCGGCAGCCGTGTGAAGAATTGCAGCGCCGTGAAGAACAGACGCAGCTGGTACAGCGGGCCCTCACTGCACGATGGCGGCGCAGAGGTGAAGTCTTTGTCAGACATGCTTTTCGCTGACGCTGGCCGAGGAGAAAGTGGCCATGCGTTCCAGGAAATTGACGGCCGCGCGCAGCAGCGGCAAGGCCAGCGCGGCCCCGGTGCCCTCGCCCAGGCGCAGGTCCAGCTGCATCAGCGGCGTGGCCCCCAGGTACTGCAGCATGCGGCGATGGCCGGCCTCATCCGAGCAATGCGAAAACACGCAGTACTCCAGCACGGCCGGCTGCAGGGCGGCTGCCACCAGCAGCGCCGAGGTGACGATGAAGCCATCGATGAGCACCACCTTGCGGCGATGTGCGGCGCCCATCATGGCACCGGTCATGAAGGCGATCTCGAAGCCACCCAAGGCCGCCAATCGCTGCAGCGGTGTGCTCGCTTGTGCATGCAGGTACAGCGCGCGCGTCACCGCATCGGCCTTGCGGGCGACGCCCTGGGCATCAAGGCCGGTGCCGGCGCCGACGCATTCTTGCACCGGCGCACCTGTGAAGGCCGCCATCAACGCGGCAGCGGCTGTGGTATTGCCGATCCCCATCTCGCCGAAGCCCAGCACATCGGCCTGCAGCGATTCGGCGAACTGGAGGCCGGCCTGCAGCGCGGCCTCGCATTGCGGTGCCGTCATTGCCGGCGCTTTGCAGAAATTGGCGGTACCGGCTGCGATCTTGCGGTCCAGCAGGCCATCGCGCTGGCCGAAATCATGATTGACGCCGGTATCGACGATATAGAGCGCGCATTCATTCTGGCGCGCGAAGATGTTGATCGCGGCACCGCCAGCGAGGAAGTTCTCCACCATCTGCCAGGTCACGCTTTGCGGATAGGCTGAGACGCCCTCTGCGGTGACGCCATGATCCCCGGCACAGACCACGATGGCGCTCTGGCGCAGCACCGGATGGTCGCTGCCCTGGATCAGGCCGATCTGGCGCGCCAGGCGCTCCAGCGCGCCGAGGCTGCCAAGGGGCTTGGTCTTGTCGTTGATGCGCGCGTCGAGACGCGCGGCCAGGGCGGCGTCATACGGAGAGGCGATGGCGGGAATCTGCATGAAGAGAGGCTCTGCGCCGCACGATGCGGCAGGATCAAGGGAGCGTCAGTATACGAGATCGGCGCATGCAGCGGCAGGACAGTGGCCGGCGCAGGAGAAAAAGAAAGGGAGCCCAAAGGCTCCCTTCGCGGTGATTGCAGCGCGGGCAGGTCAGGCCTTGGCCGCGGCCTTGTCGAGCACGCCGAAGATGGTCGCGGCCAGTTCGTTGGCTTCGAACTTGGCGACGTAGGCATCCCCGCCCACGCTCTTGACGTGATCCTCGTTGGCCGAACCGGACAGTGAGGAGTGGATGATGACGGGAATGTTTTTCAGGAAGTCCTCGCGCTTGATGTTGCGCGTGAGGGTGAAGCCGTCCATCTCCGGCATTTCCAGATCGGTCAGCACGAAGGATATCTTGTCAGCAATCGGCTTGCCCTCGGCGCGCGCTTCCTTGGCCAGTTTCTGGATCTTGTCCCAGGCATCCTTGCCGGTGACATGCATCTCGAAGGGAATTTCCATGGCCCGCAAGCCCTGCTCGATGAGCGAACGGGCTACCTTGGAATCGTCGGCGGCGATGGCCACCGCGCCGGGGCGCATGCCATGGCCGGCGCTCTTTTCCAGGTTTTCCATCTTCATGTTGCGATCGCTGGGCATGATCTCGTGCAGGATCTGCTCCACATCCAGCACCTGCGCCAGGCGGCTGGTGTCCTTGTCCTGATCCAGGCGCGCGATGCTGGTGACGAAGGCGCCACCGCTGCTGGTTTCGGCCGAGAGGACCTGGCTCCATTCGAGGCGCACGATCTCGTCCACCGATTCCACCGCAAAGGCCTGGGTGCTGCGCGCGTATTCGGTGACCAGCAGGATGTTGAGGCCCGTCTTGGGCACACAGCCCACCACCGCCGGCAGGTCGATCACCGAGATGATCTGGCCACGGATGTTGACCATGCCCAGCATCGGCGATTGCGTACCGGCGGCCTTGGTCACCGGCGGCATGGGCACGATTTCGCGGATCTTGAAGACGTTGATGCCAAACAGCTCGGAGCGCTCACCATGTGGATCCGCCCCCAGGCGGAACAGCAGCAGCTCGAATTTGTTGGATGCGGTGAGATTGGTTCTTTCGTCAATCTCTTTCTGAAAATTGTCCATGCCCCCTCCCCAGGATGCGAATGATAGTGACAGGCGAAAAGCCTGACTCAGCAATGTAGTAGGGAAAGATGGTCGTGGCAATCAGGCAAATGCCGATAGTCGACATTTTTCATTCTTGCCTTGTCGCATGTATCGAAATACCACGCTCGCTGCCTGGCAGGAGAGACGCATCGTACCGCCACGACGAACAAGCAGACGAGGAAATCAAAAACTGGAGGTATCCGCGTGATGTGCAGGATGCACTCGGCGTTGAGGAAGGAAAAGCAACGAGAGCGGCGGGTGCGCAAATGCAGCGCAGAAATGAAAAGAGGAAGCCCGAAGGCTTCCTCTTTCAATTTGGAGCGGGAGAAGAGTCTCGAACTCTCGACCTATACCTTGGCAAGGTATCGCTCTACCAACTGAGCTACTCCCGCATGGGACTTTTACATCTACTGCAACAGGCTGCCGAAGCTGCCTGGTTTGAAACTGGAGCGGGAGAAGAGTCTCGAACTCTCGACCTATACCTTGGCAAGGTATCGCTCTACCAACTGAGCTACTCCCGCATGGGAACTTACACTTTACTGCTGCAGGAAGCCGAAGCTGCCTGCCTTGAATCTGGAGCGGGAGAAGAGTCTCGAACTCTCGACCTATACCTTGGCAAGGTATCGCTCTACCAACTGAGCTACTCCCGCATGGAGCGTTTTGGAGGCGGGGGTCGGGATCGAACCGGCGTAGACGGCTTTGCAGGCCGCTGCATAACCACTTTGCTACCCCGCCTTGGGGACACGCATACTACCTAAAACACGTGTTGTTTGCAAACATCTTTTTTGACTTTTTTCGACTTGCGCCGCAGCCAAAATTTCAATGCTCGCTCACCTATCACAATAAAAAAAGGAAGCTTTGTCAGGCTTCCTTTTTTCCAAGTAACTTGGAGCGGGAGAAGAGTCTCGAACTCTCGACCTATACCTTGGCAAGGTATCGCTCTACCAACTGAGCTACTCCCGCATCGAAAACAGAACGCTATTATAAGGCAGCGTTGGTATTTGTCAACTATCGATCTTAATTATTTAATTATTTTTTTCTGTTCCCGGCATCGGCTTCCTTGATCATCGGCATCGCGCGGCGCAGGTAGTACAGCATCGACCACACCGTCAGCACCGCCGCCACCAGCAGCAGCAAGCTGCCCCACAGGCGCGTATCGATGAAGCCGAACAGGCTGTCGTAGTACAGCAGCATGGGGATGGCGATCATCTGTGCGGTGGTCTTGATCTTGCC
Organism: Herbaspirillum aquaticum; assembly: GCF_002213425.1. Lineage (GTDB taxonomy): Bacteria > Pseudomonadota > Gammaproteobacteria > Burkholderiales > Burkholderiaceae_D > Herbaspirillum > Herbaspirillum aquaticum. The sequence goes on along the minus strand of NZ_NJGV01000002.1, from coordinate 46,353 downwards.
CAGCGAACTGACCGCCACTGACTTGGAGGCGCCGATCTGGGCCATCCATTCACGCAGCGCCGAAATGGCGATCTCGCGGCCGATGATGATGAAGGCGATCACCGGATGCACGCGATCCAGGTGCACCAGCACCAGCAAGGCGCCGGTGACCATGAGCTTGTCGGCCACCGGGTCGAGGAAGGCGCCAAAGGCGGAGGTCTGGTTCCAGCGGCGCGCCAGGAAGCCATCGAACCAGTCGGTAGCGGCCGCGACGATGAACACGGCCGTGGCGGCGATGCCCTGCTCGTAACGGTTCAAGCCAATCTCAGGCAGGTAATAGACCCCGACGACCAGAGGAATGAGCGCCACCCGCAACCAGGTCAGCAGAATCGGAATATTGAAAGGCATACGTCTTGGAGGGTTGGAGCGGCGTACACGAAAAAAAATTTACCGAATAGTAGCAGAGTCATCCCCTGCTGCGCCCGCCTTTACGTCGGTGCGCGCAGCAGCGGTGCAGCAGCGTGAACGAACTCAGTGCAACTGGCGGTAGATTTCCTCGGCCAGCTGGCGCGAGATGCCTTCCACGGAGGCCAGGTCATCCACGCTGGCATCGGCCACGCCGCGCAGGCCACCGAAGCGCACCAGCAGGCGCTGGCGGCGCTTGGCACCGATGCCCTCGATCTCTTCCAGGCGCGAGGTCTGGCGTGCCTTGGCGCGCTTGGCGCGCATGCCGGTGATGGCAAAACGGTGCGCTTCGTCCCGGATCTGCGCGATCAGCATCAGTGCAGCCGATTCCTTGCCCAGCTCCTTGGGCGCACGGCCATCGGCGAAGACCAGGGTCTCCAGGCCGACCTTGCGCCCTTCCCCCTTGGCCACACCGACGATCAGACTGATGTCCAACCCCAGTTCGGTCAGCACCTGACGCGCCATCTCGACCTGGCCTTTGCCGCCGTCGATCAGGACGATGTCCGGCATCACGCCTTCGCCGTTGGCGACCTTCTCGTAGCGGCGCGTGAGCACCTGGCGCATGGCGGCGTAGTCATCGCCGGGCGTGATGTCGTTGATGTTGTAGCGGCGGTATTCACCGTTCTGCATCGCATGGTGATGGAACACCACGCACGAGGCTTGCGTGGCTTCACCTTGGGTGTGGCTGATGTCGAAGCATTCGGCGCGCAGTTCGTCCAGGTCTTCGCGTTCCAGCTCCAGCACTTCGGCCAGCGCACGCGTGCGGGCCTGCTGCGAGCCTTGCTCGGACAGCAATCGTGCCAGTGCGATCCCGGCCCCCTTGGCGGCCATCTCCAGCCACTGGCGACGTTGGCCCTGTGGCTGGAAAGTCAGCGTGATGCGATGGCCGCACTGCTCCATCAAGGCCATCATCAGGGCCGGATCATCGAATTCGGTGCCGACGATGAGCGAGCCGGGGATGAACTTGTCGATGTAGTGCTGGGCCAGGAAGGCTTTGAGCACTTCCACCTCGATGCTGTCCTCGGCGGTGTCCATCGCATCATCCACATGCGTGGGGAAATAGGCACGGTCGCCGAGATGGCGGCCGCCGCGCACCATCGCCAGGTTCACGCAGGCACGGCCGCCCTGCACCACCACGGCGATGATGTCGATGTCGGCGTCGCTGACCGTCTCCATACTCTGCTGGTGCAGCACGCTGGAGAGCGAACCGATCTGGTCGCGCACGGCAGCGGCCTGTTCGAATTTCAGGTCGGCGGCGAAGGCATGCATCTTCTGCTCCAGCGCTTCCATCACTTCGCTCTGGCGGCCGCGCAGGAATTTGGAGGCATTCTCCACGTCGAGCGCGTAATCCTCGCGGCTGACCAGGTTCACGCAGGGTCCGCTGCAGCGGTGGATCTGGTGCAGCAGGCAGGGCCGCGTACGGTTGGTGAAGACGGTGTCTTCGCAAGTGCGCAGCAGGAACACCTTCTGCAGGATCTGGATCGATTCCTTCACTGCCCCGGCATTGGGGAACGGACCGAAATACTGGCTGCGCTTGTCCACCGCGCCGCGATAGTAGGCCATGCGCGGGAAGGCGTGGCCGGTGATCTTCAGGTAGGGATAGGACTTGTCGTCGCGGAAGAGGATATTGAAGCGCGGGCGCAGCGTCTTGATGAGATTGTTTTCCAGCAGCAGCGCTTCAGCCTCGCTGCGGGTGACCGTGGTTTCCAGGCGCGCAATGCGCTCGACCATCATGGCAATGCGCGCACTGGTGAGGGTCTTCTGGAAATAGCTGGAGACACGCTTCTTGAGGTCGCGCGCCTTGCCCACGTAGAGCACGTTGTCCTCGGCGTCGAAGTAGCGATAGACGCCCGGCAGGTGCGGCAGCCGGGCAACCGTGTCCAGCACGACTTCACGCGGGTCGGGGAGCGGGGATACTGGGATATCGGACATGAGCGAAAACGAATGACTTACAGCGACTGCACCAGCGCGCGTGCGGCCAGGTAGCGCGGATCGGCTTGCAGCGCATCCCAGCCCAATGCCTCGCCACAGGGCAGCAGGGTCGCGCGGCGTGCGGCGGAGGCCGCATCGGTACCGCCCTGGAGCCCGGCGAGGATGGCGTCGGCCTTGTCCGGCGAGTTGCAGATCAGCGCCACATCGCAGCCCGCATCCAGCGCAGCCTGTGCGGCCTGCAGCGGACCACCGGCAACACTGGCACCGTGCATGCTGAGGTCGTCACTGAAGATCACCCCCTGGAAGCCGAAGCGCTCGCGCAGCATCGACAGCCAGACCTTGGAAAAACCGGCCGGTTGCGCATCCACCTTGGGGTAGATGACGTGGGCCGGCATGACCGCGGCCAGGCTCATGCCCAGCCAGTCATACGGTGTGGCGTCGTCGCCGAGGATGTCTTCCAGGCCGCGCTCATCGACCGGTATGGCCACGTGGGAGTCGGCCGTGACAAAACCATGGCCGGGGAAATGCTTGCCGCAATTGGCCATGCCCGCCAGCGCCAGGCCGTGATTGAGGCTCTTGGCCATGAGCGTGACCACGCGCGGATCGCGATGGAAGGAACGGTCGCCGATCACGCTGGAGACGCCGTAATCCAGATCGAGCACCGGGGTGAACGACAGGTCGATGCCACAGGCGCGCAGTTCAGCGGCCAGCACGAAGCCGGTGGCCGTGGCCACCTTGGTGGCTTGCAGTACGTCGCGATCCCACAGCTGGCCCAGTTGGCCCATGGCCGGCAGGCGCGTAAAACCATCGGTGCGGAAGCGCTGCACGCGGCCGCCTTCGTGGTCCACGGCGATGAGGATACCGGGACGGGCCTGGCGAATCGCACTGGTCAAGGCGACCAGTTGCGCACGGTTCTCATAGTTGCGGGCAAACAGGATGACCCCGCCCGTCAGCGGGTGCTGGAGGCGCGCGATATCGGCGGCATCCAGCGTGGTGCCGACCACGTCCAGCATGACCGGACCGAGCGGCTTGACGGCTTGATTCATGACTTCTCCACGATGACAAAGGCGACGGCGTATTCCACTTCGTCGGTGACGGAAACCTGGGCGCTCAAGCCCTGCTCTTCCATCCATTCTTGCAAGGCGCCGCTGCAGACCACCACCGGCTTGCCGCTGGGGGCGTTCAACACCTGCATGGCGCGCCAGGTCATGGGCATGCGCATGCCCATGCCGATGGCCTTGGAAAAGGCTTCCTTGGCGGCGAAACGGGTGGCCAGGAAGCGCACGCCGCGTGCTTCCACTTTGGCCTTGCGGCGCAGGTATTTTTCCATTTCCTGCGGGCCCAGGATCTTGGCGGCGAAACGGTCGCCGTGACGCCCCAGGGTCGCCTCCAGGCGCGAAATCTGGAGGATGTCGGTACCGATGCCGTAAATCATGCGGCGCGCCTCAAGCCTTGGCCTTGAGGGCGTCCAGGCGGGCCTTGACCATGATGGCCTTCATCTCGGAGACCGCATTGCGCCAGCCGGCAAAGACCGCATGGGCGACCACGGCGTGGCCGATGTTGAGTTCAGCGATCTCGGGGATGGCGGCGATGGCCTGGACATTGGTGTAGTGCAGCCCGTGGCCGGCATTGACCTTCAGGCCGAGCTTGACGCCGGCTTGCACGGCAATGCGGATGCGCTCCAGCTCTTCCTGCTGTTCACGCTCGCTGGTGGCGTCCGCATAACGGCCGGTATGAAGTTCGATGACGGGAGCACCCGATTCTGCGGCCGCCTGGATCTGCTCCACATCCGGATCAATGAACAAAGAGACGCGAATGCGTTCCTGCTGCAACTGCACGATCGCCGCCTGCACATCGGCAAAATGGCCGCGCACGTCCAGGCCGCCTTCGGTGGTGACTTCGGTGCGCTTTTCCGGCACCAGGCAGACATCCTGCGGCTGGATGCCACAGGCGAAATCGATCATCTCTTTCGTCACAGCGGCTTCCAGGTTCATGCGCGTCTGCAGCAGCGGACGGATGGCCTTGACGTCTTCATCGCGGATGTGGCGGCGGTCTTCGCGCAGGTGCAGGGTGATCGCATCGGCACCGGCCTCCTCGGCTTCCAGCGCGGCGCGGATGGGATCGGGATAACGGGTGCCGCGCGCATTGCGCAAGGTGGCGACGTGATCGATGTTGATGCCCAGGTCGATGGCCGGGCCGGCAGGCTGCAGGAAACTCATGGTGTCAGGAAGCTTCGTTTGAATGATGTCGGGATGTGATCAAGGCTGCACGTGAAGTACCGTGCAGCCACTGTCGGATTGTAGCGGCTCGGGATCGCACGCGGGGGCAGACGGGATCAAGTGGCGGCATGTTCTGGCCGGCGGCAGGCAGGCCGCCGCGCCGTCACAGCTGCATCAGGTCGATCAGGATCTGGCGCGTGTTGAGCTGCGCACCGCCCAGGTGATGCGACAGCAGGTAGCGCATCAGGAACTTGCTCTGCAACTGCGTGGTGGGGTCGCTGTAGTCCTCGCGCTCCATGTCCAGCAGTGTCTTGCCGGAGACCTTGGGCGCGCGGTCGGAAATGCGCTCGGGGCGTGTGCCCTGCTCCGGATCCACGACATAGATGCCATCCGGCTGCACGGTCTTGCCGCTGGCCACGCAATGGCTCCAGTTGCCGGCCACGCCGGTCTGCTTCAAGAGGATGCGTTCGAACTGGCGCAGCACGATGGGGGCATTCTCGCCATGGGCCAGCTTGTTGAGGGTAGCCACGTAATGGTCGAACAGTGCCGGGTGCGCATCTTCGCGCGCCAGCAGCTTGACCAGCAATTCATTGAGGTAGAAACCGCACAGCAGGGCCGATTTTTCCAGCGGCAGCAGGCCGCCCACCCATTCGGCATCGGTCAGCGTGCGCACTTCGGACTTGCCGCTCCACGACAGCGAGAGCGGCTGGAAAGTCTGCAAGGCACCGCGCAGCTTGGAGTGCGGACGCTTGGCGCCCTTGGCTACGAGTGCGATACGGCCGTGATCCCGGGAGAACACGTCGATGATGAGACTGGTTTCCTTGTAGGGATAGCTGTGCAGCACGAAGCCCGGCTGCGCCAGTACCTTGTGCTCCTTCTCCGGCACCGCGCGGCTGCGCGCACGGGGCGCGGCCGGCTTGCGTGCCGGGGCCTTGGCAGGCGCCTGGGGCGCGACCGGCGCGGCCGGATCGATTACCTGGCCGTCGAGCTGGGGTTCGTTGAGCATGGTGGTCATGGATATCCGTCCTGAATGCGTGAAGCCACGTCGTTGGGGCGCGGCGTAATGCCATGATTATGCAGGGATTGCGCGCAGCCCGCAGGAGGCCGCACGCGGGCTCACTCGTAGCCGTAGGCGCGCAGGCCGGCTTCGTTGTCGGCCCAGCCCGATTTGACCTTGACCCAGATCTCCAGGTAGACCGGACCACCGAAGAGGCGCTCCATGTCCAGGCGCGCCTGGGTGGAAATTTCCTTCAGGCGTGCGCCCTTCTGGCCGATCACCATGGCCTTGTGGGTGTCGCGTTCGACCAGGATGGCCGCGAAGATGCGGCGCAGGTTGCCTTCCTGCTCGAACTTCTCGATCAGGACCGTGCTGGTGTAGGGCAATTCTTCACCGACGAAGCGGAATACCTTTTCGCGCACGATTTCAGAGGCCAGGAATTTCTCGCTGCGGTCGGTGATGTCGTCTTCGTCGAACATCGGCGGATTCTGCGGCAGCAGCTTGCGCACTTCTTCCTGCAGGCGATCGAGCTGGAAGCGCTGCTTGGCCGAGACCGGCACCACGGCGGCAAAATCATGGTGCGAAGCCACTTCGCGGGCGAAGGGCATGAGCGTGGTCTTGTCCTTGTTGCGGTCGGCCTTGTTCAACACCAGGATGCAGGGCACGTTGGCCGGCAGGAGATCAAGCACCTGCTTGTCGGCGGGACCAAAAGTACCGGCTTCGATCACGAAGAGGATCACGTCGGACGCCGTCAGGGTATTGGTGACGGTGCGGTTCAGGGTCTTGTTGAGGGCATTGCTGTGACGCGTCTGGAAACCCGGCGTGTCGACGTAGACATACTGGGTGTTCTCGATGGTCTGGATGCCGGTGATGCGGTGGCGCGTGGTCTGGGCCTTGCGCGAGGTGATGCTGACCTTGGCGCCGACCAGCACGTTCATGAGGGTCGACTTGCCAACGTTGGGACGACCGACGATGGCGATGTAGCCGCAACGGTAATCGCTCTCGGGGGTCTGCGCCGATGCGTCATCGGCCATGGGGGAATCTGTCATGCTGTTCTGGATTGCGAGGCGGATGAAGCCGCCGAAATGGGTTCTGCTGCGGCCGTTTCAGTGCGGTCGCCGGTGGTCTTGCCATCGTTGCGCGCGGTGACGGGCGCGCCCTTCTGTTCCTTGGTTTCCTTCTGCTCCTTCAGCTCCTTGGGCGGTTTGGCAGGCTTGCTGCCATTGACCGTCGAGGCGTCAGGACGATTGCCCTTGCCCGCTTCGTGCTCGGGTGCATCCGGCTGGATGGTTGCAATACCGGCCAGTTTGAGCTGGGTGGTACGGGCACGCGGCTTGCGGCCGGCCGACGGGGTCTTGGCCAGCGCCAGCTGCACGGCTTCCAGGGCCAGCTTGGCGGCGGCCTGTTCGCCGGCGCGACGGCTGCCACCGGTGCCGAAGACCTGGATGTCCAGCTTGGGCACCAGGCATTCGATCTCGAATTCCTGGCTGTGGGCCGCACCATGGGTGGCGATGACGTTGTACTGCGGCAGCGGGATCTTCTTGCCCTGCAAGAACTCTTGCAGCAGGGTCTTGGCATCCTTGCCCAAGGTCTTGGGATCGACGTGTTCCAGCACCGGGACGTAGAGCGAGCGGATCACCGCGCGTGCCGCTTCGAAGCCGGAATCGAGGAAGATCGCGCCAAAAAGCGCCTCCAGGGTATCGGCCAGGATCGAGGGACGGCGGAAGCCGCCGGATTTGAGTTCGCCTTCTCCCAGGCGCAGGAACTGCGACAGCTCCAGCCGCTGGGCGATTTCATACAGCGATTGCTGCTTGACCAGGTTGGCGCGCAGGCGCGAGAGGTCGCCTTCGTCGATCTTGTCGTAACGTTCGAAGAGCAGCGAAGCCACCACGCAGTTCAGCACCGAATCGCCGAGGAATTCCAGCCGCTCGTTATGCAAGGCGCTATGGCTACGGTGGGTCAAGGCCTGCTGCAGGAGCGAAGCATCCTTGAATGGGTGGCCTAGCCGTTGTTGCAAGAGTTGAGGATCCATTTTTTCATCCGTCATTCAGTCTGCCGCCCCGATACGCGCAGTGGCGCGTGGATCGGGGATTACCAGCCTGACCAGTCAGCGGGATCGGTTCAAAGCAAAGCTGAAAACTGCTCCGGGTCTGCCTCCACAATGCGAAGTTGCCAGTTGGAAACTGCAGAAACTGCGTAAGCTGCTGGACCAGGATGCGGCGCGCTCTTAGTGGAAGCTGCCGATCCGCTTGATATCGCCCAGGTTCATCCAGACAAAGAAGGCCTTGCCGACGATGTTCTGGTCCGGCACGAAGCCCCAGTAGCGGCTGTCGAGGCTGTTGTCCCGGTTGTCGCCCATCATGAAATATTCACCCGGCGGCACCGTGCAGGCGAAACCTTCGGCGTTGTAGGTGCACAGCTCATGATGCGGGAAGGCATCGGGATTGGGCACGAAGTTGGGGGCACGCTCATCGGTGAGAATCTTGTGCTCCACGCCGGTCAGGTTTTCCTGCCATTGCTTATAGTACGTCAGATTTTCCTCATCCAGATAATCCGGCAGCGCTTTGTAAGAAATTTGTTCACCATTAACCGTTAAGCGCTTGTTTTTATAGACTATTTTATCACCAGGCACGCCCACCACGCGCTTGATGTAGTCCACCGACATGTCCTTGGGGTACTTGAAGACCATGACGTCGCCGCGCTGCGGCTGGTTCACTTCGATGATCTTCTTGTTGATGATGGGCAGGCGGATACCGTAGGTGAATTTGTTCACCAGGATCAGGTCGCCCACCAGCAGGGTCGGCACCATCGAGCTGGACGGAATCTTGAACGGTTCATACAGGAAAGAACGCAGGCAGAACACCAGTGCGATGACCGGGAAGAAGCTGCCGGAATATTCGATCCAGGCTGGCTGCTTCAAGTGACGCGCCTGCAGGTCGGCACGGGCGGTGGCGACGGTACCGTCACGCTTGACGCCTTGCGCCTGATCGCGCGCGACCGCGGCATCGAACTCGGCCAGGGCGGCATCGGCACGGGCGCGGCGCTGCTTGGAGAGGAAGAAGGTGTCGGCGAACCAGATCACGCCGGTCACCAGCATCAGCACGAACAGAATGAGTGCGAAGTTGCCCAACAAAGCCTGCATGTTATTTATCGTCCACTTGTAAGATTGCCAGGAATGCTTCCTGCGGAATTTCGACCGAGCCCACCTGCTTCATGCGCTTCTTGCCGGCCTTCTGCTTTTCCAGCAGCTTGCGCTTGCGGGAGATGTCGCCGCCATAGCACTTGGCCAGCACGTTCTTGCGCATGGCCTTGACGTTTTCACGCGAGATGATGGTGGCACCAATGGCGGCCTGGATGGCCACGTCGAACATCTGGCGCGGGATCAGCTCACGCATCTTGGCCGCCACCTGGCGACCGCGGATCTGGGCCGCGGCACGGTGCACGATGATGGCCAGCGCATCGACCTTCTCGCTGTTGATCAGCATGTCGACCTTGACCACGTCTGCCGCGCGGTATTCCTGGAACTCGTAGTCCATGGAGGCGTAGCCGCGCGAGGTGGACTTCAGGCGATCGAAGAAGTCCAGCACGATTTCGGCCATCGGCATTTCATAGGTCAGCTGGACCTGCTTGCCGTGGTAGCTCATGTTCATCTGGATGCCGCGTTTCTGCGTGCACAGGGTGATGACCGAGCCCACGTATTCCTGCGGCATGTACAGGTTGACGGTGACGATGGGTTCGCGGATTTCCTCGATCTTGGAGACTTCCGGCATCTTCGACGGGTTGTCCACCATCAGCAGGGTGCCGTCGCGCTGCTGCACTTCATACACTACCGTTGGCGCGGTGGTGATGAGGTCCATGTCGAACTCGCGCTCCAGGCGCTCCTGCACGATTTCCATGTGCAGCAGGCCCAGGAAGCCGCAGCGGAAGCCGAAGCCCAGCGCCTGCGACACTTCCGGCTCGTACATCAGGGCGGCGTCGTTGAGCTTCAATTTTTCCAGCGAGTCGCGCAGGGCATCGTACTGGTTGGCTTCCACCGGGAACAGGCCCGCAAACACCTGCGGCTGCACTTCCTTGAAGCCGGGCAGCGGCGCCGGGGCCGGCTTGCCGGCCAGGGTGATGGTGTCGCCCACACGCGCGGACTTCAGTTCCTTGATGCCGGCGATGACGAAACCGACCTGTCCAGCTGTCAGGGCGTCGCGCGATTGCGACTTGGGCGTGAACACGCCGATGCTTTCGGTCAGGTACTGGGTCTCGGTGGCCATCAGCAGGATCTTGTCCTTGGGACGCAAGGTGCCATTGACGATGCGCACCAGCATGACCACGCCGACATAGTTGTCGAACCAGGAATCGATGATCAGGGCCTGCAGCGGGGCATCCGGGTCGCCCTTGGGGGCCGGCACCTTGGCCACGATGGCTTCGAGCACGTCTTCCACGCCCAGGCCGGTCTTGGCCGAGCAGGGAGTGGCGTCGGATGCGTCGATGCCGATCACGTCCTCGATCTCGCTCTTGGCGTTGTCCGGATCAGCGGAGGGCAGGTCGATCTTGTTCAAGACCGGCACCACTTCCACGCCCAGGTCCAGGGCCGTGTAGCAGTTGGCCACCGTCTGCGCTTCCACGCCTTGGGAGGCATCGACCACCAGCAGCGCGCCTTCGCAGGCCGACAGCGAGCGCGAGACTTCATAGCTGAAGTCGACGTGCCCCGGGGTGTCGATCAGGTTGAGATTGTAGATCTGGCCATCCTTGGCCTTGTAGGCCAGGGCGGCGGTCTGGGCCTTGATGGTGATGCCGCGCTCGCGCTCGATATCCATCGAATCCAGCACCTGGGCTTCCATCTCACGGTTGGACAAGCCCCCGCACAACTGGATGATGCGGTCGGCGAGCGTGGACTTGCCGTGATCGATGTGGGCGATGATCGAGAAATTACGGATATTGTTCATTAACAGACTGGAAACGATGAAAAAAGGCGCTCTGTAGCGGGCTTTGCCCAGCCGAGCGCCTTTGCAACAGCTTATTCGACCCGGCATTTTACCGGAATTCACAGGGACAAGCCCGACTTTCCGGTGCCAGGCCGCGCAGCCGGACCTGGCTGCGACAACACAACTTATTTCATTTCAGCAACAAATGCCTGCAGGCGCGGCTTATCCAGATGGTAATGGCACAACTCCTGCCACTGGCCATCCCGGCCCTGCCCCATCAATACCGGCACCAGCTCGTCGTAACGCGCGACCAGCGCCTCATCGGCATCCACGTCGACCATCTCGATCCTGGCCGGGATCTCGCCCAGGGCTTGGCGCAAGGCGTCACGCAGGTCTTCACACAGGTGGCAGTAGCTGCGCGAGTAGATGATGAAGTGCAAGGCTTGCCCGGCGACCGGGTGTGAAGAAGGAGTGGTCATAGGCCCATATGAAAGTTTCTTCCCTCAGCCCGGCGCGAACCAAGGAAAAAGGCTGCGGCCCTTGTGAGCCGCAGCCTTCATGCTGAAGTATCAGGCAATTTTACGGAAAAATGGCCCGACCTCAGTTGCCGCCGTTCGGACGCAGCGGCACGAACTGCGAGGAGTCGCCACGGCGCACCAGCACCGCCGCCCGCTTCTTGGCATCGAGCTTGGCCACCAGCTGGCCAAATTGCTTGCTGTCGTTGACATCGACCTCGTTGAGACGCTGGATGACATCGCCCGGACGGATGCCGGCGGCAGCAGCGGCACCGCTGACGTTTTCCACCAGCACGCCGTTTTCGACCTTCAGCTCCTTCTTCTGCGCATCGCTCAGGTCGCTCACCACCAGGCCCAGGGAGTTGGGGGTGTTGTCGGGCTTGGCCTTCTTTTCCTCGGCCTGCTTGGGCTTGTCGGCTTCCAGCTCGACCACGGTCACGCTGACGTCACGGGCACTGCCCTTGCGCCAGATATTGACGGTGGCCTTGGCACCCGGCTTGGTGGAACCGACCATGCGCGGCAAGTCGCTGGGGCGCTCGATGGTTGCGCCGTTGTACTTCAGGATGATGTCGCCCGCCTCCAGGCCCGCCTTGTCAGCCGGGCCACCGGCTTCCACGCGCTGCACCAGCGCGCCCTGCGCACGGGCCAGGCCCAGCGACTCGGCCACATCCTTGGTGACTTCGCCGATCTGCACGCCGATACGGCCGCGCGTGACGCGCCCGCTGGCCTTGAGCTGGTCGGCTACACGCAGCGCCTCATCGATGGGCACCGCAAAGGAGATGCCCATGAAGCCGCCGGAACGGCTGTAGATCTGCGAATTGATGCCGACCACTTCACCCTTGAGATTGATCAGCGGGCCACCCGAATTGCCCGGGTTGACCGCCACGTCGGTCTGGATCAACGGCAGGTAGTCGCCGGTGTCGCGCGCCTTGGCCGAGACGATGCCGGCGGTCACGGTATTTTCCAGGCCGAAGGGCGAGCCGATCGCCAATACCCATTCACCGACGCGGATCTTGTCGGAGTCGCCCATGTTCAGGCGCGGCAGGTTGCTGCCATCGATCTTGAGCACGGCCACGTCGGTGCGGGTATCCGAGCCCACGATCTTGGCTTTGAATTCACGTTTGTCGGTCAGGGTTACGTAGACCTCGCTGGCCCCATCCACCACGTGCGCATTGGTCATGATGAAGCCATCGGCCGAGATGATGAAGCCCGAGCCCACGCCGCGCGGCACTTCTTCCTGCTGGCCCTGGCCGCCCTGCTTGCCATTGCCGCGCGGGGTACCAGGTTGCTGCTGGCGCGGGATGGGGATGCCGAAGAAGCGGCGGAAGAATTCCTGCATTTCCGGATCATCCATGCCGCCCTGCCCTTGGGCATTCTGGCGCACGCGCTCGGTAGTACGAATATTCACCACCGCCGGACCGGTGCGCTCGACGATATCGGCGAAGTCAGGCAGGGCTGCGACCGTGGGCGAAGCCACGGGAGGCGCCGCCACCACGGCCGGTGCTGCAGCGAAGACGGAAGCGGCCAGCAAGGCGCCGGCAAGGGTGTTCTTCATGGGAGTCATTGCAACGGTCTCTTTTATTTGGATTTCAGTTCAATGGAATTGGCGACCTGACGAATCGCAGCGGCGGGCACCTCTCCCACCACGGTGAGCCAGTAATCTCCCTGGCGTTTGCCCAGGATATTCATGGCACCCTGCTGTATCGTACCCTCTTCCCGGCCTTGGCTGCCTGGCTCGATGAACACCGAGATGGCAGCCAGCCCGTCGGAAAACACGACTTGCAGGACTTCGCGTTCAGCCGGACGGTTCTGGGCCGGCGCAGCACCCGCCTCACCGCTGTCGGAAATGACGCGCCGCACCTGCTGGATCTTCTGGAAACCAGGCGGCGGCACGACCTGCCAGGCCGACAGGTCGGCCGGCACCGTGGCGGCCTTTTCGATGCGCCAGCCACGCGTGTCCTTGTAAGTGGGGTTGACGCGGGCGCGATCAATCCCCCCGATGTCGATCTGGGTGAAGGCGATCTGTTCGATCACCTCGCCACGGCCATCCAGCGTCTGTGCACGCAGCAACAGGCCGGTGGCCTGGTCGGCGCAGAAACGGTAGCCGTAGCGCAGCTTGTCGCGCGGCGCCAGCACGATGGCCTGGCAGTTGCGGCCGGCCACGCGCTCATCGCCGTCGGACTGCAGCCGATAGTAGCGGGCAAGGTCTTCCGGGCGCGCATCGACGATGGCCGGGAAAGTATCACGGGTGACCCGCTTTTCACGGCGCACGATGCGCTGCTCGGGGTCGTAACTGGCGACCTCCTCGTTGTCGCGCACGAACTCGCGCGGCTTGCCGTCGAGCAGTTCCAGCTTTTCCAGCTCGCTCTTGCCAGCCACCACATGGGTGACCCGCGAGCTGCGCATCTGCGCGGCCTGCTGGTAGACGAAACTGCCTGAGTAATTGAGACGCTGGGCAGCAGATTGCATTTTCTGCAATTGCGCCAGCATGGCGGAAGAAGTGGTGGCTTCGCTGGCCGCAGTTGTGGAAACGCCATCCGCCGCATGAGCGGATGGCGCCAAGGAAAACCCCAACAACGTGGCCAGCAAGCACAGTACGCCGTACAGACGCCCCGTCAGATGCATCTTACTTGTCTGCGTCCGAGGAGAAGGCTGCGGAACGGGTGTATTGCGCCGAACTGTAGGACGGCGAGAAACGCTGATGAGCGAACAGGTAATCGTCGATGCGCGGATCGCGCTTGACTTCACCCTGTTGCGCCAGCGAGCTCAGTTGGTTCACGTTCTGCGGATTGCCGTTGGTATCAGCGACGGTGGCAATGGCCGAGGGCACATTGACCGGCGCCGAAGCCACCTGGGCCACAGGCGCTGCCCCCTTGGCGTCGGCCGTCACCACCACTTGCTGCGGCATCGCCACGAACACCGCAGCCACGGCAGCTGCAGCCGCTGCAGCACTGGGCATCAGGAAACGCACCAGGCGGCCGGGACGGCTCGCGCGATGGTCGCCATTGGCGGCGGTCTTGGACGCTGCCACGGCCTGCGCGGCCGGTGCCACCTCTGCCACCGGCTGCGCAGGCGCAAGCTGCGGTGCCACGATGGCGGGCTCGGCGTCGAGCAAGGCGCTCATCTTGGCCGAGAAGCCAGCACTCAGGGAGACATCCATCTCCTCCGAACGCAGCACCTCGCCGATGCGATGGTAATCCTCCCAAGCGTCCTGGGCGTCCTTGGAAGAACGCAGGGCCGCGAAGGCAAGAGTCATTTCTTCAGAACCCAGCTCACCATCGGCGAGGGCTGAGATCTGTTCTTTGGTCGTTACTTTGGTATCCATGTGCAGTCACCCGGCAAATATCTTAGTTCCATACCCGCTTTATTATTTTCTTTTTAACAACAGGCTTGTGGCCTCATTACCAGCGCTTGTCCGCCGCCGTATCCAGCAGTGGACGCAACTTCTCGGCAATTGCTTCCCGGGCGCGGAAAATACGGCTGCGCACGGTGCCGATCGGACAATTCATCGCATCTGCAATCTCGTCGTAGCTCAACCCCTCGATCTCGCGCAACGTGATGGCAGTACGTAATTCTTCCGGCAATGCCTCCATCGCCACGTTGACCGTTTGAGCAATCTGCTTGGTGGCCAACATCGACTCTGGAGTGTTGATGTCCCTCAGATGGTCTGCGTCGTCAAAAGTTTCAGCTTCTTCTGCATCTGCTTCTGTCGAAGTTGGCGCCCTGCGGCCCATGGTGACCAAATAGTTCTTGGCAGTGTTGATGCCGATGCGGTAAAGCCAGGTATAGAAGGCCGAATCGCCACGGAATTGCGGCAGCGCACGATATGCCTTGATGAAGGCTTCCTGCACCACGTCTTCGGCTTCGGCCTGGTCGCGCACCAGGCGTGACACCAGGCGCATCAGCTTGCGTTGATACTTGACTACCAATAGCTCGAACGCCTTCTTGTCGCCACGCTGGACGCGCTCAACAAGCTGTTGGTCTATTTCGCGTTCTGTCGTCAAACCGGGTTCCTTGTTTTTTATGGCCGTGTTGTTTTATCGTCATTGCCTCGCGCAGATGCTTCCAGCTCGGCAATTTTCAAGTCTGCCAGCCTTATTTTTCCAGCATCCTTGCCTTGGCCGTATTGTGACTGATCAGCCAGCGGCACGCCACGGAAAGTGCACGGAATGTATCTTCGGAGACGGAATCCGTGAGAATGGGGATGGTTCGGGTCTTGCCATTTTCCAGGCGCAGGCGCAGAAACAGCATGCCTGGCCAGATGGTGCTGCCAGCCAGCAGCTGGGCCAGCCCGGCTTTCATCACCTGCGGCTTGGCGCGCGCCGAGGGCAGCAGGTGCTCTACTACGCGAATCTGCCCGGTGCCGGAAATATGCAGCCAGATCACCTTGCGCGCGCGCAACACCAGTGCCATGGCCAGCGCCGCCGCCAGGATGCAGCTCATGGCCAGGAGGATGCGGGCAGTCCAGGACAACGCACCCGGCAGGCCAAATACCAGCACTACGCCGATCAAGGCCACGCACAGCGAAGCAAAGGCAGTGACCAGGAGGAGCAAGCGGGAAGGTTTGATATCCGCAGACACTGCGATCGACATGGGTTACCCGGGCGGAAAGTGCGCAATGTGCGCCATTAAAACGACAAACCCGGCTTCCGAAGGGAAGCCGGGTCTTGCATTTTACATCTTGCCGATGACCAGGGTACCGTTGGTGCCACCGAACCCGAAGGAGTTCTTGACGGCAATATCGATCTTCATGTCCCGCGCCTGGTTGGCGCAGTAATCCAGATCGCATTCCGGATCCTGGTTGAAGATGTTCATCGTCGGCGGCGACACCTGATTGTGCACTGCCAGCACGGTCAACACCGTTTCCAGGCCACCGGCACCACCCAGGAGGTGGCCGGTCATGGATTTGGTCGAATTGACAACCATCTTGTAAGCATGGTCGCCGAATGCGGCCTTGATCGCGTCGGATTCGTTCTTGTCGCCCAGCGGGGTCGACGTACCGTGCGCGTTCAGGTACTGCACTTCATCCGGATTGACGCCGGCGTCGCGCAGTGCATTGAGCACGCAGCGGCGCGGACCATCCAGGTTGGGCGCAGTCATGTGGTAAGCATCGCCGCTCATGCCGAAGCCGAGCAGTTCTGCATAGATCTTGGCGCCACGGGCCTTGGCGTGTTCGTACTCTTCGAGCACCATCACGCCGGCACCCTCGCCCAGCACGAAGCCGTCGCGATCCTTGTCCCAGGGGCGGGACGCGGTCGCGGGATCATCGTTGCGGGTCGACAGTGCGCGCGCCGAAGCGAAACCACCGATACCCAGCGGCGAAACGCTGGATTCTGCGCCGCCGGCAACCATCACGTCCGCATCGCCGTACATGATCATGCGTGCGGCAGAGCCGATGCAATGCAGGCCGGTGGTGCAGGCGGTAACGATCGCCAGGTTGGGGCCCTTCAGACCGAACTTGATGGACAAGTTGCCCGAGATCATGTTGATGATCGAGGCCGGAATGAAGAAGGGGCTGATGCGGCGCGGACCACGGTTGGTCAGTTCGGCATGGGTTTCTTCGATCAGCGGCAAGCCGCCGATGCCCGAACCGATCATGACGCCAATGCGCTCGGCATTCTCATCAGTCACCGTCAATCCACTGTCCTGGATGGCCTGGATACCGGCGGCCATGCCGAAGTGGATGAAGGTATCCATATGACGCGCTTCCTTGGCGGGGATGTAATCCTCGATATTGAAGCCCTTGACTTCACCGGCGAAGTGCGTGGTGAAGGGGGTTGCGTCGAACTTGGTGACGGTAGCGATGCCGGACTTGCCTTCCTTGATGGCACTCCACGTATCGGCGACGTTGTTGCCGACAGGCGAGATGCATCCCAGGCCGGTAATGACTACACGACGTTCACGAGTGCGGCTCAAGCAATTCTCCTGAAACTTTGACCAAAGCCCTTATCAGGCCTTGACTTGCGACTTTGCGTAGTCGATCGCCTGTTGCACCGTGGTGATCTTTTCAGCTTGTTCGTCGGGGATTTCCATTTCGAACTCATCTTCCAGTGCCATGACCAGCTCGACGGTGTCCAGCGAGTCGGCGCCCAGGTCGTCCACGAACGACGATTCGTTCTTGATGTCGGCTTCGGCGACGCCCAGTTGCTCAGCGACGATCTTCTTCACGCGTTGTTCGATATCGGACATAGTGTTCCTCCAGAGGGATGATAGGTTACAAAAGTGCGCGCATTTTAGCAGGTTTGCGCGCGGAAAATTTACTTTTAACTATTCCTGGCAAGATTGTGCCAAGTCCAGCTTAACTGCAAACAAAAGTCGTCAAAAGGACTTGAATCAAGCCCCCAAGACTTACTTAACCCATGTACATGCCGCCATTGACATTGAGCGTCGTACCGGTGATGTAGGCCGCTTGCGGGGAGGCCAGGAAGGCCACCGCATAGGCGATTTCCTCTGCCGCGCCCAGGCGTCCCAGCGGGATCTGCTGCAGGATGGCGGCGGACTGCTGTTCGTTCAGCGCCTTGGTCATGTCGGTATCGATGAAACCGGGCGCGACGCAGTTCACGGTGATGTTGCGGCTGCCGATCTCGCGCGCCAGCGCGCGGCTCATGCCGGCCACGCCGGCCTTGGCGGCAGCATAGTTCATCTGGCCGGGATTGCCGGCCTCGCCCACCACGGAAGTGATGTTGATGATGCGGCCGGTACGCGCCTTCATCATGCCGCGCAGCACGGCGCGCGACAGGCGGCCGACGGCGGTCAGGTTGGTGGCGATGACGCTGTCCCACTCCTCGTCCTTCATGCGCATGGCCAGTTGGTCCTGGGTGATGCCGGCATTGTTGACCAGGATGGAGAGTGCGCCAAATTCCTTCTGCACCTGCTCCACGAGGGCCACGCTGGCTTCTGCGTCGTTGACGTTGAGGACCGCACCACGACCGGCTTCCGGCCCCAGTGCTGCCAGGTACTCGCTGATGGCGGCCGCACCCGATTCCGAGGTAGCCGTACCGACCACCTTGGCGCCCTGCTTTGCCAGCTCGGTAGCGATGGCTCGGCCAATACCGCGCGACGCGCCGGTCACCAGGGCAACCTGGCCTTGCAGATTCTGTGCACTCATTTCAGCAACTCCAATACTTTGTTCAGGGATTCCTGGTCGACGATGGCCTCACCCACCAGATCGCCATTGATGCGCTTGGTCAGGCCGGTCAACACCTTGCCCGGACCGCATTCGATCAGGTGGGTGACGCCGTCGGCCCCCATCTTCTGCACCGTCTCGACCCAGCGCACGGGCGCGGCCGCCTGGCGCACCAGGGCATCCTTGATGGCAGCCGGATCATTGACCACGGCCACGTCGACGTTGTTGATCAGCGGGATCTGCGGGGCAGAAAACACCACGTTGGCCAGATAGGCTTGCAGGCGATCCGAAGCGGGCTTCAAGAGCGAAGAGTGGAACGGCGCCGACACCGGCAGCGGCAATGCGCGCTTGGCACCCTTGGCCTTGGCGATGTCGCAGGCACGACCGACGGCAGCCTTGTGGCCGGCGATCACGACTTGTGCGGGAGCGTTGAAATTGACGGCTTCGACCACTTCACCTTGCGCCGCTTCGGCGCAGGCCGCACGCACATCCTCATCGGACAGGCCGAGAATGGCCGCCATGCCGCCCTGCCCGACCGGCACGGCTTCCTGCATGGCTTGCGCGCGGAAGCGCACCAGCGGCACCGCATCCTTGAAGGCGATCACGCCAGCGGCGACCAGCGCCGAGTATTCACCCAGGCTGTGGCCGGCGACCAGCGCCGGTGCCTTGCCGCCTGCGGCCAGCCAGGCGCGATAGAAGGCCACGGCAGCCGTCAGCATGACGGGCTGGGTGTTGGTGGTCAGGTCCAGGTCTTCCTTGGGACCTTCAGCGATGAGCTTGCCCAGGTCGAATTGCAGTGCGTCGGAAGCTTCAGCGACGGTCTGGCGAACGACTTCATTGTCGGCAAAACCATTGAGCATCCCGATGGCCTGCGAACCCTGGCCCGGGAAAACGAAAGCAAATGTTGTCATGCTTGGATGTAGGTAAATTGGATGAAAATGCAGGAAATCGATGAAGCCAGTGAACGAAAGGACTGCATCAGCAGCCCCTCCCTGCCCGCTTTACATGCGCACCAGCACGGCGCCCCAGGTGAAGCCGCCGCCGACGCCTTCCATCATGACGGTGTGGCCCGGCTGGATGCGACCATCGCGCACCGCCTGGTCCAGCGCCAAGGGAATCGAGGCCGCCGAGGTATTGCCGTGTTCGGCCACGGTGACCACCATCTTTTCCAGCGGCAGGCCCATCTTCTTGGCCGTGCCCTGCATGATGCGGATATTGGCCTGGTGCGGCACCAGCCAGTCGACCTCGGTGGATTGCATCCGGGCCGCTTCCAGCGCTTCGCGCGCCACCTTGTCCAGCAGCGAAACGGCCAGTTTGAAGACCGCCGGGCCGTCCATGTACAGGTAGGCGCTGCCAGCGACGGTGCCGTTGTTGACACTGCCCGGCACGCACAGGATGTGGCCATGGCTGCCATCGGCGTGCAGCTTGGTCGCCAGCACGCCCGGCTCCTGCGAGGCGCTCATGACGATGGCACCGGCGCCGTCGCCGAAGAGCACACAGGTAGTGCGATCCTTGAAATCCAGAATGCGCGAGAACACTTCGGCGCCTATGACCAGGACGTTCTTGTGAGCACCCGATTTGATGAAGCTGTCTGCCACCGACATGGCGTAGACGAAGCCGCTGCAGACGGCCTGCACATCCATGGCCGGCGCGCCATTGGTGATGCCCAGCTTGCGCTGGACCACACAGGCGGTGCTCGGGAAGCCACCCAGGTGATCCGGGGTGGAGGTGGCCATGATGATCAGGTCGATATCATTGGGCTGCATGCCCGCCGCTTCCAGGGCGCGCTGCGCTGCCTGCAGGGCGAGGTCGCTGGAGAGCTGGTCCGGTTCGGCATAGTGGCGCGCGGAGATGCCGCTGCGCGTGACGATCCATTCGTCCGAGGTCTCGATGCCCTGCTCGGCCAGCTGCGCGGCCAGCTCATGGTTGGTGACGCGCTTGGCCGGCAGGTAGCTGCCGGTGCCGACGATTTTGCTGTAAGTGGTCATGCCGTCTTCTTGCTCTGTTAGTTCGGTTGATCCAGGGAGACCGGTGCCGGCTCGAAAGCCTTGGCAGGGGCCTCGGCCGTGCGCCCCTGCTCCTGGGGCATCAGCTCCGCCATGCTGGCGGCAATACGGGCGAGCACATCATACTTGGCCGCATCATACGCGCGGCGGATGGCCCATTCGAAAGCATATACATCGGCCCCGCCATGGCTCTTGAAGACCAGGCCCTTCAGGCCCAGCAAACTGGCGCCATTGTAGCGGGAAGGGTTGAGGCGGCGTGACAGGGCCTTGATGGCACCGTAGGCGATCAGGGCGCCGAGCTTGTTGATGATGCCCTTCTTGAATTCGCTGGTGAGCACCTGCTTGACGAAACGTCCCAGGCCTTCCGAGGCCTTCAGGGTCACGTTGCCCACGAAGCCATCGCACACCACCAGGTCGGTCGTGCCTTCGAAGATGTCGTTGCCTTCCACGTTGCCGTAGAAGTTGAGGATACCCTTCTCATGGTCGGCCCGCAGCAGGGCGGCGGTCGCCTTGACCAGCTCATTGCCCTTCATGTCCTCTTCACCCACGTTCAACAGGCCCACGGTCGGCTTGGCCTTGCCTTCCATGACCGCGACCAGGGCCGAGCCCATGAGTGCAAATTGATGTAAATGCTGTGGCTCGCAGTCGACGTTGGCGCCGAGATCGAGCATGTAGGTGGGGCCATCCTTCTGGTTGGGGAGGATGGTGCAGATGGCCGGACGGTCCACGCCCGGCAGGGTCTTCAACACATAGCGCGAGACCGCCATGAGGGCGCCGGTGTTGCCGGCCGAGACGGCGGCATGGGCATCCCCCTCCTTGACCAGGGTCACGGCCACGCGCAGGGAAGAATCCTTCTTGCGGCGCAGGGCGACCTCGATCGGGTCGTCCATGGTCACCACTTCAGTGGCATTGTGAATGCGGATGCGGGCTTCGCCGGCCAGCTTGTATTTCTTCAGCAGCGGCTGCAGCACGGCTTCCTGGCCGACCAGGATCAGCTCTGCATCAGGTTGGCGCTTGAGGAAGGAGGCAGCGGCCGGGAGCGTGACTGACGGGCCATGATCGCCACCCATGCAGTCGATTGAAATTTTGATGGTCATCGATTTGATTCAGAGCCTTGCCAGCCCACATTATGAGGCAGATTGCAAAGCCTTCAAAATGGCACACTTGGACAGCGCACCAGATGAAGCTTCACGCAAGCAGGCAGGCAGGTCCGCTGACGGATGTCGCGGACATAAAAAAGCGGCGCAAAATGAACCTCCTGAAACAGAAGCTCATTGCGCCGCTTTTCTCCAAAAACAGCAAGCTCAATGAATGAGATTACTCGTCGTTCTTGGTCTTCAGCACCTTGCGACCACGGTAGAAACCGTTGGGGCTGATGTGGTGACGCAGGTGGGTCTCACCAGTGGTCGGCTCCACAGCCAGCGGGGGTGCAGTCAGAAAGTCGTGTGCGCGATGCATACCGCGCTTGGACGGGGTCTTTTTGTTCTGTTGAACGGCCATGATTACTCCTAAACCTTACTTAAGATTGAAAATTTTAACACATCGGATCGGTGTTTCTCCAACCCCGCTGTGCCGCTGCCCGGCCTTTGCCAGACATTCCCCAACAATACTTGTTACTGCTTCAACTTCTTCAGTACCTCAAACGGGGAAGCCCGTTCAGCACCTTTGGCCTGGTCCGCCACACTACCGTCAGGACAGACGTCATGCTTGGGTGCCACCGGCAGGGCCAGCAGCGCCTCGTCCTCGATCAGGTAGTTCACGTCGAAGGCTGCCGAACCGACGATGACATCGATCTCGTCATCGTCCAGCAGTTCTTCGATGGTGTCGGCTTGCGCCTCATCTTTTGCCAATACCAGCAGCGACTTCGAATCAATCTCGAAATTCAATGCCGTCAGGCAACGCTGACAGATCAGATTAACTGCACCCGACACTGCCAGACTGAGTTGAGCATGTCCCAGCTTGTCGATATCGCCGGACAAAGCCCAACGAATCGTGCCGGAACGGTCAACCGTCTCTTGCGCCAGACGACCTAATTCAGCAACCGGAATCTCACCCTGCGCCTGCTGTTTCAGCCTGCAGAATTCGAACGCGTCGATAACAAATGCATTCATAGCCAAAGCAGAATCCGGAAAACCTGCGATCATAACAGAAAATTTCCTTACCAGTCAAAGCCTTAGCGCGTTGCTTGCGAAAATCTCGCTAAAAATGGCTCCGTCGGAGGAAGCAGCCCTACTTTTGTGGCGAATTTCCGCCAAAATCCGGGTTTTATTGTTTCAGCATGGCGCGTGAGGCGCCTTCACCATGACATCACACCGCACCGATTCCACCCTGCCCCGCCTGATCCTGGGCTCCAGTTCCGTCTATCGCAAGGAATTGCTGAGCCGCCTCGGCCTGCCCTTCGAAACCATGGCCCCGGACATCGACGAAACCCCGCAGCCCGGCGAAACCCCGGAAGCGACAGCCTTGCGGCTGGCGCGCGAGAAGGCCGCCGCCATTGCCGCCCGGGTCGGCCCAGCCCTGGTGATCGGTTCGGACCAGGTCGCCACGCTGGACGGCCTGCAGATCGGCAAACCCGGCAATCACGCCAATGCCCTGAAGCAATTGCAACTGATGCGCGGGCGCGAAGTGATCTTTCACACGGCGCTGTGCCTGTGGGATGGCCGCCAAGCCGATGCGGCCGCCGCTGCGCAGGCCTGCAATGTGCAGACGGTGGTGCGTTTCCGCGCGCTGGAAGACGCCGAGCTCGATGCCTACCTGCGCATCGAGCAGCCCTACGACTGTGCCGGCAGCGCCAAGAACGAGGGCCTGGGCATCGCCATCCTGGAGAGCATCCGCAGCGACGATCCCACCGCCCTCACCGGCCTGCCCCTGATCGCCTTGACCGGCATGCTGCGGCGGGCGGGCGCAGCGTTCTTCGCTGCAGGCCGTCCGACTCAATAATTACGGCGTGGATAGCCTTCTGCCAGGATGCGCTGCCACACGACTTCGCGCTGGTCCTTGTCCATGAAGACCCATTGCGCCACTTCATCGACGGTACGGCCGCAGCCGCGGCACACATCATCAAAGGTGGTGGAGCAGACGGCCACGCAAGGCGTGTCGGGACGCTCGGGTGCGGACGGGATGGCAGACGGCAAAGAAGAGCTGGAAGACATTGAGTGAATCTGAATGAGGAAGATGAAGCATTGCGCAAGCGGCCTGCCCGGACGAAGACCAAACGGGCAAGAACCTTCACTTGACCAGCAACGCGATGCCTCGCATCTTACCAAGAACCGGGGACAGCCTTTCCCTGCTGATCGAAGGGATATGAAGAGTCCATCGCCGCTGCACCAAAGCGACAGGCAAAAGCGACAGGCAAAAAAAAGCCCGCGACCAATAGGTGCGGGCTTGAATCCAATTTCTTAAGGAGATTGGAGGAGACAGGTGCAACTATAGCGATGCACCCCGGCCGAGTCTGCTTTATTGTGGCAATAGCAGATATTCACATTCCTCATATCTACCGTCCAAACCGCACCACATGCAGTCTGCCGTCAACCCCGGCCACCTACCCCATCCCCCCGTTACCCTGCACCGCTGACGTCATCGGCTTGGGTGGATTGCTACCCTTGCGGTCACAGGCTTGCAAAGACAATAACAGAGCGAACACCAGCAAAATCAGCGCATTCATTCTCATCACAGCCTCCGTGTATGAATTTTCCTGCATAGAATGCGACCTTCCGCCCGCCCGGCCCGCCTGTCAAGCCGATCAGGCGGCGCTGCGCAGGCTGCCCGCCGCACCAGCGGCCGGCACCGCACGGGCGGCTGCCAGGTTTTTCTCATAGAGGGCCGCGATCATGTCCGACTGCGTCAGCATGCCGGCCAGCTTGCCATCGGCCTGCACCACCGGGATCTGGTGCAATCCATCAGCCATGCGCGGCACCAGCTCCAGCAAGGGCGTATCGACCTGCGCAGCAATGACCGGCCGGCTCATGATCTGGCCGACCACTTCCGGCTTGTCCGAATGCGAGAACGGCACACGATGCAGCAAGCGACGCAACTGCGCGGCCAGGCCCGTATGCACTTCCACGCCGGCATGCTCGAGGAAGTCGGTCCGGCTGACGATGCCGATGACATGTCGCCCCCGATCGAGTACCGGCAGGGCCCGCAGCTGGTGCTCCTGCAGCAGGTGCCATGCCTCGTCCAGGCCGGTAGCGAATTCCACAGCGACCACATCGCGCGACATCACGGCGGCACACAGGGTCTGGCCAAAGCGGCGGTGATAGGCCCGCATTTCGGTTTGCAGGAAGATTTCTTCAAGGTCGTCGCGGCCGATGTCGAGCACCTGGTTGAAATCCTTCAGGACTTCGTCCAGATCTTCATGCGAGAACCCCAGCCGCGTGATCGGCAATTCATCGCGGGTCTGGTGCGGATGCGGTGCAGCGCTCTGCTGGGCATGCGGATAGCGGCGTCCGGTGGCATTGTTGTAGAACAGCGCGGATGCCAGCAGCAGTACCGAATTGAGCAGCACCGGCGAGAGCACGAAGGCATAACCCATGTCATGCACTACCGGCCCGCCCAGCACCGCCGTCAAGGCGACCGCCCCGCTGGGCGGATGAATGCAGCGCAACAGGAACATGCCGCCGATGGCCAGCGCAATGGCCAGCGCCGCCGCCAGGGCCGGCTCCTGCACCAGCTTGGCGCAGCTCACCCCGATGAACGCGGCCCAGAGGTTGCCACCCACGATCGACCAGGGCTGGGCCAGCGGACTGGACGGCACCGCGAACAGCAGCACCGCCGACGCCCCCATGGGCGCGATCAGCCAGATGGTATGCGCCTCATGCGGCAGCAGCGCATAGCTGATCAATCCGACCAGCAGGATGCCGAACAGACTGCCGGCGCAAGCACGCATGCGCTCGAAGCGATCGATATTGGTCTTGGCAGGAATAAAACTTTTCAACCACAGCAAGATAGAATCGGGCATATCCCTTCCGTGACGACGGGTCTTCAACACGGCACGCGCGTGACAGCGCGCGCGCCAAAGCCACAATTACATCACAAGATGATATATATGTCCCGTTTGCCTCTCTCCCTTTTCCTTCACAGTGGAGGCGTGTGCCAATGAATGCCGCGCCCCGCCTGCAAAAAGACGATTTCGAAGCGCTGTCGGAATTTCGCTACCAGCTACGCCGTTTCCTGCGCTTTTCGGAGGATGCCGCCCAAGGTGAAGGCCTGACGCCGCTGCAATACCTGCTCATGCTGCACATCAAAGGCTATCCCGGGCGCGACTGGGCCAGCATCAGCGAGCTGGCCGAACGCCTGCAAGCCCAGCATCACGGCGTGGTGGCACTGGTCACGCGCTGCGTGAAGGCCGGCCTGGTCACGCGCACCCCTGATGATCGCGACAAGCGCCTGGTCCAGGTCCGCCTGACCGAATTGGGCGAGCAATACCTGCATCGCCTGGCGCAATTGCATCGCAATGAGTTGCAGTCGCTGTCGGGCGTATTCCAGGTGTCCCACATCTCGGCCTTCAACGACCGCGACTGAACCCGGCTACCGACCCTGCGCCAACGGTCTTGCGGATATCCGCAAGACCCGCCGGAGCCAGCTGCTGTTATGCTGGCGACAACTTCTCTCCAGCCTTTCCCATGACCCGCAAAGACGCCCCCACCGCTGCACCCGCCCGCGCCATTACCAAGGAAGATGTGGCGCGCGCTGCCGGGGTATCGCACATCACGGTCTCGCGAGTCATCAATACGCCTGAAAAGGTGTCCCCTGCCACGCGCGAACGGGTCGAATCCTTCATCAGCAGCATGGGCTACATCCCCAACATGCTGGCCGGCGGCCTGGCCTCACGCCGCACGCGCATCGTGGCGGCCATCGTGCCGACCATCAGCCATTCGATCTTTGCCGAGACCGTGCGCGGCCTGTCCGAGCAGCTCAGCCTGCAGGGCTATCAGTTGTTGCTGGGGCAGACCAATTATTCGGAAGAAGCGGAAACCGGCCTGGTGGAAGCCTTCATCGGCCGCCGGGTGGATGGCCTGGTGCTGACCGGCGTGCAGCATTCGGCACGCACGCGCCAGCGGCTCAAGGCGGCCGGCATTCCGGTAGTGGAAACCTGGGACATGAGCCCGCAGCCCATCGACATGCTGGTCGGCTTCGACAACCATGCTGCCGGACAGGCCATGGGAGATTACCTGGTGCGCAAGGGCTATCGCCGCATGGCCTTCGTGGGCGGCGATGATCCGCGCGGCCTGGCACGCTTTGCCGGCATGCGCGCTGCCCTGCTGGCACAGGGCGCGCCGGAGCCGGTGCATCTGGTGGTACCGGTGGGCAGCTTCCTGCAGGCCGGCCGCGAGACCATCTGCCGGCTGCTGGCACTGCAGCCGGACATCGAAGCTGCCTTCTTCAGCAATGACGTCATGGCCGCCGGTGCCGCACTGGAATGCGCGCGGCGCGGCATCGCCGTGCCCAAGCGCATCGCCCTGGCCGGATTCGCCAACCTGGAGATCGCCACCGAAGTCCTGCCCGCCCTCACCACGGTGCAGATCAGCGCACACCAGATCGGCCTGACCGCAGCCGAGATGCTGCTGACCCGCTTCGACGGGCAGACCGTACCCGAGCCGCTGTGCGACCTGGGGTATTCAATCCTGGAACGCGAAAGCACCTGAGACCACCCTGGCCCCCTCAGCGGCGCAGCTCAGGGTTCTTCGACCTCATCCCCGGCCAGTTCGACGCGGTTGCGCCCCAGGCGCTTGGCGCGATACAGCGCAATGTCGGCGCGCTTGGTCAGCATGTCCAGCGCCTCGCCACCGGCCAGCGCAGCCACGCCGAAGCTGGCCGTGACCTTGATGCGCCGATCGCCCTCGACATCGAACACGCACTCCTCCAGGGCAACCCGCAGCTTGTCCGCCACCGCGCCCGCCTGGGCCAGGTCGGATTCGGGCAACAGGATGATGAATTCCTCACCGCCGTAACGCGCCAGCACATCGACCTTGCGCAGCAACTGCGCCACGCACTGGCTCACCCCAATCAGCACCACGTCACCGGCCTGGTGGCCATAGGTATCGTTGATGCGCTTGAAATGATCGATGTCGAACAGCACCACCGATACCGCCCGCCCATAGCGCTGGGCGACACCCAGCTGCTGGTCGGCATGGGTATAGAAAGCGCGCCGGTTCAGCGCGCCCGTGAGGAAATCGGTGTTGGAGGAGGTCTGCAGCTGGGTGATCAAGGCTTCACGTTCCTTGGCCAGGCTGTTGCGCTCGCGCATGCGCTCCTTGAGCACGCGCAGCGCGCGCATCATGGCGCCGATCTCATCCCGGTGCTGCCCTTCGGGAATCTGCTGCTCCAGCTTGCCGTCGACCAGCCCGGAGACCAGGTCGGTGGCCTGCACGAGCGGGCGCACCACGCGCCGGCCGATCAGCACCACCAGCAGTTGGAAGAACAGGCAGGCCACCAGCGTCAAGCTCACCACCAGGATCAGCAGGTTGCGGGCACGCGTGTTGTGGCGCTCAGCCTGCTCCAGCAGGTCATCGAGGAGCAGGTCACGCAGGTCCGTGATGGAAGCCATCGAGGGCACATAGAACTTGAAGAGTTCCGAGGGCGTGACACCGAAATCACCCGACTTCAGGCCTATCTGCAGCAGGAAGTCAAGGAACTGGAAGCCACTGTCGAAAAATTCCTTTTCTACCCGCTCCAGGGCCGTGACAAATTCCGGGGCGCGACTGTAGTTGCCCAACTGGCCGCCAATAAAGGTGCGCAGCAACTCGATGCGGCCATACAGGCGCCCGATTTCAATGACCTCATCCTGGGTCAGCTGACGGTGCGCGATCAGCGGCGCGGCGAACCGCGATCCGACCTGCCCGGCATACTCACGCAGGCTGGCGACGGCACGCACTGCCGAGAGTCCATCCCGCAGCAAGGGATCGGCGCGGTCAGCCTCATTGCTCAAGTCACTGACCACGCGCACCATCAGCGGCATCAGATCGACCATGCTGCTCACGGCGGCGACCACCAGCACGTCGCTGCGATCCTGCGGCGCCAGGTGCGCCACCCGATCGACATTGGCGCGTGCCGGAACCAAGCCCTGCTGGACCAGCCGCACCTTGTCCATGGCCCACGACTGGCGCAGCTTGCTATCGGTCTCCAGCGCAGTGCGCAATTGATTCAGGGCGGCGTCGCTGCGGGCACGGGCATCGGCCAGCCGGACCTGCAGCTCCGGCGCCAGTGGCGCTGCCGCCCCCATGGCGGCATTGGCGGGCCCACGCTCGGCGGAAACCTTTTCCATGGCCAGCAGCGCCAGGCGCAGCTTGCGCAAGGCCGGCACGCTGTTGGCACCGCTGCGATAGGTGCTCCACTCCGTCCAGACCAAGGCCACCGCAAACGCCAAGAACAGCGCCAGCAAAGCGACCGAGATCAGCCGGAACAGACGATTCAGGGACATGATGAGCCCGCCATGGAAAGCAAACGCATGAGACGAATATAACAAGCCGCGCTCGATCAGGGGCACGGCTACTTCGCGAGCGGGAAGAAAATTTGATCCGTGTATCGCAGCGGCGCCACGAAACAGGAAGGACCCTCCCAGCGGCTGGGATGGCCTGGCGCGGACCGGGTGCTCTCCCCCTCGAAAAGCAGACGGCGGCCAGGAAATGACAAGTGCGCAGAACGTAGAACGCACTCCTGTCGAGAAGAAGCGCGCCCGGAATTCTCCGACAACGTCTTCCCCACAGGGCGTAAAAAAAGCCGCACAAGGCGGCTATTTTTACAGCGCGGGGTGAACCGCGTAAATGCTGGCGGAGAGGGTGGGATTCGAACCCACGGTACGGGAAACCGTACGCCTGATTTCGAGTCAGGTACATTCGACCACTCTGCCACCTCTCCGGTTAACTTCGGTCGTTCAACTGCGTGGTGCAGCGAAGACAGCGACTATAGCAGAAACATTTTCGGAGTGGAACTATTTTTTGAAAAAACTTCAAAAAATTATCTTCCCGCCATTGCATCCTGCCGCGGACGTACTATTCGCAACCCTCACCAATCATCATTCACACTTAAAATAGCGGAAGTGAATTGCTTATCATCATCTTGTCATAAATCACTTCTAGCATCCGTAAACTATTTTCTGATGCACCGCCGTTCTTTGGAACCTTCAACCCCGGATTCAGCCAGATGGCTCCCCTCTCCAGCACTTCCTTCCCGCTCGGCGCCGAAGTCGTCGACCTGATCGCCCGCGCCTCCGGCGCCGCCTTGCGCAGTGCAGACGATCCGATGTTGTCATTGCTGCATGAGATCATCGCCCAGCGCAAGCTCTCGGCGCTGTTCCAGCCCATCGTACGCATGCGCAATGGCGAGATCCTGGGATATGAAGGTTTGATCCGCGGCCCGTCCAATACCCCGCTGCATTCGCCGCTGGCGCTGTTCAAGGTGGCGCGCGCGCACAACCTGTCGGTGCAGATGGAATACCTGTGCCGCCACATCGTGCTGACCCGCTTCGCGCAACTGGGCCTGCCGGGCAACCTGTTCCTGAACGTCTCGCCGGGTGCGCTCATGCAGCCGGAGGCGATCCAGGGCGAAACCCTGCGGTATCTGGAAAAGCTGGGCGTCAATCCGCAGCGCATCATCATCGAGCTGACCGAGAACGAGCCTACCTACGACTATGCCCTGCTGCGCAATGCCGCCATGCATTACCGCGACATGGGCTTCCAGATCGCCATCGACGACCTGGGTGAAGGTTTCTCCAGCCTGCGCCTGTGGTCGGAGCTGCAGCCGGAATACGTCAAGGTCGACATGCACTTCGTGCAGGGGATCAACCATGATCCGATGAAACTGCAGTTCGTCCGCTCGATCCAGGAAATTGCCGAGAAATCCGGCTCCATCGTCATCGCCGAAGGCATTGAATCCCAAGCCGAGTTGCTGACCATCCGCGACCTCGGCATTGCCTGCGGCCAGGGCTACCACATCTCGCGCCCGCTGCCGGAGCCGCCGGTGTCGATCTCGGAGGATGTCAGCAAGACCCTGCGTCGCGACAAGGTGCCACTGTCGGCCAACAAGTATGGTCCTGGCAAGCGCAGCGCGACGGTGGCCAAGCTGCTGCGCGAGACCCAGTACGTGAGCCCGGAAGTGACCAATGATGCGGCCTACGACATGTTCGTCAATGATCCGCAGCTGCAGGCCTTGCCGGTGGTCAGCAATGGCTTGCCGATCGGGCTCATCAACCGCTACAGCATGGTGGAACGCTTTGCCCGCCTGTATGGACGCGAGCTGTACGGCAAGAAGTCCTGCGCCTTCTTCATGGACCCCAATCCCATCCTGACCGAACAGGACACCAGCCTGCAGGACCTCTCCAACCTGCTGGTGCACGCCGAGTCGCACCACCTTTCCAACGGCTTCATCATCACCGATCGCGGCCAGTATGTGGGCCTGGGCACCGGCCACGACCTGCTGCGCGAGATCACGCAGATGCAGATCGACGCCGCCCGCCACGCCAATCCGCTGACGCAATTGCCGGGCAACGTGCCCATCAACGATCACATCGAATACCTGCTGCAGAGCGGCGTGGAATTCTGCATCTGCTACTGCGACCTCGATCAGTTCAAGCCCTTCAACGATGTCTACGGCTATCGCAAGGGCGACGACATGATCCAGGCCACCGGCCGCGTGCTGCAGCAGGCCTGCGACCCCAACCTGGATTTCATCGGACATATCGGCGGGGACGATTTCCTCATCCTGTTCCAGAGCGAGGACTGGGAAAAACGCTGCCGCACCATCCTCGACACCTTCGAGGCAGACACCCGCAGCTTCTATTACGACGAAGACGTAGCGCGCAATGGCTACTACACCGAGGACCGCCAGGGCAACCGGGTCTTCCACCCGCTGGTGTCGCTGTCGCTGGGCTCGGTGAAGATTGAACCGTCGCAATACTCGTCACCGCACCAGATCGCCTCGGCCGCCACCCGCGCCAAGAAGGAAGCCAAGAAGATCCAGGGCAACAGCCTCTTCATCGAGCGCCGCATCCCGACCACCTTCTCCTGGGCGCTCAAGGACGCTTAGCCAGCCTGCTTGCGAAAACGTTTTCTCACTCGGTGCGAAGATAAAAAAACGGCTGCCTCTTGCGAGGCAGCCGTCTTCATTTGCCGCTCAGGAAAACCGGATCAGGCGCCCGGCACCAGCTTGGTCACGCCGCCCATGTAGGGCTGCAGCACCTCGGGAATGTCCACGCTGCCATCGGCCTGCTGGTAGTTTTCCAGCACGGCCACCAAGGTACGGCCCACGGCCAGGCCCGAACCGTTCAAGGTATGCAGCAGTTCCGGCTTGCCTTGGGCATTGCGGAAGCGGGCCTGCATGCGGCGCGCCTGGAAGGCCTCGCAGTTGGAGACCGAGGAGATCTCGCGATAGGTGTTCTGCGCCGGCAGCCAGACTTCGATGTCGTAGGTCTTGGCCGCACCAAAGCCCATGTCGCCGGTGCACAGGGTGATGACGCGATACGGCAGGCCGAGCTTCTTCAAGATGGTCTCGGCGTGGCCCAGCATCTCATCCAGGGCTTCGTAAGACTTCTCCGGATGGACGATCTGCACCATTTCCACCTTGTCGAACTGGTGCTGGCGGATCATGCCGCGCGTGTCGCGGCCGTAGGAACCGGCTTCCGAGCGGAAGCACGGCGAGTGCGCCGTAAACTTCATCGGCAGCGCATCGCCGGCGACGATTTCATCGCGCACGAAATTGGTCAGCGGCACTTCGGCCGTGGGGATCAGGTACAGCGCGGCGTTCTCGGCCTCGCCTTCCTGGCCGCCCTTCTTGGCTGCGAACAGGTCCGCCTCGAACTTGGGCAGCTGGCCGGTGCCGCGCAGGCTGTCGGCATTGACGATGTAGGGGGTGTAGCACTCGGTGTAGCCATGCTCCATGGTATGGGTGTTGAGCATGAACTGCGCCAGCGCGCGATGCAGGCGGGCGATGCCGCCCTTGAGCACGGCGAAGCGCGAACCGGTCAGCTTGGTGGCGGTATCGAAGTCCAGGCCCAGGGGGGCGCCGACGTCGACGTGATCCTTGATCTCGAAGTCGAAGCTGCGGGGTGTACCGACCTTGCGCAGCTCGACGTTACCGCTTTCGTCGTTGCCGGCGGGCACGGATTCGTGCGGCAGGTTGGGCACGGCCTGCAGGAACAGGGTCATCTGCTGCTGCACTTCTTCCAGGCGGGTGGCGGACGCCTTCAACTCGTCGCCGATGCCATTGACTTCGGCCATGACGGCAGAAGCGTCTTCACCTTTGCCCTTGAGCATGCCGATCTGCTTGGACAGCGAATTGCGCTTGCCCTGCAGTTCTTCGGTACGGGTCTGGATTTGCTTGCGCTCGGCTTCCAGCGCATTGAAGCCGGCCACGTCCAGGACGAACTTGCGGGCCGCCAGGCGGGCTGCGACGTTCTCGATGTCTTTACGGAGGAGTTGAATGTCGATCATGGGAAGAAATTACGATAGGGTTGGTGCTCGAAACCGCGATTGTACCAAGTCGCGCGCCCGCCACGGGCCTCCCGTGCGCCCTGCCCCCAATAAAATCCGGCCGCAGCGGTAGCCGCCATCGCCCATGCGGGTTACCATGCGGCCCATTGCATCCCTCATGAGACCCGTTTGCCCATGTCCGTCCAGCCCGATCCCCGTCCGCCGCGCGAAGTCCCTGTCCTGTTTTCCCTGCTGGGCCTGGTCGCCGCCCTTTCCGTGGGCTTGTGGGCGGGCATCCACTACATGTCCAACGAGGCCAGCCTGTTCTACGGACTGATCGCCGGACTTTCCTTCGGCGCCACCTTTGCCTTCGGCCAGCAGATCAAGAACCGCCTGGTCCCGCCCAAGGTCCGCAAGACCGACTGGAAGGTGCAGGCCCCGGGTGCAGCCGAGCTGTCGCCCACGCGCGTGGCCGCGCAGCAGGCACGCAAGATCAGCGTGGAATTCGACGATGAAGAAATCCGCACCATGGTGCGCGGCGCCAAGCGCGAAGGCATTGCCTGGAGTGCAGTCGATGACGTCACCATCCGCATCAGCGACGATGCCCTGCCGCAGCCGCAATGGATCCTGGCCGGCAAGAGCACCGAGGGCATCAAGGGCGTGCTGGTCCCGAATGACGCCGATGGCCTGGAAGCCTTGATGGAAGCCATGAAGACCCGCTTGCCCGGCTATGACGATGACAAGAACTACGAAACCGTGATCGCCGCCATGTCCGCCATGGAAGGCAGCTTCCACATCTGGCACCGCCCTGCGGCCTGAACCCCGTCAGCGCAGCGGCTTGGCGCCCGGTGCCAGGGCTGGCTCCTGCGCCAGCCGGTGCGCCAGAAACTGCACGAAGGCACTCAGGCGCGGCGGCAGATGGCGCGTCGCCGGATAGAGCGCCCACAGCTCGCCGCAATAACGCGTCCTGAAACTCCACTGGGGCAGCACCTGCACCAGATTCCCCTCTTCCAATGCCGGCCTGGCGATGAAATACGGCAGGCTGGCAATCCCCAGATGCCGCAGCGTGGCATCGAGCCGCACGCCGGTATGGTTGGCGGCATACCTTCCCCGTACCTCGACATTGACGGACTTTCCCTGCCGGCGAAATCGCCAGCGTGCGTCCGCCGGTGATTCACCGAGGTAGATGCAGCTGTGCTCCTTCAAGGCCTGGGGGTGGGCAGGCATCCCATGGCGCTGCAGGTACTGCGGCGTGGCGCACAGGAGATGGTCGATGCGCATCAGGCGCCGGCCCATCAGGCCAGGCGGCGGCTGGTCGGTGATACGGATGGCCAGGTCGACCTGGTCGTCGATGAGATCCATGTAGCGGTCTTCCAGTCGCAGCAGCACATCCACCTTGGGATGCGCGGCCAGGAAATCCGGCATGTGCGGATGCACCAGCGCATGGCCGACCGCCTTGGGCACGCTCACCCTCACCTGCCCTTGCGGTTCGGCATCGAAGGCGCCGGACACCGACAGCACGGCTTGCGCGGCATTGAGCATATCGCGGCAGCGGGCGTGGATTTCCTCGCCGCTGTCGCTCAGGCGCAGCTTGCGGGTGGTCCGCTGGAGCAGTTGCGTCCCGAGGGCCTTTTCCAGCCGGGCCACGGCACGGCTGGTGGCCGAGGGCGTGGCACCGAGTTGCCGTGCCGCTTCGGAGAAGCTGCCGGTCTCCACCACCTTGGCGAAGACGGCCATTTCGTTCAGGAGGGCGATGCTTTGATTTGTGCTCATGGTGCAAAGATCCTTTGCGTCGGTGCCGGATTATCGCAACTTCGTGCGGCCGATACAATGCAGGACACTCGCAGCAAGCCACATTGAAAGCCTAGCCATGACTGATCGCCTTTACCTGACCGACCGCGCCTTGCGCGCTGACATCCACGTGCTCGACTGCGCCCCGCAGGACGATGGCCGCTACGCCGTGCGCCTGTCGGCCACACCCTTTCATCCACAGGGCGGCGGACAGCCCAGTGATACCGGCCGGATCGGCGACGTGGAAGTACTGCGCGTGGTCAGCGAAAGTGAAGGCATCATCCATTACACCGCCGCCCCCGTCGTACCGGGCCCGGCCGTGGCGACCGTCGACGCCGAGCCGCGCCAGCTGCATGCGCGCCTGCATTCGGCAGGCCACGTGATTGGGCAAGTGATGGCAGAACTGGGATGGAAGCTAACCAAGGCCCATCACTGGCCGGGAGAGGCGCGCGTGGTGGGCGTGGCTGCAGCAGCTGACGGCGCAGCGCAGGAACTGGTGCCGGCGGAACTGGAGCGGCGCTGCAATGACTTGCTGGCGCAGGATCTGCCCTGTGTGATGGCCATGGAGAATGGCTTGCGGCAGATTGGATTTGGAGAACTGCCCGCCTACCCTTGTGGCGGCACGCATGTGGCGGCCTTGGGGGAGATCGGGCAGATCCGGATTGAATCGGTGCGGGTCAAGAAGGGGGAGGCGTTGGTTCGATATGACGTCGTCGCCTGAACACTATTGCTTACGCGCTTCTTCATCCCACTGCCGCAGCGTATTGAGCTTCTCACCAATCTTGATTTCCAACCCCCGCGGCACAGGCTGATACCACCCCGGCTCGGCAATACCGTCGGGCAGATACGTCTCCCCCGCCGCATAAGCATTGGGCTCATCATGGGCATACCGATATTCATGCCCATACCCCAATTCCTTCATCAGCTTGGTCGGCGCATTGCGCAGATGCACCGGCACCTCGCGGCTCTTGTCCTGCTTCACGAAAGCGCGCGCAGCGTTGTACGCGTTGTAGCCGGCATTGCTCTTGGCCGCCACCGCCAGGTAGATCACCGCCTGCCCCAGCGCCAGTTCGCCCTCGGGACTGCCCAGGCGCTCATAGGTCAGCGCCGCATCGTTGGCGATCTGCATGGCGCGCGGGTCGGCCAGGCCGATGTCTTCCCAGGCCATGCGCACGATGCGCCGCGACAGGTAGCGCGGATCGGCACCGCCGTCGAGCATGCGCGTGAGCCAATACAACGCGGCATCCGGATGCGAACCGCGCACCGACTTGTGCAGCGCTGAAATCTGGTCGTAGAAATTGTCGCCGCCCTTGTCGAAACGGCGGCTGTTGAGCGTCAATGCGTTCTGCAGGAATTCGGCCGTGACCAGCTGGGTGCCGGTCGTGTGCGCCGCAGTCTGGGTCTGCTCCAGCAGGTTCAGGAAACGCCGCGCATCGCCATCGGCGTATCCGATGATGGTCTCCGTAGCTTGCCCGTCGAACTGCAGGTCGCCCAACGCCTTGTCCTGCGCACGCTTGAGCAGTTGCTTCAACTCCTCATCGGTGAGCGACTTGAGCACATAGACCTGCGCCCGCGACAGCAGCGCCGAATTGACTTCGAAGGAAGGATTCTCGGTGGTGGCACCGATGAAGGTCACCAGCCCGCTTTCCGCATAGGGCAACAGCGCATCCTGCTGCGACTTGTTGAAGCGGTGGATTTCATCCACGAACAGGATGGTGTGCTTGCCCATCGCCAGATTCTGCTCGGCCTGCTCCATGGCCGCGCGGATATCCTTCACGCCCGAGAACACTGCCGACAGCGCGATGAATTCACAATCGAAGGCAGTCGCGGTCAGCCGCGCCAGCGTGGTCTTGCCCACGCCCGGCGGCCCCCAGAAGATCATCGAATGCGGCTTGCCGGACTGGAAGGCCAGGCGCAGCGGCTTGCCCTCGCCCAGCAGGTGCGACTGACCGATGACCTCGTCCAGCGTCTTGGGCCGCAGGGCCTCCGCCAGCGGCGCGGCCGGCTCTTGCGCAAACAGGTCAGCCATGGGCAGCCTCCTGCAGGCAGCGGGAATCAACAGGCAAAGAGGACGGCCACAGCGCGGCCAGCGAAATAAAGTTCATAGTCATCAGGATGCGGGCGCAGCGCCGGATTGCAAGGCGCATTCACCAAAGGCCGTAGTCTAACGCAGCAGGCCGCCGCGAGGGCGATGGCGCGATGACGGGCTGCGCCTGCAGCCATCAGCGGCAGCGGTTAAAATGCCGCCTGCGCGTTTTTCTTCACATCGCCCTTTTACCTGCCCTTTCCCCTGCTTTCCATGCCCTTCGTCGTCACCGATTCCTGTATCCAGTGCAAGTACACCGATTGCGTCAGCGTCTGCCCCATGGACTGCTTCGTGGAAGGCCCGAATTTCCTGGCCATCGATCCGGACGGCTGCATCGACTGCTCCATGTGCGTGCCGGAATGCCCGGTCGGTGCCATCTACAATGCCACCGACCTGCCCGCCGCCCTGTCGCACTTCGAGGACCTCAACGCCCGCCTGGCCAAGCTGCCGGGCTGGAAACCCATCACCAAGGCCCAGCCGCCCCTGCCCGATCATGCGCAGTGGAAAGACGTTACCGGCAAGCTGCCGCTGCTGAAAATGCCCGAGCCCTGACATCCACGCGCCCGACATGAAAACAGCCCCGCAGGCATGCGCTTGCGGGGCTGTTTTCATGTGAAGGGGGAAACCGATCAGTTCTCGAACACGTCCGCACCCTTCGGCACCGTGAAGTTGAAGCTGTTGCCCTTGAGCGGCGGATTCTTCTCGAAGCTGTCGAAGCTCAACACCGAGACCTGGCCAAAGGAATCATGCAGTTCCATGGCCACGGGCGTGCCGTTCTTCAGGCCGATGCCGATGTTGTCGAAGGTCGTATCCTTGCTCTTGGGTACGGCTTGCAGCCATTCCAGTCCATCCTTGGTGCCGGCTTCCTTCAAGGTGAAGTTTTTTTCCAGGTCATTGCTGCCGAAGAGGATGGCCGCCGGCGAAGAGCCCAGCGCATTGCCCAGTTTCTTGGTGGTGACCTGGTTGAGGTCCTTGTCGTAGATGAAGAGTTTTTCCCCGTCGGCCTGGATCACCTGCTCATAGGGCTTCTGGTAGGTCCAGATGAATTTGCCCGGACGCGAAAACACGAAGCTGCCACTGGAGGTATTGACCACCTTGGAGCTGCCGTTCTCGACCCGCACCATGCGCTGGGTGAACGCCCCCTTGGCCGATTGCGTGCTGCTGACGAACTGCTTGAACTGGTCCAGCGCAGCAGCCGAGGCGCGGCCGGGGGTCAGCGCGGTGATGGCGATGGCACTGGCCACCGCCAGTGCCGAAAGACCGGCTGCCATGACCAGGCGGCGCAGGTTCAAGGTGCGGGCTTGCGCAGTGCGCGAGCGGAGAGCGTTTCTGGAATTGTCCATGTTATTCGATTCCTTCTTGACGGATGCCACCAGCAAGGTGGCGGCCGGCGCGACAGTGGCCGGCCTTCTGGGCGTGCTGTTGATGACGGGATGCGGTCTGGCTGGAACGCGGCTTATTCAGCCGCATCGCTGGCACCTGCCGGCACCAGGATTTCACGGTTGCCATTGGATTGCATGGTGGAGACGAGACCGCTTTGCTCCATCTGCTCCAGCAAACGCGCCGCGCGGTTGTAGCCGATGCGCAGGTGACGCTGTACCAGCGAGATCGAGGCCCGGCGATGTTTCAGGACCACGGCCACGGCCTGGTCGTACATCTCGTCACCTTCGCCGCCACCGGCACCGGCCGCAGCACCGCTGCCACCGCCACCGTCGGCGTCCTCCAGCACGCCTCCTTCTAGGATGCCCTCGATGTAATTCGGTTCCCCCTGGGATTTGAGGTGCTCCACGACGCGATGCACTTCGTCATCCGAGACGAAGGCGCCGTGTACGCGCACCGGCAAGGCCGTACCCGGCGGGTTGTAGAGCATGTCACCCATGCCCAGCAGGGTTTCGGCACCCATCTGGTCAAGGATGGTGCGGGAGTCGATCTTGGACGACACCTGGAAGGCGATACGGGTAGGCACGTTGGCCTTGATCAGGCCGGTGATGACGTCCACCGACGGCCGCTGCGTGGCCAGGATCAGGTGGATGCCGGCCGCGCGCGCCTTCTGGGCGATGCGGGCAATCAGTTCTTCCACCTTCTTGCCCACCACCATCATCAGGTCGGCCAGTTCGTCGATGATGATGACGATGGTTTCCAGCTGCTCCAGCGGTTCCGGCGCATCCGGGGTGAGGCTGAAGGGATTGGGGATCTTCTCGCCGCGCTTCTCGGCGTCGATGATCTTCTGGTTGTAGCCGGCCAGGTTGCGCACGCCCAGCTTGGACATCTTCTTGTAGCGGCGCTCCATCTCTTCCACCGCCCAGTTCAGGGCGTGGCCGGCCTGGCGCATGTCGGTCACCACCGGCGCCAGCAGGTGCGGAATGCCCTCGTAAATCGACAGTTCCAGCATCTTGGGATCGATCAGGATCAGGCGCACCTGGCGTGGCGAGGATTTGTACAGCAGCGACAGAATGGTGGCATTGATGCCCACCGACTTGCCCGAACCGGTGGTACCGGCCACCAGCAAGTGCGGCATCTTGGCCAGGTCGGCCACCACCGGATTGCCGGCAATGTCCTTGCCCAGCGCCACGGTGAGGCTGGAATGGCTGTCGTTGTAGACCTTGGAGCCGAGGATCTCGGTCAGGCGCACGATCTGGCGCTTGGGATTGGGCAGCTCCAGGCCCATGAAATTCTTGCCCTGGATGACTTCCACCACGCGGATCGAGGTCAGCGACAGCGAGCGCGCCAGGTCGCGCGCCAGGTTGACGATCTGGCTGCCCTTCACCCCCGTGGCCGGTTCGATTTCGTAGCGGGTGATCACCGGGCCCGGATAGGCCGCCACCACCTTGACCTCGACACCGAAGTCGGCGAGCTTCTTTTCAATCAGGCGGCTGGTGAATTCCAGGGTTTCCACCGAGACTGTCTGCTGCGCCGGCGGTGCTTCATCCAGCAGGGACAGGGGCGGCAATTCGCTGTTGAGGTCATCGAAGAGGCTGGTCTGCTTCTCCTTCTGGACGCGGTCGGATTTCTGCACTTCGACGATTTGCGGTTCGATGCGGATCGGCGGCGCTTCCACGATCTTGGCGCGTTCCTGCACCACGGTTTCCTCGCGCTTGACGGCGGCTTCCTGGCCGGCGCGGCGATCGGCACGGGCGGCGAAGAAGTCGCGCACCCAGAACAGGCCATCCTCGATCATGCCACCGATGCGTTCCACCGCCGCCAGCCAGGAGACCTGGAACAGCAGCGAGAAACCCAGCCCGAACAGCAGCAACAGCAGCAAGGTGGACCCCGTGAAACCGAAGGTCGGCTGCATGCCCGAACCGATCATCTCCCCCAGCACGCCACCGGGCGAATGCGGCAGCTTGGGCGCAAAGCGCTGCATGCGGGTGAATTCGATACCCATGCTGCCGGTGAGCATGAAGACGAAGCCGACCGCGCGGATCAGCGGTTCCTGATGGTGTTCCGGTTCCACCGGCTGGGCGACCAGGAAGCGGTTCGACAGGCGGCGGTAGCCGGTCCATACCGAGCGCCCCAGCAGCACGCACCACCACCAGGCCGAGAGCCCGAAGATGTAGAGCAGCAGGTCGGCCATCCAGGCCCCCACACGGCCGCCCCAGTTGCCCACGCGCGGCACCGAGCTGGCCACCGACCAGCCGGGGTCGGTCTTGGCATAGCTCAGCAGGATCAGCGCCAGATAGGCCAGCAAGGCCGCCAGCGCCAGCCAGCGCGCCTCCGATAACAGCCGTACCAGACGGTTGGGCATGGGAGGCGCCGGCGTCTTGTTGGTGCGGATGTGGGCTTGACTCGTCTTGGACATAACTTCCGTACAAAAAATACACGCCGTCATTGTAACGGCATTGAATTGGCGCTTCGCGGTTTTGCGCAGGGCGGCGGGAAACCCGCTGCACAGACCCTGATCGACCGCTATCGTTCTGGTCGTGCTGTCATTTTGTTCATATTCTGGACAGCATCACTGCTACTGCCCGCCCCGCCCGCGGCTATTGCCGGCATAGCGTAATTCCATGAGCCCGGTCGGGGGCATGGACTATAATCTTACCCGTTTTGCAGCGCGGCAAACCGCAAACTTGTGCGCTGGCAACCCACCCCGCTTGTGCCGGCCGGTCTGGCTGAACTGTCAGGCCGGCCGGGAATTGAAATCCCCGGGAGTCGCCTCATTTGCAGAAGCGATCCCACAACATTTGATGAGTAGCTTATGAGCACGCCCAAACATGCCAAGGTCCTGATTCTCGGCTCCGGCCCCGCCGGTTACAGCGCCGCCGTCTATGCCGCGCGCGCCAACCTGAACCCCGTGCTGATCACCGGCGTGGAGCAAGGCGGCCAGCTGATGACCACCACCGATGTCGAGAACTGGCCCGGCGACCCGCTGGGCGTGCAAGGTCCGGAACTGATGCAGCGCCTGCTGCAGCACGCCGAGCGCTTCAACACCGAGATCATCTTCGATCACATCCACACCACCAAGCTCTCCGAGCGTCCGTTCCGCCTCATCGGCGATAGCGGCGAATACACCGCCGATGCCCTCATCATCGCCACCGGCGCCTCGGCCCAATACCTGGGGCTGCCCTCGGAACAAGCCTTCATGGGCCGTGGCGTGTCGGCTTGCGCCACCTGTGACGGTTTCTTCTATCGCGGCAAGGAAGTCGCCGTGGTGGGTGGCGGCAACACCGCCGTGGAAGAGGCGCTGTACCTCTCCAACATCGCCAGCAAGGTCACCATCGTGCACCGCCGCGACAAGTTCCGCGCCGAGCCCATCCTGATCGACCGCCTGCTGCACAAGGTCACCGAAGGCAAGATCGCCATCCAGTGGCATTCCACCCTGGATGAAGTGGTCGGCGACGACAGCGGCGTGACCGGCATCAAGATCAAGTCCACCCAGGACGGTGCCATCACCGACATCCCGGTGCACGGCCTGTTCATCGCCATCGGCCACAAGCCCAACACCAGCATCTTCGAAGGCCAGCTGGAGATGCAGAACGGCTACCTGAAGACCCGTACCGGCACCGAAGGCTTTGCCACTGCCACCAGCATCGACGGCGTCTTCGCTGCGGGCGACGTGCAGGATCACATCTACCGCCAGGCCATCACCAGCGCCGGCACGGGTTGCATGGCGGCACTGGATGCACAGCGCTACCTCGAAGGGCTCGAATAAGCAAATAAAGCCATGTAAAATGCTGCGCTGCGAGAACTCGCAACGCAACGGGCACTCCAAAAGCCGGTGACGAGTTGTCGTCCCGGCTTTTTTGTTTCACTCGAGCAATCCAACACAAGAATCATCAAGACCGAGGAAAGCATCGTGCCCTATCACTCAACTCCCTCCCGCGCCGGCGTGCGATCGCCGGGCATCAAGGCGGTATTGGCCACCATGAGCCTGGGCGCCGTGCTGGTGGCCTGCAGCGCTTCGCGCGACACGCCGGTGGCCAATGCCACAGCCGGCCAATGCGATGCCTCCCGCGCCGATCACCTGATCGGCGAGAACTACAGCGGCTACGTGGAACGCCAGGCGCTGGCCGAGTCCGGCGCCACCGACATCCGCGTGCTCAAACCCGATGACGCTGCCACCATGGACTTCAACCCGCGCCGCCTGAACCTGCACGTCGATCCGGGCCTGGTCATCATCAAGGTCGCCTGCGGCTGAAGAGCTCGCCCGCTTCTGCTAAAGTAGTCACCTAGGGAACAATACGCTACAGGGTTGGGTGGCTGTCATGGCGACAATGAAGGATTTCTCGGCGCTCCAGGGATTGCGCCGCGATCTGCAGGAACAGGAAAAAGCGCGCGCACTGGCCTTGGCCGAGCGCCAGCGCCAGGAAGCGGCAGCCCGCGAGGAAGCCAACATCTTTCGCAACAGCATCGGCCAGGTGGCGCCCTTGCGTCCCGAAGTGGTCGACAAGGCGCATTACCTGCCGGAACCTCCCCTCCCCATTCCCCGCCAGCACCTGGCCGATGAACAGGCCGCGCTGCTCGAGTCGCTCTCCGACGAGTTCACCGTCGACACGCTCATGGACAGCGACGAAAACCTCAGTTTCGCCCGCCCCGGCGTGGGCATGGATGTCTTGAGCAAGCTGCGGCGCGGCAACTGGGTAATCCAGGCCCAGCTGGACCTGCACGGTTATCGCCGCGACCAGGCCCGTGAAGCGTTAGGTGAATTCTTGCGCCAGTCACGCCGCCGCGGCCTGCGCTGCGTGCGGGTGATCCACGGCAAGGGACTCGGTTCGGTGAACAAGGAGCCCGTACTCAAGCACAAGGTGCGCAACTGGCTGGCGCAGAAGGATGAAGTGATGGCCTTCTGCCAGGCCCGCGCAGCCGATGGCGGCGCGGGTGCGCTGGTGGTGCTGCTGCGCTCCAGCGAACGGGCCTGAACGCCGCTTCAGCCCGCAGTCAGATTATCCAGCATGGCCACGATGGCCTCGAAATGCGGCCGCGCGGCGGCATCGGCGCTCAGGCAAGCCTGGCGCACCCCGGCCAGGGCTGCTCGCTGCTTCTTGCCGGCGTCATCTGCCGGCTGGCCATGCGCGAGCAACTCTTCCAGCAGGCAGCCGTAGGCCCGCACCTCCATGGCCTGCACACCCCAGGCATGCGGCTGTTCGACATCGTAGAACCAGGCCGCACCAAAATCGCCCAGCAAGGCTTCACCCTCCCGATGCAGGATGTTGTGACCATAGAGGTCACCGTGCACGATGCCCTGCGCGTGCAGGTGGGCTGCTGCCGAGGCGATATCGCGTGCGATGGCGATCACCTGGCTCCAGGCCAGCGTGAAGCCTTGTGCATAGACATCGCGCGAGCAGGATTGCAGGCTGGGCGGGCCGGCCAACACCTTGAAATCAGGATCGATCAACGGCATCACCAGGGCCTGCACCGCTTGCGGATGCCCATGCAAGCGGCCCAGCACGGGGATGAGCCCGCGATGGCTGCCGGCCATGATGCAGGCCGCCATCTCGCGCTCGGGCAGGCCATCACTGGTGACCGCGCCCTTGAACAGCTTCACCGCCACTGGCTGCGACCTGCCCTCCACGGTCCACCGGGCCGCGTGGATCACACCGGAGGCGCCTTCCCCCAGCTTTTCGCCCAAGGCCAGGTCGTCCCAATCGATGGCCGCGACTTGCGCGTTGCGATCCGCCGCCTCTTCCACCGCTGCACACCAGGGATTGCCTGCCATGGCCAGCCAGCTCAGGCGCGGCAAGGTCAGCAGCCAATGCGGAAACGCCTCCAGCGCATTGGCCGACAGGCGCAACAGCTCCAGGTTGCGGCAGGCCGCCAGTTCCGGCGGCAGCGCGCGCAGGCGATTGCCGGCCAGCATCAGCTTCTGCAGGCGCGGGCATTGCCCGATGCTTGATGGCAGCTGTTCGATCCGGTTGTCGGTCAGGACCAGCCAGCGCAGCGTGGGGGGCAGCGATTCGGCAGGAACGTGCTCGATCCGGTTGGCCTTGAAACCGATCATCTCCAGCGACGGGCAGCGTCCCAATACAGCGGGCAATT
Source organism: Herbaspirillum aquaticum (assembly GCF_002213425.1). Lineage (GTDB taxonomy): Bacteria > Pseudomonadota > Gammaproteobacteria > Burkholderiales > Burkholderiaceae_D > Herbaspirillum > Herbaspirillum aquaticum. The sequence continues at coordinate 2,444 of NZ_NJGV01000002.1, read as the reverse complement.
CGGTGAAGGGATTGTCGGAACAGAAGACGATGCGCAGCCGGTGCAACCGCGGCAGGCCCTCGGGCAAGGCCGTCAGCTCGTTGCCGCTGAGGTCCAGAATCTCAAGGGTTTCGGCCAGGGTGAAGATTTCTGGCGGGAATTCGCGCAGCCCGCACGACAGGGACAGGCGGGTAATGCCTTCCAGGGCGCCGCTGCGCAGTTGTTCCAGGGTGTGCATGCAGAGAAGTGAAGAAACGGACGAAAACGCGGATCTTACCAGCCGCCGGCCGTCCCGCTCAGAACAAATCGAGCTGGGCATCGCCCGCCGACCGCCCCTGCCCCGCCGGCACCACCACAGGCCGCCTGAAGCGGCTGGCATCCAGCGTGGCGAAGGCACGATGGCGGTGATCGATACCCAGGCGCCGGCTGGCCTTCTCGAAGCGCTGGTGCAGCAGGTCGGCCCAGACCCCGGTGCCGCGCATGCGGGTGGCGAAATCGGCGTCGTAATCCTTGCCGCCGCGCATGTCCTGGATGCGGTTCATCACCCGCGCCGCACGGTCGGGGAAATGCGCCTGCAGCCACTGCCGGAACAGCGGGCTGACCTCCCATGGCAGGCGCAGCACGATGTAGCCCGCCTGGCGCGCCCCGGCCTCGACGGCCGCTTCCATGACGCGTTCCAGGTCCGGTTCGGTGACGAAGGGGATCACCGGTGCAATCGATACGCTCACCGGAATGCCCGCCTCGGCCAGCGTGCGAATCACCCGCAGCCGCCGCGCCGGGCTGGCCGCCCGCGGCTCCAGCGTGCGCGCGATGGTCGCATCCAGTGTGGTAATCGTCACCGCGACGATGGCCTGCCCCTTGGCTGCCATGGGCGCCAGCAGGTCGATGTCGCGTTCGACCAGGGAGGACTTGGTGATGAGCGCCACCGGATTCTCGCAGTCGTGCAGGATCTGCACGATGCGCCGGGTCAGCTGGCGTTCGCGCTCGATGGGCTGGTAGGCATCGGTATTGATGCCCACCGTGATGGTGTCGGGTTCATAGGACGGCTTGGCCAGTTCGCGCAGCAGCACTTCGGGGGCATTGCGCTTGGCCACCAGGCGGCTTTCGAAATCCAGGCCCGGGGACAGGCCCAGGTAGCTGTGCGAAGGCCGCGCGAAGCAGTAGATGCAGCCGTGCTCGCAGCCTTCCCTAGTTACCCCTTAAACTACATACTTATGCACTTTGCACTGGCTCAGTATCGATAGGTTGTAAATTCTAAAATATGCAGAAGTATGCATTGCCAAAAAGCAATTATCTTCAATGAAAAACTGGTTTAACTTTTTGTAGTCCCGTCAATGCTTGGCGTCTCTTGCATCCACACGGGCAAAACTAGGTCATCGGCCATAACTCCGCAAGAAATCAAATCATTTCTCAGTTTGTGAATTGAGTTAAACATTCGAAACGGCATTCGCCCCTCTAAAGCTACATGCCAAGCAGCGGGGATGATTTGGGGACATTTTTGATGTATTTCTTTAACATCGTCCATTCCCCCCCAACTTGCATTGCGTGTCTGGAACAAAATTTGCCGTAAATAAAGGATTGCGTTCTTCCCCAAGATCATCCGTGCATGATCATCTCCGAGACCAGTATTCTTAAACAGAGATACTAGCGATACCGAAAAAGCTGGCTCACTGTAAAGTGGAGACTTCTTACTCTCTATTGGGGCGCTGGATGCGGATGCTGACGGTTCCAAATCAGTCATCGGCCGCCAAGGCGTATAAGGAGTTCGATGAAGCCGGCAAGATGAAACCCTCGCCATACTACGAGCGCGTGGTCGACGTGATGGAAGATCTCTTTAAGTTCACCCTCCTTATACGAGACATTTCGCCTTACCTCACAAATAGATACAGTGAGCGTCGCGAAGAAGCGGCTGAGCTATCGAAGCAGATGAATCAAATAAGGCGATATCTTCTGGTCATATACGCTTCCTCGATACCTTGGATTAAATTCTTTAGCACGCGGCAGCCCGTTCTCACCCAACCAGTCGAAAAAATCCGACAGCATCGAAATAATCTCATTGTGGGCGTTTTTCCCTGACGGCGACCAAAACAATCCGCTGGGGTCATTCCCAGTCTTAGTGTCCACGGTGCCAAGAGAAAGACAATTCGAAAAATTTCTAAGTACTGTCCAATCTGCCGCTCCAGGCTGTGCGGAAGATTCAACATATTCCAAAAAGAGCTTCACAGCATGCACTAGCTTGTCTCTCCAGCTCATGCTTCGCCTAACCGAAAGCAAATAATCAACCAGTGGTATCACCACCCCACTGGGACTCAACAGCACAGGCATTTCCATGGATGCGCCGGTTGAGTCCGCGACAATTTTTCCGGTAACTATAAAGTGGACCCATCCGTCAAGACAGCGTTTGCCAGAATTTAAGCTGCATCCATGACTTCACTTGCAGCAGAACAGCGCTGCCCTGATCCTGC
>NZ_NJGV01000033.1 GCF_002213425.1 Herbaspirillum aquaticum | reverse complement strand
TGTAGTGACCTGCATTTGAAACCGGCCCGACCAGCATTCCAGCCGATTCTCGGCCAGGAATAACTGCAACTGACGGCCACCTCAAACCAGCTTTAGGTGCAAATGAACGTGCATTTATCCGCACCGACCTGCATTCCATCGCTGCGAACCAGGATTATCTGCAACTGACCAGGATGGTCAGCACGGCGATAGTGTTGGCCTGGATTTCGTCTAGCACCCCCAGCCAGTGGGTGATGACGCGCTTGACGCTCGCCGCCGCCTGGGTGTCACGCCATACCGTTAAGATGCGCTGGTAGCTGACCAGATCGGCCCGCTGCACGCAATAGGCGGTCGTCATCTGGGTTGCTTCAATGTCGGTGAATGTTCCAGGCGTGCTGCTGGCCTGTTCCAGTAGTCCGACTTGAGCGGCCGTGTCACTCTGGATGCCACGCAGGTGTTCGATGATGAGCGGCAATCCAGTCGGATTTGGCCAAGCAAGGATTGGGATTTCCTCGGTCGTGCCGCTGCCGTTTGCAATCCTTAAAACATCGTGGACATCCGCTCCGACCAAGTCCGCCGTCGGAATGCTCGTATGCGTCCACGGAAACAGGTCCTGCTTCTGTGCTATCAGCATGCGCAACTCATGCTTAAATCCCTGCTCCAAGCCAGCAAGCGGGGACTTCTGGTTGTCGGCCTCGACCATTTTCCAAATTCGCTCGATGTGGTCTTCCTGCTCAGCATCAGGGAACAGGCTGATGTTCCATGCCAGACAGCAGCTCATAGTCGCCTTCTTCCGCGCCTCCAGTTCTTTAATGAAGAGGACGTGAGGCAACATAAAGGACGAAAAACAGGTAGCGACTGTAAATTGTTTGAATTTCATAGGCGGGTCAAATTGGTAGGCCAGCGGCCAGCATTCGGTCGCGTAGCTCCGCTGTACGGGCCGGTTCGAGTTTGTTGTTGAACAGCGCACGAATTTCAGTAGGCTTCGCGTCAAACTGTTCGACCATATCCTTCAGCCTGTAGCCGTGGCGGGTCAAGGTCGGCTCCAGATCATCCAGTTGGCGCGACAGCACGGTTTCCACCAGCGCAGCCGTGACGGGCTTCTCGCCAGTCTGATAGCCCGCTTCCAGAGCCAAAGTCAGATGTAGCTGGACTTGCAGCGGCGTGCGCAGCTTGGTGGAAAGGATATCGATTGCCTCGCCATCGAAAATCGACTCGGGATCGGTGTTCGGGGCCGCGCTCGCGCCAAGCAGCCACAAGATGTACTCGCGTTGGCTGCCGACGACGCCATCGAGTGTGAAGATGTCGGTCCGGTAGCCGATTTCCTCCATAGTCGGGCGGCGTAGGTCGTTACGTAGCTTCGGATGGCCGGCCAGGATTACCGATAACCGCCCGCCTGCGTCCTCGACCACTTCCATCAGACGCTTGAGACCAATGAGAGTGTGGCCGTTCAAGTCGTGCGCCTCGTCGACAAATAGTGCCACAGGCCGCTTACCCTTCCTGACGATTTCCTGCAGTTCCCGCTCGCGCTTTTCGCTCTGCTTGGGAATTTGCACCTGCTTATCCTGAGAAAGGTCGTAGTAGAGCGTGGAGATCAGGGTGGCCAGCTTGATGCTGTGCTTTTCCACGGACAGCGACTTGGCGACGGCCACGCGGTTCTCGTCTTTCAGAATCTGCTGGAGGCGGCGCAGCGTGACCGTCTTGCCGCTGCCAACCACACCGCACAGGGCGATCAGCCGCCCCTCAAGAACCGCGCCCTTGATGTCCTTGATCAGCTGCTTGTGGTGGTCGGTTTCGTAGTAGCCCGCCTGACTCAGTGGTTGCGTTAGCCCGTAGTACTGCATCACTTCAACTCGCATGGTCCTCTCCAGTCTTCTTGCTTCGGAAATACTCTCGTATGCGCGCGAGAACGACGCTCCGTGTCAGCGTTTCGCTCAGCACCTGCTCGATGACTGCGCGATCCTCCTGCGACAGCTTGGCCAGCGGCCTTGCCAGCTCGTCCGCAATCGCAAGCTTGGCGGCGATGACATTCGCAAAGTGGAATTCGTGTGCATCGGCGTCGAAGAGCTGGAGTGGCAATTCGCCTGGTAGATTCAGTGGTGCCAAGTGCAGCTCCTTGCCGGCCAGTGCCTCGATCGGGAGATTGATCTGGTCGGCCAGGGTGCGGATGCGGTCGGCGCGTGCTTCGACCGCGCCACGCTTGAAGGCGCGGTAGCGGTTCAACGGAATCGGCCCGGCGACCGGATAGTACGGGCCGGTGCGCATGCCTTCATACTCGACGTAGAGTTCACTGTCGAACAGTCCCCACAGGAGCAGCACATATTCGCCGGCCATATCCGGCTCGACTTCGTAACTGGTGCCCTCGACCGACACGCGCGCATCGACACCCACCCGGCGCCGCTCCGGCTCACGGGCGAAGCGGCAGTACTGCTCCCATGTGCACATTTCCCGAATGCCATCGGGCGGGAAGTTGGCCAGCCAGTCCTCAATGCGCGAATGCTGTTCTGAGCGATGATCCTGACGAATGTAGCGCATCAGGTAGCGCAGGAGCCATTCGTTGGCCTGTTGCTCGGTTTCGGGTCTGTGAAAGTGGTAAAGCGTCTCATGGGCTTCCTTCACCGTCCGGAACGGCCGCTCGACTTTCCCCTTGGAGCGCGCCGTAACCCGCTCTCCGTCCTTGCCGGCGGGGATATGGGTCATCCACTCGATGCCCAGCGCACGCATAACATTCTGGAACACGCGGCTCTTCACGACCGGGCCGTTATCCAGGTAGATCATTAGCGGCCGACCCTGGAACGGATATTCGGGGTCCGTCTTCGGTGCCATTGCATTGAACAGGAAGCGCAGTGCTGATTCCGCGTCTTCCCCGTAGACGCAGCGGTACTCCTGGTAGGCCACGCCGCTGCGGTCATCCACTACGCTGTACAGCATCAGTGTCGGTTCACCCTTGCCAGGTTCGATCCAGTCTGGCTTGTCGATTCGCTTGAGGTCGGACGGCGACATATCGAACTGCCAGCAGTTGTTGCTGTGCTCGGCCTGGAAGCGAACCGCTGGCGGTTGCCGGCGCAGGCGCGGCTGGTCGAGGTGCCAAAGCGTTAGGTACTGGTTGACTGTGCTGCGCGTCAGCACGCCTTTCGGCGCGCGTACCAGTCCCTGCGCTGTCTCAACGCCATATTCCTCCAGCAACTCGATGGCGCGTTTCGTGGAGAGGTGACGGCCCTGCTTGTTGGTGGTGCGCAGCTTGAGGGCGGCGACCAGTTCGCAGTAGCGCTCCAGTTCCAATTTCGGCAGCACGCGTGGCTTGCCGTGATCGGCTCGGTGGACTACGCGCGGTTTCAAAAATTCCGTCAGGGCGCGATATACCGTCGAAGTGGAGATGCCGTAAAGCTCGGACATGGCCCGCACCTGGGCGGCGCGCTCCGAGCTTTTGTGCGGCAGACGGTCGAGCCGCTGCCGCAATTGCAGCAGCGATTCGACCGATATCTGCTTACGCCACCCGGCCACCATCACTGTCAGCCTTGTCGAGGTAGTTGTAGAGCGTGGATTTCGAAATCCCCATCATCTTGCAGATTTCCTCAACGGTATGGTTTCGCTCCCGGTGCAGCTTCAGGGCCAGCGCGAGCTTGGCCGGGTCAAGGCGCTTGGGCCGTCCACCCATGCGGCCGCGCGCACGCGCCGCGCGCAGCCCGGCCTGTGTGCGCTCGCGGATCAGATTGCGCTCGAACTCGGCCAGTGCGCCGAATAGGTGGAAGACCAGCTTGCCGCCGCTCGATGTGGTGTCGATGTTCTCTTGCAGGCTGCGCAGTCCGACTTTGGCGGCCTCCAGCCGCTCGACCAGCTCGATGAGGTTCTTGAGCGACCGCCCCAGCCGGTCCAGCCGCCAGATGACCACTGTGTCGCCGGCACGCAGCATGCTCATGAGGGTGGCCAGCCCAGTGCGGTCCGCCCTGGCACCGCTCACCATGTCCTCGAAAATCCGCTCGCAGCCAACCGCCTGCAACGCATCGCGCTGCAAGTCAAGGTTCTGGTCGTCGGTCGAGACGCGTGCGTAGCCGATCAGCATGGCGACTTGTCCAATTAAACACGAAAACTCAGTATAGCTGGACTTTGAATATTGGATAGGGATTGTGGAGTGTCGTTGCGCTTGAGTAGGTGGCCGCGCTGTCATTTTCAGATGTCGTTTTCAGAAGACGGCTGCACTGAACGTCAGAAGCCGACTGCACTATAGCAGCGGAGGGGTTAGATCCATCAGGCAACGACGGGCTGCTGCCGGCCAAGAGCGACCAACTGATGTGAGAACCCGAGCGGCAGTTTGAGGCTGAGAGCTGCCCCTCGTGCTGCGCGCTTGGATCGGCGGCTATCGACCGATAGCAGGCGTCTATATTTGGCATAGATAGCACAACTTATTTCCCTCACAGGCACCCGCGACCATGTCTCAAAAATGACATCAACGAGTCATCAGGGTGTCATATCACGACATTACCATCGCTGCAATTCAGATTCGTAATCAGGTCATCATTTTTGATTACGATTTCAAATCTACCGGAGGTGTCATGATCGAACTACAGAATGTCTCAGTCAGTTATGGTGATGCGATTGCACTGTATCCCACCACTCTCAAACTCCATCAGGGACAGTTCACCGTATTGCTCGGATCTTCCGGCGCTGGAAAATCCACGCTACTTCGCTGTATTAATTCGCTGCATGCGTCGCAGCGCGGCACCACCATTGTCGCCGGCTTAGGAAATTTGGCGAACTCGCGTGCATTGCGCATGCATCGCCGACAGACTGGCATGGTGTTTCAACAGCATCAATTGATTGGCCGACTGACGGCTTTGCAAAACGTTTCGATGGGCCGAATGGGCTACCACACGGCATTACGCAGTCTATTCCCCCTCCCGGCGAAGGATCAATCCATATGCCTGCAAAGTCTGGACCGAGTCGGCTTATTGCACAAAGCCTTAAGCCGTGTCGACGCATTGAGCGGCGGCCAGCAGCAACGCATCGGTATTGCCCGGGCTCTGGCTCAGCAACCTAAACTGGTGTTGGCTGATGAACCGGTAGCCAGCCTCGATCCTGCTACTGCAGAGCGAGTGCTAAGTCTGCTGCACCGCATTTGTAAAGAGGACGGGATTTCGGCGGTCGTCAGCCTGCATCAGGTAGACCTCGCTCAACGTTATGCCGACCGTATTATTGGCCTGTCCCATGGCCGAGTCATTTTTGATGCCGCCCCGCAGACTTTGGATCAAGCCAGTTACGACACGCTGTATGAACAAGTACCCCGTTCTTCTTTGAGCGTTCCACAAGACGCTCGAGAGGAACGGCTTATCGATACTTCATTTCCCATGCAACTTGCTACCGTAAAGGATTGATTATGAAAAAACTCGCATCCGCATTATTGTCTGTCTTGCTTGCCGCCGTCTGCAGCATTGGCCATGCATCATCCAATCCCGATCCAGAAACGCTCAAAGTTGCGCTGCTGCCGGACGAAAACGCATCGACCGTAATTAAAAACAACAAGCCGCTCGAAATCTATCTGGAAAAAGAGCTGGGAAAGAAAATTGAGCTGGTGGTTACCACTGATTACTCGTCAATGATCGAAGCCATGCGTCACGGCCGTATCGACATGGCATATTTTGGCCCCTTGTCGTATGTGCTGGCTAAGCAAAAGAGCGACATCGAGCCATTCGCAGCGATGAAGCAAAAGGGTAGCACTACCTACCAGTCCGTATTGATCGCCAATACTGGCGCCGGCATCGCCAAAATCAGTGATATCGTCAACAAGAATGTCGCTTACGGTGATAAGGCATCCACCTCCAGCCATTTGATTCCGAAGTCGATATTGGCGGAAAACGGTTTGAAAGCCGGCGAAAACTATCGCGAACACTTTGCCGGTTCGCATGACGCGGTGGCCATGGCCGTGCAAAACGGTCACGCGCAGGCTGGCGGCTTGAGTAAGCCGATTTTTGAATCCCTGGTTCAGCGCGGACTGGTCGATCCCAACAAAGTAAAAGTTCTTGCCGAATCGAAGCCATATCCGCAATACCCGTGGACCATGCGCAGCAATCTGAAGCCGGAACTGAAGGAAAAGATCCGTGCAGCCTTCTTGAATCTCAAAGATCCGGAAGTCCTGAAACCTTTCAAAGCCGATGGTTTCGGCCCGATCAGCGACAAAGACTATGACGTGGTGCGCAGCCTTGGCACACTGCTCAAGCTCGATCTGTCGAAGTTCTAAGTGAGCGACAGCATGCAAGCTGATTTTGGTTTGATTCTGGCCGAGCGCCAGCGCGTATGGAACCGCACGATACTGCAGTTTGCCGTTGTGCTGGCGATTGTGATCGGTTGCTGGTATTACGTCGGCCTATTTGATGCCGAGCGATTGAAGGATGGCATGCCAAGCCTGGTAAAAATTGCCGGCGAGATGTTCCCACCGAACTTCTCGCAGGCTGGCACCTGGGTCAAACCGGTACTGGATACCTTGGCCATGAGTATCGCCGGTACGGCAATCGCGGTATTGCTATCCATTCCCTTAGGAGTGCTCGCCGCGCGGAATACTAGCCCTCATCCACTCGTGTATCAAGCCACACGCGGCCTGTTAAACGCTTTGCGATCGATACCCGAACTGATCATGGGCATCCTGTTCGTGGCAGCCGTTGGCTTCGGCGCATTGCCGGGTGTTTTAGCCCTAGGCTTACATTCGGTTGGCATGATCGCCAAATTTTTTTCGGAATCGATCGAACATGCCGATCCGGCACCGGTAGAAGCCGCGCATGCAGCGGGCTGCACGCCATTGCAGGTGATTTTTCATGGGATCTTTCCCCAAGTGCTTCCGCAAATGGCCGATACCGCGATCTATCGATGGGAATACAACTTCCGTGCTTCGACCGTGATGGGCATGGTCGGCGCCGGTGGAATCGGGTTCGAGCTGATGGGCTCTCTGCGCATCATGCAATACCAGGATGTCTCGGCTATTTTGCTGGTTATTTTAGGCATGGTTACCCTCGTCGACGCCTTCAGCTCCTTCCTGCGTCGCAAGTTCAAATAACTCCCAAAGCTTACAAAGGTTTTTATGAAGCCCAAAGTCGTCCTCACCCACTGGGTGCACCCGGAAATCATCGAATTGTTGTCCGCTAGCGCCGATGTTATCCCCAACACCACACGGGAAACCTTGCCGCGTTCTGAGGTAATTGCGCGAGCCAAAGATGCGGATGCACTCATGGCTTTCATGCCGGACAGCATCGACAGCGCGTTTCTCGAGGAATGTCCAAAGCTGCGTGTCATCGGCGCCGCGCTTAAAGGCTATGATAACTTCGATGTCAACGCCTGCACACGCCACGGTGTATGGCTTACGATTGTGCCGGATTTGCTTACGATCCCGACCGCTGAACTGACTATCGGCCTTCTTCTCGGTTTGACAAGGCATATGCTGGAAGGCGATAGGCAAATCCGTAGCGGACACTTCCAAGGCTGGCGGCCGACACTATATGGCTCTGGTTTGACAGGAAAAACGCTTGGCATCATTGGTATGGGGGCGGTCGGCCGTGCAATCGCCCAGCGCTTGGCTGGCTTTGAAATGAATCTCTTGTATTGCGATCCGATTCCGCTCAATGCCGAACAAGAAAAGGCTTGGCACGTACAGCGCGTCACGCTCGATGAACTGCTCGAAAAATGTGATTATGTCGTGCCGATGGTTCCGATGGCCGCAGAGACACTGCATCTGATCGATGCCACCGCGTTGGCCAAGATGAAAACCGGTAGCTACCTGATCAATGCATGTCGCGGCTCGGTCGTGGATGAGAATGCGGTGATAGCAGCACTGGCGTCTGGAAAACTAGCTGGATATGCAGCCGATGTCTTCGAGATGGAAGAATGGATACGCGCTGATCGCCCGCAGGCTATCCCCAAGGCGCTGCTCGACAATACGGCACAAACGTTTTTTACGCCGCATTTGGGATCGGCGGTCAAGGAAGTTCGGCTTGAAATCGAGCGGCAGGCAGCGATGAACATCATCCAGGCACTCGCTGGTGAAAAACCGATGGGCGCGATTAATCAGCCGTATCCGGGAGTAAAGGCGGCGTGATAGATCTGGAGCGTGTGGCGACGTTCATTGCCGTCGTCAAATGCGGGGGCTTTCGCGAAGCGGCGAAGCAAACTGGATTGTCCCAGCCAACAGTAACGCAGCATATCAAGCGGCTGGAGCAGTCTTTGCAGGCCCGGCTGATTGACCGCGCAACAATGCCGCAAAGCCTGACATTGGAGGGAAAGATTTTTTTCCCCTATGCGGAACAATTGCTCCGTACTAGCCATAAGGCTACGGCAGCCCTCCACAATAAAAGCCTGGTCGTTGGTGCAAGCTCCAATATCGGCATTTATCTTTTACAACCCTATATCAAGGCGCTCCAAGATAAATTAGCAAACAAGATCGATGTGAGGATCGGCAAAAATATCGAGATTGCCGCTTTGCTGGAAACGCTTGAAGTGGATGTAGCGGTAATGGAGTGGTGGGACTCACGTCCTGGGTTCGTCTCAACAGTATGGCGGCGCGAGAGGATGGTTGTCATTGTTCGCCCCGGCCATCCTTGGGCTGCCGAGTCGACCATTCCACTTAAGTGGTTAAAATCCCAGATCTTGCTTGGAGGCGAAGCGGCTACCGGAACTGGGCGCCTACTACAACAATATGCCGGTGCCGACTCGGCAGAGTTCACAGTGGGTATGCAGTTAGGTAGCACCGAGGCGGTCAAACACGCGGTCCACGCAGGGCTAGGAATCTCGCTTGTGATGGAAAGCGCGGTCAAGCATGAACAGGCAAGCGGATGGTTACATGCAATTCCGATTGAAGAAGATGTTTACAAAGATCTTTATCTCGTACATCGCTCAGAAACTTCGTTAAGCGGTCCGGTGGCAAGCCTTGCAGATTTGATTCTCCATTCTCCGGATTTAGGCTCAATAGAATATAAATAGCAAAACGAATGTCTGCTTCTGGCCGAGAGCTGACCTTCTCTGCGCGCATCTCACTGACCGCAACCGCTGCACTGCCGGCGCTGGGCCAGAAATTCTGAGCGGCTCTTGAGGGTCGACACCGGTAATCGGATCGTTGCCGCACTGAACAGCGCCCCGTTCCAGGTCGCCTCCATTTATGCGGCTGAACCGAGGGAGAGCAGCTTTACGCCGTCTGGCCGCAGTTCGCCCTTGGGCGACACGTGCCGGTAGAGCGTCTGCCGGGTAATCCCGAGTTCTTCGCAGAGATCGCCCACCTTGGTTTCCGGTTGCCCCATGCTGGCCATCGCCAGGCGTAGCTTGGCGGCGGTCATCTTGAAGGGGCGCCCCCCTTTCCTGCCGCGAGCGCGCGCCGAGATAAGTCCAGCGACTGTTCGCTCGGAAATCAACTCACGCTCGAACTCGGCCAGCGCGGCAAAAATACCGAACACAAGCTTGCCGGCGGCAGTCGTCGTGTCGACCGCCGCACCGTGACCGGTCAGGACCTTCAGGCCCACGCTACGCGCAGTTAGGTCGTGCACGGTGTTGATCAGGTGGCGCAGATCACGGCCAAGCCGATCGAGCTTCCACACGATCAGCGTGTCCCCTTCACGAAGCGCCTTCAGGCAAGCAGCCAACCCTGGGCGATCATCGCGCCTGCCCGAGGCCAGATCCTCGTAAAGGTGCGCAAGGCTCACACCAGCGGCGATGAGCGCATCGCGTTGCAAATTGGTGGACTGGGATCCGTCCGCCTTCGATACCCGCATGTAGCCGATCAGCACCTTTTCACCCGTCACGTATACGTTCGATTATGTGACAGTGTGCACCGGAAAGTTCTGGTCGTCAAAATTTGTCACTTAACCCGTCATTCTGTCTAAGACATGCAAAGGGTCCATCAGCCTCGTAATGTGACAGAAATTCCGGGGGAATGCCTTCCTTTGCAAAGGTGGCGCGCAACTGTTCCAGGGAAGCGGGATCGCGCCGACCATAGGAAGCCAACGCGAACAGCGAGCGTGCCGTCTCGGGGTCGTGCCGGGCTTCAATGATCGCCTCACTGATAGCTTGGACCGCCCGTTGCCAGTGATTGACGGGTTCGGGCTTCGGCGGTTTCGCCGGCAGACCACTGGTGAACCCGGTTTGGGGCTCGGACGAGAACAGCTTTGCATGCTCGCCTGGCGGGCTGATATCCCTCAACTCGATCAAGCTGATTGCCGTTGCCGCCGCCTCCAGCATCTGCAACCGTATTGCCGGGTTCAGGGTTTCATACGGTCGCCACAGACTTTGCCCAGCACGCAGCGGATGCCCGCAGCCTTGCCAGACTTGGCGGAGATACCCCGCGTAGGTTCCGCACGCCGAAAGCGGGGTGTTCAGCTCATCGAGCAGCGTGCGTAGCAGTCGAAACCACAATCCAGCGTGGATGCGTCGGCACGGCAGTTCCACATGGCCGGTCGTCAGTGCCTGCCAGGTACGCCGGTCCATCACTGCAATCGCGTCGCTGGCGGTGCGCGACGCAGTGTCGGCGTTCTCCCAGCCGAGAAACCGCCCAGGCACGCCCCAATAGGATTCCAGCCAGCAGCCATGCAGCGGGCAGCTCAGCATCAGGGGCAGCTTCCATGCAAGCAGTTCGGCTTGGTTTGCCGGGTCGTTCAGACAGAGAGGACAGGCGCGATGTATCGGCTGGCTGGGCAGCCAGGCACGCCAGCTCGTGATGGATCGCGTCCTACGGCGGAGTTTCGGCAGCAGCACCGAGAGCTGGAACGCATAGGTTTCCAATGCGTCTGGAATCTGATCATCAAGGCTGTCCAGTAGCCAAGGCACCCAGCCGGCGAAACTCATGCAACGCAGCCGGTCCGGCTCGATGCCGCTCCGCTGGGAGAGCATCGCCAACAGCGCCAGTGGTGGCGCGGTATCCAGGTCATCAACCTGAGCGTGACCAAGATCGTGCTCCAGCAGCTCGGACACCTCCATGTGATAGCAAAGGGCCACGCGGTTGAGCCACGAAGACAAGGCTTCGCCTTCTCTGGGGGCCGGATGCAGTGGCCAGCGTGGCGCTGGCTTCACATCAGTTCCCGCTCGAATTGCCGCCGCCGCTCGCTGGGACCGGTGTAATCGGCCATGCTCAGCGTGCGATGGTTGATCGCTTCCTCGCCGCTCTCCACTGCGACGATGGCCGCCGCCATCAGCAAGTGCGCCAGTTCGCCGATGGTGCCCTCGCTGCGTGTGAGCAGGTAGCGGGCCATGTCCAGCGTGGCAATCGACGAGGGTCGCCGCAGTGGAAGCGAAGCGGCGAAACTGGCCAGCAGTGAGCAGCAATCGTGATTGGCCTCCCATACCGGCAGCATCATCGGCTCGAAGCGATTTTCCAACTGGTCATCGGAGCGGATGGCCAGGTAGGCGTCGCGCGTGCCGACCCCGACCAGTGGGATGCGCAGTTCATTGCCGAGGAAGCGCAGGAGATTGAGGAATTCCCGGCGATTGACGCTGTTACCGGCCAGGACGTTGTGCAACTCGTCGATCACCAGCATGCGCACGCCGACCTTGCGCAGCAGTGCCAGCGCCAGTTGTTCCATTTCTGGCAGCCGTGGGCGCGGTCGCAATGGCGCACCCATCGCCGCGAGCAGCGCGACGTAGAAGCGGATTACCGACGGTTCGGATGGCATCTGCACGACCAGTACCGGAATGTGCTCCTGGTCGGCATCGGCTCTGGCCGGATGCGTGCGCCGGAACTTCTCGACGATCATCGACTTGCCGTTGTTGGTCGGGCCGACCAGCAGCAGGTTGGGCATGCGTTGCTTGTTTGGCCACGTATACAGGATTTCCAGCCGGTTCAGCGCCTCGACTGCTCGCGGATAGCCGATCCAGCGGTCGGCGCGAAGGCGATGGATGCGTTCGTCCGCCGGGAGACGGGCCAAGCCCTGGGCCGCCGGCAGCAGGTGGGACAAGTCGATGATGGGATATTCTTCCACGGCTACCACTCCTCAATCTGGTCGAACGGTTTGGCCGGCGGCTGGTTGTCTGCCTGCTGCCCATCCATGTCAGCGCCCGGTGGTGGCGTGGTTTTGACAGGCGTTGCCGTTGCCTTGAGATGCTGGCGTCGATCCGCGTCGCGCCGCGCCTTGCGCGTAGCCTTCTGCGCGGTGGTAACGATTTCGCGCATCTGGCCGATCATGCGGAACAACGCCGACTCATCCACCTGTTCGCGCCCTTGCTGCCGCAATTTCGCCAGCGCCTGTCGTTGTTCCCAGAGGGTGACAGCCGGGTGCGACAAGGTACGGTAGGGAATTTCCAGGTAGTGCTGCCCCTCTGGTTCCAGCACCCATATGCGGCTGATGTCGCGCGGGTCGCGCCGGATCAGGAACGCAGGCAAGCGGTCCCGCCGAGCTATCCACGGCTTGAGCGCATCGGCGTAGTAGTGGATGTGGTCGATGACGAAGCCGGTGCGGGTCAGCGTGCGGCGGATGATGGGCAGAAAATCGACCAGAAAAGCCGTAGCGCGAGTGATGACGGTTGGCACGCCGGTCCGCGTGATAGCTTCGGCCCAGCGCGCGGCCGGCGGTTGGAGCAGGCCGTTGTGCACGGAGCCGTGATAGGTGCCGACCGCCAATGTGAGCCAGCGCTCCAGCTCGCGCAGTGTCAGGGCGGCCATCTTCTCGGAGGCGTATTCCCCGCGCTGGTCAGGATTGGAGAAGGTCGTCCCCGGCAATTCGTCGTGGATCATCTGCATCGCCGTGCCGATGATCCGTTCCACGATACCGCCGTAGTGCGGCTGCCCGAGCGGGCGATAGTCCAACCGGATGCCATGCTGCTCGCAGCCACGGCGCAGCGCCTCGCTCTTGAACTCAGCCGCGTTGTCCAAGTAGAGCAGTCTGGGCTTGCCGCTCATCGGCCAATCCATCTCTACGTTCAACCCTTCCAACCAAGGGCGCTTGTCGCAGGCGGCATGCACCAAGCACAAGCCGACCGAGACGGCGGACGGGGCTTCCAGCGTAACGACCATGCCAACCACGCAGCGGGTGAATACGTCGATGGCGAGGGTCAGGTATGGACGGCCAATCGGTTGCCGGTCGCGCTCGTCCACCACGATCAGGTCGATGACTGTGTGGTCGATCTGCACCTGCTCCAGCGGCGCGGAGACGGGTGGCGGAACACCACCAACACCTTGCAGGTCGCGGGCGGCATCTTGTCCTTCCCGGCGGTGAGTGACCTCGCGCGGATCGAGGCCGGCGATCCGCAGAGCCACCGTGTTGCGCGCCGGCACCCGCAGCTTTTGCAGCTTGCACGCCCGCACAACTTCGCGGTGGAACGCCGCCAAGCTACGCTTCTGCTTGGTCAGGAAGCGCTTTTGCAGTAACTCGCGGATGATTCGTTCGACCGACTCCGGCAAGCGGCCTTTACCTTTGCCACCGCTCGACTGCCCAAGAGCCAAGTCAGTGACCAGCCCCGATCCTAGCCGGGCACGGCGGATCAGGACGTAGACCTGCCGCCGGGACAGCCCCAATGCCTGGGCTGCCGCGTCGGCCGCTTCATGCCCAACCGTCTCCGACTGCGCCAACGGCCCAATGATCTCCGCGCGACGACGCGCACGCTCCCATGCCTGTTCTGGCAGGGTGGCCACGCCGTGCTCGGTAATCGGTGCGGTATCGGTCGCCATGCTCATCTCGCTTTGGTGCACACGAGTATTGAGCATAGACGAGTTTCGTGCAGAGGAGTCCTGATATCTGGCTGTCAGGAGCCGTATGCACAAGAGGCTTCAAACCGCGCTGAATGGTGCAGTCGTCTTCTGGAAATGACACGCGCGCGGACCTCGAACGGGAGTCCATTAAACCCTCGTTTGTTGGACTCCCGTTCGTGCGATGCACTTGTAGGCTGACCAGACCGTAAGTCGCACGATGCTGCGGCAATTCACGATAAAGAAGCAACTCAATGTTGCGTTTTCACGCCTTGGTGGGGGCCGATGTGTTATTCCACCTGATCGATGTGGCTCTGGCTTATCTGCTTGCGCTTCCGATTGGCTGGGACCGCGAAGCCGCTACTCGGCGAGGCGCAAGCTTGCGTACATTGAGATAGCCCCGTGTTTTTCCATGCCAGATGATCGACCTCGATGCCGGCCAACTCGCTGCGCCGGAAACCGCCCAAGAAACCGACCTGTAGTAGCGCGTTTGACGTGAGCCTTCAACGTTGCCAGGCTAGCCAGTGCCACGACAATCTGCTCCAGGATCTCGTTTGGCAGAGCTATGGCCTTTTTTCTTAAGCCTCCCATGCATGCGTCATGCGATCCCGGCTAGGTTCTGGCGAACCATGGCACCGACGGCAGGATCGGTGAATCCCTGAAAAGCGGGTCAGTGCGACAACGCCGCCAGGGGCGGGACAAGCATGCGCGGGCTGAAACGGTCGGGCGAAATGCACTAGGTAGCGGATGACGACCGCTTCTGGACCGCAAAGTCGAGGCAGTTGGCGGTACACCGACGATGATTGAACAAACAAGAGCGGATCCAGTACTACTAGTATTCTCAACTGAACAACGTTCACGTTCTGATAATATGACCGAATCGTCTCGATCTTTGTTAAATAGTGCCCGCGCAAATGCGTTCACCGATGCTTGCATCACGAAAGCTTTGCGTTTAGGCAACGAATGAAATTGAAGAGAACGCGGTCTGCTACGACGTTCGATTAAAGTCCGATTTTTATTTGTTCTGTTGAATTTTAAGACTTCTATCGGACCGTGCTTTTGGTTCTGTCGGATCGGCAAAACGGAAGAAGGAAAATGTATCGATGAAAAGGTTCATGGCGTTTGTGGCAATCGCAGTGCTCGCAATACTGCCCGCAGTCGTCTTCCGTATGACCGGATGGCGCCCAAGCCCACTCCTGGATACGGCAGTATTTGGTGTCGCCGTCCTGTCGGCAGGTTTCATGCTGTCTTGGGGCGCGGAGGCTGCTGAAAAGCGCATTTCCAAAGGCCTGATCCTTGCTGCGGTCGCGCTGGTTACCGTCCTGCCGGAATACGCGGTTGACATGTACTACGCCTATCAGGCAGGCAAGGCCCCCGCGTCAAACTATGTGCACTATGCCGCTGCCAATATGACCGGCGCCAACCGTCTGCTGGTTGGCGTCGCCTGGCCTCTGATGGCACTCCTACACTGGGCGCGCACTAGGCAGAAGATGATCCCGCTCGCACAAGTGAACATGGTCGAGATCGGCTTTTTGCTGCTGGCCAGCATCTACGCCTTCGTGATCGTGCTGAAGAACCGCATACAGCTGTGGGACACCGTCGTTTTAATCGCCATCTTCTGCGCCTACCTGTGGCAGGCCGGCCGCATGCCGAAGGTGGGTTCCGAACTGGAAGAGGACGACGAGCCAGGCCCGGCCGCCGCGCTTGGAAACTTGCCACCTCGACAACAATGGGCCTGGATGGGCGGACTGGCTGCGGTGGCGGCGACGGTAATCCTCATCTCGGCCGAGCCTTTCGCTGAGTCGATCGTAGCGAGCGGCAGGCTTTTGCGTATCGACGAATTCCTGCTTATCCAGTGGCTCGCGCCCTTGGCCAGTGAAGCTCCCGCCGTCGTGATCGCGATCCTCTTCGTAACTTCAGGAAGGGCCGAAGGCGGGCTGGTAACCATGATCAGCGATAAGATCAATCAGTGGACCTTGTTAGTCGCGATGCTTCCACTGGCCATGACCATCGGTGCCGGACATGTGATCGACATGCCGCTCGACCCGCGCCAGCACGAGGAATTTTTCCTCACGGCCGCGCAGTCGATTTTCGGCGTTTCCTTGCTGCTGCGGCTGCGCTTTGGCGTGGCGTCAGCAGTGGTGCTATTTTCACTGTTCGCCGTCCAACTTGTAGTGGCATTCGTATTTCGCAATGAGGTCGCCCGAGCCATCGACTCCCTTACCATACTGGCCTGGGTATACTTGGCGGCAGCGACTGTCGTCTTTGTCAGGCAGGCACCGGAGGCACTGCGCAATCTCGGCCAGCTCCGGTCGGCCATGGCTGCTCGCCAACTACCTGATGTCGCCAAGGCTAAGGTAGGCGAACACACTTCCAAGGGGACCTGAGCTTGGCCACGACCGATGAAGACGATGGCGACTTGACAGACATGTTGGGCGAGCTGCGGGTTCTGCTTCCCAGTGCCCAGCTACTGTCTGCTTTCCTGATTACTGTGCCTTTTGCGCCCGGGTTTGCTAGCGCAGTAGCGGTTGAGAAGCACGTGTTTCTGGCGACCTTCGTGCTTTCCGTTACCGCACTGGTGCTCTTCAGCCGCCGGCAGTACAGCATCGGCTTATCCGTCCCTTATCCAACCGGACGCAATTCAAACGCATCGCAACCCGGCAGATCATCGCCGGAGCCGGCTCTCTGTCGCTGGCATTGGTACTTGCCACGCAACTGGTACTTTCGGTCGTGCTCGGCCATACCATGGCAAACGTGGTCGCCGGGTTCGTCGGCACCCTTCTCTTGGCACTTTGGTGGGTACTGCCCAAATTATGGCGTGCGAGCGGACATCTTTAATGCCGGATACATCGGAGTGGCTAAACGACGACTTTGCCGCATTGACTACAAAATTTAGCCCCGGGCTGCAGGTTAGCTCCGCATTGGGTACACGCCAACGCGGTCAGCGAAGTGCCGCACTGCTGGCAAAATTTTGCTCCCGGTGCATTTAGCGCCCGACAGTTGGGACATCCGATTGCATTGCTCGGAGGGGGAGGCGGAGCATTGCCATAACCTCCACCGGGTGGCACTCCATAACCACCGCCATGATGTCCATCATCGTGATGTCCACCGCCGTGACGGCCTCCGCCACCATGATGGCCGCTCAGTAGTCGATCAAAAATGCCCATTTTCATTTCTCCTTTGTCTGCAACGTTGCTCTGGAGTTAAGATGCTAATCTACAGTCCCGCAGGTAATGTACTACAGACATGCAAGGTTCCTGGTTTGAGCACGTTGTAATACCACATGATCGTCGTTGTCCTGATCATACTACTCGTCCGGCATGACATGCATGACATCAACGGAAACCTTGATCGACACAGCTAATAGGGCAACGACGTCAAGAGCTTCTGCATCTCCCGGTATTCGTCGGAGACTTTCTGAATTGCAAACTGATAGCGGACTGCAGTGTCGGCAAACGCGGCACGTTCTATGTCCATGTCCACGGTATTATTGTCCACGCTCCCTTGGGATGGGACACGATACAGAACCGGGAACGGATCGTTTGGATGTACGTTGCGAGACACTTGACCGTTGTGAAGTTGTGATTCGGTCTGCGTCATTGCCTGACTCAAAGCAGACCTGAAGTCGAGGTCGCGTGCCTTGTAATTTGGCGTATCGGCATTGGCAATGTTAGAAGCAATTAGTTCTAGCCTTTTTTCAAAAATGCCAAGCGACTTTTCCCAGAAGAGGTCACTATCCGCTCCGTTTGCTTTTCCGACTTCCATAGTCCACCTTCAATGTGCCAGACATCCGTAGGATAACAGTGCCTCAAGAATGTAAAAGCTTGATAAGAAGCGCTTTTTTTGTGGTTTGCTACCGATCAAAGGACGCATGACCGTCGCATCACGCATCTTTGATGCCTATTGCCGGGCGCCCGCTTGTGCAAAAAGCCACGTTTGTAGGTCGGTGCCGAAGATGAGCAGACGCGGGCTCTGCTTCAACTCATATGAACTAGCGTCCAAGCAAAGGCACCCTCATTCGTTCGTGCGGTCCAGCTCATGCACAATGACGCTCTGATGGCCCTTGACCTCGGCCATCCACTTCGCCTGTTGGACGGCTTGAGTCGCATCCGAATACCCTTGGCTCCATCGCCAGTCAATAGATCCCCTAGAAAAATTGATGTCCTTGGCCGCCATCTGCCAGTCGTTTCCTGGATAGATCAGGCGCACGATATGCATGGTGGTTTCGGGCACGAGAAGTGGCAGTACCGCTGAGCTTAGGTCCCGCTGCGATGACTGAGGCAGCATCTCATAGACTCGTTGAAGCATGCACTGCAAGTCATGCGCGCGCCGATACTCCGCGATATGGCGTGTGGACCGGGAGGAGAACATGATGTCTTTTTGCCGGGTATAAACTTCGTCAAGTGTGCTCGGTTCCGGTCCTTGGGCGCGCCATAGATCGACCATGAAACATAAGGTATCGACGGGCGGCTGGTCATTCAATATAGTTTCGAGCGGCGTGTTGGAGTACAGCCCACCGTCCCAGTACAGCTGGCCATCAATGCGCACAGGCGGGAATGCGGGGGGTAAGGCGCCGCTGGCAAGGATATGATCGGCTGTCAGTGTCTGGCTAGTATTGTCGAAACTGGCTAGTTCACCGTTGGTTATCCTCAACGCATTGACGGTCAAGCGCATGGCGTCAGTGCGGTTCAAGTGGTTAAAATCCACCAAACGCTTGAGTGTAGCTGCCAACGCGGACGTTTCATATAAACTCGCTTGCTCAGGCACCACCGGCATGCCTGCGCCAAACAGGCTCAACAATCGGGGAGAGAAAAAACCTGGAACTCCCTGCGCGATGACGCCAATAGTTGACATGCGAACATGCAGCTGGCGAGCCGCATCACTCATACTCTGCATATTCACACCTTCCGCCTGCGACACATGCAGCCAGAATTGCTTCAGTCGCTCCAGCCGCTGTGAAGGCGCATTGCCTGCGATTAGCGCGCCATTGATGGCTCCGATGGACGTACCGACAACCCAGTCGGGACACAAGCCATGTTCATCGAGCGCCTGATACACGCCTGCCTGATAGGCTCCCAACGCGCCGCCACCTTGCAACACGAGTGCAATGCGCTTATTCGGGCGTCGCGGCGTTCCAACAGGGGTAAGTCTTGAAGTCATGGGCGCAGTTGATTCAGAGGAGAAAACGAAGCCATCATTGAACAATAAGCAGGTGAACAAACTACGCGTTGTTCTTGGCCGGACCGCGGTATCGCATCATACGACACTCGAACAGGCAAACCTGTTCGGTGAGCGCCCGCTGAGCTCATTCAAGATTCGGCCCATCAGGTTGCCCATTTAGATCAGGCGACGGAATTTGAGCAGCGTCATCGCATCTGGCATGGACTTACAGCTGAACAACATCGGTTCGGAGAAATTGTGAACACATTGGACATACCAGTTCGCGCCTTCATCGCCTTCACCAGACAAACCGAACCCCTGCTAGGCGGTGAGAAATGCTCAACATCTGCGCCAGACTAATCGGCGGACGACCACGACCATCTTCGTTTCGGGTAGTGCAGCAGCTGGTTGCTAAGAATGCCGGCCACAGTGTTTTCGCTTCATTTCCTGCGGGCAAACGTTCGGGCCGCCCGAGCCTCTACTTTCTGGCGAACTCAACGCCAAACAGCTCGTAACTTCACAATGATTGCGCGAAAATGCGACGTGCTATTGTCACAGCATCGGGTTGGGGCGGCGCGAACTCAGCAGTAGACGATTGGTTCCTGAGAAACCTCCTTAGATTAGCTGTCAAACTACCAACGCTCTAAACGCGCTGTTCGCGGGCATGTTTTGTGCAGGCGGCAGCGCACTTCTCGCACGCTGTCTTGCATGCCGCACAGTGCGCATGTTTATCCGCGTGCTTCGCGCACGCATTTGCGCACATGGTGCAAATATGAGCACAAAGAGCGCAAAAGTCGCCATGGTGTTCTGATCCTCGTGCCAAGGCATTCATCGTTGCAGCGCAAATATCTGCGCAATCGAGATTGATTAGCGCGCAGTTCGCACCACCGCCCTCACGAATGTCGGCTGCTGCGCAAGCTTGAGATGCATGAATTGCTTCTTCGCAGGCTTCAATGCAGGCTTGAAGGCTTTTGTCATGTGTAGTCGTAGTTTGCATAGTAATCTCCCAGACATTTCAGTTAAGCCAAGTGTTTTGGCGCGTTTGGATCATAGCCCGCAAGCGCCTATTTTGCGCGCAGCATTGGTTGTTTCCACCTGGATTCATAAAAGTGCGCGGCATATTGCTGACCTGATCGGCATGAAACCGCTTCGCAAAAGTACCGCACCACGAACGGAAGGCTTGCAACGAAGCACTAAAGTTTCGCGGCTCGCTGTTCATCTGGCTTGACACGACGATGAGCTGGCATGGCCAGCCGAGCGGCAAGCGAGGGCGCAGCCAGACGTTCAGCGACTAGGCGGTCCAGTTCAGCCTGAGCATCAAGTGCTTGTTCAATTTGCCCCTGTGTCAGGCCATGGGCATGACACAAAGCCTGTGGCGCCTGGCTGGCCTCGACTGGCCGGTGCCTGACTACATACAGCACGGTCAGCCGGCGGCAAAAGACCTTTCAGGTAGCCATCGGCGCTGTACCGACCACGACAGGCTTGCATCTGCTGGTGGACAGCACGGGCATCAAGATGCTGGGCGAAGGCGAATGGAAGACGAAAAAGCACGGCCCGGAGTATCGTCGCCGATGGTGCAAGGTGCACCTAGGGAAGCGCTGAACAATTCACTTTCTCGCGCGAAAGTAAGCCTTTTCGCTGACTGGGTCTCGCGCGCTGCGATTTTCTGATCGAAGCGGCTTTTGGATGCCTCGAATCGGCCGTTTCGGCTGAATTTCTGGTCGGTTTCCGACCTCAGGACGCAACTTGGCTCTGCACGGTCCCAAGGAATCGACGTGCCAGGACCAGGTTGGCAAAACCGAACAGTGTGAACAGCTGGGCGTTGTTCTTCGCCAGACCGCGATAGCGCGTCTTGCGATGCTTGAACAGGCACTTCACGACATGAAAACAATGCTCGACTTTCGCGCGCACGCTGGCCTTGGCTTTCTCCAGCTTTTCCGTCGCGCGTCCCAACGAATTCTTCTTGAGCGTTTTGCGCACGCTCGGGCGCATCGCAACGTGCCAGTCGATGGCTTTGTCCGCGTTCTCCGCGCGTTTGCCCACGCCCTGATAGCCTGCGTCGCCCAGCACGGCCTTTTCACCGCCGTGCAGCAGCGCATGAGTCTGGGTCACGTCGGCCACATTGCCAGCCGTGCCGACCACCGAGTGCACCAATCCAGTGGCCATATCCACGCCCACGTGCGCCTTCATGCCAAAGTGCCAGTCGTTCCCCTTTTTCGACTGGTGCATTTCGGAGTCACGTTCTTTGTCCCGATTCTTCGTCGACGGCGGCGCTGCGATCAAGGTCGCGTCCACGATCGTTCCCTCCCGCATGACCAGGCCTTTGCTGGCCAGGTGCACGTTGATTTCATCGAAGATCCGGCGCGTCAGGTTGTGCTTCTCCAGCAGCCGACGAAACTTCAGCAGCGTTGTCGCATCCGGCGCCGACTCGTGTGTCAAATCAATGCCAACAAATCCCCGAATCGACTGGCTGTCGTAGATCGCATCTTCGATGCCTTCGTCCGACAGACCGAAACACTGCTGGGCAATGTACATGCGCAGCATGCGCTCCAGGCCCATCGGCGGACGGCCGCGGCCATCGCCCTTCGGGTAATACGGCAGCAGCGCCGCCACCAGCGCGGGCCACGGCGTGGCGGCTTCAATCTCGGCCAGGAAGCGCTCGCGTCGCGTCAACTTCTTCTTGCTGGCGAACTCGGCGTCGGAAAAGCTGGTTTGCTTCATCGGGTAGGTCAGAATGATCGGATACGACATTGTGCCAGCTGGGCGTACCGCCGGGGGAACCCGGCGATTAAATCAGCGGTTCCCTAGGTGTCCAGGCCGCCAAGCTCGAGATTCTGGGCCGGACGAATTGGAAGAAATGGAGGGGCTACCACCAACGTAGCCTTGTCGAAACGAAGATGCTTCGCTTCAAGCTTCTGGGCGAACGCGTCATAGCACGTGACTTCGACCGTGAATTTGCCGAACTGCAGGTGCGCGTGGCTGTGCTGAACCGCTTTACTCGGCTGGGCACCCGAATTACGGCTCCAGTGTTATAAAACGAACTACAAATAGCGTCAGCTCAAACTTCGCTCGATTTACTTAGCAAAGCCGAAACAAACTGTAAAGCTCGCTTCCGCACTGGGCCAATTTCAGGTGACAAACCGGCAAGATAATTGCCGTTCACTAAAAGGTATAATCACGTTCGATTTCGCCAAGTTAAGTCTTGGCATGTTGGAGTTGAAATCAAAGGAAATCCAAATAAAATTCGCTGCCATGCCACGCAAGGTCTTTGATCACTTACCAACGAGCATTACGCGATTTCTTCTGGCTACTTACGGCACCGAAATAGACACGCCTGCAGCGGTTATGCCTCAACGGGGCTCACGACAGCAGTTGGATGTTGACGCGTTGAGACGGCACGCTCAACGCGGACCGTTTATGGAGGTAAGCTGACATGACGAGGCAGTTAGAAACCATCGGTCCTGTACTGTTAGTGCGGGGCGCCGGTGAACATCAGTGTAGCCTTTCCGCCATCGTTATCACCTTAGATAACCTCAATCCCCCAGTTCTGGTCCCAGACGAAGGGCGCATCATCACGCCGGTGGCGTTGCATTCGCAATTCGGCCGGACGATATGGCGATACGACTTCGATCTACCAGCGCGCGAAAACGCTACCTACCGCTTGGGAAATGCCGTTTTTCCAGTACAGGCAAACTTTTCAAGCGATGTGCGTATTGCCTATGTATCTTGCAATGGGCAGGAGCACGCCGACGCAGATCGGCCACTTGCCGAGCGCAACGCGATGTGGCGGCGCTTGGCAGAAGAGCACGCGTCTACGCCCTTCAGCCTCCTATTGCAGGGTGGCGATCAGCTCTATGCCGACGAAGTCCTTCAGTCCCATCCGGCCCTCGCGCGATGGGCCGCGAATGGGAAGACGCAGAAGTCACAGCAGTCGTTCAACGCCGACATGAGCAACGCTGCGGAAAGTCACTACTTCAACCGCTATCTGACGCTTCTATCTCAGCCAGATATCGCCTATGTGAGTGCCAGAGTGCCTTCGCTTATGATGTGGGATGACCATGATATTTTTGATGGCTGGGGAAGTATTTCGGAAACGCTCCTCGATAGCCAAATCGGTCGCGGCCTATTTAACGTGGCGCGGCGCATGTTCATGCTTTTCCAGGGCGGCGCAACCGTTGAAATGCCTACCATCGGTGAGAGTAAGAGCGAACTTCTCACCCTCACCCAAGTCGTCCGTTTCCCTCGGTTCTCAGTGGTCGCACCCGACCTTCGCTCGGAGCGACGGCCGGCGCGAGTTATGGGACCAGTCGGCTGGGCCGCATTTGAGCGGGCGCTCTTGCTGACCAAGCGTGGCGACCGGATTCTGCTCATGTCAAGCGTGCCGGTCCTCGGTCCGCGGCTAAGCTGGGTCGAGAAATTTTTGGACTTGCTGCCCGGTGTCCAGAAATATGAGGATGACATGCTGGATCAATGGCAGAGCCGATCACACCGTGGGGAATGGCGACGAATGCTGGAGGCGCTGCAACTGCGCGCGGTCGAAGGCTGCAATGAAGTCACAGTCCTCTCGGGCGAGATACATCTAGCCACGCGCGGCGAGATGGCGTTCACGGACGGAACGATCATGCACCAGCTGGTTGCATCGGGAATCGCGCATCCGCCGCCGCCGAAGTTGTACGCCCGCGCGCTCGGATACCTCGCGATGATGGGTGAAAGCGTCTTACCTGGCCAGCCGGTCCGCCTGAAGCCCCTACCTGGCCACAAACATATCTACGCAGCCGAGCGTAACTATCTCGTCATGATGCGACGTAACGATAAGTGGTCTGCCGAGTGGGATCTGGAAGTGAGCGGGCGTACACCTGCAATGTCTCTGGAGGGACGCCATGACTGAGCGAATTATTGGTTTTATTGAGCCTCATGGGTTGTCGGTAGTTGTAACGACGAGTTTGAGACCGCGCGCACCCTCATTCAGCATCCTTTTTCGACCCCGGGGGAGATGATGACGCGGTAGCTCATCGCGACTTTGCGTGCTTTGCAGCTAGGCGAGCGCCCATCTGGTCAACGGGAACGGCCCGGGCTGGATCGGCTATCAACGCATCGTATGCCGGTCCGACCTAGTGGTTCGGCCAGTTTTTTCAACAGCCCGATCACGCGCCAAGAGCGTACGCAGACCGTCGCGTATGACGTCGCTTCTCGTCGCGTACTAACCAGTCCGCACCTTGGACTTCACTACGTCCGCCATGGCCAGCGGCAGGGTGATACGCAGTTGCTGAGTTTTTCGCATAATAGTCTCCGATTACGTGATGGATTTAATACTACTCGAATCATCCCCAAGAGCATAGATAGCCTAGTCTGGGCCGGGTCGGGGAGGTCCAATCCATAAAGGTAGGTGTCTTGGCCTGCGCGCGCGCCAATAGCTATCTCGGTCGCGATGCCGGCCGTTCGCCGTCCAGAAAATCACTCCACCGAACTCGTCGCATCGACCATGACTCTCGATGAGTTGGTAGAACATTTTTTCAGTTGCAGTTAATTCCGGTTTGCCCCGATGGAATGCAGGTCGGCGTGGGTAAATGCACGCTCATTTGCAGCTAACGCTGGTTTGAGGAGGCGTTCAGTCACAGTTATTCCTGGTCGAGAATCGGCCCGAATGCAGGTCCGGTCTTTTTCAAACGCAGGTCACTACA
>NZ_NJGV01000032.1 GCF_002213425.1 Herbaspirillum aquaticum | reverse complement strand
GTCTAAGTAGGCTACTGCTGGCAGAACAGCAGGTTCCATCACCGGTGTTCTGGCGTGAAACAGTTGAAACAGCGACTTTCAGGTCGCACCTGTATGGATGCACAGTATATCGTTTCCTGCCCGAAGCGACGTATTTTCCTCCATCAAGGTGAAGGATCATGCAGCCCTTCCGGCCGCCCGGCCGCTCAGATCCTGCTTGCCAGCTCGGCGGCAAAGAATTCCGTCACAACCCGCACCCGTTGCGGGATGAAGCGGCGGCGCGGCCAGACCAGGCTGATGTCGCGCGTCTCGGACAGGTAGGCATCGAGCACGGTGACGATGTCCGGATGGCGCATCTCGCCCACCAGCGAAGCCCGGTTGAAGAGACCAATCCCCACGCCCGCGCGCACCGCCGAGAGGATGGCCTCGACCGTATTGGCCGACAGGTTGCCCTGCACCGCCACACTGAAACGCCCTTGCGGTCCGCTGAAGGGCCATTCGCGCATGTCGTTGTAGATCAGGCAGTTGTGGCGTGCCAGGTCCTGCGGTGTGCGCGGCAGGCCATGCCGCCTGAAGTAGCTGCGCGCCCCCACGCAGACCAGCGAGGTACTGGCCACGCGCTTGACCACGGCATCGGGATGCTGCTGCGGACTGACGCGGATGGCGAGATCAATGCCATCGGCCAGCAGGTCGCGCACGCCATCGGCAAACTGCAGGTCGAGCCGGATGCCGGGATGGCGCTTGAGCAGCAGCGGCACCAGCGGCAGCACGTGCAGGCGGCCGAAGGTACCGGAGGTGGCCAGCCTGACCAGGCCGGCGGGTTCCTGGGACGTACTGGAAAGCTCGGCATCGGTCTGGGCCATTTCTTCCAGCAGCGGCACGGTGCGGGCGTAGTAGGTGCGGCCGTGATCGGTGAGGGTCACGCTGCGGGTGCTGCGATGGAGCAGCGCCACGCCCAGGCGCCTTTCCAGCGCGCCCACGGCCTTGCTGACGGCCGATTGTGATTCGCCCAGGCGGCGAGCTGCGGCCGAAAAACCACCGGTTTCGACGACGGCAACGAAGGCCGTCATTTCCTGGAATCTGTCCATGGGTGCTCGCTATCAAGAAAAGCCCGGGGGCCGATTTATTCCAAAACAGAATAACAGCAATGGCAATCGACGGGATTATCAGCAAAGCACAAGGTAATTAGCATCATCGTTGCCACTGGCCGCTGCGCTTTGCAAGGCCGGCTTCATTGAATGCCTCTTCACTTTTGAACCGACAGGATTCCATCATGACTACAGCAAGCCAAGCTCCCTCCCTCTCCCTCACCGGCAAGAAAGTCGTCGTGGTCGGCGGCAAGACCGGTATCGGCCTGGGCATCGCCCGCGTCGCACTGGCCGCCGGCGCCACCGTCGTCGTCGCCAGTCGCCGCATCACCTCCCTTGAAGCCCGCCCTGACCTGGCCGGCTTCCAGCAGGCGAACCTGGACATGCGCGACGAAGCCGCCGTACGCGCCGCCTTCGCCGCCATCGGTCCTTTCGATCACCTGGTGGTCACGGCTGCACCCGACATCGGCACCTGGGGCGGCTTCATGGATGCCGACATGAGCGGCGTGCGCAGCTATGTGGAAGGCAAGTTCCTCGGCACCTGGGCCTGTGCCCGCTACGCCGCGCCGCTGCTGGGCAAGGGCGGCACCATGACTTTCCTCAGCGGTGGCATGGCAGTGCGGCCCAAGCTTGGCTTCACGGCGGTGACCTCCAGCTTCGCGGCGGTCGAGGCGCTGTCTGCGTCGCTGGCGGTGGAACTGGCACCGACGCGGGTCAACACCATCCGCCCCGGCTATGTGGAAACGGACATGTGGAATTTCCTCCCGGCCGAAGTGCGGGCGGGCATGTCGCAACAGGTGGCGGCCAGCTTCCCGGCGCGCCGGGCGGGCCAGGCGGAAGACATCGCCCATGCGGCCCTGTTCCTGATGACCAATCCCTACGTCACCGGCACGGTACTGGACGTGACCGGCGGCGAGAACCTGGTCAACAGCATCGGCTGAAAACAGGACGTGCCGGGTGTGCAGGGTGTGTGATTGAGCGGGCAGAAACCAAGATTGCGTTTGCCCGCTAAGATAGGCGCCCTGCACAGTCCAATCAAACCCCCAGGAGACCGCCTTGCCCAAGCTTTCCACGCTCGCCTTTGCCCTGTCCGCCGCCCTGCTGGGCAGCGCTGCGCCCCTGCACGCGCAGCAGGCCCCGCGCCATGATGAATTCTTCTGGCTCGGCGAAATCAACAAGGCCACGGCCGTCATCAATACCGACGAAGGCCTGCTGGATAAATCGATGACGCCGCTGGTCGTCAAGGGTATCCGCAAGGTGCTGGCCGATGGCGAACTGCCCGGTGCCAAGCGGCCCACGCTGGTGATCACCTTCGAGCCGCTGCTGATCCAGGCGGCCGGTCCGCAGATCACGCTGCTGCACGCCGGCCGTTCCAGCCAGGACATGCTCTCCACGCTGCGCGCGGCGATCCTGCGCGAAGACCTGCTGACGCTGGCCAACCAACTCAACGCCACCACGGCCGCACTGGTCAAGCTGGCCGCCAGCCAGCGCGACACCATCGTGCCCAACTACACCAATGGCGTGGCCGCCCAGCCCAACAGCTACGGCCACTACCTGCTGGGCTTTGCTGCCGCACTGGACCGCGATGCCCAACGCCTGCGCGAAGCCTATGTCCGCCTGGACCGCTCGGCCATGGGCACCACCGTATTGAACGGTACCAGCTGGCCGCTGAACCGGCAGCGCATGGCCGACTATTTGGGCTTTTCCGCCATCGTCGACAACGCCTATGATGCGGCGCAATTGTCGGCCGTCGATGGTCCGGTGGAAGCGGGCGCTGTGGTCTCCTCCATCGCCCTGCATGCCGGCGCCTTCATCCAGGACGTGATGACGCAATATGCGCAGCCGCGTCCGTGGATCCTGCTGCAAGAGGGTGGCGCCAATACCTATGTGTCTTCGGCCATGCCGCAGAAGCGCAATCCGGGCCTGCTCAACAGCACCCGGCGCGATGCCTCCACGGTCATTGCCGAGGGCATGGGCGTGGCCATCGTGGCGCACAACCTCCCGCCCGGCATGAGCGATGCCAAGGACGTGAAACCCAACAAGGAGATGGTGCTCAATACGGTCAAGGTGCTGAAGAACTGGGAGAGCATCCTGGGGGCACTGGTGATCGATCCGAAGCGCGCACTGGAAGAACTCAACAGCGACTGGACCGCTTCCCAGGAGCTGGCCGACGTGCTCATGCGCAAGTACAAGCTGCCCTTCCGCGTGGGCCATCACTTCGCCTCGGAAGTGGTGGAGTATGCCAAGGCCAACGACATCCGCCCGCTGGACTTTCCTTATGCCCAGGCGCAGCGCATCTATCACGAGGCGGTGTTGAATTCGGAATTCCCGCAGGCCCTGCCGATGTCGGAACAGGAGTTCCGCAGCACCCTCGATCCGGTGGCCATCGTGCGCAATCGCGCCACCGTCGGCGGCCCGCAGCCAGCCGAGATGGATCGCATGCTGCGCGAAGCGACTGCGCGCGTGGCCCAGCAGGATGCATGGATCAAGGCCCGGCAGCAGCGCATCGCAGGCGCGCTGCAGAAGCTGGATGCGGATTTTGACCGGATGGCCGTCTCGGCGGGGGTAAAGTAAGACGCGCGGCATGGGCCCCGCGGGCGTGGCCGCACGCGCTCGCAACGCGCGGGCCCCGCAGCTTGGCCTAGCCGCGAGAAATCACCAGCAATCCCGCTGCAATCAACGCAGCCCCGATCAGCTTGGCCGGGGTGATGACTTCATTGAGGATCCACACCGCCATCAGCAAGGCCACGATGACACTGCCCTTGTCGATGAGCGCCACGGTCGAGACATCGCCCGCCTTGATGGCCTTGTAGTAAAACACCCAGGAGACGGCGGTAGTCACACCCGACAGGCCGAGCCAGAGGACGTTCTGCCAGGTGACCGCACCCAGTTGCGCCGCCGGCACCACGGCCGCGGCGAACATGAGGACGAAGACGAACACGAAGCAGGTCCGGATGGCCAATCCCAGGTCGCTGGAGATGCCGGTCAATCCCAGTTTGGCGATGACCGAGGTGAAGCCTGCGAAGGCCATGGAAATGAATGCGTAGGCGATCCAGCGTTCCATCGTTTTATCCTTGAATGAAGATCAGGTAAGGCAACAAGCGCAGCCCTCTGTCATTCAGCGCCCGCCTTGCGGCGCAAGAAGCTTGAGCAGCTGCGCATGAAACAGCTCCGGCATCTGCATCTGCGGTGCATGGCCAGCGCCGGGGAAGACGACCAATGTCGAGTGCGGGATGGCGGCAGCCGCCTCCCGCCCAAGGACCGCATAGTTGCCCAGTGCAGCCCGCAATTCCGGCGGCGCGAATTCCTTGCCGATGGCGGTGCTGTCCTGGTCGCCGATCATGAGGACCGTGGGCGTCTTCAGGTTCTTGAGTTCGTAGACTACTGGCTGGGTAAGGATCATGTCATACAGCAGTGCGGAATTCCACGCCACCCGCTCCTTGCCCGGCCCGCGATACATGCCGGCCAGCATCTGCACCCAGGGCTCATAGTCCGCGCTCCACTGCCCGGAGAAATACGTAGCGCGCTCGTAGTTGCGGATGCGCTCGGCCGTCGTACCGAGTTCGCGCGCATACCACTGGTCCACCGATACCGGCGGCACGCCCTTGGCGCGCCAGTCTTCCAGGCCGATGGGGTCGACCAGCACCAGCTGCCGGGTCTGCTGTGGATAGGTCAAAGCATAGCGGATGGCGAGCATGCCGCCGGTAGAGTGGCCGACCAGGATGGCCTGATCGATGCCGAGCGAGTCCAGCAAGGCGTGCGTGTTGGCGGCCAGTTGCTGGAAGCTGAACTGGTATTGCTCGGGCTTGCTGGATTTGCAGAAGCCGATCTGGTCCGGTGCAATCACGCGGTAGCCGGCATGACGCAGGACGTCGATGGTCTGCTCCCAGGTACCGGCGCAGAAATTCTTCCCGTGCAGCAGGACGACGGTACCGTGCGGGACGCTACCGGCTGCAGGCGCCACATCGAGATAGGCCATCTCGATGTCCTGGCGCTGTGAGTGGAAACGATAACGCGAGACCGGCCAGCGGTAGTCGAAGCCCTCCAATTGGGGGCCATAGACGGGGGCATCTCCCCTGTCAGGCAGCGCTGCAGCATTGGCAGCATTGGCAGCAGGTGCCAGCGTCGGCAGAGCGGCCAACAAGCTGAACAGGGTGGCAGCCAGGGAGGCTTTCGTACGAGGCAGGAAATGGGGGAAAGGCATAAGCGGAATCAGGCAGGTGAGATCAGGATGGCGGTTTGCAGGCGATATCGGCGATGGTAGCCGGATTCGCAAAACAAGGCCGGGCTTGACTTCGTTTTACCGGCCGGACCGTTCGCCATGTCCCGGCTCGTGGAGGTAGACGGCAGTCCTGCCGTGCGATTATCTTGTCAACGATTTGATTGATCTGAACGAAAGGAGCAACACCATGTTTTCAAAACAGTTTGAAGTGGATCCAAAGCATATCGATTTCCAGGGCGTGGTCGACGGGCTGTATTACCCGTTTTATATGGAATGGACGCGGCACGCCTTCCTCAAAGAAGGGCTGGGCATCGATATCGAAGAAGCCTTCAAGCAGGGCCAGGTCTTCATGGTGCTGGAATACTCGCTGCGTTTTCGCAAGAGCCTGCAGAAGGGGGACACGATGGAGGTCACCTGCGAACTGCAGAAACACGAGAAGCGCAGCCGGGTCAATTTCGTGCAGCAGATCAAGGTAGGAGACGTGGTCTACGCCGAGGCGGTCTTCGTGGGAGCCTGCTTCATGAACAATCGTCCCTTCGTGCCTGAGGCCATTGCAGCGGCGCTTGCGTGAGCAAACCGACGCAGAAACTCCGGCGCAAACCTGGCGGGTATATTATTTTTTGCATCTTCCATTAGTGACTTCCTGTCACTTCATTTCTGATATTGATGCTATCGCCGACTCTTGGACAGAAGATGAAAATTCGGGTGTGCGTTAACACGCCCCATTCGAATCATCTTCCCTACAGGAGTCGCCATGCCTTCATCTTCGCCTGCCACTGGCACTGCCACCGGCAATTCCCGCTCTTCTTCCGGCCTGTGCGCCACCCATCCCCCCAAGGGGGCCAGCGTGCGCACATGGCTGGCCATCCTGGCACTGGCGGTCGGGTGCTTCAGTTTCGTGAGTTCCGAACTGTTGCCGGTGGGCCTGCTGGGCCCGATTGCCGACGGCATCCATCTGTCAGTCGGCATGACCGGCTTGCTGGTCACCGGCTTTGCGCTCTTCGTGGCCCTCACCGCCGGCCCCCTGACGGTATTGACCGCGCGCTTTGACCGCAAGTGGCTCATGGTGGCGCTCATGGGCATCAACCTGGCCGGCAACGCCCTGGCCGCCTCGGCCAACAGTTTTGCCATGCTGCTCCTGGCCCGCCTCATTGTGGCCGCAGGCATCGGCATCTTCTGGTCCATCGCCACGGCCATGGCGATCCGCCTGGTCCCCGAGCACCAGGCCGTCAAGGCCACCTCCGTGGTGCTGGGCGGGCTGGCGGTCGCCTCGGTGCTCGGGGTGCCGCTTGGCACCTTCATCGGCCAATCCCTGGGATGGCATGCCGCCTTCCTGGTGCTGGCCGGGCTGAGCCTCCTGGTTTGCCTGTGGGCCTGGGCGCTGGTGCCGTCCTTGCCCTCGCAAGGCAGCGCCTCCCTGAAAGCCATTGCGGTGGCCTACCGCCACGGTCCGATCCGCTTCATCTTCTTTGCTACCTCGCTGGTGATGACGGGCAATTTCCTTGCCTACACCTACATCACCCCGTACCTGCAGAACGTGACCGGCATCGCACCTTCCTGGATCAGTTCATTGTTGCTGGTGTATGGCCTGGCCGGCGTGCTGGGCAATTTTTCCATCGGCCGCTTCATGGCGCGCTCGCTGCGCGCGGCCCTCATCGGGACCCTCGTCGTGCTCATCGCAAGCATGGCCTTGCTGTGGGCCTTTGGCGATGTCAAGCCGGTGGCCATCGCCTCGCTCGTCCCCTGGGGAATGAGCTACGCTGCCCTGCCCGTCCTGCTGCAGACCTGGGTATTCCGGGCCGCCCGCCAGACCGGCGATTCGGAAGCCGCGCTATCATTGTTCGTGATCGCCTTCAACGGCGCCATCGCCACCGGTGCACTGGCCGGCGGGCTGGTGGTCGACACCCTTGGCCCGAAAGCGCTTGCGCCGCTGGCAGGAATGGCCATGGTGCTCTCGCTCTTGCTGGTCATGCGCTCCAGGCATGCGCGCGATCTGCCATGATGCGCTCGGCTGCACTGGCCATGCATGACAAGGAAATCGTTCATTGTTTCTGGAAGGAAGGCATGACATTCGACGAACGCATGTTTAGCGGGATGGGCGTCCTGGCAGCGGTAGTCAAGGGCGGCAGCTTCGCGGCAGCCGCCGAGGCCCTGGACATGACGCCGTCGGGCGTGAGCCGCGCCATTGCACGGCTGGAGCAACGGCTGGCGGTGCGGCTGTTCGAGCGCACCACGCGCTCGGTGTCGCTCTCCGAAGAGGGACGCCGCTTGTACGACCAGATCGCTCCCCTGCTCTCGGCCCTGGAGGAAGCCGCCGGGACCATGGCCGAAGGGCGGCAGAGCGTGCGCGGGCGGCTGCGGGTCAATATCGATCCCTTCTTTTCGCGACTGATCCTGGGCCCGCGGCTGGGCAGCTTCATGCGACGCCATCCGGACCTGCGGCTCGATCTCATCACCCGCGAGCAGCTCGGCGACATGGTCGCCGAAGGCTTCGACCTCGCCATCCGCTTCGGGGAGCCCGCCTCTTCCTCGCTGATCTCGCGCAAGTTGCTGGATACCCGCATCCTCACGGTCGCGTCGCCCGCCTACATCAAGGCCCATGGCCGGCCTGACACGCCGCGCGAACTGGAGTCGGGCAAGCATGTCTGCATCCAGTACCGGGATCCGGAAACCGGAAGACCTTTCGCCTGGAACGTCAAGCGTGGCCGCAAACTGATCGCCTTGCGCGTGGATGGCCCCTTGCTGGTCAATGACGTGGGCACGATGCACAGCGCCTGCCTGGCCGGCTTTGGCGTGGCACAGGTGATGGAACTGGGGGTGGAAAACCTGCTGGCCGAAGGGCGGCTGATCAATCTCCTGCCGCACTGGAGCGATGAACGCTTTCCGCTGCATGCCTTCTATCCCTCGCGCAACTATCTCCCGGCCAAGACCCGTGCTTTCCTGGATTTTGTCTTGTCGATCACCGGGCAAGCGGCGGGAGACTGAAGGTCTGCCGGACTGCACGCCTGTACGCCATCGATGGCAGATGATGGGCCTCAACAGGCGTGTGCCCGGCAAGGGCCGGGCACATGGGTGATACGACAGCGATGGCAGATTACCAGGGCAAGCTGCGGTCGAAGCGGTCAACGAAGCGCAGGCCCGGCTTGCCGTGGTTCTTCTCCAGCATGTCGACCACCAGCGGAATCGTCTCCTCCACGGTGAAGCTGGCCCCCGGCCCGCCCATCTCGGTCTGGATCCAGCCGGGAGCCACCACCAGCTTGGCGCGCTGGTCCCCGGGCCGGGCCGCCGCGTAACACTTCATGAGCATGTTCAGGGCTGCCTTGCTGGAGGCGTACAGGTCCCAGCCACCCTCATTGCCGGTGATGCTTCCCAACTCCGATGACATCGCGGCAATGGTGCCGTCCGGCGCCACCATGTCGTCGAAGATTTCGATGAAGCGCATCGGGCTGAAGGCATTGACCAGCATCATGTCCAGGAAGTCCTGGACCGGCGCAGTGCCGGCGCTCTCGTTGATGGACTTTGCGATGCCCGCATTGATGAACAGCATCTCCAGGGTGCGGCCCTCAAGCCGCTGGCGCAGCGCCCTGACACTGGCTTCGTCGGCGATATCCGCCACCTCTTCTTCAAGTGCAGAGCCAAAGCGCACCTTCAAGGCATCCAGCGCCGAGGACGGCGTACGAACCGTCGCCAGCACCTGCCAGCCGCGCAGGCAAAATTGTTCGACCAGCGCCAGACCGAGGCCACGCGAGGCCCCGACGATGAGGATAGCTGGCTTCTTTTCCATATGATTCTCCCTATGAAAGTCTTCATGATGACCGCATCGCATGCGTTCGCTGCGACCGGAACAAGGTGGCCTGAGCGCGTTCAGGGAGAGATAATTTAACGTAAAAGCATGGATGACTTTGACGTGATTACGTCACTTGAAAAGTGACACAGCGTCATGAATCGCCATCGCGACATTCCTGCGGCAAGTCATGCTCGTCGCACCCGCGAGGGCCGGACGGCAGACCTCAATCCTGGGCCTCCACCGGAGGCGCCGCCCCCTCCCCCATCATGATCTCTTCCACGAAAGCCGCAAACGCCCGCGCCTTGGCGCTTGCCAGGCGGCCGGAAGGATAAAGCGCCCAGACATCGATGGTCGGCAGGGACCACTCGGGCAGAAGCTGGCACACCGTGCCGCGCGCCAGCTCAGGGGCGAACATCCATTCGGACACGATGGCCACGCCCACGTCCGCACAGACGGCAGCCCGCACGCCCTCGGCCGCACTCACGCGCAAGTGCCCGCTGACTGTGACCGAGACTTCGGCGCTGTCCCGCTCGAAGGACCAGGTCGTCGCGCCACCGGCATCGGACAGGTAAACCACCGCCTCGTGATGCACCAGGTCGGCCGGCTTCTGTGGCACACCACGCTGTGCCAGGTAGGCTGGCGTGGCCACCACCATGCGGCGCCCCGTGGCGACCCTGCGCGCCGTCATCGAGGAATCGCCGAGATTGCCCATGCGCAGCGCGATGTCGATGCCGTTCTCCAGCAGGTCGATATGGCGGTCGTCGAGGACCACTTCGATCTCCAGCTGGGGATGGTGCTCCATGAAACGTTTGATATGGGGAATCACATGCAGCCGCGTGAAGGTGACTGCCGCCGAGACGCGCAGCTTGCCCACCAGGTCGGCGCTGACACCCCGGACCACGCTGTCGGCCTCGTCGGCCATTGCGATGGCGCGTTTGGCCGACTCGTAGTAGGCCTGCCCCGCTTCGGTGGGCGTCAGGCCGCGGGTGGAGCGCAACAGCAGCCGCGCCTGCAGCCGTTCTTCCAGTTGCGCGATGGCCTTGGACACGGCGGGCTGCCCTACCTCCAGGCGACGTGCCGCCGCCGAGAACGAGCCGGTTTCCACCGTGCAGACATAGGTTTCCATCAGGGCGAGTCGGTCCATTGCATTCCTTTGGCAGGCCCTAGGCCTGCGCTTGAGTATTCCGTGAAGGAATGAATTATATGCGCGCTGCCGGTCTACCCGGGCCATGGGCGCTGGCCGATGATTCAGGGGTCGCAACGACATCCACCCACAGGAGAATGACCATGAGCAAGTTCACCGTCTACACGCAAGATACCGCCCCCGAAGCCTCCAAACCCGTCCTCCATGAGGTCAAGAAGGCCTTCGGCTTCATTCCCAACCTGCAGGCCAACATGGCGCACTCCCCCGAGCTGCTGGCGGGCTACACCGCCCTGTGGGACCTGTTCGCCAAGAGCAGCCTGACCCCGCATGAACAGCAGGTGGTCTACCTCACCGCCAACTTCGAGCACAGCTGCCATTACTGCATGGCTGGCCATACCACGCTGGCCAAGATGATCAAGATGGACGCCGCCGTCATCGCCGCCTTGCGCGCCGGTACTGCACTGCCGGATGCCCGGCTGGAGGCCCTGCATCGCTTCACCACCCTGGTCGTGCGTGATCGCGGCTTCGTTGCCGAGGCCGACGTCGAGGCCTTCATCGCCGCCGGCTACACCCGCCGCAATGTGCTGGAAGTGGTCCTGGGCGTGGCCACCAAGGTGATGAGCAACTACACCAACCACCTGGTCGGTACCGAGCTCGACAGCTTCATGGCGGGCAACGAATGGACCAAGCCCGCACTGGGCTGATCGCACGCCGCCTTGATCGCCGCTTCTACGGTTGCAGGAATACAGGCTATGCCATCCGGCTGGCTACCCCGGCGCGATCAAGGCGCCCATAGTTCGCCCTGTCGCAACCCTTTACTGAACCCCAAGGACATCTCATGAACACCTTCACCATCCCGACCGCCGCTACCGTCTCTCCCGCCAACCAGGCCATCTTCGACAATCTTCGCAAGGGCCTGGGCATGGTGCCCAACCTGTACGCCACGTTCGCCCACTCGGAACATGCGCTGGGCAATTACCTGACGCTGCAGAACGGCAAGAGCTCGCTCACGGCCAAGGAGCGCGAAGTCATCAACCTGGTGGTCAGCCAGGTCAACGAATGCGCCTACTGCCTGGCCGCGCACACGGTGCTGGGTGGCATGGTCGGCTTCACACCCGAACAGATCATTGCGATCCGCAAGGGTGGCGCTGCCTTTGACGCCCGCCTGGATGCGCTGGCCCGCCTGGTCAAGAGCGCCGCCGAACACCGCGGCCATGCCGCCCCCGCGCTGGTGGACGCCTTCTTCGCGGCAGGCTATTCGGAGGGCAACCTGGTCGACGTCGTGATGGTGATCGGCGACAAGATCATCACCAACTACCTGCATGCCCTGACCCAGGTGCCGGTCGATTTCCCGGCCGCGCCTGCGCTGTAAGCACGGCCGGCCCTCGCCACCCTTCTTGAGGATGCACCATGTACCAGCTCCACGCCTTTGCCACGCCCAACAGCATCAAGCCCGTGATCGCCCTGGAAGAGTTGGGCCTCGATTACCAGATCCACACCGTCAATGTGCGCCAGGGCGAACAACGGTCGGCCGATTTTCTCGCCCTGAACCCGAACGCCAAGGTCCCCGTGCTGACAGTGATGCAGGACCAGCAGCGCGTGGTGCTCAGCGAGTCGGCGGCGATCCTGGTCTATCTGGCTGAACGGCACGGGGCCTTGCTCCCGGTGGAGGGGGTGGCACGCGCCCGCGTCTTCGAGCAGCTTTTCTTTCACGCTTCCGCGCTCAGTCCGGCCTTCGGACAGGCGGGCTATTTCCGGAAGCTTGCGCCTGAAGCGCTGCCCCATGCGATTGCACGATTCCACGGGGAAGCATTGCGCACGCTGGGCCTGCTCGACCGTCTGCTGGCGCAGCAGCACTTCGTCGCCGGCAGCAGTTATTCCATTGCCGACATCGCCCATTTCGGCTGGATCTGGCGCAGCCAGTTTGCCGGCGTCGATCTGGAGGCCAGCCCGCATGTGGCGCGCTGGTTTGCCACGATGTCGCAACGCCCGGCAGTACAGCGCGCCATTGCCCGGGTGGAGTCGCTGTTGCCACCGGCTTGACGATGCCGGCTGCCGTTGCCCCGTTCACACGATCTGCCAAACACCCTTCAAAGGAAAAACCATCATGACACTGCAAGACAAACTCGACGCCTTCAAGGCTGACTTCAAGGGCGGCAAGGCCCCCTACTTCGCCCCTCCCGAGATCCACCCCGTGATGGAGCGCGCCACAGCCGAACTGATCGCGTCCGGTCAAGCCGGCCGTGCGCTCAAGGCCGGCGACCGCGCGCCGGAATTTATCCTGGCCGACCCGGACGGCAATGCCGTTTCATCGGCCGAACTGCTTGCCCGCGGGCCGCTGGTGATCAGCTTCTATCGCGGCGTCTGGTGCCCCTACTGCAACCTCGAACTGCAGGCCTTGCAGGAATCCTTGCCGCGCTTCCGGGAACTGGGCGCGAACCTGGTGGCCATCTCGCCGCAGACCGCTCCGAACAGCCGCAAGTCACAGCGCCAGAACAAGCTCGACTTCCCGATCCTCTCCGACGTACGCAATGAGGTGGCAGCTGCATTCGGCTTGCGCTTCAGCCTGCCGGACTACCTGGTCGAGCTGTACAAGAGCCTGAAGAATGATCTGCCCGCCTTCAACGACGACCCGGCCTGGACCTTGCCGATGCCTGCGCGCTACGTCATCGGCCAGGATGGCGTGATCGCCTACGCCGAAGTCAACCCCGACTACACCCGTCGCCCGGAGCCCGAGAGCCTGCTGCCGGTGCTGCAGCACCTGCTGGCGGCAAAGTAATCCACGGTCCTTGCCGTGAGCGCACTGGTGCCGGCCGCAGAGGCGTACAGCACCAGTGCTGCCCTTCACCCACATCGAACGGGACGCAACCCCATGCAGAATTCACTCTCCCCCTCCCCCACGCGGCCCGAGGGACATCACACTTTCGCCCGCGGGATACTGATCGGCTTGCTGGCCGCCGGTATCGGCGCGCTCTACACCGTCTTCGCCCGCTGGGGAATCAATCGCGGGCTGCAGACCTTTGACCTGACGGCGCTGCGTTTCGGTGTCGCCGGGCTGGTCACGGCGCCGGTGCTGGCGATGGCCTGGATCAGGGACCAGCGTCAGTTCACCGACCGGTGGAAGACCTGGCTGGGGATCGCCCTGCTGGCAGGCGTACCCTTCGGCATGCTCATGTTCGGCGGCCTGCAGTTTGCGCCGGTCAGCCATGCGGCGGTGTTTCCCTTTTCGGCCATGAGTGTCATGGGCATGCTGCTGGGCGCGATCTTCACAGGTGACCGCATCACCTGGCGCCGCTCCATGGGCATCCTCGCGGTGCTGGGCGGGCTGTTGCTGGTGGCGGGGCTCAACGCATCCAGCTTCACCGGCACCACGCTCATGGGAGACGCCATGTTCATCCTGGCCGGCACGCTCTGGGCGGGTTTCGGGATCGTCCTGCGCAAGAACCGCCTCGATCCCCTGCTGGCCACGGCCGTCATCGCCTTCTCGGCACTGATCACCTATGTTCCGCTCTACCTGGTTCTGACGGGGGCGCGCTCCCTGCTTGCTTCGTCGCCGCACGTGCTGTGGACGGAAGTGGTCATCCAGGGCCTGATCGCCGGTGCCGGAACCCTGTTCACCTATGCCAGGACGGTTTCCCTGCTCGGCGCCGGCCGTGCTGCGATCTTCCCGGCCCTCACGCCAGGTTTGGCGGCACTGCTGGCGTGGCCGGTGCTGGGGCACATGCCGACGACTGCAGAGACGACGGGCTGTGTCGTGGTGATGGCGGGGCTGATCCTGGCGGTGACGGGCGGTGCGCAGCGGCGTGGCAACTAGGGCCTGTTCACATTCAATCTGTGAGTGCGAGAGGTCGCCAAGCGTTGGCTGCCTAGGCGCAGCTCCTTGCCGTGGTGGTGCCACGGCAAGGAGCTGCAACAACGGCAGGCGACGCTTGGCGGCCTCTCCCGGAGGGTTGCCCCCAGAAGGCGCGCTGGCCGCGTTGCACGTCAGGGCTGGTGGCACCACCACCAGCCCTGACGCGCGCCTTGCCACCACGCCTTCTGGGGGCAACGCATCTCACAGATTGAATGTGAACAGGCCCTAGGCTGCAACAGGGAAAAGAGCCAGTCACCCCTGCCCGTTGCGCGCCAGCAGGTCCCTCGCCATCGTCTCGGCCTGCTCACGCGAACCCGCCAGCAACAGCGGGTATCCCCAGAACTTGGCAAAGACGACCGCGAAGGGCTTGAAGCCCATCCGTTTGGCCGCGTTGGGCTCCACCACGATCATGGCCAGCACCAGCTTGCGCAAGGCTTGCTTGTGCTGCTTCATCCAGAGGGCGGTGCGTTTCTTCTCCTCTGCGGAATGCTCGTGGTCCTCGGCCGGGACGGTATCGGTAAGCAGCACGAAGGGCTCTTCGCGTTGCAGGTTGCTTTCAAATTCCGAGAAATCCTGCTCGTGATCATGTCCGGGTTGCTGGGCGAGATTCATCCATACAAGCGGGAAATCCGCACTATTCATCGACATGGCCTGCTCCTTTGCGATTGAGGTTGCGCCAGGTGACCGTGATGGCGAACACGCCCGGCAATGAAATGAAGAACACCGCCGAGAAGGCAATGTGCCAGCCATCGCGCAATCCATCGGCAATGCCGCCCAAGGTGTTGAGGACAACCAGCAGGCTGCCCAGGATCAGCGCGCTCCATCGGGTCGCGCGGTGGGCGGACAGTGCGAGCAGGACCGTGATGATCCAGCAGCCGTAATAGGCGGAAAACATCCACAGCACCTTGGTCTCGAAGGTGATGGCAGGCGCGCTGCCCTGCGTTCTCACGAAATCGTTGACGTAGAAAAACAGTTGGAAGCTCACGAAGAGTACGGCCCCGATGGCAGTGGCCAGCCAGAACAAGGCGGTCTTGTCCGGATGCCGGATCGGCAGAGGATGCGCGGGGGAAATCGGCGCCTGAGTTGACATATCATTTTTCCAGATGATTAAAAGAAGAAGTCATAAGAAGTGCTGATGACGAGAAGGGCGACTGCGCAGACTCAATACCGGTAGTCCAGCGTCACCATCATGTTGCGTGGAGCACCATAGGTCACGGTATCGAAGTCCCCCTTCTGCAGCGCGTACGTCTTGTCGAAGAGGTTGTTCACGTTGAACGCCACCGTGGTCTTCTGCGAGACGGCATAACGCGCCATCAGCGATGCTAGGGCATAGCCGCCCTGCTGGCCGCCCAAGGTGCTGGTGCCGGTATTGGCCGCCTCGTAGATGCCGCTCTGCCATCTCACGCCGCCCCCCACCGTCAGCTTGTGCCACGCGCCGGGCAGACGATAGGTGGTGAACAACTGCGCCGTGGTACGCGGCAGCTGCGAATTCAGACGCACACCATTGCCATCCTCGGCGATGAAATGGGAGAGGCCTGCGTAGACATTCCAGCCGCGTGCCAGCTCGCCCTGCAGGTCCACTTCGACCCCGCGCGACTTGGTGCCATCTGCCCCGCTGTAGGCTTGCGCGCCCGCAGGGGTGAACGCACCGGCCACGATCTGGGCCGCGTTATCAAGCCGGGTTTCGAACAGGGCAACGGAGGCTTGCAGGCGTCCTTCGAGGTACGCCCCCTTCAGGCCGATCTCCGTCGTCTTTCCCGTGGCCGGGGTGAGGACGTTGCCCTTGCTGTCCTGGTAGTCGGTTTGTGGATTGAAGATGCGCGTATGGCTGAGATAGGCCGAATAGATCCGGTTGATGTCGTAGACCAGCCCCGCATAGGGCGTCAGGACACTGTTCTTCTCGTAATGCATCGCAGCGCCGCCGACGCTGTTGTCAATTTCATAGTTGCTCACGCGTGCGCCGACGATGAGCTTCAAGGGATCGGCCAATGACAGACGGGCCGCACCGTAGAGACCACTTTGTTTGATCACGGTGCTGGTCGGAACCGACGACATCGCTGCGAAATCCGGACGGGCAAATGGTGTGCTGAGGTCATTGATGTTGACCGGCAAGAAGCCGGCATAGAACGGGGCGATGTCATTTTCGTCCGAGGTGCGGCGGGAGGTCGTGGCGCCCACGATTGCCTCGTGATGGCGGCCCAGCAGTTCGAAGGGGCCGCTCATCATCACGTCGAAGGTGTTGGTGCGGCTGCTGCCCTGCGACGCGAGGGCAACCGGATACGCCCCGAAGGGATAGGCGCCCAGCCCGGTGGTGCGGTCCGGACGGCCGACCAGCCCGAGCAGTTCGGCATTGAAATCGGTGCGGTATTGGCTGGCCATGGCATGCAGTTTCCAACCGTTGTCGAAACGATGATCGAGCTCGGCAAAGGCTGTCTTGAGGGTTGTGTCCCAATGGCTCCAATCCTGCGCATAGCTCTTCGACGAGGCGTAGGCAGCCTGTGTCCCGTCGCTGAACCAGAGCGGCAAACCGCCCCAGGTAGCGCCGGCCGAGGTGATGTGCTGGTCGTCATAGCCCAGGCTGACGGTAGTGTGCGAACTCAGGTCGGCCTCGACGATGCCGTAGAACGTCTTCTTGCCGGGCTTGTAGCCATCGATGTAGGAATGTCCGTCCTGATCGCTGCCGACCAGCCGCGCGCGGATGCGGCCGTCTGCTGTCACAGGAGTCGAGAGATCGACCATGGCGCGATGGGTATCCCAGCTGCCTGCGCTGAGCGAGGCCGTCGCCGCGACATCCTGGGTCGGCCGCTTGCGCACCAGATTGATGGCGGCCGACGGGTTGCCCGTCCCGGTGAGCAGGCCGGAACTACCCCGCACCACCTCCACGCGATCATAGAAGGCGGTATCGACCGCACTGATCCCGCTGCCATTGACGGTATTGCCGAGTACCGTGGGGATGCCGTCGTACTGCACATTGTTGATCAGGAAGCCGC
Source organism: Herbaspirillum aquaticum (assembly GCF_002213425.1). GTDB lineage: Bacteria > Pseudomonadota > Gammaproteobacteria > Burkholderiales > Burkholderiaceae_D > Herbaspirillum > Herbaspirillum aquaticum. The sequence continues at coordinate 8,087 of NZ_NJGV01000032.1, read as the reverse complement.
GCGAATAGAAACTCGTGCGCTCGCTATCGGATTGGTAGGGCGTGATACCGATGGTGTTCTCCAGCACGCCCTGCACCGAGTTCAATTGCTGGTCATCCATGCGCTGGCGAGTGACTACCGTCACCGCCTGCGGCGTCTGCTGCAACGACAGCGGCAAGCGCGTCGCCGCCGCCGTCTCGCCGGTGGTGTAGGCGCCGCTACCTTCCGTGGTCGCCGACTCCGCATGCCCGGTGACGGTGATGGCCGGCAAGCTGGTTTGCGCTTGCGCAGCCGTCCCGGAATCAGGCCGGCTTTGCAGGACTGGCGATGCATCCGCGGCGAAGCTGGCTTGCGCCCCGAGCAGGACGGCGGCCGCGACCGCCGAATTCAAGACCTTGTGGGGCGTGCGCCAGGGCAAGTCGCACGCGGCCCTGGCGGAGAGCCGGCCGGAGAACGCGGGGGCAGGTAGAGCGACGAAGCGACGCGATGATGAAACAGCATGGCGAGAGGACATAAACGATAATCATTGTTATTTGGAGCAGCCATTTAACAATGAAGATCGGTTGTCGCAATAGCGAAACCAGGCCAGAGTATTTCGCATTTCGGCCACGATCAGGGCTTGGTAGGCCGGCGCAATTCAGGAGCGGTGTGCAGTCGGCAGGGTGATGCCGGTACCGGTGCGGGAACCGGGCTGTCCATGCGATCGGAGAGATAGCGAGCCGGCGACTTCCCGGCGGCCTTGCGGAACATGGTGATGAAGCCACTGGCGTTTTCGTAGCCCAACTCCAATGCCACGGTCTGTACGCTGTCGCCCTTGGTCAGGCGCTGCAGCGCCAGGATCACGTGCAACTGGCGCCGCCAGCGGCCGAAGCTCATGCCGATTTGCTGCTGCAGGAGGCGGCTCATGCTGCGCTCGCTCATGCCGATGCGATGGGCCCAATCGGCCTTGGCGGTCTTGTCGGTGGGATCGGCCAGCAGCATGTCGGCCAGACGCCGCAAGCGCAGGTCGCGCGGCATCGGCAGATGCAGGTCTTCCACCGGCGCGCACACCAGCTCGTCAAGCAAGGCGGCGATGAGGCGCTCTTCTCGCCCGCCCAGGGGATACAGCTCGGGAAAACCTGCCGCCTTGAGCAAGAGCTCGCGCAGCAAGGGCGACACGGAAATGGTGCAGCAATTGGTCGGCAGATCCGGGGCGGCATCCGGCTCCACGAAGAGGCAATAACACTCCGTCTCCCCTGCCCCACGGGCGGCATGGGGCAGGTCGCCCGGAATCCAGACGGCGCACTGCGGGGGCACGATCCAGACGCCGTCCTCGACTTCGCAGTTGAGCATGCCGCGCACCGAATAGATCAGTTGCGCCTTGCGATGCTGATGCCTGGCGTTCTCCCAGTCCTTTGCGACCGATGTGGTGCCGAGGGCCACGACGGGACGAGAGACGCTGTCCACGTCCCGGGGAGCCACGACCTGGCCGGTGATTGCAATGCGCGACATGATGTTCTGGATGGGCTCGTGCAAGACGAATGTAAGGGGGACTACCAGCTCCGGTGAATATTTTCTCCGGCCTCGGCCTGGCGATCAAAGGCATGCCGCGCGTGGCGGAAGTCCTCCGCGTGCTCCACCACCCAGGTCCAGATCGGTGACATGCGCAGCAGCAATTCCTTGCCCAAGGCAGTGAGCTCGTACTCCACGCGCAGTGGCTTTTCATCGGTTTCGTGACGCAGCAGCAGACCATCGCGTTCCAGTGCGCGCAGCGTCTTGGTGAGCATGCGCTGGGTCACGCCACTGAGCTGGCGCTTGAGCTCGGCGTGGCGCAGCGTGCCGTACACGCCCAGCGCGTGCAGGATGCCGAGGGCCCAGCGGCTGCCTGCATGCGCAAGGACATCGCGCCGGACGCCATCGTCATCCTCGCGCAAGGTCTGGCAGATGGCTTCTGCCTCCTTCAGTGATTCGTCTGCGATGATTGCTGTCCTTGGTATCATCCGTGTGCCTTCTTGAGAGCGTTGCGTGATCGTGCAACCATGCGGCCATCTTATCAGCAACGACCCTCAGGACAGATCATGCATGCCACACCGCAACTCCCCCTCAATCCATCCTCGTGCTGGGCGCAGGCGAACTCGGCCTCCCGGTATTGCGCAACCTCGCCCGCGTGGCGGAACGCGCGCCGGGGTCGGCCATCAGCGTGCTGCTCAGGGAATCGACGATCAACTCCCAGGTCCCCGCCAAGAAAGCGGAGATGGACGAACTCCGCGCCTTGGGAATCCGGATGGTGGCGGCAGATCTCGTGAACGATACGATCGATCAGCTGGCAGAAATCTTCGCGCGCTTTGATACCGTCATCGGCTGTGCCGGCATGGTCGCCGGCCGCGAGACGCCGATGAAGCTCGCCACGGCCGCCTTGCGCTCGGGAGTGAAGCGCTACTTCCCGTGGCAGTTCGGTGTCGATTTCGAAGCCATCGGACGCGGCAGTCCGCAGGACCTGTTCGATGCACAGCTCGACGTGCGCGAACTGCTGCGCGCGCAGAACAAGACGGAATGGGTCATCATCTCGACCGGCATGTTCACCAGCTTCATGTTCGAACCGGTGTTTGAAGTGGTGGACTTCGCCAATGACACCGTCAACGCCCTGGGCAGCCTGGACACCAGCGTGACCCTGACTACGCCGGACGACATCGGCGTGCTGACGGCGGAGATCGTCTTTTTCGAGCCCCGCTTCAAGAATGAAATCGTCTATCTGTCGGGTGATACGGTGACCTACGGCGAGGTGGCCAATATTCTGGAACGTGTCCTCGGACGCCCGTTCCGGCGCAATGTCTGGAGCGTGCCTTACCTGCTCGACGAACTGAAAAAGGATCCCTCTCATCACATCAAGAAATACCGTGCCGTCTTTGCACAGGGCAAGGGTGTGGCCTGGCCGAAGGCAGGGACGTTCAATGCGCGGCAATCGATTGCGGCCACCACTGCAGAGCAGTGGGCGGAGAAACACATCAAAGGAAAGTGAGCCGGGGCCAGGCGACATCCTCCGGGATGTGCTTGAGAATGATGAGTTGAAAATCGACCTATAAAAAGCAATGCATTAGCGCGTCTGCTTGCATCGATGATGGCCGTTTTAGCGTCTCGTATGAGCCCGAAGTCGATGTACCGGATCTTGTTGGTTCTCATCTCCTGATGACAATTTCCGGCATGGGAGTGAATCAACTCATCTCGAATATCTCTTAGTTCGTCGTATCACTGGCAGCAACAAAAGCTTCACGCAATCAGGCATATTCAGAAGCCCGATCGATTAATGTATTGAGGAATGAACGCGCTGCCTGAGGTAGTGTCCGGCCCGATAGCGACTGAATTTCTAAATAAAGAGCATTCATATCTTTGTCTTTAATTGGCACCGCGACCAACTTGCGTGTTCGCAAATATTCCCTGATCGGAATTTGCGCTGAAAAGCCAACTCCGTTACCAGACATCACAAAGGACAGCAGTGCGCTAATCGAGTCTGCTGACAGCACGGGCTCCAACACGACGTTACTCCTGCTACAGCAGGCGTCAATCAAACGTCGCATCGTAATATTCTTTTTCGGCATTCCCAACGGGTACTGGGCGAGCTCAGACAAGCTCACTCGTTTTCGCCCAGCCAAAACATGATCGGGATGCATGACAGCCATGATCGGCGCCTTTTGCGAAAATTCAACCTTGATATCCGGGTCCGGCGCCAACATGAATGTCAATCCCAGATCAACCGTGCCCTCCCGTACCAGCTGAGCTACGGATTTCGCGTTGCCAACCGACAAGTGAAAACGGATACCTCGGTGTCGTTCTCTAAATTGCGCAATAGCATGTGGAACAAATTCCAACGCAAAACCCTCGGTACAAGCCAACTTGACCTCGCCGCGGCGCAAACCTTTCAATGCAGCCAGTTCGTTGCCGACACGTTCAGCTTCCAGCTGCATGCGCAAAGCATGTGCAGCTAGAAGCTCACCTGCCGCATTGGGCCGCATGCCACGAGATATGCGCTCGAAAAGAGGGGTATCCAACGCATCCTCAAGACGCGAAATTTGCCTGCTAATGGCAGAAGAGGCGACATTGAGAGTGATTGCCGCCTCCGTAATTGACCCACGCCGGACTACTTCAAGGAAATAGCGCACGGCCGTTTCTTCAAGAATTCTTGTATTGGAGGATGTCATGTGTGGATTGTAGGACTGGTATGCCGATTCGGCAATTATTTCTTCGAAAACCTGTACTAGTGGCAAACCACTTGCGCACTTAGAATGCGTGCAAAGTCGTGGTCAAGACGGATCTCCGACCCGCCAATCACGATGGCAGGATTACTGCCACTCACGTTAAAGACAACTGACACGTGGGACTTACTCGTCAAGCAGGGGCTCATCATGATTTCCGCAGTGCAAACAAGATTCTACAAATATGCCGTCCTGGCGCTGCTCTACCTGGGTTGGTGTATTTCATATATCGACCGAGCCGCCATTACCTTCGCGGCAACTCACATCGCCAGCGAATTCCACCTTGAGCCATCCGATTTAGGACTCCTTTTGTCCAGTTTTTTCTTAGGTTATTCGCTTCTGCAATTGCCGGGTGGATGGCTCGCTGACCGCTTCGGATCAAGGCCTGTAATCGTCATATCAATCTTGATGTGGTCACTGTTCACAGGTTTAACGGGTATGGCCTGGTCCATCACCAGCCTGGTTGTGATTCGATTTTTCTTCGGGATTGGAGAAGGTTCGTTTCCCGCTGCCAGTATCAAGGGCGTAGCAGAGCATTTTGACAAGGGCGAGCGCCCTAAGATGTCTTCTGTTCTGATGTCGTCCAACTACATCAGAAGCATGCTTGCCCCTGTCATCATCGCACCGTTGATCCTGCATTTTGGCTGGCGGAATGTATTTCACTACATCGGAATCGTCGGCATCATTTTCGCCATTGCATACTGGCTCTGCGTGCGGCCGTTGAGCGAGCGAACGGACGGTGGCAAAAGACCAGTCAACAGCAAGACAATCAATGAATTAATGCGACTACCATTGATGTGGCAACTTGTGGCGGTATGGTTTGGCCTCTCTGTTGTCAACAAAGGCCTCGATTCCTGGATGCCGACATACTTGATGACAGTTCGCGGATTAGATTTAAAAGCGGTTGGTCTATTGCTTCCTCTTCCCTACGTGATGGCGGGGATATCCACGGCAATCGGAGGCTGGCTGATGATGCGATTCTTCAATGGTCGAGAGCGGGTAATGCTTGTGGTCAGCTCCGCGTTGACAGCTCTATTTGTCTATTTTATGTATGTCGCCAGCGATGTAACCGGAGTGATCATTTTTCAATGCCTGGCCTACTTCTTCAAGTCGTTCGTACTGGCCGCCTGCTTTGCTCTGCCGACCAAAATCCTGGACACAAGGCTAATTGGCAGCAGCGTGGGCATGGTTAATCTCGGAGGGCAGGCAGCGGGATTCATATCTCCATTGGTCATCGGGATACTCGTCAGCGCTTTCTCCAATTATAACTACGCGTTTGCATTCCTGGTCTCGGCAGCCATCTTTTCCGTGGTGGTGAGCTTCTTCATTCGTACAGAAAAGAGTCAACCCATCTGACTGGACTCTGGATGCCCGCCGAGGATCTCTCGTTAGAGAAAAATGCATCGTTGAAAGATAGAAAGCCTCCAGGCTTGGCAACCAATTCTACCCTCTCGCTTCCCTGCGGAGCTGACCACAATAGCATGCCATTTGGAATTCAATTAATCGCGACCTTTCACGCCGATGAGTACGATGAGTATTTACCGTGGAGCGTGCAATACAGAAATGGGGGAAAAAGTTCAGCACCGTTCCAAGACCAATTGGGGAGCGCCCCTATTCATTCGAGATAAAGTCATCGATGCTGAGCTCAAGTCCATTGTCACGCATCCAGCGCTCTGCACTCCTGGAAAGGCCTCCTTCTCTGCGTGCCAGCGCGTCTGAATAAACTAATAGAGACGGTCTATTACATAAACGAAAAAAAGATGATTTGAAGTGCCATTGAACGATTGATAGCATCCACCAATTATCTCGAAAAGACATACTCGGCGCTGCTTTGCATGCGGCGACTTTTGGATGGTCTGCATGTGCGCCGCATTTTCACTAAACATTAAGAACTAGCCGATGAGCCAATACTCTTCCCTCCCCTTCTCCAAACTCCGTATTGTCAATGGACTGGCATTTCTATCGGGCGAGGTGCCACTGACGTCGGAAGGCACCATTCCGGAAGGCATCAGCGCTCAAACACAACTTGTCATTGAGCGCATTGCGCATACGCTGGGAGAAGCGGGGCTCAAGCTGACCAATGTGGTGAGCACAACGGTCTACCTCACTGACAAAAACGACTTTTCTGAATTCAATGAGGTTTATCGCAATTTCTTTTCCGCTCCCTATCCGGCACGGACCACCGTTGTCGCTGATCTGGTCCTGCCGGCCAAAATTGAAATCGCGGTCGTAGCTTCTGTAGACTAGAAACTTAACGGTCGACGGCCAAAGGAAGAAAAATGACAAAACAAATAATTGTTCTGGGGGCCGGAATGGTTGGCGTCAGCACCGCGCTTGCCCTTCAAGAACGGGGCTATGACGTCGCACTTGTAGATCGCCGAGCGCCAGGACAAGAGACCTCATACGGAAACGCAGGATTTATACAGCGAGAAGCCGTACGCCCATACGCATTTCCGCGGGAATGGCAAACACTGCGCAAGGTGATTGCCGGCAGTGGCAATGACGTCCACTACAACTTGGCAGCAACATTGAAAATACTGCCTACGCTAGCGCGCTACTGGCATGAATCCGCTCCGGTCAGATATTCCAGAACAATTGCTTCCTATGCGGCGCTTATACAGCACAGCATCTCCGAGCACGAGAAACTTATTGAGGCTGCGAATGCGGGTGAATTAGTTCGGAAAGATGGATGGCTGGAGGCTTATCGGAATTCTGAAAAATTCGATAAGACCGTAAAGCAAGCCAATACCATCGCTGCCGAACATGGGCTCAACGTTGCATTTTATGATAGCCAAGGTCTTCAAAGAGCCGAGCCTGCTCTCAACAATGCTTTAGCCGGTGCGATTCATTGGCTAGACACATGGACGATCAGTGATCCTGGAGAACTTGTAGAGCGGTACGCTGCACTATTTCAGCGCAACGGTGGCACTATTCTTAATTGTGATGCTGACACGCTGCGCTTCAACAACAATGGATGGCAGGTGCACACGTCTGATGGACCGATAACGGCATCAGATGCGGTAGTGTGCTTAGGTCCGTGGGCCGCGAAACTCGTCGAACCACTAGGATATAAAATCCCGCTTTTCATAAAAAGAGGCTACCACCGGCACTATAAATCTGAAAGTGGACTCAAGCTCCCACTTCTGGACGCTGAACGCGGATATGCCTTGGTACCGATGAAGCGAGGCCTTCGCATTACCACCGGCGCAGAATTTGCCGAACTTGGAGCGCCTCCCACCCCTGTTCAATTGAGTGCAGCAGAAGTCTTTGCAGACGAATTGCTACGCCTGGGTGCTCCTGTTGAGTCAAATCCATGGGTGGGAGCTCGTCCGTGTGTCGCGGATATGTTGCCACTCGTGGGCTCCGCCGGCCGACACCGCGGCCTTTGGTTCCATTTTGGCCATGGACATCAAGGATTTACTCTTGGCCCGACAACTTCCAGATTATTAGCTGACCTGATTACTGGCAGCTCACCCTACATCGATCCTAGGCCATACGATCCTAGACGTTTCGGATAGCCGGCTTTTGTGCAGAGCTTGTCTGCCAAGTTCCGCACGCGAAGTACGGCTCCAAAACTATCCCTTTGCCGCTCATGTCTGCGTTCCCTCTAAGGGAACGCAGAGTGTTCACGACTATTGCCATCCGCAGTCGAACTTGAGTAGAAAAGCGCCTTCATGTCTCTGTGCAATAACTCTGCAATTCAATTTTCCTATCTTTTAAAAATATGAAATCCATTAGCAGCAGCATCAAACTTGGCGGAGCATTCATTGGTCTGATGGCAGGCGTCTAAAGTGGACCCCGAATTTGAGACACTGATTTAAGCTGTCGTCCTGGAAGGGATGACGAGAATGAGTGAAGCAAAGAAGAAGCGAAATAGCT
>NZ_NJGV01000031.1 GCF_002213425.1 Herbaspirillum aquaticum | reverse complement strand
TAGCTATTTCGCTTCTTCTTTGCTTCACTCATTCTCGTCATCCCTTCCAGGACGACAGCTTAAATCAGTGTCTCAAATTCGGGGTCCACTTTACTGCTTCCCAGCTATACCTTCTCGGCACAACATATTGAATGAACATCTACTTCTTGGGACTATGCTCAGGCGCCGCAAGAAAAGGGAAAGTTTTCTTCAAGGTGTAAGAAATTTCTGATACATTAAGTTTCCTCAAATCAACTATAAAAAGTCAAATGAAACGCTTGATATTAGGTTTACTCTTTACTGGTCTAGCTTCCAGCTGCTTCGCGCAGAACAATATTGCTCCGCCGGTGAGCGATGTCGTGCGTAACTGTTCATACTCAGGCTGCCAATTGACGTGCACCAATCCGCAAGGCGTCATTACAGTCAAAGAAGCAACGAGCTCCTCGATCAGAACCATCATGCTCAGCAATGGGACAACCGAATTCCGACTAAATGACGGTTACAACGGCATCAGAACGATTTTCGTTGCAAAGGAATATCTGATCTGCTCGATCACGGGAGAAAAATAGGCTCTTTCGAACGCACGACTTCGCCATTTATTGGCTCTCGCCGATAAAGCCACGAAACAAGCTAAGGCCTATAATTCCCTCAAATTCGACTGGCTCTATTAAATAAGCTATGCCCATTGCCCTACATAGGCCAGGGGCATAGCGCAGGTACCGCCAGAAGAAAGCTACAAACAGATCCGCGTCAATTCTCAATATGTATGTCGCTGATCATCTGCTCTGCACGGTGGTACTTGTCGACGCAGGCGTTGAGGTCCCGCACGAGGTCATCGCCTTCGAGGGCGAAATCGAGAATTCGCCCAGCAGCCGCTGGCAGAAGGTAGGCTCGCGCTTCTCGATCCCCAGCAGCGGCAGCTTGGGCAGCGGCGGCTGCACTAGCCGCGTCGACGGCGACTGACAGGCGCACAGCGCCAGCACGCAGCTCACCGAGCAAAACATCCATTTGCTTCTTTGCATTCTCTTTCTCCTGTTGTGCAGCGGCCGTGATCGCAGCGACGGCCTGCTGGCCACTACGTTCAGCCTCTCGGTATCGTTCGGTGGCGCTGGCTAAGGCAAGCGCATGCTGCTCACTGACCTCAGCCGCCCTGCCCTCGTCGATCTGCGCCTGGCGATGGCCACCCCACAGGTAGCCCCCAATCAGGCCCAGACAGAGGGCGAGCAGCACAGCGCCCAGGGCGGCCGCGACGGTCTGAAGCCGGTTCATGGGATCACCTCCAGCGCACGCTCATAGATGGCCTTACGTTCGGCAAAGCCATTTGCGTCCCCGATGGCCACCGTTTTCTTGCCCCGGTTGACCAGGTCGCTCACGCCATCGATGTCGCCGGCATCGGCCCACTTGGCCAGGCCATTGACCGACCAGAACCAGCCAGCAGCGCGACAACCGTGGACCGGCTCACACAGCAGGCGCGGCTGCTCCACGCAATCCACGTGGAGGGCCAGCATCGCGGCCAGGTGGTTGTGGTAGCCGGTGATCTGGATCGGACCATGACCTTTCCAGAACCGGCCGGGCGTCGAGCCGTGGGCGGCCGCGATCCGGATCGCCTCCGGATTGGTGTTTCCGAGATCTGCCCGGTTGTCATAGGCGGCGCCGCTGGCCAGCTCCTCCATGAAGTGGAACTGGCCCGACTCGTGGCCGATCTGTGACAGGAAGGCCGCCATGCGCAGGCGCGTATCGATCCCGAATTCCTGCATGGCTGCGTTGAGGGGCTCCAAAAACAACGATGCCCGCGTGGAAGCGGGCATGATGCGTTGGAGCTGGGCAAGCGTGAGTATCATCTTGGCTCTCCGATATCAGTTGCACGACGGTTGCGATAGATCCACCCACCGGCCAACAGGCCGGCCACCCCGACGTTCGAGATCACCTCGGCCGGCTGCGGACTGATATAGCCGTACAGGGGCCCGGTGATCACCCCGAATGCGCCCACGGCCGAGATGACGTACCACGCACGCACCAGGTGATTGCTGCGATGGTTCATTCGATTCAGCGCGAAGACGCAGTGGAGGAAGAGCGCGAGGCTGGCCAGGAAGTTGACGACCAGCAGGTAGTCGGTAGCGAGCAGGATCTTGATCATTTGGAAGGCTCCTGGTTGATATTGCCCCCTCCGAATTTGGTACGCATCCAGCCCAGTGCCAGCGGAATCACTGTCTGCGAACTTGCCCCAATCAGGAAGCCGCTGCAGAGGCGCGTGGCCTCGGAGTATTTCCCGGACCAGGCGAACGCATCCGACTGGATCGCCCAGGCGTGCAGCATGGGGCCGACGTAGCCCCCCATGAGCGCGCTGGTGATCAGGATCATGACCGCCCGTGGGCGAGATACTGGAGGCAGGCTGGAGAGCATGGCCAGGCCACCGGCCAGCCCTGCCAGCAGCATCTCGTACTGCAGTCCCAGGAATGACCCTGTAATGGTGATAGTGCCGACGGCAAACGCCCCCGAGCCGGCGCCGATCACTGCCCCTGTTGTTGGTTCTGGCATGTATGTCCCCGAAAGAAATGAAAAAGCCGCCATACGGCGGCCGTGTTATGCAGACGTCTGCACTGCCGGAAGATCACTCCAGCAGCGGGACGAGCAGCCGCCCCTTTTCCGGCAGCTGCGATATCAGCCAGGCCGGCACCGGGCCGCCGCCGTCGTAGCGCAGTGTCTGACCATCGACCACCACTTGGCTGCCGGTGGTGTATTCCGCGAAGATGGCCAGCTCATCACCAGCGGCCGGTTGCAGCTCGTAGAAGAGACGGTCTTGACGGTGATCCTCCACCAGCTGCCATCCACTCTCGCTGGTGCGGGCCACGAATCCAGGCGACGCTGCCGGCGGCTCCTCGATCAAAGCGCCATAGGGAATATTGAAATCACCAGGCTGCAGAGGCAGCTCAAAGGCTTGGGTCGGGTACAGGAAGAATCCCAGCGCATCTGCCTGATAGACGATTATCGAACTCATTACTTTCCTTTAAGAAATTGGATAGCGGGCGAGCATTGATCACCCGGAGATACCGATCAAATGTGGATGACTGGGTTGAATGCAGTGTGCCGAGGCGCCGTTTCAGCGGTACCTGCCGCGCCTGTTAGCGTAGAACGGGACAAGTTCACAGTCGCGCCTCCTGCATTTACAGCATAGGTCCCGCTGGCATCAACCCACGCTCCGTTTCCACCGAGGCCGTGGACATGGGACTTCAGGGTATCGGCCTTATACGAACCGAGAGCGCGGGCAGCCAAGGTGTCGGCATCGGTGCCGCTGTAACGACGGAACACGTTGCGCAAATCCGGAACTCGGAAGGTAGCCGCATCGACATCAACGAAATAGTGGCCGCCGATGTTGGTAGTCCAGTTCGCCTGGGTCAACACAAGGCCATTCTCTTGGGCATAGCCCCACAGACCCGCATAGGCCGTCTTGCTCAACGTCCCGCCAACGGCGCTGATCTCAGACGCCAGCGGGGTTGTCGTATGCCCATCCATCGGTCGACCGCAGAGCGGACTGCGATAGCCTGTGAAATAGGCACTGGCCGACCACCGCCACACCTCGCAGACTTCCTTCACGATGATCGGTCCGACATCGGCGGTCGGCAGCGCAGTGATGGAATACTGGCGGATCGAGAGAGAACCGATCAGGCTCTGGATCGCAGTGAGCAGTTGCGTATAGGACGAGCCATCGACTACACCTCCACCAGCCTCGATGACACGACTGATTTCCTCCTGCACGTGATCAAACCAATCGCTCTCCAGGTCGGTCGCGGGCACGCCCGCGACAGCGTTGCCATTGGTGAAGCCGGGCTTGTTCGCGCCAAACTTGTCAACGACCTTCGTGGCCGTAGAGATTCTCTTCATGCTGCAGCTCCATAGGAAATGTACAAAATGGTATGCGCCGGCCGGTAGCGCGCCAGAATGCAGGCCAGCGAGGAATCACCCCACCGGCGGATCGGCGCGCTGCATGGACTGGTCGCGTTCATGGCGCGAATGGTTACGCTGCCCGGCACATTGATCCGCCAGGCAAATCGCCACCCGCCTTGATTCAGTGAAGCGTTGCACCTGGAGTTCGCCCGAAAAGGGCGAAACTCTGTGATCGTGCAGCCCGGATAGCCGAGCACCTCAAGCAGGTTGATGAAGAAGTTGACCGACTGCCCGCCCTGCCATGCCAGCTTCTGGTGCAGGCGCTGGCGCCGCTCGTCGGGCGTTGGCGCCAGATCCATACACTCGTCGGGCAGACCTGCTACGCGCTCCCAATCCGAGAGCAGCTCCGATGTGGTGCGAGGGTCGGCCTCCTCGATCAACTGGTCTGCCCGGCCGTCCACCCTGGCCAGCTCATCCGCCTTGGCCAAGAGCAGCTTGGCCAGGCCAGTATCCAGATCTCGGGACCATGCAGGGCCAGACGGCAGCAGCTCCAGCAGTTGAGCCTGGTAATGTTCAGCGGTCATGGCCATGTGATCACCCCCAACGTGCTAATGCTTCCGACCGGGTTGATCACATCCGCTGCCGGCGCCGCCAGCGCATAGTCATCCTCTCCAGCAGCCGAGCTAATGGCCGCCCGCATGTGCGAGAGCTTGACCGTGCCGCCGGGGATCGCCTCCCGCCGTAACAGGTCGACAAGCTCGGCCCGGATCGCCTCGCGCGTAGCAGCCGTATTCGGGGTCAACTGGGTGAACTGGAAATTGATCGGCGCCCCGATTGGCGCGGCTACATAAAGCTCCGCAGTTACCGGCCTCTTCGCATCCAGATACGCCTTCACAGCCGACACGGCCGCGGCGTCAGGAATGGGATAAACATCGTTATCGCGCATGAAGCGGACCGTCACGGTACCGGCTCCCATCTCGCCCGGATAAACCCATGCCCGTGTGACGCCCTGCACCTCCAGCGCCCAAGCCTCATAGTCCGATTTGGTGCCGCCGTTTGGTGGCTGCTGAATGCGCTCCAGCAAGCGAGCTCGCCAGGCATCGACCGCTTCCTGCTCGGTGCCATCGGTGATGCCGGCAGGGCCCACGGTCATGCTGCTATCCAGGCCATCGATGGGCGTGACGAGTTTGAGCCCCACGCCTGCTGCCGTGTTGCCCGCAGTTCCAGCCACCACGGCAACGAGCGGAAGCGACCCGGCGCCCACGGCCAGATTGACCGCAGCAGAGGTCTTGTACTGCACTCCGTCCTGACGCTGAATCAGCATCCCGGCCGGCACCGTCAAGGCCGCAAAGGCGTTCACCAAGGCGGAGCCGACTGACGGCGCCGCCGCCTTTCGCGGCACCTTCCAGATGCTGGCGTACCGTGCCAAGTGATCCTCATCACAGCGGTCGATCATCAGCTGATCCGCGAGCCAGTCCAGATGGCCATGCAGCCCGTCGACCGCACCGGATTGCACCACGGCCAGTACATTGAGCGTGGCCACCGAAAGCCGGGCCTCGGCACCGGTGAGCCGGCCGTTGATATCGGCGAGCGCTCGCGTTACCAGCTCTCTCAGAGTTGGCCTGTCAAATGGCATTACATCCTCCCTTGATTGATATTCGACCAGGCGAAGTCGAAGCGATACTTGGCCGGCGCCTTCTTCGGCCGTGTGACCGTGATGCCAAGACCAAGCCAGCCCTGGCGCACGACCTGCGCATCGACCTGGACAGAATCGACGACTCCATCCTGGACGAGCCAGAGCAGTGCCTCCTGCCCGTATTCCCTCGCCTTCGCCACCACCTCTGCCAGCTGTTTTTCCCTCGCCAACAGCCAGAGGCGAGAGCCAATGCGCCGCCCTTCGCCGGCACCGCCCAGGGCGTCACCCCACCAGCCGCGCTTCGACGAGCTGGCGTCAGGCAAGGGGTCGTCATCCTCCGCACGCCGGTCGCTGAAGAGCGAGATCAGGATTGCCGTCTTGATGTCATGATCTGTGGCCAAGTCACCGTTGAGCACAGCGATGTCGCCGCGATGATTGGCGGCGTCCCAAAAGATCTCGATGTCCATTACATTTGGCCCTGATCCTTCCCGACCCGTCCACCTTCCGGGTTGCTGTGGTCGTGGTTGTTGTAGACAGCGCGCATGGAGGACATCTTCTTGTTCCCGTGGTCGCTGATATCGCCGTCTGCAGAGATGCTGCCGGTCACCTTGAGGTCACCGGCCATCTTGACCATCGGCGTATTCATATCGACCTCGGGTGCGTTCTGGATCGTAATCGGCTTGCCACCTCCATCGATCACGATGCCGGTGCGAGTGAGGTGAACCTTCTGGCCCTGGTCGTCGTAGATCGCCACCTCACCGTCCTTCAGGCCACGCAAGCGGTACCGCCGGTCATCCACCGCGACGATCACTGAGTGGTCCCGGTTACCGCCGATAAAGGTCGAAAGGAACTCCGCGCCAGGCTTCGGTACCGAGGTGAGGCCGTACTGCTGCACGCGCTCCATCTGGTCATAATCTTCGCCGTCCATCAGCTTGCCCCGAATGAGCTGAATCGCGCCGCCATCGTTGGCCTTGCTGACGATGCCTCGGCCCAGCATAAGATTGATCTTTGCCTTGAAGTCAGCGGTCGTTTCTCTGATTAATGCCAAGATGTCCATCATTTCCCCAACACTTTGAAACGGTTTTGCGCCGCGCCGCCGGCAGGATCCGGGATCTCGGGCAGCTGGTCGAAGGCATTGCGTGAGACCAGCTGCAGCACCGTTGTGGAGCCGGCCTCATCGAGCTTGAAGTTCGCCGAGGAGATCAACCACCAGTCGTCCAGGCGCATCCAGGGGCACTGGATCCGGACCATCTTGTTGATCTCCCACAGCTCGCCGGTTGCTTCCTCCCGCCAGCCCTGCACCGTCACGGTCACCTTGCGCGCCTTCGCCTCCCGGTTGGACGCTTCCCATTCGGCGCGCTTCTGGCAGCGGGCGGCATCGGCCTGCGTTTCCGCCACGATGATCAGCGGACGATAGCGGCCGATCTGGCTGTTCCCGGTTTTACTCGACGGCGCGCGTTTGACGGCGCCCTTGGGGGAGGCATGGACCACGTCGAAGCGATCCGCGCCCGGTGCACCGGTCTGCCCCTGCACAGTGATCTCGCTGAAAAGTGCCGCGTGGCTGTTCTCGAACGAAGCCTGCAGGATGTTCTTGCCGTGCTGCAGGACCGTCTCGCATTCGCCACCCAGCCCGGCGCGCGTGATGACCAGGCCGCCTTCGCGGTCGGACACGAACAGCACGCCTTCGGTCCTGGCCAGCTTATCCAGTGTCCGGAAGACTGTCTCGCCGGCCTGGCAAGCCTGGCGCGGCACCTTACCGCTCACCCGGGTCTTCTTGGGCGGCGTACCCTTCTTGCCCGCCTTCTTCTGCTTGGTGCTCAGGCGCTTGCCGCTCACCGTTTCATCGAAGATCGTGATGCCGAAGGGCTTGCAGAGCGCCTCGGCGATCTGCTCCAGCGTCTGCCCAGCGAAGGCCGTTGTCGGTGCCGAGCAATCCACCAGGTCGCCGGCCTTGTCCCGGCCCGTCACCTTGATCTCGTGGCTGCCCTGGTCATACGTCACTGACACGACATCGACGTAACCCGTGATCACCACGTCGTCTCCGATCAGGATTTCGCAGAGCTCGCCAGGGGCGATCACCCAGTCCACCGGCTGCTCTGGCCAGCGCTCAGTAAGAGCCAGCTCGAAGTTACCGGCCAACTGCTCGATGCTGGTTCGCACGTTGATGCCCTTCCAGCCACCATAGATCTGGCCGTCGACCCGCAAGGTCAGCAAATTGGAATCTGCCATCGTCACTCCGAAACAAATTGAAGGCGGCGCCCGGCCGGCACGAAGCCGGGATGCGCGACCGAGTTGCGGCTGACCAGGTCATCCGCCCTTCCCTGCGCATACCAAGTGTCCCCGTAGAAGTCATGCGCCAGCACGACGACGGGCCGGACTTGCTGCTGCGTCACCGACACCAGGCTCGGCAGCGCGACCGTGTTGCTGGCCAAGTGCTGCAGGGCTACAGTGCGCAGCTGCACCACCGCCTGGCTAGTGGCCTGGCTGACCTTGTCCGAGAAGAGGATGGCGTCTGCCCGCTGGACGATCTCCGAGCGCAGCACCTGCGCCTCCGTAGTCGTTGCCGGCTGCGTTGTGGCCAGTTCATAGATCCGGTTGGACGTAGCGCCACCGCGTACCAGGTCACTGAATGCCGTCTGATTGCGCACCACCGCGATTCGTGACGCCGTTGTCGCGTTGACGGCCGAGGCCGATGACGCCAGCCCCTCGGAGAAGCTGAAGAAGGAGAGCCAGCGCTGCGCACCACCAATCAGCCCGAGCACGCCCTTTGCCAGCGACAGGGGCGCATCCAGGCTGCTGCGCAGGTTCTCAGGCAGCAGTGACGTGAGCACCGACGTAGGATCCGCCCGGATCCAGTCCAATGCGCCGAGATCGACATCCGGCAGCGACATGAGGCCATCGACCTGCCCCTGGGCATCCTCGACCGCGAAATCCGGCAGCCCGTCCACCGAGAAGTTGTCAGCAAAATCCTTCTCGAAGGACGCATCGCACACGCCGACCTGCTCGGAGAGCTTGGCCTCGGTGTCCTCCGAGGTCTTCGGCTCTTCCTGCTTTCCCGCCTCGAGGAAGGTGATCGAGAACTTTGCCATCCCGCCTTCGCGCGATGACTCGGTGATCTGCACCTCACCGAACACGGTCACCGAGACCGTGCCGTAGTACGGATGCACCAGCTGGCCAGGGCCCGCCTTCTCGATCGCGGCGATCAAGGCGTCGCGGGGCACCATGTAGTCGTTGTCACCCGCTGGGTCGCCCAGCACGAAGGCATCGACCTTGTACTCACGTGCCCGCCGTCCCATGTCTTCCGCATAGGGAATGTCGCGCTGCGGATATTCGTGCCGCGCAATGCGGCGGCCGGCGCTCAGGCTGGATCCGTCGACGTTGAACTTCGCGCCTCGGAAACTCGCCTGGCGCAAGTTATCTCGCCATGCCATGTGGTTTCTCCCTTACATCATGGCCAGGCCGGCCGTGACATCGATGTCCATCGCATTACCGGCACGCTTGAGCTCGGTCACTTTCGCCGGCGCGCCTTCCAGCTGGATCTTGAGCGTGCCGCCCACCTCAGTCTTGCCGGCGCTGGCGGCTTGGGCGGCCGTGATATTGCTGGCCCGGTCGGTGGCAAAGGTGAACTTGAAGTCCTTCATGGCGTCAGGCATCAATCGGTCAGGCAAGATCGTCTTCAGGATCCCCAGGATGCCGTTGGCCAGCGCCTGCCATCCCTCCAGCCAGACCTGGATCATCCCGCTGAAGAAGTTGACATCAAAGACACTCTTGATCCGATCCCATGCGCCGCTGACGTAGGAAACGATGTTGTCCCAGTTCTTGTAGATGATCACGCCAAAGGCGACCACACCCGCAATCATCAGCCCGATTGGATTGGCAAGCATTACGCCCCACAGCGCCTGCAGCCCGCTCATCGCTGCCGGCAACATGGTCCAGGCGAAGACACTCAACTTGACGGCCGCCACACCCAGCGCCCATCCCAACTGCCCGAAGGCCAGCAACACCGGCGACATGAGACCGCCCAGCATCAACAGCGTGGAGACTGTCGGCCCGAAGGCGCTATTGAGCGACTTGAAGACTGCGCCGACCTTCTGCGTCACCTGCCAGAGGCCTTGGAACAACTGCACGCCGATCTCGATGATCGCCGGCAGCTTCTCCAGGAAGGCGTCGAATTTGCTCTCGATCAGGCCACGGTTGGCCACCGTCCACTTCTGGATGTTCTCGAACATCGGCTGCACCTTCTCGGCCAGCTTGAGACCGAGGAAGTTCTTGATGCCCTCGAAGGTACCCTGCAGTCGCTTCCACATCTTGTCGAACGAATCGGCCTGCTGCAGCTGGTCATCCGTGAAGATCCGGCCATCCGCCGTCATCTGTTCATACTTCTCGCGGATACCATCAGCACCACGGTTCATCGTGCCCATCATGATCTCGCCGGACTTGCCCATCAGCTCCAGCAGGACCGCCTGCTTGGCAATGTCCTTATTAGATCCCTTGAAGGCATCGGCCATGCGCTCGATCACCTCCTCCGGCTTCATCCCCTTCAGCTGCGCCATCGAGATCCCGACGCCCGCGAAGGCTTGCTGCTGCTCTTTCCCGCCCGCCAGCGCCAGGCCCATCGCCTTTTTCAGCTTGCCCATGGCGGCGGCCGCGTCTTCCATGGTGCCGCCGTCCTCCTTCACCAGCTCACCGAACACCTGCAGGCGCTGGGCGTTGATCTGGTATTTCTCGGCCAGGTCGCCGACAGTGTCAGCGGCCTCGGCCGCTGCGACCCCGAAGTGGATGATCTCCCCCACCGTACCGGCGTACACACCACCGATTCCGACCGTAGTGACGGCCAGTCCCACGAGAGACTTGGACAGTGCGCCGACCGCGGATTTGACCTTACCCAGGCCCGTGGCGTCGTACAGCTTGCCAAAGGCCGAGTGCAGATCGCCGGCCGGCTTGATCATGCCTTCCAGCTTGGCGCCGATCTCATTGAGGGTGGTCGAGGCCTTGTCGATGGCCGAGATCACCAGCTCCGTTTTTGTCTGTTGCGTTCCCATTCGATTCTCGCGGGCAAAAGAAAAGCCCCGCCGGGTTTCCCAGGCGGGGCTGTCAAAGTTGCGTTACGTCAGGAGAAGAGGATGCCGAAGAGGCCGATCACAAAGCGCAGACCGATCCAAGCGATACTGGCGATCAGAATCAAACCGAGCACTGCCGGAACAAGCGCAATGCCACCAGCACCGAAGGCCAACAGGCCGATCAGGCCCGTTTTGAGGTCCGGCTTCGCTTTGGGAGATTGAGTGGTGTCATCCATGCACTCATTCTAGCAAAGGTCCCCCGGCCGTCAAGACGAACCCTGCAGCCGCTGTTGCGCCTTGATCACCTCACTGGCCTCATTGGCCCAGAAGTCCAACTCCCAGCTATCCATCTCCCACATCTCACTCGGCGGAAAGTGGTAGAAGTGCGCGATCAGGCCGATGGCATCACGCCAGTGCCACGTACCAAAAAAGGCGCCACCTTCCCCACCAGCTCGATCACATCGACCGCGTCCAGCTCGTCCAGCGTATCGGCCGGCAAGCCATTCATCTCCGCGATGAACTTCAGCGCACCACCGAACTTCCCATCCGAAGTCTTCGGATCAACGCCCTTCATCTCTTTCGCCTTCAGGCGGCGCAGTTTCAGGAAGGTGATATCGGAACCGTCCGCCGCCTTGATCGGGAACGCCAGGTCGTAGCGATCTTCCTGCACCACCGTGATGCTACCTGCGGGCACCGGGGCGGTGCCATCACCCACCGGCGCCGATGCCGGCGTGCCCATGGAAGGCGGCAGTGTGGGCGATGGTGCAGACGTCTGCACAGGACCGGCGGTCGGGCCGTTCGGTTGCGTCCAGGCGCGCCGCTTACGCCACGACGTTCTGGAAGAAGTAGGACAGGTCCGGGGCGCTCACCACTTCGGTGACACGCTCGCCAGCACGAGTCTTGTAGCCGCCTTCCAGGCCGCCGAAGTCCTTGCTGTAGATCGTGTCCGAGATGCGCTCGCCGAACTGGGGAGTGAAGCCCCAGGTGGTGGAGCGGCTCGCCTCGGTCGGCGTCTCGCGGTAGGTCAGCGCGCAGTGCTTGCCCCAGGCACGCTGATAGCTCGCGGTCTGGCCCTTCTTCGCAGTGTTGACGAAGGCCTCGCCCACCTGGATCTCATCCAGCTCCAGTGCATCGGCCAGTTGCTGGCGCGAAACGCCGCCGGACATGCCGCCCTTGCCGTTCACGTAGTCGATGGTCTTGGGGTGCAGGATCAACTTGGTCCAGGCGGCACGACCGATGGTCATCACGTTCGGACGCATCACCGGCACATCGAGCGCGGTCAGGAGCGCCGTGATCGGGTCCGAGTTGCTGTAGTCGGACCACTGCGAGGTGCCCGACAGGGTCAGCTTGTTGACGTGGTTGGCGGGCGCGAACACGGTATTGGCCACGCGGACCTCGCGATCCAGGAGGATCAGCTTCATGACGAACTCCGCCGCGTTGGCGATGGGATCCACGCCGTCGGGGGCGTTCTTGATGTCCACCACCGGCACGACCTCGTCCAGGCCGTATTCGAACACGCTGGCCGGGATCAGGTCACCGATCGACTCCACCTGGTTCGGGGCGCTCTTGCGGCCCACGCGAGTTTCGGGGACGGTGAACTGGTCCGCCATGTTCTGGCGCATGTACTTGAAGTCCTGGGCGCCCACCGGCACACGCGGCATGACCGAGTCGGCGATCAGCTTGGTGTTGCTGTAGGCAATGACGATCGCGCGAATGACCGCCGGATTGATGGGAAACGGTGCTGCTGCACTCATGCTTTGCTCCTAAATTGGAATGGGAATGAAAGAGGCGAACGGGACCAGGAAGCCTTAGCCCTGGATCATCTCGGCGCCGACATACACGCTGCCGATGTCGCCCAGGACGCCCGAGACCTCGGCATAGCCGATGATCCGAGCGTTGACACCGGCGGCCGGAGCAGCGGCGATGGCGCGGCCGACTGCGTCCGAGGTCAGCGGCTGGCCACGGGTAACAGGGCCGCCGAACTCGATCTCGGCCGGGCCGCTGCGCACGATGTCGGCGCGATCACCGGCAGCGTAGGTAAAGCCTTCAGTGACGCCGATCATCAGATCGGTGGAGGCCGCCGCCTGCTTCACAGAGCCATCGGTGGCGCCGTAGCAGACGATGCGGAACTTGGCCAGGGCGGTTTCGGCCGCGTAGTTGAGTACGGTATTGGGGACGCGCATTGCGGTTCCTTTCGATGAATTGGAGGAAGTAGGCCGTCCGCTGATCAGGCTGCGGACAGTTCGTTGTTGGCGCGGGCCGCCGCCTGGGCATAGGAAATGCGGCGACCGGCGTTGCTTTCTGCCGTCACGATCTCCTGTGCACGTGCGGCGATCGCCTCATGGGTCGGCTTCTTCGCCGAGGTTGCCTGCGGATCGTCGGTCGGCTTCACCGGATCAGGTGCATCGCCTTTCAGATTGGTCGCCATCGCAGCCAGCTTCGTCTTCTCGGCGCCCAGCACCTGGGCAGCGGCCTGGTCGGGGGTGGTCTTGCCGTCCGCCTTCAGGGTCGAGATCAGGGCCTCATGGCCCGGCATCGAGTGCGCCTCGATGCCCAGGATGCGCTGGCGCTCGCTGGCGGCACCCTCGGCCATGAAATCGGTACGCAGCTGCGCATACAACGGGGCGTGATCGCGCTCCAGCGCTTCACGGGTCAGAACGGTTGCAACGGGATCGGGCATTTCATTTTCCTCATGGATGGGATCGTGGCTCTTCGCAGCACCGGCGCTGGCCACGGTTGGAGAAGTACTGCCGCCCAGCGCACCACCGGCGCCGGCTGCAGTATTGGATTTCGCCGCGATTTGAGCGACGCGACGCGCTGAAAACTGGTTTGCATCGGCCGCCATCTGCTGCACGATGGCGTCCACGGTGGCAATGCCGTCGACCAGGCCGGCGTCCACCGCCTGCTGGCCGATGAACACGCGACCATCGGCCATGTGCTGCACCACGTCCTCGGCAGCGACGCCCCGGTGATCGGCCACGGCATCCACAAAGACCGAGTAGATGTGATCCACCTGGTCCTGCAGGTACTGCTTGCCTTCAGCCGTCAGCGGGGCCACGCTGGAGGCGATCCGCTTATAGCGGCCGGCCGTGATCTCGGTGGCCTGACCACCGGTCGCGCGCGGGCTGTAGTCATGCGTCATCACCACACCGATGCTGCCGACATTGACGGTCGGGCCGCTGATGTAGACCGCGTTGGCTGCAGAGCCGAACCAATACGCAGCGCTGGCCAGCGTGCCCTCGGAGACGGTGACGATCGGCTTCTCGGCCGACAGCTCGCGGATGGTGGCGGCCAGCTCGGGCGTGCCCAGCACGCTGCCACCAGGCGAGTCCACCGCCAGCACCAGGCCGCTCACGCGCGGGTCGGCGATGGCCGACTCGACCTGCTTGATCAGCAGTTGGGCCGACGCGCCTCCGCTCACGCGGGTGAAGAGATTGGCCTTCGGCGCGATCACGCCGTCCACCGACAGGACCGCGACACCGTTATCCCGGATCTCGTAATCCTGCTGCTCGCTCGACAGCGGCCGATTCAGCCGCGCTTCGATGGCCTCGATGTCGATCTTCTCGCCTCGCAGATGCGTGGCGTAGATGCCCTGGATCTCGCTCAGCTTTTCCGGCTGAATCGCCCAGGGACTGGTGAGGATTTCGATCAGTTTCATGGCTTGGAAGTAAAAAGGGCCCCGCAATGCGAGGCCCGTCAGGGTTCAAGAATCAATCTGGATCCGGCGGCAAATCCGGCGGCGGCGTGCTCGGCGCCGCATCCAGCAGACCGCCTTCGCGGCGCATCCGCTGTTCCTTCACGCGCTGCTTGTGCTTGGTCTCCCAGTCGCCGCCGTCGTAGGCCGCCACTTCTTCCTCCAGCGTCGTCACGCCGATATCGACACGCTTCTCGATGGCGCTGGCCTCCTTCAGCGGGTCCAGGCTGCTGGGACCGTCGCCCAGCCACACCGCCTGGCACCAAGCACGGCGCAATCCGGCATCCGCAAAGAACCCAGGCGCGCTGATGCGGCCGATGGCCACCGCCTCGGCAAGCCAGGTCTCATAGATCGGCTGGCAGAAGTTCGACGCCAACCAGGCCCGGCGCACCCGGAAGAACTTCCAGGCATCCAGCATTGCCGCCCGCGCCGCGCTGTAGCTGGCCGTGTAATGCTTGATCAGCACTTCGAACGGCAGCTCCAGATTGACGCCGATCTGGCGGAGGATCGCCATCACGAACGGATCGAACTGGGCATTCGGCCGGCCGGGATTAGCCGTGTTCACCTTCTCGCCCTTTGCCAGGTCAATAATCGCACCCGACGAGAGCGCCAGCTCCGGTGCCGCCTTCTCTTTGTTGTCATCGTAGATCGGAGCCGGCTGATCTTGGTCCGCCTCATGTTCGATGAAGACAGTGAACATCCCCGAGATGACGGCCGCCATGATCTCGGCCTCGGTGTAGCGGTCCAACTGCTTGAGCGGCTCGATCACCGCCGCCAAATACGGCTCCCCACGGTGCTGATCCGGCCGCAAGCGCTTGAACAGATGTACCACATTCCGGCGCCCGGTCTGCGAGCCACGTGCGGCGATCCGTGTGAAGGTCGGTTTCTTCCCGATCCGCACGCTGCCCGGATGCTGATCACAGACATGCACTGCGGTCATCGCGCCAAAGTCGTCCAGCTCGATCCCGCCGAAGACGTTGCCCTTGCCGACCAAGTCCGGGGGCGTCATCACACGATCACCCTCAATGACCTGCACCTTCGTCGCATAGAGGCAGTGCGCCACCTGGTTCGATGGCAGTACCCCGAATGCGTCGCCGTTGATCAACGCCGAGCGGAAGGCAAGATCCTGCAGATCGTAGAAGTTCTGTGTGGCAGTCGAGTCGCACTCCAGCGGGTTCTCAGCCCAAAGCAGATACTCGCGTGTGACCGATCGCTGCCACGCTTGCACTTGCTCTTCACTCATTCCGAGGGCCTCGCCATCGATGGCGGGCCGCATAGCCAGCCCGGTCCCGACGACGTTGGTCACCACGGTATTGATCGCGCCACCGGCCAGAGGAGCATTACGGATCAGATCTCGCGAGTTTTCCCGAAGCGTCGCAAGATCCGGCAGCAGGTCTTCGTCGGCACTCTTGCCCGAGGTGAAC
This sequence comes from Herbaspirillum aquaticum, assembly GCF_002213425.1. Lineage (GTDB taxonomy): Bacteria > Pseudomonadota > Gammaproteobacteria > Burkholderiales > Burkholderiaceae_D > Herbaspirillum > Herbaspirillum aquaticum. The sequence goes on along the minus strand of NZ_NJGV01000031.1, from coordinate 10,231 downwards.
CAGTTGCGAAAGCTCCGCCGACTGCGATCTGCTCCCACATAAGATCCCGCGATCGCCATGTGTGCGCGTGCCTGCATTCGGCGCGTGCCCGCGACGGGATCAAAGTACGACACGACCTTATCGATCACGTTGGGCGCGAGATCCAACTTGCCTCGGGCGCTCATCGCGGCACACCATAGCTGATGTTCAGACTGCGGCGGCGCCCGGAGGCAGCGGCCGAGAGCTGAGCCACCATGCCCTGCCAGTAGGTGATCTGTTCCTTGATCACGGCGGCATCAGCGCGGCGCAATTTGCGCGTACCGATGGTGTACTCCTGGTTCTGCGAGACGGCCAGGCTGGCGGCCAGCCATGCGGCCAGCTGGGCCTGGGCCTGATCCAGAGTGATACCGGACATATCGTTTCCTATCGTTCAATCCCGCGCGAGCGGACCCGCCGCCCGCCAGAGGACGGCGGCGGCATCGGTGCAGGTACTTGCACCCGCGCGGGTGGATTGTTGATTTCTATCGACTCGGCCGGACCGGCCGATGCCATGGGCGCCGGTGGCGGCGATGCAAACATGTCAGCGACTGCAGGCTGTACTGCGGCCTCCAGGCGTTCCCACATCCGCTCGGTATAGCGGTGCAGGTCCAGCATGTGCGCAGAGAACATGGCCAGGACCGTGCAGTCCAGCACCTCGTTGCGCTTGCGTAGCGGCACCCAGCGATACTGCTCACCGGAGACCGTGCGCACCTTGACGCGTGCTTCGGCTGTCAGCTGGTGGTAGAACTCGGCGGGCAGATCCTGCGAGAAGTGCAGGCATCCTGGCCCCGACTGCGTCACGTTCAACCGCCCGAAGATCAGATCCTTTGCCGTGTCGGTGCCCACCAGCCAGAGCTTGATGCCGCTCTTGATCACCTTGCCTGCATAGTTCACGTCCTGCAGAGACGAACGCCCTTTCACGGGCCCGCCGAGGCGAGAGTCACCCTTGCTTGCAAAGCAGCGCCGACCCTTCGCCTGCTGCATCCGCGCCCAGGCATAGGCCTGGTGCGTGAAGTGGCCACCGGTATCGATGGTGTACCCCTCGACGCCCAGCGTCCCGCCCGCCATGTGCTGAAACCGCGTCTCCATATAGAAGGACAGCTTCTCCCAGTCAGCAGGTACCGCTGGATTCGCCGCCAGGACCATGTAGTCGACAACCCACATCTCCTCGCCGCGTCCAACCGCCCAAACCACCACCTCGAAGCGGTTGTCCTGGACGTCGATCCCCGCCACCAGTACCAGGCCGCCCATCTGGACCACGCGAAGGGGGTACGGCTCTGCACGCTGCATCAGCGCATGGATGTCAGCCTTCTCGACATCCTCCTCCCAAGTTTCGCCCAGCGTCGTATTGACGAAGGTCTGCAGCTCCGACTTGTCGCCGGCCTTGGCCTTGCGCTGCGCCGACAAGAATTCGTCCACGATCTGCGCCCAGCTGGTCTGCGGGCTGTAGGCCGTCCAAACATGGAAGGCCACTTTCTTCGGTACCGGGATCCGGGCGCCATCCTGCGCGTGAAAGCTGCCATCACCGTCATCGATGTAGGATCCGTCCTGCGCGATCCAGCGGCCCTGCCCCCACACCTCAAGATAGTCTGCCTGGGTCATCTGCCCGTCGCACAGATCACACATGTGCATCACGGTCGACGGATCGTCATTGATCCACTTCATCCCGAAGGACTTATCCTTGCCACCCCAGCGCAGGGTGATCATCTCGCTGCAATGCTTGCAGGGGATGTGCCGCTTGAACTGCAGGTCGGCCTGGTCATGCCGCGCCTCGATCAGTGAGAGCCCCTTCAGCTTCGGGGTAGATCCGCCAATCAGCTTCGGGAAGGTCGCGCCCTCGATGCGCTTGCGCGCCAGGGTGATCGGGCTGCCCTCCTTCTCTACGTTCTGGTCGAAGCCGTCCACCTCATCCAGGATCGATACGTCCACCGACAGTCGCCGATAGTTCTTCGCGGCCTTGCCGCCCCTCAAGTGCAGGACCGAAGTCAGGAACTTCTTCTGCCGCAAGGTGTTTGCCTTGCTCTTGGCCTGGAAGCTCGGGAATACCTTCATCATCGCGGGCACGTCCCGCAGCATCGGCTCCAACTCGGTCTTACAGAACTCGTCGCTGTCGTCGTCTGTCGGTTGCCATAGCGCCTGGTTGCGCCGCTTGTGCTCGGCGAAGTAGCCGACCGCCGCTAGGATCATCTTCGTATAGCCAACCCGGGCCGACTTCATGAAGGTCACCTCCTCGATCTCATCATTGGACATCGCGTCCATGATGGCCACCTGGTAGGGGTACGCTTCCCACGCCTGCTCGACATAGGACGATTCAGCCGACAGGTAAAAATTCTTGGCGGCCCATTCCGATAGCCTCATCGGCTCGACAGCCGCCAGCGATTCCAGGCCTGCTGCAATCGCGCGTTCAATCTCCTTCAGATCCATCTTCGAGGTCGCTTTCTGCGGCCTCGCTGTCGTCTTCATCGTCGAGGTCCGCTAATTTGATGGCGGCCGCATGGTTGCGCGCCTTGACCAGCTCGCGCGTGATGAAGTCCAGATCATCCGCCGAGAGCTGGGAGCGCCGCTTCAGTTGCACCGGCACCGCTTCCAGGATGCCGGCGATCTGCCGGCCGACCTTCGAGAGCACCTGCTCCAGTAGTGCGACCGGCGCCAGCTCGCGTCGCGTGACCGCGTTCTGCATCTCCACCTTTTCGCGCTGGGCGCGTGCGAGCGCGGCCCGCTCGGTGGCGAGATCCAGCTCACCAGCGGCGAAACGCCCGGCGGCCTGCTCGCGCAGGTTCGTGCAATACGCTTTCAGCCACACGCCAGCCGGCTCACCGGGCTGAAGAATGCCGCGCGTAAGGAGTTCGCTGACGGCTGGCTGGCTGATTCCGACCAGCGCGCCGAACGCGGCCTGGGTCGTCTTGGCCTCCAGATCCATCACATAACCCCCTAGGGAAAAATTTGTAAGTAGTGCGAAATCGGGGCGCGAATTACCCTCGCCAGCCGAGGCCCTGGAAGTACCTTGAAAAAAGTGTCACCCGAGCAACACCCGCCCTACCGGGCCGAGGCCAGGGCCGCGTCGATGGCCGCGATCAGATTCTTCGCAGAACTCGCCTTGACGGCGGCCTGTCCAATTTCTCCGAACGGGAATCGCTTCTTGTATTGCACGCGGTCCGCATAGCTGACGATCAGTTGCACATGCGTGCCCTTGCGCTGGTAGATTCCTGCGACACCTTTGACCTTGCCACTGAAGACATCCTTCCGAGCCAGCAGCTTTTTGATGGCGCCTCGCGTCATGTTGCCGTACTGGTTCAGCCTGACGCCTTTCGGCACGACGACTACACGCCGAGCTGGCGTGCGCGTACCACCCGCCACCTGGTATTGCAAGTACTTCTCCTGATCATCCTTGATGAACACCTTCGCGTACTGCTTCTGCTTAGTGGCCGGCTCAACGCCAAACGCCTTCATGGTGAATGGGGTCGGGCGATCGAGGTTTTCCGGCAGCGCCTTCCCGAGAGCAGCTTGGGCATCCTTCGCTGTTGCAGTCAGGCCCTTCGCAATTCCAAAGGGGAGCTGCTTGCCGGCTTTCTTGAACTTCAGAGCATTGGCGAGCAGATCATGCTTGACCGAGGCGAAGATCATCAAAATTCCTCAATGTAGGTTGCAGACGTCTGCACCTGCAGAGCGTCGAGATCAGGCTAATCCGGTTCGGTGAGCAGCTGCTGCACGAACTCACCTGAGACATCGATGTCGAGGCAGATGCCGACGCAGGTAATAACGGCCTCGACCTTGTTGTCAGCGATGATCGGCCGCAGTTCGATGCGGGTCACACCCGGCACGGGCGTACCGTCCGGCATGACCAGGCGCGTTCCCATTCCATTGCCATCGCTGACGATCTTGAGCATTGGAGCTTTCTGCGTTTCCATAAGCATCTCGAAAATAAAGAGCGCCGGCAACGGAAGCTTCCGGGCCGGCGCGCTGATTCGGAAAGCTGAATATTGGACGTCTGCAGTTCGTTGTTGGTGGCCGCGTATGGCGGCGGCCTCGCCAATAATTCAGGCGAAAAAAAACCGCGCAGCGGATGCTTGCGCGGTTTTTACGGACTTTTGACGTGTATCGGAAACGGACTATATATTGCCGCGATTTGGCAAGCAAGCTTTTTTTTAATCGGCTGTGGATAACTCCAGAGCTGCCCGGATCTCGCCGAGTGCCTCCAGCTCCAACACCTTGAGCTTGTCCTGGATCTTTTTTTGATGATGACGCGCGGTCCGCAGATTCATGTGCACGCGATCTGCCGCGTCGGTCACCGAGACTTTTTTGTCAAAGTAATTCATGATGATCGCCTCTCTGACATTTGCGAAGGACAGGCCCGAGACCTGGAACGCAGACCACTCCCGCAAGAAGACTATCGCCTCGCGCCACTCTGGCAGCGGCCGGGATCCCTTGCAGCAAGGGCACTCTTCGTATTTCGTCGAAAACCGAGCCACCAGGCAGTGACGACGGGCATCCGCAAGACGGTCCAAACGCTTACGAATGATGCCGGCCTGTGCCGCGCCATCTACGGAGACCAGCCCCTTACCCTGCCCCAATGCCTCGAGGCTTCCGAGCTTGGACATGGGCGACAGCGGGTACTGCTGGCTCTGGAAGTTAAAGGCAAAGGTCAGCGCCTCATGCTCATTGCGGAACAGGTCGTTGATATCGAGCCCGAATTCGTAGTTCATTTTTCCCTCGCTTGATGTTCACCGGACTTGCCCGGCCCAATTTTCAAATCACTTCCACCCTGGCCGCTGACGTAATCCTCGGCATATCGATTGCCAGCAGCGTCAATTCTGATTGCCCCGACTGCCGGTGGCAGCGGTGTTCCAATTTCATGGCCTCCCTCACTGGCGAAGAAGACCGGCTCGCCACGCACACCCTTCCGCAACTGCTCATTGATCTCCGCCTCTCCAAAGGTCTGCCGCAGAAGATCGATCCAGGCGGCCACTTTCGGCATTGCCTCACGTGATTTCATCGCTTGCCTTTCCTACCCTTCACACCGCCAACATGACTGTCAACACGCTGAAACCCTTATATTTATTGAGTTTGTTAACAGTATTAATAGTGTGAAGAGTAAAAATTGATATCCAGGGCGCAGTGACATTTGCTCCCCTCGCACGTGCGCGCACGCACACACATGAAGGCACCTTAAAAATCTGTTCATACTGTTCACACTGTCAATAAAGCCAGATTTCATGCGGCTTTCAGCGTGTTGATAGTTGCGGCCGATGTGAAGGGCTAACTGTTAACTTTCTCCTCGGGCTGGTCATACACGTGGCGATAGCGGCGCAGATCCTTCTCAAACATGTCGCAAGCGTTCTGGACGTAATCCTGCAGATCCTGGTCTTCTCGTGGCTTTCCGATGAGATAGACGGTACGCTGCTTGGCCACCTCACCAAACTCATACTTCACGACCTGCGACCGCAGAGCATCGCCAGCAATGCGCTTCACCTCAGAACCGAATCGAGTCTTGGTTGGCGTGTATCGCTCACCGCTAAGCGTGCACCATCGCTGAAAAGCGCTGTACAGCTGCTGTGAGCTGCATGTCATAAAGGGGACCGGCAGCGCCTTGTCAGCCCATTCACGGTAAAAGCGCTCGGAAGGCGAAAGGCCTAGATCGATGAGGTTCTGCTTGGCCTCATTCATGATCGGCTCGGTATGCGGCGTAAAGCCGTCAAGATCGACCTCGTGCTTCAGGTAGTGGAAGAAGGCCTCCATGCCGCCGTCATCAAGCTCTCTGCCGACATCGGCATAGAATTCCTTCTCGCGCTTGGGCGGCGTCCAGAGCACCAGGTAGCGGCGATCGGTCTTGTCCAGGGCGAGCGGCTGCAGCTCGTTGGACAGGAAGACGAAATTCATGTGGTTCGCCTCGTACCGCACGGACAGGTTCTTCGGATTGATCGGCAGCTCATCGCCCGAGATCATCTTCTTCATCCGGCCCTTGAGCTGCTTGAGCTCATTGCGCGTGACCACCTCATCACAGACCAGGAAGAGCTTGCGCGAGGCCCACTCATTGAAGGGGCTCTCCAGCTCGGCATCCCCGATCACCCAGGAATACTGGCCGTAGATCTGGCGGACCACCTTTTCCCAGAACAGGTTTTTCCCCGAGCCCTCATCGCCATGCATGATGATTGCCGTGGCCATCTTCGCGCCTGGATGCTGGAGCGGATAAGCGATCCACTTCAGCACCCAAACGAACATCACCTCATCGTTGTTGCAGAGGTGCTTGAGGAGCTCCAGGATCTTCTCGCACCGGCCCTTCTTCGGAACGACGTCGAAGCCGTCGTACATGTTCACGTGCGTGACCTCATCGACGGTTTCGGTCGGATCGAAGACGAGGTTCTTGATGTTGATCATCTGGCGGCGCTTCGTGTTGAGCCAGCCCTTGACCACGTCATTGCCATAGGCCAGTCGCAGGGCCGTGATCTCGATCTGCATCTTGCTGACACGGTCCCAGGCAGTGCTGGTGCCGTACAGCAGGACGAAGTTATCGACCAGGTAGCGCCACTTCTCCAAGTATTCGGGATCAGGCTCATCGCCATCACCCTTGGCCTTGCCTTTTCCCCTACCCCCACGCCCGCCACCGGCGGCCAAGGCTTCGCCATCCTTACCAGGCGCCGCGTCGTACTTGCTTTTTCGTTGCTTTTGCCCTTCGGGGGCGGGAGCCCCCGTCCGACTTTCCTCCTCGGGGGAGCGGGGGACAAGGGAAAGCCGAGGGCCGGCCGCGACCGCCTCGCGTGCTGGCACCTCCGGAGCAATCGCCTCGATGATGGCAGCGGAGATCTGCTCGGAGACCGCCTCGAGGCCTTCGGCCAGGTGCAGGTCGTTGAAATCGGTCAGCTTCTCTTCACCACGATCCCGGAAGAGAGGCTTCACGACCGAGGCGTTGCCGACCTCGAAGGCCGCAGCATGGCAAGCAGCCAGGCCGGCGTTCTCGAAGCGAATCTCTTTGATGACGCGCCCGCACCGGATCTCGACATGCAGATAGGCGACCGACTGGCGATCAAAGCGATAGTCCGCGCAGATCTCGGCCAGGTCGCCGCGAGCGGTCTTGACCTTCCGCCACTCGCCATCGATGGCCGGCGGCGGCCCGATGCCGAAGTCCTCGCGCAGCCGCTCCTCGTAACGAAGCTCCAGTTGGAAGTCATCGTCCGCGAGGAACAGTAGGTGCGCATCAGGGAAGTCCGCCCGGAGCTTACGGGCGATATGGAGAATGTTGCCGGCGTCGAAGGCCACCATGACCGGCAGATCGTGGCTATGCTTTTCGGATAAGGCGGCACCCATGCGCGCCGACTGGGACGTCGCATAGCCTTCTCCGACTGCGATGATTGGCGCACCCAGGGCGACACCGAGCAGGAAGCCGGCGCCGATCTTGTCGAGGCCCTTGTTGTAGCGCTTCTCGCCGCCTTGCGAGATCTTCTGCAGGCCGACCAGGCGCCCGCCTTCATGGGAATAGTGCCGCATCGGCACCAGGAGTTGCCCTTCACCATCGACGCGCAGACCTTCGGCGACGACACCCTTGCGCACCAGGTAAGGATGGGCTCCAGCATTATCTTCGACGGCCGCTGACCACTGGCTCTTGGCGCGGTTCGCGGCCAGGCGTGCAGCATTGGCACGATCAGCAGCAGCCTTCTCCTCGAAGGCACGCTGGCGCTCCTTATACTCTTCCACGTCCTCGGCCGAGAATCTTTCCGACTCGATACGGACGGGGACAGTGTTGTGATTGCTGCCGCGATTGATACCGAAGTAGCCAGCGACGACTTCCTTGCCGGACTTCAGCGTGAACTTGCGCAGTGAGTACCAGCCCTTTTTCTTCGGGCCGAAGCGCAAGACCTTTTTCGAATTGAAGATGGGATGTCCAACTGGCAGTTCTGGCAGCTGATGCTCTCTCATCAGAGCGATGACTTCAGCCTCAAAATTCATGCCTGGCGTCCCTCTGCTGCATCGCGACCCTCTGCCGGGCAGTAGATCGCAAACATCAAGCCCACCAGCTCGCGCACGGTCTGGTGGATATCATCTGCAGTGATTTCAAGCTGCGAGCGCTCCCGCTTGTCGATCTTGTTATCGGAGGTGAACTCCACGTATTGCTGCGAGAGGCGGCCGAGCTCCTGGTACAGCTCCTGGAACTTATTGTGCAACTCCTCACGATCCACGCTGCCCGGCTCAACCAGCTTATAGAAAACGCCACCGGCATCGGTGGCGATTGCCTGGGCCAGCAATGTCGTGCCCGAGGTCTTTTGCATCTGCACTGCGAGATCCAGGCTGACCGACTGACCGCGCCGCTCATAGACCCGATTTTCGAGCGCGTCACGGGTCATCCCCATCGCGGCGGCCATACTGTCCCATCCGCCTGGGAATGCCTTGATCATTCCCAGCAATGCCTGCCTTTGATTCACAACGATTCCCCTTCAGTTGTGGTTTTGAGATTTCTTCTCACCGGCTATGCTTCGCCCCATCAGAAAATCAACGCGAGGGAGAAGGATCGCGGCCCGGCCGTGTGCAAAGGCTTCTCCATCCCAAGAGACCTGGTTGAGAAGCGCCTCATTTCGATTATCCGGGCAGAGCTGCTGTCACCGGTGGCTGCCGCCGAGTTCGAAAAGGCTTTTGAAGAGTTGCTGATAGAAAATACTGGCTCGACTGAAGATGTGGCCCAAGCTACCAAACGGATCACCCAGCTCACAGCCGAGATCGGGCGAGTGATTGACGCCATTACCATGGTCGGCGCCTCGGAGGCGCTGGCCTCCAAGCTGAAAGCTTTGGAAAATGATCGTAGCGCACTGCAGCGCCGGCTTGCACTCAAGGCAGCAAGTGAGGCAGCACGCACACCCAATGTCGGCAGCATTTTCAATGAGGTCCTGATGAACCTGACGGATGCGCTGCGGGAGAACCCACTGATGGCCAGGAAGATCCTGGGCGATATCTTTGGCTCGATCCAGCTGGAGGTGAGGGAAGATAACCAAGTGTGGGCCAGAATGGCAACGGCCCAGCTACTTAAGCAAGTAGCCGGGCCGTCTATATCGGTGGTTGCGGGGGCAGGAGATTTTTCTCTTTTTCCCGGCCATTCTCTTGAAACCCTTATCCAGAATGGCTTGCGTCGTCTTTTCAGTACGGTTGCAAGGTCAAAAAAGGTGGTTCAGCAGGTGGAATACTACCTTAATTGGCGACGGAGTGGACGGGAAGCTACCTCGTCCTCTCAAAAATCAAGCTAGCCCTAGGCTATCTCCCTTTTCCACGCCGAAATCCTGTTTTGGAGTGGCCCCCCATCTGGATGTCCTCACAGCACAGGAGAAAGATTCGCCTCTGCGGCATGAAAGTTAGATCAAAATTTCTGTCGCCCAAAAGAGCAATCTTTATCAGTAGGAAGCCAAAGCCCTCTTTCACAAGAAATTTTCAAGTGACGAGAATTCATGCGAATGGCAAAATATAGATAACAAAAACATTGATATGGGAAAAAATCTATGACAAAAAATTCCTCTACTTCTAGCGCGACAGAGACAGAGGTCGCCACCAAAGATGAACCTCTGACGCCGCCGCAAGACATTACTACACCAGAACAAAGCCCCGCCAATCTGGCATCTAGCAGCAAAGAGGACGACGAAATACTAGTTTCTCCTACGCAAGTAGTACCACCTGCCCCTGAACCTCAAAATAAGTCCTTAAAGCTTCGAGTCGCTTATGAAGTCGCTGAGTGGTTTCAAACTAAAATAAAAATAATTAAGCGTCAGGCACCAATTGTCATCGCAGAAAAGCTGGCTCCAAATTGGCTTTGCTGGATCACTACTTACGCTGTCGTAGATCACGTCTTAATTAGGTATTTTTTTCGAGGCTCGATCGCCAACATTAACTGGGCCGCTGTTATCGATATAGAAACATTCAAGATGTTTGTTCTAGGCAGCATTTTCACTGTGCTCCTAAGCAAGGTCTTTTTTAACAAGCTAACTCACCATGAGTGGCTATCCGAAAAGATAAAAGGGGAAACCGCCTCTGCGTGCACAAATCTCGGTTCTCTTGCGACCATTGGCTTCTTCTTAAAACCATATGCTTTTACGGGCCTGGGTTTTTTGGGCGTTGCGATGTTGTTATATCTTTTTGCTCTTGTGGTGTAAAGTGGACCCATCCGTCAAGACAGCGTTTGCCAGAATTTAAGCTGCATCCATGACTTCACTTGCAGCAGAACAGCGCTGCCCTGATCCTG
>NZ_NJGV01000030.1 GCF_002213425.1 Herbaspirillum aquaticum | reverse complement strand
TCAACCCGATCGCCATGGAAGAAGGCCTGCGCTTCGCTATCCGTGAAGGCGGCCGTACCGTCGGCGCCGGCGTGGTTGCCAAGATCTTCGACTAATCGTCGGATCAGCAGTAGCAGTACCCAGTAACACTAGTCGCATTTTTAACATCGCCGGGGATGATCCCCATCCCCGGTTCGTTCTTTAAAGGAAAATCATGTCGGTTCCTAGCCAAAAAATCCGTATCCGTCTGAAAGCTTTCGACTATCGTCTGATCGACCAGTCCGCACTGGAAATCGTTGACACCGCCAAGCGTACCGGCGCTGTCGTCAAGGGCCCGGTTCCCCTGCCGACCCGCATCCAGCGCTTCGACGTCCTGCGCTCGCCGCACGTCAACAAGACCTCCCGCGATCAGTTCGAAATCCGTACCCATCAGCGCCTGATGGATATCGTCGATCCGACCGACAAGACGGTTGACGCATTGATGAAGCTGGACCTGCCCGCTGGCGTTGACGTTGAAATCAAGCTGCAGTAATCAGCTGGCATAGTGTTGGAAAAGCGCACAACCTCGGTTGTGCGCTTTTGTTTTACGGGCTATAATGCTCGGCTTCGATGTGGGTTTTGCGTTTGCAAGACCCATAATTTATGGTAGTACGAACATCAGCCCCGCCCAATCGCAGGCGGGAATGGAGAAAACAATGAGCCTGGGCCTTGTTGGTCGCAAGGTTGGTATGATGCGCATCTTCACGGAAGATGGGGATTCGATCCCTGTGACCGTGCTGGACGTGTCCAACAACCGCGTGACTCAAATCAAAACGCCTGAAGTGGATGGTTATTCCGCTGTTCAGGTGACCTTCGGTCAACGCCGCGCTTCGCGCGTGGTGAAAGCCGCCGCCGGCCACTTCGCCAAAGCTGGCGTAGAGGCAGGTACTGTCCTCAAAGAATTCCGTGTTGACGCTTCCAAGGCTGCCGAACTGAAGGCTGGCGACGTCGTTGGCATCGGCATGTTTGAAGCTGGCCAGAAAGTCGACGTGCAAGGCGTGTCGATCGGTAAGGGCTACGCCGGTACCATCAAGCGTTACAACTTCTCGTCGGGTCGCGCGACCCACGGTAACTCCCGCTCGCACAACGTTCCTGGCTCCATCGGTATGGCGCAGGATCCGGGCCGCGTGTTCCCCGGCAAGCGCATGACCGGTCATCTGGGTGATGTCAAGACCACCGTCCAGAACCTGGAAATCGCCCGTGTGGACGCAGAGCGTCAGCTGCTGCTGGTCAAGGGTGCCGTTCCTGGCGCCAAGAACGGTCAAGTGATCGTTTCGCCGGCAGTCAAAGTCAAAGCGAAGAAGGGGGCTTAATAATGGAACTGAAGCTCCTGAATGACCAAGGTCAAGCTGCTTCGAACGTCGCCGCACCGGATACCATTTTCGGTCGTGACTACAACGAAGCCCTGATCCACCAGGTCGTGGTTGCCTACCAAGCCAACGCTCGTAGCGGCAACCGCAAGCAAAAGGATCGTGAAGAAGTCAGCCACACCACCAAGAAGCCCTGGCGTCAAAAGGGTACTGGCCGTGCACGTGCCGGTATGTCTTCGTCGCCTCTGTGGCGCGGTGGTGGCCGTATCTTCCCGAACTCGCCTGACGAAAACTTCACCCACAAGGTCAACAAGAAGATGTATCGCGCAGGTGTCTGCTCGATCCTGTCCCAGTTGGCTCGTGAAGGCCGCCTGTCGGTCGTCGAAGAGTTCGCCGTCGAAGCCCCGAAGACCAAGCTGCTGGCCCAGAAGTTGAAGGGCATGGGCATGGAATCGGTGCTGGTTATTACCGACAGCCTGGACGAAAAGCTGCTGCTGGCCTCGCGCAACCTGCCGGGCGTGCTGGTGGTCGAGCCGCGTCAAGCTGATCCCGTGTCGCTGGTGTACTTCAAGAATGTCTTGATCACCAAGCCGGCTCTGGCAAAGATTGAGGAGTTGCTGGCATGAACGCAATCGTGAAACATAGCGAAGAGCGCCTGATGAAGGTGCTGCTGGCACCGGTGATCTCCGAAAAGGCAACCTTTGTCGCCGAGAAGAACGAGCAAGTCGTCTTCCTGGTCGCCAAGGACGCCACCAAGCTGGAAGTCAAGGCCGCCGTCGAACTGCTGTTCAAGGTGGAAGTGGAATCGGTGCAAGTCGCCAACCGTCAGGGCAAGCAGAAGCGCTCGCGCAACGGTATGGGCCGCCGCAACCACACCCGCCGTGCTTTCGTCAGCCTGAAGCCGGGTCAAGAAATCAACTTCACCGAGGAGGCTAAATAATGGCACTCGTAAAAGTGAAGCCGACCTCGCCCGGTCGGCGCGGCATGGTCAAGGTCGTCAATCCCGACCTGTACAAGGGCCGTCCGCTGGCATCGCTGGTCGAAAAGAAGTCCAAGACCGCCGGCCGTAACAACAACGGCCACATCACCACCCGCCACATCGGCGGTGGTCACAAGCAGCACTACCGTGTTGTCGACTTCCGTCGCAACAAGGATGGTATCCCTGCCAAGGTTGAGCGTATCGAATACGACCCGAACCGTACCGCGCACATCGCACTGCTGTGCTACGCGGACGGCGAGCGCAAGTACATCATCGCTCCCAAGGGCGTGTCGGTTGGCGATCAGCTGATCAGCGGTTCTGAAGCTCCGATCAAGTCGGGCAACACCCTGCCGATCCGCAACATCCCCGTCGGTACCACCATCCACTGCGTGGAAATGCTGCCGGGCAAGGGCGCGCAAATCGCCCGTACCGCTGGCGCCGCTGTCGTGCTGATGGCACGTGAAGGCACCTACGCCCAGGTTCGTCTGCGCTCCGGTGAAGTGCGTCGCGTTCACATCGAATGCCGCGCCACCATCGGTGAAGTCGGTAACGGCGAGCACAACCTGCGCAAGATCGGTAAGGCCGGTGCAACCCGTTGGCGCGGTGTGCGTCCGACCGTTCGTGGCGTTGTCATGAACCCGGTGGATCACCCGCACGGTGGTGGTGAAGGCAAGACCGCCGCTGGTCGTCACCCGGTTTCCCCGTGGGGCCAGCAGACCAAGGGCAAGAAGACTCGTAGCAACAAGCGTACGACTTCGATGATTGTCTCGCGTCGCGGCAAGAAATAAAGGATAAAACATGACACGTTCATTGAAAAAAGGTCCTTTCTGCGACGCCCACCTGGTGAAAAAGGTTGAGGCTGCCCAGGCTACCAAGGACAAGAAGCCGATCAAGACCTGGTCGCGTCGTTCGACCATCATGCCGGACTTCATCGGCCTGACGATTGCCGTGCACAATGGCAAGGCACACGTGCCGGTCTATGTGTCGGAAAACATGGTTGGTCACAAGCTCGGCGAATTCGCGCTGACCCGTACTTTCAAGGGTCACGCTGCCGATAAGAAGGCTAAGAAATAAGGTCCTATGATGGAAACTAAAGCTACTCTGCGCGGTGTGCACCTGTCGGCCCAGAAAGGCCGCCTGGTTGCAGACCTGATCCGCGGTAAAAAAGTTGATCAGGCACTGAATATCTTGGCCTTCAGCCCCAAGAAGGGCGCGGTCATCATCAAGAAGGTTCTGGAGTCCGCAATCGCGAACGCCGAACACAACGATGGTGCCGACATTGACGAGCTGAAAGTCAAGACCATTTATGTGGAAAAGGGTGCGGTCCTCAAGCGCTTCACGGCGCGTGCTAAGGGCCGTGGTGATCGTATTTCCAAGCAGTCGTGTCACATTTACGTGACCGTCGGAAACTAAGGAGTCACGATGGGACAGAAGATTCATCCAACCGGTTTCCGTCTGGCGGTTACGCGTAACTGGGGCTCGCGTTGGTATGCAGGCAACAACAACTTTGCCGACATGCTCAACGAGGACCTGAAGGTCCGTGCTTACCTGAAGAAGAAGCTGAAGAACGCTTCGGTTGGCCGCGTGGTCATCGAGCGTCCTGCCAAGAACGCCCGCATCACCATTTACAGCTCCCGTCCGGGCGTTGTGATCGGCAAGAAGGGCGAGGACATCGAAGTGCTGAAGTCGGCACTGGCCAAGCTGATGGGCGTGCCCGTGCACGTCAACATCGAAGAAATCCGCAAGCCGGAAGCCGATGCTCAGCTGATCGCTGACTCGATCTGCCAGCAACTGGAAAAGCGCATCATGTTCCGTCGCGCCATGAAGCGTGCGATGCAGAACGCAATGCGCCTGGGCGCCCAAGGCATCAAGATCATGTCCTCGGGTCGTCTGAACGGCATCGAAATCGCACGTACCGAATGGTACCGTGAAGGCCGTGTGCCCCTGCACACCCTGCGCGCCGATATCGACTATGGCTTCGGCGAAGCTGAAACCACCTACGGCATCATCGGTGTGAAGGTGTGGGTCTACAAGGGCGATCGCCTGGCAAACGGCGAATCGCCGGTGCTGGTCGGCGAACCGGAAGACGACAAGAAGCGTCGTGGTCCCCGTCGTGACGACGGCAAGCCGGGTGCACGTCCCCGCTCCAAGACTGGTGCTCCTGGCGCCGGTGCAAAGCGTGGCGGTGGTCGTCCTCAAGCTGCCGATGCCGGTGTGTCGGCTGAGAAAGCAGGAGAATAATCATGCTGCAACCAGCACGTAGAAAATATCGTAAAGAACAAAAAGGTCGTAACACCGGCATTTCGCACACCCGCGGAACTGCCGTCTCGTTCGGCGATTTTGGTCTGAAGGCAACCGGCCGCGGCCGTATCACTGCCCGTCAGATCGAAGCTGCTCGTCGTGCGATGACCCGTCACATCAAGCGCGGTGGTCGTATCTGGATCCGCGTTTTCCCGGACAAGCCAATTTCCCAGAAGCCCGCAGAAGTGCGTATGGGTAACGGTAAGGGTAATCCGGAGTACTACGTGGCTGAAATCCAGCCGGGTAAGGTACTGTACGAGATGGACGGTGTGGACGAAGCCCTGGCGCGCGAGGCGTTCCGTTTGGCTGCTGCCAAATTGCCGCTGTCGACGACTTTCGTTGTTCGCCAAGTCGGTCAATAATTAGGAGCGGAACATGAAAGCATCTGAACTCCGCGGTAAGGACAAGGCAGGACTGGAAAAGGAACTGGGCGAGCTGTTGAAAGCTCAGTTCAGCCTGCGCATGCAAATTGCGACCCAGCAACTGAACAATACCGCACAGCTGAAGAAGGTACGTCGCGACATCGCACGTGTGAAAACTGTGATCAACTCGAAGGATGGCCAACAATGAACGATCAAGTGAAACAAGCGCTCAAGCGCACGCTGATTGGCAAAGTTGTGTCGGACAAGATGGATAAGACCGTCACTGTCGAAATCGAGCGTCAAATGAAGCACCCGCTGTACGGCAAGATCATCAAGCGCACCAAGAAGTACCATGCGCATGATGAGCAAAACACGGCGAAGGCCGGCGATGTGGTGGAAATCACCGAAAGCCGTCCGATCTCCAAGACGAAGGCGTGGACTGTGACCCGTGTGGTGCAGGAAGCACAAATCGTTTAAGCAGTAAAGGTAGTACTTGCGTGCTCGATATTATGGTGCCATAATATCGAGCTCTTTCTTTGCAAAACAAAGTTTGCAGAGGAAGACTCAAGAGTAGCTCTATTCGTCCCCTAACTAGCGAGTTCGCTTGCTAACAGGACCAAGACTGACCGCCAGCGCATCCTGCGAAGCGGATTAAGTTGGGAAAGAAAATATCATGATTCAAACTGAAAGCCGGCTCGAAGTGGCCGACAACACTGGTGCGCGCGAAGTTCTGTGCATCAAGGTCTTGGGTGGTTCCAAGCGCCGCTATGCGGGCATTGGCGATGTGATCAAGGTTACTGTCAAGAGCGCAGCACCGCGTGGTCGCGTCAAGAAGGGTGAAATTTATAACGCTGTCGTCGTTCGCACCGCCAAGGGCGTGCGTCGTCAGGATGGTTCGCTGGTCAAGTTCGATGGTAATGCTGCCGTCCTGCTGAACGCCAAGCTGGAGCCCATCGGCACCCGTATCTTTGGGCCGGTGACTCGTGAGCTGCGTACAGAGCGCTTCATGAAGATCGTCTCCCTGGCGCCTGAAGTTCTGTAAGGAGTGGTCATGGCAAAGATTCGTAAAAACGATGAAGTCATCGTGTTGACCGGCAAAGACAAGGGCAAGCGCGGTGTCGTGACTGCTCGCGTCGGGACCGATTATGTCGTCGTGGAAGGCGTGAACGTCGCAAAGAAGGCGACCCGTCCGAACCCGATGACGGGTGCAACTGGCGGCATCGTCGATAAGCTGATGCCAATTCATGTGTCGAACGTCGCGTTGTTCAACGCTGCGACCGGCAAGGCAGATCGTGTGGCTTACAAGGAAGTGGACGGCAAGAAGGTCCGCGCTTTCAAGTCCAACGGCGAAGTCGTTAAGGTTTAAACATCATGGCACGTCTTCAACAGTTTTATAAAGATAAGGTCGTCGCCGATCTGACTACGAAGTATTCGTACAAGTCGGTGATGGAAGTTCCGCGCATCCTGAAGATCACCCTGAACATGGGTCTGTCCGAAGCAGTTGCGGACAAGAAGATCATCGAGCACGCCGTTGGCGATCTGACCAAGATTGCTGGCCAGAAGCCGGTGGTGACCAAGGCTCGCAAGGCTATCGCAGGTTTCAAGATCCGCGAAGGCTACCCGATCGGTTGCATGGTGACCCTGCGTGGCGCCCGCATGTACGAATTCCTGGATCGTCTGATCACCGTGGCCCTGCCGCGCGTGCGTGACTTCCGTGGCGTGTCGGGTCGTGCGTTCGATGGTCGTGGCAACTACAACATCGGTGTGAAAGAGCAGATCATCTTCCCCGAAATTGAGTACGACAAGATCGATGCACTGCGTGGCATGAACATCAGCATCACCACGACTGCAAAGACCGACGACGAAGCGAAGGCGCTTCTCGCCGCATTTAAATTCCCGTTCAGAAACTGAGGATGCCATGGCAAAACTGGCACTGATTAACCGTGAACAGAAGCGCGCAGAAATGGTGAAGAAGTATGCTGCCAAGCGCGCCGAGTTGAAGGCTATTATCGACGACCAATCGAAGTCGGAAGAAGAGCGTTACGAAGCCCGCCTGAAGCTGCAGGCTCTGCCGCGTAACTCCGCTCCGACCCGTCAGCGCAACCGTTGCGCACTGACTGGCCGTCCCCGTGGTACTTTCCGCAAGTTCGGATTGGGCCGTATCAAGGTCCGTGAAATCGCCATGCGCGGCGAAATCCCGGGTTTGACCAAAGCTAGCTGGTAATAGGAGAAGAAGCAATGAGTATGAGCGATCCTATCGCCGATATGCTGACCCGTATCCGCAATGCGCAAGGCGTGAACAAGACTACCGTCGTCATGCCGTCTTCCAAAGTGAAGGTCGCCATTGCCAACGTCCTCAAGGACGAGGGCTATATCGAAGATTTCGCCGTTGTTGCCGCTGATGGCAAGGCTGAATTGAAAATCGGTTTGAAGTATTACGCTGGCCGTCCGGTCATCGAGCGCCTGGAGCGCGTGTCCCGTCCGGGTCTGCGCATCTACAAGGGCAAGGACGATATCCCCAACGTCATGAACGGCCTGGGTGTGGCAATCGTGTCCACCCCGCGCGGCGTGATGACTGATCGCAAAGCACGCGCAACCGGTGTCGGTGGCGAAGTGATTTGCTACGTGGCCTAAGGAGTGCAAGATGTCTCGTGTAGGTAAAATGCCTGTTGCACTGCCGAATGGCGCGGAAGCGACCATCACTGCAGAGCAAATCACCGTCAAGGGCCCGCTGGGCTCCTTGACCCAACCGCTGACCAAGAAGGTCAAGGTGGTCAACAACAATGGCTCGCTGAGCTTCGAAGTGGCTGATGACAGCCGCGAAGCCAACGCGATGTCGGGCACCCTGCGTGCTCTGGTCAACAACATGGTCAACGGCGTCACCAAGGGCTTCGAAAAGAAGCTGAACCTGGTTGGCGTGGGTTTCCGTGCACAAGCACAAGGCGACAAGCTGAACCTGTCGCTGGGCTTCTCGCACCCCATCGTTCACCAGATGCCCGCCGGCATCAAGGTTGAGACCCCGACCCAGACCGAAATCCTGATCAAGGGTATCGATCGCCAGGTGGTTGGCCAGGTCGCCGCTGAAATTCGCGCGTACCGCGAACCCGAACCCTACAAGGGCAAGGGTGTGCGCTACGCTGACGAAGTGGTGACTCTCAAAGAAACCAAGAAGAAGTAATAGGGGTTGACGATGGACAAGAAACAATCTCGCCTGCGCCGTGCGACTCAGACTCGCGCCAAGATCGCAGAACTGAAGGTGAATCGTCTGGCTGTGCACCGTACCAACACGCACATCTACGCCAGCGTCATCGGCCCCGACGCCAACGTGCTGGCTTCCGCTTCCACCCTGGAAGCAGAAGTCCGCGCCCAGCTGGCAGGTCAGACCGGCAAGGGCGGCAATGCTGCCGCTGCTGCCCTGATCGGCAAGCGCGTGGCGGAGAAGGCTCTGAAGGCCGGTGTGACTGAAGTCGCATTCGACCGCTCCGGTTTCCGTTATCACGGTCGCGTCAAGGCGCTGGCTGAGGCTGCGCGTGAAGCCGGCCTGAAGTTCTAAGGATTATCGATCATGGCAAAAATGCAATCGAAAACGCAAAGCGACAAGCCTGATGACGGCATGCGCGAAAAAATGATCGCGGTCAACCGCGTCACCAAGGTGGTGAAGGGCGGCCGCATCATGGGTTTCGCAGCGCTGGCAGTGGTCGGTGACGGCGATGGCCGTATCGGCATGGGCAAGGGCAAGTCCAAGGAAGTGCCCGTGGCCGTGCAGAAGGCGATGGAAGAGGCTCGTCGCAAGCTGATCAAGGTGACCCTGAAGAACGGTACCGTGCAACACACCGTCATCGGCAAGCACGGCGCTTCGTCTGTGATGATCTCGCCGGCCAAGGACGGTACTGGCGTCATCGCCGGCGGTCCGATGCGCGCGATCTTCGAGGTGATGGGCGTGACCAACGTGGTGGCCAAGTCGACTGGTTCGACCAACCCCTACAACATGGTCCGTGCCACCCTGGACGGTCTGTCGAAGATGAACACTCCGGCTGAAATTGCTGCCAAGCGCGGCAAGTCGGTCGAAGAAATCCTGGGCTAAGGTGATCGAGATGGCTAACACAATCAAAGTCAAGCTGGTCAAGGGTCTGATCGGTACTCGTCAGGACCACCGCGCTACCGTGCGCGGTCTGGGTCTGCGTCGCGTCAACTCGGTGTCCGAACTGGAAGACACCCCGTCGGTGCGCGGCATGATCAACAAAGTGTCCTATCTTGTGAAAGTTGTGTCGTAAGCCTCGGCTTGCGAACGGAGCGAATCATGCAATTAAACACTATCCAACCCGCAGACGGCGCCAAGCACGCTAAGCGTCGCGTCGGTCGTGGTATCGGCTCTGGCCTGGGCAAGACCGCTGGTCGCGGCCACAAGGGTCAGAAGTCGCGTTCGGGCGGTTTCCACAAGGTCGGCTTTGAAGGCGGCCAGATGCCCCTGCAACGTCGTCTGCCCAAGCGCGGTTTCAAGTCGCTGGCTACGCCTTACAAGGCTGAAGTGCGCCTGTCCGACCTGGAAAAGCTGCCCGTCGCCGAGATCGACGTGCTGGCACTGAAGCAAGCCGGCCTCGTGTCGGAACTGGCTCGTGTCGTGCGTATCATCAAGGCTGGCGAACTGACCAAGAAGGTAACCGTCAAGGGTCTGATCGCAACCGCTGGTGCCAAGGCCGCTATCGAAGCTGCCGGTGGTTCCATCGCTGAGTGATCCGGTCCCGGAGCATTAATTGGCAACTACTCCTCAATTAGCAAAAGGTGCCGCAAAAGGATTCCCCTGGGGTCGTTTGTGGTTCCTGCTGGGGGCGTTGATCGTTTATCGCATCGGTGCACATATCCCGGTTCCGGGTATTGATCCGACGCAGTTGGCGCAGCTGTTCAAGCAGAACCAGGGCGGCATTCTGGGCATGTTCAACATGTTCTCCGGTGGTGCCCTGTCGCGCTTCACGATCTTCGCACTGGGGATCATGCCGTATATCTCGGCATCGATCATCATGCAGCTGCTGTCGGTGGTTTCGCCGCAGCTGGAAGCATTGAAGAAAGAGGGTGAAGCCGGTCGTCGCAAGATCACGCAGTACACCCGTTACGGCACCCTGGTGCTGGCGACCTTCCAGGCGCTGGGCATTGCGGTGGCGCTGGAATCGCAAGCCGGCCTGGTGCTGGATCCGGGTCTGGCCTTCCGTCTGACCACGGTGGTGACCTTGATTACCGGTACGATGTTCCTGATGTGGCTGGGTGAACAGATCACTGAACGTGGTCTGGGCAATGGCATCTCGATCATCATCTTCGCCGGTATTGCGGCAGGTCTGCCGAATGCTCTGGGTGGCTTGTTCGAGCTGGTTCGTACTGGTTCGATGAACGCCCTGTCGGCAATCCTGATTTGCGTGATCGTGGCTCTGGTGACGTTCCTGGTGGTCTTCATCGAACGTGGCCAGCGCAAGATCCTGGTGAACTATGCGAAGCGTCAGGTCGGCAACAAGATCTACGGTGGCCAGAGCAGCCACTTGCCGCTGAAGCTGAACATGGCTGGCGTGATCCCGCCGATCTTTGCATCGTCGATCATCCTGTTCCCGGCCACGATCACCAGCTGGTTCACCTCCGGTGATACGTCGAATCCCTTCATTCGTTTCCTGAAGGATCTGGCGGCATCGATGGCACCAGGCGAACCGATCCATGCCTTGCTGTATGCGGTGGCTATCGTCTTCTTCTGCTTCTTCTACACCGCACTGGTGTTCAACAGCAAGGAAACGGCAGACAACCTGAAGAAGAGTGGTGCTTTTGTTCCGGGTATCCGTCCGGGTGACCAGACAGCGCGTTATATCGACAAGATCCTGATGCGCCTGACCCTGGCCGGCGCCGTGTACATCACCTTGGTGTGCCTGCTGCCAGAGTTCCTGATCGCACGCTGGAAGGTGCCGTTCTACTTCGGTGGCACATCGCTGCTGATCATTGTGGTCGTGACGATGGATTTCATGGCCCAAGTGCAGAACTATGTGATGTCGCAGCAGTATGAATCGTTGCTCCGCAAAGCTAATTTCAAGGGTGGCATGACACCGCGATAAGCGGGCTCATGCTCCAAGGAAGAAGACACGGAATGGCAAAAGACGACGTTATTCAGATGCAGGGCGAGATTCTTGAAAATCTGCCCAACGCGACATTCAGGGTTAAGTTGGAAAACGGTCACGTTGTACTCGGCCATATTTCCGGCAAGATGCGCATGAATTACATCCGTATCCTGCCCGGCGATAAGGTAACGGTGGAACTGACGCCTTACGATTTGAGCCGGGCACGTATCGTGTTCCGAACCAAGTAACAGTGAAACATTGAAAGAAAGAGGGCCACAATGAAAGTGCTCGCATCAGTCAAGCGGATCTGCCGCAACTGCAAAATCATCAAGCGCAATGGTATCGTTCGTGTGATCTGCACCGAACCTCGCCATAAGCAGCGCCAGGGTTAACTTAACGTTATTGATCGAGGAATAACGAATGGCACGTATTGCAGGGGTCAACATCCCCAACCATCAGCACACCGTAATCGGCCTGACCGCCATCTATGGTATTGGCCGTCCGCGCGCACAAGACATTTGCGCTGCTACCGGCGTTCCGACCAACAAGAAGGTCAAGGACCTGGACGATAACGAGCTGGAAAAGCTGCGTGACGAAATCGCCAAGTTCGTCGTGGAAGGCGATCTGCGCCGTGAGTTGTCCATGAACATCAAGCGTTTGATGGACCTGGGTTGCTACCGCGGCCTGCGTCACCGTCGTGGCCTGCCGGTTCGTGGTCAACGTACCCGCACCAACGCCCGTACTCGCAAGGGTCCGCGCAAGGCCGCTCAATCGCTGAAGAAATAATCCCGGCAGGCGCAAGCACTGGTCGGATTCAAGGAAGAAATTATGGCAAAGTCCCCCAACAACGCAGCAGCATCGCGTGTTCGTAAGAAAGTCAAGAAGAACGTTGCTGAAGGCATCGCGCACGTTCACGCTTCGTTCAACAACACCATCATCACGATCACCGACCGTCAGGGCAACGCTCTGTCGTGGGCAACTTCGGGTGGTGCTGGCTTCAAGGGTTCGCGCAAGTCGACTCCGTTCGCAGCCCAGGTCGCCGCTGAAAGCGCCGGCAAGGTTGCCATCGAATGCGGCATCAAGAACCTGGAAGTGCGTATCAAGGGCCCCGGCCCGGGCCGTGAATCCGCAGTGCGCGCTCTGAACAACCTGGGCATCAAGATCACCCAGATCCAGGACGTGACCCCGGTCCCGCACAACGGCTGCCGTCCGCCGAAGCGCCGTCGCATCTAAGTTGTAGTATAATCTTGCGCTTTCGCCTGTCAGTCAGGCAAAAGCGCAGGCAAATCACCCGCCAATCACCTTGGCGGGTTTTGTTCTTAAGACCACTGTCTGGCCGCATGCAGGTCAGACTAGCGTCCGGCAACATGGGACGTCATTGATAAAGGAAATACCGTGGCACGTTATATCGGACCGAAAGCAAAACTCTCCCGCCGCGAAGGCACCGACCTGTTCCTGAAGAGCGCACGCCGCTCGCTGGATTCCAAGTGCAAGCTGGATTCCAAGCCGGGTCAACACGGTCGCACTTCGGGCGCCCGCACCTCCGACTACGGCAACCAGCTGCGTGAAAAGCAGAAGGTCAAGCGCATGTACGGCGTCCTCGAGCGTCAGTTCCGCCGCTACTTCGCTGAAGCCGACCGCCGCAAGGGCAACACCGGCGAAACCCTGCTGAAGCTGCTGGAATCGCGCCTGGACAACGTCGTCTACCGCATGGGCTTCGGCTCGACCCGCGCTGAAGCGCGTCAGCTGGTGTCCCACAAGGCCCTGACCGTGAACGGTCAAGTCGTGAACATCGCTTCCTACTCCGTCAAGGCTGGCGACGTGGTTGCCGTCCGTGAAAAGGCCAAGAAGCAAGTGCGTATCGCCGAAGCACTGTCGCTGGCCGAATCGAACGGTTTCCCGCAGTGGGTTTCCGTGGATTCGAAGAAGCTGGAAGGCACCTTCAAGTCCGCTCCGGACCGTAGCGAAATCGCTGCCGACGTCAACGAATCGCTGATCGTCGAACTGTACTCGCGTTAATTCGTAGTACCGCCGTCCCCCTGTGCCCACCTCATGGTGGGCATTTTTCCGAACTGCCATCAGCCTTATCGGTGTAACGAGCCGAGGGTATTGAAAAGGACAATTCATGCAAAACAGTTTGTTGAAGCCCCGCATCATCGAAGTGGAAACCCTGGCCCCCGGTCACGCAAAGGTCGTGATGGAGCCGTTCGAGCGTGGTTACGGTCACACCCTGGGCAACGCGCTGCGTCGCGTCCTGCTGTCGACCATGAGCGGTTACGCTCCCACCGAAGTCACCATCGCTGGCGTCGTGCACGAGTACTCCTCGCTGGACGGTGTGCAGGAAGACGTGGTCGACATTCTGCTGAACCTGAAGGGCGTGGTCTTCAAGCTGCACAACCGTGACGAAGTCACCCTGACCCTGAAGAAGGAAGGCGAAGGCGCCGTCCTGGCTTCCGACATCGATCTGCCGCACGACGTCGAACTGATCAACCCGGATCACGTCATCGCCAACCTGACCGGTGGCGGCAAGCTGGACATGCAGATCAAGGTCGAAAAGGGCCGTGGCTACGTGCCGGGCAACGTGCGTCGCCTGTCCGAAGACACCAACAAGACCATCGGCCGCATCATTCTGGATGCGTCGTTCTCGCCCGTGCGTCGCGTGTCCTACGCGGTCGAATCCGCGCGTGTGGAACAGCGTACCGACCTGGACAAGCTGGTCATGAACATCGAGACCAACGGCGTCATTACCCCGGAAGAAGCGATCCGCCAGTCGGCTCGCGTGCTGGTTGACCAACTCAATGTGTTCGCTGCCCTGGAAGGCACCGAAGCGACTGCAGAAGCACCGTCGCGCGCACCGCAGGTCGATCCTATCCTGCTGCGTCCGGTCGACGACCTGGAACTGACCGTGCGTTCGGCAAACTGCCTGAAGGCCGAGAACATCTACTACATCGGCGACCTGATCCAGCGCAGCGAGAACGAACTGCTGAAGACCCCGAACCTGGGTCGCAAGTCGTTGAACGAAATCAAGGAAGTCCTGGCTTCGCGTGGCCTGACCCTGGGCATGAAGCTGGAAAACTGGCCGCCGGCCGGTCTGGAAAAGTAATTCACGCCACCTGGCGGGCTGCGGTGCAAGCCGCACCGCCAGGCTGGCTTGAGGCTGTACCTGAAGTAGTCGTCACATCCGTAGCAAAGAACTTTTATCCGATATTTACCGGTCCGCGGTCCGGTCAGCCCAGCTGGCCTGCCGATAGAAGAACTGGATCAAAACTGTAACCTGAAAGGAAATTACCATGCGTCACCGTCACGGTCTCCGCAAACTGAATCGTACTTCGTCCCACCGCCTGGCCATGCTGCGCAACATGACTGTTTCGCTGCTGCGTCATGAAGCCATCAAGACCACCCTGCCGAAGGCCAAGGAACTGCGCCGCGTCGTCGAGCCGATCCTGACCCTGGGCAAGACCGACACCCTGGCCAACAAGCGCCTGGCCTTCAACCGCCTGCGCGATCGCGAAATCGTCGGCAAGCTGTTCTCCGAACTGGGCCCGCGCTACGCTGCCCGTAACGGCGGCTACCTGCGCATCCTGAAGATGGGCTTCCGCCAAGGCGACAACGCACCGATGGCCTTCGTTGAGCTGGTCGATCGTCCGGAAGTCACCGACGCTGCTGACGCACCGACCGCTGAATAATTCACCGGACGCTGCATCACCAGGAAAAAGCCAGGCTCTGCCTCGCTTTTTTGTTTTGTGCGGCTGCATTTTCTTTCATCCGGCTGATGTGCGCCGTCACGCCTGGCCTCAGGATGTGGTTGAATACGGACTCTGCAAGGAGACCTTATCATGTCCGCATCCCTGTTGAACCAGCCCCTGCTGGTACTGGCCAATGTGCCCGACCAGGCGTTGGCCGAACGCTTGTCCAACACGCTCGTGGAACAAGGCCTGGCGGCCTGCGTCAACATCCTGGCCCCGGTGCAGTCAGTCTATCGCTGGCAGGGCAAGATCCTGCGCGATGCCGAGATCCCCTTGCTGATCAAGACCACCCAGGGCCGCTACCAGGAACTTGAGCAGGCAATCGCCGAGGCTCATCCCTACGACGTGCCCGAAATCATCGCCTTGCCCATCACGGCGGGTATTCCGGCTTATCTGGCGTGGATGCAGGATGAGACCGCTCGTCCCCTGCGCGTATGAAGTAAAGAGCACTCCCTTCGAACGAGGAACACCGTTGAACCGCATCAACCGGCGCACGCGCCTGACAAGATATCCCCTGCTGATCGTATTGGCGCTCCTGGCGCTGCTCGGCCTGCTGGTGGCCAAGGCTGCCAAGGCCGCAGACGATTACCTGCCCCCTGAGCAGGCCTTCCAGCTCAGCGGGCGCATGATCGATGCCCAGACGCTGGAGCTGAGCTATCGCATTGCCGATGGCTATTACATGTACCGCGACCGCTTCCACTTCAGCGCCGAAGGGGCCACGCTCGGGGAACCCCGGTTTCCGCCCGGGAAACGCAAATATGACGATAACTTCCAGAAGGAAGTGGAAACCTACCACCAGTCGGTGACTGCGCAGATTCCGGTCAGCGGGGCAGTGAAGGATTTTGTCGTTTCGGCGGTATCGCAAGGTTGTGCCGACAAGGGCTTGTGCTATCCACCGATGACCTTGAAGCTGGCGATGTCGGCCCAGGCCATCGGCCAGAGCGTCAGTCCGGGGGCCGCGGATGGTACGGCGACCACGTCCGGTGGCAGTGACGTCGACGGTATCACCGCAGTACTGCAGGCGGGCAAGTTATGGCCGGTCCTGACGCTGTTCTTCCTGCTGGGTATCGGCCTTTCCTTCACGCCGTGCGTCTTGCCGATGTTGCCCATCCTGTCCTCCATCATCGTGGGGCAGCA
Source organism: Herbaspirillum aquaticum (assembly GCF_002213425.1). Lineage (GTDB taxonomy): Bacteria > Pseudomonadota > Gammaproteobacteria > Burkholderiales > Burkholderiaceae_D > Herbaspirillum > Herbaspirillum aquaticum. The sequence goes on along the minus strand of NZ_NJGV01000030.1, from coordinate 36,309 downwards.
GTCACCGGCGGGGTCTGGGCGCGCCCGCAGTTTCCTGCTCTCAGTGGATTATTCGCTCGGCATGGCCGTGGTCTATACCGCCTTGGGCGTGTCGGCTGGCTTGCTGGGTGCCGGCTTGTCGGCCTATTTGCAGCATCCGTGGGTGCTGCTTCCGTTTGGCTTGTTGATGGCCGGGCTGGCCTTGTCCATGTTCGACGTCTATACCCTGCAAGTTCCCACTGCACTGCAAACCAGGTTGTCCTCAGCTTCTGGCGGCGGCAGTGGCAAATGGGTGGGGGTGTTCCTCATGGGCGCCATCTCGGGCTTGATCGTTGGTCCCTGCGTAGCGGCACCGCTGGCTGGCGCCCTCATCTACATCAGCCAGAGCGGCAACGTGGTGCTGGGCGGCAGCGCCCTCTTTGCCATGGCCATGGGCATGAGCGTACCGCTCTTGCTGGTCGGCGCCTCGGCCGGCGCCCTGCTGCCGCGCGCCGGTGCCTGGATGGATGCGATCAAGCGCTTCTTTGGCGTATTGATGTTGGGCACGGCCTTGTGGATGGTGTCGCCGGTGATTCCACCATGGCTGCAGGTAGCTGGCTGGGCGGCGCTGGGCATCGGCTATGGTGCCTTCCTGCTGTGGACGCGTCCGGCTGGCTGGATGTCCCGGGCACTCGGCCTGGTGGTAGTCACGCTGGGCTTGCTGCAACTGGTCAGCGTGGCCACCGGCGGGCGTGATCCGCTGGCGCCCCTGTCGCATCTGCGCGGCCAGTCAGCCGCCGCACATGGCACCGACTTCGTGCGCATCCGCTCCAGTGCCGAGCTCGATGCAGCGCTGAAGGAAAACGCAGCTGGTGAACGCCGTTCGGTCATGCTGGATTTCTATGCCGACTGGTGCGTGTCCTGCAAGGAAATGGAACGCTTCACCTTTACCGATCCGCGGGTGAAGGAACGCTTCAGCCAGATGCTGCTGCTGCAGATTGACGTGACCGCCAACAACGGCGATGACCGCGCCATGCTGAAGCGCTTCAATCTCTTCGGGCCGCCCGGCATCATGTTCTTCGATGCGGATGGCCGGGAACTGGCACAGCGCCGCGTGATCGGTTATCAGGATGCCGACAGGTTCATGGCTACGCTGCAAAATCTGTAGTTCCACATGTCGCAATGTAATTTGAAAAGCACTTTATAGTCGTTGGCCTGAGACTGGCCTCGCGTTATAGTCAGCCTTCCGTTTTCATTCTGTCCACCAAGGAGACCACCATGACACTGCGCCTGGGCGATACCGCACCGGATTTCGAGCAAGAATCCTCGATCGGCAAGATCAAATTCCACGACTGGGCGGGTGACTCCTGGGTCGTGCTGTTCTCGCACCCGGCCGACTTCACGCCGGTCTGCACCACCGAGCTGGGCCTGACCGCCAAGCTAAAGCCCGAATTCGACAAGCGCAACGTCAAGGCCATCGCCCTGTCCGTGGATGGTGCCGAGGCCCACAACCAGTGGATCAAGGACATCGAGGAAACCCAGCAGACCGTGGTCGGCTTCCCCATCGTGGCCGACGTCGACAAGAAGGTCGCGGGCCTGTACGACATGATCCACCCCAACCAATCCGAAACGGCGACCGTGCGTTCGCTCTTCGTGATTGACCCGAAGAAGAAGGTGCGCCTCATCATCACCTACCCGATGAGCACCGGCCGCAACTTCGACGAAGTGCTGCGCGTCATCGATGCGTTGCAACTGACCGACGGCTACACCGTGGCCACCCCGGGCAACTGGAAGGATGGCGACGACGTCATCATCCCGTTGTCGGTCAAGGATGAGGAAGTCATCAAGCAGAAGTATCCGAAGGGCTACAAGTCGCCGCGTCCGTACCTGCGCATTACGCCGCAGCCGAACAAGTAATTGCTGCGTTCGCCGCGTCAATAAAGCGAAAGCGCTCCTCCGGGAGCGCTTTTTGTTTGGCCCCTGCTCAGGCGCCCGGCGCCACCGCCCGCGCAAATCCATCCACGAACAACCGCGCCACCGGCGACAGGAGCGTCCCGTGCCGTGTCACCAACTGATAGGGCTCGCTGCGCGTATGCAGCTTCAGCGGCAGGATGCGCGTCATGCCGAAGCGCGTGCAGAACTGCGCCACATCCACTGACAGCAGTGCCACAAAGTGCGGATTCTTCTGCAGCAGCGACAAGGTGGTGAAGGCCGAGGTGGTTTCCATCAGGTGCAGCGGGAAGCGCAGGTCGGCATTGTGGAATTCGCGCTCCAGCGTCAGTCGCATCGGCATGTTGGCCGAATAGACCACCCAACGTGAATCGGCCAGGTCCGCCAGTTGCAGGCTGGATGCTCCAGCCAGCGGATGCTGCACGCTGGCCACCACGGCCAGCTCTTCCTCATGGATGTTGAAGGCGTCATACAGGTCCGGGCGCTGGCTGATGCTGGTGCGGCAGATCGCCAGGTCCAGACGGCCCTGGTCCAGCAGGCGCAGCAGGCGGGCACTGGTGTCTTCCACGATTTCCACCGACAGCGTCGGATGCGCCTCCAGCAATTGCGTGAGCGCATCGGTCAAGAGCGGCACCGCGCCCATGATGGTGCCCACGGCCAGCCGTCCACCGTGGCCTTGCATGATGGATAACATTTCTTCACGCAGGTGGGTCAGGTCGGTCTGGATCAGCCGCGCATAGCGGATCACGCAATGGCCCAGCTCGGTCGCTTCCAGCCCGCGATTGGTGCGGGTGAACAATTGCGCTCCGAGCGTACTCTCGATCTCCTGCAAGGCCTTGCTGGCGCCCGGCTGGGTCAGCGCCACCTGCTCGGCCGCCTTGAGCAGGGAACCATGGTCGGACAGCGCAATGAGCAGCCGCAACTGGCGCAGGTGCAGGCGCGAAGTGATGGAGGCCAGCGAGGGCAAGGTATTGTGCATGGAAGTGATCCCCAAAGAAGCCGCTAGTATGAGCGTTGGTTATACCCATATCAACAGCTCTCATTAGCCAAGCGCCCCTCGATGGCTTAGAGTCTGGCTTTCCAAAGCGGGTCCCCTATTGGGAAACGCTGGCTCCTGCAGGGTTTCTGAGCAAGCCCGCCGATGGCGGACCCGGTGGAGACATCTATAAATCAAGGCTATGTAATGGCACTCATCAACTACATTACCCAGGTCCAGTTCGACTACGGCGCGCTGGCGCTGCTGCAGCAGGAATGCGACCGCCTGGGCATCAAGAAGCCGCTGCTGGTGACCGACCCGGGCATCCGCAACGCCGGCCTGCTGGACAAGGTCCTGGGCCAGTTGAAGGCAGGTGCCGGCACCGTCGTCTACGACCAGACCCCGCCCAATCCCAACGAGGGTGCCGTGCGCGCCGCCGTGGCATTGTTCCGCGAGCATGGCTGCGATGGCATTGTGGCCGTAGGCGGCGGTTCCTCCATTGACCTGGCCAAGGGCGTGGCCGTCTGCGGCACTCATGAAGGCCCGCTGAAATCCTTTGCCCTCATCGAAGGCGGCCTGGCCAACATCACGGCCAAGACCGCCCCGGTGATCGCCATCCCGACCACTGCCGGTACCGGCAGCGAAGTCGGCCGGGGTGCCATTCTGATCCTCGACGATGGCCGCAAGGTCGGCATCATTTCGCCGCACCTGGTGCCCAAGCTGGCCCTCTGCGACCCCGAACTGACCCTGGGCCTGCCGCCGCTGATGACGGCCGCCACCGGCATGGATGCCATCGCGCACTGCCTGGAGACCTTCATGGCCCCGGCCTTCAACCCGCCTGCCGACGGCATCGCGCTGGATGGCCTGTGGCGCGCCTGGGCGCACATCGAGCGCGCCACCCGTGAACCGGGTGACCGCGAAGCGCGGCTCAACATGATGAGCGCCTCCATGCAGGGCGCCATGGCCTTCCAGAAGGGACTTGGTTGCGTACACAGCCTGTCGCACTCGCTGGGCGGCATCAATCCCAAGCTGCACCACGGCACCCTGAACGCGATCTTCCTGCCGGCCATCATCGCCTTCAACGAAAGTGCGCCCAGCATGGTCAAGGACAACAAGATGGCGCGCATGGCACACGCCATGGGCCTGGCCAGCGGTGCCGAGATCGGCCCGGCAATCCGTGACATGAGCCGTCGCCTCGGCTTGCCCGCAGGGCTGCGCGAACTGGGTGTGAGCGAATCCCTGTTCCCGCAGATCATCAAGGGTGCCTTGGCCGACCACAGCCACAAGACCAATCCGCGCGAAGCCTCGGAACAGGATTACCTGAACATGCTGCAGCAATCCATGTGATGGCCGACAATGAACAGCGCGGGCAGGCTACTCTCGGCCTGCTGCGCATTTCCCCCTCAGCTGCTCCCGCCTTGCGCGGGCGCAGCTTTCTTGCCTGACCCGACCCCGGGCGGCATCAACGACACCAGCAGGAGCACAACGTGAGCGACAAGATCCTAGGACACAACTACATCGGCGGCCAGCGCAGCGGCCAGGGCGACGTCGCCCTGCACAGCGTAGACGCGGCCACCGGCGCCCTCTTTGAAACCCCTTTCCTGACTGCCACCGAGCACGAAGTGGCCGCCGCCGTGGACGCGGCCGAGAAGGCCTATCCGCTCTACCGCGCCGTTCCGGCGCAACAGCGCGCGCTGTTCCTGGAAGCCATCGCCGACGAGATCGATGCCCTGGGCGACGACTTCCTGGCGGCCGTGGCCCGTGAAACCGCCCTGCCGGCCACCCCGCGCCTGGCCGGCGAGCGCGCCCGTACCAGCGGCCAGATGCGCCTGTTCGCCAAGGTGCTGCGCCGTGGCGACTTCTACGGTGCCCGCATCGATACCGCCCTGCCGCAACGCCAGCCGCTGCCGCGCCCGGACATCCGCCAGTACAAGATCGGCGTGGGTCCGGTGGCCGTGTTCGGTGCCAGCAACTTCCCGCTGGCCTTCTCGGTAGCCGGTGGCGATACTGCTGCCGCGCTGGCCGCCGGCTGCCCGGTGGTGTTCAAGGCCCACAGCGGCCACCTGGTCACCTCCGAACTGGTAGCCAACGCCATCGAGCGCGCCGTCAAGAAGACCGGCATGCCGGCCGGTACCTTCAACATGATCTACGGTGATCGCGTCGGTGCCCAGCTGGTCAAGAGCGCCGGCATCCAGGCCGTCGGCTTCACCGGCTCGCTGCGTGGTGGCCGCGCCCTGTGCGACATGGCCGCCGCCCGTCCGCAGCCGATCCCGGTGTTTGCCGAGATGTCCAGCATCAACCCCATCATCCTGATGTCCGAAGCCCTGAAGCTGCGCGGTGACGCCATCGCCAAGGACCTGGCGGGCTCCGTCACGGTCGGCGTGGGCCAGCTGTGCACCAGCCCCGGCCTGCTCCTGGGCGTGCGTTCGCCGGAACTGACCGCCTTCATCGAGAAGCTGTCGGCCGCCTTCGGTGGCACCAACCCGGCCACCATGCTCAACAGCGGCGGCCTGACCCACTACAACGGCGGTGTGGCGCGCCTGACCCAGCTGCCGGGCGTGAAGGTCATCGCCACCGGCGGCACCAGCTACACCCAGGCCGTGCCGCACTTGTTCAAGGCCGATGCGGCCTTGCTGTTCTCCAAGGAAGCGCCGCTGGAAGAAGAAGTCTTCGGCCCCTCCACCGTCATCGTCGAGCTGGAAAGCCGTGAACAGCTGCTGGACTTCGCCGCCAAGATGAACGGCCAGCTGACCGCCACCCTGCAAGCCGAAATCGGTGACCTGCAAGGCAACCAGGACCTCATCGCGATCCTCGAACAGAAGGCCGGCCGCCTGCTGTTGAACGGCTTCCCGACCGGCGTCGAGGTGTGCGATGCGATGGTCCATGGCGGCCCGTATCCGGCTACCTCCGACGCGCGTGGCACCTCGGTGGGCACGCTGGCCATCGAGCGCTTCCTGCGCCCGGTGTGCTACCAGAACTATCCGGACGCCATGCTGCCGGCCGCGCTGCAGAACGCCAACCCGCTGGGCCTGATGCGCCTGGTCGATGGCGAACAGACGCGCGCCACCGTCGGCTGATCGTCCACACGCAAGACCGGACCGGCAAAGCACTGCCGGTCCCGCAAGACCTTCCCCGCACTCGATTGCGGGGTCGCAACAAGAATCACATTCCAGGACCCCCAAAGGAGGAGACCCCATGACCGCTTTCATCCGGCGCGCCGCGCTGTCGGCCGCCTGTGCCCTGCTGGGCGCAGCCACCCTGCCAACCGCCCAGGCGGCGGGCGATACCATCAAGATCGGCTTCATCACCGACATGTCCGGCACTTATGCCGACTTCGACGGCCAGGGCGGCGTCGAAGCCATCCGCATGGCCATTGCCGATGCCGGCGGCACCATCAACGGCAAGAAAGTGGAACTGGTCTTTGCCGACCACCAGAACAAGGCCGACATCGCCGCCAACAAGGCCCGCGAATGGTTCGACCGCGATGGCGTGGACATGCTGGTCGGCGGTGTGAACTCGGCCGCCAGCCTGGCCATGGGCAAGGTGGCGGGCGAGAAGAAGAAGGTCTTCATCTCGGTCGGCGCCGGCACCACCCGCCAGACCAATGAAGAGTGCAATGCCTACACCGTCCAGTACGCCTATGACACCACGGCCCTGGCACGCGGTACGGGCGCGGCCATCACGCGCCAGGGCGGCAAGTCCTGGTATTTCCTGACGGCGGACTATGCCTTCGGTACGTCGCTGGAGAAGGACACCAGCGAAGTCGTCAAGAGCAATGGCGGCAATGTCGTCGGCGCGACCCGCGTCCCGCTGGCGACTTCCGATTTCTCGTCCTTCCTGTTGCAGGCCCAGTCCTCCAAGGCGCAGATCCTCGGCCTGGCCGTGGCCGGGGGCGACGTCATCAATGCCATCAAGGCTGCCAATGAGTTCGGCGTGAACAAGACCATGAAGCTGGCCGGCCTGCTCATCTTCATCAACGATACCCATTCGCTGGGTTTGCAGATGACGCAGGGGATGTACCTCACCGATGGCTGGTATTGGGACCTGAACGACGAGAGCCGCGCCTGGGCCAATCGCTACTTCATGAAGATGAAGAAGATGCCGTCCATGTTCCAGGCCGGTGACGCGTCGGCCGTGGGCCAGTACCTGAAGGCGGTCAAGGCCGTGGGCAGCACAGATGCCGACCAGGTCATGGACTACCTGCGCAAGAACCGCATCAAGGATTTCTTCACCAGCAATGGTGTGGTACGCCCGGACGGCCGCATGGTGCATGACATGTACCTGATGGAAGTGAAGAAACCTTCCGAATCCAAGCGCCCATGGGATTACTACAAGCTGGTGCAGACCATCCCCGGCGAGCAAGCCTACATGACCAAGGCCGAATCCAAGTGCGCACTGTGGAAGTGAGCGCACCGGCGGCATGAAGCATCAATCCGGGTGGCGCCCGTGATGCCGCCACCTGCCAGTTTTTGAGCAAGAAGTCTGATGTGGATCGGACCATGTTCAACGCATCCCGGGTGACCGGGGTGCGTTTTTTTTCACCTGCCTGATCTGCCTGATCTGCCGATGGAACGTTCAGGCACGGCGCGGAGCCTGCGGGCGCATGGCCACGCCCAGGCGGTTCCAGGCATTGATGATGGCCACCGCAAAGGTCAGGTTGGCGATCTCGGTATCGTTGAAGTGCTGCTGCAGCAGGGCGAAGGCGGCGTCTTCCTTCTCGGCATCGGGCTGGTGCAGGTGGGTGAAGCGTTCGGCCCAGTTCAGCGCGGCGCGTTCGGCTTCGGTGAAGAAGGCGATTTCGCGCCAGGCCGCCAGGGTATTGAGGCGCTGCTGGTCTTCGCCCTTCTGCAGCAGGTCATGCGAATGCATGTCGGTGCAGAAGGCGCAGCCATTGAGTTGCGACACGCGCAGGAATACCAGTTCCAGCAGCTTGGGATCGACACCGCTCTGGTGCACCACTTCGCTGGCCTTGAGCAGGGCATTGAAGGCCGGGGCGGCGAGCTTGGCGTGGGGCAGGCGTTGCTTGAAGTCGGACATGAGGATTCTCCATCGGGGATAAGGTGACAACGACGCCAATCGCCGCTGTTCCCCTTCTAGACGGAGTGGGCTCGCCCCTTGTGACAGGTCCGGTGAAAAATAAATGAAGAAATTTGAAAAATCTCAGGGCGCCGCGTTTTGCTGCGCGATGGCGGCCAGCTTGTCGGGGTTGCGCACCACATAGATGGCGTGGATGCGCAGGCCATCCGATTCCAGCACCTGGGCCGATTCCAGCGCGCCATCGACGTAGCGCAGCAAGCCCGGGCTGCCGTTGATCCAGGCCGCGCGATAGACGATACGCTGCGCAAAGCGCCGCACGTTGGCGTAGTACAGCCAGGAGATGCGCTCGCCACCGGCCAGCGGGTGCGGGAACGAGGCCACTTTGCCGCCACCGTCGCCGATCAGGCGCGCATCCTCGGCCAGCAGGCCCAGCATGGCCTCGCGCTGGCCGCTTTGCACGGCCTGCATGAATTTCTCCAGCAGCAGGGCGTGGGTTTCGCGCGTGACCGGGCTGGAAGCGGCGCGAACCGAAGGGCGCGCGATGCCATCGGCCTCCAGCCGCGCCAGCCGCTCACGGGCGCGGTGCACCAGCTGGCGGCAACTGGCTTCGGACTTCTGCAGGATGGCGGCGATGTCGGGATAGTCGTTGTCAAATACTTCACGTAGCAGGAAAGCCGCGCGTTCTTCGGGCTTGAGGCGCTCCAGCAGCAGGAGGTAGGCGAAGGAAACGTCACTTTGCTGTTCCAGCAGGGTTTCCGGCGAGGGGGCCAGGCGGGCCGCCCCGAACAAGTCGATCTCCGGCGCCGGGTCGGCCAGTCCCACCAGCGGTTCCGGCAGCCAGTGGCCGACGTAGTGCTGGCGTTCCTGCTGCAGCTGGCGCAGGCGGTCGATGCACAGGCGTGTGACTACCGTGACCAGCCAGGCTTCTGCCGAGTCGAGCACCGACTTGTCCTGGGCGTGCCAGCGCAGCCAGGCGTCCTGCAGGACGTCGTCGGCTTCGCTGCGCGAGGCCAGCATGCGATAGGCCACGCCGAACAGGCGCGGCCGCAGCTGGGTGAACTGGGCGAGTACGGGGTCGTCGCTCATCGGCCGGGCCTGGGGTGGCAGCGGGATCAGCCCTGCTTGAGCTTGCGCGCGATGTCCAGCGCGAAGTAGGTCAGCACGCCATCGGCGCCGGCGCGCTTGAAGGCCATCATGGCTTCCATCATGGTCTTGTCGTGGTCCAGCCAGCCATTCTGGGCGGCGGCCTTGATCATGGCGTATTCGCCACTGACCTGGTAGGCGAAGGTGGGCACCCGGAATTCATCCTTCACGCGGCGCACGATGTCCAGGTAGGGCATGCCGGGTTTGACCATGACCATGTCGGCACCTTCCTGCAGGTCCAGCGCCACTTCGCGCAGGGCTTCGTCGCTGTTGGCGGGATCCATCTGGTAGGTGGCCTTGCTGCCCTTGCCCAGGTTGGCGGCCGAGCCGACGGCGTCGCGGAAGGGACCGTAGAAGGCCGAGGCGTACTTGGCCGAGTAGGCCATGATGCGGGTGTAGATGTGGCCTTTGGCCTCCAGCATGGCGCGGATGGCGGCGATGCGGCCGTCCATCATGTCCGAGGGGGCCACCACGTCCACGCCGGCATCGGCCTGGGTTTGCGCCTGCTTGACCAGCAGCGCGATGGTTTCATCGTTGAGGATGTAGCCGGTCTCGTCGAGCACGCCGTCCTGGCCGTGGCTGGTGTAGGGGTCCAGCGCCACGTCGCACAGCACGCCCAGTTCGGGGAAGCGGTCTTTCAAAGCGCGCACCACGCGCGGCACCAGGCCGTCGGGGTTGGTGGCTTCGATGCCGTCAGGCGTCTTCAGGGCCGGGTCGATCACCGGGAACAGTGCCAGCACCGGCACGCCCAGCTTGACGCATTCCTCGGCCACCGGCAGCAGCGCATCCAGCGACAGCCGCTCCACGCCCGGCAGCGAGGCCACGGGCGTGCGCAGGTTCTGGCCTTCCTGCACGAACACGGGGTAGATCAGGTCGGCGCTGGTGATGACGTTTTCTGCCATCAGGGCGCGCGAGAAGGCGTCGCGGCGCATGCGGCGCATGCGCAGGGCAGGGTAGGCGGCGTTGGAACTGAAATCGGTCAAGGACATAGGTCAGCTTTCAAAAATTAGATGTTATTTGAGGCTATCTTGGAATTATTTCGAGGCAAATATCGCTATCTTCGGAGATTTGATTCCTTTGATTGCAAATCTGCTCCAATTTACGCGGCTTACATTATCTTGGCGGCAGGTGATTTTTTCACCTCCCGCTTCCCCTTCCCTCCCTGAGCGGGGCTGATCGCGCAAGCGAAAGGCGTTCTTCCCCGGAGAATTTCCCTGTTCTCCGGGGTTTTTTTATTCATGCGTTGTACTCCGTCCGGAAAGATCTTGCCTTGTCGGCGATCAGGCTTGCGGGGTTTCGCTGGCGGCGCTGCCTGCACCTTCATTTGCAGGCGCAGCCGGTGCAACCGGCTCGGACGCCGGTACCGGCTGGTTCAGGCCGGCCAGTTCCAGGATCTTGTCGTTGGCTTCGTCGAGCCCGATGCGCTTCAAGGCCGAGAACAACTGGGCCGTGAACGGGAAGGGCTGGCCATCCGCATCCACATAGCTTTGCAGGAAGGTCTGGGCCTGGCGCAGGGCATTGGTGGATTCGTTGCGGTTGAGCTTGTCGGCCTTGCTCAGGATGCAATGGATGGGTTTGCCGGTGGGGGCGAACCACTCGATCATCTGGATATCCAGGTCGGTGAAGGGACGGCGCGAATCGACGATCATCACCAGCGCCGCCAGCTGCTCGCGCTGGCGCACGTAGTCGCCCAGCAGGGCTTGCCAGTGATGCTTGGCCGACCCGGAGACCTCGGCATAGCCATAGCCGGGCAAGTCCACCAGCATGGCGCGGATTTCATCGGGGCGCGCCTCGTCATTGCGGTGCTGGCCCACGTGGGCGCCGCCCAGCGAGAAATAGTTGATGTGCTGGGTACGTCCCGGCGTCTTGGAGGCGAAGGCCAGGCGCTTCTGGTTGCACAGCACGTTGATGGCACTGGATTTGCCGGCATTGGAACGGCCGGCGAAGGCGATTTCCGGCACACTGGTCTTGGGCAGGTCCCGCAGGTGATTGACGGTGGTGAAGAAACGGGCTTGCCAAAGTTGCGACATGGTGGGGGGAAATCCGAAAGAGGAGGGAAAAACGCGGAGAAGCTATTGTACAATGGCTCGAAACCCAGCGCCTCGTTGACGCCAAGCAAGCAAAAAATATGGCGGCCATTGGAGACAGGTCAAACAACAGGCATTTGGGCAGGGGGCAGCCAGCCGCCGAACGGGCAAAATCTCTCAATTCCACAATAAGTATTAGGGTGACGAATGAACCGTGCCTTTTCCCCACTGTTGTATACCGTTCTTGCTGCCGTGCTGGCAGTGTCCTCGGCGGCCCATGCGGCCGATGACAAGAAAGCCCCGATCAAGGCCGATCCGGCCAAGGGCGAAGCCCTCTACACCAATGGCGACAATGCCCGCAACATCGTGGCCTGCGTATCCTGCCACGGTGCGGCCGGCAATTCGACCATCACCCAGAATCCCAAGCTGTCCGGCCAGCACGAGGCCTACATCGCCAAGCAGCTGCTCAACTTCCGTACTCCCGACCGCAACAATCCGGTGATGTCGCCGCTGGCCAAGGCGCTCTCGGATGAAGACATCCACAACGTCGCCGCCTACCTGGCCGCCCAGGCGCCCAAGCCGGGTGCCGCCAAGAACAAGGACACCATCGAGCTGGGCAAGCACATCTGGCGTGGCGGCATCGCCTCCAAGAACGTGCCGGCCTGTGCTGGCTGCCACAGCCCCAACGGCGCCGGCATTCCGGCCCAGTATCCGCGCCTGGCCGGCCAGCACCAGGATTACACGGTGGCCCAGCTGACCAACTTCCGTGGCGGAGCGCGGACCAACAGCGCCCAGATGACCGCCATCGCGGACCGCCTGTCGGACAAGGAAATCAAGGCCGTCGCCGACTACATCGCCGGCCTGAAGTAATGAGCCTGCCGCCGCATGGCGCAGGCAGGAAAGAGGCGGCCGGCGTGCCGCCTTTTTTCATGCGGGTTGACGCACGTCGTGGTGCATCGTCGTCCAACACGGCATGATGCCTTCCCGCCGGACCAGATAATCGCCCCGGCATACCCGTGTTACGCAGGCGCGTATCACGGACTTTCCCCCGGAGCGGTAGAATTCCGGGTTCGCATCGCTTTGCCGGCCGGCAAGGCGATCCCCCCAAGTAAGCGGAACCGGTAGGCCCGGTCCGGTAAGGCAGGAATATGACGACGGGCAGCAGTACCCAAGGAATCCAGATCAGGACCCGCCAACGCTGGCTCGGCGAGGCCGTGGAGCTGGTCTCATCGATGCGCTTTGCGATCAGCTTGCTGACCCTGATCGCCATCGCCTCGGTGATCGGGACGGTCATGAAGCAGAACGAACCGATGCCCAACTACGTGAACCAGTTCGGTCCGTTCTGGTTTGAGATCTTCGGCAAGCTCGGCTTGTATGCGGTGTATTCGGCCTGGTGGTTCCTGCTGATCATGGGCTTCCTGGTGCTGTCGACCTCCCTGTGCATCGCCCGCAATGCGCCCAAGATGCTGCGCGATGTGAAGAGTTGGCGCGACAACGTGCGCGAGCAGTCGCTGCGCAATTTCCATCACAAGCATGAATGGACCAGCGCCGAAAGCCCGGCCGAGGCTGCGGCGCGTCTGGCCCGCCAGGTCGGCGCGCGCGGCTACAAGACCAAGCTGGTCGACAAGGAAGGCGGCACGCTGCTGGCGGCCAAGCAGGGTGCGGCCAACAAGTGGGGCTACATCTTCGCGCATGCGGCCATCGTGATCATCTGCCTGGGCGGCCTGCTCGATTCGGATCTGCCGATCCGCTTCCAGCAATGGTTCTACGGCAAGTCGGCCTTTGCCGGCAATGGCATCATCTCCGAAATTCCCGAACGCTATCGCCTGGGCCTGAACAACCCGACCTTCCGTGGCAACACCCTCATTCCCGAAGGTTCCAGCAGCAGCACCGCCATCATCCCTCAGAAGGATGGCGTGATGATCCAGGACCTGCCCTTCACCATCCAGTTGAAGCGCTTCATCATCGATTTCTACTCGACCGGCATGCCCAAGCTCTTCGCCAGCGAAGTGGTGGTGCGCGACCATGAAACCGGCAAGGAAACGGCCGCCACCATCAAGGTCAACGAACCGCTGATCTACAAGGGCGTGGCCATCTACCAATCCAGCTTCGAGGACGGCGGCAGCAAGCTCAAGCTGGTCGCCTATCCGATGCGCGGCGGCAGCAACAGCCACTTCGACCTGGCCGGCGAAGTCAACGGCACCACGCCGCTGTCCTCCAGCAGCGGCGACTACACCATCGAATGGAGCGGCTTCCGTCCCTTCAACGTCGAGAACATGCAGGCAGCTGCTTCCGGCCAGGCGTCCGGTTCGACCTCGGGCGATGCGCGCGCGGTCAACGTGGGCAAGAATGTCAATCGCGGCTTCATGGACGGCCTGGACAAGCACCTCGGCTCCAGCGCCAAGAATGCCAACAGCAAGGACTTCAAGAATGTCGGCCCGAGCGTGCAGTACAAGCTGCGCGACAAGACCGGCCAGGCCCGGGAATACTTCAACTACATGCAGTCGCTGCCCATCGATGGTGCCGACGTCTTCCTGGCCGGCATGCGTGAGCAGCCGGACCAGCCCTTCCGCTACCTGCGCATTCCGGCCGATGACAACGACAGCGTGGCCGAGTGGATGCGCCTGCGCGCGGCCCTGGCCAATCCGGCCTTGCGCGAGGAAGCGGCACGCCGCTATGCGCGGCAGGCCATCAGCAGCGGCCGCGAAGCCTCACCCGTGCTGCGCGAGCAACTGGAGCAATCGGCCCTGCGCGGGTTGACCATCTTTGCCGGCGACGGCAAGGTGTCCGGCTACATCGCAGTCACGCGCTTCCTGGAACAGCTGCCCGCTGCCGAACAGGAAAAGGCCGCGGACATTTTCATGAAGATCCTCAACGGCAGCATGTGGGAGTTGTGGCAAGCTGCGCGCGCCCAAGACGGTCTGGCTGCGGTGGCCAGCGACGAGAAGCACGGGCGCTACCTGCAACTGGCCATCAACGCCCTGGCCGATGCGGCCTTCTATCCGGCGCCGGTGTTCCTGCAACTCACGGGTTTCCAGGAGATCAAGGCCTCGGTGCTGCAGGTGACGCGCTCGCCGGGCAAGAAGGTGGTCTACCTGGGTTGCCTGTTCCTGGTGCTGGGCGTGTTCTCGATGCTGTACATTCGTGAACGGCGCCTCTGGATCTGGATCAAGCCCGGTCCCGATGGCCAGGGCAGCCAGGCGCTGCTGGCCATGAGCACGCAGCGCCGCACGCTGGACTTCGACAAGGAATTCGAACAGATGAAAGGCCGTCTGACCGGCGCGGGCCAGCCCGCCCCCGGTCCCTCGGCCTGAACCCTTCATGCCGCCGGTGATGGCGGCGATCCCCCGGCTCATGGGCTGGCTTGCGCCTGCCGCATGGTCCGGGACAGCAGCAGTGGAGAACGCAATGCAACTGACCCAAGCAAACCAGGCCTACGAGCAAGAACAGGGCTTCTTCCGGCGGCTCAGTCTCGTCGACTGGATCTACGCCGCCGCGCTGGTGGCCGGATCGCTGTACGCCTTCGGGCGCTTCGGCAGCTATATGGATTACTACGAGAAGGCCGTGCTGCTGCTGGCCGCACCGACCTTCGCCTGGCTGGGCTGGCATTGGAAGCCGGTACGCCTGCTGATGCTGGTGATCGCCGTGCTCTCGCTGGGGGCCATCGCCATGTATGGCGGCGCGCTCGAAGTGGCCGACAAGAAATTCTTCCTCAAGTACATGCTCTCCAGCCAGTCCGCGATCCTGTGGATGAGCGCGCTGTTCTGCCTCTCTACGCTGTTCTACTGGGGCGGCCTGGCCACTGCGGCCGGTACCGGCAGCGCGATCGGCTCGCGCCTGTGCTGGGCGGCCGTGGTGCTGGGCTTTACCGGCATGATGGTGCGCTGGTACGAGTCCTACCTGATCGGGCCGGACGTGGGCCACATCCCCATTTCCAATTTATATGAAGTTTTCGTCCTGTTCTGCCTGATTACGGCCCTTTTCTACCTGTACTACGAAGAACGTTACGCCACCCGCCAGTTGGGTGCTTTCGTGCTGACCGTCATCACGGCAGCGGTCGGTTTCCTGATGTGGTATACCGTCTCGCGGGATGCGGCCGAGATTCAGCCGCTGGTGCCGGCGCTGCAGAGCTGGTGGATGAAGATCCATGTGCCGGCCAACTTCATCGGCTACGGTACCTTCGCCCTGGCCGCGATGGTGGCGGTGGCCTACCTGCTGCGCGAGCGCGGCATCCTGGCCGATCGCCTGCCCACGCTGGAAGTGCTGGATGACGTGATGTACAAGGCCATCGCGGTCGGCTTTGCCTTCTTCACTATCGCCACCATCCTGGGTGCGCTGTGGGCCGCCGAGGCCTGGGGCGGCTACTGGTCGTGGGACCCCAAGGAAACCTGGGCCCTGATCGTCTGGCTCAACTATGCCGCCTGGCTGCACATGCGCCTCATGAAGGGCCTGCGTGGCCGTACTGCCGCCTGGTGGGCGCTGGTGGGCCTGCTGGTGACGACGTTTGCCTTCCTCGGGGTGAACATGTTCCTCTCGGGCCTGCATTCCTACGGCGAACTTTGATGGCAGTGGCGGCTCCTTGCAGAGGGCGGCCAACGCCCCCGGACAACAAGGAGCAACGATGAAGCATCCCTCTGCCACGCCCGAACTGGTCATCTTCGACTGTGATGGCACCCTGGTCGACAGCGAAGTGGTGGCTGCCCGGGCCTGGTCCGAGTACGTGGCCGGCTACGGCGTCACCCTCAGCCCCGAGGATGCGCTGGCGCGTTTTCGCGGCGTGAGCATGAAGTGGTGCATCTCGCATATCGAGCAATTGCATGGCCAGCCGCTGCCAGCGCATTTCGAGCAGGAGTTGCGCGCCCTCATGGGGGGCATGCTGGAGCAGCACCTGCAACCCATCAGCGGTGCCGTCGAGATGGTGGAGCAGCTGCATGTCCCCTTCGCCCTGGCCTCCAACGCCCCGCATCACAAGATCGAGCTGTGCCTGCGCGTGACCGGGCTGCTGCCGCATTTCGCCGGCCGGATCTTCAGCGCTTATGACGTGCAACGCTGGAAACCCGATCCCGCCCTGTTCCTGTTTGCCGCCGAACGCCTGGGCGTGGCGCCCCAGCGCTGCGCCGTGGTGGAAGACAGCCTGCCGGGCGTGCAGGCCGGGCTGGCAGCGGGCATGCAGGTGATCGCCCTGCAGGAACATGGCGTGCATCCGGAGTTGCCCGCCGAAGTGGCGGTCATCACCCACCTGGCACAATTGCGAGCCCAGCTGGGCTGACCCCAAGGACAGTTCCGGCAGCGGCCAATTTCGGTAAGATCAGCAATAAAATTCACCTACGGCATCCATGCTCCGCTCCCTAGACCGCGAACGGCAAATCATCCATTGCGACCGTGCCATCGAAGTGCGTCCGCTCGGCCTGCGCGAGGCACCGGCGCTGTATGACGCCGTGCGCCAGTCCAGGGAGGCCATCGGCCAGTGGGAAGCCTGGTGCACGCCCGACTACGGTCTGCTGGACGTCAAGCTGTTCCTGCAGCGCTCGATCGAGCAATGGCATGTCCACGCGGCTTACGATTTCAACATCATTGATCGCAGCAACGGCCTGGTGATCGGCTCGGTGGCCATCAACCAGGTCAGCCAGCTGAACCAGATGGCCAACCTCGGCTACTGGGTGCGCGAGGGCTACACCGGTCGTGGCATTGCGCCCCTGGCCGCGCGGGCGGCGGCGGCCTTTGCGTTTTCCAAAACGGGTCTGACCCGCCTGGAAATCGTCGCCCAGGCGGGCAACCTGCGCAGCCAGCGCGTGGCCGAGAAGGCCGGTGCAACCCTTGAATGCCTTGCCCGCAACCGCCTGGTCTTTCATGGCGAACCGCGCGATGCGAAGGTCTTTTCATTGGTGCCGGCCGACCTCGGACTGCCGGTTCCGGTGCATGACTGACCTGTCGCAGCACTTGATAAACATGCCGCCGGGTAAGTTTTCGTCGCTTATTTGTCGTGTCACGTGAACCAAGATACGTTTCGCAACACGTTTTTTTCATTTTTTTTTGCTGAGTAAAAGTGCACAACCCGATGCATTCTGACAGCGCTGTCAGCCTTGACGGCTGCGGGTTTGCGCCATTTTTGCAAAGCCGCATGGAATTGTTTCAATCCAGTAATTTCGATTTGGCTGACAAAATACTGACTTTTCGCGTATTCCAAATCGCCGCTCGGGCGTTACATACCTAAAGCACTGTCAAGAAACGCAGTGCTTGTGTATCTGGAGCAGTCTCCCGGAATCAAGGCAGCAGGCAACATCTTCCGGGGCGCTGCGTGTTCTTCCGAACAACAACTCAGGATGGAAGAACGTTGAGCGTCAGCGACGTAAGAGGAAATACGATGCAAGCCATACAACGCAACAAGACCACGAACAACAACCACGCCGGCCGCGCCGCCCAGCAATACGTCATGGGCGGGGAAGCGCGCAGCACCCGCCTGGCCAAGCGCCTCAAGGGCGCAGAAGCCGTCCATCAGGACGATGACTGCAGCGCGCGTTACGACAAGATCTCCAAGCAGATGGATGACGCCCTCGAAGGCGGTTCCCCGCAGCGCTTCAAGCGTCCCAAGATGGAAAGCGACATCATCGCGCGATGAGGCGGGACGGATCCGGGCCGGCATCTGGCCCGAATCCCTTCCCATTCCCGTGCGATAAAAACAGCCGGAGGCATTTCTGCTCCGGCTGTCATTTTCTCCGCTTCACGTTCAGGTGAGGTTTGGTGAATCTCCCGCCCCAATATGCGAGCGGGAGCGACTGTCTTACAGGCTTTCTTCGCGCGGATCCCGTGCCAGCAGCCGGGCCACCATATTCTGCACCGACACGCCGTCGAACAAGGCGGCCGCCACCGCATCGGTGATCGGCATCTCGATGCCTTTTTCGCGCGCCAGCGCCCGTACGGCCTGTGCGCAGCGCACGCCCTCGGCCACGTGGCCGAGTTCGGCGACGATCACGTCCAGTTTCTTGTTCTGCGCCAGTCCCAGGCCAACGCGCCGGTTGCGTGAAAGGTCGCCGGTGCAGGTCAGGATGAGGTCGCCCACGCCCGAAAGTCCCATGAAGGTTTCCGCACGTCCGCCCAGCGCCACGCCCAATCGCGTGATCTCCGCCAGGCCGCGTGTGATCAATGCGGCACGGGCGTTCAAGCCCAGTTGCAGGCCATCGGCCACGCCAGTGGCGATGGCGAGGATGTTCTTGACCGCACCGCCAATCTCCACTCCCACCAGGTCATCGCTGGAATAGATGCGGATGTTGTTGCCGTGCACCGCCGCGACCACGCGCTCGCACAGTGCCGCATCGGCGCCGGCGATGGTCAGCGCGCAGGGCAGGCCGCGCGCCACTTCCTGGGCAAAGGAGGGGCCGGAGAGCACGCCTGCGGCGACCCCTGATCCCAGCACTTCCTGCACCACCTGGTGCGGCAGCAGGCGCGTGCCTTCTTCCAGGCCCTTGCACAGCCAGACCAGGTTGGGAATGGCATAGGCGCGCAGATGGCCCGCCAGTTCACGCAGGCCGGACACCGATGAAGCGGCGATGAGCAGCGAATCGGCGGGAGTGTCGCAGACATGGCGCACGGCGGCATCGAAGTCCGAACTCACCGCCAGTTCGGGCGGCAGCGGGAATCCGGGCAGGTAGAGGCTGTTTTCGCGCTGCTCGCTGGCGGCCTGCATGGCCTGGGCATTGCGCCCCCACAGCACGACCTGGTGCTTGCGCGCCAGGGGAATGGCCAGCGCGGTACCCCATGCGCCGGCACCCAGAATGGTGATCTTCATCTCAGGCCGCTCTTGGCTCAATCGCCCCAGACATCGCCGGCCTTCACGAAGCCGCTCTGGCCGTCGCGATGGCGGACCTTGACCCAGCCATTGTTGGGGCTTTCCAGCATCTCCAGCAGGACCGACTTGTCGGCCGTGAAGACCACCGGGCTACCCTCATCGGCGGCATTGAAAATGCGCGCATTGGCCACCGACACCACCAGCATGCGCTTGGGCGTCAAGGCCTTGGAGGAGATCCAGGACAGCGTACCGGCGGCATCCCTGACCTTGCTCCAGTCGCCATAGGTCAGCACCACCTCGACCGGCATGCCGCGCGGCGCGACATAGACGCGGCGGCCCTTTTCGGAGGGGGCATCGTACATGATGGCGGGCGAGGCGCCGACCGACTTGAAGTCCAGGGCCAGGGCGTCCTTGGCCATGAAGGCGCCGAGCAGGGTGGCGCAAAGAATCAGGGGCAGGCGTTTCATCGTGAAGGTCTCCGCAGAAGGGAAAGCGCCGCAGCACAGGCTGCGGCGGCTCGTTGTCGTGCCGGGCTGCCGCAGGGTTGCGGCCGGCACCGGCAGGCGGACAGGGGGAAACCCGATCAGTTGACGGCGGTGGAGCCGTTGTTGACCAGGGTCGCGCCTTGTTGCTCGGCCAGGGCCTGCAGGCGCTGCTGGTAGAACACCTCGAAGTTGATCTCGGCCAGGTGCACCGGCGGGAAACCGGCGCGGGTGATGGCGTCGGCGATGTTGGCGCGCAGGTACGGGTAGATGATGTTGGGGCAGCCGATGCCCAGCAGCGGGTCCAGCTGTTCGGCCGGCACGTTGCGGATCTCGAAGATGCCGGCTTGCTTGCCCTCGACCAGGAAGGCCACCTTGTCCTTGACCTTGGCGGTCACGGTGATGGTCACGGTTGATTCGAACACGCCTTCAGCCAGCGCTTCGGCACCGACGTCCACCGACACTTCGATCGAAGGGGCTTCCTGTTCCAGGAAGATGGCCGGGGAATTCGGCTGCTCCAGCGACAGATCCTTCAGGTAGACGCGCTGGATCTGGAAAACGGGTTGCTCTTGGGCTTCTTGGTTCTGTTCCGACATGGATCTCTTTCAGGTTCGGTGAATCGATAGGGGGGAGTGTGCTGCCCTGGCGTCAGGCTTGCAGCAGCGGGTCCAGCTTGCCGGCACGGTCCAGTGCGCTCAGGTCATCGAAGCCGCCGACATGGGTGTCGCCGACATAGATCTGGGGCACGGTACGGCGGCCGGTCTTTTGCATCATCAGCTCACGCTGCTGAGGTTCGAGATCCACGCGGATCTTTTCGATCTGCGTGATTCCCTTGCTGGCCAGCAAACGCTCGGCCATCATGCAATACGGGCACACGGCGGTGCAGTACATGGTCACGGGGGCGCTCATTTTGCCTCCTTGGTGGTCAGCGGCAGGCCTTGGCCCTGCCAGGCGGCGATGCCGCCGTTCAAGCCGTAGACTTCGGTGAAGCCGGCCTTCTTCAGGGAAGCTTCGGCACGGTTGGCCTGAGTGCCGGTCTGGCACACCACGATGACCGGGCGGCCCTTGAGCTTGTCGAGCTCGCCGATGCGCTGCGGCAACTCTTTCAAGGGAATGTTGCGGGCGTCGCGCAGGTGGCCGGCGGCGAATTGTTCGGCATCACGCACGTCCAGCACCAGCACCTTGCCCTGGTTGAGCATCTGCGTGGCCTGCAACAGACTGAGCTTGTTGCCGCGCTGCTGCAGGTAGGGAACCAGCAGCGCACCGCCCGAGACCAAGGCCAGGGCGATCAGGAAAATATTGTCGATGATGAATTTCACGGCAGTCCAATGAGTTTACTGAATCCCGGCATTATAAAATAGAAGCATTCGCGGTTTGCATCCGGACCGAACAGTCTAGTCTAAGGTGTGCACCCGGTCTCGCGTAGTCGATCTTTGGGGCAGCCGCAGCGGTTTATCCATCATCAATACAAGTCCTGCTATGTACAAAATCGTATTCATGCGCCACGGCGAATCGACCTGGAACCTGGCCAACCGCTTCACCGGCTGGGTCGACGTCGACCTGACCGAAAAGGGCGTGGCTGAAGCCCGCCAGGCCGGCAAGCTGCTCAAGGAAGCCGGTTTCTCCTTCGACCTGGCCTACACCTCCGTGTTGAAGCGCGCCATCCGCACCCTCTGGACCACGCTGGACGAAATGGACCAGATGTACATCCCGATCAAGAACGACTGGCGCCTGAATGAACGCCACTACGGTGCCCTGCAGGGCCTGAACAAGGCCGAGACTGCCGCCCAGTACGGCGACGAGCAGGTGCTGGTCTGGCGCCGCAGCTACGACACCCCGCCCAACCCGCTGACCCCGGGCGAGGAGCGCGATGCCTTCGGCGATGCCCGCTACGCCGGCCTCTCGCGCGAGCAGGTGCCGCTGACCGAATGCCTCAAGGACACCGTGGCCCGCGTGCTGCCGGCCTGGAATGATGCCATCGCCCCGGCCATCCGCGCCGGCAAGCAGATCATCATCTCGGCGCACGGCAACAGCCTGCGCGCCCTGATCAAGTACCTGGACGGCATCAGCGACAACGACATCGTCGGCCTGAACATCCCCAACGGCCAGCCGCTGGTCTATGAACTGGATGCCGACCTCAAGCCTATCAAGAGCTACTACCTGGGCGACCAGTCCGCCATCGAGGCAGCGCTCAAGGCCGTGGCCAATCAAGGGAAGTCGAAATAAAACTGCGTTGCTCCAGCAAGACGCCGGCCGCACAGGCGGCGTCCCTTTCCGGAAAGTGCATTTTACCGGCGCGCTCGTCCCTGATACCGGGCGCGCCGCGGGGAGCCTTGCGCGTGCTGGTCGCGATGGCGTCCGGTCTGCTGCTGTGTGCAGCGGTCCAAGGCCAGCCGATCACCGAGCGCACCAGGCAGAAGCAGGCCGCCGAGAAGGAACAGGCCGACCTGCAGCAACGCCTGACCACCCTCAAGCGCGATATCGACCAGACCGAGACCGCCAAGGACAACGCCGCCGATGCCCTGGCCGCCTCCGAACAGGCGATTTCCAAAGCCAACCGTTCGCTGCGCGACCTGGCGCAGGAGCAGCAGGCCACCGAAGCGCGCCTGGCGCAGCTGGTCAAGCAGTTGAATGAACTGACCGCGCTGGTCAACGCCCAGCAGGCGCAGCTCTCCAAGCTGCTGCGCGAGCAATACGTGGCCGGCAATGAAGATCGCATCAAGCTGCTGCTCTCCGGGGACAACCCCAATCGCATCAACCGCGAGCTGCAGTACATGGGCTATGTCTCGCAAGCCCAGGCCAAGCTGATTGAAACGCTGCGCGCCAACCAGCAGGCGATCCGTGCCAACAAGGCCGATACCCAGAACGCCAAGTTCGAACTGGAAGAAATCGCCCAGGAAGAACTGGAGCAAAAGAAGGTGCTGGAACGCGAGAAGGGCCGCCGCCAGACCTTGCTCTCGCAGCTTTCCACCAAACTCAACGCCCAGCGCCAGGAAGCCGGCCGCATCGAGCAGGACCAGCAGCGCCTCTCCAGCCTGGTGGACAAGCTGGCGCAGATCATCGAGCAGCAGAAAAAGGCCGAAGCCGAGGCTCGCGAGAAACGTCGCCAGGAACAATTGGCCAAAGCCAAGGCCGAACGCGAGAAGCGTCTGGCTGAACAGCGTGCCCGCGCCGAAAAGCGCGCCGCCGAAGCGGCCAGGGCCGCCAAGGAAGGCAAGCCGGCGCCGAAGATGCCCGATCCGGCCGACGCCATCGATGATGACGAACCACCGCAACAGGCTTCGCTGGGCCGCAACGACACGCTGCCCGAGCCGCAGGCGGACAACTTCGGCAAGCCCTTTGCCAGCCTGCGCGGACAATTGCATTTGCCGGTCAAGGGTGACCTCATGTCGAAGTTCGGCAGCCGGCGCGGTGACGGGCCGACCAGCCGGGGCCTCTTCATCCGCGCTCACGAAGGGGCGGAAGTGCGGGCGGTGGCGGCAGGACGCGTGGTCTTCGCGGATTGGTTGCGCGGTTTCGGCAACCTGATCATCGTCGATCACGGCAACCAGTACATGACCATTTACGGCAACAACCAGTCGGTATTGAAACGTGCCGGTGACCTGGTCAAGACCGGGGAAACCATTGCCACTGCAGGCAACAGCGGCGGCAATGAGCAATCGGGTTTATACTTTGAAATGCGGTATCAAGGCCGCGCATTCGACCCACAGGGGTGGGTAACTTCTAGGTGACACATGGGCAGCAAACTCAAGAATATCGGTTTGATCGGGTTGGGCATGGTGGCAGGTGCCACTGCGATGATTCAGTTCGACGCCATCGCGCAAAAGAATGCAACGGCGTCGCTGCCCCTGGAGGAGCTGCGCCAGATGGCCGACGTGTTCGGTCTCATCAAGTCGGATTACGTCGAACAGGTCGATGACAAGAAGCTGCTGACCGAGGCCATTTCCGGCATGGTCGCCTCGCTCGACCCGCACTCCGCCTATCTGGACAAGAAGGCCTACAAGGAGCTGCGTGAAGGCACCATGGGCAAGTTCGTGGGCCTGGGCATCGAGGTCGGCATGGAAGATGGCTACGTCAAGGTCATCTCCCCCATCGAGGATTCACCGGCCTTCCGCGCCGGGATCAAGGCCGGTGACCTGATCACCCGCCTGGACAGCACCCCGGTCAAGGGCCTGACCCTGGATGAAGCCGTCAAGAAGATGCGCGGCGAACCCAACACCAAGATCACCCTGACCATCGCCCGCAAGGACGAAGACAAGCCCGTCATCCTGACCATCACCCGTCAGGAAATCCGCGTGCAGAGCGTCAAGTCCAAGGTGGTCGAACCGGGCTACGCCTGGCTGCGCGTGACCCAGTTCCAGGAACCGACGGTGGACGACATGTCCAAGAAGCTCGCCGCCATCTACGCCCAGGAACCCAACCTGAAGGGCATCGTGCTGGACCTGCGCAATGACCCGGGCGGCGTGCTGCCTGGTGCCATCGGCGTGGCGGCGGCCTTCCTGCCCAAGGATTCGGTGGTGGTCTCCACCAATGGCCAGCTTCCGAGTTCCAAGCAGACCTTCTATGCCAAGCGTGAGTATTACGCTGCCAACCCGCTGTCGGATCCGCTGTCGCGCCTGCCGGATGCCATCAAGAAGGTTCCGATGGTGGTCCTGATCAACAGCGGCTCGGCGTCGGCCTCCGAAATCGTGGCCGGTGCCCTGCAGGATTACAAGCGCGCCACCATCATGGGCACGCAGTCCTTCGGCAAGGGCTCGGTGCAATCGGTGATCGCACTGCCGCCGGAGAAGAACACCGCCGTCAAGCTGACCACCGCCCGCTACTACACGCCCAAGGGCCGTTCCATCCAGGCGCGCGGCATCGTGCCGGACATCATGGTGGACGAATACCCGGATGGCGATGGCTTGAACGGCCTGCGCCTGCGTGAAGCCGATCTCTCCAAGCACCTGACCAACGACACCGACAAGTCCGCTGAAGTCAAGGCCAAGGCCATGGATGAACAGTCTGAAGAGCGCCTGATCGCCGCCGAGAAGAAGCGCAAGCCGCTGGAATTCGGCAGCAAGGACGACTTCCAGCTGACCCAGGCGCTGAACCAGTTGAAGGGGTTGCCGGTGAAGGTCTCCAACGCCAAGCCGGAAGTGCGCAATGAAGAAGGCAAGAACGACACCCCGGTGAAGGACGAGCGCAAGGATAACAAGGCGCCCGCCGAAAAGATCGACACCACCAAGTAATACGCCGCCTGCGGGCAGGCACATCGGGCCGCTAGCACTTGCCAGCGGCCCTTTTTTTCATCTCAACCGTGTCGGATATGACGATGGATGACCAACAGCTGCTGCGCTACTCGCGCCACATCCTGCTCGACGAGATCGACATCGAAGGCCAGACCCGCCTGCTGCAAGGCCATGCCCTGGTGATCGGTGCCGGCGGCCTGGGCTCGCCGGCGGCCATGTACCTGGCGTCGGCCGGGGTAGGCCACATCACCCTGGTGGATCACGACACCGTCGATCTCACCAACCTGCAACGCCAGATCATGCACACCACCGCGCGCGTGGGCCAGCCCAAGGTCGCGTCCGGACGCGAAGCCTTGCAGCAGATCAACCCCGGCGTGCAGGTCACGGCCCTGGCCGAGCGGGTCGATGGCGAGCGCCTGCAGGCGCTGGTGGCGGCGGCGGACGTGGTCCTGGACTGCAGCGACAATTTTGCCACCCGCCATGCGGTCAACCGCGCCTGCGTGGCGGCCGGGGTGCCGCTGGTGTCGGGCGCGGCGATCCGCTTCGATGGCCAGGTCAGCGTGTTCGACCCGCGCCAGGATGCCAGCCCCTGCTATGCCTGCCTGTTCCCGCCCGAGCGCGAGTTCGAGGAAGTGCAATGTTCCACCATGGGCGTATTCTCGCCCCTGGTCGGCATCATCGGCACCATGCAGGCAGCCGAGGCCATCAAGCTGGTGGCCGGTATCGGCCGCTCGCTGGCCGGGCGCCTCCTGATCCTGGATGCGCGCGAGATGGAATGGACCAGCATCGGCATCGGCCGCGACCGCCATTGCCCGGTGTGTGCCCAGCGGCACGGATAGGCAGGGGGTGCGGCCGATGGCACGCATCGCCGCTTCCATCGGGCCCCGTTCTTCTGGTATAAACACGGATGGATGTTGCAATGCAAATAGCATGCAGCATGCAGCATGCGCCAGGCTGATGTTCCGAACGACGACAATTCACAAGCGCGATCAGCCCGCCCCGCCTAGCCCGTCACAGGGGAAGTCATGAACCGCTCCATGAACCGGAACGCCGCCCGAGGAGATGGCCAGCGGGCCGCCGCGCCAAAGGCTTGGCATACTGAATCGTTGGTGTACAATCCTTGACCGCGAAAAAGCGTACGCCATCGGCAACGCGCCCCGGTCCTGACGGCCCGGCGCTGCGCACTGATCGCGTCAACGTCAATCGAAGAGGTGCCAACGCGGCAAGGGAAGTGGATTCACAAGCGACCTGTTCCGGCAGCCGTGCATCAGCCGGGAATGGATATAGTTGAAAAACCCGTAGTATTGAAAGTAAGCGAAGTGGCAACCAAGACTCCCAAAACTACCCCTGCAGCGCAGTTGCTGACCGAGGAACAAATCCTCAAGATGGACGAGAAGGACTACATGAACGAAGCGCAGCTTGCTTTCTTCAAGGCCCGTCTCCAGCAGCTGGAAAAGGATCTGCTCAAGAACGCGGATGAAACCACCGAACACCTGCGCGAGACCGTGCTGGTGCCGGACCCGGCCGACCGCGCCACCATCGAGGAAGAACACGCGCTGGAACTGCGCACCCGCGACCGCGAGCGCAAGCTGCTCAAGAAGGTGCAGCAATCCATCGTCTCCATCGACAATGGCGAGTACGGCTGGTGTGAAGAAACGGGTGAACCGATCGGTATCCCCCGCCTGCTGGCGCGTCCGACCGCGACCCTGTCGCTGGAAGCCCAGCAACGCCGCGAACTGAAGCAGAAACTCTACGGCGACTGATCTTCGCCTCGCACGATGACGCCTGCGCCATGCGGTGCGCAGGCGCAGTGCCGCTGTCGTTTCCAACCTGGTCCCGCCTCATGTACCGTCTGCGCGCCCTGCGAAGCTCTGCCGTCATCGCCCTGCTGGCGATGTCGCTGTTGTTCGCGCAGATGCTGGGTTTCGTGCACGGAATTGCGCACGCGGGCTGGGCACCGGGAACGGTCCATTCGCTGATCAGCGAAGCCCTGTTCGATGAAGGCGAGAAGGCCCACGCCGATCCCGCTGCCGCCGATGGGCAGGATGCCCATCATCACCACGCCCACGACCTGCACCACTCCTGCGTGGCCTATGACGCCGCCGCCCTGTCGGCCGGTGTGCACTTCGATTTTCCTCCCCTGCCGCTGCTGCCGCCGGTGCGCGTGCTGGCCCTGTGGCTGGCTTTCGCGTCCTGGGACGCACCGCTGAACTGCCATTTCTCCTCGCGCGCCCCGCCGCGCTGAATTCCCTCCCGCTGCAATACCCGCCTGACTGGTTACCGGTTGTCGCTCGCGCATCCGTGCGTGGTGCCGCGTCGTCCTGACGCCGTCGCCGCGCGTGATCGCGTGTTGACGGCCGGTGTATCCGCGCCGCCCGTTTCCCTCACGACAAGTGGCGGCGCCTTCTGCATAACAAGGAATTCACATGGCTTTTCAACGCCAACGCATCGCCTCGGCCGTCTTCTCGGCCCTGGCGGCCTGGTCCGTATCCGCAGTCGCCCAGACTGCCGACACCAGCGCCACCCCTGCTGCAACCACTGCCACGCCTGCGGCCCAACCGGCCCTGCAACCCATCGTCGTCACCGCGACGCCTTTCGCCTCGCAGGAAGACGTGCAGGTCCTGACACCCGCCAAGGTCATCGCCGGAGACGAACTGCGCAACAAGCTCGGCAATTCGCTGGGTGATACGCTCTCGGGCGAACTGGGCGTGTCCGCCAGCGCCTTCGGTGCCGGCGCCTCGCGTCCCATCATCCGCGGCATGGAAGGTCCGCGCGTGATGATCTTGCAGAACGGCATGGGCGTCTCCGACGTCTCCACCGTCTCCAACGATCATGCGGTGGCCACCGAAGCCGCGACCGCCCGCCAGATCGAGATCCTGCGTGGCCCGGCCGCGCTGCTGTATGGCTCGGGCGCCATCGGCGGACTGGTCAACGTGGTCAATGACCGCATCCCCACCGAGCTGGTCGGCAAGCCCACCGGCACCGTCGAAGGCCGCTATGGCACCGTCGATGGCGAAAAGAACACGTCTTTCTCGCTCGATACCTCGGCCGGCCAGATCGGCCTGCACCTGGACGGCAACTACCGCGATACCGACAACTACAAGATCCCCGGCAACGTGCGCCAGGGTGATGGCAGCAGCGCGTCGGGGCGCCTGCCTAATTCCTTCACCCACGAGACCAGCCTGGGTGGCGGCATCTCCTACGTCACCAACTGGGGTTACATCGGCCTGTCGGCGGCGACGCTGGACGATCACTACGGTATCCCGACCGACGAAAAGTCCTTCATCGACCTGCACCAGAACCGCTACGACCTCGATACCGTGGTCAACAACCCCTTCGCCGGCATCGAGAAATTCCGCTTCCGCATGGGGTACACCGACTACAGCCACATCGAGAAGGCGGAGGATGGCACGCCCAACACGGTCTTCGCCAACCGTGCCGTGCAGACCCGCTGGGAACTGACGCACGCCCCGCTGGCCGGCTGGCACGGCACCTTCGGCGTGCAGACCGAGCAGAGCAACTACTCGGCCCTCACGCCCGATACCGGGGTCTCCGAGCTGACCCCGCCCACGCGGTCGAGGTCCTTTGCCGGCTTCCTGGTGGAAGAACGCCAGTTCGGCCAGGTGCTGGCCAGCGCCGGCCTGCGCGCCGAGAGCGTGAGCCGTCGTCCGGACAGCGGCAGCGGCCTGCCGGGACGCGATTTCAGCCTGGTGTCCTGGTCCACCGGCGGCCTGTGGACCTTCCAGCCCGGTTACGGCCTGGGCCTGACCTATTCCTTTGCCCAGCGTGCGCCGACGGTGGAGGAGCTCTATTCCAACGGTCCCCATGAGTCGACCTCCACCTACGACATCGGTGACAACCAGTTGAAGAAGGAAACGTCACACAACATCGAGCTGACCCTGCAGAAGACCGAAGGTCTGGTGCGCTGGAAGGGCAATGTCTTCCGCAACAAGGTCAACAACTACATCTACGGCCGTACCAACGGCCAGGTGGACGATACCGGCACGGCTGATCCCGATGGCGAATTCACCCAGCGCTTCTGGTCGCAGGGCGATGCCACCATCCGCGGGGTGGAAGCCGAGGTCACGTACAACTGGAACGGCGAAGGCATGTCCGGCCGGGTCTTTGCCGATACCTCGCGCGGCACGCTCGACAATCTCGGCAACCTGCCCCTGCAACCGTCCACCCGTTACGGTATCGAGCTGGGCTACAAGACCGGCCCCTGGGCCAGCGGCGTGAAGGTCTTGCGCGCGCAGAAGCAGGATCGCCTGGCGTCCTTCGAAACCTATGAGACCCCGTCCTATACCCAGCTGGACGCCAACCTGTCCTATACCCAGCGCCTCAACGGCGTGAAGCTGACCTGGTTCGCACTGGCCCGCAACCTGCTGAACCAGGACATCCGCTTGTCCACGTCGGTGCTGCGCGAGACGGTACCGCTGGGTGGCCGCAACTTCATCGTGGGGGTACGCACCGCCTTCTGAGCGATATGAATGAAACGCCAGCTGCCCCGGGCAGCGGCGTCCACGGGTGCCAGCGGGAGACTGCGCCTCCCGCCAGCGCGGCTTGCCCGGCCGTCTCCGCAAGGAGGCTGCCGGGCTTTTTTTCGCCTGTATCGCCCATATGAAGCAACAGGTCAATTTTCCGGATTTTTTGCGGGCCGATTACGGTGCCGGCGGGAAATCCAGAACAGTATCGTTCACACGGTTGAACAGGTTGGTGAAGGTAATCGCAGTGACGGCCAGCAGCGTATCGACGATCTGGGCATCGCTGTAGACCGCGCGCACGCGTTCGACCACATCGGCTGGCACGGTGCCACGGGTAGCAACCAGGCGGCGGGCGAAGTCGGCCAGCACATCCAGGCGGTCATCGCCCGAGGGACGGTCATGGCGCACGCCGTCGATGGCCTGGGCGGAGAGGCCGACTTTCTTGCCCATGAGCGAGTGGGCGGCCAGGCAGTAGTCGCAACCGGACTGTTCACTCACGGCCAGCTTGATGGCTTCGATTTCCTTGGCCGACAGGCTGCTCTTGCGCAGGGCGCCATCCAGGTGCAGGGCCGATTCCAGCGCTACCGGGCTCAGGCTGCCGATGCCGGCATAGGCGTTGGGCACCATCCCGACGGCGGACTTGATGGCGGCAAACAGTTGGGCGGCCTGGCCGCTGGCTTCGCTGATGGGGGCAGTGTTCAAACGGGACATGATATTTCTCCTTGATGAGGTCAGCGCCGTGGCCGGGGCAGGATTGCCGCTGGTCCGTGTTGCGCATGGACGTACTGTAGGCTTCCAGGATGAAATTATGAATGCTTGAAAATGACATAAAATTGCTCAAAAAGCTCAAAAAGGAAAATGATGGATGCCCTCAGCCGCCTGCTGTCCCTGCATCCGGTGCGTGCCGCGCTGGATATCCGCTGCCGTTTCGGGCAGCCATGGAACCTGCCGCATGCGGCCTTGCCAGCGGGGGTGGCGCCTTATCACTTCATCCTCGAGGGTCGGGCGCAGCTGCGCCTGGCAGCGGGCGAGCCTTTGCTGCTGGAGGCTGGCGACCTGGTGGTGCTCACGCGGGGCGCTGCCCATGATCTGTTCATCGCGCCCATTGGCGAAGCCATCGCGGCGCGCCCGGGCGTGACTGCAGCGCCGGTGCAACTGAATGTGAATGATGAGGAGGCGGGCGGCGCGCAGCCGCTGTCGGATTTCCTCTGTGGACAATTCCATTTCGATGCCCCGCATTCCAACGCCCTGGTGCAGGCGCTGCCGGAAGTCTTGCTGGTGCGGGGCAGGCTGCTGCCGCCAGGGGATGGCCTGCACACCCTGGCCACCTTGCTGCGCAACGAGTGCGGTGGCGCCGATGGTCGCGGGGAATTGCGCGCCGGCGCCCAGGCAGTGGTGGCCGGGCTGGCGGCGGCGCTGTTTGGTCTGGCCGTGCGCGCCTGGCTGGCCCAGGGCGGGCCGCAGCCGGGTTTGCTGGCGCTGCTGGCGCATCCCGGCCTGCAAGCTGCCATGCAGGCCATGCTGGATGCTCCGCAGCAGGAATGGACGCTGCCTCGCCTGGCAACGCTGTGCCACATGTCGCGTGCGACCTTCGTGCGGCGCTTCCAGGAGGTCGGCGGCACTACGCCAGGCGAACTCCTGCAGCAGTTGCGCATGGCGCGCGCTGCGCAGCTATTGAGCTACAGCAAAATGGGCACGGCCCAGATCGGCGAAGCTGTGGGGTATCAGTCCGAAGCAGCGTTCAACCGGGTATTCAAGAAGTTCAGCGGGATGGGGCCGGGGGCGTACCGGCGCAAGGGCAGGCTGGAGCAAGGGCAGGGGCCGGCCCCGGAAGAGGGTGTGCAGGAGCCGGCGATCAGCGGATAGGCAGGCGGATGGTGTTCTTCACCTCTTCCATCACCGCATAGGTGTGGGTCTCGCGCACACCCTTCAATTGCAGCAGCGACTTGCCCAGGAATTCACGATAGGCGTTCATGTCCTTGACCCGCGACTTGACCAGGTAATCGAAGCCGCCGGCCACCATGTGGCATTCCATGATCTCGGGGATGCTCTGCACGCTCTTCTTGAATTCGGCAAAGACATCCGGCGTGGTACGGTCCAGCACCACTTCGATGAAGACCAGCAGGGAGACATCCAGCAGTTCCGGATTCAGCTGTGCCGCATAACCCAGGATATAGCCGGCTTCCTGCAGTTTGCGAACCCGCTCCAGGCAAGCGGCCGGCGACAGGTTCACGCGGCCGGCGAGGTCGACGTTGCTGATGCGGCCGTCGTTTTGCAGCTCCGCCAGAATTTTCTTGCTGATCTTGTCGAGTCCGGCCATGGTTTCTGAACTTTATTCAGTTAAAAATATATAGAGAAAATTTTATTCCGATTATAAGGGGAATAAGCGCGCCTAATATCAAGGAAGAGTCAATAGAATCCTCCCTCATAAAAAACATAACGTAATGCGGGCATGAAGCGAAGTTCACCTCGTTTCTGCGCGGATCACAGCAGTATCTCGACAACAGATTTGACGAGTTTTGTTTGCCAGGTCCAGCCTGCGCGCGGCCGTGAAAACCGGCCTGACGCGCTGGGCCCGGCATCAACGGAATGCACCGCTCTTGCCCACGAGGCAGGGGATGGCGCAAATCCTGCTTTTCCGGCGTTTTCAATGCAATCACCCACCGCAGTCTGACTTTCTAGAAGAGAGGAAACACCCCATGTTCAAGCGCGTCTCCGGACTCAATATCATCGCCGCCTCGCTGGCGCTGATCCCTGCTTTCGCCATGGCGCAGGAAACCCAGGTCGTCAAGATCGGTTTCTCCAGCCCGCTGACCGGTCCCCAGGCATCGGCCGGCAAGGACAACCAGGGCGGCCTGATGATGGCCGTCGAGCGTCTGAATGCGCAACCCATCACCGTGGGCGGCAAGAAGATCAAGTTCGAAGTCATCGCCGAAGATGACCAGGCCGACCCCAAGCAGGGCGTGGCCGTGGCACAGAAGCTGGCTGACCAGGGCGTCAAGGCCATCGTCGGTCCCTACAACTCGGGCGTGACCATTCCTGCCTCGCGCGTCTACAACGATGCCGGCATCGTGGTGGCCACCGTGGCCTCCAACCCCAAGATCACCCAGCAAGGTTTTGCCACCCTGTTCCGCGTGGCCGCCAGCGACAGCCAGCTGGGTGGCAAGATGGCCCTGTACGCAGCCAAGGAACTGAAACTCAAGCGCGTGGCCGTCATCGATGACCGCACCGCCTACGGCCAGGGCCTGGCCGAGGAATTCGCCAAGGTCGCCAAGGCCAACGGCATCGAAGTCATCAGCAAGGACTTCACCAACGACAAGGCTACCGACTTCACCGCCATCCTGACCTCCATCAAGGGCAAGAAGCCCGACGCCGTGTTCCTGGGCGGCTACGCTCCCCAAGGCGGCCCGATCAAGCGCCAGATGAAGCAGCTGGGCATCGACGTGCCGCTGATGGGCGGCGACGGCATCTGTTCCCCGGAAATGGGTCGCCTGGGTGGCGACGCCATCGGCGAAACCGTCTACTGCACCCAGGGCGGCACCATGCTGGACAAGGCCAAGGATGGCAAGGTCTTCGCTGACGACTACCAGAAGAAGTTCAGCCGTCCTGCAGAAACCTATGCGGTCTCGTTCTACGATGGCATGATGCTGATTGCACAAGCCATGAAGCAGTCCAACTCGGTCGAACCCAAGACCTTCGGTCCGGCCCTGGCCAAGATCAGCTACAAGGGTGTGGCCGGCCAGTACGACTTCGACGAAAATCACGACCTGAAGCAATCGCCCGTGACCGTCTATCGCTTCAAGGATGGCCTGCCGGTTCCCCTGACCAGCTACTGATCGGTCCCCGGTCCTTTCTCTGGCCCGGTCCTGCCGCCCGCATGAGCGGGCGGTATGCCAGGCTCCAGTCCCAGCTCCACATTGCAGTACCCCGCTTCCCGCCGGTTCCGACCGGCCCGGGAGCGGTTTGCCGTACCCGCTTGCGGTGCCGAGGCCGGTGCCGCAGTGTTACCCTCTGCCCTGGCGGACCCGCAGCATATTCGGAAGGAAGACCATGCTCAGCTATACCCGTACCGTCCAGACCATCGATGCCCACACCGGCGGCGAACCGCTGCGCATCGTGGTCTCGGGCCTGCCCAAGATCCCGGCCGGCACCATCCTGGAGCAGCGCGCCTGGCTGCGTGAACATCGCGACGACCTGCGCCGCTTCCTGATGAACGAACCGCGCGGCCATGCCGACATGTACGGCGCCTACCTGCTGCCGCCGGTCACCGCCGGTGCCGACTTCGGCGTCATCTTCATTCACAACGAAGGCTACAGCGACATGTGCGGCCACGGCATCATCGCCCTGGGCAAGGTGCTGGTCGAGATGGGCTACGTCGAACGCACGCAGCCGCAGACCCGCATCTGCTTCGATGCCCCGGCCGGCTTCATCGAAGCCTTCGTCGAGTGGGATGGCGTGCGCGCCGGCAAGGTCAGCTTCAACAACGTACCTGCTTTCATCTATCGCCGCGACGTCGAAGTCGAGACGCCCGGGTTTGGCAAGATCACCGGTGACATCGTCTTCGGTGGCGCCTTTTACTACTACATCAATGCGGCGCAAGCCGGTCTCACGGTCAAGCCTGAACTGGTGCGCCAGCTGATCCAGCTGGGTGCCGAGACCAAGGCTGCCGTCATGGCCAAGGTCGCCATCGCCCATCCCCTGGAGCCGGGCCTCAACACGCTGTATGGCACCATCATCGACAGCGAACCCAATTTCCCGGGAGCGGACCAGTCCAATGTCTGCATCTTCGCCGACCGCGAAGTGGACCGCTCGCCCACCGGCACCGGTACCTCGGGCCGCGCGGCCCAGCTGTTCCTGCGCGGCCAGCTGGCGCTGGACCAGCACTACGTCAACGGCAGCATCGTCGGCAGCAACTTCGGCGTGCGCGTGACTGCTGCCACCAAGGTGGGCGACTTCGATGGCGCCCTCACCGAGGTGAGCGGCTACGCCCACATCATGAGTACCAACCAGTGGGTGCTGGAAGAGTCCGATCCCTTCCCGACCGGTTTCTTCCTGCGCTGACTTTCCCACAGGATTCCCATGCATATCCTCGACTCCCTCCAGACCGCGCAGGCCCTGCCTTACTCCGCACTGGTCGATGCCCTCGCACGCGCCGCGCAGGAACTGGCCAGCGGTGCCATCCGCGCGCCGGAACGCCAGGTCGTTCCCATCGATGGCAACAGCGTCTTGCTGGGCATGCCGGCCATTGCCGAGGATCTCTCGGTGACCAAGCTCATCACCGTGCATGGCGACAATGCCCGCCATCAGCTGCCCGCCATCCAGGGTGAGGTGATCGCCTTCGAGACGGATACAGGACGCCGCCTGGCCCTGATGGATGGCCCGACCGTGACCGCCCGCCGTACCGCTGCGATGAGCCTGCTGGGCATCCGCACGCTGTTGCCGCGCACGCCCCGATCGGCGCTGCTGATCGGCACCGGCGCGCAGGCGGCCGCGCATGCTGATGCGCTGGCCGAGGTGTTTGGTGTGCGTCAGTTCTGGGTGGCCGCACGTGACCTGGCCCGTACCCAGGCCTTCTGCCGGTCAGTCAGCGAACGCCATCCGCTGGTCGTGGCCAGTCCGCTCCCGGCACAGATGTTGCAACAGGATCTACCGCGCACCGATGTGGTGATTGCCTTGACCACGTCGCGCGTGGCCGTGATTCCCGAACAGGTCGCGGCCGATACGCTGGCCATCGGCGTGGGCGCCTTCAAGCCGGACATGGTGGAGTTCCCGGCCAGCCTGCTGCATGCACGCCGCATCGTGGTCGATGACCTGGCCGGCGCGCACCACGAAGCCGGCGACCTGATCCAGGCCAAGGTGGACTGGGCGGGGGTGGCCGGTATCGGCGATGTGCTGTCCGGCAAGATTGCGCCGGACACGCTCGGCAGCGCGGGGGCGCTGCCGGTGTTCAAGACCGTGGGCCAGGCCGCGTGGGACCTGGCGGCAGCGCGCGTGATGCGCACCACACTGGGGATATGAAAAATTGCGCGTGCATGCGCGCCTAATTTGATAAATAATTTACGCTTTTTTCGCGAACGCTCGTGCGTTTGCGGTTTCCTTGCAGTTTCCTGACGTTTCACAACAATCATCCTCCTGAAGGAGACACCGTTTCATGGACATTTTCATCCAGCAGATCATCAACGGATTGGTGCTAGGCAGCATGTACGCACTGATTGCCCTGGGCTACACCATGGTGTACGGGGTGCTGAACCTGATCAACTTTGCCCACGGCGACATCCTGATGGTAGGGGCCATGGTCGGCCTGTCGATCCTCAAATTGGTGCAGCAGGTGGCGCCTGACCTGCCGGGCATCGTCAAGCTGATCATCGCCATCGTGGGGGCCATCCCGGTGTGCGTGATCGTGAGCTTGCTGATCGAACGCATCGCTTATCGTCCGCTGCGCAATGCACCGCGCCTGGCGCCGCTGATCACCGCCATCGGCGTGTCGATCCTGCTGCAGACCTTCGCCATGATGATCTGGGGCCGCAGCCCGCTGCCGTTCCCGCAGATCATGCCGTCGAACCCTGTCAACATCGCCGGTGCCCTGATCTCGCCGACCCAGATCATGCTGTTGATCCTGGCCCTGGCCGCGATGATCGGCCTGGTGCTGATCGTGGAGAAGACCAAGATGGGCCGCGCCATGCGCGCCACCGCCGAGAACCCGCGCATCGCCGGTCTGATGGGCGTGGACGCCAACCGCGTCATCATCGTCACCTTCGCCATCGGCGCCGCACTGGCCGCCATCGCCGGCGTGATGTGGGCCGCCAACTATTCCACCGCGCAATTCGCCATGGGCTTCGTGCCGGGCCTTAAGGCCTTCTCGGCAGCGGTGCTGGGCGGTATCGGCAACATCTACGGCGCCATGCTGGGCGGCATCCTGCTGGGCCTGATCGAAAGCCTGGGCGCCGGTTACATCGGCGACCTGACCGGCAACTTCCTGGGCAGCAACTACCAGGACATCTTCGCCTTCATCGTGCTGATCATCGTGCTGACCCTGCGTCCGTCCGGGATCATGGGTGAGCGTGTTGCGGACCGTGCCTGAGTTTTTAAGATTTAAAACCTTAAAACTTAAAAACTTAAAAACAGAAACTTAGAAACTTGAGAAATCGGAAGAGAACACTATGGCTCTCATGACCTTCGACATGAAGCGCAACCCCCAGCAGGCGCGGTTCAGCCTGCTGGCGCTGTTGGCGCTG
>NZ_NJGV01000029.1 GCF_002213425.1 Herbaspirillum aquaticum | reverse complement strand
TAGGCTATAAGGGGTCGTACGACCGCGTCGCAGCCTTCGGAAGGCGGTGGAAGGTGGGTCAGATGGAGAGGGTCAATTCTGCGAGCAAATCAACACAGTACTTTTACCGAGAAAGTATTTCTCGCCGCGCTCCCTGAATTTCAATTGAGGTGTTCAAGTGGCACCTTCTCGAATTATTCTTTCTCCGAACGACGAGATGTTTTTCAGCTTAGAAGTCCTGGCCGACAATTGCACTTCGAACCTAATCTATTAATTTTATTGAGTTGAAATTCAACTCATCATTAAACCTGTCAACTTGCAATTCTCAAATACGCGGGAACTCATCTTCCCTCAATGCGTATCCAAACTCTATTGGTCTTACCAATAAACTGGTAATATCGTGCTTCCCAAAACGACAGTGTCCCGCATGTCGCTGGTCCTCGGCAGCCTGAGGCCGCGCCACGGCACCGCGCTGTCATCCAGAGACAAATTTTCTCAAAGGAAACACGATGAAATTACTGCGTTACGGCCCGGTGGGGCAGGAAAAGCCCGGCATCCTCGACCAATCCGGCAAGATCCGCGATCTGTCCGCCTACATCAAGGACGTCAACGGTGCCGTACTGGATGACGCTTCCCTGGACAAGATCAAGAAGCTCGACCTGGAAAGCCTGCCCGCCGTGGAAGGCTCGCCGCGCATTGGCGCCTGCGTGGGCAACATCGGCAAGTTCATCTGCATCGGCCTGAACTACGCCGATCACGCCGCCGAATCCAACCTGCCCATCCCGGCAGAACCGGTGGTGTTCAACAAGTGGACCTCCGCCGTGGTCGGCCCCAATGACGACGTCAAGATCCCGCGCGGGTCGAAAAAGACCGACTGGGAAGTCGAACTGGGCGTGGTCATCGGCAAGGGCGGCACCTATATCGACGAGAAGGACGCCATGTCCCACGTGGCCGGTTATTGCGTGGTCAACGACGTCTCCGAGCGCGAATACCAGATCGAACGCGGCGGCACCTGGGACAAGGGCAAGGGCTGCGATACCTTCGGCCCCATCGGCCCCTGGCTGGTCACCCGCGATGAAGTCGCCGACCCGCAAAAGCTGGGCATGTGGCTGGAAGTGGACGGCAAGCGCTACCAGAACGGCAACACCAGCACCATGATCTTCGGCGTGGCCCACATCGTCTCCTACCTGTCGCGCTTCATGAGCCTGCAGCCGGGCGACGTCATCTCCACCGGCACGCCACCGGGCGTGGGCATGGGCGTGAAGCCGGAAGCGGTCTACCTGCGCGCCGGCCAGACCATGCGCCTGGGCATCGACGGCCTGGGCGAACAGCAGCAGAAGACCATCGACGCCTGACCCACAACGGTCGCCGCGTCACCCCGCGCTGCCATCCGGCGGCGCGGTTGCATCTCCATCGACATCCACAAGAACAAGAACGACCATGCGCGGGCGCATG
This sequence comes from Herbaspirillum aquaticum, assembly GCF_002213425.1. Lineage (GTDB taxonomy): Bacteria > Pseudomonadota > Gammaproteobacteria > Burkholderiales > Burkholderiaceae_D > Herbaspirillum > Herbaspirillum aquaticum. The sequence goes on along the minus strand of NZ_NJGV01000029.1, from coordinate 84,043 downwards.
TCCGCTTGCGCGATCCAATAGACCGCAACAGGGAAGGAGAAGACACAATGAATCACTACGATTTCCAGGGCCGCAGCGCCATCATCACCGGTGGCGCCCAGGGCTTCGGCTATGCCGTGGCCGAACGCCTGCTGCAAGGGCGCGCCAAGGTGGTGCTGTGGGACATGGACGAAAAAGCGCTGGCCGAGGCCCGCGCCAAGCTGGAGCCGCTGGGCCATGTCGAGACCATCCGCGTCGACATCTCCAGCCAGGCCGATGTCCAGCAAGCCATTGAAGCGACCGAAAAACTCACCCAGTCCATCGACATCCTGGTGCATAGCGCCGGCATCGCCGGACAGAACAATCCGGTGGCGGACTACTCGCCCGAAGAGTGGCGCCGCGTGATCGACATCGATCTCAACGGGGCCTTCTACGTCAACCAGGTGGTGGTCCAGCGCATGATCGCGCAGAACTACGGTCGCATCGTCAACATCGCCTCCATCGCCGGCAAGGAAGGCAATCCGACCGCCTCGGCCTACAGCGCGGCCAAGGCCGGCATGATCGCCCTGACCAAGAGCCTGGGCAAGGAAACGGCTACCCGCAACATCGCCGTCAACGCCATCACCCCGGCGGCCGCACAGACCCGCATCCTGGAGCAATGCACCCAGGCCCACATCGACTACATGCTCTCCAAGATCCCGCGCGCGCGCTTCGTGAAGGTGGAGGAGCTGGCAGCGATGGTGGCGTGGCTGGTGTCGGAGGAAAATTCCTTCACTACCGCATCCGTTTTCGATCTGTCGGGCGGACGCGCGACCTACTGAGGGCGCGGGGGCTCGGTCCCCGACCCTGCCCTGTGGAGGTGCAGCAGATTGTTTCACCTGCCTCGCTACCACCGGATTGACGGCCTCCCAAAACAAAGAACCCGCCAGGATATGCATGGCGGGTTCCTTGTTTGGGTCGTCAGTTTCGTCGCGATATCAGCGCAAGGCCGGTCGCGGCGGCGTGATGTCCACTGCCACGCGGCTGGCCACTTCTTCGCTGCCATAACCCACCTGGTCCTGCGCCAGTACCTTGAACTGGCTCACCACCTCGGACAGGCGCGCGGCCTGCTCCTGCATGGCTTCGGCGGCGGCGGCGGCTTCTTCGACCAGGGCCGCGTTCTGCTGCGTGGTCTGGTCCATGTCGGTGATGGCCAAGTTGACCTGGCTGATGCCGTCGCTCTGCTCGCTGCTGGCAGCAGTGATCTCGGAGACGATGTCGGCGACCTGGCGCACACTGGCCACCACTTCATCCATGGTCGTGCCGGCACGCTCCACCAGTTCGCTGCCCGAGCCGACCTTGGCCACGGAGTCATCGATCAAGGTCTTGATTTCCTTGGCGGCCGAGGCCGAACGCTGGGCCAGCGAACGCACTTCGGAGGCCACCACTGCAAAGCCCCTGCCCTGCTCGCCGGCACGGGCTGCTTCGACCGCAGCGTTCAAGGCCAGGATGTTGGTCTGGAAAGCGATGCCGTCGATGACGCTGATGATGTCGACGATCTTGCGCGAGGATTCGTTGATCGAGCCCATCGTGGAAATGACCTGCGACACCACTTCCCCACCCTGCTGCGCCACTGACGAAGCCGACGCCGCGAGCTGGTTGGCCTGGCGTGCGTTGTCGGCGTTCTGGGCCACGGTGGAGGTCAGTTCTTCCATGGCTGATGCGGTTTCCTCCAGCGCACCGGCCTGGCGCTCCGTGCGGGCGGAGAGGTCGAGGTTGCCGGTGGCGATCTCGCGCGAGGCGGTGCCGATGGCATCGGTGCCGCTGCGCACCTGGCCGACGATGCGGGCCAGGTTGACGGTCATGGCGTGCAGGGCGTGCATGAGCTTGCCCGTTTCATCCTTGCGGGCGATCAGGCTGTCATCGACGCGGGTGGTGAGGTCTCCGGCCGCCACGGCTTCTGCCACATTGACCGCCTTCTCCAGCGGCCGCGTGATGCCCAGCGCCAGGCTGCGCGCAAACAGCCAGCCCAGTACCACCTGCAGGATGGCCAGGCCGATCATGAGGTTGCGGCTCTCGCGATAGACCTCCTGGATATGCAGCGCCACCTGGTCAATATTGGCACGCTGCAGGTTGAGCAACTGCTGCAGCAAATCCAGGTAGCCCTTGGCTGCCACGTCAAAGGGGCCGGCCAGGATCTTGGCGGCTTCTTCGGCGTTGCCGTCGGCCTTGGCCTTGGAGATGGCATCGCGATGCTTGATGTAATCCTTGCGCACCTCGCCCAGCTTGGCGAAGACGGCTTTCTCCTCGGGCGACTCGATCAGCGCTTCGATGGCCTTCTGTTGCTCGGTGGACATGCGGCTGGCTTCGGCCGCGTCGGCGGCGAAGAAGCTGGCCAGGCTTGGATCGGCACTCTTGGCAATGGCCGTGGTGCGGCGCACGCTGGTGTGAATGGTGCGATACCAGTCGGAGACCAGGCGTTCCTTGGTCAGCGGCTCGTGCATCATCTCGTCGGTGGCTGCGGCGATGCCTTGCAGGCGCCAGATCGAGAGTGCGACCACGACGCTGGCAGCGGCCAGGATCACGGCAAATCCTACGCCCAGGCGGCGCCCGATTTTCATGTTGGCGAAATAGCTCATCGTTTTCTCTTTTGCGCAGTAGGTGGAAAGGCAAACCGGGCCATGCTGCAGACCGGGTGTTGACACTTCGGTACATGGTGCGACGAATACCGTCGCGGCGCGATCAGGGTTTTCCTGACAACAAGCTTTCAGCACGGCAACGGGATGACCGCCGCCGGTTCAATGACGGATACCGTACACAGGGCGTCATGCGCCGTATGCGCGGCAGGAATGCAAAGCCCGCCTGAGACTCGCATTGCTCCGGGGCGTGCGGATTCCCCACAGACCGCAGGGCCCGGCGAGGCGCCATTGTTGCCGGGAAGACAGAGAAGCGGGCATTCGTAATTTCACTTACTGACGATGTGTCAGCGTTGAGCTATGGCGCCATGGTACGCCGCTGTCTTCAATTCAAAGATGAAAAAAGGATGCCGAAGCATCCTTTCCAATTCCGTTTGAACGACTCTGCAAGGATCAGGGCTGCGGCTGCGCCGCATAGTCCTCGATGGTCTGGGTGGCCGGGAAGTGCACGGTGAAGGTACTGCCATGATCCGGCACCGAGGCGATCTCCAGCGTGGCATGGTGGCGCAGCAGCACGTGGCGCACGATGGCCAGGCCCAGGCCGGTGCCCTGGGTCTCGCGCGAGCGGCTCTTGTCGACGCGATAGAAACGTTCGGTCAGGCGGGAGATGTGTTCGGGGCTGATCCCGATGCCGGTATCCTGCACCGCGAAATGGGCGCCCTGCTCGTCACTCTGCCAGCGCAGCGTGATGGTGCCGCCTTCCGGGGTATAGCGCACGGCATTGGTGACCAGGTTGGTGAAGGCGCTGCGCAGTTCGTCGGCATTGCCCTTGAGGTCGGGGCCGTCGACCACCAGGCGGATGTCATGCTTGCCCGCCGACAGCGCGCGGCCTTCCTCGGCGATGCGCTCCAGCAGCGGGCGCACGCGCAGCACTTCGGAACGCAGCGGGTAGTCGATCGACTCCAGGCGCGTCAGCGTGAGCATGTCGTCAATCAGGTTCTGCATGCGCTGGCCCTGCTCGGTCATGAGCTTCAGGTGGGCCATGCGGGTGGACTCATCCAGGTTCGGCTGGGCCAGCGCAATTTCGAGAAAGCCGTTGATGACGGTGAGCGGCGTACGCAATTCGTGCGAGGCATTGGCCACGAAGTCACGACGCATCATGTCGATGCGCTGCGATTCGGTGACATCGTGGGTGACCAGGATCTGCCTGCGGTTCTCGAAGGGAATGATCTGGATGATCAGCTTGCGCTCGTGCAGGGCCAGCGTGAGCGGCTGCTCGTAGCGGCCCAGGATGATGTAATCGATGAAGGCCGGGTTGCGGATCAGGTTGGTGACCCGCATGCCCTTGTCGCGGTCCAGCTTCAGGCCCAGGTGCGCCTGTGCGGCGGGGTTGCACCATTCAAGGAAGAGCACATCATCCATGATCACCACGCCATCCGGCAGCAGGCTCATGGCCTGGCGGAAGCGCGCCAGCCACTCGGCCAGTTCGGCCTGGTTCTTTTCATCGTCGCGGCGCATGCGGTAGAGGCGCGCATAGACATCGGTCCAGGCGCCCCAGCCATCGGGCAGGCGCGACTGGCCGGAATCATCCAGCCAGGTCGACAGGCGCAGCAGGTAGTGGAGATGGGCAATCATCATCGCGCCCACGCCCAGCACCGCCGTGACCAGTCCGATGATGGGACCGAAAAAGAAACCGACGACTCCCGCTCCGGCCAGGCACAACACCAGGCGCAATACAGCAGGAATCCAGAACAAAAGTTGTGGACTCATTGATTTGACAGATAAATCTGGGAAGCGCCCGCGCGCCGAATTTATAATTTTCCTGATTATGAACGACGCGGGCTGGTTTGGTCTTTGATCTTTATTTGCCTGATCTTTATTTGCCTGATCTTTATTTGGTCGAGAGCATGTAGCCCACGCTGCGCACCGTCTTGATGAGGTACTCGGCATCACGCAGGGCCTTGCGCAGGCGCAATACGTGGACGTCCACGGTGCGCTCTTCGATCACTACGTGGTCGCCCCAGACGCGGTCGAGCAGCTGGCTGCGCGAGAACACGCGGTCAGGATGCGCCAGGAAAAACTTCAGCAGCTTGTATTCAGCGTGACCGATATCGATGCGTGCACCCGACAGGCTCACCGAGCAGCTGGCCGGATCGAGCGTGACCGGACCGGCCGACATCACTTCCTGGGCATGCTCCGGGCTCTTGCGGCGCAGCAGGGCCTTGATGCGCGCGGTCAGTTCGCGCGGCGAGAAGGGCTTGGTGATGTAGTCGTCGGCGCCGTTGTCGAGGCCGGCGATCTTGTCTTCTTCCATGCTCTTGGCGGTGAGCATGATGACCGAGAGCTGCTGCAGCTGGCGGTCGGCGCGGATGCGCGAGAGCAGGTGCAGGCCGCTGCGGTCCGGCAGCATCCAGTCCAGCAGTACCAGTTGCGGGGCGCGGTGCTGGACGAAATCCCAGGCCGCGGCCGCGTTGGAGACGACGAAACTGGACCAGCCTGCCTCCTTCAAGGTGAAGGCAATCAGTTCGGCGATGGAGGGTTCGTCTTCGACGATGAGGATAGTGGTCATGATATTCGGGCTGGTAAGCAGTATCGCGGGTCTCCCCTCCGCAATCCGGTGCTGGCAGCGCTTCCCCCGCTGCCAGCACCGGTGCCGTCGTGCTTAGTCTTCTTCGTCCAGGGCGGACTTGGCCGAACCGAAATCGGTATGGCGGATGTCCTTGCCACCGACCACGTAGACCACGTATTCAGCGATGTTCTTGGCGTGGTCGCCGATGCGTTCGATGGCCTTGGCCACCCACAGGGTATCGATGGAACCGGAGATGGTGCGCGGGTCTTCCATCATGAAGGTGATGAGGCTGCGGGTGATGGAGCGGAAGCCGTGATCGATGCGCTCATCCTGCTTGATGAGTTCAGCGGCCTGCTGGTCGTCCAGGCGGGCGAAGGCGTCCAGGGCGCTGCGCAGCTGGTCCATGGCCTGCTCGGCGATCAGGCTTACGGTTTCGTAGTGCGAGACCAGGCCGATACCGCGCTTGTGCAGGTGGATGGCGGTACGGGCGATCTTGGTCGCCTCGTCGCCCACGCGTTCCAGGTCGGTGATGATCTTGATGGTTGCCATGACGGTACGCAGGTCATTGGCGGTCGGCTGGCGGCGCACGATCAGGTGGCTGCAGGCGTCGTCGAGTTCGACTTCGAGGCGGTTGACGGCTTCGTCGTCCTTCATCACGCGATGGGCGACATCGAGGTTGCCGTTGCGGAAGGCTGCAATCGCGTCCTGGAACTGGTGTTCCACCATGCCGCCCATGGCGAGCACCTTGGAGCGGATCTGCTCCAGATCCTGGTCATACTGTTTGGAGGAATGATCGCCGGTCATGTGACGTCCCTAAAAAGAATTTCTATAAATAATTTATACAGTGCAATGACTACGGTTCGGGGTGCGGCATGGGCGTAGCGAGCAATCCCGAGGTCTGCGGGAGAAGCGCAGCCGTACTGGGGTACGGCGAGCATCGCAGCGCAGAGATCGGGATGCGCAGTAGCCCAGGCCGTACCCTATTAGCCAAAGCGGCCGGTGATGTAGTCTTGGGTTTCCTTGCGCACCGGATTCATGAAGATCTGGTCGGTCTCGCCAAACTCCACCAGCTCACCCAGGTACATGTAAGCGGTGTAATCCGAGCAGCGCGCCGCCTGCTGCATGTTGTGGGTCACGATGGCGATGGTGTAGTCGTTCTTGAGCTCACCGATCAGCTCTTCCACCTTGGCCGTCGAAATCGGGTCCAGTGCCGACGTCGGTTCATCCAGCAGCAGCACTTCCGGCTTCACGGCCACGCCGCGTGCGATACACAGGCGTTGTTGCTGGCCGCCGGAGAGCGACAGGCCGCTCTTGTGCAGCTTGTCCTTGACTTCACCCCACAGGGCCGCCTTGTTCAAGGCCCATTCGACGCGCTCATCCATCTCGCCCTTGGGCAGGTTTTCATACAGGCGGATACCGAAGGCGATGTTGTCGTACACCGACATCGGGAACGGGGTCGGTTTCTGGAACACCATGCCGACCTTGGCGCGCAGCATGTTCAGGTCCTGGCCCGCTTCGAGGATGTTGTTGCCGGCATAGATGATCTTGCCCTCGGCGCGCTGGCCGGGGTACAGGTCATACATGCGGTTGAAGGTGCGCAGCAGCGTAGACTTGCCGCAGCCGGAGGGGCCGATGAAGGCGGTCACCTTGCCTTCGTAGATGTTCAGGTTGATGTTCTTCAAACCCTGGAATCCGCCGTAGTAGAAGTTCAGTTGCGAAACTTCCAGCGTGGCCTTCTGGGCCGCAGCGGCGTTGAGAGGTGCGGTCGAAGCGTGGCTTGCCATTTGATGAGCAGTAGTCATGTCGGTCACTTGGAGAATTAGCCGGGGATTTGTTGTTTGAACAGGGTGCGCGAGAGCACGTTGAGCAGCAGCACGCTGAAGGTGATCAGCAAGGCGCCGCCCCATGCCAGCGAGACCCAGTTGTCATACGGGCTCATGGCGAACTGGTTGATCACCACCGGCAGGTTGGCGATCGGACGGTTCATGTTGGTGCTGAAGAACTGGTTGTTCAGGGCGGTGAACAGCAGCGGAGCGGTCTCACCCGAGATACGCGCCACGGCCAGCAGCACACCGGTCACCACGCCCGCCTTGACGGCACGCAGGCGCACGATGATGGCCACCTTCCAGCGCGGCGCACCCAGGGCGAAGGCGGCTTCGCGCAGGCCGTTGGGCACCAGCTTCAACATGTTGTCGGTGGTACGCACCACCACCGGAATGGCGATGAGCGAAATGGCGAAGGTACCGGCCCAGCCCGAGAAGTGGTTCACGTTGGCCACGTAGATGGCGTAGATGAAGAGGCCAATGACGATCGACGGCGCCGACAGCATGATGTCGGTGACGAAGCGGGTGACCTGGGCCAGCTTGCTTTCCTCGCCGTATTCCGCCAGATAGACGCCGGCCAGGATGCCGATCGGGGTGCTGATGATGGTGCTGATACCGACCATCAGCAGCGAGCCGACGATGGGGTTCAGCAGGCCGCCGCCGGCATCGCCCGGACCAGGCGTGTTTTCGGTCAGCAGGCCCAGGTTGAGGGCTGCCACGCCCTTGAACACCAGGGTCAGCAGGATCCAGGCCAGCACGAACAGGCCCAGGCCCATGGCCAGGAAGGAGAACAGCATGCCCATGCGATGCTGCATCAGGCGACGGCGGTAGACGGGGTTCATGGCTTGCGCCTGGTCGGTGCTTTTCACACCGGCTTGTACGGTCTGGCTCATTATTTGGATCCTTCCTTGCGGGTCATGCCCATGAGCATGATCTTGGCGGCGGACAGAACGATGAAGGTGATGACGAACAGGATCAGGCCCAGGGCAAACAGCGAAGACACGTGCAGCTTGCTGGAGGCTTCGGCGATTTCATTGGCCAGGGTGGAGGCAATCGAGTTGCCGGCCGAGAACAGCGACCAGGACAGGCGGTGCGAGTTGCCGATCACGAAGGTGACCGCCATGGTCTCGCCCAGCGCACGGCCCAGGCCCAGCATCACGCCACCGACCACACCGGTCTTGGTATAGGGCAGCACCACCTTGCGCACCACTTCCCAGCGGGTGCAGCCGAGACCGTAGGCCGACTCCTTCAGCACTGCAGGGACGACTTCAAACACGTCGCGCATCACCGAGGAGATGAAGGGGATGATCATCACCGACAGGATCAGGCCGGCGGTCAGGATGCCGATGCCCATGGTCGGGCCGGAGAACAGCACGCCGATGCCGGGGATCTGGCCCAAGGTAGCCTTCAGGAAGGGCTGGCCATATTCGGAGAACAGCGGCGCGAACACGAACAGGCCCCACATGCCGTAGATGATGGAGGGCACGCCGGCCAGCAGTTCCACGCAGGTGCCCAGCGGGCGGCGCAGCTTGGCGGGGCAGATTTCGGTCAGGAACAGGGCAATGCCGAAGCTGACGGGGAAGGCGATCAGCAAGGCGATGATCGAGGTCGACAGCGTGCCGACGATGGCGATCATGGCGCCGAATTCGTTATTGGTCGGATCCCATTCGACGCGCGTGATGAAGCCCGGGCCAAAGGCCTGGAACGCCGGCGCGGCACCGATGATGAGGGAAACGATGATCCCGCCCAGCATCAGCAGCACGGACAGGGCGAAGATCAGGGTGATCTTGTGGAAAAAGAAATCCTGCAGACGCTGGTGGCGCATGACGACCATCAGCTTCTCGCGCGCCGCTTGCGCGCTTTCAGTCTCTGTCGGGGATTTTTTGACTTCGGTATTCGACATTGCCGTGGTGGAATAATTAGCGCTCATTTGAATTCACCATTAAAACGGGCCATCGCCGCGAATGCTCTGTGCTCCAGAGTTGCTCGTTCTCGCTGCGATGACCCGAATGCTCCGTAGGGGAGAGGCTGCTATGACCGGATGTTGATGGCATCCGGCCGGACTGGGCTTGGCTTACCAGAGCGCCTTGCCGCTGCTGTCCTTGACGTTGCTCTTCCAGGAATCTTCCACCAGCTTGGTGACCGAATCCGGCAGGGGCACGTAGTCCAGTTCAGCAGCAACCTTGCCGCCGTTCTTGTAGGCCCAGTCGAAGAACTTCAGGACTTCCTTGCCCTTGGCGCCATCGCCAGCCTGTTCCTTGTGCAGCAGGATGAAGGTGGCGCTGGAGATCGGCCACGATTCCTTGCCGGCGGCATCGGTGAAGTCAACAGCGAAGCCCGGGGTCTTGGCCCAGTCGCCAGCGGCGGTAGCGGCCTTGAAGGTGGAATCGTCCGGGGAGACGAAGTTGCCATCCTTGTTCTTCAGCTGGGTGTAGTTCAGCTTGTTCTTCTTGACGTAGGCGTACTCGACGTAGCCGATGGCGCCCTTGACCTTCTGCACGTTGGCGGCAACGCCTTCGTTACCCTTGCCACCCACGCCGGTGGGCCACTTCACGGCAGTACCAGCACCGATCTTGCTCTTGAAGTCAGCGTTGGCCTTGGACAGGTAGGAGGTGAAGACGTAGGAGGTGCCCGATGCGTCCGAACGGTAGACGACGGTGATGTCTTCATTGGGCAGCTTCACGCCCGGGTTCAGCGCGGTGATTTCAGCGGCGTTCCACTTGGTGATCTTGCCGGCGTAGATGTCGCCCAGCACCTGGCCCGACAGCTTGATCTGGCCGGGGGTCACGCCGTCCAGGTTGACCACGGGGACCACACCACCGACGACGGCGGGGAACTGGGTCAGGCCGGCTTCAGCCAGCTCGCTCTGCGGCAGCGGGGCGTCGGAGGCGCCGAAATCGACGGTCTTGGCCTTGATCTGCTTGATACCACCGCCCGAACCGATGGATTGGTAGTTCAGGCTGTTGCCGGTGGCGGCCTTGTACAGCTCAGCCCACTTGGCGTAGACCGGGTACGGGAAGGAGGCGCCAGCGCCGGTGATTTCTGCTGCATGCGCGGCACCGCTGAAAGCGAAAGCGCCAGCCACTGCGATTGCAACAGACTTGATCAGATGGTTAAAACCCATTTCTGCTACTCCTATGATTTTGAAGAGAGGACGGTCACCGAGAAACATCACATCGGGAGGGATGACTTTCGAGACAGGGCGAACTTTAACCAGCTAATGTGACGAGTTTATGACCCGAACTTGTCATCCAGTCCAGATTGCACAGGCCCCTGCGCCGCGTTGCAGCAGACCCTCAACAGCGCGCCCGAACCGCCCGAAAAGCCGCATGCCACGCGCAGTGCGGCTTTCCTGACAATTTGATGTCACGGTCCGCGCAGGCCAATGCAAAGGGTTGCCTCGCGACAAATATGATTTTGTCATCATATAAAGATGGATTTATACTGATCCAAATGTGACAAGGCCGCCAAGGTGTTGTCATAAACTCGTCATACCTCCTAAATACACTGCCCGCTCAAAGTGGATGGACAGGGACCATTGATGACCAGAAAAGCAAAGCCGGAGAGCAGTACCCAACCTGAACTTCCCGCTAGTACGATTTACCTCAACCGTGAACTGTCGCAACTGGCCTTCAACCGCCGTGTGCTGGCCCAGGCCGAAGACGACAGCGTGCCGCTGCTGGAGCGCCTGCGCTATTTGTGCATTTGCAGCAGCAATCTCGATGAATTCTTTGAAGTGCGTATCGCCAGCCTGCTGGCCAACCGCATCGAGGGCGAGAACATCGATCCGCCCGAGCTGCGCGCCGCGCTCGAGCGCACCAGCGCCGAATGCCACCGCATCGTCACGCGCCAATATGAACTCCTGAACGAAGAGATCCTGCCGCAGCTGGCCGCCAACGGCATCCACCTGCTGCGCCATGACGACCGCAACGAAGCCCAGCGCGCCTGGGTGAAGCAATATTTCGAGCAGCACGTGCGCCCGCTCTTGACGCCCATCGGGCTGGACCCGGCCCACCCCTTCCCGCAGGTGCACAACAAGAGCCTCAATTTCATCATCGAGCTCTCCGGCAAGGATGCCTTCGGACGCGGTACGGCCATCGTCATCGTCAAGGCGCCACGCGTACTGCCGCGCGTGATCAAGCTGCCGGACCACCTGTCGGCCAAGGGCCAGTCCTCGTTCTGCCTGCTCTCTTCGGTGATCCATGCGCATATCGCGGACCTGTTCCCGGGCCGCGATATCACCGCCTATTCGCAATTCCGCGTCACCCGCAACAGCGACCTGTGGGTCGATGAAGAAGAGGTCAAGAACCTGCGCCAGGCGCTGGAGACCGAATTGCAAAGCCGCCAGTTCGGTGTGGCGGTGCGCCTGGAAGTGGCGGCCAATTGCCCGGAACACCTGGCGCAGTTCCTGCTGAACCAGTTCAACATCGAGCGCAATCGTCTCTACGCCGTGCAGGGTCCTGTGAACATGGTGCGCCTGGGCGAGATCGTGAACCTGGTGAACCAGCCCGAGTTGCGCTTCCCGCCCTTCTCGCCCACGCTGCCCCCGCAGCTGGCCAATGAAAACATCTTCGCCGCGCTGGACAGGAAGGACGTGCTGCTGCACCACCCCTTCCAGTCCTTCCAGCCGGTGGTCGATTTCATCCGCACCGCCGCCCATGATCCGCGCGTGCTGGCCATCAAGCAGACCATCTACCGCACCGGCATGAACTCGGACCTGATGGAGGCCCTGATCTACGCCGCCCAGCACGGCAAGGAAGTGACAGTGATCGTGGAGCTGATGGCGCGCTTCGACGAAGAGGCCAACATCAACTGGGCGGTCAAGCTGGAGCAGGCCGGTGCGCAGGTGGTCTACGGCGTGGTCGGCCTGAAGACGCACGCCAAGCTGGCCCTGGTGATCCGCCGTGACGACGACCAGAACCTGCGCTTCTATGCGCACCTGGGCACCGGCAACTACCACCCCAATACCACCAAGTTCTATACCGACTTTGGTCTCTTGACCTCCAACCAGGAGCTGACCGCCGAAGTCAACGAGGTCTTCATCCACCTCACCAGCCTGACCAAGCCGCGCAATCTCACGCACCTGTGGCTGGCGCCCTTCTCGCTGCAGAAGGAAATCATCCGCGCCATCCGCAACGAGGGACAGATTGCCCGCGAGGGACGACCGGCACGCATCATCGCCAAGATGAATGCGCTGCTGGATGAGTCGGTGATCCGCGCGCTCTATGCGGCTTCAGCCGACGGCGTCAAGATCGACCTGATCGTGCGCGGTGCCTGCGCGCTGCGGCCCGGCGTACCGGGGCTGTCGGAGAACATCAAGGTGCGCTCCATCATCGGCCGCTACCTGGAACACTCGCGCATCTATTACTTCCGCAACGACCTGAAGCACGACGTCTACCTGGCCAGCGCCGACTGGATGAACCGCAACCTGTTCCGCCGCATCGAGGTCGCCTTCCCGGTGCTGGACAAGACGCTCAAGAAGCGCGTGATGACCGAGGGATTGAATCCCTACCTGAAGGACAACACCAACGCCTGGCACCTCGACGTCAACGGCGTCTACACCCTCAAGAAGGCGCGCAACAAGCAGCAGTGCTTCAACGCCCAGCAACACCTGATGACCACCCTGGGCATTCCGGCCACGCCGCCGGAAGAACCGGTGTAACGCCGCGCATGGCGGCCTGCTGATTTCCTCAAGGAGCTGAGATGGACCTGATTCTGTGGCGTCACGCCGAGGCCGAACTGGGCGAACCTGACGAAGGCCGCGCGCTGACCCCGAAGGGGCACAAGCAGGCGGCGAAGATGGCGGAATGGCTGGACCGCAACCTGCCCGAAAGCTGCCGCATCCTGGTCAGTCCGGCCACCCGCACGCTGCAGACGGTGGAAGCCTTGAAGCGCAAATACAAGGTGGTGGCCGACCTGGCGCCCAACATGAGTGCCGATGACCTGCTGCGTGCGGCCAACTGGCCCGACAGCCGCGAACCGGTATTGATCGTGGGCCACCAGCCCACGCTAGGGCAGGTTGCGGCCCGGCTGATCTCGGGACAACCTCAGGAATGGTCGCTGCGCAAGGGCAACGTCTGGTGGATCGCCCAGCGCGAGCGGGGCGACGTGACCACCAATTACCTCAAGGCCGTGGTCGCCCCGGAGTTGCTCAACGGCCCGGCCAAGCATCCGTCACGCTGAAAACCCGCGCGCAATGGGCGGGGCGCTCCTCCCGAAGCCGGATGTGAAGAAAAAAATCGCCGCACCCTGCACAAGCGGGCTGCGGCGATTCTTCATGGGAGCGCCTGAAGTTTCAGGCAAAAAAACGGACGATCAGAACGTCTCCCAGTCACCGTCATCGCTACTGGCAGGCTGGCGCGAGGCCGGCTTGGCTGCGGACGTAGCCGCCGGCAAGGCGGGACGCTTCAGGACCGGTGCGGCCTTGGGCGCCGCCGCCTTGAGCGGCGCGGCTACCGGCTTGGCAACGGGCTGCACCACCTCGACCGGAGCCCGCACGGCCACAGCCTCGCCCTGCCCCACACGGAAGATCGCCACTTCCTGCATCAACGCCTGGGCTTGCTGCTCCAGCGACTTGGCGGCGGCACTGGCCTGCTCCACCAGGGCGGCATTCTGCTGGGTGGCTTCATCCATCTGCGTCACCGCGCGCGAGACCTGGTCGATGCCGGCGCTCTGCTCGTTGGAAGCCGCCGAGATCTCGCTCATGATGTCGGTGACGCGCTGCACGGCCTGGATCACGTCATTCATGGTGTCGCCGGCCTGGCCGACCAGTTGGGAACCGGCCTGCACGCGGTCGACCGAATGCATGATCAGTTCCTTGATTTCCTTGGCAGCACTGGAAGAACGCTGCGCCAGCGCGCGCACTTCGGTGGCCACCACGGCAAAGCCTCGGCCCTGCTCACCGGCACGGGCCGCTTCCACCGCAGCATTGAGGGCCAGGATGTTGGTCTGGAAGGCGATGCCATCGATGATGCTGACGATGTCGGTGATGCGCGCCGAGCTCTCGCGGATCTCTTCCATGGTCTGCACCACGCGGCCGACCACGGCATTGCCGTCGGCGGCGATGGTGGAGGCATTGACGGCCAGCGTCGTGGCCTGGCGGGCGTTGTCGGCGTTGTGCTTCACGGTGCCGGTCAGTTCTTCCATGCTGGAGGCGGTTTCTTCCAGCGAGGCGGCCTGCTGCTCGGTGCGCGCCGACAGGTCCAGGTTGCCCGAAGCGATCTCGCGCGTGGCCGTGGCAATGGCATCGCTGCCGCCACGCACGGCACGTACGGTGCGAGAGAGGCTCTCCTGCATGCGTGCCAGGCCCTGCAGCAACTGGCCCATTTCATTCTTCGAATGCACGTGGACCGGCTGGGTCAGGTCGCCATTGGCAATGGCATCGAAGTGGCGCAGGGCGCGCTGCATCGGCTCGCCGATGGCACGGCGCAGTGACCACCAGCTGAAGAAGGCCAGCAGCAGGCCGCCGATGACGGCCGCGATGGAAAACATGCGTGAGGCCTCGAACCGGGCCATGTTCGCTTCCACACTGGCGGCGGCCTGCTCGGTCTCATACTTGCTCAGGGCCTGGCCATCCAGTTGCATGGCGGTGTAGATGGTGCCGACCTTGCGCGCCTGGTCGGCGATGGCCTGGCGGTCCCCGCCCTTGATCACCTCGGCGAAGCGGGCCAGTTCCTGCTCGGTCTTGTCGATGCCTTCGGAGACTTTCTTGACCAGCACCCGGCCGTCGTCGGTCTGGGGCAGCGCGGTGTACTTGCCCCACCATTGCAGGGCTTCCTTGCGGGCGTTGGCGTCCATGCCCATCATGCGCTCGGCCCAGGCCGGGTCATTGGTCATGGCGGCCTGGTCCAGCGAGGTACGCTGGCGGCCGATCCAGATCAGGGTATTGTCGGCGGCGACCGTCTTGGGAATGCGCTCTTCGGAGAGCTGGCGGTTGATACTCACGGCGGCCGACATGCCCAACAGGCCCGACAGGCCGAGCGCAAGCAGCAGGAGGGACAGGACAAGGACGGCAACGGCGAGTTGCGCCTTGATCGAAAGGTTCTTGATGGACATGGACTGGTTCCGGTGGATGAAGGGAAAGTACCGCAAGGTGATCCCCGGGGCCGCCTTCTTCGTGCAGTCGGCATGGGCGTCGTCGAGCCTGTGTGGCCGCTTCCGTGACGCCGCGCTCTTCCCCCCGGTTGAGCAGGCGACCGCCCTCCCCTTGCAGGAACGGTCTGTCTGCCGCATTGATATAGCTTTACGGCAACTTCGCAATTATCTTGAATTCTCACGGAACGTGCTTGCTCTGCCTTGAAAAAAAAACGCCGCCACCCTGCCAGGTGGCGGCGCTTGCGCGTTGACTTGATTTTTAGTTAACTATCTATTCATTGAAATCACAGGGTCGCTTCAGTACCCGCCATCAGAATTCCTCGAAATCATCATCCCGTGCCGCGGCTGCCGGCTTGCGGTTGGCAGGTGTACCCGCTGCCGGCAGGCTGGCCACCGGCCGGCTCTTGACCACGCTCACGGCCGGTGGTGCGTTGACGGTGCGCGCCGGCTGCACGCTGCCCATCACCGGCGCAGGATGCGGCATGCCCGCTTGCCCCGCACGCGCAGTCTTGAGCTTGAACACCGCCACTGCGCGGGCCAGGACATCGGACTGCTCCTGCAGGCTTTCGGCGGCGGCCGCAGCCTGCTCGACCAGGGCCGCATTCTGCTGGGTGATCTCGTCGATCTGGGCGATGGCATTGTTGACCTCGGCGATGCCGGCACTCTGCTCCTGGCTGGCGGCCGTGATCTCGCCCATGATGTCGGCCACGTGCTTGACCGAGCTGACGATCTCGCTCATGGTCGCACCGGCTTCATCGACCAGCTTGCCGCCGGCATCGACCTTGTCCACCGAGTCGCTGATGAGTTCCTTGATTTCCTTGGCGGCGGCCGCGCTGCGCTGGGCCAGCGCGCGCACTTCCGAGGCAACGACCGCAAACCCGCGGCCCTGCTCGCCGGCACGGGCCGCTTCCACGGCGGCGTTCAGAGCCAGGATATTGGTCTGGAAGGCGATGCCATCGATGACGCCGATAATGTCGACGATCTTGCCCGAGCTTTCCTTGATCGAGCCCATGGTCGCCACGACGTCGCCCACCACGCGTCCGCCCTTGGTGGCGTAGTCCGAGGCCGACAGCACCAGCTGGTTGGCCTGCTGCGCGTTGGCGGCGTTCTGCTGCACGGTGGAGGTGAGCTGCTCCATGGAGCTGGCGGTTTCTTCCAGGCTGGAGGCTTGCGATTCGGTGCGGTTGGACAGATCCACGTTGCCGCGAGCGATTTCATGCGAGGCCACCGCGATGACGGCGGCGCTTTCCTTGACCTCGTTGAGCGTGGCGGCCAGGTTGCCCTGCATGGCATCGAGGGCGTTGACCAGGTGGGCGGCTTCATCGCGGCCCTGGTCGTGGAAGTCGTGGGTCAGGTCGCCACGGGAAATCGTTTCCGCGATATGGCCGGCGCGCTTGAGCGGATTGACGATGGAGCGCGTGATGACGAAGGTGAAGAAGAAGCCCAGCCCGAGCGTGAGCGCGCCCATGGCCAGCATGCCGACCTGGGCCTTGCGGTAGCTGTCCTTGGCGTCGGCATGGGCTTGTTTCATGTCGTCCTGCTGGAAGGTGGCCAGCGCGGCCACGCTGGCCATCCACTTGTCGTGCGCGGGCAGGAAGTCGCTCTTCAACTGCTGGGCGGCATCGAAGTAATTGTTGCTGACCACCTGCTGGCGAATCTGCTCCACCAGCGGGAACAGCTTCTTGCTCTCGCCGCTGGTGGCCTCCAGCAACTGCTTGCCCTGGCCCTCCGAGGAGAGCTCGGTGATCTGCTTTTCAAATCCGGCGTAGGCCTTCAGGATCTGGCCCAGGTGCGCGTCCTCGGCCTTGCCTTCGGCGGCATCGGTAGGCGTAACCACCTTGCGCAGGGCCAGCGCCAGCTGGCTGCCGGCTTCGCGCATGTTCATGGCGGCCGTCATGGCGGTGACCTTCTTCTCGATCACGTATTCACTGCTGGCCTCCAGCTCGGCCATGCGCCACAGGCCGATGAGCAGGATGGCGGTGGCCAGCAGCAGGATGAGGCAGAAGCCGAAAGCCAGGCGGCTGCCGATCTTGAGATGTTGAATCATGGATGTTCTCTTCCTTGTAACGCGCACTACGACTTTGATGCGGATGCCGACACCGGCGAGGGCCACGGTGCGTCGTCCGTTTTGCTTTGCTGTTCTTGCGCTCGCGGGTGAGCATGATTCATGCCTGCTCCGCGCCAGGCCTTTGCCAAAGTGCGTGGGGCGGACCTGTCAGGCCGGCACTGACGGGCTGTGATGCGCGACATGGGCGTCTCTGTTAGCGTTTTGTTATGGGCGCTGCGCCATGCGACTAGCCAATTGCGACGTCAGCGCACGCGGGCGTGGCGCATCTTAGAAGAGGCGCGAGCGCGCATGCCAATGCTTTGTCGGCATGCGGCCCTGTTCCTCTTGCATAGTTATCAAAAAATGAAGAAAAGGGACGGCTGCGCACGGCAGACGTCGCCAACTCAGCGGGACTCGCGTACCGGCTTGATGGCACCGGCCTTGCCAGGCGCGCTGCGATGCGCCAGGTGCAGGTGCTGCAGGAACTGCTGGGTCGCAGATTCCCAGGAGCGGGTGGCGGCGTGGGCACGCACGGCTTCCTGGTCCAGCTTCAGGGCTTGCAGGCAGGCCTGCTGGAGGTCGTGGCGCAGCACGCCGGAGACGCCGTTGTCGACCACATCGATGGGGCCCTCGACCGGATAAGCGGCCACCGGGATGCCGCAGGCCATGGCTTCGAGCAGCACCAGGCCGAAGGTATCGGTCTTGCTGGGGAAGACGAAGACATCGGCGCAGTTGTAATAGGCCGGCAGTTCGTCATGGCCCTTGGCGCCCAAGAACCGTACTTGGGGATAGCGGGCACTCAGGTCTTCGAGCTGCGGGCCATCGCCGACCACCCACTTGGTGCCAGGGAGGTCCAGTTTGAGGAAGGCTTCGATGTTCTTTTCCACGGCCACGCGGCCCACGTAGAGGAACAGTGGCCGCTCGATGCAGGCGTGGTCTTCCACCGCCGGACGGAAATGATTGGTATCGACGCCCCGCCCCCACAGGACGACATTGCGGAAGCCCTCTTCTTCCAGCGCCGACTTCATCGCCGGGGTGGGCACCATGATGGCTTCGGAGCGGCCATGGAACCAGCGCAGCAGGAGATAGGTGATCGCCTTGGGCAGCAGCTTGCGCGCAGCCAGGTATTCCGGGAAGCGGGTGTGATAGGCCGTGGTAAAACTGAGCTTGTGGCGCACGCAATAACGGCGCGCTGCCAGCCCCATCGGTCCTTCGGTGGCGATGTGGATGCAGTCGGGCTGGAAGGATTCGAGCGTGGCCGCGATGCGGGCATAAGGCTTGTAGGCCAGGCGGATTTCAGGATAGGTCGGACAGGCGAAGGTGCGGAAGTCGCGCGGCGACAGCAGCAGCACTTCGTGGCCGAGACCGCGCAGGCAACGCACGGTAGAGCGCAAGGTGTTGACGACGCCGTTGACTTGCGGCTCTCCGGCGTCGCTGATGATGGCAATGCGCATAAACTATATAAACAATATAAACGATATGTAGCGCGATGAACTTGCCACCCTCAGGCGGTGGCGAGTTCCCGGGCAGCCTGGCGCGCTTCCTTGCCGGCGCGTTTGAGCTGCATGATTTCCTGCCAGGTCACCAGGCGCAGTTCACCATTCGGATCTTCCACCAGTGCCGAGAGGCTCTCGACCCAGTCGCCGTCGTTGCAGTAGACGACACCACCGATGTCGCGGATCTCGGGCTTGTGGATGTGGCCGCAGATGACGCCATCCAGTCCCTTCTTCTTGGCTTCTTCAGCGAGTGCATCTTCGAAGGAGGTGATGTAGTTCACCGCATTCTTGACCTTGGACTTGAGGTACTGCGAGAGCGACCAGTACGGCAGCCCGGCACGGGCACGCCAGCTGTTGAACCACTGGTTGAACTTGAGGATCATGGTGTAGAGGCTGTCGCCCACGTAGGCGAGCCACTTGGCGCAGGCGATGACGCCATCGAAACGGTCGCCGTGCAGCACCAGCATGCGCTTGCCCTCTGCAGTCACATGCACCAGTTCGTCGCGGATCTTGATGCCGCCGAAATCGAGGTCGATGAACTGGCGGATCACTTCATCGTGGTTGCCGGGGACGAAGATGACGTTGGTGCCCTTCTTGGCTTTCTTGAGGACGGTCTGCACCACGTTGTTGTGGGACTGGTCCCAGTACCAGCGGCGCTTGAGTTGCCAGCCATCGATGATGTCGCCCACGAGATAGAGCGTCTCGGATTCGGTGGCGCGCAGGAACTCCAGCAGGCGCTCGGCCTGGCAGCCGGTGGTCCCCAGGTGGATGTCGGAAATCCAGATGGTGCGGAAGCGCAGCGGTTCGCGCTTGGCTTCCTCGTCACCGGCATCGTGGTCGGGACCCAGGTCGGCGAACAGCCCCTGGGCTTTTTCCATGAACTGTTCGCGTGGCTTCATGCGGTCCTCGAATCCTTGAGGTAGTGGCGGGCGTAGCGGCTGTCGAGCTTGGAGAGCGGCAGCAGCAGGAAGAAATCGGCCGAGTGGAAATCAGGATCCCAGGCCGGTTCGCCGCACACCCAGGCACCGCTGCGCAGGTAGCCGCGCAGCAGCGGCGGGATCTGCGGCTCGACGCCGGCCTGGCGGTCTTCCAGCGGGAAGGGCAGCAGCGGCGTGACGCGGTAGTCCGGCGGCGCCAGGTTCTTTTCGCGGAAGGCGTGATACAGCGCGGCGGCGTTGTGGCCACCATCGGCCAGGCTCACGCTGGCGCAGCCCATCAGGTATTCGCAGCGTTCCTTGCGCATGTAGGCGGCCAGGCCAGCCCACAGCATCATGATGACGCCGCCGCTGCGGTAGTCCGGGTGGATGCAGGCGCGGCCGGCTTCGGCGATGACACCACGGATGTTGTCCAGGCGCGAGAGGTCGAATTCCTGTTCCGAGTAGAACTTGCCCATGCGGCGTGCACCGTGCGGACTGAGCACGCGATAGGTGCCGACCACCGAGAGGGTCTTGCTGTCGCGCACGATCAGGTGATCGCAGTAGTCGTCGAACTCATCCTTGTCCAGGCCTTCCGGGTTGGCCAGGGCCGACAGGTTCATCGCTTCGATGAACACCTTGTAGCGCAGGCGCTGCACTTCGCGCACTTCTTCCGGGGTGCTGGCCAGGCTCAGGTTGAGCTTGGCAAAACTCGGATTGGCATCGGCAGGAATGGTAAGCAGTCTCATGCATTGTCCTTTGTGGTGATGTTGAAGGGGACCGTGGAAAACATCTGCCAGGTCAACCAAACAACATAAGCGACCTCGCCTGACATGCTTCCTGCATCCCCTTCAGAATTGCGGCTGTCTCAAATGAAATCGAAGAATGGATCGATGGTTTTCGAGAAACAGCCGATGTCCCCGGGATAACGCTGCACAGACTAACCAGCGAATGTTTCACGCACATGACCTCTGCAAGCGTTTTGGCAGTGCAGCAACAACCGGCTGCCCAGCGTTACAATGGCATGACAAAGCGGCGCCAGGAGACCTCCCATCGAGGAGCAGGCACACGCGCGAGGGCAAGGAAAACGGGTGCAAGGGCGAGATCGGCACCCGTGGAATCTTTCGATGCTCAGTTCATCGAAACCAGGGATAGCTGGCCGCCATGCTGGCCGAGCGCAATTGCGCCGGTGGCATTGGCGGCCTGGCTTTGCAATGTCCGTCAACTCGAAACATAAAGGAAGATCATGCTACTCAAGGATAAAGTCGCTCTCATCACCGGTTCGGCCAGCGGCATCGGCAAGGAAATCGCGGTCGAATATGCAAAGCAGGGTGCCAAGGTCGTCATCGCCGACCTGGCCCTGGAAGCGGCCAAGGCCACGGCCGAAGAGATCGTCAAGAATGGCGGCACCGCCATGGCGGTGGCCATGAACGTCACCGATGAAACCCAGGTCGACAAGGGCGTGGCCGATGCCGTGAACACCTACGGCGGACTGGACATCATGATCAGCAATGCCGGCATCCAGATCATCAGTTCGGTCACCGAGCTGTCGCTGGAGAACTGGCGCAAGATGCTGGCGATCCACCTCGACGGCGCCTTCCTGACCACCCGCGCGGCGATGAAGGCCATGATCAAGCAAGGCCGTGGCGGCTCCATCATCTACATGGGTTCGGTCCACTCGCACCAGGCCTCGGCGCTCAAGTCGCCCTATGTCACCGCCAAGCATGGCCTGCTGGGGCTGGCCAAGACCGTGGCCAAGGAAGGCGCCAAGGACAAGATCCGCACCAACGTCATCTGTCCCGGCTTCGTGCGCACGCCGCTGGTGGAAAAGCAGATCCCCGAGCAGGCCAAGGAATTCGGCATCAGCGAAGAGGACGTCATCAAGAAGATCATGTTGAAGGACACCGTGGACGGTGAATTCACCACCACCCAGGACGTGGCCCAGACTGCCGTCTTCCTGGCGGCCTTCCCGACCAACGCGCTGACCGGCCAGTCCGTCGTGGTCAGCCATGGCTGGCATATGCAGTAAGCTTCACCCGCATCCAGGCCTCTCCCGAAGCCGCCGTGGCGCAAGCCCGGCGGCTTTGTCTTGGCTGCCGGCAACACTGATGTTTTGCAAGACGCTTCAGGTCATGCGGATGTCGTGTGAAGGGATCGCGCTTGCGGCCGTCACAGCGAAGTCCGCTATCATGGCGGGGTTGCCTCACCTCCCTGCGCGCCATGATCCCATCCTCGCTACCGCATCCCGACACTGCCCCGCCCATGGCGCAGTTGCACCTGCGCAGCTATCGCGAGGAGTCATTGGCGCACCGGCATGATTTCCCGCAGCTGGTACTGCCGCTGGCAGGCCATCTGGCGATGGACATCGCCGGCCGCGAAGGCCTGGCCGATACCGCCACGGCAGCCTTCGTCGAACCCGGTGCGCGGCACGCCACGCGCGCCGGCGGCGAGAATCGTTCGCTGGTGGTGGACCTGGCCCCCGATGCGGTCGGCAGCCTGCAACTGGAGGCGCTGGCGCAGCGGCCATTTTTGCCCTTGTCAGGCGCCGCCGGCAAACTGGTGGAATTCATGGCGCTGGCACTGAGCGACACCCGCCCCGCCGGCAAAACGCTACAGCATTGGATTCCCCTGCTGCTGGACACACTCACGCAGCAGCCGCAGGCGCTGTCGCGTCTGCGCCTGATGCTGGCGCGGGTGGAGGCGCGCGCCGACCATCCCTGGACGGTGGCGCAGATGGCGCAACTGGCAGCGATCTCCCCCAGCCGGCTACATGAATGGTTTCGCGCCGAACTGGACACGTCGCCGCGCGCCTGGCTGGCCGAAGTCCGCGTGGCCCGGGCCTGCCAGCTGCTGCGCACGAGCAGCCTGCCGCTGGCGCAGATTGCCCAGCGTTGTGGCTATGGCGACCAGAGTGCACTCACGCACGCGCTGCGCAAGTTGCGCGGCACCACCCCAGCGGCGTATCGGAAGACTTACCTGGCCTGAGCACGGCCGGACTTGCCTGGCTGCAGCAGGCACTGGCTGAAGTAGCCGGCATAGTGCGCATAATCGGGCGTGGGCAAACCCGCCATCTTGGCGCGATCATCCCAGCGCCGCAACCTGACCGCCTCCTCTGCATAGGGCCGGTCAATGAACGCCGCAGCCTGTTCCACATCGAAGATCCCGCCCTGCAATTGCAGGCTGCGCACCGAATCGGCGGAGAGCTGGGCGAAGTAATCCGGATCGGTGGCGCACAGGTAGCGCTTGGCATCCACATGCAGGGCGATCGGGGCCAGCACGGCTTCATCGAACACACCCCGCAGGAAAGGCAGCACGCGGTACTGGTGCAGGTCATCGATGCCGGCCAGCGTCGGGGTCTGGCCCAGATCTTCCAGCAGATGCCCGAGGTCGTGCAGCAGGCTGGCCACGATCAGGCTGGGCGCTGCGCCCTCCTGCTCGGCCAGCAGCGCCGATTGCAGCGCGTGTTCCAGTTGCGTGACCGGCTCGCCGGCATATTGGGTGTGGCCGTGCCGTGTGAACAGCAGGGCAATGTCATCCAGGCTCAGTGCCATCGTGCGCCTCGCAGGTGAAGAAAAAGACCGAACGCCACTATAGCCCCTGCGCCGACGTACTCCGTGACATCTCCATGACATGCGCGCACGCAAAGAAAAACGGCGAGCCTTGCGGCCCGCCGTCGTTCATCGCTTCACTGCCTGACTGCGTTGCTGCTTTGCTGCTTACTTCTTCAGGTCATAGCGATCCAGGTCCATCACCTTGACCCAGGCGGCCACGAAGTCCTTGACGAACTTTTCCTTGGCGTCCGAGCTGGCATAGACTTCGGCCAGGGCGCGCAGCACGGCGTTGGAGCCGAACACCAGGTCCACGCGCGTGCCGGTCCACTTGACGGCACCGCTCTTGCGGTCACGGCCTTCGAACTCTTCCTGGGCGGGCGACGTGGATTTCCACTCGGTCCCCATGTCCAGCAGGTTGACGAAGAAGTCATTGGAGAGCACACCGACCTTGGACGTGAACACACCCTTGGTGCTGCCACCGACCGTGTTGCCCAGCACGCGCAGGCCACCGATCAAGACCGTCATTTCCGGCGCGGTCAGGGTCAGCTGCTGGGCCTTGTCGATGAGCATGTCTTCGGCACGCACTGCATAACGCTGCTTCTGGAAGTTGCGGAAACCATCGACGACGGGTTCCAGCGGTTCGAAGGAAGCGACGTCGGTCTGCGCCTGCGACGCGTCCACACGACCTGCGCTGAAGGGCACAGTGACCGCGACGCCGGCATCCTTGGCCGCCTTTTCAACGGCTGCGCTACCGGCCAGCACGATCAGGTCAGCCAGCGATACCTTCTTGGCACCTTGGTTGAACTCGGCCTGGATGCCTTCCAGCGCCTTCAATACCTTGGCCAGCTGGGCCGGCTGGTTGGCAGCCCAATCCTTCTGCGGCGCCAGGCGGATGCGTGCACCGTTGGCACCGCCGCGCTTGTCGCCACCACGGAAGGTGGAGGCCGAGGCCCAGGCGGTCGAGACCAGCTCGCTCACCGACAGGCCCGAGGCCAGGATCTTGCTCTTCAAGACGCTCACATCGGCGGCATCAATCGGCGCACCCTCTGCCTTGGGCAGCGGGTCTTGCCAGATCAGTTCTTCGGCCGGCACTTCCGGACCGAGGTAGCGCGCACGCGGGCCGAGGTCGCGGTGGGTCAGCTTGAACCAGGCGCGGGCGAAGGCGTCGGCGAACTGGTCGGGGTTTTCCAGGAAGCGGCGCGAGATTTTTTCATAGGCCGGATCGAAGCGCAGCGACAAGTCCGTGGTCAGCATGGTCGGACGCAGCGGTGCGCCACCATGGGCGTGCGGGATCACCGCATCGGCACCCTTGGCCACCCACTGGTGGGCGCCGGCCGGGCTCTTGGTCAGTTCCCATTCATAGTTGAACAGGTTCTCGAAGAAGTAATTGCTCCACTGGGCCGGGGTCTGGGTCCAGGTCACTTCCAGGCCGGAACTGATGGTGTCGCCACCGGCGCCGCTGCCGAAGCTGCTCTTCCAGCCCAGGCCCTGGCTTTCCAGGTCGCCGCCTTCCGGCTCACGGCCCACGTGCTTGGCGTCGCCCGCACCGTGGGTCTTGCCGAAGGTGTGGCCGCCGGCGATCAGGGCCACGGTTTCTTCATCGTCCATCGCCATGCGGGCGAAGGTTTCGCGGATGTCATGGGCGGCTGCGACCGGGTCGGGGTTGCCTTCCGGACCTTCCGGGTTCACGTAGATCAGGCCCATCTGGACGGCGGCCAGCGGGTTTTCCAGGTTGCGGCCGGTGGGGGCGGTACGGCTCTGCTCGTTGCCGTGACGGTCGGCGTCGGCCGTGATCTCGCCATGGCTGGCACCGGCTTTGCCCTTGCCGTAGCGATCATCGCCGCCCAGCCAGGTGGTTTCCGTGCCCCAGTACACGTCCAGGTCCGGTTCCCATACGTCCTGGCGGCCACCGGCGAAGCCGAAGGTCTTGAAGCCCATGGTTTCCAGCGCGACGTTGCCGGTCAGGATCAGCAGGTCGGCCCAGGAAATCTTGTTGCCGTACTTCTGCTTGACCGGCCACAGCAGGCGGCGGGCCTTGTCCAGGTTGACGTTGTCGGGCCAGCTGTTCAAGGGCGCGAAGCGCTGCTGGCCACGGCCTGCACCGCCACGGCCGTCGCCAATGCGATAGGTGCCGGCGCTGTGCCAGGCCATGCGGATGAACAGCGGACCATAGTGGCCGAAGTCGGCCGGCCACCAGTCCTGCGAATCGGTCATCACCTTGGCCAGGTCGGCCTTGACGGCAGCCAGGTCGAGGCTCTTGAAGGCTTCTGCGTAATCGAAATCCTCACCCATGGGGTTGGACTTGGAAGAATGCTGGGCCAGCAGGTCCAGACGGAGCTGCTTGGGCCACCAGTCGCGGTTGCTGGTGCCGCCGCCGGCGGTATGGTTGAAGGGGCACTTGGCTTCATTCGACATTGCGTTCTCTCCTGTTGATCGACCCGATGGTCATGATGCCCGGACCGGGGGACGGGCATCCTTTGGCCACCCCCAGACTGCCTGGCGGGCGGCGGCTTGATGATTCGGCAATAGACTGACTGCGTTCTGCTACGGCGCCACGACGCCGTACTGCGGGGCCAGCCTGGCCTTGTCCCGGTCGTGCTTGCGAAGAACCATTAATGTAATTGATCAATAACGATCATGTGATTGTCTTTTTGTATAACGTCAGTCAATAAATCCAATCCCGCAAATTCAGAATTTGTGGCTCAACAGTGTAGCCAAAGACAACTGGACTTGCAGGAGTCGCAATCTGGGCGGACCTTGCTACCCTCCCCCCGGGGACCGGTCCGGCGGTTTGCGCGCAAGCCGTGAGGAAATGCGAATGTTTTACCCGAACATTGCCCGTTGGTGCAATTATCCCTGAGGATAGGACGCACCCGCCCTACGGGAAAAGACGAGTTTCGTGATGATTCAGGTCAACCGATGTGCATGTGAATCGTTGTTGAAACGCTGCCCAATTGCCGGGCCGGCCTCCTTTGCTCCCATACCAACAACGATCATGACGGAAACCACCGAAAACCTGGAACACGCCGAGCACGCCCATGCCTCCGGCAACAAGAAGCTGGCCCTGCTCATCGCCATCCTGGCGCTGGTGCTGGCCATTACCGAAACCCTGTCCAAGTCGTACCAGACCGAAGTCATCCTGAAGCATCAGGAGGCGGCCAACCTGTGGTCCTTCTTCCAGGCCAAGTCGGTACGCGGCAATGCGGCGCAGCTGGCCAAGCAGCAACTGACCCTGCTGGGCAATCCCAAGGATGAACGCATCAGCGCGGCCGTGGCCAAGCTCGACGACGCCATCGCCCATTACGACAGCGACGAGAAGAGCGGCGAAGGCAAGAAGGAGCTGTCCCACAAGGCGCGCGCAGCCGAGCATGAGGCGCATGCCTACATGGAGAAATACGAGAAGATGGAAATGGCCGCGGGTATGCTGCAAGTGGCCATCGTCCTGGCGTCGGCCACCATCATCACGGGCGTCGCCGTGCTGGCCTACCTGTCGATGGGTATTGGCGTGGTGGCGCTGGCCTTTATCGGTGCGGGCCTGTTCGGCGCCATCGTCTGACGGTCACGCTGGTTGCAGGCAAACGCCGGCGTCATGCCGGCGTTTTCGTTTCCGCCCTCGCCCGCCACAAGAAATCCGTAGCCTGCAACAATCCTTCCTGCGCCCGCTGCGGCATACTGCCCCACTTCGCAACATGGCTGGCTTTGATTCCCGATGAGTTCCAACGCGATCCTGCAAGGCATCTTCTATGGCGCACTGGCCGGTGCGGCCTGGGGCCTGGTGTTCCTCGCACCTGAACTGACCCGCGCCTTCTCGCCCTGGCAACTGACGGCCGGGCGCTATCTCGCCTATGGACTGTTCGCCGCACTGCTGATCGCACCGCGCATCAGGAAGCTGCTGCCCCACCTGGGCCGCGCTGAATGGCGCGCGCTGGTGTGGCTGAGCCTCCTGGGCAACGTGGTGTATTACGTCTTCCTGGCCAGTGCCGTGCAACTGGGCGGCATGGCGATGACTTCGCTGGTGATCGGCTTCCTGCCGGTGGCGGTGAGCATCATCGGCAGCCGCGGGCATGGCGCGGTCTCGCTGCGCAAGCTGGCGCCGTCGCTGGGGCTGGGCCTGGCGGGGATTGCCTGCGTCGCCTGGCAGTCGCTGGCCGGGTCGGCTGGAGGCGATATGAAGCAAAGTATCATCGGCTTCTTCTGCGCCCTGGCCGCATTGGTCTCCTGGACGACCTATGCGGTCGGCAACAGCCGCTGGCTGGGACGCCTGCATGAAGTTTCTGCGCATGACTGGAACCTGCTGATCGGTGTGGTCACGGGGCTGCTGTCGCTGTTCATCGCAGTGCCCGCCTTCACGGTGATGCTGCAGCCGCATCCGGGCAGCGAGTGGATGCATTTCGTGGCGGTGTCGGCGGGCGTGGCCATCTTTGCCTCGTTGTTCGGCAATGCCTGCTGGAACAAGGCCAGCCGCCTGCTGCCGCTGACCATGATCGGCCAGATGATCCTGTTCGAGACCCTCTTCGCCCTGCTCTACGGCTTCCTCTGGGAACAGCGCTGGCCGACCCTGCTGGAGATCGCAGCCATGGTGCTGGTCACCGTCAGCGTGCTGCTGTGCGTGTCCGCGCACCGGGTCGATGAGGGCGGCGGGCACTGAGCTGGCCCCGCCCCTTTTGTCAGCTGGCCTTCCCGGCCAGCTTTTTCAGGACATGCGCTGCGGCCACCAGGCCGAAGCTGGCCGTGACCACCATGGCCGAGCCGAAACCGGCGCAATTCAATCCTGTCACGCCGGCTTGCGTGCTGTCGGCGGCATCCTCGCCCACATCCAGGTCTTCACCCGGTGCGATCTCGCAGGCCTCGCCCTCGGCCAGTTCAGGGAAACGCAGCGGTTCGGTGGAGAACACGGCGTCAATGTGGAATTTGTTCTTGGTCCCGCGCGGGAAACCATGCTGTGAGCGCAGGCGCTTGCGCACCTTGGCCAGCAGCGGTTCCTGCTCGGTGCGGCAGAGATCACGGATCTCGATTTGGGTCGGATCGATCTGCCCGCCGGCGCTGCCGATGGTGACCATGGGCATGCCGTTCTGGCGGCACCAGGCGATCATGGCCACCTTGGCCGGGACGTTGTCGATGGCGTCGATGACGTAATCGAAACGGCCGCCGCCCAGCATCTGCTCCACGTTCTCCGGATCGACGAAATCCTCCACCTCGGTGACCACGCAGGTCGGATTGATCTGCCTGATGCGCTCGTGCAGGGCCGTCACCTTGGCCTGTCCCAGCGTGCCGGTGAGCGCATGGATCTGGCGATTGACGTTGGATTCGGCCAGGTTGTCCAGGTCGATCAGGGTCAGGTGGCCGATGGCGCTGCGGGCCAGCGCCTCGACGATCCACGAGCCTACGCCGCCGACCCCGACCACGCATACGCGCGCCTGGCGGAAAGCTTGCAAGCCGGCCGCGCCATA
This sequence comes from Herbaspirillum aquaticum, assembly GCF_002213425.1. GTDB lineage: Bacteria > Pseudomonadota > Gammaproteobacteria > Burkholderiales > Burkholderiaceae_D > Herbaspirillum > Herbaspirillum aquaticum. Next base: position 55,505 of record NZ_NJGV01000029.1, on the reverse strand, counting down.
GAGACGTGCCACACCGCCGAAGCGGCGTTCATAGTCGATATCGTTCAGATCGATGGATGGGGTCATGATGAAAAATCTGGAATGCCGTGATGTGCAGTGATGAACTGCCGCATTATCCCGCCTTTGCGGGCCTCTCATGAAAAAGGGCCGCTGCGCGAACGCGGCGGCCCTTCCTGTGCAACGCAGTTGAATCCGGGAATCAGACCACTGCGCCGCCGTTCTCGTCCTTGACCTTGACCGGCTTGATCAGGTCTTCGCGCTTCACGCCCAGCCACATGGCCAGGGCTGCCGCCACGAACACCGACGAATAGATACCGAACAGGATGCCGATGGTCAGCGCCAGCGCAAAATAGTGCAGCGTCGGGCCACCGAAGAAGAACATCGCCAGCACCATCATTTCCGTGCTGCCGTGGGTGATGACGGTACGCGACATGGTGCTGGTGATCGCGTGGTTCAGTACTTCGGGCGCGGAGAGCTTGCCGAAGCGGCGGTCCCGGAAGGCTTCGCGCACCCGGTCGAACACCACCACCGACTCGTTGACCGAGTAACCCAGCACGGCCAGGATGGCGGCCAGCACCGTGAGCGAGAACTCCCACTGGAAGAAGGCGAAGAAGCCCAGGATGATGATGATGTCGTGCAGGTTGGCGATCACTGCCGCCACCGCGAACTTCCATTCGAAGCGGAAGGCCAGGTAGATCACGATGCCCAGCACCACCATGCCCAGGGCCAGCAGGCCATCATGGGCCAGCTCGTCACCCACCTGGGGACCGACGAATTCCACGCGCTGCAGGCGCACGTCCGGATCATCAGCCTTCAGGGCGGCATTGACCTTCTCGCTCTGCTGGCTGGCGTTCACGCCGGCTTGGGCGGGCAGGCGGATCATGACGTCCTGGGCAGTGCCGAAGCTTTGCACCAGGGTGTCGCGGTAACCCAGTCCCTCAATGGACTTGCGGATCTTCTCCAGGTCAGCCGGCTTGTTGTAGGCCACTTCCATGACCGTGCCGCCGGTGAATTCGATGGAGAAGTGCAATCCCTTGGAGAACAGGAAGAACACCGCGGCCACGAAGGTCAGTGCCGAGATCGCATTGAAGATCAGGGCATGACGCATGAAGGGAATGTCTTTTTTGATGCGGAAAAATTCCATCACTATCCTTTCGGTGCCGGCGCCGCCTTCAACGGGGCGCCCGGCTCAAATCTGGCTGTGCTGCTGATGATTACTTGGCGTCGCGCTTGGCCTGTGCCTTGCCGGAGGTCGAGAGCACGTCACCCTCGGGCTTCCAGATCTGGCCGATGGCCAGGCCGGACAGGCGCTTCTTGCGGCCATACCAGAGGTTGACCACGCCGCGCGAGAAGAACACGGCCGAGAACATCGAGGTCAGGATGCCCAGGCAGTGCACCACGGCAAAGCCGCGAATCGCGCCGGAACCGAAGATCAGCAGCGCCAGGCCGGCGATCAGGGTGGTCACGTTGGAGTCCAGGATGGTCGCCCACGCGCGATCGAAACCGGCAGCAATGGCTGCCTGCGGCGAATTGCCTGCGCGCAGTTCCTCACGGATGCGTTCGTTGATCAGCACGTTGGAGTCGATCGCCATACCGAGCGCCAGCGCGATGGCGGCAATACCCGGCAGGGTCAGCGTGACCTGCAGCGTGGACAGCAGCGCCACCAGCAGCAGCACGTTCACCGACAGCGCCAGGGCGCTGAAGAAACCGAACAGCTGGTAGTAGATCACCATGAAGACGGCCATGGCCAGGAAGCCATACAGCACCGAATCAAAGCCCTTCTTGATGTTGTCGGCACCCAGTTGCGGGCCGATGGTGCGCTCTTCGATGATGTCCATCGGTGCGGCCAGCGAACCGGCACGCAGCAGCAGGGCCAGGTCGCTGGCGGCTTCGGGCGAACCCATGCCGGTGATCTGGAAGCGCGAACCCAGTTCGGAGCGGATGGTGGCTACGGTCAGGACTTCGCCCTTGCCCTTTTCGAACAGGACGATGGCCATGGCTTTGCCGACCTTGTCACGGGTGGCTTCGCGCATCTTGCGGCCGCCATCGCCGTTCAAGTCGATGCTCACCGCCGGCTGGTGGTTTTCATCGAAGCTGGCCGAGGCGTTGGAGATGTAGTCGCCGGTCAGCACCGGTTCCTTGTTCAGGACCACGGGCGCGCCCTTGCCGATCTTGAACAGTTCGGAGCCGAAGGGGATGGCCGAGGTTTCTTCGGTGCCGCGCACCACGCTCTCATCGACCATGCGCACTTCCAGGGTGGCGGTACGGCCGATGATGTCCTTGGCGCGCGAGACGTCCTGCACGCCCGGCAGCTCGACCACGATGCGGTCGGCGCCCTGGCGCTGGATCAGCGGCTCGGCCACGCCCAGTTCGTTGACGCGCTTGGACAGGGTACTGATGTTCTGCTTGACGCCGTCTTCCTGGGTCTGCTTCAGGGCTTCCGGACGCAGGGTGGCGATGAGCTTGAGGTCATCGCCGCTGCCGGCGTCGGTGAGCAGCATTTCCTGCAGTTCGCCCAGGGCGGCGCGGGCCTTGTTGCGGGTATCGGCATCGCGGAAGGAAATCTCGATGCTGTCGCCGGAGCGGTTGATGCCGCTGTGGCGGATGTTCTTGTCACGCAGCAGGCTGCGCACGCTCGCTTGCATGCCTTGCAAGCGCTTGTTCAGGACCGCCTTGATGTCGACCTGCATCAGGAAGTGCACGCCGCCGCGCAAGTCCAGGCCCAGGTACATCGGGAAGGCGTGCAGGCTTTGCAGCCATTGCGGGGTGTTGGGCAGCAGGTTGAAGGCGACGATGTAGGTCGGGTCGCTGGGGTCGGTGTTGAGTTCCTTCTCCAGCAGGGCCTTGGCCTTGAACTGGATGTCGGTGGTGGCAAAGCGGGCACGCACCGACGGCTGCGAACCGGCATTGTCGAACGCCACGCTCTCTGCGCCGAGATTGCCTTGTTTCAGGATCTGATCGACACGGCCGGCCACGGCAGGCTCGACCTTCAGGGTCGACTTGGCACTGCTGATCTGTACCGCGGGGGATTCGCCGAAGAAGTTCGGGACGGTATAGATCACGCCGAACAGCAGGGCCAGGACGATCAGTGCGTATTTCCAGAGAGAGTAACGATTCATGGTCTTGTGCTTCTTGCTTGCGGGAGAGGGCGGCAGGGACCTGCCACCCTGTTCAGAACGCTCGCCAGGAACCGGAAGTTTCTGCGCGCCGTTCTAACGACATGGGCGCATCAGCGATGCGCCCATGGGTTCGCCGGTTCAGGCCGGCCAACCGGTGAGGCCGATTACAGGCCCTTGATGGTGCCCTTGGGCAGCAGGGTGGTGACAGCGCCCTTTTGCACGATGACTTCGGTGCCTTCGGAGACTTCGATGGTAATGTAGCCATCGGCCACCTTGGTGATGCGGCCCAAGAGACCACCGGAGGTGACGACTTCGTCGCCCTTGCCCAGTGCGTCCATCATGGCTTTCTGTTCTTTCTGACGCTTCATCTGCGGGCGGATCATCAGGAAATACAGGACCACGAACATCAGGATGATCGGCAGGAAGCTGGCCAGGTTGCCCATCGCGCCACCAGGGGCTGCTGCGGCCGTTTGCGCGTATGCGTCGGAAATAAACACGTAAGGCTCCAAAGGTTGATTGAAAAATAGCCCTGCATTCTAGCACTGCGCAGGCACCAAACCGCCAAATCGGGATGCATTGCCGCAGATCAAGGGGGAACCGGGCAAAATCGGGCTTTTTTATCACCTGCGCAGACTGAAAAAGCGGCGTATCCCGCATGAAATGGCTGGCAGCATGAAAAAAACTTCATTTCGCCCTCAAGCCGCCTCTAATATAGGCGCCACCCGGACTCCCCGGACACCCTGCCCCGACCACCGCATGCCTGCCTCCCCTGCTCCCGTACCCGCCGCTCACTCTGCCTTGCCAAGCGCGCCCCGCCAGTCTGCCTGGTCCCTGTTCATGATCTTCCTCCGACTGGGACTGACCTCCTTTGGCGGGCCAGCCGCCCATCTCGGCTACTTCCGCCATGAATTCGTGGCACGGCGGCGCTGGCTGACCGAACAGACCTATGCCGACCTGGTGGCCATGTGCCAGTTCCTGCCCGGCCCCTCCAGCAGCCAGGTCGGACTGGCCATCGGCCTGGTCCGGGGCAGCTATCGTGGTGCCCTGGCGGCCTGGCTGGGTTTTACGCTGCCCTCCGCGCTGCTGCTGATGGTGGTAGCGTTGTCGGTGCTGGAGGATGCGCATTGGCTCTCCGGGGACGTGGTGCACGGCCTGAAGATCGTGGCCGTGGCCATCGTGGCGCAGGCGGTGTGGGGGATGGCGCAGACACTGTGCCGCGGACCGGTGCGGCTGGCCATCATGATGCTGGCTGCGCTGGCGGCCTGGCAGCTGCAGGGCAGCCTGGTGCAGCTGGGAGTGATCGTGGCGGCCGGCCTGGCCGGACGGCTGCTGCTGCACGGACCACAGGTTGCACTGCAGGAACACCTGCCGCTGGTGGTCAGCCGCCGTACGGGTCGCGCCTGCCTGCTGCTGTTCTTCGTCCTCCTGGCCGGCATACCGCTGGTGGCTGCGGTCTATCCGGCGGCGTGGCTGCAGCAGGTCAACATCTTCTATCGCGTCGGCTCACTGGTCTTCGGGGGCGGGCATGTGGTGCTGCCGCTGTTGCAGGCCGAATTGGTACCCACGGGCTGGGTGAACAAGGACGTCTTCCTGGCCGGCTATGGCGCGGCCCAGGCAATTCCCGGCCCGCTCTTCACGCTGGCAGCCTATCTGGGGGTGGTAATGTCCTCCTGGCCCAACGGCGTGGCCGGCGGCCTGCTGTGCCTGCTGGCCATCTTTGCGCCCTCGTTCCTGCTGGTGACCGGGCTGCTGCCGTTCTGGGATGGCGTGCGTCGCCAGGCCGCGATGCAGGCGGTGCTGGCTGGCGTCAATGCCGCAGTCGTGGGACTGCTGCTGGCGGCGCTCTACCAGCCGGTCTGGACCAGCGCCATCTTCAGCGCGCGCGACCTGCTCATTGCCATCGTCGCCTTCGCGGCACTGGTCTGGCGCAAGTGGCCGTCTTGGGCGGTTGTGCTGCTGGCTGTACTGGCGGCCACGCTTGCCCCGCTGGCAGGCCTGTGAAAGCAGCTGGCGCGCCACCCGCTTCAGTAGACCACCAGCACCGAACGCTCCTGCTGGTTCACCAGCAGCAATGCACGCCCGTCGGGACTGCCGGAGGGCACCGCGCCACAGGTATTGGACACGGCAGCGACACCATTGATGACGCTGACCACCACATTGCAGCGCGTGGCCACCAGCACCGAGATCGCCAGCTTGGCCGTGGTCGCCGCATGCAGGTGCGGCCAGGTCCAGCAGCCGAGCGTCAGCAAGATCATGGCAGCGATCCAGCGCAGCAAAACAGGGCGGCTCAGCCGCGTGTAACCCGTTGAGAGAGGGGAATTCATCTTGCAGGCTCCTTGGAGGTTAGCCACTGCATGTTTTTTGTGAACTGTCACTCTAAATAAATTAATCGAATAAATCAATAAAATTAATTTACACAGAAAAAATAACAATATTGATCGCATCAGGCTGAACAAAAATCCCCGGCCGCCTTGGTTTCTTGGTGCAAAAAACTAGATGTTGTTTGGAATGCAAGCTCAACATTCTGCCGCTTTTTGACCACAGGCGCACTCAATCTGCTGAAACAAATAAAACAGTTTTAGCAATTAAATTATCGATTCGTTATAATTGATTCCAATCAAAACGCCTGCGCCTTCTTGCGTCGGCGTGCAACATTCACCGGAACCGGGAACCATGGAGACAAACTCGTGACACCAGGGCACACCCCCAGCCAGGCACGGCAGCGGCCGCGCGACGGTCGCCTGCTGCTGGCGCTGGCCGAGGCCGGCTTTGCCGTTCTGGCGGTAGCCGCGCTGTGGCAGACCGACCTGCCGGCCTGGCTGATCCTGGGTCTGCTGGCGTTGTGGCTGGTGCGCGCACTGATCCTGCTGCGCCTGCTGCGCGACAACCAGCGCGCCGCGCGCAACCTGGTGCTGGCCAAGGAAGCGGCCGACCAGGCCATGCTCACGCGCGGCGCCTTTCTCTCGACCATGAGCCATGAAATCCGCACCCCCATGAATGCGGTGCTGGGCATGGCAGGCCTGTTGCGCAGCACTCGCCTGGATACGCAGCAGGCCGAGTTCGCCAAGGCGATCGAGGATTCGGCCCATGCCTTGCTGGGCATCGTCAATGACGTGCTGGATTTTTCCAAGATCGATGTCGGCAAGATGGATATCGCCGTGGTCGAGTTCGATCTGCTGGAAGTGGTGGAGGCCAGCACCGAAGCGCTCTCCTTCAAGGCCCGCGAGAAGCGCGTGCGCTTGCTGGCCCATGTGGATCCGCGCCTGCCGCTGCGGCTGCTGGGAGACCCCGGACGCATCCGCCAGGTGCTCCTGAACCTGCTGGGCAATGCGCTCAAGTTCACCCACGTGGGTGAAGTGCTGCTGCGGGTCCAGGCGCTACATGTCTCGGGGGACCACTGCCGGGTGCATTTCGAGGTGCGCGACAGTGGTATCGGCATGGATGACGATACGTTGCGCCGGCTCTTCTCACCGTTTTCACAGGCCGACAATTCGGTCACGCGCCAGTACGGTGGCACCGGCCTGGGGCTGTCGATCTGCAAGCGCCTGGTCGAACTGATGGGCGGCCAGATCGGCGTGGAGAGTACGCCGGGCAACGGCTCCTGCTTCTGGTTCGAACTGGGCATTCCCGTGGCGCAACCTGCGCAGTTCGCCGTGCGCGCGCATGCAGCGAAAAAACGACAGGTGGCCCTGCTCGAAACGCATGATGCCAGTGCTGCCATGCTGCACGAATACCTGCGCGCCGCAGGATTGGAGACGGTACGTTACAGCAGCGCCAGCGACGCCCTGGCGGCCTTGACCGGCCCGGCGGCCACGGCCAGCGGCATCGATACCCTGATCGTCAGCAGCGAGATCCGCGATGTGCCACCGGCGGCGGTGCTGGCGCGCATGCACGCTGAAAGACCGGCAGTCACGTGCGTGCTGCTTGACCACGGCGTACACGGCCTTAATATAGACGGAACATTAACGTCGGCAGCGCTGCAGTTGCCGCTGCGCAAGCAGCAATTGCTGCGCGCGGTCCATCTGGTGCCGGCGGAGAAGGCAGCCGCGCCAGCACAGGCGCCTTCCGGCCGCCTGATCAGGGAATCATCGCAAAAGGGGCAACAAGGGCGGCAGGAGCAGCACGAACTCCTGCTGGTGGAAGACAACGTAATGAACCAGAAGGTGGCGGTATACCAGCTCAATGCCATGGGCTACGCGGTCGATATCGCCTCCAACGGTGCGGAGGCGCTCGAAAAGCTGGCGCAGCGCGCTTATGCGCTGATCCTGATGGATTGCCAGATGCCGGTGCTGGATGGCTACGAAACCACGCGCCGTATCCGGCGCCTGCAGGGCGAGCTGGCCCATACCCCCATCGTCGCGATGACCGCCAATGCCATGGCGGGCGACCGCGAACAATGCCTGGAGGCGGGTATGGACGACTATCTGACCAAGCCCTTGCTGCGCTCGCAACTGGCAGCGATGCTGGAGCACTACCTGCCGGCCGCGCCAGCCGCGCAAGGCGATGCCGGCGCGGCGCCGGTGGTGCTCGACGAGCGCCGCTTGCAGGAACTCTTTGGCGACGACACCGCACTGGCTGGCGAAATGCTGGACATGTTCATCGAGCACACCACGCCGGTGATGGACGAACTGGCCCGGCATTGCCAGGCTGCTGATCCGCTGCTGGGCGAGATCCAGGCGCTGGGCCACCGGCTGGCGGGCAGTTGCCTGAACCTGGGCATCCAGTCGCTGGGCGAGACCGGACGTCAAATGGAAATCGCGGCACGCCAGGGGGACCTGGCGCAAGTCCGTACGCTGGCCGAAGAGTGCGCGCGCGCCTTCGCTGCCTTGCGAGAACAGATACAAGAGAGGGGCCGGGGGAACACATGAAGATTCTGATCGTCGACGACGACAAGACCAATCTGTCGCTATTCACGCACATGCTGGCGCAACTGCCGGATACCAGCATCAGCACCTGCCCGGACGCCTTCGAAGCGCTGGACTGGTGCGGTAGCCACGATCCCGACCTGATCCTGCTGGACTACATGATGCCGGGCATGGATGGCCTGGACTTCCTCTCGCGTTTTCGCGCCATGCCGGGACAGGAAATGACGCCGGTCATCATGATCACCGCTGACATGGGGCTGCAAGTACGCCACAAGGCGCTGCAGATGACGGCCAATGACTTCCTCTCCAAGCCGGTGAACAGGGTGGAGCTGCTGGCACGCGTGAAGAACATGCTGGCCATGCGCAAGTCGCAGCTGGCCATGAGCCAGAAGATCGAGCACCTGTCCGAAGAGGTGGAACAGAAGGCGCAGCAGAGCACCAGCCTGGCGCTCAATTCGGTGGACCTGCTGGCGCGCGCAGCCGGCTACCGGGACCCCGAAACGGGCGAACACCTGGTGCGCATGTCCAACTACACCCGCATCATCGCCGCCCATCTCGGCTTGCCCAAGGAGGAGCAGGACCTGCTGCTGGCCGCCTCCCCCATGCACGACATCGGCAAGATGGGCATCCCCGACCACATCCTGCTCAAGCCCGGACGGCTGGACGAAGAAGAACTGAAGGTCATGCGCCTGCACGCCCAGATCGGCGCCGACATCCTGCGCGCCAGCCCGTCAGCGCTGCTGCAGACAGCCTCCCGGATCGCCGAGACGCACCATGAGAAATGGGATGGCAGCGGCTATCCCAATGCGCTCAAGGGCGAAGATATCCCGCTCTACGGGCGCATCGTGGCGGTGGCCGACGTGTTCGACGCGCTGACCTCCTCGCGTCCCTACAAAAAAGGCTGGAGCCTGGAAGACGCCGCCCGTTATCTGCGCGACAATGCGGGCAGCCACTTCGATCCGCGCTGTGTAGAGGCCTTCTTTGCCGGATGGGAGGAAGTGGTCGACATCTACAACCGCAACCAGGACAGCAAATGATGCTCACCTTTGTTGAACCCACCCTGTTCGAGAAGCTCAGGAGCGCGCAAGCCCTGCCTTCGCCGGGGGGGGTGCGCCTGACCATCATGCGCATGTGTGCGCAGGATGATCCCGACATGCATGAACTGATCCATCTGGTCCAGGGCGACCCGGCCCTGTCCGGACGCATCATCCGCATCGTCAACGTACTCAATGCCGACCGCGTGCGCCCGATTGCCTCGGTCAGCATGGACAGCATGCTGCTGGTCGGCCTGCAGGCCGTGCGCCAGCTTGCCCTGGCGCTGTCGCTCGCAGAGACCACGGCCCCCGCCTCCTGCGCGAACTTCAAGCTGCCGGCCTTCTGGGCGCACAGCTTCGCCATGGCCTGCAGCGCCCAGGCCATCAGCAGCCACACGCGCGTGGCTCCCCTGGGAGAAATGTTCACCACGGGTCTGCTGGCCAACATCGGCAGGCTGACCCTGGCCTCGGCCCATCCGGCCGGCTACTCGTCGCTGCTGACGCGCCCGCTGGAGCCTTCTGGTCAACTGGCGATGGAGCAGTCGCTGTTCGGCTTCAACCACCTCAATATCGCAGCAGCCCTGATGCAGGACTGGAAGATTCCGGAACTCTTCTGCGACGCCGTGCTGCACTACGAAGCGCCGCCCCTGCCGCAGGAATGGCCGGTGCCGCGCCCGCTGGAAATCATCTGGACCCTGTACCTGTCGGCCGCCATGGCCGAACTGGGCTGCGGCACGCCCCAGGTCGCCGAGGCGGCCCTGCCCAAGATCGCCCGGGCGCTGCCGCACCTGCAGCTGGCACCGCACGATTTCCCCGAGCTGTATCAGGTGGCCGGCGAAGACTGGCAGGACTGGACCCAGACCATGCACCTGAGCGCCAGGAGCCTGTGGCAAGGGTTGCCGACCCAGGTTCACGACAAACTGCTGCGCCTGCAAGAGGCGGTCGGCGACGGCAATGCAGCAGCTTGAACGACTGCTGCTCAGCGAGGCGCCCGATGCCTATGTCCTGATGGACATGCAGGGAGGGGTCGTCTACTGGAACCGCTGCGCCGAACAGATCTTCGGCTACAGCGGCCAGGAAGTGCTGGGCCAGCATCTGTCGGACTTCATCGTGCCGCCCGAGCGGCGCGCCGAGGAAGAGCGGGTGTTCGCTGATACGCTGGCGCTGGGCCGGGCCGAATGCCAGTCCATCCGCCGCCGCAAGGATGGCTCCCTGCTGCACCTCTCGGTATCCAACAAGCTGCTGCGCGATGACCGCGGCCAGCCGCAATACGTACTCTCCTGCAAGCGCGACATCAGCCAGGCCACCGTCCTGCGCGACATCAGCCTGATCGCCGCCAGTGTGCACGGGCTTTACGATTCGCTGCCGGACGGCATCCTCGTGGTCAATGCGCTGGACCGTTTGGTGCTGGTCAATCGCCGCGCGGGCGAGCTCTTCGGCTGGGAAGTGGCCGACCTGACGGGGCGCGCCATCGACGTGCTGATTCCGCAGCGCTTCCTGGCCATGCATGCGCAGAACCTGGCCAACTACTTGTCCGGCCGGGCCGCTCCGGCCAGCAACCCGACCCCTGAACTGTGCGGCCTGAAACGCGATGGCGGCGAATTCCCGGTCGACGTCAGCCTGAGCCCGCTGGTCATCGAAGGCGAAACCTTCCTCATGATTGCAGTGCGCGACATCAGCGACCGCAAGCGCATCGAGCAAGACCTGGCCGAGAAAAACCGCGCCTTGGTGGAGGCCGTGGAATCGCGCGACCGTTTCCTGGCCAACACCTCGCACGAGCTGCGCACGCCCTTGAACGCCATCCTCGGCTTCACCGAAATCCTGCTCACGCGCATGGGCGGGCCGCTGACGGCCGAGCAGGAGCAGCAGCTGCAGACCGTGCACGACAGCGCCCAGCACTTGCTGGGACTCATCACCAGCCTGCTGGACGTCTCCCGCATGGAAGCCGAGGAGGAAGACCTGATCCCCGAGGCCCTGCTCTGTTCCGAACTGATCGAGGAGGCGGTGGCGGCAATGCGCCCGGCGGCCACCAAGAAGGGCTTGCAGCTGAGCCTGGCGCCGTATGCCGGCGAAGTGCGGATCCACGCCAACCGCCGCGCCCTGGCGCAAATCCTGCTGAACCTGGTGAGCAATGCCGTCAAGTTCACCGAGCAAGGCCAGGTGCAGGTCAAGCTGCGCCAGCAGCACCAGGGCGAAAGCCTCACCAGCTGGATTGATGTGATCGATACCGGCTGCGGCATCAGCGAGCAGGACCAGCAAAAGCTCTTTCGTGCCTTCACCCAGCTCGATGCCAAGCCCTCGCGCAAGCATGAGGGCATGGGCCAGGGCCTGTACCTGAGCCAGAAGCTGGCCCACCTGATGGGCGGCACCATCACCGTGCAAAGCCGGCCCGGCGCGGGCAGCCGCTTCACCCTCTGCCTCGAAGAAGGCGCCTGAAGCCGCAGCAGCACCTGCTACCTCATCACAACGTGCGTCATTGCCCCACAACAGCGTAGAATCGCGGCACAACAAAAACAGTTTCCGGGAGCCGCCGACGATTGTGCGGATGCGGCTTCGGGAGGGGTTCCCAACATGCCGACTTCACGCCTGCTGATCATTGACGATCACGCACTCTTTCGTTGCGGCCTGCGGCTGGTACTGCAGGCGGCTTTGCCACACACCAGCATCGCCGAGGCCGCCTCGCTGGAGGACGCCATGCGCCTGGACGACGGCCAGCCCCCCGGCATGGTGCTGCTGGACATCCAGCTGGGCGGACTCAATGGTATCGACGGCATGTCGGTGCTGGCACGCAAGTGGCCGCAGGTGCCGGTCATCATCCTCTCGGCCGACGATACCGACGAGACCGTACGCGAAGCGACCCGGCGCGGGGCGGCGGCCTTCGTCTCCAAAGCCGCCACCGCCGAGCACATCCTGAAGGTGCTGCTGGAAGTGGCCGGTAGAGGGCATGCGATGGCGGCACCCGCGGTAGAGTCCGACGATACCGGCAAACCCCAGTTCACGCCGCGCCAATACGAGGTACTGGGCTTGCTCAGCCAGGGCTTGACCAACAAGGCCATCGGGCGCCGCCTGAACCTGTCCGAAAACACCATCCGCGGGCATGTCCAGGCCATCCTGCTGGCCCTGGATGTGGACAACCGGGCCGAAGCCGCCTTCGCCGCACGCCGGCGCGGGCTGGTGAGCTAGCGCATGAAAGACGGTACGGCCCTGCAGGGTGCACCGGTCCACGCTGTGGCTGAAGACACGCTGCATCGCGTGCGGGTCGAACAGGTTCGCCTGTTGTGCGGCAACCTGGGCAGCTCGGTCTTGCCGGGCATCCTGGTGGCGCTGCTGGTGGCCTACGCCCTGCGCGCCAGCGCAGGACTATGGCCGCTGCTGGGCTGGGCCGGCGTGGTGATTGCCTCCAAGCTGTTCGACTACGCCGATGCCCGGCGCATGCTGGACATGGAGATCACCCCGGCCAACATCGGCCAAGTCACGCGCCGCCTGGTGGTACTGCATGGCATCGACGGCGCCGCCTGGGGGCTCCTGGCCCCGCTGGCGCTGGACACCGCCAGCCCCGGCGGCAGCATCCTGCTCATCGGGGTGCTGGCGGGGGTGGCGGGCAATTCCATGTCCATCCTCTCGCCGGTGATGCCGGCCTTCGTTTCCTTCTGCCTGGTGGAGTTGGGCATGCTGGCGACCAGTGCCTGGCATACCCACGAAAACGCGCTGCAAGTGCTGGCGGTGGCCGCCCTGCTCTATGTGGCTTCGCTGCTGGTCCAGGCGCGCAACAGCGCACGCGCGGCGCGTGCGGCCATCATGCTGCGCTTCGAGAACAATGCGCTCATTGAGCGCCTGCAGCGCGAATCCGAAAAAACCCAGCAAGCCCTGCAGCAGGCCGAACAGGCCAATGCCGCCAAGTCGCGTTTCCTGGCCGGTGCCAGCCACGACCTGCGGCAACCCATCCATGCCCAGGGTCTGTTCCTTGAGGTGCTGTCCAATACCCCGCTCGATCCGATGCAGCGCGAGGTGGTCGGCCGCCTGCGCAGTGCCGCCGACAATTGCGCCGACATGCTGCATACACTGCTGGACTACTCCCGCATCGAAGCCGGCGTGGTGACTCCCCAGGTCGCCCCCTTCCGCGTGCAGGCACTGCTTCATCGCATCAGCCGCGAGATGGCCGCGCAGGCTGAAGCCAAGGGTCTGGTCTTTCGCACCCGCGAGAGCCAGGCCGTCGCCAGTGCCGACGCCGGGCTGACCGAGCTGATCCTGCGCAATCTGGTGTCCAATGCGATTCGCTATACCGAACAGGGCGGTATCTTGATGGCCTGCCGCCATCGTGGCAGCCAGGTGTGGCTGGAGGTGTGGGATACCGGCATCGGGATCGCGCCGGAGCAGCAGCAGGAAATCTTCCGCGAGTTCCACCAGCTGGGCAATCCGGAACGCGATCACAACAAGGGCATGGGACTGGGACTGGCCATTGCCGAGGGATTGGCAAAGATGCAGGGCTTGCAGCTCACGGTACAGTCGCTGCCCGGACGCGGGAGCGTCTTCAAGCTGCTGCTGCCCGCAGCGGTCATGCCGCAGAAGGTGCCTGCGCCCGCCCCCGTAGCGTTGCACAAGGCACAGCGCGACCTGCATGGATTGCGCATCCTGTTGATCGAGGACGACCAGCGGGTACGCGACAGCATGGCGCAGCTACTGACCCAATGGGGTTGCCAGTGCGTCGCGGTGGAAGGACTGGACGAGGCCCAAACCCTGGCGGGCACACAGGAATTCGACGTGGTCATCAGCGACTACCGCCTGCGCGCACACCGCAATGGCACCGAGGCCATCGCAGCAGTGCGGCAAGCCAGCCAGCGCCATGTCGGTGCGCTGCTCATCACCGGCGATACGGCACCGGCCAGGTTGCGCGAGGCCAGCGAAAGCGGCATTCCCATGCTGCACAAGCCGGTGGCGCCGGGGCAATTGTGGGAGGCCCTGCTGCGCCTGGCGCCAGGCGCGCAGCAGGCGCAGCCGGGCTGATGCAACAGCGCCGGCCCGTGGTTATCAGTCCACGCCGCGGGCGCGGTCTTCCTTGAATTTCTTGACGAACGCCTGGAAGGTGCCAGCGTCGATGGCGTCGCGCATCTCCTGCATCAGTTGCAGGTAGTAGTGCAGGTTGTGCACGGTGTTCATGCGGGCACCCAGGATTTCACCGGCGCGATGCAGGTGGTGCAGGTAGGCGCGCGAGAAGTTCTTGCAGGCGTAGCAGTCACAGCTCTCGTCGAAGGGACGGTCGTCGTTCTTGTACTTGGCGTTCTTGATCTTGACGTCGCCGTAGCGCGTGAAGATCCAGCCGTTGCGGGCATTGCGGGTCGGCATGACGCAATCGAACATGTCCACACCGTTGGAGACGCCTTCCACCAGGTCTTCCGGCGTGCCCACGCCCATCAGGTAGTGCGGCTTGTCGGCCGGCAGGCGCGGGCCAACATGTTCCAGCACGCGCATCATGTCTTCCTTGGGCTCGCCCACCGACAGGCCACCGATGGCGAAACCATCGAAGCCCAGTTCTTCCAGGCCGGCCAGCGATTCATCGCGCAGGCCTTCGAACATGCCGCCCTGGACGATGCCGAAGAGCGCATTCGGGTTCTCGCCGCGATCGAATTCATCCTTGGATCGCTTGGCCCAGCGCAGCGACATGCGCATGGACTTGCCGGCCTCTTCACGGGTGGCGGGACGGCCATCGATCTCGTAGGGCGTGCATTCGTCGAACTGCATGACGATGTCCGAATTGAGCACGCGCTGGATCTGCATGGATATCTCTGGCGAGAGGAACAGGCGGTCACCGTTGATGGGTGAAGCAAAGTGCACGCCCTCTTCCGTGATCTTGCGCATCTCGCCCAAGGAAAACACCTGGAAGCCGCCGGAGTCGGTCAGGATGGGCTTGTCCCAGCCGATGAACTTGTGCAGGCCACCGAATTTGCTGACCACCTCCAGCCCCGGACGCAGCCACAGGTGAAAGGTATTGCCGAGGATGATCTGGGCGTTGATTTCCTTCAGTTCCAGCGGCGACATGGCCTTGACCGAACCATAGGTGCCCACCGGCATGAAGATGGGGGTCTCGACGGTGCCGTGGTTCAGTTTGACGCGGCCGCGGCGGGCCTTTCCGTCGGTTTTCAGCAGGGTGAATTCCAGCATGGTGCTCTCTGTTTTCTTTCCGGGTTTCTCAGGTACGGGTCAGCAGCATGGCATCGCCATAGCTGAAGAAACGGTATTTGTGTGCAATGGCGTGCGCATAGGCCGCGCGGATGTGTTCATAGCCGGCGAAGGCTGACACCAGCATCAGCAGGGTCGACTTGGGCAGGTGGAAGTTGGTCACCAGCTGGTCGACGGTCTTGAAGGTGTAGCCGGGCGTGATGAAGAGCTGGGTGTCATCACTGCCGGCCTTGAGCTCACCGCTCTGCGAACCGGATTCCAGGGCGCGCATGCTGGTGGTGCCGACTGCAATGACACGGCGCCCTGCCGCCTTGGTGGCACGCACGGCCTCTACCGTCTCGGGAGAGATGGTGTACCACTCGCTGTGCATCTTGTGCTGCGACAGGTCTTCCACCCGCACCGGCTGGAAGGTGCCGGCACCCACGTGCAGGGTCACGAAGGCCTGCTTGACGCCGCGTGCGGTCAATTGCTGCAGCAGGGCTTCATCGAAGTGCAGGCCGGCAGTCGGTGCGGCCACGGCGCCGGGTTCCTTGGCGTAGACGGTCTGGTAGCGCGTCTCGTCATAGGCATCGGCCTCGTGGTCGATGTAGGGCGGCAGCGGCAAGCTGCCGTATTGCTCCAGCAACTCAAAGGCATCGGCCGGGAAATGCAGGGTAAAGAATTCGCCGAAACGTTCACCTACGGTCACATCGAAGGCATCGGCCAGGCGGATCCGGGTACCCGGTGGCGGCGACTTGGAAGCCCGTACCTGGGCGTGGACGGTGCGCGCATCGAGGATGCGCTCGACCAGGGCCTCGATCTTGCCGCCGGTTTCCTTCACACCGAACAGGCGCGCCTTGATGACGCGGGTATCGTTGAAGACCAGCAGGTCGCCGGGTTGCAGCAGATCGACGATGTCGGAGAAGCGGCGGTCGGTCAGTTGCGCACCTTGCACCTGCAGCAGGCGCGAGGCGCTGCGCTCGGCCAGCGGGGTCTGGGCGATCAGCTCGGGGGGGAGCTCGAAATCGAAGTCGGATAATGAGTACATGCGCGAGTACAAGCTTGCAAAATAATGATGGAGGCGATGCGCGCGGCGGCGGCAGACGGACTGGCGCCGGGCGTTCCCGGGCAAGAACTGTTGCCGGCGGGATTGATACTGTAAATATTCACAGTAAAATAGCGTAACCCGCTATTTTACGCTGTCTGCGCGTTTTTCCCATATGCGCGTGCGGCTAACCATTATGGCCCTCCGTCCAACCAACGCCGACCGCATGCCCGCTACCGCGAAGAAAAACAGCCCGCCGGCCTCGAAGAAAAAGGCCGCTCCCGCTTCCAAGGCCGCCGCCAAGCCCGAAAACAAGCTGGCCAAGCTGGGCCTGCACAACGACATGGACCTGGTGCTGCACCTGCCGCTGCGCTACGAGGACGAAACCACCCTCATGAGCATCGCCGAGGCCTCCCTGCGGGGCCTGCAGACGGTGCAGGTAGAAGGCGTGGTCACCGCCTGCGACGTGCAGTTCCGCCCGCGCCGGCAATTGATCGTGACGGTGGGGGACGACAGCGGGCAGTTGACCATGCGCTTCATCAACTTCTACGGCAGCCAGACCAAGCAGCTGGCCGAAGGCACCCGGGTGCGGGTGCGCGGGGAATTGCGGCATGGTTTCTTCGGCGCCGAGATGGTCCATCCCTCTTACAAGGTGGTCAACCAGGGCGCACCGCTGCCCGATGTCCTCACGCCCGTCTACCCGGCTGGCGAAGGCCTCTCGCAGGCCTATCTGCGCAAGGCCATCGCCAACGCCATGAGCCGGCTGGACTGGAGCGATACGCTGCCGCCGTCCATGCTGGAGACCCTGAACCTGGCCGGCTTCGAACCGTCGGTGCGGCTGCTGCACAATCCGCCGCCGGACGTGGATGAACATGCCCTGATCGAACGTTCACATCCTGCCTGGATCCGCATGAAGTTCGATGAATTGCTGGCCCAGCAGCTCTCGCTCAAGCGCGCCCAGGCCGCGCGCCGGGCCAAGACCTCGCGCGCTTTGCCCGTGACGGGACGCGTGACCGAGGAACTGACCAAGGTCCTCCCCTTCCAGCTGACCGCTGCCCAGCAGCGCGTACTCGAAGAAATCCGCGCTGACCTGCGCCAGTCCTTCCCCATGCAGCGCCTGCTGCAGGGCGATGTCGGCAGCGGCAAGACGGTGGTGGCCGCGCTGGCCGCCGCCCAGGCCATCGACAGCGGCTGCCAGGCGGTGCTGATGGCACCGACCGAAATCCTGGCCGAACAGCATTTCCGCAAGATCGCGGCCTGGATGGAGCCGCTCAACGTGGGCGTAGCCTGGCTCTCGGGCAGCCAGAAGAAAAAGGAAAAGACCGAGGCCCTGGCCCACATCGAATCCGGCGCGGCACGCCTGGTCATCGGCACGCATGCGCTGATCCAGGACACGGTGCAATTCGAGAACCTGGGCCTGGTGATCGTCGATGAGCAACATCGCTTCGGCGTGGGCCAGCGCCTGGCCTTGCGCAACAAGAGCTTCAATCCGGCCGATCGCGAGGCGGCTGCCGTGCCGCACCAGCTGATGATGTCGGCCACTCCCATTCCGCGCACGCTGGCGATGACCTATTACGCCGATCTGGAAGTCTCGGTAATCGATGAACTGCCGCCAGGGCGCTCCCCCATCGTCACCCGCGTGATCGACCAGAACCGCCGCGATGAAGTCATCGAACGCGTGCATGCGGCGGCACTGGAAGGCAAGCAGATTTATTGGGTCTGCCCGCTGATCGAGGAATCCGAGGCTTTGCAATTGCAGACTGCGACCGACACCCATGCCGCCCTCTCGGCGGCCCTGCCGGACCTGCAGATCGGCCTGGTACACGGCCGCATGAAACCGGTGGAAAAACAGATCGTCATGGAGGGTTTCAGCCGGGGTGCCATCCACCTGCTGGTGGCGACGACCGTCATCGAAGTCGGTGTGGACGTGCCCAACGCCTCGCTGATGGTGATCGAGCATGCCGAGCGTTTTGGCCTGTCGCAGCTGCACCAGCTACGCGGACGTGTAGGTCGGGGCTCGGCGGCCAGCGTGTGCCTGCTGCTGTACCAGGGACCGCTGGGCGGCACCGCCAAGCAGCGGCTGGCAACCATGCGCGAAACTACCGACGGCTTCGAGATCGCCCGGCGCGACCTGGATATCCGCGGACCCGGGGAATTCCTGGGGGCCAGGCAGTCGGGCGAGGCGATGCTGCGTTTCGCCGACCTGGCGACGGACCAGTGGCTGGTGGAAAAGGCCCGCGATACCGCCCAGGCCTTGCTGCAACACGCCCCCGACATTGTCGACCGCCATCTGGCACGCTGGCTGGGCGGACGGGAAGATTTCCTGAAGGTATGACCTGCCCATCTGGGCAGCAGCGGCCACCAGCAAAGCTTTCCAGCATCTCTCACGCGGCGGGCCAGTGCAAGGGCTGCAAACCCAAATCAGCAAAATGCCAACCACATTTCCGCAATAATCGAGAATTTCTTCGCTTTATGTCGATTGACTGACAGCAGCACTGAGTCCAATCTACGGCCCACGATGAACGGGATCACGAAGGGGTGGCGCGGCGCACGCCGGATTGCAGCCGCCTTCCCGTTCTGCAAGGTGACCATCGCTAACTACAGAAGGCTGAACATTTTGGTTTCCAACCACGATCAACAATTGGCCCGCAGGCTGCTCTGCCCGATCTGCCAGAGGGCGCTGACGGCATGCATCTGCCACTGGACCTCCCCCATCGATCACGCTGTCGATGTGCTGATCCTGCAGCACCCGCTCGAAGTGAACAACGCCAAGAACAGCGTTCGGCTGCTGCACCTGAGCCTGCCCTACAGCAAGCTGGCGGTCGGCTCCGCCTTCGATCCGGAGGAATTGCAGGCGATGCTGCACGCGCCGTCCCGCCTGCGCAACGTGCCCCCCGGCGAGACGGTGCACCCGGTCCTGCTGTACACGGATGACGTCTGTACCCCCGAGACGCGTTATTTCGATGCGCGCACCATGATGGTGGACAAGCAGGAAGTACTCAAGCGTATCCGCCTGGTGATCATCGATGGCACCTGGCGCAAGAGCCGCAAGATGCTGTTCGAAAACCCGATCCTGCAGACCCTGCCGCGCATGATGCTGATCGACACGCCGACGTCCCGCTACACCATCCGCAAATCGCACAAGCCCGAGCAACTGGCCACCCTGGAGGCGACCGGCTACGCGCTCATGCAACTGGAACGCAACAGCGAGAAATACCATCCCCTGCTGACGGCCTTCGACAACTTCGTGCTGCAACAAGGCTATATGCGCATGCACGGACAGGCCACGCGGCGCAGCGACAAGTAACCGCAATGCGGCGCCCTGCGCCGGGAACCAAACCCGGCCGGCGCTGACCAAACCCATCCGGCCGCTCCGTGCGGCCGTTCTTGTTCAGGTGGCGCGGCAATGCGCTTATAATTGTGCGATTGAGATGCCGTGATCCTGAACATCTCTGACACACGCTGGCGCCCGCTGGCGTCATCCCATTCCTGCGAACAAATCAACACATGAGTTCCGAATTCCTGCAACTGGCTGAAAAAGTCACTCAGCTCGCCAAGCTGGCACAAGGCCTGCGCGAAGAAAATGCCGAGCTGCGCCGGAAAGTCAAACTGCTCTCCGAAGACAACACCACCCTGCTCTCCCGCGTGGACCAGGCCTACGACCGCGTGGCCGCTGTCCTGGCGCAACTGCCGGTAGCCGAAGTGGAAGAAGCGGCTGCGGCCGATGAGGAGGCTGCATGAGCACCATCCAGATCAACGCCATGATCATGGGCCAGTCCTATACCCTGGCCTGCCAGGAAGGCGAACAGGCCGCGCTGCATCATGCAGTCGCCTACCTCGACCAGAAGATGCGTGCCATCCGCGACGCCGGCCGCATCAAGGGCACTGATCGCATCGCCGTGATGGCGGGACTTGGCATCGCCGCCGAGTTGCTGAGCATGCAACGCGCTGAAGGCCCCTTCGCCGGCCTGACCATTGCCCAGTGGCAGCAGCAGATTGCCGCCATCACCGAAGTGGTGGACCAGGCACTGGCACCGCAGGAGAAGTTGTTCTGAGCACCCTGTCAGGATCTTGCTGACAGCGCAGATCCTGTGCCCTGACGTCGATGAAACGGCTGCCTTGCGCAGCCATTTTGTTTTGCACTCCCGCTACGATGCGGGCCAGGAAATCCGGTTACAAAATCGCGGATTTATTTTTGAGGAAGGTCTTGGAGGACGAACATGAATGGGTTAGACTTCGTACTCCTGCCGTGTTCGCGATTGCCATATATTCCTTGAACCATTTACGAGCATAGGCTGTGGGATCGTTCGATGGGCGTGAGCGTCGCTAGTCCGATGAACCCGAAATTGAACTACCGCAGCCAACTTGAACCGTCAGGTTCAGGATGCCGGCACAGCGGCACAGGCGGGACTTGGATTGAAGAAAAACGGCTGCATTCGCAGCCGTTTTTTTATGCCCGTTCGCTGGCGACACCGGGACATAGGGACCCAACAGACAGGCCCTCTGCGCCGCACTCAGCTCTCGCGCTTTTTCGCGCCCTTGCGCTCCAGCCCCACTTCATCGATCACATCCTGGAATTCGGTCACGTCCTCGAAGCTCTTGTAGACCGAGGCAAAGCGGATATAGGCGATCTTGTCCAGCCGCTTCAATTCGCGCATGACCAGCTCCCCGACCTGCGCCGACATCACCTCACGCTCGCCGCTTTGCAGCAGCTTGTCCTGGATGCTCTGGATGGCCATGTCGACCGCCTCGGCTGAGACCGGGCGCTTGCGCAAGGCCAGCATCAGGCTGCCGCGCAGCTTGGCCGGATCGAAATCGGTGCGGCTGCCATTCTTCTTGACGATCACCGGCATGGTCAGCTCGATGCGTTCGTAGGTGGTGAAGCGCTTGTCGCAATTGCCGCAGCGGCGGCGGCGGCGGATGGAATGGCCGTCTTCGGACAGGCGCGTATCCAGCACCGGGGTGTCTTCGTGATTGCAGAATGGGCACTTCATGGTGGCTGTGATCTGGTTGAACTGAACAATGAGGGCCTGGCCCCCGGGACTTCGCTGGCACGCTGCATGCATGCTGTAGCAGGCTCGCCAGTGTTGCATCCGGACATCGCCGGCACCATCGTATGGTAGTGCAAACACCAGGGTCCAATAAGCGACGGCGCCCGCGGGAACGGGCGCCGTCAGCAACATCTTCCTGCACTTCGGAAATTTCCTGGTTTTTGCAGGAAACTTCACACCGGCCCGAAACGGGCCAGCCCTTCCAACCTGGATCAGCCGTAGACCGGGAAGGCTTCAGTCAGCTTCTTCACTTCGGCCTTGACGCGCTCGATGGTGGCTGCATCGTGCGGGTTGTCCAGCACGTCGGCGATCAGGTTGCCGACCTTCTCGGCTTCGGCTTCCTTGAAACCACGGGTCGTCATGGCCGGGCTGCCCAGGCGGATGCCGGAGGTCACGAATGGCTTTTCCGGATCGTTGGGGATGCCGTTCTTGTTGCAGGTCATATGGGCCGAACCCAGGATGGCTTCGGCTTCCTTGCCGGTCAGGCCCTTGGGACGCAGGTCCACCAGCATCACGTGCGACTCGGTGCCGCCGGAGACGATGCGCAGGCCGCGCTTGATCAGGGTCTTGGCCAGCACGTCGGCGTTCTTCACCACTTGCTGCTGGTACGCCTTGAATTCCGGCGACGCCGCTTCCTTGAAGGCCACGGCCTTGGCAGCGATGACGTGCATCAGCGGGCCGCCCTGGATGCCGGGGAAGATGGCCGAGTTGATGGCCTTCTCGTGCTCGGCCTTCATCAGGATCACGCCACCGCGCGGACCGCGCAGGGACTTGTGGGTGGTCGAGGTGACGAAGTCGGCGAAGGGCACCGGGTTCGGGTACACGCCGGCCGCGATCAGGCCGGCGTAGTGGGCCATGTCCACCATGAAGTAGGCGCCGACTTCCTTGGCGATCTTGGCGAAGCGCTCGAAATCGATGCGCAGCGAGTAAGCCGAGGCGCCAGCGATGATCAGCTTGGGCTTCTTCTCACGGGCCAGGCGTTCCATGGCGTCGTAGTCGATTTCTTCCTTGTCGTTCAGGCCGTAGGAAACCACGTTGAACCACTTGCCCGACATGTTCAGTGCCATGCCGTGGGTCAGGTGGCCGCCTTCTGCCAGCGACATGCCCATGATGGTGTCGCCCGGTTTCAACATGGCGAAGAACACGCCCTGGTTGGCCTGGGAACCGGAGTTCGGTTGCACGTTGGCGGCTTCGGCGCCGAACAGGGCCTTCAGGCGGTCGATGGCCAGCTGCTCGGCCACGTCCACGAATTCACAGCCGCCGTAGTAGCGCTTGCCCGGATAGCCTTCGGCGTACTTGTTGGTCAGCTGCGAACCTTGCGCTTCCATCACGGCCGGCGAGGTGTAGTTTTCGGACGCGATCAGCTCGATGTGATCCTGCTGGCGGGTGTTTTCCTTCTGGATGGCAGACCACAGGTCGGGATCGACTTCCGCGAGAGTCTGGTTCTTGTCAAACATGGTTTTTCTCCAAATTGATGAGCTGGGCCGAAGATCGCGTCACCGGCAGCATGCGGACATGCCGGGGGCTCGACTTCCGAAATCGAATGAGGGCCTGAAAAATGGAATGGGATTGCGGGCAGCCTCAGTCGTACTGTCCATTCGGCTGCCCAGGCGCACGGCTGTTGAAATCTCACGCTTCCCGATGGATCCCCATCTTGGCCGGTTTTAAGCGGCTTTTCGCCAGTCACGTGAGACGAAATGGTGAACGCATTGTAGTGAAACGGGGCGATTTGGGCAAGAACCATGGTGGCCGCGCAACAGCATCGCACCACGCGAATATGAACGAAAAAGCGAGAAAACCGCGTGCAAAAGCGCCCCCATCCTCGTAAAAAGCGGCTTTCGGCTACAATTTCGTTTTATCTCCGGACTGCTGGCATGAAGCTTTACACAAGCTCTGCGCCGGCGCCGGTCCAACTGCCACACAACAGGAGAATCAAGAGATGGTCGTGTTGATTACAGGAGCAACCGCAGGCTTCGGCGCCGCCATGGCGCGCAAATTTGCCGGCAACGGTCACAAGGTGATCGCGGCCGGTCGCCGCAAGGAGCGCCTGGATGACCTGGTCAAGGAACTGGGTGCCGACAAGGTGCTGCCCCTGGTGCTGGACGTGACCAGCAAGGAATCGATCAACGCCGGCCTGGAGAGCCTCTCGGGCGAATGGAAGCAGGTCGACGTGCTGATCAACAACGCCGGCCTGGCCCTGGGCCTGGGCCCGGCCCACGAAGTGGCGCTGTCGGACTGGGAAACCATGATCGACACCAACGTCAAGGGCCTGGTCACCATCACCCACGCCCTGCTGCCGGAGATGGTCAAGCGCGGCAGCGGCACCATCATCAACCTGGGCTCGGTGGCCGGTGCCTACCCCTACCCGGGCGGCAACGTCTACGGTGCCACCAAGGCCTTCGTCGACCAGTTCACCCTGAACCTGCGCGCTGACCTGGTCGGTACCGGCGTGCGCGCCACCAACCTGGCCCCCGGCCTGTGCGGCGGCACCGAGTTCTCCAACGTGCGCTTCAAGGGTGACGATGGGGCGGCAGCGAAGGTGTATGAAGGAACCACCCCGCTGACGGCCGAAGACATCGCCGAAGCCGCCTTCTGGGTCGCCACCATGCCCGCCCATGTGAACATCAATTACATGGAACTGATGCCGACCTGCCAGGGCTTCAGCCCCTTCAACATCAAGCGCAAACAGTAAGGGATGGAGTAGAATGGCGTTTTTGCCGAAGGTGCCCTGGCACCGCAAGAACGCCATCCTCGCCAGATCATTGCCTGATGGACAAGTTCTTCTGGCAGCGGCCGGCCCCTCCCAGTCCGCTTGCCTGACGGCATCATCGTGAATCGCCGACGTGTTTTCCTTGATTCGTTTTTCTTGATTCCTTCTTCACTGCCACAGCAGATTTCCCAATAACAAGAAGCATATGAGTGCCGCCAGTAGTCCATTCGACTGGAATATCCGGGTCTATTATGAAGATACTGACACCGGAGGCGTAGTCTTCTACGCCAACTACCTGAAGTTCTTCGAGCGCGCCCGCACGGAATGGCTGCGCTCCTTCGGTTTCCAGCAACAGCACCTGGCCGAGACCACCGGCGCCATCTTCGTGGTCAAGAACACCAGTGTCGACTATCTCTCGCCAGCCCGCCTGGACGATGAACTCCGCATGACCGTCGTGGTCGAAAAATGTCGAAATGCCTCCATGCAATTCATCCAGGAGGCCTGGCGCCTGCCGTCGGGGGACGGCTTGGATGGCGCCCATGCCGATGATGTGCAACCCAGGCTGCTGGCACGAGGCAGCATTACCGTAGTCTGCGTGGACCAGGCCACTTTCCGGCCGCGTCCGATTCCTGACGAATTGATGACCTGCATCAAAACGACCACATGATGTCAACGAAAAAGCTCATCCGGGCCTTTATGGTGCTGGGCGTGTCGCCGCAGGGCGACAAACTCCCGCCGGCTGGGACAATCTGCACCATGGAAAACTTCTCTGCGTATTTACCGTCTTTTGTTTCGTATCGTTTCATCAACACATGAACGATTGAACACTACAACAGATCCTTAACCTAGCTTCATCATCCAAACGCCGCCTCCAAGCCGCCACACTTTCCCATGAACGTCACACAAGACCTGTCCTTCATTTCACTGATCGCAAACGCGTCCGTCCTGGTGCAACTGGTGATGCTGCTGCTGCTGTCGGCATCGATCATCAGCTGGACCTACATCTTCCGCAAGATGTTCACCATTCGCTCGGCGCGCGTGCAGACCGAGGAATTCGAACGCGTCTTCTGGTCTGGCGGCAACCTCTCGGCGCTGTATCAGGATGCCTTGTCCAACCGCCGCAAGGCCGACGCCGGTGGCGCGCTGGAGCGCATCTTCCAGGCCGGCATGGGCGAATTCACCAAGGCCAAGGCATCGGTTGCCGCCCGCGGCGGCGCAGTCGATCCCGGCCTGCTGCTGGACGGTGCCCGCCGTGCCATGCGCGCGGCCTACCAGCGCGAGATGGATGCGCTGGAATCGCACCTGGCCTTCCTGGCCTCGGTCGGGTCGGTCTCCCCGTATGTGGGCCTGTTCGGCACCGTCTGGGGCATCATGAACGCCTTCCGCGGCCTGGCCAACGTGCAGCAGGCCACCCTGGCGGCCGTCGCGCCCGGCATTGCCGAAGCCCTGATCGCCACGGCCATCGGCCTGTTCGCGGCCATTCCGGCGGTGGTGGCCTACAACCGCTATTCGCACGACATCGACCGTCTGGCGATCCGCTTCGAGAGCTTCATCGAAGAGTTCTCCAACATCTTGCAACGTCAGGCACGCTAATGGCTGGCTCATCGATGCGCGGGGGCCGTCCCCGCAAGTTCAAGTCCGAGATCAACGTCGTGCCCTACATCGATGTGATGCTGGTGCTGCTCATCATCTTCATGGTGGCCACCCCCATCACCAATCCCAGCGTGATCAACCTGCCTACGGCGGGCAAGTCCACGCAGCCGCCGTCGGATTACATCGAGATCGCCTTGAAGCCCAACGCCCAGGCCACCATCCGCATCAACGGCCCCAAGAGCGGCGGCAAGAAGGCCGAGACCGTGACCGGCAAGACCGACCTGTCGGAACGCCTGCGCAAGCTGCATGAGGACAATCCGGACCTGGCCGTGATGATTTCGGCCGACAAGGAAATCAAGTACGACGACGTGGTGCAAGTCATCTCGGAAGCCAAGAAACAAGGAATCGCGCGGGTCGGCCTGGCCACCAAGTAAGCGCACAGCCGAGTGATATGAGCGATAACGCACACTACACCATCCCCAAGCCACCCGGCCGCTGGCGCGCCATCACGCTGGCGCTGGTGATGCACGTGGCCTTGTTCCTGTTCTTCTGGATCGGCATCCGCTGGCAGAGCGAAACACCGCTGACCGTGGAAGCCGAGATCTGGGATCCGCAGTACAAGGAAGCCGCGCCCCTGCCCACGCCGCCCCAGCCGCAGCCCGAACCGGATCCGGTGGTCGAGCCGCCCAAGCCGCAGCCCGTGATCGAGCCCAAGCCCGTCGCCCCCAAGGTGATCGACGAGCCCAAGCTCGACAAGCCCGATATCGCCCTGCAAAAAGAGAAGGAAAAGAAGCGCAAGGAAGAGCAGGAGAAACAGGAAAAGGCTGACAAGCTCAAGGCCGAAAAGGAAAAGGCCGAGCGCGAGAAGAAGGAACAGGCCGAGAAGGACAAGGCGGAACGCGAGAAGAAGGAAAAGCTGGAAGCCGAAAAGCAGAAGAAGCTGAAGGAAGAAAAGCAGAAGGAAGAAGAGGCCAAGAAGAAGGCCGACGCCGAAAAGCAGGCTGCCGACAAGAAGAAGCAGCAGCAAGCCGCGGCCGACGCCAAGGCTGCTGAAGCACGTCGCCAGGAAGACTTGAAGCGCATGATGGGCCAGGCGACCAGTGCCACCGGCGGCACCGGCACGGCGGAGAAGTCGCAAGGTCCGAAGGGCAGCCCGAACTACGCCAACAAGTTGCGCGCCAAGATCCGCAGCAATACGGTCTTCGACAATAGCGGCGTCAGCGGAAACCCTGCCGGGGAGTACACTGTCGAATTGTTCCCGGACGGGACCGTACGCAGCGTGCGTGTGAACAAGCCTTCAGGCGTCCCGGGCTTCGACGAAGCCGTGCGCACTGCCATCATGAAGTCCCAGCCCTTCCCGGCCGACGCGGATGGCAAGGTACCGTCCAGCTTCACATTCACCCATTATCCGAAAGATCAGTAAACGATGATTAAAGCCCGTTACCTGACCCTGTCCCTGACCCGCATGGCCACTGCCATGGTGGCCGTGGCCGGCCTGTCCTTCGCCCCGGCCTCGCAGGCGCAGATCCGCTTCGAGATCACCGGCGTGGGTGCTTCCCAGATCCCGGTGGCCATCACCGCCTTCCCCGGCGAAGAAGCCGCGCCGCAGCAGATCACCTCGGTGGTCAAGGCCGACCTGGCCCGCAGCGGCATCTTCAAGCTCATCGACAATGGCGATGCACTCTCGGACTCCTCGGCCATCAACTATGCCGACTGGCAGAAGCGCGGTGCCAATGCACTGGCCGTGGGCAGCGTCACGCGCCTGGCCGATGGCCGTTTCGACGTGCGTTATCGCCTCTTCGACACGGTGCAATCGACCCAGCTCTCGGCCCTGTCCATCGGCGCCCAGCCGCAACTGCTGCGCCTGACCGCGCACAAGATCGCCGACGACATCTACCAGAAGCTGACCGGCATTCCCGGCATCTTCTCCACCCGCATCTCCTACGTGACCAAGTCCGGCAGCGAATACCGCCTGGAAGTGGCTGATGCCGATGGTGAAGGCACGCAAGTGGCACTGCGCTCCAATGAGCCGATCATTTCGCCGTCCTGGTCGCCTGACGGCACCAAGGTCGCCTACGTCTCCTTCGAGATGAAGAAGCCGGTGGTCTACATCCAGAACCTGGTGACCCGCCAGCGCTCCATCGTGGCCAACTTCAAGGGCAGCAACTCGGCCCCGGCCTGGTCGCCGGACGGCTCGCGCCTGGCCGTGGCCCTGACCCGCGATGGCCTGACCCAGGTGTACGTGATCAATGCCGACGGTTCGGGCCTGCGCCGCCTGACCAACAGCGCCGGCATCGATACCGAACCGCAGTTTTCGCCCGATGGCGGTAGCGTCTACTTCACCAGCGACCGCAGCGGCGGTCCGCAGGTGTACAAGGTCGGCCTGGATGGTGGCTCGCCCCAGCGCGTCACCTTCAATGGCAGCTACAACATCAGCCCGCGCATTTCGCCGGATGGCAAGACGCTGGCCTTCATCTCGCGTCGCGACGGTCTGTTCCAGCTGTATGCGCTGGACCTGACCAATGGCCAGGAGATTCGCCTCTCCGACGGCAGCCGCGACCAGTCGCCCAGCTTTGCGCCCAATGGCAAATACATCATGTACGCGACGGAATCTGGTCGTCGCGGATCCCTGGCCGTCGTTTCCGTCGATGGCCGAATCAAACAGCGTCTCACGACGCAGGCCGGTGATATCAGGGAACCGACCTGGGGTCCGTTCATGAAATAAAGAAATCCAATATTGCTTTCATCACGACAAGGAGAAATCCAAAATGCGCACTATCAGTACCTTCGCCCTCATCGTCTCCAGCGCTGTCCTGCTGGCCGCCTGCTCGTCGACCAAGCTGGACGACAAGGCCAACGCTCCCGTGCAGAACGGCGCCAGCAACGGCGCTGACACCCGCGCCGTGGGCACCGTCAACGCCGGTTCGGTTGATCCGCTGAACGACCCGCAAGGCGTGCTGGCCAAGCGTAGCGTGTACTTCGACTACGACAGCTACACTGTCAAGCCGGAATACCGTACCGTCATCGAAAACCACGCCAAGTACCTGGTGGCCCACAAGGACCGCAAGGTGATCATCCAGGGCAACACCGATGATCGCGGTGGCGCCGAGTACAACCTGGCCCTGGGTCAGAAGCGTGCTGAAGCAGTCCGCAAGGCTCTGGTCCTGCTGGGCGTGTCGGATGCACAAGTGGAAGCGGTTTCCTTCGGCAAGGAAAAGCCCAAGGCACTGGGCCAGGATGAAGCGTCCTACGCCGAGAACCGTCGCGCTGACATCGCTTACCAATAATCGACATGCATACCGCTTTCAAACTGAAATCGGTAACCGTGGCGGCCTTGCTGGCCGCCACGGCTTTCCTACCGCTTACCGCCCGTGCCGGCCTGTTTGATGATGACGAGGCGCGCAAGGCCATCCTGGACATCCGTTCCAAGATCGAAGCCCTGCAGCGTGACGTCGCCAACAAGGCTGACAAGAACAGCGTCCTGACGCTCTCGGACCGCAACGACAACCTGCAATCCCAGATTGCGGCGCTGCGCGGCCAGATCGAGGTGCTGACCAACGAGATTACCAACGCCCAGCAACGCCAGAAGGATTTCTACGTCGACCTGGATGCACGCCTGCGCAAGCTGGAACCGCAGCAGGTGCAAGTCGATGGCCAGACCGTGGCTGTAGGCGTCTCCGAACAGCAGGCCTATGATGCGGCCCTGTCGCAATTCAAGGGTGGCGACTACAAGGGAGCGGGCAACGCCTTCGCCGACTTCCTCAAGCGCTATCCGCAATCCGGCTACGCCGCCTCGGCGCAATACTGGCAAGGCAATGCCCTGTACGCCCAGCGCGACTACAAGGGTGCCATCGCTGCGCAGCAGGTGGTGGTGAAGAATTATCCGGACAACCCCAAGGCCGCTGACGCCCTGCTCAACATCGCCAGTTCGCAAGCCGAACTGAAGGACAAGGCAGCGGCCAAGAAAACGCTGGAACAGTTGATCGCCAAGTATCCGAACACCCCTGCCGCGCAGACCGGCAAGGACAGGATGGCATCGCTCAAGTAAGCGGCTTCATCGCGGTGGGGTGTTTGATGAACGATCGATGATCGTTTGTGACGGCACAGTGTTGACACCGCTGATAGAGTTTGCCTATAATAGCGGTCTTTCGGGTCGTTAGCTCAGTTGGTAGAGCAGCGGACTTTTAATCCGTTGGTCGCAGGTTCGAGTCCCGCACGGCCTACCAGAAATACGAAGGGCTCCAGTTCGCTGGAGCCCTTTTTGTTTTTCGCGCTTGCGAAAACGTGACTGCAATTCAGACCCGGCATCCATCAGGATTTCCACGCTGCAAACCTGATCACCTTCGCACGAGACGACATGACACCATAGTTGGCAGTAATTGGTGAAATGAAGTGACGAAATGCATCGGCAAGCATCGCTGCTCTGCTTGCCATCGGCCTAGCCCGCGCGCACTACCTTGGGATACGCCGGCGTACATCCGATCCCCCAGCGCGGCCGGCGGAACGTCACTGCCCTTCTACCCCTGCCCTCACCAGACTATCCGCACTGATCTCCGCGATCCGGCGCGCCCCCGTCAAGGTCATGGCCACCTGCATCTCCCTGGCAAACAGACTCAGCACGTTCTCCACCCCTGCCTGCCCCTCTGCGGCCAGCGCATAGATGAAGGCGCGCCCCAGCATCACCGTATCGGCACCCAATGCCAGCAGTCGCACCACATCCAGTCCCGACCGCACGCCCGAATCCACCAGCAGGGCGAGATCCCCCTTCACCGCACTGGCGATCTCCGGCAAGGCGCGCGCGGTCGACAGCACGCCGTCCAGCTGGCGGCCACCATGGTTGGAGACCACGATGCCATCCGCACCGAATCGGACTGCCTCGCGCGCGTCCTCGGGATCAAGGATGCCCTTCAACAGCATGCTGCCCTGCCACGAATCACGTATCCACTGCAGGTCATGCCAACCGATGCCCGGATCGAAATTGGCTCCCAGCCAGCCCACGTAATCTTCCAGCCCGGTCTTCTTCTTGAGATACGCCGAGACATTGCCGAGATCATGCGGACGTCCCAGCAAACCCACATCCCACGCCCAGCGCGGATGCGTGACGGCCTGCAGATAGCGGCGCAGCGCCGCGTTGGGCCCGGACATGCCCGAATGGCGGTCGCGATAGCGTGCGCCCGGCACCGGCATGTCCACCGTGAACACCAGCGTGCGCACACCCGCCGCCCAGGCACGGTCCAGCACATTCTTCATGAACCCGCGATCCTTGAGCACATACAGCTGGAACCAGATCGGCCGCGTCACCGCCTGCTGCACCTCTTCGATCGGGCACACCGACACCGTCGACAAGGTGAAGGGGATGCCAGCCTTTTCTGCCGCCCGTGCCGCCTGCACTTCACCGCGCCGTGCATACATCCCGGTCAGGCCGACCGGCGACAGCGCCAGCGGCATGGACAGCGACTGGCCCAGCAGCGTGGTGGAGAGATCGACCTCGCCCACTTCCTTGAGCACCCGCTGACGCAAGGCCAGCTGGCGCAGGTCCAGCGAATTGCGCGCCAGTGTGTGTTCATCGTAGGCACCGCCGTCGATGTAATTGAACAGGAAACGCGGCAAGCGCCGCCGGGCGGCTTCGCGGTAATCGTGGGTGGAAGAGATGATCATGATGGTCCTGGTAACGTGAAGAAAATCAAACGGCAGCGGCACGCCGCGCCCGGGCAGGGGCTTCTTCGATGTCCAGCAGGCGCTGCTGTACGAAGTCGAGGTGCGCATTGGCATGCTGGCGCGCCTCCTCGGCGCGGCCGGCGAGAATGGCGTCGAGGATCTGGCGATGCTGCTTGTCCAGTTGGGCCACGATGTCCGGCAGGCGATACAGCTGCCGCAAGGTGTCGGCAATGCTGATCTCCAGCAGCCGCAGCAGGCCCGACATCACCTGCCGCAGCACCACATTGCGCGAGGCCTGGGCGATGGCCAGGTGAAAGGCGGCATCGGTGCGGGCCTGCGCGGCCAGGTCATCGAGGGGCGCGGTGGAGACGGCGAAATATGCCTGTTGCAAACGCTGCTTGTCTGATTCGCTAGCGCGCAGGGCGGCGAAATACGCGGCATCGCCTTCCAGCGAAAACCGGATCTCGGCCACGTCCTTCCAATAGCCGGCATCACTGCGGGCCAGCGGTGCGAGCGGCAGCAAGGCGTCGGCAATCGGATCGGTCAGCGCCGCATGCTCGTCTTCGGCCAGGAAAGTGCCACCGCCATGGCGGGCCACCAGTACACCCCGGCTGGTGAGCACGCCAATGGCCTCGCGCAGGGACGAACGCGACACGCCGAACTCCGAGGCCAGTGTGCGTTCAGACGGTAGCTTCTGGCCCGGTACCAGCGCACGCTGGGCAATCAGGTCGGCCAGGCGGTCAACCAGGGGAGAGGCAGTCATCGGCGGCTCCTTGGAAGGTGGTCGGACCACTTTACAGAGTCCTCACAAAGGTAGTGCAGTCGATTGTAGTATCCACTCCATACCACGCCAAATTCATTGAAAAAGTGGTCCGACCACTTGTACTTGCCATGCGCACCATCTTCCTGCCCGAGACCCGCACCCTCGCCGCCCATGCGCGCCGCATCGCACGGCGGCTGGAATTGCGCTCTTTTCCTTTGCTCCAGGAACAGTTCAGCGCCCAGGAAGGCTTGCGTGCCGGGGTCGCCATTGCCCTGCCGCTGGCGGCCGCCATGCTGAGCGGACAGCGCTGGCTGGCGTGGGCGGTGTTCGCCGCCTTCTGGACCTGCCTGTGCGATGCACCCGGCCCGCATGCGCAGCGCCGCCTGTTGCTGGGCATCTTTGCCCTGGCAGGAACAGTGGTGGCGTTCATCGGTGCCTGGACCTCCTCATGGACCCCGCATGCCGCCCTGCTCACGGCGCCGCTGATGGTGCTGGGCGCGGTCACGCTCACTGGTGCCATCGAGTCCGGTGCGCTACTGGGCACGCTGCTGGCGGTGGTCGCCGTAGTGGCGGCAGGCTTTCCGCAAGGCCAGGCGATGGCCGCGCTGCAGGCCGCGTCCTTCTGCGCTGGCGCGCTCTGGGCCTGGCTGCTCATCAACCTGATCTGGCGCATCGATGACCAGGCCGCCCTGCGCCAGGCCGCGCGCGCAGCCCTGCTGCGCATGCTCGACATGAGCCAGGCCCTGCTGGCCTCGCCAGCCGGCCAGCACCGCGACCAGCACTGGCACCGGGAGCACGGCGAACATCGCCGCGCCACGCGACTGGCCCTGGAACGCCTGCGTGCCATGCTGCAACGGCATGCCGGCACGGCCATGGCCGATGCACATCCCTGGGAACACCTGCTGCAGGCCAGCGAAATGATCTTCCACACGCTCATCGCCCTGGAGCACGCCGCCATCCAGCAACTGACCACCCCGCACGAGCAGCGGCGCGCCGCGCGCCTGGCCCTGGCGGTGCTGCTGCGCGCCCATGCCCGGCTGGAGGCCACCCGCGGCATGCCCCCCGGCCGCGCCCTGCAGGAGCGCTTCAGCGCCAGCCAGCAAGCGCCGGTGTCCGACCCGCTGGTTGCCGGCTGCCTGCGCGCGCTGTCGCACGCCGACAGGCTGCTGTGGGCCGAACAGCGCTCCCGGGAGGTGGCAGAAACCGCGCCCACGCCGCCCCGCAAGCCCCTGCTGCCGCAGCTGCACAAGAGCCTGCAGCAGGGTGGCCGCCAGGCAGCGGGGGTGGGTGCCGTGTTCTATGCGGCGCAGGCCTTCCACCTTGGCTATCCGTACTGGGCCACGATGGCTGTGGTGGTGGTGTTGCAGGGAGCCGCCCGCCAGACCTGGGCGCGCTGCGTGGAACGCATCCTTGGCAGCCTGCTGGGCGGCCTGCTGGCCTTGACGCTGCTGCAGCTGGTCCCGCCCCACGGGCTGCTGCTGCCGCTGCTGGCGATCCTGCTGGCAGGGCTGGCGATTGCCCTGCGGCTGGTGAACTACACGGTGTTCGTGGTGTTCCTGACCATGCTCTTCATCTGCGTGACCGACATGCTGCAGCCCGGTGCCGGCATCGCCTCGGCCCGCGCACTGGATAACCTGGTCGGCAGCGGCGCCGCCCTGTTGGCCGCGCTGGCGCTGTGGCCCGATCTGGGTGCCACGCCGCGCCAGCGTATCGCCGCCGGACTGGAGGCCAACCGCGCCTACCTGGATGCCGTACTGGCGCGCCAGCCGGCCCCGGTACTGCGCCAGCTGCAACGGCAGGCCGGGCTGGCCAGCATCGACGCCGAAACCGCCCTGCACGAACTGGGTGGCCTGCGCCGCCAGCGCGACGGACTGACCTCGGAAGAGGTCGCCTCCCTGCGCAGCCTGCGTGAACTGGCCGGGCAAGCTTCGGTGCAATGGCATCGCCAGCATGCCGACGGCAGATCGTCCTGAAGAGGATGTGAACGAGGATGTAAACGTTCACTTTTTTCCTGCATGCAACGGCTGCGCGGCCGTCGCGACCGGAATACCTGAGCTTTATTTCATTTCGCCCAGAAAGCCGCCTCTTGTTGTAATTCTGTCATTTTCGTGTGATAGATTGGCATTCATCATTGGCAATATCCGGACACCAGCGACCCTGCGGCATGCACCGCAGCGGCGCCCGTCCGGTATCGCGCGCGGGGGCGCGCGGCAAGACGCCAGACAACAAGAACGGCCGGCACGTGCGCGGCCATATCGATGGGGGTACAGGCATGCCGCACAAACGCGCAGCCTTCGGGGAAGGTCATCTGATGCCGCAATCCAGTCCGCTCACCCGCTTGCGCCACTGCCTGGGCAGCCTGCCGGCAGCCTGCGTGGTGGCACTGGTGTCGGTGAGCTATGCAGTGAGCTACGCCGTCATGATTTTCGGGGGCAGTGGCGATGGCCTCCTGCAGGCCGGCTTGCCGCTCATGTTCATCACCAGCGTGCTCTGCCTGCTGGTGATCTGCTTCACCAGTTCGTTGCCCTTCATGCTGGGCGGCGCCGACTCCAATTCGGTGGGCCTGCTCTCGCTGATGGTCGGCGGCATCAGCGCCACCATGCAACGTGCCCAACTTTCCCCGGCCGAGATCCTGGCCACGGTCACCACCGCCATCACCATGAGCAGCCTGTTGGTGGGTCTGGTGCTGATGCTGCTGGGCGCGCTGCGGCGGGGCAACCTGGTGCTGTTCGTCCCCTTCCCGGTGATCGGCGGTTTCCTCGCCGGCACCGGCTACCTGCTGTGGACCGGGGCCTTCACGGTGCTGACCGGACATCCCCTGGGCCTGGATGCCTTGGGCGCCGGCATTGAGCTGCACTGGCAGGAACTGCTGCCGGTGGCCATCGTGGTGGTCGGCATGCTGGGCCTGCCGGGACGCAAGTTCGAACATCCGCTGGCCCTGCCGGCCTCGCTGGCGCTGGCCAGTGCCGCCTTCTACGCCGCCCTGGCCGCCAGCGGCATCTCGCTGGCCCAGGCGCGTGCTTTTGGCTGGATGTTCGCGCCGCTGAGCCCCGGGCATGTGCAGCTGCCGGTGCAAGTCTCCTGGTCGCTGGTGCACTGGGACATCCTGTGGCGCCACTACGGCGAACTGCTGGCGCTCATTGCCGTGACCACACTGGCCATCCTGCTCAATGCCACCGGGGTAAGCCTGGCCACGCGGCGCGAGGTCGATTTCAACCGCGAGCTGCGCAGCGCCGGCCTGGCCAACATGCTCAGCGGGCTGTTCGGCGGCGTGGTCGGCTGTCATTCGCTCTCGCGCACGCTGCTGAACTACCGCTTCGGCTCGCGCGACCGCATCGCCACGCTGTTGGCAGCGCTGCTCTGCCTGGTGTTTGCACTTTTCTTCATCCCGCTGCTGGCCTATTTCCCCAAGCCGGTCCTGGCCGGCCTGCTCATCGGCCTGGGTGGCGGATTGCTCAATGAATGGCTGGTGCGCAGCCGCCGCCTGGCGCGCGGGGACTATTTCCTGATCGTGCTGATCGTGGCAGTGGTGGCCTGCTACGGCTTCGTCACCGGCGTAGCGCTGGGCGTGGTGGTGGCCTGCGTCCTGTTCGTGCTGGACTATGGCCGGGTATCCTGCGTGAAGATGGAATTCACCGGTGCCACGCTGCACTCCAAGCTCGAGCGCAGCGCCGCCGCCCAGGCCGAACTCAAGCAGCTGGGCCAGCGCGTCTTCGGCATGCGCCTGCAGGGTTTCCTGTTCTTTGGCAGCGCCAACCAGATCGTGCATCGGGTGCGCGAACAACTGCAGTCGCCGCGCCAGTTCATCATCATCGACTTCCGCCACGTCCAGGGCCTGGATGCATCGACCTCGCAGAGCTTCGTCAAGCTGGCGCAGGTGTGCGAGCACTACAAGGTGACCCTGATCCTGACCGGCATCAGCGAAGCGATCCGCCGCCCCATCGCACGCGCCGCCTTCCCCGGCCAGGCCCCGCGCGAGTTCGCCGATCTCGACCTGGCACTGGAATGGGTAGAAGACCAGTTGCTGCAACACGCCGCAGGCGACCAGTCGCGCGATGCCCTGCACAGCAGCCTGGCCGAGCATTTCGATGCGCGCGAACTGGCCGCCCTGCTGGCGCGCATGGAGAAAGTGGAACTGGCCGCCGGCACGATGCTGTTTCGCAAGGGTGATGCGGGTGATTCGATGTATTTCATCGACGAGGGGCTGGTCAGCATCTCGTTACCCCTGGAAGGAGGCGGCCGCATGCGTTTGCGCTCCTTCGGCAGTGCCACCATCGTGGGCGAGATGGCGCTCTACCGCGGCCAGCGGCGCACCGCCGACGTGGTCACCGATCGTCCCACGCGCGCCTGGCAACTGACGCGGGCCAACCTGCGCCAGCTGGAGCAGGACGACCCGGCCACGGCCCTGCGGCTGCATGCGTATGTGGTCAAGGTCATTGCCAGCCGGCTGGAATCGACCAATGAGGCGTATCGGCTGGCTTATTGAGCCGCACGCGGTGCCGGCAGGCCGAGCTTGTCGAGGAACTCGCCGACGATGGGCTCCCAGATCTCGGGGCCCCGGGCAAAGAGCGTATGCCCGTTCTGGGCGAAGGGCGGCAGGAGCCGATAGTCCGCCTTGCCGCCGGCCTTGACGAAGGCCTCGTGCCACGCCTTGCTGTGGGTCGGGGCGAAGTAGAGGTCGTTCTCGGTATAGATCCACAGCATGGGCATCTTCGTGGCCTGGCCAAAGCGGGCGTACATCTCTTCCAGCCGCTGGGGTGCGCAGGGATTGCCGGGACGTTTTTCCGGATCGCCGCCGGAGCCACCGGCAAAATTGATTGCACCCACGACCCCCTCGGGGTTGTGCGCGGAAGTGGCCACCGTGAGGTAGCCACCCACCGACTGACCCACCAGCAGCACGCGCTTGGCATCGACATACGGCTGCTGCCTGGCATAATCCAGCACGGCCAGGATTTCGGTGCTGCCGGCCTCGGCCATGGGCGCGTAATCCTTGCTGGCGCAACTGCCACTGTCCTCAGGATCGAACTGCGTCATGTAGGCGCCGTAGCCGATGCGGGTCGGTTCGAAGACGGCAAAGCCGCGCGAGACGAAGTAGCGTACCTGCCTGGTGAAGCGAAAACGCGGCGGATCCTGGCGATTGGTGGGACTGCGTCCGTGACTGAGGATGATCACCGGGAAAGGTCCCGGTCCGGCCGGCTTGAACTGGGTGATGACGACCTTGCCGCTCTCTTGCCGGCCATACATGTCCTTGACGCTTACGTCGATGCTGCTGACCGATTCGTTGATGTCCAGCGCCAGCTGCTGGGCGCGTCCCGAGAAGGGAACCAGGATCAGGCCGCACAGGCCCAATGCCGGCAGCAGCCTGCCGAAGGCGGAGAAAGAGAATTGGCGCATGGAATTTTTATGATGAGAGCCGGGCAGCCCGGAGTGCATAAGCTACCGCCATTGCGCTGTGCCAGGCAAGCGCTTTGGCACGTCCACGGCCGCTGCCTTGCGCCACAGCGATCCTATATACTGCTGCCTTCCCCCGACTCCCGCAGCCACCATGTCCGAGCAAGCCCCCGAACCGATCTTCCCCGATGATGCCGTCGCCGGCGCCGAGACCATTCCCGCGCCACGCCGCTGGATCGTCCTGCAGAACGTGCAGGAAGTGGAGACCTGGATCGACACCTACAACCGCGAACTGCAAGCCGTGGTCTTCCGTCACAAGATGAACACCGTCAACGCCGGCCAGGGCATCTGCTTCACGCTGGAGCTGGGCGGCGAGATCCATCTGCACACCACACCCGAAGGCCAGATCCTGCTGGACGTGAGCGAGGAAGCCGCATGGGCCGCCCCGGTCATCAGCGCTGCCGCCAATGTGCCCGCCCCCGCCGGCAGCGTATGGGTGCTGCCGCCGGATACCCTGACGCAACTGATCCTGGGATTGTCGGGCCTGATCGCTACCTCCCAGTTCGTATTGCGGCATGAGTATCGGCTGGGCAAGGGCATGCGCCCGACTTATTGAATCGCTGATGACCGCTGACCGAGAACGAGACCGATGAAAGAACGCACCCTGATCGCCGCCGGCGCGCTGAACATGTTCGTGGCCGTGGGCTGTGGCGCCTTCGGCGCGCATGGTTTGAAGAAAATGATTTCCGAAGAGATGCTGGCGATCTGGCACACCGCCGTGACCTACCAGGTCATGCATGCGCTGGGCATGATTGCCATCGCGCTGCTCATGCCACGCATGGCCGGGGCCGCCCTGCACTGGGCCGGCCGGCTGATGCTGGCGGGCATCGTCATCTTCAGCGGCAGCCTCTACCTGCTGGCCCTGACCGGCACGCGCATCCTGGGCGCCATCACGCCGTTCGGCGGCGTGGCCTTCCTCGCTGCTTGGCTGCTGGTGGCATGGGCAGCGTTGAAGAACCGGTGAGCAGCATTAAGCAAGATTAAATGCTCTGCAAAAGAGCATTAAACGCAGATGAATGGCGCCAGGAAGGCGAGTTCAGGCGGCAGCACCGCTCAAGGCCTCCTTGACCAGTTCATCGATTTCACCGGTGATGTTGGAAAGCACACCGGCCACCACCGAAAATTCCCGGCCCGCCTGTCCTGACCGGGCCGCCACGATACGGGCATTGAAGGCCACCATCTTGGCTTCGCGCGCAATGGTTTCGATATCGGTCATGATGCCGCGCAACTGTTCGCGCATGAGGCGCGCATGCTTCCTGGACTGCGCTTCGTAGACCGCCGTGATCTCGTTCAACACGGCCAGGAGCGGCGTGGTTTCCTGCACCAGTTGTTCCAGCAGGGCCGGACCGGTCTTGAGCTTGTCCTCGATGGCATTGAGCGCACGTTGCGCCAGCTCGGCAAAACTGGTGATGCGGGCATCGCCCCGGCTGCGTCCGAAATAGACCTCTTCCAGCTCCGGGCAGAAGACGCCGGGCAAATCCCCGGAGCGCTTGAGCAAGGCCGCATGGGCACTGCGAAACAAGCCCAGCGCCTCGCGCGCGGTGGCACACGCGCCCTGCTGGCCCTGTGCGGCCAGCACCGCGTACAGCACCAGGCGCTGCGAGGTGAAACGGCGGCGGCCCGAGAGATTGATCAGGGCACCGAACACTTCGCCCGAGAGCGGAACGACTCCGGATGCCTCCTCCCCTTGAACCGGGGCCTCTTCGATGACAGCCAGGCTGCTCATGGACTTCTCCTTCAATGGCATTGGACAGGTGGCCTTGGCACTCCGCTAGCGCAGGCTCACGCTGCCTCCCGGGCCGGATGCGCCTGCTTGCGATACAGGAACTCCAGCACCGCCGTGCGATAGGCACCATACTGCGCATCCTGCGCCAGCGTGACACGGTCACGCGGACGCGGCAGCTTCACTTCCACGACCTCACCGATGGTGGCGGCCGGTCCGTTGGTCATCATCACGATCCGGTCCGACAGCAGCACTGCCTCATCCACATCGTGGGTCACCATCACCACGGTGGATTCGGTCTTGGCAACGATCTTCAACAGCTCATCCTGCAGGTGCGCGCGCGTCAACGCATCGAGGGCACCAAAGGGTTCATCCATCAGCAAGACCTTGGGCTCCATCGCCAACGCGCGGGCAATGCCAACGCGCTGCTTCATGCCGCCGGAGATCTCATTGGGCCGCTTGGCCTCGGCGGCGGTCAGCCCCACCAGCGCCAGCGCGGCACGCGTGCGGTCACGCAGCTGGGTGCGATTCTCGGTGGC
The DNA here is from genome assembly GCF_002213425.1 of Herbaspirillum aquaticum. Lineage (GTDB taxonomy): Bacteria > Pseudomonadota > Gammaproteobacteria > Burkholderiales > Burkholderiaceae_D > Herbaspirillum > Herbaspirillum aquaticum. The sequence continues at coordinate 15,798 of NZ_NJGV01000029.1, read as the reverse complement.
GCCGAAGACACGCTCCACGCCGAGATAGATGTTTTCGTAGCAGGTCAGCCAGGGCAGCAGCGAGTGGTTCTGGAACACGACTGCGCGCTCCGGGGCCGGGCCGCCGATTTCGCGATTGGCACACAGCAGCACGCCCTCGCTGGGCTTGAGCAGACCCGCGATCAGGTTCAGCAAGGTCGACTTGCCGCAGCCGGAGTGCCCGATCAAGGTCACGAACTCGCCCTTGGCCACCGTCAGGTTGATCTCGCGCAGTGCATGGAAGACGCCCTTCTTGGTGTGGAACACCATCTCCACGCCGTGGATGTCGATGAACTTGCCGTTGATGTTGTCCATGATCCTGCCCTCCTCAGTTGTTGACCTGTTCGTAGGTAAACGCCTTGGCCAGCGCCACCAGCAATTGCTCCAGCACCAGCCCCACCACCCCGATGACGACGATGGCGATGATGATGTGCGGCACGTTCAGGTTGTTCCATTCATCCCAGACCCAGAAGCCGATACCGACACCACCGGTGAGCATCTCGGCGGCCACGATCACCAGCCACGCAGTCCCGATGGAAAGACGCACGCCCGTCAGCATGTAAGGCAACACCGAAGGGAACAGGATCTTGGTCAGCACCTTCCATTCAGAGAGATTCAAGACCCGCGCCACGTTCATGTAATCCTGCGGCACGCGCTGCACACCGACGGCCGTGTTGATGATCATCGGCCAGATCGAGCAGATGAAGATCGACCAGATCGCCGCCGGATTGGCCGACTTGAAGACCAGCAAACCAATGGGCAGCCAGGCCAGCGGCGAGACCGGACGCAGCAGGCTGATGATGGGGCCGAACATGCGCGAGAGGAATTCCACGCGGCCGATCGCAAAGCCCAGCGGGATGCCCACCAGCGCGGCCAGTCCAAAGCCCATGCCGACCCGTTGCAGCGAGGCCAGCACGTTCCAGCCTATGCCCTGGTCATTGGGACTGTTGCGGTAGAAGGGATCGGAAAACATCACGCCCGCTTCCTTCAGGGTCACCCATGGCGTGGGGAAACTGGCGGTCTTCAAGGCGATGATCTGCCAGACCAGCACCAGCAGCGCCACCCCCAGCAGCGGCGGCACCACGCGCATGAAGAGTCCGCCCGCGATGATCTTCTTGCGCAGGCTGCGTGTCTTCACGCTGCCGGCAGCGCTGGCCGCAGGCGCCACCTGCGCTTCGTTGGCGGCGGCGGCACGCAGCGGCTCGCTGGCCGCAGGCACGCCGGCGGGCTTGGCGTTGTCACCCATGATGCTTTCTGCGACTGCACTCATCATCTTCCCCTTGCTCTATGCACTTCACCTTGATGGACACGGCACCTGGCCGCACCCGCTCACACCTTGATCTTGAACGACTGCGCGTAGGCGGCCGGATTCTTGCCATCCCACACCGTGCCATCCATGAGCTTGGAACTGCGCATGACATCCTTGGGCAAGGGCGTCTTGGTCATCGCGGCTGCGTCCTTGTAGAGATCGATCTGGTTGACCGACTTGGCCACGGCCAGGTAATCCGGATCGCTCTTCAACAGGCCCCAGCGGCGGTGCTGGGTCATGAACCACATGCCGTCGGAGAGGAAGGGGAAGTTGACCTGGCCTTCGTCGTAAAACTTCATGTAGTTGGGATCGTCCCAGGTCTTGCCCAGGCCGTTCTGGTAGCGCCCGAGGATGCGCTGGTCGATCACGTCCTTGCTGGTGTTCACATAGGATTTGTCGGCGATCACCTCGGCCATCTTGTTCTTGTTGGCCAGCGAGGCATCGATCCACTTGCTGGCTTCCAGGATGGCGGCCATCATCGCGCGACAGGTGTTGGGATACTTCTGCACGAACTCCAGCGAGGTGCCCAGCACCTTCTCGGGATGGTCCTTCCAGATGTCCTGGGTGGTGATGGCGGTGATGCCCACGCCGTCGACGATGGCGCGATGGCCCCAGGGTTCGCCCACGCAGAAGCCATCCATGTTGCCCACCCGCATGTTGGCCACCATCTGCGGCGGCGGCACCGTGATGACCTTGGCATCCTTCATCGGATTGATGCCGTTGGCGGCCAGCCAGTAATACAGCCACATGGCGTGCGTGCCCGTCGGGAAAGTCTGTGCGAAGGTGTATTCGCGCTTCTCGGCCTGCATCAGCTTGGCCAGCGATGCGCCATCGACGGCGCCCTTGTCGGCCAGTTTCCTGGACAGGGTGATGGCCTGCCCGTTGTGGTTCAGGCCCATCAGCACGGCCATGTCCTTCTTCTGGCCGCCGATGCCCATCTGCACGCCGTAGATCAGGCCATACAGCACGTGGGCCGCATCCAGTTCACCGTTGGTGAGCTTGTCGCGCACACCGGCCCAGGAGGCTTCCTTGCTGGGGACGATCTTGATGCCGTACTTCTTGTCGAAGCCCATCACCGAAGCCATCACCACCGAGGCGCAATCGGTCAGGGGGATGAAGCCGATCTTGACCTCTTCCTTCTCCGGCTTGTCGGAACCGGCCGCCCAGGCGCCGCCCGGGGCCAGCCCCAGCATGCCGCTGCCGGCAGCCAGTGCCGCGCCCTGCAGGAGGGTGCGGCGACGTCCGTCTACACCATCGGCTGCCTTGACGGCGCTGTCCTGTACGACTGGCGTGCCGCTCTCCAGCGCGCCTGCCTTGCCTGCCTGACCTTTGGATTCCATAGCACTGTTCCCCTTGTGTTGCGATTTGAAGAAAGCCCAAACGAAAAAAAGGCGTGTTCCGACATGGATGCCCATACCGGAAGACGCCTTTGTCCTGGACGGCGCGACCGCCATTGGCCACACCTTCACATTGCTTGCGCATTGCTGCGCTTGTGACGAGGATTCAGCAAAGAGCGTGCCAGAACCTCCTCCTCGCTCGCAAAGCCGCGCGGGGACTGAACTTGCGGGAGAAAGGCCAGCCCACCCTACGGGCCCTTGGAGGTGGCACGGCGCGATCAAATCGGGCGTGGCCCGCACTTCGATTGTGCCTTGCACCAAGTTGGCAGCGATTTGTCAGGCACGCCCGGCCACCTACTCGCGCTTGCCGGATTTTCCTACAGCACATTGCGAGGGCCGCTGATCGTCTGGCCGACGGGGTGGCCCCAAAATGGGCCCAGCTTCACGAATCAACCGGCGCTTGCACCCTGGCGGGCAAGAACGAACTCAATAACAAAGGAGAAATCCATGACCCTCGGCACCATCCTGCTCATCGTCCTGATCCTGATCCTGCTCGGCGTCATCCCGGCCTGGCCGCACAGCCGCAGCTGGGGCTATGGTCCCAGCGGCATCGCTGGCACCATCGTCATCATCCTGCTGATCCTGCTGCTGCTTGGCAAGATATAAGGCGGGGCGGCCGCTGGCATCTTCGATCCGGCGGCCAAGCCCCTCCTCTCTGACGCTCCCTTCCCTCCCGCAAGCCTGATAACATCCGGTGGCGGACGGGAAAACGGCGCGGACGGTGCCTGTCACCGTCCGCGCCGTTTGCTTGTGGAGGCTGCCTCATCCCCTGTGGGGGCAGGTTCACGCACGCGGCTCTCCCGCACCCGTAACGTGAAGAGGCTGACATCAGATGAACAATAAATTCCTCGCTTCTCCCCTGCCCGCTCTCCTTGCGGCCTTCGCCATCCTGTCTGCCGGTACCGTGCACGCTGCTGAAGAAGATGTCAGCAAGGCCGATCCGCAGCGCTGGTACCAGGAAGACAACAGCCCCAAGGGCCGGCTGCAGAACCTCAACAAGGAAACCGCAGCGGCCTATGCCGAAGCGCTGCAGGCCTGCAAAAGCATGAAGGGGAAGGACGCTGCGGCATGCCGCCAGCAGGCGGCACAAGCCAGGTCGCAGGATGCGGCACGCGCGCAGCGCATCTTCAAGGACTACCAGGGTGACGCTCCCGCCGCTGCATCCGCCAGGAAGGGCACACGCAAGCCGCCACACAAGCACGGCGCCATGCCCGCTGCCAAATAAGCTGACCCGCATCCCGCCCTCAATGCAACAACGCCGCGACAGGTCATTCCCGTCGCGGCGTTGTTGATGGGTGCTGCGCCTCACCACGAGGCGCAGTGCCAGGCGATCAGCCGATCAGCAAATTACTTGCCGACCTGGTTGCCGATCACGCCACCGACAGCGGCACCACCGACGGTCCCGATGGCGCTGCCACCAGTGAGGACGGCACCACCGACAGCACCGGCACCTGCGCCGATGGCGGTGTTCTTGTCTTGCTGGGTCATGCCGCTGCAGCCGGTCAAGGCGGCAAAGGCACAGATGGCTACCGAGGTCACTGCCAGTTTTTGCATGGTCTTCATGATGACTCCTTCCTCTTGATCGAATGGTTGGATACGCCCGGCGCTCAGGTCGACGGACGCATGATCACGCGCGGTGGCTTGGACTGTGCGTGATCACGATAAACCGGTGCGCTGGGCGCAGCCTTGGCTTGGTCGCGTTGCGCCACCTGGCCCTGGCCGTCGGCACGTGCGCCAAACAGCAGCACGGCATTCTGCAGGGACTTGGAGCGCTTGCTCTGGGCCATGTCCATGTAGCGGAATTTCTTCTGCCCCAGCTTGTGCAGGCGCGCTGCATCAACCGGCATGTGACGGTCCATCGTGGAAGCCGACCAGCGCGCGGCGCTGTCGACGGCTTGTGAAGTTTCTGCGAAAGCGTGAGAGGCGAAAGCCGAGGCGGCTGCCAGCATGCAAATACCGACTGTTTTTTTCATGGTCTGCCCTTTCAGGGGTCCCTTCTGGCGGTGAGCTGAAAATTTCATGCGGCAAACCGAGAACTCTTTTTGATTTCCCGGCTCTACCAGCACCATGACGACATGGTCGCGGAAATTGCTGCATCACAAAATCAGCCATTTCCGATTCTGGCGTAGGCGTTTTCCTACACGGCTGAGCTTCGGCCTGCGCCAGTGGTAGCCAGCAATCGCCGCAGCGATGCAAAAACGACCACCAACGCAGTCCTGCCTCTGACGGCACGCAGTCCGGATTAGTCCTTGGCGGCTTCCTTGGCGTCACCATAGGTCTTCTGGACGTTGCCTTCGACCTGCTTGGCGGCGCCCTTGACCTGCTGGCTGGTGTTGCCGGTCAGCTCACCGGTCTTCTCCTGCACCTTGCCTGCAACTTCCTTCAAGCTGCCCTTGATCTGATCCTTGTTCATGATGGCTCCTTTGCGTTGTTCGTCTGTGGGTTACCCGGCGCAGAGCTCCGTTCCTTGCCGGTCCCGCCACCCTGGCCTCCCGTTCGGGCGGTGAGTGACGATGAATCCATGGTACCGATGAGCCTCTTGGCCCGACATAAGAGAGTCGCCCTTTCACGCGTAGGAAAAAACGAAAAATCGTGCCGGAAAAACGCTCTTGCAAACAAGCTCACCAAAACGCAGAAAGCCGCCCTGGGGGCGGCTTTCGTGGATGATGACGAGTACTTGAAACAGCCGTGCAGCCGCGATCTCAGGCGTCGCTGGCAGCCAGCTCCGGGCGTATCGGCAGGCTGATGCTGATGAGGGCACCCTTGCCCGGCGTGGAACGGATATCGACCTCCCCGCCAAAGAACGTGGCGCGCTCGCGCAAGCCGCGCAGGCCGTAGGTCTTGTGGTTGTCACGCCGCTCTTCGGGAATGCCCACGCCATCATCGCGTACGGTCAGGGCCACGTGGTCCTCATCGACGTCGAGAATGACATCGACCTTGCTGGCCTTGGCATGCTTGGTCACGTTGTTGAGCATTTCCTGCAGCATGCGGTAGATGGCAATTTCCATCTCGTGGCCCACATCGACGTCTTCATCGGGCAGGCTGGCATGGCAGGCGATGCCGGTGCGTTCGTGCAGCTCATCGAGCTGTTCCGAGATCGCTGCCTTCAGGCCGAACAGGTCCAGCGTATTGGGTCGCAGCTCGGTCTGGATGCGGCGCGTGGTGGCCACCAGCGACTTCATCAGCCCCTGCATGCGCACCTTGCGGTCTGCCCACTTTTCATCCTGCGGCAGGATCTGGTAGACCCCTTCCAGATGCATCGACAGGGCTGTGAGCGAGGCGCCCATGTTGTCGTGAAGCTCGCGGGCGATGGCACGCTTTTCTTCCTCCCGCACCGTTTCCAGGTGGTTGGTCAGTTCGCGCAACAGCGCAGTACGTTCGATGACGGTCTTTTCCAGCCGGCTCTCGCGCTCGCGCAATTCATCCTCGGCCTGCTTGCGCTCGGTGATGTCGGTACTGATCCCGATGACCCCCTGCACACTGCCATCCTTGCCGAACCAGGGCACCTTGGCGGTCTGGAAGGTGACCACGCCTTCGGGCAGGTGCAGGGTCTGTTCCAGTTTCTCGGGCTTGCCCGAGGCCATCACGCGGCGATCGTCGCGGTCCACCGTATCGGCCTCTTCCTCGACCAGGAACAGCTCGCGGCTGGAGCGGTACATGGTCTCTTCCCAGGTCTTGCCGAGCTTGTGCAGGGTCGCCGGGTTGGCAAAGATCATCAGGCCCTGGCGGTTCTTCACGAAGATCGGGTCGCTCGTGCTTTCGCTCACGGCATTGAGCAGCGCACTGGTCTCGGCCAGCTTCTGGGCGTTACGCGTGCGTTCGCCGTATTCGCTGTCGAGCCGGCTGGCCGACCCCCAGAAGATGAAGAGCACGATCACGCCGTTGATCAGCGTCAAGGTCGGCAGCACCAGTTCCGGCAGGATCCAGCCGTGCGACATGCCCCAGTTCAGCAGCAGGCTGAACGCCAGCAGCAGGAACAGGGTCTGCGGCAGCAGATGGCGCAGCATTTGGCCGCCTGGGGCCATGCGCAGGATCACCGCCATGAGCGGATGAGACGGACGCGCCATCAGCAAGGCCGCGCCCAGGAGCGCAAACACCAGCGACGACAGCAGCGAGATCGGTAGCGGGAAATCGAGATAGATGAACTGGCTCACGTCATACAGGTAACCCACCAGCGGAATGGCCGACAGGCCCATGAGCGTGAAGGCCAGGTACTCGGCGGGATAGTAGCCGCCCAGCAAGCGCCAGTCATGCAGCAGCAAGGCCAGCGCCATCAGGACGAAGCCCACCGACAGCAAGGGCGGAATGGCCAGCGGCGAGATCGGATTGGCGCCATCCAGCGGCAGCCAGCCCAGTGTGAGCATCATTGCATGGACGAGCGAGGCCACGCCCAGCACCAGCAACAGCAGCGCCAGCCCGGCGGCCAGCTTGCGCACCGACGCGCGGCGCGCGCCCGAATGCATGCAGCGCAGGTAGAGCGCTGACGCACCCAGGATGAAGCCACCGGCCGTCACTTCGCGCACGGCCAGCAGGCCCGAAAGCAGGCGACGGTATTCCGCGCCCAACAGGCCTGTCACGAGCACCACCACACCCAGCAGGATCACCGCCATGGACAGTCCCATGGCCAGCGTCACCATGCTGCTGTAATGCGCGTGGGACGCGGCAAAATACTCTACCGATGCGCTGTTCTGGAGATCGGCGGAGGACGGACGAAGGCCGTCATTGTTCTTCTGCATCGTCGGAAATCCCTTGCTCTAGTGCGATCCGTGCCACGCACCGGCCATCGCTGGCGGCCCGCTTGCCTTGATCGGTTCTCATTGTCTTTCTTCATCCGTGCCGCGCCGAATTGCCCTGGCGGCAGGATGTTGGGCTGCGCGAATTATGCAGCAAAAAGAGGCATCAAAGTCCCCCCGCCTGGGCCGGGCCCTGCGGCGAATTGTTGCTCGAAGAGGTACGGCCAAACTTGCCCGCCCGCTGTGCTGCCAATTCCTCCAGCAGGTCGCACAGCAGCGGTAGTTCGGAAGACTTGTCGAAGAAGTGCTGGACCCCGCATTGCACTCCCACGCGCCGATAGGTCGGGCTGACGTGATTGCTGAAGACCACCTTGACCTCGCTCTGGCGCCGCGTATTGGATCGTGCCAACGACTGCAGCAGGCTCATGCCGTTACCCTGCTTGAGCTGGATATCGAGGATCAGGACGTCATAGCTGTTCTGCTGCAAATCGCGCAGGGCTTCCAGCTCGGTCTCGGCATAGCCCACCAGGCGCACGCCAGCAATCTCCGCCAGGCTCTCCACGATCAGGTCCCGCACGTCCTCCGAATCCTCCACCAGGAAGATCCGCAAGGGCGTCCCGTCGCTCTCGCGCTGGGGCCTGCTGTTGAGAATGTCATCCATGATGCGCCGTACCACTCTTCCCTGCCTGCCGACCGGCCTCATCGACCTGTCGGTGGCATATCTGCCCGGGGTGCCAGGCCTCAGTCGATCAGGTTGTTCTTGATCGCGTAATAAATGATGTCCGCGTTGTTGGTCATGCTCATCTTCTGCAGCACGCGCGAACGATAGGTACTGACCGTCTTGACCGACAGGCACAGCTCGTCAGCGATCTGCGTCACGCCCTGGCCCTGGCCCAGCTTGTAGAAGATTTCGTACTCGCGCTGCGAGAGCGTCTCATGCAGCGGCTTCTCGGAATCCACCGGCTCGCTGGTGAGCAGTTCGGCCACACCGTAGCTGATGTACTTGTGCCCGCGCAGGATGGTGTTGATGGCATTGACCAGCTCGGTCGCCAGCGCTTCCTTCTGCACGTAGCCGGAGGCGCCGCTGCGCAGCACCTGCACCGCATAGCGGCTTTCGGGGTGCATCGACAGCATCAGCACCGGCAATTCCGGTTTTTCCCGCTTGATCTGCTTGAGGACCTCCACGCCACTCTTGTCGGGCATGGCGATATCGAGCAGGACGATATCCCAATCCTGGGTACGCACCAGGCGAATGGCTTCTTCGGCCGTGCTGGCCTCGCCGCCGATTTCCATCGACGGGATTTCCGAAATGAAGTGGTGCACACCTGCCCGTACGACCGCGTGGTCATCGACTACAAGTATTTTTGTCATGGCATTTTTGAGCGGTGAATTGTAACTTCAGCGCCGTGGGCGCTGCTTGGACCTGTTTTATGTTTGTACTCGATTCTGCACCGGGTGCAACACATGATTCCGTACAGCAATCTGTACCGTCATGCATGCGCGAGTTCCGGTGATCATCGCTGCCTCCCTGTCCTGGCAGACCGGTGGCCTGCCCCTGCCCGGCAGCAACGGGTTCCAACTATACCTGACAGGCCCTGACCTGTCTTCTTGCGAAACGCACCGGATCGTCTCGATGCGCTTTGCAAGCGGCAAATCCACAAGCAGGCAAAGCGCGGACCGGTCAACAGACCGGACACGCGCTTGCAAGTTCCGCGCTTTACTGCTTCAAGCGCAGGTCATTACGCACCGAGACCACGCCCTTGACGCCACGGGCCAGTTCGGTAGCACGGGCAGCCGAGGTCGAGCTGGAGACGAAACCGGACAGCTGGACCACGCCCTTGTAGGTTTCGACGTTGATTTCCGCGGACTTCAGGTTCGGCTCGTTGAAGATGACGGCCTTCACCTTGGTGGTGATGACGGCATCATCGACGTATTCGCCGGTGCCTTCCTTGCCCGGGCTGGATGCGCAGCCCACCAGGGAAACCATGAACAGGGCCAGGAAGAAACCGAGGAAACGCTTGGTCAGGGACATTTTGGTCAGCGACATGATGAAACTCCTTTGAGTTGTGTTGCGCAATCGGGTGACTGCGACAGGAACGGGATAAAGATATTGATTCTTGATCGTCCCGGGCCGCAGGCCCGGGTGCGAATCAGTTGCGCTCAATCGCGCCGGACAGGATTACTTGCCGTACTTGGCCTTGGCGTTGGCCACGCACTTGTCCTTGGCGTCGCCGCTCATGGCGTCGCACTTTTCCTTGGCGACGTCATAGTTGGCGTCGTTCTTGTCCTTCATGGCGTCCTTGTCGGCTTCCACGCCCTTGCGCTTGGCCTTGGCGTCAGCGACGGCCGATTCGTGTGCGGCCTTGGCTTCCTTCTCGCAGACGTCCTTGTCGTTGCCCTTCAAAGGACCGCACTTCTTCTTGGCAGTCTTGTAGTCGGCATCAGCCTTGGCCTTGTCGGCCTTGTACTGGGCCGCTGCCGGGTCGGCTGCGAAGACTGCGCCATGCATGCCGATAGCGGCTGCGCCGAAGATCATGGTTGCGATGATTTTTTTCATTGTGTCCTTCCTCATGGTTTGCTTGGGTTGCGGCCTGGGGCCGTATTCTTATGCAGGCCGGCATGGTGACCGGCCTGCGTCCTGCACTTTCACTCACTCACACTCACACACTCCAACTCCTGCTGCTCCCGCCACCTGGACTGCGCCCGGCGGCGGGATTGCGCCTGTGCATCAGGGATGCTTACTGGCGCCAATCCTTGTTGCGGTCTTCCCAGTCGCGGATCTGCTTTTCGGCTTCGTCCTTGCTCACGCCGTAAGCTTCCTGCACGCGGCCGGCCAGTTGGTCACGCTTGCCTGCGATGACGTCGAGATCGTCATCGGTCAGCTTGCCCCACTGTTCCTTGGCCTTGCCCTTGAATTGCTTCCAGTTGCCTTCAACGATGTCCCAGTTCATGTCGATCTCCTTGTGACGGTGGGGGAAAGAATTCCCGGAATGATGTGCTGCTCCAGTGGCTCGCTGCCCGGGCTTACAGGCCCAGCAGGTCGCTCATGTCGTCGGCGTGTTCCTCTTCCTGCGCCATGATCTGGATCAGCAGGTGCTTGGTGGTCGGATCGTCATCGCCGATGCGTTCGATCATCTGGCGATAGGCTTCGATGGCCACACGCTCTTCCACCAGGTTGGCGCGGATCATGTCCTTGATGTCCTCGGACTCGTCGTACTGCGCATGGCTGCGCTCGGCGATGGTCTTCGGGTTGAAATCGGGCTCGCCATTGAGCTGCACGATGCGCTCGGCAATCTGGTCGGCGTGGCTCTGTTCTTCCTGCGCGTGCGCCAGGAATTCGCCCTTGATCGCTTCCACATTCAGGCCCTTGGCGGTGTAGTAGTGGCGCTTGTAGCGCATCACGCACAGCAGCTCGGTGGCCAGCGCATCGTTCAACATCGCCACGACTTCCTCGCGGTTGCCGCGATAGCCTTCGGTGACGGCACCGTCATCAATCTTCTTGGCGGCGGCGCGGATGGCATCCTTGTCGAGGTGGAAGCCCTGCTTGTTCTTGACGTCGGTCTTCGGTGGATTCTTGGTCATGGTCATTCCTTCTCTCCGGTTTCTTGACTAATGCGCTGCGGTCTGTCTGGCAGCCGCGCGCCTGGCTGGATCCGGCCTTGCCCTAGGGCAGTACCGGGTTCCGGGAAAATGCTTGTGCTTTTGTGCTTAGTAGCGGTCAGCGCTGCGGCCCACGGCCAGGCCGACCAGCAGGCCGATACCGGTGCCGATGGCAATGGCGCGCCACGGGTTGGACTGCACGTAATCGTCGGTGCTGGTGACGATCTGGCGCCCCGTTTCGACCACGGCAGCCTGGGCATCCTGGGCGGTGTTGAGTGCCTGCTCCAGCAGGTCCTGGGCACCGGCGCGCAGGTCGTCGGCCTTCTTGCCGGTGGCGCTGGCGGCCTCGGCGAACATGTCCTGGGCTTGCTGCAGCAGGGATTGCACGTCGGTACGGGCGGTCTTGAATTTGTTGGCTTGCATGCTTGGCCTCCTGGTATACGTTGCGGTTTGATCGGGGCGGCGGACTTGTTCCGGCCACCCGGGGTGAGGCGTGCTCACGTGTTGCTCACATCAGGTACTGCAGCACGATCAGCATCAGCACCGGCACACCCAGAAGCCATCCGAGTACGAGCTTGTCCATGATCTCCTCCCTTGTTCTTGGTCGTGCCGGGCGGTTGCGGACTGACTCGACGCAAATTCCGGCGCCTTCGTTGATGCTGTCCTGCTGCGTTCAATTTCCGTGCTGCTCTCGCCATCTCTGCTTGCTGCTCTCACCTGCTTGATTCAGAGAGTCAGGAGCAAGATACCGGTGCCTTGTCGCGCTTTGTATCGGCGCCAGACCGATTGCCGTGTAGGACAAAGGCCCACCGGCCACCGTTGCCGCCGCTCACCGAACACGGCGTTGCGCGACGCTACGGGCGCTGCCGCCCTCGTCTTCCCAACGCTGCAGGGCGATGTCCTGCTGGCGCTGGTCGCGGCGCTGCGCCTGGCGAGCCAGCATGCGCAGGCTGGCACCGACGGCCACACCGGCGATGCCGGCGGCCCATAACAATGTCTTTCCGAAACTCATCAATGCTCTCCTTCGGTTTGCGTCGCAACGGCGGCGCCTTACAGCGAACCTGCACGCTGGCGCAGGGAGCGCTTGATCAGGTCCTGCGCTTCGCCGACGGCGTGCATGATGCGACCGTCCATCTGGCGGCGCTGTGCCGCACGCTGCAGCTGCACGTTGCCCAGCACCGATCCCACGCTTTCCTGGAACTTGCCGAGGGCAAAGTTGAACTGGCCGGTGATCGTCTTCTTGTTCATGATGCGGTTCCTCGTCGTCAAGGGTTCAACATGGATTGAAAGGAGCGGTGCAGGTCTTGCGTAGATATATCCACGATCCGCTGCAGCGTTTTTTGCTGCCTGTGTGACCGTGAACATCATGGGAAAAATGATAGCGAGCGCCTACTGTTCTGCTCTATAGGACGGCGGCCAATTGTTTTGTAGGACAAACCGGAAAGCCTTGTCGGCATTGGTATGGCGGCGGATGAGGCAATCTTTACGGTGGGGCTTGAGGCAGGCAAAAGCGCGGCCGTTTCCTACACGGGCTTGCGTTGCCGTCCGATGGAGTCAAGCACGCCGGGCTCCTAGGATGGAACTGTGCAACGACGGTCCTGCTTCTGCTGGTCGGCTGATCCAGGCTGATCTGTCCGGGAGGCGACTGTTGACCATTCACCCTATACCGACAAGGAGAACATCATGGGCAAGTATTTCCTGGCATGGCTGTGCGGCGTTCCGGCGTTTCTGCTGGTGCTGATCTATTTCTTCTTCCATTGAGGCATTGAACAACCCGCTGCCGCCCCGGATGTCCTGCCGGACAGCGCGTGCGGCGAGCCCGAAGAACGCAAAAAGAAAGGAAGGCAACATGAACAATGACCACCTGATTTCCACCCTCAACGACCTGATCCAGATCTCCATCGATGGCGAAAAGGGCTTCCGTGCCTGTGCCGATGATGCGCAGGAGCGCTACATTCCCTACAAGGAAACCTTCATGCTGCGCGCCACCGAGTGTGCGCAGGCAGCGCTGGACCTGCAGGACCTGGTGCAGCGCCTGGGCGGCGAACCGGCCAGCCACAGCACCCTGGGCGGCACCCTGCATCGCCAGTGGGTCAACCTCAAGAGCGCCATCACCGGGCGCGATGACGAAAGCATCCTGGAAGAATGCGAACGCGGCGAGGATGCCGCCGTCAATGCCTATCGCAAGGCACTGAGCGAAGACCTGCCGACCGACATCCGCCTGGTCATCGAACGCCAGTACCAAGGCGTGCTGGCCAACCATGACAAGGTGCGCAGCTTGCGCAATGAGGTTCGGGCACGCAAGACTGCCTGAGGTCACGCGTGATGCATGCTTGGTCATCGCATGCGGATGACGTAAAAAAAACGCAGCCAAGGCTGCGTTTTTTCGTCGATACATCACAAATGATTTATATCATTTACGAATTACCGGCTCGACTTACCCCTCACCCAGATAAGCCGCCTTCACCCGCGGATCATCCAGCATCTGCTGCGCCTGCCCTTCCATGGTGATCAGGCCCGACTCCATCACATAACCGCGATGCGCCGCCTGCAGTGCCAGCTTGGCGTTCTGCTCCACCAGCAGGATGGTGATCCCCTGCGCCGACACATTGCGGATCACTTCAAAGATCTTCTCCACCATGATCGGCGACAGGCCCATCGACGGTTCATCCAGCAGCAACAGCTTGGGATGGCTCATCAGCGCGCGCGCCATCGCCAGCATCTGCTGCTCGCCACCCGACAAGGTCCCCGCCATCTGCGCCGCACGTTCCTTCAGGCGCGGGAAGACCTCGAACCAACGGTCGATGTCGGCCTGGATCTGGCCCTTGTCATTGCTGGTGTAAGCCCCCATCAACAGGTTTTCCTGGATGCTCATGCGCGTAAATACGCCACGGCCTTCCGGCACCATCGCCAGCTTGTCCTTGACCAGCTCGAAGGACTTCTTGCCCTTCAACGGATTGCCGAGATAGTAGATGTGACCATCGACTTTACTGCTGGGCAGCGTGCCGGTGATGGCTTTCAGGGTGGTGGTCTTGCCCGCGCCATTGGCGCCGATCAGGGTGACCAATTCACCGTCGTTGACTTCCAGGCTGATGCCCTTGACGGCCTGGATGCCGCCATAGGCCACGCTCAGTTGTTCGACTTTGAGGATGTTCGTTGTCATGTTCTGTGGTCTCGCTTAATGTCCTGCACCGAGGTAGGCCTCGATCACCGCCGGGTTCTTCTGCACGTCGGCCGGCACACCTTCGGCAATCGGCTTGCCGTAGTCCAGCACCGTGATGCGGTTGCACAGGCCCATCATCAGCTTCACATCGTGTTCGATCAGCAGGATGGTCTTGCCTTCAGCCTGTATCTTCACCAGCAGCTCGCGCAGGCCCAGTTTCTCGGTGGCATTCATGCCGGCCGCCGGTTCATCCAGCGCCAGCAGTTGCGGATCGGTCGCCAGGGCACGGGCGATTTCCAGGCGGCGCTGGTCGCCATACGACAGGTGGCGCGCCGTGCGCTTGGCGAACTGGCCGATGCCCACGAAGTCCAGCAGCTGCTGCGACTTGGCGCGGATCGCCGCCTCTTCGTCACGTGCTGCCTTGTGGCGGAACACGGCACCGAACACATTTTGCTTGGTGCGCACGTGGCAGCCGACCATCACGTTTTCCAGCACGGTCATTTCACCGAAGAGGCGAATGTTCTGGAAGGTACGCGCGATGCCGGCCTTGGCCACTTCGTGCGGGGCGCTCGGCGAATAAGGCTTGCCATCCAGTTCAAAGCTGCCGGTATCGGGTTGGTACAGGCCCGTGATGACGTTGAAGAACGTGGTCTTGCCGGCGCCGTTGGGGCCGATCAGGCCATAGATCTGGCCGCGCTCGATGGTGAGGCCCACGCCATTCAAGGCTTGCAGGCCGCCGAAACGCTTGCTGACGTCACGGATCTTGAGCAGTGTCTGACTCATCTTCTTATCTCCTGCTTAGGCTTTGACTTCGCCGGTGGTACCGACTTTGGTATGGTCCACTTCGGGACGGTCCTCATGGCGCGGCGAGGGCCACAGTCCAGCCGGACGGGTCAGCATGATGATCACCATGGCCAGGCCGTAGAGCAGCTGGCGCAGCACTTCGGCATCGATCCACACCTTCCCGAAAATGGCCATCTGCAGCGGCTCCACCACATGGCGCAGCACTTCGGGCAGCGCCGCCAGGATCACGCCACCCAGCACCACGCCAGGAATGTGGCCGATGCCGCCCAGCACCACCATGGCCAGCACGGCGATGGATTCGGTCAGGGAGAAGGATTCCGGCGAGACGAAGCCCTGGAAGGCACCGAACATGGCACCGGCCACGCCACCAAACGAAGCGCCCATGGCGAAGGCCAGCAGCTTGACGTTGCGGGTGTTGATGCCCATCGCCTTGGCGGCGATCTCGTCTTCACGGATGGCCACCCAGGCACGGCCCAGGCGCGAATCCTGCAGGCGGGACGAGAAGAAGATCACGAAGATGCACAGCACCAGGAACAGGTAGTAGTACGCGTTCACCGAGGGCAGGTTCATGCCGAAGACCTTGACCATCGAACCCGAACCCGGCTCACCGGCCAGCGACACGCCGAACACGCGGATCGGGTCGATCAGGTTGATGCCCTGCGGACCGTTGGTGATGTTCACCGGCGCGTTGAGGTTGTTCATGAAGATGCGGATGATCTCGCCGAAGCCCAGCGTCACGATGGCCAGGTAGTCACCGCGCAGCTTCAGGGTCGG
>NZ_NJGV01000028.1 GCF_002213425.1 Herbaspirillum aquaticum | reverse complement strand
CGTGTGCAGTGCGTGTGCAAATGAGGTGTTTTAATGAATAAAAAATCCTTTAAAAACAAGAGGATAGTATCTGTTGCGCCCATGATGGACTGGACCGACCGCCACTGCCGCGTCTTCCATCGCCAGATCACGCGCCACACCTGGCTCTACACCGAGATGGTCACCACCGGTGCGCTGCTGCATGGGGATGTGCCGCGCCACCTGGATTTCGATGAGCAGGAACACCCGGTCGCGCTGCAACTGGGCGGCAGCGAGCCGGCTGACCTGGCCCATGGCGCCAAGCTGGGCGAGCAATGGGGCTATGACGAGATCAACCTGAACTGCGGCTGCCCGTCCGAGCGCGTCCAGAAGGGCGCCTTCGGTGCCTGCCTCATGGGCGAGCCCACGCTGGTCGCCGATTGTGTCAAGGCCATGCGGGATGCGGTGTCCATCGACGTGACCGTGAAGCACCGCATCGGCATCGACGAGGTGCAATCCTATGATTTCGTGCGCGATTTCGTCGGCCAGATCGCCGAGGCCGGCTGCAAGACCTTCATCGTGCATGCCCGCAATGCCATCCTCAAGGGCCTGAGCCCCAAGGAGAACCGCGAGATCCCGCCGCTGAAGTACCACTACGCCTATCAGCTGAAGCAGGATTTCCCCGGCCTGGAAATCCTCATCAACGGCGGCATCAAGACCCTGTCCGAGATCGATGAACACTTGAAGCACGTAGACGGCGTGATGCTGGGCCGCGAGGCGTATCACAACCCCTACCTGATGGCGAACTTTGACGCCCGCTACTACGGCGACCTGGAGGGCGGTCGCCAGCCCAGCCGCAGCGAGGTGATCGAGGCCATGTTGCCCTATATCAAGCGCCAGCTGGAATTGCACGGCGACAATGGCCGCGGCCTGCGCTTGAACAGCATCACCCGCCACATGCTGGGCCTGTTGACCGGCATGCCCGGCGCACGCGCCTTCCGCCAGACCTTGTCCGACTCCAAGCGCCTGGCGCTGGGCGACCCGGCGCTGCTGTTGGAAGCCCTGCAACGGTCCCGGGCCACACAAGCGGCGCAAATGGCCTCATTGGCGTAATTGGCCAGCGGAGCAGGCCCGCTATCCTTTAAAATAGCGGGTTCCAATTGGGAAAAGAGCGCGAACATGCCACTTGCTACAACCGAAGAAATCGTCGCCGAACTCCGTGCCGGACGCATGGTGATCCTGGTCGACGAAGAAGACCGTGAAAACGAAGGCGACCTGGTGCTGGCCACCGACTTCGTCACCCCCGAAGCCATCAATTTCATGGTCACGCATGCGCGCGGCCTGGTCTGCCTGACGCTGACCGAAGAACACGTGGACCAGCTCGACCTGCCGCTCATGGCCAGCCGCAACGGCACGGCCTACGGCACCAATTTCACCGTCTCCATCGAAGCCGCCGAAGGCGTGACCACCGGCATCTCCGCCGCCGACCGTGCGCGTACCATCCAGGTGGCCGCCTCCAAGGGTGCCAAGCCCTCGGACCTGGTGCAGCCAGGCCACATCTTCCCGCTGCGCGCGCAAAAGGGCGGGGTGCTCATGCGCGCCGGCCACACCGAAGCCGGTTGCGATCTCACCGCCATGGCCGGACTCACCCCGGCCTCGGTGATCTGCGAAATCCTGAAGGAAGACGGCACCATGGCCCGCCTGCCGGACCTGCTGGAGTTCGCTGAAAAGCACAAACTGAAGATCGGTACCATCGCCGACCTGATCCATTACCGCAGCCGCAACGAAAGCATCATCGAACGCGTGGCCGAACGCGAGATGCAGACCGCACACGGCCGCTTCAAGGCCATCGCCTATCGCGACACGCCCTCGGGCGGTGCCCACCTGGCGCTGGTGCACGGCGACATCGAGCCCGGCCGCGAAACCCTGGTGCGCGTGCACCAGCCGGTGTCCATCCTGGACCTGCTCGAAGCCGGCGTGACCACCCACTCCTGGAACCTGGCCGCGGCCATGCAGGCCGTGCAGGCGGCCGAATCGGGCGTGATCGTGCTGCTCAACTGTGAAGAATCGGCGCAGCAGATGTTCGACCAGTTCGGCGCCCTCAACAAGGTCGGCACGCCCGCCGCTGCCAGGCCGTCCCGCGCCGACCGCATGGACCTGCGCACCTACGGTATCGGCGCGCAGATCCTCAAGGATCTCAATGTGTGCAAGATGAAGCTGCTGGCCAGCCCCCGCAAGATGCCCTCGATGACCGGCTTCCAGCTCGAAGTGACCGGTTACCAGGCACGCGAAGCCAGCTGAGGCACCGCACGCGCTACGTCACAAGCACTACGCAACAAGCAATTACGCAAGTCAACCTATCAAGAAGGAACAGCCATGACCATCGGAACCTATGAACCAGACTTCAGTGGCGAAAGCTTGCGCATCGGTATCGTCCAGGCGCGCTTCAACGAAGATGTCTGCCACGGCCTGCTGGCGGCCTGCCTGGCTGAACTGAAGCACCTGGGCGTGGCCGACGAGGACATCCTGCACGTGACCGTGCCCGGCGCCCTGGAAATCCCCCCGGCACTGCAGAAGATGGCCGAGACCGAGCAGTTCGATGCCCTGATCGCCTTGGGCGCCGTCATCCGTGGCGAGACCTATCACTTCGAGCTGGTCTCCAACGAATCCGGTGCAGGCATCACCCGCATCGGCCTGGACTTTGGCTTGCCCATCGCCAATGCCGTGCTGACCACCGAGAACGACGAGCAAGCCGAAGTCCGCATGGCCGAAAAGGGCGCTGACGCGGCCCGCGTGGCGGTGGAAATGGCCAACCTGTCCATCGTGCTGGAAGAACTCGGCCAGGCCACCGAAGAAGAATAATTCATGGACTGCGGCGGGGTGCCTATCCCGCTGCCGTCCCGCCGGCGGGTGCCGGCACTCGCATTCCTTTGTTTCAGTTATCCAAGGCTCCGGCCGCATTCATCATGTCGAACAAAACTCCACACGCCAATTCGAACAAGAACCGCACCCCGCGTCATCGCGCGCGCGAGTTCGCGTTGCAGGGCTTGTACCAGTGGCTGCTCAACCACGAGCACGCGGGCGCCATCGAAGCCCACATCCGCGAAGCCCACGGGTTCGACAAGGCCGACGCCGAACACTTCGATACCCTGCTCAGCGGTGCCATCCGTGACGCCGACAAGCTGCGTGCAGCCCTGGCGCCGCTGATCGACCGTCCCATCAAGGAGCTCTCGCCGGTGGAGCACGCGGCCCTGCTCATCGGTGCCTACGAGCTGCAGAACCACATCGAGATCCCCTACAAGGTCGTCATCAACGAAGCCGTTGAACTGACCAAATCCTTCGGCGGCATCGACGGCCACAAGTACGTCAACGGCGTGCTCGACCGTTTCGCCGCCCAGGCGCGCGCTACCGAAGTCGAAGCTGCCGGCCGCCGCTGATCGCTGCCGGCCTGACGCTCTGCTCGTTTTTGGACGGCGCCGTTGGTTCGGACGCCGTCTTGTCTTTTTTGTCCCCGTTGTTTCCCTTTCCCTGTTGTCTGGAATTAGCGCATGAACCTGAATCAGCTTGCTTCACGTTTGCAGCACATCGCTCCCTTCCACGTGATGGAATTGTCCAAAAAGGCCGAGGTCCTGGCCCAGCAGGGACGCGACCTGATCCACATGGGCATCGGCGAGCCTGATTTCACCGCGCCGCCGGCCGTGGTCGAGGCCGCCACCCGCGCCATGGCCGAGGGCAAGATGCAGTACACCTCGGCTACCGGCCTGCCGGCCTTGCGCACGGCCATTTCGGATCACTATCGCAGCGTCTACGGACTGGAGATCGCGCCGGAACGCATCGTCATCACCGCCGGCGCTTCGGCAGCGCTGCTGCTGGCCTGTGCGGCGCTGGTCGAGCGTGACACCGAAGTCTTGATGCCCGACCCCAGCTATCCCTGCAACCGCCATTTCGTGGCGGCCTTCGAGGGACGCGCCAAACTCATCGCCAGTGGTCCGGAACATCGTTTCCAGCTGTCGGCCCAGATGGTGCGCGAGCACTGGGGAGACAAGACGCGCGGCGTGCTGCTGGCCTCGCCTTCCAACCCTACCGGCACGTCCATCGTGCCTGAGGAATTGCGCGCGATCCTGGGCGAAGTGCGCCAGCGCGGCGGCTTTACCATCGTCGATGAGATCTACCAGGGCTTGTCTTATGAGGGTGCACCGTTCTCGGCGCTGTCGCTGGGCGAGGATGTGGTGGTCATCAACAGCTTCTCCAAGTATTTCAACATGACCGGCTGGCGCCTCGGTTGGCTGGTGCTGCCGCCGGCCCTTGTGCCGCAGGTCGAGAAACTGGCGCAGAACCTGTTGATCTGTGCGTCCTCGATTGCCCAGCATGCCGCCGTGGCCTGTTTCACGCCTGAAACCCTGGCCATTTACGAAGAGCGCAAGGCCGAGTTCAAGCGCCGCCGCGACTACATCGTGCCGGCGCTGGAAAGCTTGGGCTTCACGGTGCCGGTGGTCCCCGACGGTGCCTTCTATGTTTACGCGGATTGCAGCGCGCTGTCCGACGATGCCGACCAGCTCAGCCTGGACATGCTCTACGAAGCTGGCGTGGTGCTGGTGCCGGGGCTGGATTTCGGCCCCTTCACGGCGCGCCGCTACATCCGCCTGTCCTATGCGACGTCGATGGAAAAGCTGCAGGAAGCGGTGGCGCGGCTGCGGGTGTTCTTCGAAAGTCGCCGCAAGGCCGCTTGAGGCTGGAAACCAGGAGACGTAAAAAAAGGAGCCCGAGGGCTCCTTTTTTCATGCGTTCTGAATACCGGTAATATTCACATCGCAACACGCCAGTCTGCACAAACCTTGTTACAGGGCAGCGAGTTGTTCTTCCGTCTTGGGCTTGGAGGCCGAGGCGACGTTGTTGGCCGGGGCCTTGGGCTGTTCGGCGCTGGCCGAGACGGGCAGCTTGACGGTGGCCGTGGTGTAGATGGAGATGTTCTTGCCCATCGCCACTTGCTTCAGGTTCTGGTATTCGGACAGCACCTTGATGCCGTAGCCGCCATCATTGGCCATATCAGCTGCGCCCACGTAGCTCTTCAGGCCGGCTTCCACCGAACCGCCACGGGTGACATATTCCTTCAGGATCTGCGAACCGACACGGATGTTGGCCACCGGATTCAAGGCTGCCTTGATGCCGCCAAGTTCCTGGAATTTGTCGTGGTGTACCTTGGCCATCACCTGCATCAGTCCCTGCGCGCCCATCGGGCTTTCGGCGAAGGGGTTGAAACGCGATTCGATGGCGATCACCGACAGGATCAACAGCGGATCGAGCTTGATATCGCGTGCCGTCAGGTAGGCGGCTGACACCAGCATGTCAGCCGCGTCGCTGGCCACGCGATAGCGCTTGGCCAGCCAGTTGGTCACGAGCTTCTGCTGGCGCGGATTACCGAGCAGCTGGCGTTCCTCGGGCGACAAGGCTTGGGTCGGAACCGCTGCCGGTGCCGTGGCTTGCTGCATCGAGCCCGCCGCAGCAGCACCCGCCAGGGCACTGACGGTGGCCACCGGCGCGGTCGGGCCCATCAGCTCGGCCAGGGGCGGGGTGGTCGGTGCATCGGCTTCTGCGACCTCTTCAGTAGCATCCGAGAAGGGCGACATGCTGATGAGCTTGTCGGCCAGGTCGGGGTTGAAGAACATCAGGCCCAGTACGAACAGCGCGGCGATACCCAGGATCGTCAGCAGACGATGGGCAATGCCGAAAAATTGAGCAATGCGTGGGTTCCCGGAGAGATTCCGGAAATTCACGCGGCGAACCATCTGCGGGGCGCCCGCTAAAGGCGCCTCGGTAGCTTGGTTGGACATTGAACCTCCTGCATTATTGCGGCAAAAACAGGGCGCGCCTGGCCAAGAAGTGAAGACCAAACGGCTGAACTGTCGCTGCTGCAATCTATTACGTTACCGTCGCAAGGCGTTACGGCAAGGCCATCCGCGAGGCCTGCTGGCCCTGCCGTCGGATGGCATGTTTCGGGGGGTAGGGCTGACGCCCTGGACACACTTCTTGAGTTGCTGGGACCCCGGATCCCTGGATACCTTGCTAGGCTCGACTGTTTTCGATCAAGCCTCTACGAGCCCACGGCTCACCTCTTCGGTTTAGAGTGGGCGCATTGTAGAAGCCACTTTATATCGAGTCAATACTATGAAAATAGTTCTTTATAACTTTTGTGTATCATATTGCGCGTGGCCTTCCTTCAAAAATCAATAGAATCAAGCGTTTGCCGGGGTTACTTGAGCCGGCTGTGATGCAAAAAGAAATTTGTTAAAAAGTATGAAATACACTGATTTGCGCGATTTTATTTCCCAGTTGCAACAAAAGGGTGAGCTCAAGCGTCTCTCGCACCCGGTGTCGTCGCATCTGGAGATGACCGAAATCGCCGACCGCACCCTCCGGGCGGAAGGTCCGGCGCTCCTTTTTGAGCAGGTCGACAAGAAAAATATCCCGGTGTTGGCGAATCTTTTCGGTACGCCCCATCGAGTGGCCCTGGGTATGGGAGCAGACAGCATCAGCGAACTGCGCCGCATCGGCCACCTGCTGGCGCGCCTGAAGGAGCCGGAGCCGCCCAAGGGCATCAAGGATGTGCTGGATCTGGGCGGGCTGGTGAAGTCGCTGTGGGACATGGCCCCCAAGGAGCGCGGTTCGGCGCCCTGCCAGGATGTGGTGTGGGAAGGCAGCGATGTCGACCTGTCGCGCCTGCCGATCCAGCATTGCTGGCCAGGAGATATTGCGCCGCTCATCACCTGGGGCCTGGTCATCACCAAGGGCCCGAACAAGAAGCGCCAGAACCTGGGCATCTATCGCCAGCAGGTACTGGGTCCGAACAAGGTCATCATGCGCTGGCTGGCCCATCGGGGCGGCGCGCTGGATTTCCGCGAGCACTGCATTGCCAACCCGGGCAAGCCCTATCCGATCGCCGTGGCCCTGGGGGCCGATCCCGCCACTATATTAGGTGCGGTCACGCCGGTGCCGGACAGCCTCTCCGAATACCAGTTCGCAGGCCTGCTGCGCGGCAGCCGCACCGAGCTGGTCAAGGCCAAAGGCAGTGATTTGCGCGTACCGGCTTCGGCCGAGATCGTGCTGGAAGGGCATATCTATCCGGATGAAAAACACGCCTCGGGCTTCGAGCATGCGCTGGAAGGTCCGTATGGCGATCACACCGGTTACTACAATGAGCAGGACTGGTTCCCGGTCTTCACCATCGACCGCATCACCATGCGGCGCGATGCCATCTATCACTCCACCTACACCGGCAAACCGCCGGATGAGCCGGCCGTGCTGGGGGTGGCGTTGAATGAAGTGTTCGTCCCGCTGCTGCAGAAGCAGTTCGCTGAAATCACCGATTTCTACCTGCCGCCGGAAGGATGCAGCTATCGCATGGCGGTGGTGCAGATGAAGAAATCTTACGCCGGCCACGCCAAGCGGGTCATGTTCGGGGTGTGGAGTTTCCTGCGCCAGTTCATGTACACCAAGTTCATCGTGGTGGTCGATGAGGATGTCGACATCCGCGACTGGAAGGAAGTGATCTGGGCCATCACCACCCGCGTGGACCCGGTGCGCGATACCGTCATGGTGGACAACACCCCCATCGATTACCTTGACTTCGCCTCGCCCGTCAGCGGGCTGGGCAGCAAGATGGGCATCGATGCCACCAACAAGTGGCCTGGTGAAACCAGCCGTGAATGGGGCACGCCCATCGTGATGAGCGACGATGTGAAGAAACGTGTCGATGCCATCTGGCAGGACCTGGGTATCTGAGCGGGCAGGGCGTGCGCTCGATTTGGAGCGCCCATCGCCGAAGTGAAATTTCTGGCAAAAGCCGCGTAAATTGTTTAGGCAATTTGCGCGGCTTTTCACTTTCTGATGCACTGCAATGATTTCTCTGGCGGCCAGTGTGTGATCTGGGATACAATGCACCCCGGCGGGCCCCTGCGCATTGTGGCATGGTCAACCTGGTCAGGTCGGGAACGAAGCAGCCACAGCCATTTCCCGCAAGTGCCGCAGACAAGGCTCGCCTCTTATCTCTCTTCTGCTTTTTCTGCTTTTTCTTTTCCTTCTGTTGTTCCGGCAGGTCCTCCCTCTCGTTTCACCCCCCAGATCTTTTCTTGTTGTCGGGCTCTTGCCTTCTCGCGCGATGCCATGAAAAAAGGCTGACGCGAACCTGCCGCATCAGCCTCCTGCAGAACCTCGCAGCGCTACCTGTTTTTACTCGTGCGGATCCAGCCGGTCGGCCAGGATCGCCGACACACCCGTGAAGGCCGGATATTGCGCCGTGATCACATAGGTCGGAATGGCCTTGGTCAGCACCGACATGCGACCCTTGTTCTCGAAGCGCGCGCGGAACGGCGAACGCGCGAAGTATTCGCCCAGGTGCGGCACCACGCCGCCACCAATATAGATGCCGCCGAGTGCACCCAGCGTCAGCGCCAGGTCGGCCGCAACGGTACCGAGCATGCTGCAGAACAGGTCCAGCGTTTCCAGGCAGATCGCATCGCCGTGCCTGAGTGCGCCGTCCACGATCTCGGCGGCCTTCAGTTCAGCAGCCGGATGACCATCGATGGCCAGCAGTGCACGATGGATGAATTCGAGACCGGGCCCCGAGACCAGGCGTTCAGCCGAGACGTGTTCATGGAATTGCCAGGCGTAGGCCAGCACCGCTGCTTCACGTGCATTGGCCGGGGCGAAGGCGACGTGGCCGCCTTCGCTGGCCAGCGGCAGCCAGTGGCCGTCACCGCGCACCAGGCCGCCCACTCCCAATCCGGTGCCGGCACCGACCAGACCGACCGGCTGGCCTGCCTTGGGCGCGCCCCCGCCGATCTGCTGCAGCTCGTCCGCACGCAATTGCGGCACCGCCATAGACAGTGCCGTGAAGTCATTGACCACCAGCAGCAGGTCGAAGCCCAGCAACTGGCGCGCCGCCTCGATGGAGAAGGCCCAGTCGTGGTTGGTCATCTTGATCTGGTCGCCTTGCACCGGATTGGCGATGGCCACCACCGCGTGTTTCACGGCCGGCTGGCCGGCCAGCTTCAGGTAGGCCTGCACGGCGTCGGTGAATTGCGGATAGTCGGCACCGCGCAGGACCTGCACCTGTTCTATCTGCCCGGGTGAAGTTTCCAGCGCAAAGCGGGCGTTGGTGCCGCCGATGTCAGCCAGCAGGCGCGGGCCGGCGGCGTGGGGGGGCTTGCTCGGGGAGGCAGTGGGGGCGTGCATCGTCTTGTCCTTGTAGTCTTCATGCCGACAGGCGGCAGGGCGCGTGGCCGTGCCGCCTGTCCGAATGCAATGGGGTTCGGGCCGCTGGTGCGTTACAGGGTATGAGGCGAGCCGGCGCGCCAGGTTCCGGCGGATGAGCTGGTCATCCGCATCGGCGCGCATGGTACCAGCATCAGCCCAACTGTTGAAGCAGGGCCGTGCGGACCTCTGCGATCACGTCATTCCAGTCGCCGGTATTGGCCTGGCGGAAGATGCGGAAGTTGCGATACCAGGGCGTGTCGCTGCGCTCCAGTTGCCAGCGCCAGCAGGTGTTTGCCCGGTTGAGCAGCCAGACAGGCGTGCCCAAGGCGCCGGCCAGGTGGCATACCGAGGTATCGACGCTGATGAGCAGGTCGAGCTGTGCGACCAGGCCGGAGGTCTCGGCAAAGTCGCCCAGTTGCAAGGAGTGATCGCGAACGCGCGCGCCCAGGGGATGCGCCTGCAGCTGCGCCACGGCCGCCTGGCCGACCTGGACGGAATGGAATTCCAGTTGCGGATGCTCTTCAGCCAGGGCCACCAGCGGTGCCAGCGCCTCGAAGGGCAGCGAACGTTCACCGTCGATGCGCACCGCATCCCGATGGGTCTGCGCCGAGCTGCCGGCCCACACCAGGCCGACGCGCAAGGCGCGGTTCTGCGGCAGGCGCTGCAGCCAGCCGGCCCAGGCGTCGGCGTCGGGCAGCAGGTAGGGCGCGCGCGGGATGTCGGTTTCGCTGAAGGACTTGCAGGCCAGCGGCAAGCTCATCAGCGGGCAGTGGTAGTCGAAGCTGGGGCGGATGAACTGCTCGCTGCTGATGACTTCAGCCGCACCCGGCGCCTTGGACAGCAGGCGCAAGAGCGCTGGTGGCACTTCCAGGAGCACGCGGGCGCCCAAGGCTGCCACGCGGGGCAGATAGCGCACGAATTGCAGGGTGTCGCCAAAGCCCTGTTCGGCGTGGATCAGGATGGTCTTGCCGTGCAGCGAGGATTCGCCCAGCCACAGGGGCTGCAGGAACTGGCGCCGCTGGGAGCGCATCTGTTCAGTTTCCCAGCGGGCTTCGAAGGCCGGCCAGCCTTGGGCGAAATCGCCCTGGCGCAGCTTGAGCAGGGCAGCGTTCCAGGCGGCCGAGCTGGCATCGGGCTTGAGCTCGCGGGCGCGGCGATAGCACTCGGTGGCCTCGTCGAAGCGAAACAGCTGCTCCAGCGTCGAGCCGCGGTTGAACCACAGGTCGGGCGAGCTGTCGTCCAATTCCATGGCGCGGTCATAGGCTTGCAGCGCTTCCATCGGGCGATGCAGCTTGAAGAGCACGAAGCCGCGGTTGGACTGGGCTTCGAAGAAGTCCGACTGCACCTCCAGTGCACGGTCGTAGGCGAGCAGGGCCTGGTCGAACTGGAAGTTGTCCTTGCAGGTATTGCCCAGGTTGAACCAGGCTTCGATGAAATCGGGGCGCAGCGCTACCGCGCGCTCATAGCACTCGCGCGCATCGCGGTAGGCGTAGCGCTCGTGCTGCAGGTTGCCCAACTGGAACCAGGCTTCGGCATTGTCCGGCACCAGCCTCACCGCCTGCTGCAGATCCTCCAGCGCTTCGCGGCTCATTTTGAGCCTGCGCAAGGCGCTACCGCGCGCCAGCAGGGCATCGGCAAAGGCCGGGTTCTGGGCCAGGATCTGGTTGTAGCGTTGCACTGCCTCGGTGTCACGGCCCAGGTGGACCAGCGCACCGGCATGATCGAAATAGGTATCAGGATGGTCCGGATTGAGTTCGATGGCCTTGGCCAGTTGCGCTTCGGCGGCTTCCCAATCTTCCTGGTGGAGCTTGAGCATGCCGTAGAGATAGTTGGCCTCGAAATGACGCGGCAGCTTGACCAGCACTTTCTTGTAAAGCTCTTCGGCAGGCCCGAGCTTGCCTTTCTGGTGAAGTGCCAAAGCTTTTTGCAACAGGATCTGGGAAGCGTTTGCTTGCGGATGCATGGATAGTGTCGAGAGGTGGGAAGAGCGCCGAGAGCGCCGGAGTCTGGCAAGTGTCTCAAATTCGTTCGCTTTCTGCCAGCGGATTACCGGGGCAATCGCCCTCCAATTGCGGGCTATGGCCGGATGCCAGGGGCGCGAGCGGGGCCGGCGCTTTTCTTTTACACTACCCGGACATCAGACAACTGATGCGCTAGCCGGCATCGACCGGTTCCTCATCCACCGCATGCCGCTGCATGCATGTCGCCACCACGGAGTCTTCCCGATGAGTTTCGCCATTCCCGCCCCCGCCCAGGCCACCGTCCCGGTGGTCGGCGGTGCGCCTTTCCCGGTTCGCCGCATCTATTGCGTGGGCCGCAACTATGCCGCCCACGCCCGCGAAATGGGCCATGATCCCGACCGCGAGCCGCCGTTTTTCTTCATGAAGCCGGCCGATGCGGTCGTGCCGACCGATTCCGTCGTGCCGTATCCGGCCGCGACCGCTGACTACCATCACGAGATCGAACTGGTGGTCGCTCTCTGCGGCGGTGGCCGCGATATCCCGGTGGAGAAGGCCCTGGAGCTGGTGTATGGCTACGCCGTCGGCCTGGACATGACCCGCCGCGACCTGCAGGCGCAAGCCAAGAAGCTGGGTCGTCCCTGGGACATGGCCAAGGGCTTCGACCAGTCCGCGCCGTGCGCTCCCATCGTGCCGGTGGCCCAGTCCGGGCATCCGGAGAAAGGCGCCGTCTGGCTCAAGGTCAATGGCGAAGTACGCCAGCAGGGCGACCTGTCGGACCTGATCTGGAACGTGGCCGAAACCATTTCCTATCTCTCCGGCCTGGTCGAGCTGTTCCCCGGCGACCTGATCTACACCGGTACTCCCGAAGGCGTGGGCGCGGTGGTCAAGGGCGACCAGTTGCAAGGGCATGTGGACGGCTTGCCTGACATCAACATCACCATCGGCTAAAACGCTGGCAGCCGGGCGCCGTCGCGGATGCGGCGCTGTCCGGGACGGCCTGGCCGATCGCCTCCTGCAGGGCTTGCGAGCCCGCTGCAGGTGGCAGAAACCAAACTGTCATGAAGCCGGCGGCGATGCGGCGTATAATACGGGGTTCCGTAGGGAATGCCGGGCATGTCAAGTCGTTTGCCCGGCCAGCATCGTCTTTAGCGTTTGCATCATCCGAAGCGCCCGGCCGAGCAGGTTTGGCCGGTTCGCCCGTAACACATCAACACAGAAAGCAATCAGAACCCGTGCGCATGCACCCCATGCACCGGAGCCGCCTGGCGGCTGCCGCGGCGCTGTCGCACCGTTCGCAATAAACCATGTCCGACACCACGTCCGCGTCCGCAGCACCGGCTGCCCCTGCCGTCCGTTTTGAAGATTTCGGCCTCTCGCCGGATATCTTGCGAGCCTTGTCCGAACAAGGCTACGTCCATCCGACCCCGATCCAGGCCCAGGCCATTCCTGTGGTGCTGCAAGGCCGTGACGTGATGGGCGCGGCCCAGACCGGCACCGGCAAGACCGCCGGCTTCTCGCTGCCGATCATCCAGCGCCTGCTGGCCCATGCCAGCCACAGCGCCTCGCCCGCCCGCCACCCGGTGCGCGCCCTGATCCTGACCCCGACCCGCGAACTGGCCGACCAGGTGGCCGACAATGTGAAGGCTTATTCACGCTTCACCCCGCTGCGCTCTACCGTCGTCTTCGGCGGCGTGGACATGGCGCCGCAAACGGCCACCCTGCGTGCCGGCGTCGAAATCGTCATCGCCACCCCGGGCCGCCTGCTGGACCACGTGCAGCAAAAGACGGTGAACCTGTCGCAGACCCAGATCCTGGTCATGGACGAAGCCGACCGCATGCTCGACATGGGCTTCCTGCCGGACCTGCAGCGCATCATCAACCTGCTGCCCAAACAGCGCCAGAACCTGCTGTTCTCGGCCACCTTCTCGCCCGAGATCAAGAAGCTGGCCTCCAGCTTCCAGAACAACCCGGTCACCATCGAAGTCGCGCGCAGCAATGCCACGGCGGAAAACGTCACCCAGACCATCTACAAGGTGGAGGAAGCGGCCAAGGCGGATGCAGTCAGCTTCATCATTCGCCAGCGCGAACTGAAGCAGGTGATCGTCTTCTCCAACACCAAGATCGGCGCTTCGCGCCTGGCGCGTACCTTGCTGGCCGAAGGTGTGAAGGCTTCTGCCATCCATGGCGACAAGACCCAGTCCGAACGCATGGCCGCGCTGGAGTCCTTCAAGCAGGGCCAGATCGAAGTGCTGGTGGCTACCGACGTGGCTGCACGTGGCCTGGATATCGCCGAGCTGCCTTGCGTCATCAACTACGACCTGCCCTACAACGCCGAAGACTACGTGCACCGTATCGGCCGTACCGGCCGTGCCGGCGCCTCGGGCGATGCCATCTCGCTGTTCTGCGACAAGGATGAACGCCTGCTGGTCGACATCGAAAAGCTGATCAAGAAGAAATTCGAACGTGCCGAGCTGGCCGGTTTTGCACCGCGCATGCGCGCTGAGCGCAGTGAGCGCGGTGAACGTTCGGAGCGCGGTGAACGCAGCGACCGGGGCGAACGCGCCGAGCGTGGCGAACGCAGTGACCGTGGCGAGCGCAGCCGCAGCAGCCGCGACGGTGCAGCCCCGTCGGGACGCCGCGAGAAGGTCGATCCCTGGTTCCTCAAGCCCTATGAGCCCAGCGCCACCGAGACCGTCTCCACCAAGCCGGAACTGCCCAAGAACAACCGTCCCAAGCCCAAGGTCGCAGCTTTGCTGGGCGGCATGCCCAAGCGCTGATCCGCCAGGCGCTGAGCCAATTTCTCAGCGCGGACCGAAACGCGCTCGCCATCCGGTGAGCGCCTGGGTCCAGAATCCTTCCCTGTCACGGGCTGCGCCCGTGTCCAGTCCAAGAAAGGCCGCCGCCTGCTGCAAGGCTTGCAGCGGCTGGCCCAGGTCCAGCGCCTGGGCGCCGTTCTGCTTGGAAAACTTTTCCCCCGACGCATTCATCAACAGCGGCACGTGCAGGTAGCGCGGCGTCGCATAGCCCAGCAGTCCCTGCAGGTAGATCTGCCGCGCCGTCGAGTCCAGCAGGTCGGCGCCGCGCACGATGTCGGTGACGCCCTGTTCGGCATCATCGACCACTACCGCCAGTTGGTAGGCCCAGAAGCCATCGGCCCGCTGCAGCACGAAATCCCCGACTTCCGAAGCCAGGTGCTGGACCTGTGGCCCCAGCCAGCGGTCCGTGAATTGCACCCGTTCGCCCGGCTGGCCTGCATCGGGCACGCGCAGCCGCAGCGTGCGTGGCGTCTTGCCCGGACCAAGTCCGTGGCGGCAGGTGCCGGGATAGAGCGCGGCACCGTCACTGGCCATGCCCACCCTGGAATCGGCGATTTCCTTGCGGCTGCAGCCGCAGGGGTAGGCCAGCGATCCCAGGCGCTCGCGTGCAAGCTGGTAGCGTGCCTTGCGCTGGCTCTGCACCAGGATCGGCCCGTCCGAGCGCATATCCAAGGCCGCCAGGGTGGCGACGATGTCGTCGGCCGCGCCGGGTACGGTGCGGGTTTCGTCGATGTCCTCGATGCGCAGCAGCCAGCGGCCACCGTGCACCCGTGCATCCAGGTAGCTGGCCAGCGCCGCCACCAGCGAGCCCGCATGCAGCGGACCGGAAGGCGAGGGCGCGAAGCGGCCGACATAGGCGTGGCCGCTCACGCCTGCTCCCGCAGCGGGATGGGGCCGATCAATGATTGTCGTACATGCGGCTGCGCCAGGTGCTGGATGAACCATTTGAGTGACTTGCCCTGCTCGGCCTTGGGCCAGGCCACCATGAAGTTGTCGTTGGGTTTGGCGGCCAGGGTCTGCTTTTCCACCAAGGCACCGGTGGCCAGGTAGGGCTCGGCCCAGATGCGCGGCAGATGGCCGCAACCGAGGCCTGCCAGTTGAGCTTGCAGCTTGTCGGCCACGGTGGCTACGGTCAACGTTTCCTGGCCCGACAGCAGGCCCATGGTCAGCGTGGGCAGGGACTGGCTGTTGTCGCCCACGGCAATGGCCCGGTGGCGACGCACCAGCTCTGCCGACAGCGGTTCCGTGGCCGAAGCCAGCGGGTGCGTCGGTGCCACTGCAAACACCCAGTCCACCGCGCCCAGCTCCTGCATCTGGAAACGCCCGCTGGTGCGCACCACTTCCGGCCCGTCCAGGGTCACCCCGATGACCAGGTTGGCGCGCCCCTCGATGAGCTTTTCCCAGGCACCGGTCAGTACGCCGGGAGTGAAGCGCAGCCGGGTGCCGGATTCTTCACGGTCGAAGGCGTCGATGACCGGCAGCATCTTGTCGAAGGGAATGAGACTGTTGAGCACGATATGCAGCTCGGTTTCGCGCCCGGTGGCGGTGCGCTTGACGCGCTGTTCCAGGTCGCTGGCGGCCAGCAGCAGATGACGGCCCTCCTGCAACAATTGCAGGCCCGCCGGTGTCAACTGGGCCCGGTGGCCGCGACGGTCGAACAGCAGCACATCGAGGTCATCCTCCAGCTTGCGCACGCTGTAGGTCAGGGCCGAGGGCACCCGGTCCAGGGCCACGGCGGCCGCGGCAAAGCTGCCCTTGCGGTCGATCATGTCGAGGATCAGCAGGGATTCCAGGGTCAGGTTCACGTCTTGCTCCGCTTGTTTAAATTTTTTGAACGAACACTACGGATTTTAGACCTTATCTGCATAAAAGATAGCCACTATAGTGACGCCATCGACAAACATTTTGACCAAATCAATTCCGGTTTGGTCCCACTCAAGAAAGAGGTGTTGACATGATGGAACTTCGCAAAGCGAACGATCGTGGCCACGCCAACCACGGTTGGCTGGATTCGTATCACAGCTTTTCCTTCGCGGACTACTATGATCCCAAGCACATGGGCTTCGGTCCGCTGCGGGTGATCAACGAGGACCGCGTGGCCGCAGGCCAGGGCTTTGGTACCCATGGCCACCGTGACATGGAGATCATTTCCTATGTGCTCGAAGGTGAACTTGCGCACAAGGACAGCATGGGCAATGGCAGCGTGATCCGTCCGGGTGACGTGCAGCGCATGAGTGCCGGCACGGGCGTGCGTCATTCGGAGTACAACCACTCCCAGGACGGCACCACGCACTTCCTGCAGATCTGGATCATGCCCGACCGTGCTGGCGCCGAGCCGGGTTACCAGGAAGCGCACTTCTCGGCCGCCGACAAGGATGGCAAGCTGCGCCTGGTAGCTTCGCGTGATGGCCGGGAAGGTTCGGTCAGCATGAACCAGGATGCCCAGCTTTACGCCGGTTTGTTCGACGGTGCACAAAGCGCCGAGTACACCCTGCCGCAAGGTCGCCTGGGCTATGTGCATGTAGCCCGTGGCAAGATCAGCGTCAATGGCCAGGCCCTGCAGGCGGGCGATGCCGTCAAGCTCAGTGCGGTGGATCGCATCGAGATCAGCGGCGGCGAGAAGGCCGAAGTCCTGTTGTTTGACCTGCCGCGCTGAGCTTTGCTGCGCTGGCATGCAGGAATGCAGCAAGCAGTTTGCAGTAGCAACCCGCCGGTACCGATCACACCGGCGGTTTTTTCCGCGTCACTTCACTCTCTAGAGAAGGAAATTTCGTCATGACCAAAGTTGCCATCGTTTACCACTCCGGCTACGGCCACACCAAGAAGCAGGCCGAAGCCGTGCAGGCTGGCGCCGCCGGCGTTGCCGGCGCCGCTGTCGAGCTGATCGCCATCAGTGCCGAAGGCACCATCACCGATGAACAATGGGCCAGCCTGGACGCGGCCGATGCCATCATCTTCGGTTCTCCGACCTACATGGGTACCGTGTCCTGGCAGTTCAAGAAGTTCGCCGACGCCTCCTCCAAGCCCTGGTTCAGCCAGAAGTGGAAGGACAAGGTCGGTGCCGCCTTCACCAACTCGGCTACCATGAACGGCGACAAGCTATCGACCCTGCACTACCTGTTCACGCTGGGCATGCAGCACAGCATGATCTGGGTCGGCACCGGCCTGATGCCTTCCAACAGCAAGGCTGCCCAGCGCAATGACATCAATTTCGTCGGTTCCTTCTCGGGCCTGATGGCGCAAAGCCCGTCGGATTCCTCGCCGGAAGAAGGCCCGCTGCCGGGCGACCTGGAAACCGCCAAGCTGTTCGGTGCGCGCGTGGTGGAAACGGCGGCCAAGTTCAAGAAGTAATCTGCATCTCAGCGACGCAAGTCGTGAACATGTAAAAAAGCCGACCTCGCAAGGGGTCGGCTTTTTCGTTGCCGGGATGAGCAGCAATCAGGCTGCTGCAGAGCTGGATTCATGCGCAGCTCGCTGCTTGGGCGCGCAATGCGGACAGGACTTGCCCGGCACGTAATCCGGCGAGAGCTGTTCACGCGGGGTGACCACGGCGCGGCAGGCAAAGCATTGGGCGGTCTGGGTTTCCTTCAGCTCCGGGCTCAGGGCGGTGCGATAGTCGAAGACGAAGCAGTCGCCGTTGTAGTGGGCACCGCCCACGTCCTCGAAATACTTCAGGATGCCGCCTTCGAGCTGGTAGACATGGTCATAGCCGATGTTCTGCATATGAATCGCGGCCTTTTCGCAGCGAATGCCGCCAGTGCAGAAGGTGACGACCGTCTTGCCTTCGAAATCGGCCTTGTGCTCCTCGATCACCTGCGGGAATTCGGTGAACTTGCTGATGCGGTAATCCACCGTGTTGTCAAACGTACCGACATCGACCTCAAAGCCGTTGCGCGTATCCACCATCACCACCGGACGGCCTTCGTCGTCGTGCCCCTGGTCCAGCCAGCGCTTGAGTTCCTTGGGCTCCACGAAAGGCGCACGACCCAGCTCCGGCTTGATCAGCGGATGCTTCATGGTGATGATCTCGGCCTTCAGTTTCACCAGCATGCGAGTGAAGGGTTGCTTCTCGGAATAGCTTTCCTTGACGATCAGGTCGGCAAAGCGCGCATCGGCGCGCAGCCAGGCCAGGAAGGCGTCGATTTCATGGCGCAGGCCGGCCAGGAAGAGGTTGATGCCTTCCGGGCTCAGGATCACGGTGCCACGAAGGTTATTCTTCTGACAAATTTCCAGGAATGCCGGACGCTTTTCAGCAGTGTCATCGAAGCTGATGAATTTGTAGGCGGCAATGTTGACGTAGGGGGTCTGCGGGGACTGCATGGTGGCGTACTCAACTGTAAGTCTTTGAATCGTCAGCATTATAACCGTGCACCCCGGATGGCCGCAGTTATTTGGCCGGTGCCTGCGGCTTCTCTGATGCAGATCAAGGCAAGCCCGGACGATCGGGCACAAGGGGCAGGTGTAAAGTCTTCATATTTCTCACAAATCGAGAGCAATCGGAACCGGTCAGGATCGCAAGCTCCGGTAAAATGTCGACCCTATGACTACACCGCAATTTGTACACCTCCGTATGCACTCGGAGTACTCCATCGTGGATGGCCTGGTGCGTATTGACGACATCGTCAAGGCCGCCGCCAAGGATGGACAGGCCGCCCTGGCGGTGACCGACCTCGCCAACCTGTTCTGCATGGTGCGTTTCTACAAGGAAGCGCGCGGCAAGGGCGTCAAGCCCATCGCCGGCTGCGACCTGTGGATCACCAACGACGCCGACCGCGAAAAACCTTTCCGCCTGCTGGTGCTGATCAAAAGCCGTCATGGCTACCTGCAGTTATGTGAAGTCTTGTCCCAGGCCTGGCTCACCAACCAGTACAAGGGCCGTGCTGAAGTCCGCATGGAATGGCTCGATGCGCTGCGCCACCAGGAAGGCGGCAATGGCCTCATCGCCCTGTCAGGTGCCGGCATGGGCGACATTGGCCAGGCCATCGACAACGGCAACCTGGCCCAGGCTGAAGCCTGCGCGCGCCGCTGGGCGGAGATTTTCCCCGGTGCGTTCTATCTGGAACTGCAGCGTGCCGGCCAGGCCAACATGGAACTGCAGGTACGCCAGAGCGTGGCCCTGGGCGCCAAGCTGGGCCTGCCGTGCGTGGCTACGCATCCGATCCAGTTCCAGAGCCCTGAAGAATTCATCGCCCACGAAGCCCGCACCTGCATCGCCGAGGGCGAGATCATGGCCAATGCGCGCCGCGTGCGCCGCTTCAACGAGCAACAATACTTCAAGTCGCAGGCGGAGATGGCCGAGCTGTTCGCCGACCTGCCTGGCGCGATTGCCAATACCGTGGAGATCGCCAAGCGCTGCAACCTGGTGCTGCAGCTGGGCAAGCCGCAACTGCCGGATTTCCCCACGCCCGACGGCATGACCATCGACGACTTCCTGGTGGCCCAGACCAAGGCCGGCCTGGAAGTGCGCTTGAAGGAACTGTTCCCCAACGAAGCAGAACGGGAGATGCAGCGCCCGCGCTATGAAGCGCGCCTGGAGTTCGAGAACAACACCATCATCAAGATGAAGTTCCCGGGCTACTTCCTGATCGTGGCGGACTTCATCCAGTGGGCCAAGAACAATGGCGTGCCGGTCGGCCCCGGCCGGGGTTCCGGTGCCGGCTCGCTGGTGGCTTACTGCCTGTTGATTACCGACCTCGACCCGCTGCGCTACAACCTGCTGTTCGAACGTTTCCTGAACCCCGAACGCGTCTCGATGCCCGACTTCGACATCGATTTCTGCCAGGAAGGCCGCGATCGCGTCATCCAGTATGTGAAGGATCGTTACGGCAAGGAGGCGGTCTCGCAGATTGCCACCTTCGGTACCATGGCCGCCAAGGGCGCGGTGCGCGACGTGGGCCGCGTGCTGGACCTGGGCTACAACTTCTGTGACGGCATCTCCAAGCTGATTCCCTTCAAGCCGGGCAAGCTGGTCACGCTGGCCGACGCCATCGAGGAAGAGCCGCTCTTGAAGGAGCGCCTGGAGAACGAGGAAGAGGTCAAGCAGTTGATGGGCCTGGCCCAGCAGGTCGAAGGCATCGCCCGCAACATCGGCATGCACGCCGGTGGCGTGCTGATCGCGCCCGGCAAGCTGACCGATTTCTGCCCGCTCTACACCCAGGGCGGCGATTCCGGCGTGGTCTCGCAGTACGACAAGGACGACGTGGAAGCCGTCGGCCTGGTGAAGTTCGACTTTTTGGGCCTGACCACGCTGACCATCCTCGATCGTGCGGTGCGCTACATCCGCATGCTCGATCCGGCCATGGCCGATTTCGACCTGGCCAAGCTGCCGCTGGACGACCGGCCCTCCTACGAACTGCTGACCAAGGCCAAGACGGTCGCCGTGTTCCAGCTGGAAAGCCGCGGCATGCAAGGCATGTTGAAGGATGCGCGGCCCGACCGTTTCGAGGACATCATCGCCCTGGTGGCGCTGTATCGTCCCGGCCCGATGGACCTGATTCCCGACTTCTGCAAGCGCAAGCACGGCGAAGCCTTCGACTATCCTGACCCGCGTACCGAGGGCATCCTCTCCGAGACCTACGGCATCATGGTCTACCAGGAGCAGGTGATGCAGATGGCGCAGGTGATCGGTGGCTACTCGCTGGGTGGCGCGGACTTGCTGCGCCGGGCCATGGGCAAGAAGAAGGCCGAGGAAATGGCCAAGCACCGTGAACTGTTCCGCGAAGGCGCGGCCAAGAACGGGCTGGACCAGGCCAAGGCCGACGAAATCTTCGACTTGATGGAAAAGTTCGCCGGCTACGGCTTCAACAAGTCGCACGCGGCCGCCTATGCGCTGCTGTCCTATTACACCGCCTACCTGAAGGCCCATCACCCCGCCGCGTTCATGGCCGCCAACTTGTCGCTGGCCATGGAAGATACGGACAAGGTCAAGATCCTGATCGAGGACTCGATCGATATCTGCAAGCTGGCCATCCTGCCGCCGGACATCAACAAGTCCGACTACCGCTTCATGCCGGTGGGCGAGCCGGGCAAGAAGGCGACCCAGATCCGCTATGGCCTGGGCGCCGTCAAGGGGGCCGGGCAGAACGCCATCGAAGCCATCCTGGAAGCCCGCAAGAGCGGCCCCTTCAAGGACCTGTTCGACTTCGCCAAGCGAGTGGACAAGAAACAGATCAACCGTCGCACCATCGATTCGCTGATCCGCGCGGGTGCATTCGACTGCTTCAAGGTCGACCGCGCCATCCTGCAGGCCTCGGTCAACCTGGCCTGGGAAAGCGCCGAGCAAGCCGAGAAATCGGCCAACCAGGTCAGCCTCTTCGGTGGCGACGACAGCGACCTGGAAGCGCCGCTGGAATACGTGCAGGTGCCCGCCTGGAGCGACAAGCAACGCCTGACCGAAGAGAAGGGCGCCTTGGGCTTCTATCTTTCCGGCCACCTGTTCTCGGCTTACGAAAAGGAAGTGCGCCGCTTCGTGCGCACCAAGATCGCCAGCCTCGAGCCCTCGTGGGAACCGCGCAGCCTGGCCGGCATCATCACCGGCGTACGGGTGCAGATGACCCAGCGCGGCAAGCTGGTGATCTGCACGCTGGACGATGGCACGGGCGTGATCGAGGCAACGATCTACAACGAATTGTTCGAGCCCTTCAAGCACCTCATCAAGGAAGATGAATTGCTGGTGGTCTCGGGCAAGGTGTCGGAAGACCGTTTCAACGGCGGCCTGCGGGTGGCCGCCGACAAGGTCATGGACCTGGGCGCGGCGCGCATCCAGTACGGTGTGCGCATGGTGGTGTCGATCAACAAGGCGATCGACCCGAATCACCTGCGCGACACGCTGGCTGCGCATCGCCAGGAGCAGGGCCTGCCTTTCGTGATGAAGTATCGCCAGGCTGATGCAGCCTGCGAAGTCGTGCTGGGCGATGCATGGCGGATCAATCCGAGCGACAGCTTGCAATCGACGCTGGTGGCTTCCTTCGGGAAGGAAGCCGTAGTGGTGGAATACTGAACTCAATACAACACTGATAACGACGAATTCAGGCAATCAACTATGACAACGACAACGACATCAACAACAAAGGACGATGACGTCCTGCACGGCAGCGCGGGTGGGGCGCTGCACGTAGCCTTTGGCGTGGACAGCGGTTATTTTCGCGGGATGGGGGCGGCCATCGTGTCGCTGCTGCAGCATAATCCCCAGCAGCAATTCGTCTTCCACGTCTTCGCCTTTTCGGTTTCCGAGGACAGTCGTGCCCGGCTGGACCGGCTGGCGCAGATGTACGGCCTGGACATCCGCACGCACGTGCTGGATGCCCACATGCTCGATGCCTTCCGCGCCTTTCCCTGTTTTGCGCAGCATCATCTTGGCACGTTCATCCGCTTGCTCATTCCCAATCTGCTGCAGGGAATCACCGAGCGGGTACTCTATCTCGATGCCGATCTGCTGTGCTTCGGTAGCCTGGAAGCGGTGCATGCCATCGATCTCCACGGCGCCATCGCGGCGGCCGTGCATGACGAGGCCTCCACCACTGCCCGCACGCAAATCGCCGCACTCGCGTTGCCCAAGCCGGAATACTTCAATGCCGGCGTGATGTTCATCAATGTGCCGGAGTGGATCAAGGCCGATGTGCAGACGCGTGCCTTGACGGTCCTGTCCACGCAGCAACTGGTCTTTGCCGACCAAGATGCCCTGAACGTGACCCTCAATGGCCGCGTGGTCTACATCGGCGACGAATGGAACACGCGCTATCACTTAGTGGACTACACCAGCCGTGGCGAAAGCGAACTGATCGTGCCGCCCCGGGTCGTATTCATGCATTTCACGGGCCCGGTCAAGCCCTGGCAGGACTGGTGCCTGCATGATGCGCGGCAAGTGTTTCTGACGGTTCAGGAGAAGTCGTCCTGGAGCGACATGCCGCTGGATTCGCCCCGTACTGCACGCGAGTTCAAGCTCTACTCGAAATCATTGTTCAAGCATGGGCGCTGGAAAGAGGGCCTCTGCGCGCAGCTGCGCTATTTACTCAAACGACCCAGGGGCAAGAAAGGCTGAGCGAGAGCGCGGTTTTCCGTTGTTCCAACCCGGTTGGACTGCGCTCGATGCGGTCCCAGGCTTGCCGGATGATGATCCCGAGCCGAATCCCAATGCTGGAAATCTGGAGTCTTCCTTGCGTTTTCTGAAATTCTTTGCCGCAACGCTGTTTGCGCTCTTCTTTGCTTTTGCCCTCGTGGTTGACCGCCTGGCCGGCGCCACCTACAGCCTCATGATCGTCACCGGCATGCTGACGGCGGTGTCCGGCGTGCGTCCAGATGACTTGCGCTTCCTGTCTTTCCTGCGCCGGTACTGGCTGGTGTCGGTGGCCATGGCGTTGCCGCTTTTGGCCGTACTGATCAACCAGCTGGTCACGCAGCACTATGCCGCCCGCGCCTATGATGCGCAGAGTCGCCTGGCGTTGTTCTTCTTCATGCTCTGGTTGCTGATGTTCCTGCCGCTGGATGTCCTCAAGCGCTTGCAATGGCCGATGGCGTTGGGGGCGGTACTGGCCCTCGTCAAGATGTACATCCTCACTGAGGGTGGGACGTTTCGTTATGGGACGGACTTCATTCCCATCATCATCTGCGCCCACATGGGGTTGCTGCTGGGCGTGTTCAGCACCTTGTCGCTGGGCTGGTCCCATCCGCACTCCCGACTGCACACGCTGACCAAACTGGCGGCACTTGGTGCCGGGTTGGGCATGGCTTACCTGTCCTGGTCGCGCGGTGTGTGGATGACCATCCCGGTCTATGCAGCCATCTCCAGCATGGCCCTCAAACATGTCAAACGCTCCTACAAGCTGGCTGCACTTGGCACATTCGTGGTGATCGTGGCCGGCAGTCTTGTTTTCGGCCACTCCATCCAGCAGCGCATGGAGGCGGTACAAACCGACCTGGCCCAGTATTCGGCGGGATCGGACAAGGACACCTCGCTGGGCACCCGCCTGCAGTTGTGGACGGGTTCCTGGGTCCTCTTCAAGGAGCATCCGCTGGTGGGCGTGGGCATCGATCGCTACCAGAAGGCGCTGAAGGAGCTGGCCGAGCGCAAGATCATCTCGCCCCTGGCGGCTACCTACCCGCACTCCCACAACGAGATGCTGTTCATGATGGTGCGCCTGGGGACCTTGGGTGCATTGGCCCTGCTTGCCATCTACCTGGTGCCGCTGGTGACGTTTGCACGCCAGTGCCGCCATGCCGACCAGGAAATACGCTGCAGTGCCGCCATGGGCATGTCACTGGTGGCAGGCTTCATCGTATTGGGCCTGGTGGACGTGGTGTTCCTCTGGTGGGAGTGCTATCCGTTCTACGGCATCGGCGTCGCCTACTGCCTGGCCTGCATCCACAAGCGGCAGCAGCAGCTTGAGCTGCTGCCGCGCCAGATCGCTTGAGCGATGACTCCGGGCAGGCTCAGGCGCCTGTCGCCTTTTCCTCGATCCAGCCTGATACCACGGCCAGCACCTGGTCGGGCGTGATTCTGCGCATGCAATCGCAGGTCATGATGCGCAGCTTCTCGCAGCCCGGGCAGGATGCCTGATCGGTGCACAGGTTGCTCGCACGCTTGCCCAATGCCGCCCAGCGTCCCGGATGCATGGGGCGGGTCGGAGGGAACAGGCCCAACGTACGCTGGCCGATCGCCGCCGACAGGTGCAAGGGGCCGGTGCCGCTGGCAATGAGGCCATCGGCCTGGGCGATGAACTGTGTCAAGCGTGCCAGGCTCATGCTGCCGCAGGTATTGGTCACGTTGGGCAGTGCCAGCAGCGCAGGGGCATGCTGCTGCAGCCATTCGCCTTCGCCGGTGCTGCCGGTCAGCCAGATGCGCACTCCCGCTTGCTGGCCCAGGGCTTGGGCCAGCGCGACATAGTAATCCACCGGCCACTCGCGGCCGTGACCATTGGACTTGGTGTGCAGGATCAGGTTGAACTGGTAGGGCGCAAAGCCCGCCGCAATCTCCTCGTCGCGCGGCACGGTGAAGTGATACAGATCAGGAATCTCTTCGCGCGTGGGAATGTGGTCATCGCCATACGGGCGCAGGAATTCGAAATTGATCTGCGACTCATGGTTCTCCGACAGCCCCTTGCTGAAACGCACGCGGTCATTGCAGTAGATCAGCTGGTACACCTTCTGCCGCGCATTGCCGATGCGGTGCTTCACGCGGGCGAAAAAGGCCGCCTTGGCCAGTTCACGGTTGGGCTGGGCCAGGATCACGGTATCGATGTCGCTGCCGCGCAGGAAGCCAACCAGGTCATCGGCCACATTCTCTTCTTCCACGACCTCATCGATGTCGTCGCAATAACGCACCACATCGGCCGCGTAGCGGCGACACAGGAGACTGATCTTCACGCCCGGATTGAGTTGCTTCAGCCGCGCTGCCATGGGCAGGGTCAGGACGATGTCGCCGATGTTGTCGGTGCGACTGATGAGGATATGCTTGCTGGTGATCGGCATGACAAAGAGGTGTGTTTCTGTTCTTGCGGTTGTACGGGCTCAGGCGGAAAGCGGCGCGCTGTTCATCGCGCGCGGCGTTTGCGCAGGTAGCGCACGTACCACTTCAGGCTCTCCAGCGGTCGTCCCTGGCGGTACATGAAGCGCGAGTGCATGCGCAGTTCCTTGGTATTGCGCGGCTCCTGGTCCAGCGCCATGTCGGCCCAGGGCGAGATGTCGAGATAGCGGCGGAACAGCGTGCAGGCCTCATGCCTGCTCCACGCCGCCCACGGCTTCACGGCACCGGCGAAGTGCACGAAGATGGCCTTGCCGACCGGCTTGAGCACGAACTTGTTCACGTTCAAATCGTGGATCAGGTCATACAGGTAATTCCACTTCGGCGACAGGTAGCGCGCGCGGCCGTTGAGAACGATGTTGAGCGCATCCTGGTCGTTGAAGCGCATGTCGGTGGTGCTGTTGAGCAGGGCATCCAGGGTCTTGGGCGTAATATCCTCTGCCAGCCACTTTGGGATGTTGATGAAGATCACGCCGCCGTTGAAATATTCATTGTGCGCCAGTCCCAGCGCCGCCACCCGGCGCTGCAGGGTGACCGGGGCATCCGGTACCACGACCGCGATGTCCTGCGAGATATCCATGTCCACCAGTTCATCGACGCGGTTGAAACAGAGGATATCGGCATCCAGGTAGAGCACGCGGTCGGTCACCCCGGCCAGCACCGTGGGAATGACCAGGCGCGTGAAGATCGACAGCGAATAATGCGAATGGCCGAGGAAGTGCGAGAACTGGGTGAAGTCCGCCAGGTTCAGCAGGTGCAGCTCGGTCTTGACGCGATACATCGATTCCAGTTGCTTGAGGCGCCGCTGATGCTCTTCCGACACCTCGAAGGCCAGCACGTGGAAGGTGAAATGCTGTCCCGGGTTGTTGGCCACGATGGAGGCGATGGTGCCGCCCATGGCGCGAAAATAATTGTTGTCCACGCAGAAGGCGATGTGGAAGGAAGGCTTGCCGTTTTCCGGCACGGCCATGATCTCTTGCTGGCTGGGGACGTTCATCAGATCGCTTTCATGACTTGTTCTACGCTCACCGCCTTGACCCAGTCGCGGCGGCCGGGCGCGGTGATGACGGTGCTATGGTCGCGGTCGACCGGCACCCATTCCGGATTCTTCTGGCGCATCAGGGCAATGACCGGTACCTGTACCGCATTGGCCAGGTGCATCACCGCCGTTTCCACCGAGATGATGAGGTCGCAGCAGGCCAGCATGGCCGGCAGCTGGAAGAAGTTTTCCTCAGCGCTGAAGAGCTGCGTGCGCTGCAGGCCATAGCGGCCGATCACTTCGCGTGCATGGGCCAGCTCCTGGGGAACGGCGTTGACGATGAAGCAGGCCTCTTCCCAGCCCGGCCGCGCCTGCATGGCCTGGATCAGTGCAGCCACGTGCTCCAGCGGCCAGCAGCGTTTTTTGGTCTTGGCATAGGGATTGATGAAGACCAGCTTGCCATGGCGCGGCGCGAACTGCCAGGCCACCAGCTGGTCCTGCGCGTACTGGTGCCACTGCGGCGGGATGTCGACGAAGGGGAAGCGTGCCGCGCCGGTAACTTCGACGCCGCTCAACTGCCGGAACCAGTGCGCATAGACATCACTGATGTGATGCTCGGGAGTCGGGCTGCGGTAGGGCGGCATGGCTGCATCGAGCTTGCGATAGGCCAGCAGGTGATGCGGCTGGAACAGTTTCACCGTCTTCTTCATGCCCACCACCCAGCCCTCGGGGCTGATCTCGCGCGCCAGTGCGGCATACAGGTGCGGACGCAAGGTGGCCAGCGAGACCACGATGGGATAGTGCTCGCGGCGGGCCTCGGCGATGGACTCGCGATACAGCTCGGGACTGTAGGTGCGGGTGTAGACCTTGGCGAAGAAGGGGCAGGCGGCGGTCCAGTCGTACAGGGCGTATTTCTTCAGGTGCGGCCACTGGCCGGCATCTGCGGTGCGCCGTACTTCGTCGACCCACAGGTGAATCTTCATATGGGGGTTCTGCTCGGCAAAGCCCCTGAAGAAATTCTGCAGGTAGGTGAAATCGCCCAGGGCCAGGTGGGCGATGAAGAGGATTTTGTCCGACTTCTGCAGCAGGTCGGCGGGGATCAGGGTGTCGTCTTGGCGCATGCTCAGGCGGAG
This sequence comes from Herbaspirillum aquaticum, assembly GCF_002213425.1. GTDB lineage: Bacteria > Pseudomonadota > Gammaproteobacteria > Burkholderiales > Burkholderiaceae_D > Herbaspirillum > Herbaspirillum aquaticum. Next base: position 59,482 of record NZ_NJGV01000028.1, on the reverse strand, counting down.
GCTTCCTGTTGCTGGGAGAACTGCAGGCGGTACAGGTTGGCGTAGACACCTTCCTTCTGCAGCAGCTCCTGGTGGTTGCCGATCTCGGCGATCTGTCCGTGCGAGAGCACCACGATGCGGTCGGCGCGTTCGATGGTGGACAGGCGGTGGGCGATGACGAAGGTGGTACGGCCCTGCATCAGGCGATCCAGCGCGGCCTGCACGGCGCGTTCGGATTCGGTATCCAGCGCCGAGGTGGCTTCGTCCAAAATCAGGATCGGGGCATCCTTGTAGATGGCGCGGGCAATGGCCACGCGCTGGCGCTGGCCGCCGGACAGGCGCGAGCCATTGTCGCCGATGCGGGTTTGCAGGCCCTCGGAGAGGCCGGCTACCACGTCGGTCAAGTGCGCCGCTTCCACTGCGGCATCCACCCGCGCCGGATCCGGCTTCGGGTCGCCATAGGCGATGTTGGCGGCCAGGGTGTCGTCGAAGAGCACCGTGTTCTGGTTCACCATGGCGATCTGCTGGCGCAGGCTGACCAGGGAAATGGTTTCGATGGGACGGCCGTCGAGCAGTATCTCGCCCGAGGTGGCCGAATAGAAGCCCGGCACCAGGCTCACCAGCGTCGATTTGCCGCCGCCGGACATGCCCACGAAGGCGATGGTTTCACCGGCCTCGACGTGCAGGTTGATGTTCTTGAGCGCCAGTTGCTCATGGCCGGGATAGGCGAAGCTGACGTCAACGAAATCGAGCGTGCCGGTCGCGCGTTGGGTCAGCGCTTCGCCGGTGGTGCGTTCGGTGGCCTTGTCGATCAGGTTGTAGACCTCTTCGGCAGCGGCCATGCCGCGTTGCAGGGGGCCGTTGATTTCGGCCAGCTGCTTCAGCGGGGCCAGCAGCATCAGCATGGCGGTGATGAAGGAGACGAAACCGCCCACGGTGATCTGGCCGTTGCCGGACTGGATCAGCGCCATCACGATCACGACCGCTACTGCGGTAGCCGTCATCAGCTGCGTGATCGGGACCGTGGAAGAGAACGCTGCCGTCATGCGCATGGTGTAGCTGCGCAGGTTTTCGGCGCGGCGGTGGAAGCGTTCCTTTTCGTAGTCATGGCCGCCGAAGATCTTGATGACCTGCTGGGCGCGCGTGGTTTCCTCGATGACCTGGGTCATCTCGGCATTGACGTTCAGGGAGTCGCGATTGAGTTTCTTGAGGCGCTTGCCGGTGGTGCGCACCACGATGGTCACCAGCGGCAGCAGCACCAGGGTCACGATGGTGAGCACCCAGTTCAGGTACAGCAGCCAGGCCAACAGGCCCAGCACCGTCAGGGCCGAGCGCAGGATGGAGGTGAACACCTTGGTGACCATGTCGATGATCTGCTGCACCTCGAACATCATCGAGTTGATGACCTTGCCCACCGTATTGGTGGCATAGAACTGCACCGGCAGGTCCAGCATGCGGGCAAACATCTGGCGCCGCAGTTCATTGAGGATGCGGGTGGAGACCCAGGTCATCATGTAAGAACTGGTAAAGGTGGCGATACCGCGGATGAAGAAGATGCCGATCACCGCCACCGGCACCAGCCACAGCGAAAACATCGGCTTGCCCACGAAGCCTTTGTCCAGCAGCACCTGGAAGATGTAAGGCACGACCGGTTCGGTCGCCGCAGTGACGATCATGGCAATGAAGGCGATGGCCAGCCGTTTCTTGTAGGGCCAGTGCAGGGCGGCCAGGCGTTTCATGTTGTGGGACAGCATCGGGATCCTTGCTTGCAGGTCATGCAGATAACGAAAAAGAGAGATTATGCCGTGTTCGCCGGGCTCACAGGCTGTTCCTGCGCCAGCGACCACAAGATCACCATCAGGAAGGCCAGCATCATGACGCCATTGTTGTGCGTCAGGAACGCCTGGGTCAGGCCGAAGGCCAGATAGCTGAGCATGAGCATCATGCCGCCCGCTGCTGCCAGCCGGGCTTCGCGGCTGCCTGCCTGGCACAGCCGGCGGGCGAACAGCCGCAGGGGCAGCAGGTACAAGGCCAGCACGGCCAAGAGTCCAGGCAGGCCATGCTTGACCACGGCATCGAGGTATTCATTGTGCAGGTGGGTATGTTCCTCGACCGAGGGCGAGGCCAGGCCCTCGCGCACCATCTGCTGCTTGGCCTGCATCATGCCTTCCTTGCCCCATCCCAGCAGCAGGTGCTGCGGGGCCAGGTGCAGGCCGACCCGCAGCATTTCCAGGCGGGCGCCCACGGACGAGTCGGCATTGGCGCTGCGGGTGTAGTGATCCGCTTCGGTCATGGCCTGGCGGGCACGGGCCGTCAGCGGGGAGTTGGGCAACAGGGCCAGTGCGGCAATGGCCACCAAGCCAGCCGCACCCAGCTTGAGCAGGAGCCGTCCCTGGCCGGCCCGCAGCAGCAACCAGGCGGCCAGCAGGGCACAGCAGGGCAGGGCCAGCCAGCTGCCGCGGCTGCCGCTCAACAGGCAGGCGGCCAGGCCCAGCAGCACGCCGGCGGCGGGAAGGAGTTTCCAGGGGAGAGACTGGCGCAACTGTATGGCGCGCGCCAGGCCGCAGGCGGACAGCACGGCCAGCAAGGCGCTGATGTTGCCGTACTGGATGGGGTTGGTACTGCCGCCCGGACGGTCCAGCGCCAGCGCCAGCCATTGCCACAGGCTCAGCAGTCCGGCTCCGATCGCTCCCACGGCCGCGCCATGCCACAAGGCGGCAGGATGCGGCGGCCAGGCGCGCAAGAGCAGCAGGGCCGGGATGGCCAGCAGGAAACGGGCGGGCGCATCATATTGGCGGCCAGGCGCGTGATGGATCAGGTTCAGCAGGACATGCAGCCCGAAATAGCCGGCCAGTACCGCCACCAGCAGCCAGTCCTCCCGCTGCAGGCGCACACGGGGCGCTGATGGACGCAGCAGCGCCAGCGCACCCAGCACCAGCATGGCCGCGCCCAGCGAAAAACCGCTAGGGATGACCAGTGAAATTGCACAGAGAAGGAAGACAGCGACGGAGGGTTGGATGGGCATGGATAGCACGAAAGCGCAGGCGGCCGGCCGCGAAGTGCGCATTGTAATGCATGCGCTGCGGCCGTCCGCCGGGCTGGCCATTACATCAGGATGATGTCGTATTGTTCCTGCTGGTAATCACTCTGCACCTGCAGCGACACCGGCTTGCCGATGAAATCCCCGAGCATGGCCAGGTGCTGCGATTCCTCTTCCAGGAACATGTCCACCACCACCTGCGAGGCCAGGATGCGGAATTCGCGGGGATTGAACTGCTTGGCCTCGCGCATGACCTCGCGCAGGATCTCATAGCACACCGTGCGCGGGGTCTTGACCTGGCCACGGCCCTTGCAGGCCGGGCAGGTCTCGCAGAGGATGTGGGCCAGCGATTCGCGGGTACGCTTGCGGGTCATTTCCACCAGCCCCAGCGTGGAGAAGCCCGAGACCGAGATCTTGGTGCGGTCGCGCTGCAGCGCCTTGCCCAGCTCGGCCAGCACGGCGTGGCGGTGCTCCGTGCTCTCCATGTCGATGAAGTCCAGGATGATGATGCCGCCCAGGTTGCGCAGCCGCAGCTGGCGTGCAATGGCGTGCGCCGCTTCCAGGTTGGTCTTGAAGATGGTGTCGTCGAAGTTGCGGCCGTTGACGAAGCTGCCGGTGTTGACGTCGATCGTGGTCATCGCTTCGGTCTGGTCGACGATCAGGTAGCCGCCCGATTTCAGGTCCACGCGGCGCCCCAGGGCGCGTTCGATTTCCTCTTCCACGCCGTACAGGTCGAACAGGGGACGCTCGCCCCGGTAGTGCATCAGCTTGGGCAGCACCGAGGGCGTATAGATGGCGCCGAACTCCTGCAGCATGTGGAAGTTCTCGCGCGAATCGACCTGGATGGTGGCCGTCTGGTCGGAGACGAAGTCGCGCAGCACGCGCTGCGCCAGCGACAGGTCCTGGTGCAGCAGGGTGGGGGCCGGCTTGGTCTTGGCCTGCTTGATGATGGTGGCCCAGGTGGTGCGCAGGTATTCCACGTCCATCTGCAGGTCGGAGTCGGAAGCATCCTCGGCCATGGTGCGGATGATGAAGCCGCCTTTTTCTTCCGCCGGCAGTAGCGCCTGCACCTTGCTGCGCAGGAGTTCGCGTTCGGCTTCGTTCTCGATGCGCTGGGAGATGCCGATGTGCTTGTCCTGCGGCAAGTAGACCAGCATGCGCCCGGCAATGGAGATCTGCGTGGACAGCCGCGCACCCTTGGTGCCGATGGGGTCCTTGATGACCTGCACCGTGATGGTCTGGCCATCGTGCAGCAGTTTCTCGATGGGAATGGCCGGCGCGTTCTGGCCGTCGTGCGGACGGGCTTCCCAGATGTCGGCCACGTGCAGGAAGGCGGCACGCTCAAGGCCGATGTCGATGAAGGCCGATTGCATGCCCGGCAGCACCCGCACCACCTTGCCCAGGTAGATGTTGCCGGCCAGGCCGCGCGAGAGGGTGCGCTCAATGTGCAGTTCCTGCACGGCGCCTTGCAGGATCAGCGCCACGCGCGTCTCCTGCGGCGTGATGTTGATGAGGATGTCTTCGCTCATAGGATGCGAACGCCCGCTTGTTGTAATAGTTGAGCCGTCTCGAAGAGCGGCAGCCCCATGATACCGGAATGGCTGCCCACGATATGGCTGATGAAGACCGAGGCCAGGCCCTGGATGCCGTAGGCACCGGCCTTGTCGTAAGGCTCGACGGTATTGCAATAGGCGGCAATGGCCTCTGCGGTCAAAGGGGCAAAGCTGACGTCGGACTGCTGCACGATCTGCCAGACCTCGGTTTCCACACCGTGCGTCACGCCCACGGCCACGCTGGTCAAGACCTGGTGGGTCCGTCCGGAGAGCAGGGTGATCATGCGCACGGCTTCATCGTGATCGGCCGGTTTGCCCAGGATCAGGTCGTCGACCACTACGGTGGTATCGGCCGCAAGCAGCGGGCGATGCGGCAACTGGCGCAGGATCATGGTCTGCTGGGCGCTGTCGAGCTTGGCGCGGGTGACGCGGGCGACATAGTCCAGCGGGGCTTCGCCGGGCAGCACGCTCTCGTCGACTTCCTTGTCGGAGAGCATGAGTTCGAAATCAATGCCGATCTGGCGCAGCAGTTCGCGGCGGCGCGGGCTTTTCGAGGCGAGATAGATTTTGTGGTCCGCTTGTTTCATTGAGCCAGGGATGTCAAGAGCCGGTACCGGGAGGCCGGAAGCCGGCGGTGGACGCCGTCAGGCGCGGTGATACGGATGGTTCTGCGTGATTGACCAGGCGCGATAGAGCTGCTCGGCCAGCATCACCCGCACCATGCCATGCGGCAAGGTCATGCTGGAGATGCGGATGAGCGTATCGGCACCGGCCTTGAAACCGGGATCAAGCCCGTCAGCCCCGCCGATGACGAAGGCCACGTCGCGCCCGTCCTGCTGCCACTGCACCAGCTGCTGCGACAACTGCACCGAGGTCCAGTCGCGCCCGCGTTCGTCCAGCGCAATCACGCGCGCGCCCTTGGGCAGCGCCGCTTCGATCTTCTCGCGCTCCTGCGCCATCACGGTTTCTGCCGTGCGGCTGCCGGAACGTTCGACGGGTTTGATTTCCTTGAGGATGATCCGGCATTCCGGTGGCATGCGCTTGGCATACTCCTGGAAGCCGGTTTCTATCCATGCCGGCATCTTGTGGCCGACGGCCGCGATGACCAGCTGCATCAAGCCTTGCTGGTGCGTTTGGCGGCCGGCTTCTTGGCGCTCTCGCTCTTGGCGGGCGCCACGCGCACGGTCTTGCCGGTCGGGGTCTTGGGCGCAGCGGCCTTGCGGGTGGTGCCGGCCTTGGTGGTCGTGGTCTTGCTGCCGGCTGCGGTGCCACGGGTGGTGGTGGTCTTGGCTGCCGTGGTCTTGGTGCCGGTAGTACGGGTGGTGCGGGTCGTGCCGGCAGCAGCGCGGGTACCGGTGGTGCTGGTGGTGGTGGCGCGCGGCTTGCGGGCCGGCTTTTTCGGTGCGTCCTCGTCGTCGTCCAGGGCCTGGCTGGCTTCGACGGCTTCAGCCTGGGTGCGGGTGCGGCGGGTCTTGGGGGCCGGGGCTTCGTCGGCCGCGGCACGCTTGGCGGCAGCCGAGGTGCCGGTGCGCTTGGCCGCGCCCAGCTTGACTTCCTTGTCGCCCCAGATTTCTTCCAGGCGGTAGTAGGTGCGGATGGCCGGCTGCATGATGTGCACGATCATGTCACCCAGGTCGACCAGCACCCATTCACCGGTGTCCTCGCCTTCAACGCTGACGACGTTGCCGCCCTTGGCCTTGACCTTGTCGCGCACGGACGCAGCCAGCGCCTTGGTCTGGCGGTTCGAGGTACCGGAGGCGATGGCAACGCGGTCGAACAGGCTGGTCAGGTGCGAGGTGTCATAGATGCGGATTTCTTGGGCCTTGACGTCTTCCAGGGCGTCCACGACCAGGGTTTGCAGTTTTTTGATGTCCATTATTGAGTTCGGTACAGATGTTGTTGTTCGATATAGTCTAGCACCCTGCCCGGGATCAGCGAATCGGGTCGGATGCCGCGTTGCAGCTGGGCACGGATTTCAGTCGACGAGATATCGACCGCCAGCCCGAGGGCCAGGTAGCCGTATCCGTGCGTGGTGCTGCGGATCTCTTGCGGCGCAGCGCTGCGCCGCTTGAATTCTTCCCTCACGGCCGGCGGCACGTGAGCGTCGGCCAGCTCGAAGCCGGGCCGCGAGGCGGCGCACAGGTGCGCCAGGTCAAACAGTTCCTGCCAGTGTTGCCAGGTGTCCAGGTGTTGCAGCTGGTCCGCGCCCATCAGGAACACGATGGACACCTCCGGTCCCAGCTCGGCGCGCAATGCGCGCAGGGTATCGATGGTATAGGTCGCGCTGGCGCGGCGAATTTCCTGTTCATCGATGACCACCGGCACCTGCTGGCGGTCGAAGGCGCGTCTTGCCATTTCCACGCGATCGGCCGGGGTGGCCTGCAAGCCGTGCTTCTGCCACGGATTGCCGGCAGGGATCACGCGCAGTTCATCGGGCTGCAGCAACTGCATGAAATGCTCGGCCAACAGGACATGGCCATTGTGCACCGGATCGAAGCTGCCGCCGAGCACGGCAATGCAGCGCTGCGCCGCGGGCGGCACCATTACAGCCATTCCTTGTGGACCAGGAAGTCCGAATACAGCGCCGCTTCCGGGCTGCCTGCCTCGGGATGCCAGTCATAGCGCCACTTCACCAGCGGCGGCATGGACATGAGGATGGACTCGGTCCGTCCGCCGGACTGCAGTCCGAACAGCGTGCCCCGGTCGAAGACCAGGTTGAATTCCACGTAGCGCCCCCGGCGATAGGCCTGGAAGTCGCGTTCACGCTCGCCGTAGGGCGTCTCCCGGCGCGCCGCCACGATGGGCAGGTAAGCGTCGAGGAAGGCATCGCCCACGCTGCGTTGCAGGGCGAACGCCTGCTCGAAGGGCAGGGCATTGAAGTCATCGAAGAAGATGCCGCCCACGCCGCGCGGCTCCTTGCGATGCTTCAGGTAAAAATAGTCATCGCACCACTTCTTGAAGCGCGGATACAAGTCATCACCATAAGGCTGCAGCGCATCGCGGCAGGTGCGGTGGAAGTGGACTGCATCTTCCTTCACGCCGTAGTAGGGCGTGAGGTCCATGCCGCCGCCAAACCACCAGACGGCTTCTTCGCCTTCGGCATGGGTGGTGAAGAAGCGCACGTTCATGTGCACCGTCGGCACGTAGGGATTGCGCGGATGCAGCACCAGCGACACGCCCATGGCTTCCCAGGCGCGGCCCGCCAGGTGCGGGCGGTTGGCCGCCGCCGAAGGCGGCAGGTTCTTGCCCATCACGTGGGAGAAGCCGACGCCGCCGCGTTCCAGCAGGTTTCCTTCTTCCAGCAGGCGCGACGTGCCGCCTCCGCCTTCGGGGCGTTCCCAGGAATCCGACAGGAAAGTCTTGCCATCAGCGGCTTCCAGCGCTGCGACGATGCGCTGTTGCAGGTCTTGCAGGTAAGCCTTGACGGCAGCGGTGTTGGTGGAGGCGTTGGAATGGGTGGTCACGGCGGGTCGCTCTGGTACACGGTTACTGGACGGAAATGCGTTCCAACCCGACATTGTACCTTGACAGCCCCGGGCTGGGGCGTCAAAAGCCGGTCCGCAGGCGATGCCGGACCGGCGTTGTGGGGCAAAGGCCTCAGTTTTGCGGCGGCTGGGCCAGCGGCACGGCCACCTGGTAAGTTGCCGGCGCCGGCCAGCCTTCCTTCAGGCAGACCTCGGCGATGGCATTCTGCACGTCGTTGTAGACCTGGCCGAAATTGGGCGTGGGCGCGTGCACACGCAGGGCGATCAGGGTGCCGGTGGCATTGAATTCCTGGATCACGATGCCCGGTGCCGGCGTCTGCAAGACGTTGGGAATGGCCTTGATGCGCTCAGAGAGCTTGGCGATGGCCTGTTGCGGATCGACGCTGTAGGCAATCTGGCAACGCAGGTCGGTGCGGCGGGTGGCGTTGACGTTGTAGTTGATGATGTTTTCCGAGAACAGCTTGTTGTTGCCGATGATGACGCGCAGGTTGTTGTCGGTAGTGATGATGGTGGTCACGAGACCAATGTCGGAGACGGTGCCGGTCTGGCCGGCGGCGGTGATGTAGTCGCCCACCTTGAAGGGGCGCAGCACCACCAGGAAGATGCCGGCCGCAAAATTGGACAGCAGGCCCGACCAGGCCACGCCCAGCGCCACGCCGACCGCGCCGATCATGGCCGCAAAGGACGTGGTCGGAATGCCGCACACCTCCAGGATGCCCATCACCAGCAGGATGCGCAGGATGACGTGCATGGCCGAGCTGGCGTAGTTGATGAGCGTGGTCTCGAACTGGCGTGCGGTCAGCACGCGACGCACGATCTTGGAGAGGGTGTTGATGAACATGCCGCCGACGATCCAGATGACGATGGCGGCAATCACCTTGAGCCCGAAAGGCACCAGGTAGAGGTTGATCAAGGTTTCGAAATTGAGCAGGTGGTCTGGCATCGATATGTCCTTTTCTTCTGGGAATGCGGTTCGTGGCGCCGGCATGCTGGCCGGAAACGCCCGTCGTGCTTAGGCTACGGCAGTGTCATTTTGTTGCAGTGGCTCGGGAAGAGGCGCGCATGCCTGCAAAATGAAATCCCCCGCAACACGCACGGCGTTGCGGGGGATCTGCACGGCATGCGGCCCGGCTTAGCGCTTCAGGGCGCGCCAGCCGATGTCGCGGCGCATCTGCGAGCCGGCGAAGTGGATCAGGTCGGCAGCGTCATAGGCGTGCTTCTGCGCGACCTTCACGCTGTCGCCCAGGCCCACCACGCACAGCACGCGGCCACCGTTGGTGGTCAGCTTCTCGCCGTTGAGGACGGTGCCGGCATGGAAAGTGACGCAATCGGCGGTCTCGGCCGGGATGTCGGTGATGAGGTCACCCTTGCGCGGTTCTTCCGGATAGCCGTGGGCGGCCATGACCACGCCCAGCGCGGTACGGCGGTCCCATTCCAGCTCGATCTTGTCCAGCGTGCCGGTGACGGCATGTTCGAACACGGTCAGCAGGTCCGTCTTCAGGCGCGCCATGATGGGCTGGGTTTCGGGATCGCCCATGCGGCAGTTGAATTCCAGCGTCTTGGGATTGCCTTCGGCATCGATCATCAGGCCCGCGTACAGGAAGCCGGAGAAGGGGATGCCATCCTTGGCCATGCCCTGCACGGTCGGCACGATGATCTCGCGCATCACGCGCGCATGCAGCGCCGGGGTGACGATGGGGGCGGGCGAGTAGGCACCCATGCCGCCGGTGTTGGGCCCCTGGTCGTGATCCTGCAGGCGCTTGTGGTCCTGGCTGGTGGCCAGGGGCAGGATGTTCTTGCCGTCGACCATGACGATGAAGGAAGCTTCTTCACCCGCCAGGAATTCCTCGATCACCACGCGCGCACCAGCATCGCCCAGCTTGTTGTCGGAGAGCATCATGTCCACGGCCGTATGCGCTTCTTCCAGCGTCATGGCGACCACCACGCCCTTGCCGGCAGCCAGGCCGTCGGCCTTGATGACGATGGGCGCGCCCTTCTTGGCAATGTAGTCGTGCGCGGCCGCCACGTCCGAGAAGGTCTGGTACTCGGCGGTCGGGATGGCGTGACGCTGCATGAAGGCCTTGGCGAAGTCCTTGGAGCTTTCCAGCTGCGCCGCTTCCTTGGTGGGGCCGAAGATCTTCAGGCCACGGGCGCGGAAGACGTTGACGATGCCGGCTGCCAGCGGGCCTTCCGGGCCGACCACGGTCAGCGCCACATGCTCCTGCTCGACGAAGTCGGCCAGGGCCACGGGATCGGTGATGGCGATGTTCTGCAGGCGCTCGTCGAGCGCGGTGCCGCCATTGCCGGGAGCAACATAGACCGTCTGGATGCGCGGCGACTTGGCAATGGCCCAGGCCAGCGCATGTTCACGGCCACCGGAGCCAACAACTAGGATTTTCATGGGATAGGAAGATAAAAGTGGCGAATGGGGCGAAAAAGGGTCGTCTTGTCCGTATCTGTATAAACCGGCCGGGTGATCGGGTGAATTATTCTTCGATCACGGCGTTGGTATAGAGCTCCTGGGTATCGTCCAGGTTCTCCAGCGCATCCAGCAGCTTCTGCATCCTGACGCCGTCCTCGCCCGCAAACACGGTCTCGGTGGAGGGCTTCATGGTGATCTCGGCGACTTCGGCCTTGAAGCCGGCGGCTTCCATGGCGGACTTCACGGCCGAGAAATCATTGGGGGCGGTCAGCACTTCGATGCCGCCTTCGTCGTCGGTGAGGACGTCTTCGGCACCGGCTTCGAGCGCCGCTTCCATGACGGCATTCTCATCGGTACCGGGCGCGTACATCAGCTGGCCACAGTGCTTGAAGAGGAAGGCCACCGAACCTTCGGTCCCCATGTTGCCACCGAACTTGGAGAAGGCGTGGCGCACTTCGGCCACGGTGCGCACGCGGTTGTCGGTCATGCAATCGACGATGATGGCCGCGCCGTTGATGCCATAGCCTTCATAGCGCACTTCTTCATAGTTCACGCCGTCCAGGGCGCCGGTGCCGCGCTGGATGGCGCGGGTGACGTTGTCCTTGGGCATGTTGGCGTCGGAGGCACGGTCCACGGCCAGGCGCAGGCGCGGGTTGGTGTCCGGATCGCCCCCGCCCATGCGGGCGGCGACGGTGATTTCCTTGATGAGGCGGGTCCAGACGCGACCACGCTTTTCATCCTGACGGCCTTTACGGTGCTGAATATTGGCCCATTTGCTGTGTCCAGCCATGTTCAATCTTTCCTGCGAGAGGGTGGGGCCAGAACCGTCCGGCCTGCGCAAGCCGCGCCTGGAGGCGCCTCGGCAAGACCGGCGGGCGCGGGCAAGGCATGGCTGCAGCAGGGGACCCGGCGCCCAGGGCTCGATAATGCATTTCCTGGCGCCATGTTCTGACTATAATCGGGCGGGCATTTTACCATACCGCCACCCCGTCATTTTTGCCTTGAAGGCTCAGTCGAGATGATTAATCCGCTTCCCATCGCCACCCATGCCGGCGGGCAACTGTGCCTGCTGCCCCAACTGGCCAACCGCCACGGCTGCATCACGGGCGCCACCGGCACCGGCAAGACGGTCACCCTGCAGGTGCTGGCCCAGGCCCTCTCCGACATCGGCGTGCCGGTCTTCATGGCCGACGTCAAGGGCGACCTCTCCGGCCTGGGCAAGGCCGGCAGCGCCTCGCCCAAGACCACCGCGCGCCTGGCCCAGCTGGGCCTGCCCGAGCCGGCCTGGGCCGCTGCCCCGGTGGCGTTCTGGGACGTCTACGGCGAACTCGGCCATCCGGTGCGCGCCACCGTCTCCGACATGGGCCCGCTGATGCTGGCCCGCATGCTCAACCTGAACGATACCCAGCAGGGCGTGCTGCAACTGGTCTTCAAGATTGCCGACGACCACGGCCTCCTGCTGCTCGATACCAAGGACCTGCGCGCCATGCTGCAGCACGTGGGCGAGAATGCGGCGCAGTTCAAGACCGAATACGGCAACATCTCGGCGGCCAGCGTGGGCGCCATCCAGCGCGGGCTGATCGCCATCGACGAGCAGGGCGGCGACCGCTTTTTCGGCGAACCGATGTTGAACATCGAGGACTGGATGCAGACCGATGCCCAGGGGCGCGGCATCATCAACATCCTCGCCGCCGACAAGCTCATGAATGCGCCGCGCCTGTATTCCACCTTCCTGCTGTGGATGCTCTCGGAGCTGTTCGAGCACCTGCCCGAGGTGGGCGACCTGGACAAGCCGAAGATGGCCTTCTTCTTCGATGAAGCCCACCTGCTCTTCGATGAGGCGCCCAAGCCGCTCTTGCAGAAGATCGAGCAGGTGGTGCGCCTGATCCGGTCCAAGGGCGTGGGCATCTACTTCGTCACGCAGAATCCGCTGGACATCCCCGACACCGTGCTGGGCCAGCTCGGCAACCGCGTGCAGCACGCCCTGCGCGCCTATACCCCGCGCGACCAGAAGGCCGTGCAGGCGGCCGCTGAAACCTTCCGTCCCAATCCCATGGTCAATACCGCCCAGGCCATCACCGAGCTGGGCGTGGGCGAGGCGCTGGTGTCCTTCCTCGATGAGAAGGGTCGGCCCAACATGGTCGAGCGCGGCTATGTGCTGACCCCGGCTTCGCAGATCGGCCCGATCAGTGCGGAGGAACGACGCGCCCTGGTTGCCTCTTCGCTGGTGGCCGGCGTCTACGAACAGGCCGTCGACCGCGAGTCGGCCTATGAACGCCTGAAGGGCCGCGCCGTCCAGCAGCCACAGGCGGCCCCTGCACCGGCCCCGGTTCCGCAGCCAGCCCCCGCTCCGGCCGATGACAATGCCTGGGGCGCATCGGCAGGCCGCAGCGCACCGGCGCCTGCCGGCACGTCGCGTCCGAGCGGCGGTGCGCGCATGCCGCAGTCCCGGCCTCAACCCCAGCCTGCGCCGCAGAACCAGCAGGAGGAGAGCGGCGGCCTGGGCGACCTGCTCAAGGATGCCGCCGGTGGTATCTTCGGCAGCGGCGGCGGCAATCGCCGCAGCGATTCTCCCCTGCAGGCCATGGTCAAGTCGGCCGCGCGCAGCATCGGTTCGCAGGTCGGGCGCGAGCTCATTCGCGGCGTGCTTGGCTCGTTGATGAAGAAGCGCTGACGCTGCGCTGCGCCCGCCCGCCCGCGCGGCGCGTGCGCAGCCCAGGGTTTACAATCGCGGCCATGACTGCCGCCCCCACCCCCGTTCATTCCACCCCGCGCCAGGCCTTCCTGGGCGGGCTGCTGCTCGCCATCATCGGCGCCATCTTCTTTTCCGCCAAGGCCATCGTGGCCAAGCTGATGTATCGCTACCAGGTCGATGCCGTCATGGTGATCACGCTGCGCATGCTGTTTTCCTTCCCCATGTTCGCCGCCGTGGCGCTCTGGAAGGCGCGCACCCAGCCGCCGCTGGCGCGCGCCGACGTGCTGCGCATCGTGGTGCTGGGGTTGATGGGTTATTACCTGTCGAGCTTCCTCGATTTCCTCGGGCTGCAATACATCTCGGCCGGGCTGGAACGATTGATCCTGTTCCTCACGCCTTCCTTCGTGATGCTGATCGCCTTTTTCTTCTTCAAGCGCAAGGTCGGCTGGATCGAATGGGCGGCGCTGCTGGTGTCCTATTTCGGCACCGTGCTGGTGCTCCAGCATGACCTCCATACCGGCGGCAGCAACGTCATCCTCGGCAGCGCCCTGGTGCTGGGATCGGCCCTGAGCTATTCGATCTACCTGATCTCTTCCGGCGAGCTGGTGCGCCGGGTCGGTGCCGTGCGGCTGGTGGCCTATGCCATGTGCGTGTCCAGCGTGGCCTGCCTGATCCAGTTCTTCATATTGCGAGCGCCCGCCGACCTGGTCACGCAGGTGGCCCCGGTGTACCAGCTTTCACTGTTCAATGCGGTGTTCTGCACGGTGCTGCCGGTGTTCCTGACCATGGTGGCAGTAGCTCGCATCGGCGCTCCCACGGCCGCCCAGGCTGGGCTGGTGGGGCCGGTCTCGACGCTCTTCATGGGGGCCGTGCTGCTGGATGAACCGATTACCGGCATCCAGCTGGCCGGCACCGCCCTGGTGCTGGCGGGCATGTGGCTGCTGTCGCGCAAGAAGCGCTGAGGCGTTCTATACTGCCCCTCGACATATGAATATCCAGGCTTGAAATCCACCCGATACAAGGAGACCCAGATGGCAAAAGCAATCCGCATGAGCAAGACCGGCGGCCCCGAAGTCATGGAATACGTGGACGTGGAAGTGGGCGAGCCGGGTCCCGGTGAAGTCCGCATCCGCCACGCAGCCGTCGGCCTGAACTTCATCGATTGCTATTTCCGCTCCGGTCTCTATCCGCAGCCGCTGCCGGCCGGCCTGGGCCAGGAGGCCGCCGGCACCATCGAAGCCGTTGGTGCGGGCGTGGCCGGTTTCCAGGTCGGCGACCGCGTGGCCTATGCCGGCCGTCCCAATGGCGCTTATGCCGAAGCACGCGTGATGCCGGCCGACATCCTGGTCAAGCTGCCGGACGCCATCAGTTTCGACACCGCCGCGGCCATGATGCTGCAGGGCATGACCGTGCAATACCTGCTGCGCCAGACCTACGCCGTGCAGCCCGGCGAGACCATCCTGTTCCATGCGGCGGCCGGCGGCATCGGCCTGATCGCCTGCCAGTGGGCGCGCGCCCTGGGCGTGAACCTGATCGGCACCGTCAGCAGCGACGAAAAGGCGGCCCTGGCCAAGCAGCATGGCGCGGCCCACGTCATCAACTACACCACCGAAAACTTCGTCGAACGCGTCAAGGAAATCACCGGCGGCAAAGGGGTGCCGGTGGTCTATGACGCCATCGGCAAGGACACCTTCACCGGCTCCCTGGACTGCCTGCGCCCGCGCGGGATGATGGTCAGTTTCGGCAATGCCTCCGGTCCGGTGGCGCCGTTCGGCGTGTCCGAACTGGCCTCGCGCGGCTCGCTCTTCCTGACCCGCCCCTCGCTGGGCAACTACATCGCCACCCGTCCCGAACTCGATGCTACCGCCGGCGACCTGTTCGACATGGTCCAGAGCGGCAAGATCAGCATCGAGATCAACCAGCGCTACGCCTTGAAGGATGTCGGCCAGGCCCACGCCGACCTGGAAGGCCGCAAGACCACCGGTTCGACCATCCTGATCCCGTGATGGCCGCGTGATCGCCTCATGACCCTGCCACAGGAGGAATTCTCATGGACCAGCCCCCGCGCGACCCCGGCCTCGACAATCCCATGGGCCATCCCCCCGAGCAGGCGGCCGGCGCCGACGGCTCGCCCAAGTTCGGGCGGCTGTTGGCGGTGCTGATCTGCGCGGTGCTCATGATCGTGGTCATTACCTTCGCCAGCGAAGCCTACTTCTCCTAGTTTTTGGCCGGATATCGAAATACTTCGGTATGAATCTCGCAAGTTATCGGGGTTTACCCAAGACTATGCGTGGATAACGCAATTTTCTTCGTCTTGATCGTCAAATGCTGCCTTCGGGCCTTGGTGTGATTTCCTTCACACCCGGGCTTCCAGGGAGAACTTTTTTGGCGGGAGAGGAAGATGGGAAGGAGCTGGCACGCGGTCGCCGTCTGGTGCGGCCGCCTGGCATGGGGGCTGGCGTGTTGCCTGCAGGTGGCGCTGGCAGCCGAGAATGGGGTCACCGCGAAGGAGATCGTACTGGGCCAGTCCGCGCCCTTGACCGGCCCGGCCGCCGAGGTCGGGCGTGATTTCCAGGAAGGTGCGCGCACCTATTTTGCCCAGGTCAATGCCCGTGGCGGCGTGCACGGCCGCCGCGTGCGGCTGCTGAGCCTGGACGACCGCTACGAACCCGAACGCACCCTCGCCAATGCCCAGCAACTGATCTGGCGCGACAAGGTCTTTGCGCTGTTCGGCTTTTCCGGCACGCCTACGGTGCTGGCGGCGCTGCCGGCCATCCGCGAAGCCGGTATTCCACTGATTGCCCCGCACACAGGGGCTTCCGCCCTGCGGGAACCCTTCAACCGCCTGATCTTCCACGTGCGCGCCAGCTATGAGCAGGAAACCGATTTCCTGCTGCGCCAGCTGCAAGGCACGGGACGGCTGCGGGTGGCGGTGTTCTACCAGGACGACGAACTGGGCCGGGCGCTGCTGGAGAACCTGCGCCAGCGCGCGGCCGTCTACGGCCTGACCGTGGTGGGGAGCCTGCCCATCGCGCGCAATACCGATGCCGTGGACGCCGCTGCCGAACAGTTCATGCAGCTGCGCCCGGATGTGGTGATCCAGGCAGTGTCCTATCAACCGGCGGCCGCGCTCATCCTGCGCATGCGGGCGGCGGGCTACCTGGGCGGTTTTTCGCACTATTCTTTCGTGGGCAGCCACTCCCTGGCGGCGCGCCTGAAGCAGGGCGGGGTCGGCACCGAGATTACCCAGGTGGTGCCCTTTCCCAACAAGGCCAGGCTGCCCATCGTCTACGAATACCAGAAAGCGGTCGAACGCCAGGGCGGCGCCGGCTGGAACTTCGTCGGGCTGGAGGGCTACATCGCCGCGCGCGTGCTGGTCGAGGGCTTGCGCCGTGCCGGCCCGCAGCTTACCCGCGCCGGCCTGATCCGGGCGCTGGAGAGCATCACCCCGGCCAACTACGACGGCGGCGGCTTCAGCCTGCACTTCAGCCGCAACGATCATAGTGGTTCGGATTTCGTCGACCTGACCGCCATCGGCAGCGGCGGACGCTTCATCAATTGAGCCGACGGTGCCGCGCCAGCAGAGCGGCAGGGGGATGGGCTACACTGTGGCGCTGCGCCCGGCACCGGCCGGGACACCACACCCACCCCCACCCCATTGCAAGGAGATGCCGTGTCCGGCTCCAGAACGCCTTCGCTGGCTGCGCCCCATTATTCGGGCGTGGCCCTGATTGCCGCCTGCAGCGCCGGCTTCCTGTGGGGGACCGGCGCCCTGGTGGTCAATATCCTGATTGCGCAATACGGCTTCGCCCCGGGTGACATTTCCTTCTGGCGCTTTGCGGTCGGTGCCGTGTTCCTGTGCCTGGTGTTCGGCACGCGCATCCACTTGCCGACCCTGCGTGCGCTGCTGCTGCCCGTGGTGCTGGCGGGGACCACCATGGCGGGCTACGTGCTGTTCTGGTTCCTCGGGATCGAGCGCATCGGTGCGGCCATTCCCACGCTGATCGCCCTGTGCCTGCCGCCGGTGTTTTCCACCGTGATCGCGCTGCTGCGCGGACAGGAGAAGCTGGACTGGACCCTGGCGGCGGTGCTCACCGCCGCGCTGGGCGGCACCGTGCTGATCGTGGCGCGGCACGAGACGAACGGCGGTGCAGCATCGGGCCAGCTGGACCTGCTCATCGGACTGGCCTGCTCGGTCGCTTCGGCCTTGCTCTATACCGGATTCACCATGATCAGCGGGCGACTCTCGACGGCCCTGGGGGCCGGCCCATCAGCCACCTGCCTGACCGTGGTGGCCGCCCTGGTGATGGGCCTGGCCAGCCTGGCGCGGCCGCTGCACTGGCCCAGCGGCTTGCCGCCGCAGGCCTGGTACCTGTACCTGGGCGTGGTCACGGCAGCGCTGGCGCTGCTGGTGTTCAGCTGGGGCGCCGCGCGCCTGACGCCCACGGCCCTGACGGTCGCCACCCTGATCGAGCCGCTCACCGCCGTCCTGCTGGCAGCCCTGCTGCTGGGCCAGACCCTGGGCGCCACCCAATGGCTGGGCGGGGCACTGCTGCTGCTGAGCATCTGGGGCCTGGGCAAGCGCCTGGGCCGGGCGCCGCACGGCTGAGGACGATCAGTTCTCCGGCTGGCCGTTCTTGTCGACCTTGATGCGGATGTGGCGCGTCACCCCGCTGGGGCCGGGGAACTCCTCGAAGGCCGCGCGTACCATGGCCGGCATGGCGGCCGTCAATCCGGCACGCTGGCCTTCGCTGTCCACCACCACGTCGAAGAGCTTCTTGCCGTCGCCGGCCTGGCTGATGCCGATCTGCAGGCGGCGCAGGAAGACCGGATAGCTCGTGGTCTGCATCGGCCCGCCATCCCAGAAGGGGTCATAGAACGGACCGTAGGGTCCATAGAAGCCGAACGGACGTGGCCCGAAGGGACCGAAGCGTCCCCAGCCCGGGCCGTAGAAGTAGGGATCGTAGGCCGGCCGGCTGACCACGACCTGCTCGGTATTCATCCCGTAGCTGAAACTGACCTGCAATTGCGCCGCCTTCAGGTCACGCGCCTCCGTGAAACCCAGGAATTGCAGCTCCTGCCGGATCAGCCCGGCATAGTTCTGGTATTGCAGGTCGTTTTCCTGCTCCTTGGCGGGGGCGAAGGCATAGGCGCGCTGGTTGTAATCGGGCGACCAGGCGTGGAAGGACGTGACGTTGCTCTCGATCACCGAGGCGCAGCCGGACAGCAGCAGGCTGGCCGCTGCAAGAAGAGGATAAAGCCAGCGTTTCATGAACGAACTCCATCAGAAAAAAGGCCGGGCACCGGGCAAAAGGCTGGGATGCCATGGGAAGGGCGCCTGCGCGGCGATATGAAGCAAAAGGCAGGAAGCCGGGCCTCGTGAGACCCTGCGCGCGGTCATTTTGATCCCGCGTGGAAAGCGATCGACGGGAAACCTTGCTGCGCCTGCCTGCTTCGCCCCAATCCGGGGCAAGTGCCGGTTCCGCCATTGTACTGGCCAGGAGCCGATATGAAACATGCTTCCCGCCAACAGGGCTGGACGGAGAAGAGCGCGGCAAATCCGGCCGATTCCATTCGCGCAGTGCGGGATGATTGGTAAAATCGGGTTTTTGCTGCACCTGAATTGGCTTCCTGCTGTCTTAGCCTTCACCTTAGCCTTCACTTTCTGACCTCCATTTCCCTTCCCGGACAGGCCTCCATGCGCACCGATACGCCCCAGACGATCTACCGTAAAGACTACGCCGCTCCCAATTACCTGGCTGACACCGTCGAGATGGGTTTCGACCTCGATCCCGCTGATACCCGTGTGGCCACCCGCATCACCCTGACCCGCAACCCCGCCGCCCGCGGCCGCGACCTGGTGCTCTTCGGCGAAGAGCTGGAACTGGTGGCCCTGCGCCTGAACGGCAAGACGCTCTCGCAGGCCAAGGGCGATTTCCGCATCGGCGGCGGCGTGCTGACCATCCCCGCCGCCCCGGCCAAGGTAACCCTTGAGATCGAGACCCTGGTCCATCCGGACCGCAATACCTCGCTCATGGGCCTGTACGTGTCCAACGGCAATTTCTTCACCCAGTGCGAAGCCGAAGGCTTCCGCAAGATCACCTACTTCCCGGACCGCCCGGACGTGATGGCCAAATTCACCGTCATGCTGCGCGCTGACAAGGCCCGCTATCCGGTGCTGCTGTCCAACGGCAACCTGATCGAGGAGGGCGACCTGCCCGATGGCCGCCACTACGCCAAGTGGGAGGATCCGTTCAAGAAGCCCTCTTACCTGTTCGCCCTGGTGGCCGGCCAGCTGGTCTGCCAGGAAGAAACCGTGCGCCTGCACTCGGGCCGCGATGCGCTGCTGCAGGTGTGGGTGGAAGAGGGCAACCTCGACAAGACCCAGCACGCCATGGAGTCGCTCAAGAACAGCATCACCTGGGACGTGGAGCGCTTCGGCCTGGATCTCGACCTGGACCGCTTCATGATCGTGGCGGTGGGCGACTTCAACATGGGCGCCATGGAAAACAAGGGCTTGAACATCTTCAACACCAAGTACGTGCTGGCCAATCCGCGCATCGCCACCGATGTCGACTTCGCCAACATCGAAGCGGTGGTCGGCCACGAGTATTTCCACAACTGGACCGGCAACCGCGTCACCTGCCGCGACTGGTTCCAGCTGTCGCTGAAGGAAGGCCTGACCGTTTTCCGCGACCAGGAATTCTCGGCCGACATGATCGGCAGCGACAGCGGCCGTGCCGTCAAGCGCATCGATGACGTGCGCGTGCTGCGCCAGGCCCAGTTCCCGGAAGATGCCGGTCCGATGGCACACCCGGTGCGTCCTGACTCCTTCGTGGAAATCAACAATTTCTACACCGTCACCGTCTATGAAAAGGGCGCTGAGGTCGTGCGCATGTACCAGACCCTGCTGGGCCGCGATGGCTTCCGCAAGGGCATGGACCTGTACTTCAAGCGCCACGATGGCCAGGCCGTGACCTGCGACGATTTCCGCGCCGCCATGGCCGACGCCAACGGCCGCGACCTGTCGCAGTTCGAACGCTGGTACAGCCAGGCCGGCACCCCGCTGGTACAAGCCGCAGTCGACTACGATGCCAAGCGCAAGACCCTGACCCTGACGCTGGAACAAAGCTGCCCGGCCACGCCCGGCCAGAAGAAGAAACAGCCCTTCCACATTCCCGTGGCCGTGGGCCTCCTGGATGCGCAGGGTCGTGACCTGGCGCTGACCCTGCAAGGCGAGAAGAAAGCCGGTGCCACCACCCGCGTGCTGGAACTGACCAAGGCCAAGCAGAGCTTCACCTTCACCAATGTCGATGCAAAACCGGTACCCTCGCTGCTGCGCGGTTTCTCCGCCCCGGTGGTCCTGCAGTACGACTACAGCGATGCCGAACTGGCCTTCCTGATGGCCCACGACAGCGATGCCTTCAACCGCTGGGAAGCCGGCCAGCGCTTGGCCACGCGCCGCCTGCTGAACCTGACGGTGGCCGTGCAGGCCGCGCGCCAGTCCGGCCATGTGGTGGCGGTCGACACCGTGCTCAACAACATCGAGCACGATGGCGCCCTGGCTGAAGCCCTGCGTGCCACCCTCAAGGACGAGTCGCTGGACCCGGCCTTCCGCGAACTGGTGCTGACCCTGCCGTCGGAAACCATGATCGCCGAACAGATGGAAGTCATCGACCCGCACGCCATCCATGTGGCGCGCCAGTTCCTGCGCCGCTCGCTGGCGCGCGAACTGCGCGATGATCTGCTGGCGGTGTATCGCGCCCACCAGACCCCGGGCGCCTACAGCCCCGACGCCGCATCGGCCGGCCACCGTGCCTTGAAGAACGTGGCCCTGTCCTACCTGGCCGAGCTCGATGATGAAGAAGCCATGGCCCTGGCCCAGCAGCAGGACCAGGACGCCAACAACATGACCGACCGCCTGGCTGCTCTGTCGGCGGTGTTGAACAGCGCTGCCCCCGGCAAGAGCGAAGCGCTGCAGCGCTTCTATGCCGAGTTCGAACAGGAAGCCCTGGTCATCGACAAGTGGTTCACCCTGCAAGCCACGGCCCGCAATGCCGATGTGAACACCGTGCGTACCCTGACCGAGCATCCGGCCTTCACGCTGAAGAACCCCAATCGCGCCCGCAGCCTGATCTTCAGCTTCTGCAACGGCAACCCCTCGGCCTTCCATGCACTGGACGGCAATGGCTATGCCTTCTGGGCCGAGCAGGTGATCGCCTTGAACGCCAGCAACCCGCAAGTGGCAGCGCGCCTGGCGCGCAGCCTGGACCGCTGGCGCAAGTACACCCCGGCGCTGCAGGAAAAGATGCGCCTGGCCCTGCAACAGGTTGCGGCTACCCCCAAACTCTCGCGCGATGTGGCCGAAGTCATCAGCAAGGCCCTGGCCGATTGATCTGTCAGACAGATAATTGCCCCCTCACTCATTCATCCGATTCATTAAATAAAAACCACTGCAAGGAAGACCACCATGAAACGTATCAGCCTCACGCAACACCTGATCGAGCAGCAGCGTCTGCACAACAAGATCCCGTCCGAACTGCGCCTGCTGATCGAAGTCGTCGGCCGTGCCTGCAAGTCGATCTCGCATGCGGTCGGCAAGGGCGCGCTGGGCGAAGTGCTGGGCAGCGCCGGCAGCGAGAACGTGCAGGGCGAAGTGCAGAAGAAGCTGGACGTGATCTCCAACGAGATCCTGCTGGAAGCCAATGAATGGGGCGGCCACCTGGCGGCCATGGCCTCCGAGGAAATGGAGACCATCCACCGCATCCCCAACCGCTATCCCAAGGGCGAATACCTGCTGATGTTTGATCCCCTGGACGGCTCCTCCAACATCGACGTCAACGTCTCCATCGGCACCATCTTCTCGGTGCTCAAGGCCCCGGAAGGCATGACCGAACCCAGCGAGCAGGACTTCATGCAGCCCGGCACCAGGCAGGTCGCCGCCGGCTATGCCGTCTATGGCCCGCAGACCGTGCTGGTGCTGACCACCGGCGACGGCGTGCACTGCTTCACCCTGGACCGCGAAATGGGCGCCTGGGTGCTGACCCAGAAGGACATCAAGATTCCCGAAGACACCAAGGAATTCGCCATCAACGCCTCCAACCAGCGTCACTGGTTCCCGCCGGTCACCCGCTACGTGGATGAAATGCTGGCCGGTTCCACCGGTCCGCGCGGCAAGGATTTCAACATGCGCTGGATCGCCTCCATGGTGGCCGACGTGCATCGCATCCTGAACCGTGGCGGCATCTTCATGTACCCGGCCGATGCGCGTGAGCCGGGCAAGCCGGGCAAGCTGCGCCTGATGTACGAAGCCAACCCGATGGCCTTCATCGTCGAGCAGGCCGGTGGCGCCGCTACCGATGGCCAGCAGCGCATCCTCGACATCCAACCGGAAAAGCTGCACCAGCGCGTGGCCGTGTTCCTGGGTTCGAAGAATGAAGTGGAGCGCGTGACGTCCTATCACCAGCAATAAGCCCGGCGCGTCCTTCGTCCGTTGCAACAGAAATGCCGCCGGGTTGGCGCCCGGCGGCATTTTTCATGTGCGCTTTCCTGTCCGCTTTCCTGCACCCCTTCGTGCGCCGATTCCTGCGCCCAATTCCTGTACGGATTTTTCAGGGATGGACCGGCGGCAGCTCCCTCTGCGCCAGCCGTACCTGATTGCGGCCACCATGCTTGGCCTCGTAGAGCGCGGCATCGGCGCGCCCCACCAGGTCTTGCGCCGCGCGTTCCCCGGGCGGCAGCAATTCCATGGCACACACGCCGGCGCTGGCCGTGACCACGCCACGCGGATTGCCGCGATGCGGCAGGTCCAGCGCCTGGATGCCGGCGCGGATTTTTTCGGCCACCTGCATGGCCCCGGCAGCATCGGTTTCGGGCAACAGCATCAGCATCTCCTCGCCGCCATAGCGCGCGGCGAGGTCGCCGGGACGGCGCTGGCGTTCCTTCAATACGGCGGCGATGCGGCGCAGGCATTCGTCACCGGCCTGGTGGCCATAGAGATCGTTGTACTGCTTGAAGAAATCGACGTCGATCATGATCAGCGACAGCGCCGACCCGCTGCGCAGGGCGCGCCGGAATTCAGCCTCCAGTACGGTATCGAGATGGCGCCGGTTGGCCAGGCCGGTCAGGCCATCCTGATGCGCCAGCTGCTCCAGCCGCTGGTTGGCCTGGTGCAGCTCGCCCATCACCTGCAGCGCGCGGTCCTCGGCGAGCAGGCGCAACTCGATCTGGGCGATCAGCCGCCAGCCGAACAGGCCGATGATGATCAGCAACAGCAGCACGGCTGCGCCATACACGATGGTCTGCTGCCGCCATGGTGCCAGCGCTTCCTCGCTCGCGGTGGTCACGGTGACGATCAGCGGGAAGTCCAGTACCGGCTGGAACGACACGTAGCGGTCAATATTGTCCAGGGGCGAATTCAGCAGCACATGGCCGCTGCCCTGGCTGGCCAGTACTTCGCCGATGACCGGGTCCAGGCTCAGGTCACGATTGATGAAGGCCGGTTCGAAAGGTTGCCGCGTCAGTACCTTGCCAGGTCGCAGCAGCAGCAGGATGGAGCTGTCGCGGCCGATCTCCACGGTCTGGTAGAGGGCGTTGAAATGATCCAGCCGCAAGGTCGCCAGCAGCAGCCCGGCAAAGCGGCCATCGGGATGATTCAGGCGGCGCGACATCGGGATGACCCACTGGTCGGTACTGCGGCTGAGCAGGGTAGGATGAATGCGCGGCTCGGGATCCTCGTGGTCGCGGTGATAGATGAAATACTCGCGGTCGCTGTTGTTGGCATCGCTGGCGCGCGGCTGCGAGGAGGTGGCCACGCGATTGCCCTGTTCGTCGAAGATGTAGAGTCCGTCGAGCTGCGGCATTTCGCCGGCCAGGCGGCGCAGGATCGGGCTCATGGCGTGCAGCTTTGCATGGGTGGTGCCGCTCTCGTCGATGCGGTCGCTGATGTTGATCAGCGCGCCATGGGTCGCCTGGAACACGTCATAGGCATGGCGCGCCAAGGCGCGCGCGATGTTGCCGGCGTAGACGCGGGTGTTGTCCAGCTGTACCTGGCGCGCGGCCAGGCTCTGCCAGACGTGGCCGGCGGCGATGGCCACGCAGATCAGCACGACGAACAGCCGTGCCCGCCGCGCCACCGAATGGCGCGCCACGCTCCCTGCCTTTGCCAGCATTGGCCGCATGTGATTTGTCTCCCCCTATGGCCGGCCGCATCCCTCCCCAGGGTTGACCGTTTGATCCAGTATAAGGAGATACCTCAGCCGTGCTGGCCGCGATCAGTCCGCGAAAATGCCCTCAATTCATGGGCTGGACGGCGGGGCGGCGCATCAGCTTGACGCTGTGCAGGGCGGTCAGCAGCACCGACAGCCAGATCGGCACATAGGTGCCCAGTTGCGCGGCCTGCAGCGTCTCCCCCAGCACCGCCATGGCCACCAGTACCAGCAGGACCGGTTCCACATAGCCGAGGATGCCGAACAGGCCCATGGGCAGCAGCTTGCCGGCGCGCAGGTAGCTGGTCAGCGCGATCATGCTCAATATCCCCAGGCCCGGCAGCAGCAGCCACATGGCCGGCGTGTGCAGGGTAGGCAGGGTGGCGGGGCTGAGCATCAAGGCCGCCAGCGAGGGCAGCGCCAGCACCATCAGTTCCACCGCGAAGATGAGCATGGAGTCGAGGCGGATGCGCCGGCGCAGGATGAAGTAGGGCGGATAGCCCAGCGCCACCGCCAGTGTCGGCCACGAGAATGCGCGCGTCATCCACAGCTCGTGGGCCACGCCGATGCAGGCGCACAGTACCGCCAGGCGCTGCAGCAGGTCCATCTTCTCGCCATAGTGGAAGCGCCCCACCAGCACCATCGACAAGGGCAGCATGAAGTAGCCCAGCGAGACTTCCAGTGCCCGGCCGTTGACCGAGCCCCACAGGAACAGCCATTGCTGCAAAGCCAGCAGGGCTGCCATCAGCACCAGCAGCGCGACGCTTGCCGGACTGGCCAGCAGCTCGCCCATGGCCGCGCGCAGGCGCGGCAGTTCGCCGCGCCAGGCCAGCAGCCCGATGACGCAGAGCAGGGTGATGAGGATGCGCCAGGCGAAGATGTCCGTGCCATCCAGTGGCGCCAGCAGGCGGGTGTAGCCGGAAAGAAACGCAAACAGGGAAGAGGCCAGTACGGACAAGCCGATGCCGCGGCCGACAAGTTGAGGATTCATCGCAGGACCAGGTGCGTCCGGCGCAAGGAAGAGGCGCCGGCAAAAGCGCGATTCTACGGCATGGCGCGCGAGGAGGTTGCGCGCATGCAAAAAGCCCCGGCCTGGGCCGGGGCTTTGAGGTCGACGTGAGGGAAGGAAATTATGCGCCCGGGGAGGTACCCAGCGGGCCGTCCTTCAGTTCACGCGCATAGTTGTTGGGGCGACCGTTGGGCACTTCGTAGCTCTTGCGGTCGACGTAGCGGCCGTTCTCGCCGCTTTCCTGCATGGCGGCCGGCGAGCTGGTCTGGTCGCCCTGGTAGTTGTAGTACTGCGAGCTCGAGGACGACGAGTCGTATTGCTGCTGCGGGCTGCCCTGCATGGTGCTGCCGCCCTGGTCATAGGACTGGGCATAGGCGCCGGTGGCGAAAGTGGCAGCGGCCAGTACGGCGGCGGTGAGGAAGGTCTTGGTCATGGCTGTTCTCCTTTATCCTTGGTTACGCATTCGTCGAGGCTGAATGCAATCGGGACTTCAGTGGCGAATGCGTTCTTGCATGCATCCACAGGGTTGGCCTTCGTTTTCATGGAAGCAGGCACGGCACACATGGAACATGGGGCGGGTAGCTGCATTGCCTGAAAACTTGGCTTCATCATAGGAAGGCCCACGCGCTGCGGCAGTCGGAAAGCCCAGCATCTTCTTGTCGGACTTTTCGCGCGCGTCTGACAGTCGGGCCGGGTCGTGATGGAGGCTGCAGGGGGATTTTTCGATTGATGCAAACTTGAGTTCAATTGAGCTCATCAATGCAAAAGCCGCATCAATGCGAAGTTTGCAGGGAGTCAATGCGCGAGCCATTGGCATGGAAGTCAAGCCGGGGCGCGTCAGTCTGCAAGCTGACGACCAGCACGGGTTTCGTTACAAAACGTATCACTGCGTCATTGCTGCGCCGCCATCGCCAGGCAGGTCAAGCGCGTATCAGGGGGCTCGCGCGAGCTTGTGTGAGGTTGTGCATTGCTGCCCGCAGATAGTGCGATGGGCTGATGCTGCATCGGCCTTTCTCACCGCCGGGAGCCGTTGATCTGGAACAGGTCAGCTGCAGAAGGCTGTGGTAAAAACGCGTTTTTCTCCCATGCTGCGCGAAATGCGTTTTGGCAGGCGGCACAACCGGGTTATTCTGGATCGCAGAGCCATTGCGCACACCGCTCTTCCAGGGTCGCGTGATGAAGCAAGAAAGGGGGGAACCATGTACACGACAAAGCGCGCCGCAATACTGGCCGTGCTGGTAGCGCTGACCGCGCCCACGGCAGTCCGGGCGGCCGATTGCAGCAAGGTCGTCATCTCGGCGGACTCCGACTACGCGCCCTTGCACTGGTATGACGGCAAGCGCCTCACCGGCGCCAGCATCGAGATCGCCACGCGCGCCTTGAGCGCACTCAACATTGCCTACGAGGTCCGTTACGTCGGACCTTTCCAGCGTGTGCTCAAGGCAGCCGAGAGCGGCGAAGTGGCCATGGTGGCGTCGCTGAAGAACACGCCGGAGCGCCAGCAATACCTGGCCTTCGCCTCGGTGCCGCTGTTTTCCAATCCGATTGCCGTGTTCGTGCCGCGCGACAAACGTTTTGCCTATGCCGGCTGGAAGGACCTGGTCGGCAAGCGCGGCGCCATCACGCTGGGCAACCAGTTCGGTGGCGGCTTCGATGAATTCATGCGCGACAACCTCATCATCGAGACCGCGCAGAAGGCCTACATGAATTTCACCAAGCTCGATTCGGGCCGTATCGACTACCTCATCACCGGCTACTACACCGGCGTCATCTACCTGAACCAGAGCGGCCAGTCCGACCGCTTCATGCCGCTGCGTCCCTTCGTCAGCGAGAGCGACAACTACATCGCCATGAGCCGTGCCAACCCCTGCGTGAAGCTGCTGCCGCGTATCAACGCCCAGCTCGACGCCATGCAGAAGCGCGGCGAGTTGCGCGCCGTGCTGCAGAGTTTCGAGACTGACCTGCGCATCGATCCGACCACACCGGAAGAGGGCGGCCGCACCAAGTGATGCGGTGGCGGGCAGCGTGGGCGATGCACAGCCATTCCAATATCAGGATAAAGCCGTAAAAACCTCCCTGTTCCTCACCAGGCTGCCTTCACGCGCGGGATAGAGTGTCAAGCTGGGGAAGCTGCGCCTGCCGCGGGCAGCGTCGCATTCATCACATCGCACTACGCCATCAGCATCCGGTGCACCGGCCGACTCCGCTCGCCACAAGAAGGCGGACGGGATGATGGCGCATCATAAAAAATGGAGAGGACAATTTGAAGCTGCGAACCAAGATCATCTGGCTGTGCGCCACCACGCTGGTGGGCATCCTGATCATTGCCATGGTGTCGTTGAACACGCTCAGGCGCACCATGATGGAAGAGCGCGAAGCCCAGCTCTCGCTGCTGGTCACGCTGGCCAAGGCCGCCGCCGAGAAGGCGCAGGCCCTGGAGCAGTCCGGCAAGCTCACGCGCGAACAGGCGCAGGCCCAGGCCAAGATGGTCATCGGCAGTTTTGCCAAGGAGCAGAATTATTATTTCGTGCGCGGCTACACCGATGACTTCAACTACGTTCACCCCAACCCCAAGCGCGTCGGCATCCAGGACAAGACCGCCAAGGAAGATGGCGACCGCTATCGTGCCGCCCTGCAGGGCAAGGAGATCGGTCTCCTGATCGCTGAAGGTACGCGTCCCAACACCACCGAAAAGGTGCAGAAACTCTATGCCGTGACCCGCTTCGCGCCGTGGGACTGGACCATCGGTTTCGGTGCCTACATCGATGACATCAACCACGCCTTCTATCGCAATGCGCTGGTGCTGCTGTTGCTGGGTGGCCTGCTCATGGGGGCGATTGCCACCATGGCCGCCTTCATCCTGCGCTCCATCCTGCGCCAGCTGGGCGGCGAGCCGGCGCGCGCGGTGCAGATCGTGGAGCAGATTGCGCAGGGTGACCTCTCCACCCCCGTGGCGCTCAAGGCCAATGACCGGCACAGCCTGCTGCATTCCATCGAGACCATGCGCAGCAGCCTGTCCGGCATCGTGCATGGCGTGCGCCAGGGCACCGACACCATCACGACAGCCTCCGGCGAAATTGCCGCAGGCAACCTTGATCTCTCCTCACGTACCGAAGAGCAGGCCGGGGCCCTCGAAGAAACCGCTTCCTCGATGGAAGAACTGACTTCCATCGTGCGCCAGAATGCCGACAACGCCAGCCAGGCCAACCAGCTGGCCATTACCGCCTCGGGCGTGGCCACCGAGGGCGGCAAGGTGATCGAGCAGGTGGTCGGCACCATGGCCGATATCAACAGCGCCTCCACCAAGATCGCCGACATCATCGGGGTCATCGACGGCATCGCGTTCCAGACCAACATCCTGGCGCTCAACGCCGCCGTGGAAGCGGCGCGTGCCGGCGAGCAGGGACGCGGCTTTGCGGTGGTGGCCTCGGAGGTGCGTTCGCTGGCCCAGCGCAGTGCCCAGGCCGCCAAGGAGATCAAGGGTTTGATCGAGGATTCGGTCAGCAAGGTGGACAACGGTTCGCACCTGGTGGAGCAAGCCGGGCGCACCATGCAGGAGATCGTCACCAGCGTGCGCCATGTGGCCGACGTGGTGGCCGAGATCAGCGCCGCCAGCCGCGAACAGAGTGCCGGCATCGAAGAGGTCAATCGCGCCATCACGCAGATGGACCAGGTGACGCAACAGAACGCGGCGCTGGTGGAAGAGGCAGCGGCCGCTGCCGCTTCCATGCAGGACCAGGCCGCGCAATTGGCGCAGCTGGTGTCGGTGTTCCGCTTGCAGGACGGGGCGCAGGGCTTGCGCTGACGTCCAGGGTTGAACTGCGGCGTTCTCGCCGTTCATCCTTCGTTCATCCTTCAATTCCCCCATCCGCCGTCCCCGGCACTGCGCAACGCAGTGTGCAGGGGCGGCGGATTTTCTTTGGTCCGACGCGGGGGCGGGCCACGTGATTTTCGGTGAGAAGCGGTGAGTTCCGGTGACACATGCGGCCTTGCCTGCCGATTTTTCTTTCCGTGCGGAACTCTCCTGGCAACGGTCCAGTCTAGTCATCACTCGTATTTGCATCGGGAACAGCGATGTGAGACGAGACGGTCGGAATTGCACAACAAAACAGGACGCCGCTGTTGAAATCCCCAGGGAAAAGAAAACGGCCTCCGTAGAATTGCCCGACTGCAAAAAGCCGCAACGAAGCGGCTTGATGGCGCAACGGAGCGTCTCGCGCAACAGCGCAAGCGGCCAACGATGGCCACTTCCTCCACTCCAATACCAATAACGCCATGCGCTCCTGGATCAATCATCTCAATTACTCACGCAAGTTCGTCCTCATCGGCGCACTCGCTTTCATGCTGTTCATCGTTCCCACCACCCTCCTGGTGCGCACCAACCTCGACGACCTGGCCACGGCCCAGCGCGAGTCGCTGGCCCTTGCGCCCGGCCGTGAACTGCTGCTGCTGCTCAAGCAGATGCAGCAGCATCGCGGCCTGTCGGCCCTTTACTTGGCCGATGGCGAGGGTGCCGCCGCCAGTCGCGCGGAGCGCCAGAAGGAGGCTGATGCCACCTTCGACCGGGTGCGCAGCGCCCTGCAGCCGCTGGAGGACAAGGCCCTCACCGTTGCACTGGACGGCCTCCATGCCGACTGGCGCGCGCTCACGCAGAGCATCGCCAGCAAGTCCGTCACGGGCGCGCAGAGCAATGTGCAACATGCGCAACTGATCAAGCGCGAACTGGATCTGCTGGACGACGTGGCCAACAGTTCGGGCCTGGCGCTGGAAGCCGAAGCGGCGCTGTTCTACGTGCAGCGCGCGGTCTTGTCCGAACTGCCGCAGCTGACCGAAGCATTGGGCCAGGCCCGTGCGCGCGGTGCCGTGATGCTGGGGCGGGGCCAGGCCGATGCGGAAGAACGTGCCCGCCTGGAAAACCTGTCGGACCGCGCCCGCCGCAGCTATGAAAGCGCACGCCGTTCCCTCACCCTTGCTGCGGGCCGCCACCCGCTGCCAGCCAACGTCGAGAGCGCGCGTGCCGCGGCCGTTACCGCTGCCGATGAAGCCTTCAAACTGGCCGACAGCGCCATCGTGCGCGCCGACCAGCTGACCATGCCGGCCCCGCAATGGGTGGCCACCATGACGCGCATCATCGATACCCAATTCGTGCTGGTGACGAGTTCCTTCGACATGATGCGTGATGAACTGCAAGCCAAGATCCCGCGCCTGCGCAATGAACTGGTCTTGCTGTGCGCGGCGCTGGCGGTGCTGGCCCTGGCCGCACTGTGGCTGATGGTGGCCATCACCCGCGCCACCACCACTTCACTGTCGGAAGCGGTGCGGTTGACCGAGGCGGTATCGGCCGGTGACCTGACCCAGCACGTCGAGGTCAAGGGCAGTGATGAGGTCGCGCGCCTGCTCATGGCGATGCAGGCCATGACGGCGCAACTGAGCAAGGTGGTGGGCAGCGTGCGCAGCAATTCGGAGAGCGTAGCCACGGCCAGCGCCCAGATTGCCCAGGGCAATGCCGACCTGAGCAAGCGTACCGAGGAGCAGGCCAGCGCGCTGCAGCAGACCGCCGCTTCCATGGAAGAACTGGGTTCGACCGTGCAGCAGAATGCCGACGGTGCCCGCCAGGCCGGCCAGCTGGCGCGCGATGCCGCCGAGGTGGCCAGCCAGGGCGGTGCGGTAGTGCAGCAGGTGGTGCAGACCATGCAGGGCATCCACGCCAGTTCGGATCGCATCAGCGACATCATCGGCGTGATCGATGGCATTGCCTTCCAGACCAATATCCTGGCGCTCAATGCTGCGGTGGAAGCCGCCCGTGCCGGCGAGCAGGGACGCGGCTTTGCGGTGGTGGCCACGGAAGTGCGCAGCCTGGCCCAGCGTTCGGCCACGGCCGCGCGCGAGATCAAGGAGCTGATCACGGCCAGCGTCGACCAGGTCGGGCAGGGCAGGCAGCTGGCCGACCAGGCCGGCAAGACCATGCAAGAGATCGTGAGCTCGATTCGCCGCGTGAGCGACATCATGGTCGGCATCAACGCCGCGACGGCCGAACAGAACACCGGCATCGCCCAGGTCGGCCAGGCCGTCACCCAGATGGACAGCACCACGCAGCAGAATGCCGCGCTGGTGGAAGAAAGCGCGGCGGCGGCCATCAGCCTGTCGGGCCAGGCCCGTGAACTGGTACAGGCAGTGGCCGTGTTCCGGGTAGGGCAAGTCGCATTGGCGCGCTGATCGCCGTTTGCACTACGGCACTTTCATGGCAAGATGCTGGCCGTTCTTGTTCGTCCTTCTTCTTGCCGGAAAGCGCCCCCTTGCCACTCCGTCCCGCCATTGCCGTTGACCCGCGCTATCGCGCCCTCGATGCCGAGCAGGAAAAGATGGTGCTCGACTACATCGAAGCCCATCTGCAGGACAACATCATGGTGGCCACGCTGGCCATGATGTGCCAGTTATCATCGAGCTGCTTCAGCCGCGTCTTCAAGGCCAGCACCGGCTATACGCTGTGCCAGTGGATGCTGCGCCAGCGCCTGGCGCGAGCCCGCACCTTGCTGGCCGATCCCCGCCTGAGCGTGGTGGACGTGGCGGTGGCGGTGGGGTTTCATGACCAGAGCCATTTCCTGCGGCAGTTCAAGCGGGTGGCGGGCATGACCGTGCAGGAGTGGCGCCAGCGCGCTGCGGCCTGAGGGTAAATCGGCCGGATGGGGCGCGTGTGGTTGATGCGCCGGATCGATGAATCACACCTGATTGATCGATTGCACGGATGAATCTCATGCTTGCCAAGCGCACTACAAGACGCGCTCGCGGCCCGTGCCAAAGCAAAAAGCCCGCAACAGCTTGCGGGCTTTCTTTTTATTGCCGGAAGGAAATGGTGGAGGGGCGGCGTTCAGCGATAGAACGGCTCGACCCGTCCCTTCAGCTTGGTCAGCATGGGATTGCCCTTGCGGTCCAGTGCGCGGCCTGCGGGAATCTTGATCCAGCCTTCGCTGATGCAATATTCGCTGACGTTGTTGAATTCCTTGTCGTTGAGCTTGATGCCGATGTCGTGCTCGAAGATGGCCGCATCGTAATGCGGGCTGCGGGGATCGATGCTGAGGCGATCGGGGAGGGCGGGGCGTTGTGCGGTATCGTTCATGGCCGCGATTATCGGACATAAGAACCGCCAAGACAATGGCCCGGCGGCCGGCCGTGCCGCATCCTCCTACCGCCCCCGGGGCATTCTCCGACACCAAGGCAGGCCGGGCGCTGATAGCGCCGCCGCACCACAGCGCGCATGCTGCAGGCAATTGACTTTGCGCGAGGACGTATGCGATCTACCGTCGAGGAAATGCAGGCCGCCCGCTCGGCCGCCCAAGCCTATCGCCACCAGGACGGCCCCTTGCAGGCTGAGCAGGTCTATGCCCAGCTGTTCGTGCCGACGCCCGATGAGGCCGCGCTGGCCATGGGGCGGGACTACCTGGCCCGGCAAATGGAGCAAGCCGCCGGCCTGCCCTGCGACCTGCCCGATGATCCCGCTGCCCTGGCCGCGTGGATGGAGTCGCGCGCCATCGAGGTCGGCAGCGCCTACGAAGCCTATCTGAAGGAGCGTCAGCAGGGCGCTCCCCGGCGCTACTTCAGCGGCCGGGCGCATGCGTTCAATTTCCTGCGCCGCGTGGCGCCGACCAAGCTGGTCGATGGCGCCTGGCTCTACAGTGCCGTCAAGCGCTGGCGCGATCCGCTGTTCCGTCCGCTCATCCTCACCTACCTGGAAGAGCTGGGCGATGGTGATGCCGCCATGAACCACGTAACCCTCTATCGCAGCCTGCTGGCGGCCAATGGCTGCGAGCATGGACCGGCGCTGTCCGAAGACCATTATGTGCAAGGCGCCATCCAGCTGGGGCTGGCGCATCATGGCGAGCAGTTCGAGGCCGAGGTGTTCGGCTTCAACCTGGGCTATGAACAGCTGCCGCTGCACCTGCTCATCACCGCCTACGAGCTCAATGAGCTGGGCATCGATCCCTATTACTTCACCCTGCACGTGACCATCGACAACGCCGCCAGCGGCCATGCCCGCAAGGCTGCCGAGGCGGTCGTGCAAGCGGCCGCCCAGGCCCCGGATCCGCAGGCCTTCATGGCCGGCGTGCGGCGTGGTTATCTGCTCAATGAGCTGGGCGCCAGCACGCTGGGCGTGATCGGCTCCTTCTCCCTGGAGCAGGAAGTGGTGCGCGTGCTCGCCGAGAAGGCGGCCTTCGGGCGCATGATGCATTCGGACTACTGCCGCATCGGCGGCAAGACGGTGAACCAGTGGCTGGAAGAGCCCGAGGGCATGGCCAGCTTCCTGGAAGAGATGGAAAAGGCCAAGTGGATCACGCGCGGCAGGGAGGCCAGCGAGAGCCGCTTCTGGCGCCTGATCGATGCTGCCGGGGGCCAGATGTTCGGGGTCTTCGATGGCTACGAGAAGCAGGTCATCCGCGAATGGATCGAGCAAGGCTGGAGCGATGGCCGACGCCAGCCGAGTTTCCGGGCAATGGCGCGTGGCCGCGACAGCGCCGCCGCCGAAGCCCCGGCCGTGCCCGCCCTGGCCGCCCGCGAGGTCGACCTGGATGCGCTGGTGGCCGAGCTGGCCCCCGGGCGGCATCATTTCGTGCCGGGCCTGGAGGCGACCCGCCTCTACAGCGAGCGTTACCGCCGCGCTTGTGTGGCGTGAGGCCGCGTATGGCGCAATGGCAGGCGCGGTTCGGCAGTCGGCTATAATGTCGGGCCTTGGCCGCTGGCCGCCCCGCTGGATGCACGCTCGCAGCCGATGTGAAGATGCAGGCGCGGGGGCGGTGGCCCGACCCGTCAACCCGCCGGCCCTGCGCCGGCTGCTGGAGAAACCATGAACATCCGCGCAAGAAAACGCCTCATCTATCGCCGTCACCGCATCGGCATGCTCATCGCTGCCATCGAATCGCTGATCGCCCTGGAAGAATCCATCCTGGAAGGCAAGCAGGCTGCCTGAGCGACCTGCTCCTGAGCGGTCAAGCTTCCTGGAAACCGGCCCCCGTGGCCGGTTTTTTCTTGGGGTGCAGCCGTGCCACGGCGCCAGCCACGCTGTGGCACAATCGCGGTCCCCGTGATCGCGATTGTGCTGCCATGTGCGTCAACTACAAGCCCACCCCCAAGTCCATGATCACCGCACTGACCGGTGCCGATACCTCCGCCACGCCCGACTGGCCCGAGGAGACCTGGCAGGACTACGCCGCCCCGGCAGTCCGCGCCGGCCTGGACGGCGAGCCCGAACTCATCGTGGCGACCTACGGCATGATGCCGCGGCGCAAGTTGCAGGCAGGACTGCAGATCTCCACCATGAATGCGCGCGCCGAGACCATCGCCGAGAAACGCAGCTACGCCGGTCCGTGGCACCAGGCCCAGACTTGCCTGCTGCCCATGCAGTGGTTCTATGAACCAAATTACGAAAGCGGCCGTGCCCAGCGCTGGGCCATCGGCATGGCCGACGACCCAGCGCTGGGCCATCGGCATGGCCGACGACCAGCCTTTCTGCGTGGCCGGCCTGTGGCGTGCCTGGGAAGAGGCTGAGGGCGGGTATGCATTTTCGTTTACCCAGATCACCATCAATGCTGATGAGCATCCGTTGATGAATCGTTTTCACAAGCCCGGCGAAGAAAAGCGCAACCTCGTCATCATCCCGCGCGCCCACTATGCCGACTGGATCAACGCCGGCCATCCGGAGCGGGCGCGCGAGCTGCTGCTGAACTATCCCGCCAGCGCCATGAAGGCCTGGCCGGCGCCCAAGAACGAGCCCGGTAGCCGCGCTCAGCAGGGCACATTCCTGTTTTGATCTTCTCTCGCGGCGGCGGGCGCGCCCTGCCTTTGTAAAGAGTTGTTGACCTTGATGATGATTTTCTGTGAAATTGCGCGGTGGCATCTTGCCGTCCGTGCTGGTCGGCCATGCCATGGGTCACGTCATCATCACAACATCAAGGGAACGGGGCATGGGGATCATCAGGGCAGGCAATGCAGGGCGGGTATCCGGATGGGGAAGCGTATTGCTGGCCAGCGCCTGGCTGCTGGGGCAGGGCAGTGCGACAGCACAGGAGGCCACGGCCAGCCAGGCCGGCATCGTCAAGGTCTTGCAAGGCGACGTGCGCGCCGAGCGCAGTGGCAAGAGCCGCCCCTTGTCCACCGGGGAACGGCTCTATGCCGGTGACCGCGTGGTCACCGCTGCCGCCAGTTCGGTCGGTTTCACCCTGCGCGACGATACGCTCATTTCCCTCGG
Source organism: Herbaspirillum aquaticum (assembly GCF_002213425.1). Taxonomy (GTDB): domain Bacteria; phylum Pseudomonadota; class Gammaproteobacteria; order Burkholderiales; family Burkholderiaceae_D; genus Herbaspirillum; species Herbaspirillum aquaticum. The sequence continues at coordinate 23,852 of NZ_NJGV01000028.1, read as the reverse complement.
TTCCAACAGCCAGTTCCTGCTCGAACAGTTCGCCTACAACGACAAGACCGACGAAGGCAGCATCGCCGTGCGCCTCTCCAAGGGCACGCTGCGCTACGTCTCCGGACTGATCGGCAAGCGCAGCCCGGAGAGCCAGTTGCTCTCGACCCCGACGGCCACCATCGGCATCCGTGGTACCGACTTCATCGTGGAGGTGGCCGGTGAATAAAGCATGGATGAGCTGCGCCATGATGGCGCTGGTGGCCCTGCTGGCAGGATGCGCGGGCCCCAAGGAGCGTTTCGTGCTGCTGCCGCAGGCCGATGGATCTGCCAGCAGCATCGTGGTCAAGACAGCCAGCGGCGAGACCGCGCTGACCTCGCCCTATGCGGCCGTGGAAACACGCGGCGGCAAGCCCGAGCCGACCCAGACCCTGTCGGCCGCCGAAGTGGAGCGCCGCTATGCCGAGGTCATGCGCAGCCTGCCGGCGCGACCGCGCAGCTATGACCTGCTCTTCGAACTGGGGACCGACCGACTCACCCCGGCCTCCCAGGAATTGCTCAAGAAGGCCATTGCCGAGATCAAGGAATTTCCCGCCGGTGAATTCATCCTCACCGGCCATGCCGACGCCATCGGCAGCGATGCCAGCAATGATGCCTTGTCCCTGCGCCGCGCCCGCCTGATCGAGCGCGAACTGCAGCGCGCAGAGGTGAAGGCCTTGAGCATCGAAGTCATCGGGAAGGGCGCGCGCGATCCGCGCGTGCCGCAAAAACGCGGCGTGGCCGAGCCGCGCAATCGCTTCGTCGAGATCAAGATCCGTTGAGTCCGGCGGCGCGCTGCTGCGCATCCCCGCTCCGTCCCTCTCAGACCTGAAGGAGAAGCTCCTTGAGCAATCGCGTCTATCTCTATTGCACGAATTTTGAAGGCCTGCCCACCGAAGAGCAGTCCGAAGAATTCTTTTCCATGATTGGCACCGAGTACGAAGCCGCGGCGCGCATTCCCTTGTTCTGGATGTGCCTGTTCTCGGAAGACGATATCCAACTCAGCGCCGGCGCTGACGCCGGGACAGGTGACGCTGCCCATCCGCAGCGCATGGATGACGGCAACGACGGTAGCGAGGGCGACGAGGATGACGACTTCTACGATGAAGAGGACGGGGATGATGAGGACCGCCCCCACGCCTATCTTTCGTGCGAGCGTGCAACAGGGATCGCGCGGCTGCGCCAGCGTTCGGCGATGCTGCGGCCGGCGCTGGGCGCAGAGCGCCATGCGCTTTATGAAGAATGGATTGCGAGGATCGAGGCTGAGCCCTGGCGCCATATCCTGGTCAAGACGGCCGAGCTGGACATGATGTCGGAGGCGGGTGAACTGGAACAGGAATTGCGCCGCTGTTACCAGGACCTGGCAGGGCTGGATGCGCGCCAGTCGTGGCAGATGACACCTGCCATGCTCAACCTTGCCGGCCTTGACCCGGAGAGTGCGCTCGACGAACTACCCGGGTGGGCCCTTGCCGGTTCGGCCAACAGCGCCATGCGCTGGCCTCCCGAGCTGGAGCAGCCGCCCGGGAAGATACCCGCAGCGTCAACAGCGCCGCTGCGGCCTGAACGGCCGTGGTGGATGTTCTGGAAGTGACATGGTCTGCCATGGGCCGGTCGCCGTACTGCGTTGACTGCAGCGTCCGGCTTGATAGCGCCACGCTATCCCCACAATAGATTGCGTGCTATCCAGTAGCTCAGCAGTGGAGTGTGTGCGATACAACTAGGAAATTTCCTGATATTGCATCAATGATATAAAACATAAGATCACGCCATCGACCCGAATCTCCCGCGCAAGGACGCATGGCCATGATCCACACTCTTCTTCACTACGGCAGTTATGCCGCCGCGTTCTATGCCGCCTATGTCGTGGTCGGGATGGCGGTCTCGGGCGTGTTCCTGTGGCGGGTACTGCGGCAGCCTGCGGCCCGTACGGCGCCCGCCTTGTTGCCGGCCCCCGCCATGCAGGAAGAATTGCCCCCGGGACTGCAGTAAAAACGAACAAGCCCGGCGGCAGTTCTGCAGCCCGGCATGGAAAGGCCCACTCCGCGCAGGAAGCGCGCAAAAGCGCGCCGTTCCTTTCCGGGAAGCGGCGCGCAGGCCTGTTGATCAGGCTGCCTGATGAGGCGGATCAGCGCTGTCAGCTGTTCTTGTGGCTCTGCTGCCCGGCCTTGACGTGCTGCTCGTGCGAGCCGCCACGGGTGGAATCACCCTGCTGCTGCCCGCTGCCGCTGCTGCTCTGATTTTGCTGGTCATTCTTGTGGCTCTGCTGTCCGGCCTGGACATGTTGCTCATGCGAGCCGCCACGGCTGTTGCCACCCTGCTGCTGGCCGGAAGAGCTGCTGCTCTGGTTCTGCTGGTCATTCTTGTGGCTTTGCTGCCCGGCCTGAACATGCTGCTCGTGGGAACCACCGCGGGACCCGCCTTGATTCTGATTCGACATGATTTCACTCCTTGATGAATGCCCTGCGCTCATGCGCAGTTCTTGCATCATCGCGCCGGTGTCCAGCGCCGGGGATCGGTGAAGCTCCCTTGATGGTGTCAGTGCCGGCTGTCGGACGGGTAGCGTATTCGTTACCTGTTGCGGCAGAGCTGGCGCAAGGCTGGCGCGAATGTATTACTGCACGCCGTCCACCGTGGAGAGCAGGCGATCAAAGGAACAGGGTTTGGTGAGCAGGGCGGAAAAGACATCCAGCGCCTGCCAGGAGTTGGTCATCGGCGTGGCGCTGAGCAGCACCACCGGAATGCCCGAGAAGCGCGTATCGCCTTTGATGCGGGTGGCCAGTTCGAGGCCATCCATGACAGGCATGCGCAGATCGGTGAGTACCACATTGACGGGATCGAGGGCGGTGGCCATGACATGCAGGGCATCTTCGCCATTGGCGGCTTCCAGCACGCGATAGCCCACGCCCTGAAAGACTTCCGCAAAAATGCTTCTGACATCCTTGTTGTCTTCCACAATCAGCAGGGTGCGAGCGCGATTGCTCGGATTCATGAAGCGATCTCCGGGTGGATGGGCTACGTCCTGACACCAGAACGAACGGCTCCGCGATTATGTGACCGAAATTGAAAAACTTGCATCAGTCGTTTCCTGAATCATGGGAAAACCGCGCTGACAGAAGCGTAAGAATAGATGCGTCATCTGCGTGTCAGCGCGCGCTAGAATGTGCGTTTCGTCGATGTGCGCGGGCGGCCGGGCATGCCGACGGATTTGCTGACAAACCTCCCACACCCTGAACGAGGATCCGCGATGCCCCTGGAAAGCCTGCTGCTGTTCATCCCTTCCTGCTTTGCGCTGAACATGGCCTTCGGGCCCAACAACCTGCTCTCCATCACCATCGGTGCGCACCATGGCTTGCGCCATGCGCTGCTCGCGGCAGCAGGTCGCCTGGTGGCGTTCGCCTTGATGATCGGGGTGGCGGCAGTGGGCATGGGGGCCTTGCTGATGGCCTCGCAGATGGCCTTCACGGTGGTCAAGCTGCTCGGTGCGGCTTACCTGGTCTGGCTGGGATGCAAGCTCTTCCTTGCCAAGGCGGAAGTGGGTGGCCAGCGCCTCGAAGCGCAGCAGGGTATTGCCGGCTATGTGCGCAAGGAGTTCCTGGTCGCCATCGGCAACCCCAAGGCCATCCTGGTATTCACGGCCTTCTTCCCGCAGTTCGTGGTACCTGAAAACTATTTATCCAGTTTCCTCACCCTGGGGGCGATCTTCCTGGCGCTCGAACTGGTGGCCATTGCGGCCTATGCCTACGCGGGAACGCGGCTCAAGGGCCTGATGCAGAACGCGCGCGGCTTGCGCTGGATGAACCGCATCAGCGGCGGCATGATGGTCTTCTTCGGGATGGTACTGGCCCTGGCCAGGCGGCCGGCGGCATAAGCGGCTGCGCTTCCCGGCTTACGGGAAAGTCAGCTCCAGTCCGAGCATGCGCGAGATGAACATGGTCGCCACGCCCAGGACCACCAGCGAGACCACGAAGATCACGGCCACCTTGCCGCTGGCGCGCAGAACGGCGCGCTGTTCTGCCTGCTTGCCCTTCCTGCCCTGGTCGTAGTGCCATTTGATGGCGTAGAACATGCCGATGCCAAGCACGGCTACCTTGAAGATGATGAAGACGATTGGAACCCAATCCATGATGTCTGGCCTTTGATTCGCTGGGGGAACAATCCGGTGCCAGCTTTGCGAATCTGAAAGTAGCAGAGGTGAGTCACTGCCTCGGTAACAGTGTCCTGTGCATTCTAACCAAGGCCTTGTATGCGGGTCCAGCAGACATGATCCATACAAGCTGCCCGCTTGCCTCCCTGCAGGGTCCCGCCTGGCGTCCTGCCCGGACCGGGCGGCTTATTTCATCAAGACCTGCAGCTGGCTCACTGCCTCATTGACCTGTGCGATCTCATTGGTCTGGTTGGTGGCGGACGTGCTGATGGTTTCGATGATGCCGGTGATGTCGCTGATGGAATCGACCATGGTGTTCATGGTCTTGCCGGCATTCTTGACCAGCTCGGTGCCTTGCCTGGCCTCATTGACCGAGCCTTCGATCAAGGTCTTGATTTCACTGGCCGATGCCGCCGTGCGCTGCGCCAGGCTGCGTACTTCCCCGGCGACCACGGCAAAGCCGCGCCCGTGCTCCCCGGCCCGTGCGGCCTCTACGGCCGCATTCAGGGCCAGCAGATTGGTACGGAAGGTGATCTCGTCGATCACGCCGACGATCTCGGTGATCTTGGCGGCACTCGCATTGATGGCTGCCATCTTGTTGACGACCTCCTCCATCACGGCGCCGCCCTGCTGGGCGATGGTGGACGTGGCCTTGACCAGGTCGTTGGCTTGCCGGGCACTGGCCGAGCCGGCGTTGAGGGCCTCCGACAGTCCGCCTACAGCGGACTGCAGCGTTTGCGTGGCCTGCGTCTGGATGGTCACGTCGGTGGCATATTTGACCACCTTGAAGACGCGCCCGCTCATGTCGAAGATGGGGTTGTAGTTGGCCTGCAGCCACAAGGCATCGCCATTCTTTTTCACGCGTCGATACAGGCCGGCGTCGAATTGCCCGGCGCCCAGGCGCTTCCAGAATTCCTGATAGTTCCTGGAAGTGCGCTCGGATGGTTCGACGAAGATGGCGTGATGCTTGCCGACGATTTCCGCGAGGGAATAGCCGACCGCGCGCAGGAAATTCTCGTTGGCGTGCAGGATGGTGCCATCCACATCGAACTCGATGACGGCGCGTACCTTGTTGATGGCGGTGATCTGCCCGGAGAAATCGGCGGCCTGCAGTTGCTGTTGCGTGACGTCCCGCGCGTACTTGACGATCTTGAAGGGACGCCCCATGGCATCCATGATCGGGTTGTAGGTCGCCTGGATCCAGACCACGGCGCCTGATTTCGTGACGCGACGATAGAGGCGCTGGTCGAATTCACCCCGTCCCAGTTTCTGCCAGAACTGCGCATACTCCGGCGTATCGCGTTCTTCGGGCGTGACGAAGATGCGGTGATGCTGGCCCTTGATTTCGGGGAGGGTATAGCCCATCAAATCCAGGAAGTTCTGGTTGGCCTGGATGATGGTGCCATCCAGCCTGAACTCGATGACGGCAAGTGCCTTGTTGATGGCGGCAAGCTGGCCGAGCATGTCAGCCTTCTTTCTGCTGAGGCGGGAGAAAAACGAGAGCATGTCAAGGAGTGCCATTCTGGGACCTGATGTGTTGTTCGGGGCCCGTTCCTCGTCATCTTGCGGATGGCATCGGAACAGGCCTTGGTTTTTATATCGGTGTTTTACTGCGACTGCTGCGGTCCTTTTCTTGCCAGGCTGGACGCAGTCCGTCAGTGCTCCAAGTGTAAAAGTCACAGCCGGAAATGCCATCGGGGTTTTCCTGATGAACTGGAAACAAATGTCGCGGCAAGTTACCATGCGGCCCGTATGGCAACCAGACAGAAAAAGGCAGCGCCGCGCAAGCGGGCCACCTCCAGCAAAAGCAAGCAGAAACGATCGGGAGCATTCCGCCGTTTCCTGATTTCATTCACCAGCACGACGATCCTTGTCTTCGGCATTGCCAGTTGCGTACTGAACCCGCAACTGGCCGATGGCCTGCGCGAGCGATTCAGCCTGCCGCACCTCGAACTGCCCGTCGAGGACGCGCCCGCCCCGGTGCGGCACGCTGATCCCGGACCCACCGTCACGCGCTTTGCCCAATGCCCGCAGTTCTTCCCTGGTGCACATCCTGCGCAATTGCCTGCGGGAGCGCATTTGCGGGAGCTGTGTTTCAGCGCTTTCGCCGTGCTCTACAACAGCCAGACCAAGACCCCTTTAGTGGTCGTGGAGCGCCTCAATCGCGCCGCACTGGTGAATGCGCGCGAGCAGCACCGCACCGACCGTTTCTATGCCGAGGCCCGGTTGCCGCGTGCGGAGCGTGCCGAACTGGAGGACTACCGGGGATCGGGCTATGCGCGGGGACACATGGCACCGGCCGGTGACATGTCCACGCCGGAGGCAATGGCGCAGAGCTTCTCGCTGGCCAACATGGTCCCGCAGAACCAGAAGCACAATTCAGGACCGTGGTCCAAGGTCGAGCGTGATACGCGCAAGTACGTCATGCGCGCGCGGGGCGATGTCTTCGTATTTACCGGCCCTTTGTTTGATGCCGCGCCGAGCACGATCGGACGCGGGCATATCGCGGTGCCGTCCCGTATTTTCAAGCTGGTGTATGACGCCAGCAATGGCCGGACCTGGGCGTATATACAGGCCAATCGCGCTGATACCGAGGTGGGAGCGCCGATGGATTATGAGAGCTTCGTGCGCAGGACGGGTTTGCAATTGCTGGGGCAGGGCGGGGCTAAAGCTGTATCGTGAGCAGCAAGGCATGCCCTTGCACACCCTTGCAGTGAATTGAGGTAAAAAATCATTTTTACTCACACGATTGACTGCGCGGCCTCCCTCTCATACTGGAAAACCTAGATGTCTCCCCCGCGAAAGCGGGTATCGAAGCATTTCTCAAAGGAAAGAATGCGATGATGATTTCCGGCACCCAGGCCACGACACTGGCAGCAAGCAAGTTGAGCTCGACAGCACCCCAGGCCGCAGCAGATCCTGATGCAAGACAGGCAGGTGCCTCCACCAAGGTCACGATTTCTGCCGAAGCCCTGCAGAAAGCCAGCGTGGGCGAAGCACAGAAGGATGAGCTTGCCAGCCCGTATCGCTTGACTGGTACGGCCACGCTGCTCAGCTCCCTGGACCTCGCCGTTTATCAGATGCCGGAAAACCTGATAAAGGAAATGGAGGTCCGCTCCAAAGAGGAGGCGGCCCGCAACGCACTGAACTCGCAATATGCGAGGGAGCATGCCTACCAGACGGTGGGGCAGGTACTGGTCAACGGCCAGCTGGTTGCCGAGGTCAATGATGCGGGCGGCTATGGATCCATAAAGAATGCCATTCCTGGCCTCAGCGAAGCCCCGTTGAATCCGCAGCAGCGACTCGAAGAGATCGCACAAGCCTTGAAGGGGCAGGGAAAGGTGGAAATCAGGACGTCTGATTTTCTGCCCGGCCTTGGCGGCGGGGGTGGCCCGGGCGCGCCGGAATCCATGCTTCCGGCGTTCACGGCACGCAGCATTCATGAAATCTTCGCAGAGGCGATAGAGGCGGCCGGGCGATCCCGTCCTGGCGGATCGCCGGCGCCGGAGTCTGCTGCTTCGTAGGCTTGCCTGGCTGCGCAGGACGGATCGGGTTGCGCGGGGAGTATTCACTGGTGGCGAATACTGGCTTCCATTTGGCTAAAAAAAATTAAACAAAGAATTCTTGTTGAAGTTGTCACAGGCTGCGTCGTTCAGCCGTCTTGAGTGCGGCGGGATTTGGAAATCCATCCGCTCAACCCAACTTCAAGGAAGAATTCATGAAACGTCCAAATTGGTTTCACATTTCCGGCGAGGGCGCCAAGGCTGTAGGCGCGCTTCATCACTACGTCACCACCGGCACCGGCTTGCCGGATGAGTTGATACATCTGGTCTTTTTGAGGGTGTCGCAGATCAACGGGTGCGCGCACTGTATCGACATCCACACGCGCGACCTGATCAAAGGCGGGATGTCGGTCGACAAGGTGGTCCTGGTGCCGGTGTGGGAGGAGGCGGACTATCTGTTCTCCGATCAGGAAAGGGCCGCACTGGCCTGGGCGGAAGAAGTGACGCTGGTCAGCCAGACGCATGCTTCCGACGATGCCTATGCTGCGGCCCTGGCTGTCTTCGGTGAAAAGAATCTGGTCGAACTCTCCATCGTGATCGCCACCATGAATGCCATCAATCGCATGGGGATCAGTTTTCGCATGAAGCCGCTGGCGAAGGCCTAGCATCGCTTGCGAGCGACAGGCCTATGGCTCGCGTAGCCAATCAGAAAGGGGTTCCAGGCGAATGTCCGGAACCCCTTTTTCCTGGCGCAGGCATTCGATATCGCCTCGGGATATCTCAGGGATTTCCCGATGCTCGGCAGAAAGCGACTGCACTATGCTTGACCTCACTATCTCCGGGGAGGCAGCCATGAGCGCCACAGCTTTAGCGGTCAGCCATCACATGATTCTGGTCAAGAATGTTGCCTATCTCTCGGTCAGCGCAGTGGAATTCACGGACAGGATGCGGCAGGTCCTTTCGAATGCGGTTGCCCATATCAGCTTCTCCGGTGGTGTCAATGAGGCGCAGGCAAGGCTGATGCTGCGTAACGCGGTGGAAGTGGAATTGGGTCAACCCCGGATAGAGCATCCAAGCTTCGCGCAAGCCCTGAGGTGTGCCAGGGAAATGCTGGCGGGAGAGCTTATCCCCGCTTGATTCCTGCGTGCCGGGATTGGCAGCGGCGCAGTGGCGGTTGGTCACCGTACGCATTGATTGATTCCTTGCGCAGACAATCCACGTTGATGTTGTTGCCTGAAAATCGCAAATCCTCGCGTTTCAGCCTGGTGAATTCAGCATGCGAATTGACTCAGATCAAGCTTATCTATTTTTCTTGAAAGATTTTATGCGGTTAGCAGGAATTTCCTGGTCGTTGAGATACATACTGCTCAGCCACTTCCCTACGAATGGCAAGAATTTGCTCATCAGTCGGTGGCTCGAGCACTTCCTTTGTTGACTTGGCAGCTTCTTTTGCTTTCCATCCTTCCTCAAACATCTGTAGCGCATAGCCCACCACGGAAGGCAGGTTTTCGCCCCACAATTTCGGGTCGCTCATGCCGACCAAGTGATGCTCGCGAAAAGCGGCCTCCATTTCGTTAGCAGGGTTGTCCTTGATCTGCTGAAGCATTTGACGGCAATGCTCGTTGCGCTTGGCAAGAAATTCGGTATCGCTCACTTATCCCTCCTTATTCGCCGGTGCTGCGGCAATCATGGCGCGGTATGCTTTTTCCAAGTAGTCATCCGGCTGGAGCTGTGCCGGTTCATCGGGTTCAAGCCTGGCCCGGGACTGAATGCCGGCGGCAACACGGTGAAGCTGGAGCGAGCATGACGGTGCTGGTGTGGGACGGCAAGAGCTTTGCAGCCGACAAGCAGAGCACGGTGGGCGGCCAGCGGAACAAGGTCACCAAGATTTTCCGGCTGCATGACGGGATTGTCGGCCTGATGGGTGACGGCCCCCATGCTCGGGCGCTGCTGAACTGGTTCAAGACGGCCAGGGCAGATGGTGAGTTTCCGGCCAAGCCGGCAGACTCGGAATACGGCGCCAGTGCGGTGATGGTGACCAACGACAGGGAAATCAGGGTCTACAGCACTACGCCACACTATGAAGTCATCGAGGACGTGCGCGGCGCATGGGGCTGCGGCCGCGACTATGCGCTGGCGGCCATGCATCTGGGCTGCGATGCCCAGCGCGCGGTCGAGGTGGCCATCGAACTAGATCTGTTCTGCGGCGTCGGCATCGACGTCTTGACGCTGGAAGACGCATGACATGGACGCCCTCAAACTCCAGAGCAAGATTTACAGCGGGTATGCGAAGGCCGCCCTGCGCCTGGGCCTGGACAACGTCCAATACCGCCCGAGCGGTACCGGCAACCCGCTGGCCACGGCCGGCGTGACGCTGAAGGCCAGCTTCAACGCGGCCGACATGACCTACGGCAAGCCGAATAAGTACGGCATCGCGGTCTGGTATGGCCTGTTCGACGCGAGCCAGACGCAGGAGGGTGATTATCTGGTCGGGCCGCAAGGCACGTTCTTCATCGCCAGCCAGCAGTTACACCTGCCGATCCAACTGGTGCAGTGCAACCGCAAGGTGTTCCTGACACGCACCTCGATTGCCTCTGGCGCCGGCGCGGTCGACTATGGCGGCCCGTCAGGCACCAGCGATGACACCATCCTGCTGGGCGGCTCTGGCGCGGTGGGTGCCACGGGCTGGCCGGCGAGCATCCTGTTGTTCGGGCAGCGCGAGCGCAACCTGAGCGAGATTCCCAGCAGCGTGCAGCAGATCGGCTGGCGCATCATTCTGCCGCCTTCGGTCCCGGCCTCGGTCGTGATCACGGCGGCGGACATCCTCACTGACGACATGGGCCGGCGCTATGCGGTCCAGGGCGCCGAGCTCACTGACATGGGCTGGCGCATGACCTGCACGGAGCTTCACGCATGAAAAACATCAAGATCATCAGCGATGGGACAGCCGAAGGCACTCATGTGTTTGATTCCGATGGAAAAAAAATCGATGGAATCATCACCAGCATCAGCTGGGGTATTGATGCTGACGGCCGTATCGGCGAAGCAACGATCACATTCTCGCAGCCGGTAGTCGAGTTGGAAGGTGAAATCAGCGATGGCTGACCTATCCGACGTCAGCAACATGCTGGTGGCCGAGCTCGCGGCCTATCTATACCCGAACGGGACTTCGAACCCGGTCTCGCCGGTGGTGAACTCCAAGGCGAAGGTGTTCGCCGGCTGGCCGCAGCCAGAAGACCTTGACGCAGACCTGCGCGCAGGGTGGGGCTACATCAGCATCTACCCGCTGGATACGGAAAAGCAGCTGCTGGTGACGCAGCGTGACTGGCAGGCTGGTACGCTGGCCGCCGCGACTATCACCGCATCCGTCGCTGGCCAGGTTGTGACGCTCGCCGGCACCGTGAGCGCTGGCCAGAACGTCGCCATCACGGTCAACGGCACGGCTTACATCGTCGCGGCGCAGAACGGCGGCACGCTGTCGGGCATTGCCGCCGCGCTGGCCACGCTCATCAGCGCCGACGTCCCGGCCACATCCAACGGCGCGGCCGTGACGGTCCCTTCGGCCAAGACGCTGGCCGCCAGCGTGGGCACGTCGGGCACGATGACCCGCGCGCTGCGCCGGCAGCAGAAGGTTTTCCAGATGACGGCCTGGGCCAGTGGCCACGCACAGCGCGATCAGCTGGGCGCGGCGATTGACCAAGCTCTGAGCCCGCTGTCACGCGCGGCGCTCACGGACGGCTCCGTCGGCGTCTTGCACTACAGCCGCAGCATGCAGGACGACAGCATGCAGAAACAGCGCATTTACCGCCGCCATGTGCTGTTCGCGGTGGACTACATGACCACCCAGAGCACCACCGGCACCACCGTGCTGGACGCAAACGTAACCATCGTCGGCGGAATCGACGTGAATATCTCGACTTGAGGACCATTCCATGAAACTCGTTGCAACCCAGGCCTTTGGCGGCTATGCCCAAGGCGCAGAAATCACCGACCAGGCCGCCATCGACGCAATCCTGGCCAGCGAACAGGCCGCTTTCGTGGTGCGCGTACCGGATGACACCGCGCCGGCGCCGATCCCTGCGGCCAGCATCAAGAATGCCGTGGCGACCGACACCGCCGACAGCAAGTAACCACCAGCAATCCCCATAAGGGCCGCCCAGCGCGGCCTTTTTCGTTTCTGAGGCCGCCATTCGCGGCCTTTTTTCTTTTCGGAGGCTCCAATGCCGGTTTCCCAAGCGGGCTCGATCAACACCACGGCCCTGATCGTCCCGGACATCTATGTCCAGATCCTGCCGCCGCAGAACACACTGATCAATGGCCTGCCCACCAACATCCTGGGCATCGTCGGTACCGCCCAGTGGGGACCGGTGAATGCGCCGACCACCATCGGCGACATGAATGGCTACTCGCAGACCTTCGGCGCGGTCCAGAACCGCAAGTACGACATGGGCACGCAGGTTGCCCTGGCCGTGCTGCAGGGCGCCAACAACTTCAAGTGCGTGCGCGTGACCGATGGTACCGACGTGGCCGCCTCCGTCGTGGTGCAGACCAACTGCATCACCTTCACCTCGAAATACACCGGCACGCTGGGCAACGGCATCCAGGTGACGCTGTCGACCGGCTCGGCCGCAAGTTCCTGGCGCGCCGTCGTCTCGATGCCGAACCGCCAGCCCGAGACCTTCGACAACATCACCGGCACCGGTGCTGCGCTGTGGGCCAACATTGCCGCCGCCATCAACCAGGGCCAGTCCGGCCTGCGCGGCCCGTCACAGATCATCGTGGCTACTGCCGGCGTCGGCACCACCGCCCCGACTGCGGCCACCCTGAGCCTGACCGGCGGTACCGATGGCGCAACCACCATCACCAGCTCGGTGCTGCTGGGCCAGGACACCATCCCCCGTAAGGGCATGTACGCGCTGCGTAACACCTACACCAGCATCGCACTGCTGGCCGACTGCGACGACTCGACCAGCTGGACCACGCAGGTGGCGTTCGGTGAGAAGGAAGGCGTCTACATGATCGGCGTCGGTCCCGCGGGTGACACCATCTCCAACGCGGTCAGCACCAAGGCCACCGCCGGCATCGACAGCTACGCCATGAAGCTGCTCTTCGGCGACTGGGTCTACTGGCAGGACACCGTGAACAACGTGACCCGCTTGGTCTCGCCACAGGGCTTCGTGGCGGGTTGCCTGGCGAACCTGTCGCCCGAGCAGTCCAGCCTGAACAAGCAGCTGTTCGGCATCGTCGGCACCCAGAAGAGCATGCAGAACCTGCAATACAGCAGCGCAGAACTGCAGACCCTGGCCCAAGCCGGCATCGACCTGATCACCAACCCGATTCCCGCCGGCAGCATGTTCGGCGTGCGCATCGGCCACAACACCAGCAGCAATCAGGTGATCAACGGCGACAACTACACCCGCATGACGAACTACATCGCCTACACGCTCAACAGCGCCATGGGCAAGTTCGTCGGCCGCGTGCAATCGACGCAGCAGAACGATCCGCTGCGCCGCCAGGTGGATGCAACGATCAGTACTTTCATGCAGAACATGATTGACCAGGGCATGCTGGACAGCTTCGACAACAAGTGCGACCTGACCAACAACCCTCCGAACCGCATCGCGCAGGGCTACCTGCAAGACGACCTGAACGCGCGCTACCTGGGCATCGCTGAAAAGCTGATCGTCAACATGCAGGCCGGCCAGTCGGTGGTAACACGGGCCAGCCTCGCAGCAGGCTCGGCATGAAGACACTGAGGCTCAAGAGCGGTGCAGAGGTCCTGGTTGACGACGAGGATTTTGACTTCGTCAGCCAGTACAGCTGGCACGTCTCTCACAACGGCTACGCGATCCGCAGGGCAGTTGAGCCAAGCGGGCGAAAGCGTGTCATCTACATGCACAAGGAGCTGATGACGCCATCGCCTGGGAATGAAATTGACCATGCGGACATGAACAAGCTGAACAACTGCCGCAGCAACTTGCGTGAGGCGTCCAGAACCCTGAACAACGCGAACCACAGGCCGCGCGAAGGTTGCTCGTCCAAGTTCAAGGGTGTCGCTTGGCACAAGAACTACAAGCGGTGGTGGTCCTACATCAACAAGAACGGCAACCGGTCACGGTTTGATCTTTGGATCGCATGACTTTAATTTTTATCTTGACCAGATTCTGTAAATATTTTTGCTGGGCTTTATCGGGGTTCTTAGCATAGTCACTTCGAATTGTAGAGGCATCTGTTTCAATAACTGCCGCAAATACACTTGCACACAGTGCTGCGGCCACAGAAATGAACATAGCAATGGCTGTTTTTTTCATAAGGGAAAGAAATGTTTGAAGCTTTCAAGATTGGCGTAAAAATTTCTTTGCTGAATCATGCCAGCTATGGACTTGCCATGCTGTCAAAGGACTTCCTGAAGACCGAAGCCGACGCAAACAAGCTGGAACAGCGCCTGAAGTCTATCAAAAACCTTGGATTGGCCGGCGGATTGATGGCCGGCGTCGGAACCATGGGGCTCTCACTGCTCAAGGGCCCGCTGGACGAGGCAAAGAAATTTGAAACCGAAGTTCAAAAGTTCAAGGCTTTGGGCTTGGGTGATGCAGTGAACACCGATGCTGTCAAATTTGCACGCGGCATGGACATCATGGGACAGTCGGCGCGCGACAACCTGGTGATGCTGCGGGACGCTACCACTATGATGGGCGATTTTGAGCATGCGAAAGAAGTGCTGCCGACGCTCGGGAAAATGCGATTCGGCATTGAATCGGTGATGGGCGGCGGCCAAGGTGGAAATTTTGAACGGATGTTCCAAGATGCGCTGAAGGTTTCCGAATTGCGAGGAGCCTTGATTGATAAGGCAACGGGTCATGTTGACCCAGCCAAGTTCCAGCGCGTTATCGACAAGATGACGCAGGCATTCGTGGCTAGCGGCGGCCTTGTGACTCCATCTGACTATCTCGCTGCAATGAAGACCGGCGGCGTCTCGACAAAATTGATGGCTGATGAGATGTTTTTTTTCGGCCTCGGTCACTTCATGCAGGAATCCGGCGGATCGCGCACCGGTACTTCTTCGATGTCCATGTTCCAGAACTGGGCAATGGGGCGCATGAGTCAGCGTACTGCTGAAGATATGTCGAAGTATGGCCTTCTGAACCCAGCCGCACTCCATTACGGCACTACTGGACACATCAAGCGAGTTGATGCGATGGGTATCAAGGATGCGGATTTATTTATTCAGCATCCGTTCAAGTGGGTCAACCAGGTAGCTGTTCCGCAGCTCATGGCGCAAGGCCTGACTGGCGACAAGTTGAATATCGCCTTGGCGCAGATTCTTGGTATCCGAACCGCTTCGAACCTGGCGGACCAGTTTGTACGCGAAGAGAAAATCGCCAATCTCTATATTGAACGCGCGCAAAAAGCTGCTGGGGTTGACTCTCTGTACTCCCTCGGCAAGAACAGTCTTCGGGGCCAGGAATTGGACGCCCATGCCAAGTGGCGAAACGTGCTGCTGGAACTGGGCAATACGATTCTCCCTTTGGCGACCCTGCGCCGATCACCTGGGGCGGCCTGTTTCGTGGGACGACGGCGGCCTACCGAGCCCGCTACGTGCAGAACATCATGAACGAGGGCCGTGCGGTTGACCTGATCTGGTCGGAGTTCCTGTATCGGGTTCTCGTTCGAGAGTTCAAGGCCGATTTCGAGCGGTTCTATCAGATCCCTTATCAGATCACGGTCGAGATCGTGGCGGACCTGAGCGGCGCAGTGACGGAGAAGGCGCCGGCTTCGGTTGATGACCTTACCCGGGATGATGCGGCCAGCGTGACGGCTTTGGCCGACCAAATCGGCGACCCAACGCTTTCCTCGCTGGTTTCCAGCCTGAACACTGCCATCAGCACGGTGAGCGACATTGCCAAGGCGGCCACCAGCACGATCAACAGCATCGTGAAGCCGCTCAATGCGGTGCGTGCGCGCGTGCAGGTGCTATTTACCTCCGTCAACAACACAGTGCGCAGCGTGACCACGCTGGGCGGCATCCTGCCGAACAACCCGATTTCCACGAACGTGGGGCGGATCTTGAGCCAGGCCACGGCCGCAACCCAGATTCCGGTGCTGCAGCAGATGGACGTGACGCTGGGCCGGATGGGCAAGAACCTGGGCAACATCAATGCCGGAACCAAGACCGTGACGCAGGCCGGCGGCAACCTCTTGCGCGTCTCCGCAGACGAGTATGGCGATGCCATGGGGTTCACAACGCTGCTCGCTGCCAATGGCCTGACCGATCCGCAGCTTACCGGTGTGAACACCATCGTGGTGCCGCCCTTGAATCAAACGCCGAATGGGGTGCTGAATGCCTAGTTTGAATGTGCTTCCGGTGCAGCCTTCGGCAAGGCAGCCGCGCGGGGCCGTGAAGCTGAACGAAACGCTCATTGATGGATGGCTGTCTTGGGAGGTCGAAAGCAACAGCTTCTACGCGGCGGACACCTTCCGCATCACCTTCCTGAAGAACATGCTGCCGGCAGAGCGGAATGCGCGCTGGTTTTCCGAACTCACCACGGCATTTGTGGAAATCTTCGCAGGCTTCCCGCCGAACGCGGATAACTACCGCACCACGGACCTGACGAGCATGGTCTATGGCCGGGTGGATGAGGTCGAGTTTGATCTCGTGCGCGGGCGCATCGACCTGATCGGGCGTGACCTGACATCGGAATTCATCGATGCCAAGACCACCGAGAAGTGGCCGAACAAGACGGCTTCGCAGATCGCCACCGACCTGGCCGTGCGCCGCGGCCTGACGCCGATGGTTACGCCTACCACCACAAAGGTGGGCACGTATTACGACATCGACAACGTGACGATGACCGACCAGCGCAGCGAGTGGGACATCCTGAACTACCTGGCGCACCTGGAGGAATTCGCAGTCTACGTGCGCGGCAAAACGCTCTATTTCGGGCCGAAGCCGGACCCAAAGGCCACGCCCTATGTGCTGCAGTGGCAGCCCCCAGAAGGCGACCGAGGCTACCCAGTCGGCAATTTCATGGATCTGCGATTCACCCGGGGCCTGACGGTCTCGCGCGGCATCCAGGTTGTGGTGCGCTCGTTCTTGTCGAAGGGGAAAAAGAGCTTTACGGCAACCTATCCGAGCAAGGGCAACTCGACCCAAGCCGGCAAGGCCAAGCCGTTCGGCGGGACGCAGATTTACACCTACACCATCCCGGGGCTGACGCAGGAACAGGCGCTTCAGCGTGCGCAGTCCATCTATGCCGAGCTGATTGCACACGAGATGAAGCTGACGGCCTCGCTGCCGGGCGACAACATTCTGGGGATCGACACCATGGTGCAGGTGATCGGGACAGACACGGCTTGGGACCAGACCTACTACCCGGACAGCGTGACGCGCCGGATGTCGTTTGAAGAGGGATACATGATGAACCTGCATGCCAAGAACCATGCGCCAGATTCCACGGTGGCGCCATGAGTGCGCTGGCCAATGCAATGCGGCTGCAGGCGGCGATGGAGCGCAGCACCGAGGCCAAGCCGCGGAAGGGCATCGTCAGCAGCTACAACCCGGACAAGTACAGCGTGAAAGTGCGGATTCAGCCGGAGGACGTTGAAACCGGCTGGCTTTCGCTGGCGGCCGCTGCCGTGGGCAACGATTGGGGCGTGATCTTCGCGCCGTCCATCGGCGACCAGGTCGACGTCCATTTCGAGGAAGGCAACGCAAACAGCGGTTTTGTGTGCAGCCGCTTCTTCGATGACCAGGACCGGCCCATGGCCGTGCCGTCCGGCGAGTTCTGGATGGTGCACAAGACCGGAAGCTTCCTGAAGTTCACCAGCGACGGGAAGATTTCGGTCAACGGTGCGGCAGAAATTGACGTAACGACCCCGGTGGTGAATATCGTGGCCAGCGGCGCGGCGAATGTGACGGCTCCCCAGATCAACCTGGGCGCGGACGGTGCCAGCTTGCTGAGCGTGCTTACTTCGGCGTTCGCTTCGCTGTTCAACGGCCACACGCATAAGAGCAACGGCAGCGGCGTGCAGACTGATCCGCCCCAGCAGCAGGCTGATTCTTCCCACATGACCAGCACAGTAAAGGCTTCCTGATGTCCGACCTGTACCACTACTGGAGCGGCGATCTCTCGGCGTCCGCCTCCGGCGACCTGCTGGGCGTCGACGGCACGGAGCTGGGCCAGCAGCGCGTCTTGCGGCGCCTGCTGACTAACCCCTCCGCCCCGGGCCAGAACGGCGCGCCCGATCTGCCGGGCGACTATCTTTTTCACTTGGACTATGGCGCCGGCCTGCCGCGCCAGGTTGGCGAGGTGGTCGACGTCTCGAAGATCCGTGCGCTGATCCGCGGCCAGATCCTGCGCGAGTCGGCCGTGGCCCGCTCCCCGGCGCCGCAGATTGACGTCGTTCCGATCACCGGGGGCGTCAGCGTTTCGATCCGCTACAACGACGCCCAGACCAAGAAACCCGTATATCTCGCCTTTGACGTGAACAAATGAGCCTATCAAGCAAAGATTTCGTGACGCTGGTGCAGGAGCAGGTGGCGTCCATCCAAGGCAAGTCCACCGCGCTGGTGGACATGACCATCGGCTCCACATTGCGCGCGGCGGTCGAATCCGTCGCATCGGTGGCGCTCTGGCTGCAGGGCCTCGTGCTGGCGCTGCTGGTCACGACCCGGGCGTCGACGGCCAGCGGCAGCGATCTCGATACCTGGATGGCCGATTACAACTTCACGCGCTTAGCGGCCGTGGCCGCAACCGGATCGGCCACGTTCTCGCGTTTTACTGCCTCGGGCACCGCCTTGGTGCCGGTGGGCGCGCTGATCCAGACCGGCGACGGCACGCAGCAATACACCGTGACGGCCGACACCACCAATGCAGCCTATGACGCCGGCCAGGGCGGCTATGTGCTGGCCGACGGCATCAGCTCGTTGACCGTGCCTATTCAGGCAGTGACGGCCGGCGTGGCCGGTAACGTCACGGCCGGGACGATCAACACCATCGCCCAAGCGATCACCGGCATTGACACGGTGACGAACGCCGCCGGGCTGACGAATGGCCAGGATGCCGAGCTTGATGCGGACTTCCGCGCGCGCTTCATCCAGTACATCAACAGCCTGTCCAAGGCCACAAAGGCCGCAGTGCTATATGCGCTCCTGTCGCTGCAGCAGAACGTCAGCGCGGTTATCGTGGAAAACCAGGCGTACAACGGCACCCCCCAGCCGGGCTACTTCTATGCGGTGGTCGACGATGGCAGCGGCAACCCTGGCAGCACGTTCCTGGCCAGCGCCGGCAACGCGGTCGAGGCCACGCGGCCGCTGTCTGTCACATATGGCATCTATGGCCCAAGCCAGGTCACGGCCAACGTCTCCATGACGATCACCACGGCCACGGGGTACATCCATGCCGATGTGGTGGCGCTGGTGGAGGCCGCGCTGCAGACTTACATCAACACTCTGGGCCTCGGCAACTCGCTGAGCTACACCAAGCTGGCAACGGTGGCATATGGCGCCTCGCCTGGCGTGACCAACGTGAGCGCGCTGCTACTGAACGGCGGCACTTCGGACCTGGCCATCACGGCCAAGCAGACGGCGAAAGCCGGGACTATTGCGGTGGCATGATGGCGACAGGCGATCAAAACGACGTTTTCAAGCGGCTGAAGGACCTGCTGCCGAATGGCTGGTTCACAGGTGACACGCCAATCCTCGATGGCCTGCTGTGGGGCGCGGCCTATGCGCTGAATTTTGTCTATACGCTCTGGGCCTACGCCAAGCTGCAGACACGCATCAAGTGGGCCACCGATGGCTGGCTGGACATGATCGCGGCCGACTTCTTCGGCAACACGCTGCTGCGCAAGAAGGGGCAGGGCGACAGTTCATTCCGAAACCGGATCATCATCAACCTGTTCCGGGAGCGTGGCACTCGAGCGGCGATGGTCAAGGTGCTGGAAGAGATCACCGGCAACACGCCGGACATCTTCGAGCCAAACCGACCGCTGGACACCGGCGCGCTGAACTCGCCGCATTCGAAAGGCTACTGTGGCGTGGCCCGCATGGGCTCGCTGGCCGTGCCGTACACCGCGATGATCACGGCTTACCGGCCTGCAGCGGTAGGAACGGCGGCCGGAGGCGCATTTTGCGCTGCGCCAAAAGTGGCGGCACTGAACAAGCCGCTCGCCAGTTCATACACGAACTCACTCAGTCTGGTGACCACTTCGGCCACCGATGAGGATATCTACGAGGCAATCAGCGCGGTCAAGCCTGTGGGCACGATCATGTGGACTGCCATCAAGTAACCATTCCAGCAGCACCAAACATCCCTTCGGGCCGCCATTGAGCGGCCTTTTTCTTTTGGAGAGCCAATGCGCCGCCCCATTACCCAGATCGGACAATCCATCTACGAATGGCTGTTCACCCGTCCCGCCCAAGACAACATGGTTGCACTTGGCAAGCTGAGCGCGGCTGTGCTGGGCACTACCACACAATTCAACGGCCTGGCCGTGAGCCCAACCGCGCCCGCCTCGATGCAGGTCAGCGTTGCGCCCGGCGAGATCTACATGCAGACCGCTCTGGAGCAGACGGTTTATGGCACCCTGGCCGCCGACACCACGCACCAGATTGTCAAGCAGGGCATCAGCCTGGACGCCACGCTGATCACCATCGCCGCGCCCGGCGTTTCCGGCCAGTCGATCAACTACCTGATCCAGGCCACGTTCCAGGAGACCGACATCAGCGTGGACCCGACCAACGGTACTTCACCGGTGGTGCTGCAGTTCTACAACGACTCGAACCCGAGTGTTCCCTATAACGGCCCGAACAACTCCGGCCAGACCAGCAACACTTTCCGCCAGGGTTCCGTGGTGTTGAGCGCCAAAGCAGGTATCTCGGCCACCACCGGCAGCCAGGTCACGCCGTCCCCGGATTCCGGATATGTCGGTATCGCGGTGGTGACCGTCGCTAATGGCCAGACCTCCATCACTTCCGGCAACATCACCGCTTACAGCTCCGCACCGGCGATCAGCGAGCGCCTGGGCGACAAGATCAGCCAGACCACGGGCGATACGCGATACGTCCGGTCTGCGAATGTCGTTACCCCCACCTCCGACCCAACCTATGCAGACAGTAGCGTCAATCCTCCCAGCACGAGCTGGGTGCGTGGCGCGATGTCCGCAATCGCAACGGCGGCCGGGTTCGCTGTCAATCTGGGGTCTAACGGATATTTGAAGCTCCCATCCTGGCTGGGTGGTGTCATCTTGCAATGGGGATCCACATCAAGCCTCGCGGTCAATACGAACACGACCATCACCCTTCCGCTGACCTTCCCTAACGCGAACCTGCAGACCATTGTTGTCGGCAGCAGTGGGGCGGCAGCGTGGGTCACGGTCAACGGGAAAACGACCTCAAACTTCACCGTGACCAACAGCAACTCTTCGCAGAACCCTTCCAACGCTGCCTTCTTTGCCATCGGATATTGATATGTTCTTTTCGAAATCGACCAACGGTTTTTATGATCCCAAGATCAACCTCGACGGCATGCCGGAAGATGCTATCGAGATTGGCGATGACGTCTACCGCCAACTGCTAGACGGCCAGGCCGCAGGGAAGATCATCTCTGCGGATGAAAATGGATTCCCCATCCTTTTGGATGCTGCGCCTATTTCGGCGAGGGAGGTGGTTTTGGCGCAGATCTTGGCGTTGGAGGCGACCGTTACCCAGCGCCGACTGCGGGATGCCATCTTGGGGACGGATGGCGGCTGGCTGAAGGATGTGGAAAGCAAGATTGCCGCGCTGCGCGCCAAGCTGTAACCGGTACATCGACTCTCTTGCCCGCCTAGCGCGGGCTTTTTCATTTTGGGGGCTCAATGCCAGAACCAACAACCAGCGCGGCGACGGGGTACGCCGTCGCTGTGGGCACGGTCACACTGACCGGATCGTTTCTCGGGCTGCAGTATGACCTGCTGCTGGCCGGGATCTTCGGTGGTTGCGTGGCCTTGTCGTTCAGTCGGCAGACGCCGCTGCTGCGCATGGCCATCACGCTGATCACCAGCGCCTTGGTGGCGGCCTACGGCGGCCCGGTGGCCATGGCCTGGGCGGCGCAGTCGTCCTATTTCGAGTGGACCGCAAAAATACCAGAGCAAATGCGGTTTTTCAGCGCTTTCGCCATCGGGGTGTGCTCGCAGACCTTGGTGCCGCTGGCGCTGCAGCAGCTGCAAAGTCGATTCGGAGGGGGTAATCCGCAACCAGGAGCTACCGAATGACGACCCATTACCTGCTGATTATCAATCTCGTGGCCGCGGGCCTGATCCTGCTGCGCGCCCTGTGCGCTCTCAATGAGATGACGCCGGCCGCCGAGCATCATTTTGACCGGCTGTTTTTTTCGCTCGTCGTGGCTGGCGAGAGCGGCATCCTGCTCGGCCCACTGTTCGGCTACATGCTGAAGCCTGAAATGGCCTACGTGGTGCTAAATGTCGGCTTTGCCGGCCTCTTCGCTGTTCCCTGGATGTACTTGGCGGCGCGTCAGCGCCTATGGAGCAAGTCAAATGGATAACCGCAAGGCATTTCTCGACACCCTGGCTTTCAGCGAGATCGGCGCGGCGCTGCTGAAGGTCTCCGACAACGGCTATAACGTCATCGTGGGCTCCACGCCATGGAAGCCCATCCTGTTCAACAGCTATGCCGACCATCCGCGTCGCTTGATCGCGCTCAATCCGACGCTGTCCTCGACGGCCGCCGGCCGCTACCAGCTCCTGGCCCGCTACTTCGACGCCTACAAGAAGCAACTGAACCTGCCGGACTTCTCGCCTACCAGCCAGGACGCCATCGCGCTGCAGCAGATCAAGGAGCGCGGCGCCCTCGCTGACGTGGACGCCGGGCGCTTCGATATCGCGGTCAGCAAGGTCCGGAATATTTGGGCTTCGCTGCCGGGCGCGGGCTATGGCCAGCGCGAAAACAAGCTGGAGATCCTGCGCGCGCAGTTCGCTGCCGCCGGCGGGATGCTGGCATGAGCGTCCTGGCTCTGCTGCGCATCGTCCCGTCCTGGTGCTACTGGATTCTGGCCCTGGTGGCGCTCTGCCTCGGCTGCGAGATCCACGGTGCCGGCCGCGTGCAGGCGAAGTGGGACCTGCAGGAGGCAAGCCGGAAAGCCGCGGAAGCGCAGGCGGTGAAAAGCCGCGAGTCCGAAAACCAAGCTTTGAAGGCGCAGTTCGCGGCCGACAGGGCTCTCATGAAGAAAGACTACGATGCGAAACTTTCTGACTATGCTGACCGCCTTGCTCGCTCTGAGCGGCTGCGCCTCGGCGCTGCCTGGTGCGACGGAGCAACTCCCGGAGCGGGAGCGATTTCAGGCGCCCCCGGAAGCAATGCGGCCGATCCCGACCCTGGAATGGTTGGAGCAGACCTTCAACGAGCTATTGACCGCTTCAAAGAGCGCATTGCAGCCGGGTTCGAAACTGGACGACTTGCTCAACAAGTGATTATCAAGAACGGCCTCGCTCCCCCGCCGTGACCCATACCCCGAGCTTCCCACGTGGAGGCTTGGGGCTTTTTTTCGTTTCTGCTGAGACTGGCACCAATTTGGCCCCGATGCCTCAAGAAAAAAGCGGCCTGCATCGCTGCAAGCCGCTTCTGTTCTGGTGCTGATGGGCGGAATCGAACCGTCGACCTACTGATTACGAATCAGTTGCTCTACCAACTGAGCTACATCAGCTGAAGGAGCGCGATTATAACCTTTTCTTTTCTCTTCTTCTAGTGCAAGAGTTGTTGGAACCTTGGCAAGGTTGATCCCTCCTCTTCAGCTAGCTTCTTCCCGGTAATGTGACTCGGCTAACGCTCCGCTTTCTTGCAGCGCTCAAGCGTTTCAGGGGCAGGCCCAAGCCTTCCCCCCCTCGCATTTACGGAGAGCCATCGTTAGTCTATATCTATCAGGTTTTGAGAATCAATAGCAATATATGGGGTCATTTTATTCAGATCCGTTTTGTCGCAATCGTCTACCCATTATCGATCCGGTATTCAAAGGACTCGCTAAAGGCAATTTATGGTTGTTTTACGACATCAGTGGCTGGCATTGGTATTACACCCGATTTCGCAGCAGCTTTGATGTATAAAGTGGACCCCGAATTTGAGACACTGATTTAAGCTGTCGTCCTGGAAGGGATGACGAGAATGAGTGAAGCAAAGAAGAAGCGAAATAGCT
>NZ_NJGV01000027.1 GCF_002213425.1 Herbaspirillum aquaticum | reverse complement strand
ATTGCAGCGGTCAGGGTGGTCTTGCCGTGGTCAACGTGACCGATGGTGCCGACGTTCACGTGCGGCTTGGTCCGTTCAAACTTGCCTTTTGCCATCTTAGACTCCTAAATTTGATGAGAATGTCCAGGCAACACGCCCGACTGATTACTGACTTGTCAGCGATACGACGAGAAACTGGTGCCCTTGACGTGGATTGAACACGTGGCCTCTCCCTTACCAAGGGAGTGCTCTACCACTGAGCTACAAGGGCATTTTTCCGACTGCACAACAACCAAACATGCAACCGGACCAAAACTTGGAGCGGGTGAAGGGAATCGAACCCTCGTCTTAAGCTTGGAAGGCTTCAGCTCTACCATTGAGCTACACCCGCGAGGAAACAACTTTCACTTCACAACCGCCGCGTCTTTCGATCGCGTATGTACTGCAGACTGCTTTGACTCCCGGCCTAATGGTGGAGAGGGCTGGATTCGAACCAGCGTACTCGTAAGAGGGCAGATTTACAGTCTGCTGCCATTAACCACTCGGCCACCTCTCCGTGCAGGGAACTCAAAACTATAGAGGAACATCTCTGGACTGTCAACTAAATTTTCGCTTCAAGGCAAAATATTTTATCAACTGCCGGATATTGCTCAGAGGAACGACCCGCGACGTTTTTTCGAATCTTCAGGCTTTTTGTGTCTGCGACTCAACCGGCTTTTCATTCCAGGGCGCAATTCTAGGCAACATCAGCATTCCAGGCAAGGCCAGAACGAAACAAATTAGAAAAAAATTTAACCAGCCGGTGTCGGCGACGATGTATCCCACCGAAGAATTCACGAAAGTCCGAGGCACGGCCATCAAACTGGTGAACAGCGCAAACTGGGTGGCGGTGTAGCGGGGATCGGTCTCGCGCATGATGTAAGCGACAAAGGCCGTGGTCCCCAACCCGACGCCAAAGGCCTCCAGCCCGATCACCACCGCCAGCACCGGCAGGTTGGCGCCGACGTGGGCCAGCCAGGCAAAACCGAGGATGGGTACCGCCTGCAGTACCCCGAACACCCACAGCCCGCGATTGATGCCCAGCCGCACCATCCAGATGCCGCCGATGATGCCGCCGGCCACGCTGGCCCACAGGCTGGTGGTCTTGGAGACCACGCCGATCTCGGTCATCGAGAAACCGAGGTCGATGTAGAACTTGGTGGCCAGCGCCGTGGCCATGCTGTCGCCCAGCTTGTAGAGGAAGATGAAGCCCAGCACCCACAGCGCATTGCCCCAGCCGCCGCGGGCGATGAATTCGCGGAAAGGCAGCACCACCGCCTCGCTCAGGCTCTTGGGCGGCGTGCCGTAGACCTTGGGTTCCTTGACCACCAGCGAGCACAGCAGGCCCGGCAGCATGAAGGCCGCAGTGATCCAGAACACGGTCGGCCAGGGCATCTGGTCGGCCAGCACCAGCGACAGCGCGCCCGGCACCATGCCGGAAAGCTTGTAGGCATTGACGTGGATGGCGCTGCCAAGGCCCAGCTCGGCTTCGGGCAGGATCTCGCGCCGGTAGGCGTCGATGGCGATGTCCTGGCTGGCCGAGAGGAAGGCCACCACCGAGGCCATGAAGGCAATCGTGCTCACGTCGGTGAGGGGATCCAGCATGCCCATGCCGCCAATGGCCAGGAACAGCAACAGCTGGGTGAACACCATCCAGCCGCGCCGGCGGCCCATGCGGCCGAAATGGAAGCGGTCCATCAGTGGCGACCACACGAACTTCCAGGTGTAGGGGAACATCACCAGCGCAAACAGGCCGAGCGTCTTGACGTTCAGGCCCGATTTGGCCAGCCAGGCCTGCAACAGGCTCAGCAGGATGAACAGCGGGAGGCCGGAGGTGAAACCGAGGAAGACGCAGATCAGCATGCGCCGGTTC
Source organism: Herbaspirillum aquaticum (assembly GCF_002213425.1). Lineage (GTDB taxonomy): Bacteria > Pseudomonadota > Gammaproteobacteria > Burkholderiales > Burkholderiaceae_D > Herbaspirillum > Herbaspirillum aquaticum. Next base: position 88,558 of record NZ_NJGV01000027.1, on the reverse strand, counting down.
AGGTATTGCTGCCAGGAAGCGGCGGGTGCGGTCATGGGCGGATCAGCTCGAAAAACGCGAAACGTGAAACAAAAAGACGCCGGTGGCCAGCGGTGGGCTCTGCCGGACCGGCGTCTGCGGGGATGGTGAAGCTTTTTGCAAAATCCTGGCGTTGCGGTTTCCGCTTATTTCTTGCGCAGGCGGAAGACCGCCAGGCTGCCACGCCAGTTCGGGAAGTAACGCACCGGCTTGCCATCCTTCAAGGCCACGCATTCCAGCACCTCCAGGCCCAGCTCGTTGGCCAGCGCCTCGAAGTCCCTGATCGTGGCGCAGCGCAGGTTCGGCGTATCGTACCACTGGTAGGGCAGGCTCCTGGACACCGGCATGCGCCCGCGCAGCAGCGCCACGCGGTGCGGCCAGTAGGCGAAGTTGGGGAAGGATACCGTCACCTCGCGCCCGACCCGGGCGATCTCGCGCAAGGTCCCTTCCACATCCTTGACCATCTGCAGTGCCGACAGGCACAGCACGGTATCGAAGGCATTGTCCTCGAACATGGCCAGTCCGCCGTTCAAGTCCTGCTGGATCACCGAGACATTGCGCGCCACGCACTTGGGGATCTGGTCATCGTCGATCTCCACGCCATAGCCCGAGCAGCCCTTGTCGGATTGCAGGTAGTCCAGCATCACGCCATCGCCGCAACCCAGGTCCAGCACTTGCGACTGCTCGCGCACCCAGTGGGCGATGAAGGCCAGGTCGGGGCGCAGCGCGCTCAATTGTTCGAAAGTCATGCGCGGCCCTCCTGCTGCAGTTCAGTCCAGATACTTCCGTAGTACTCGCGCACCACCTTCATGTAGCGCGCATCGTCCAGCAGGAAAGCGTCGTGTCCGTGCGGGGCGTCGATTTCGGCATAGCTCACGCGCCGCTTGTTGGCCACCAGCGCCTGGACCATCTCGCGGCTGCGTTCGGGCGAAAAGCGCCAGTCGGTGGTGAAGGACACCAGCAGGAACTTGGCCTGGGTGCGGGCGAAGGCGCGCGCCAGGTCACCGCCGAATTCACGCGCCGGGTCGAAGTAGTCCAGCGCCTTGGTGATGAGCAGATAGGTGTTGGCGTCGAAGTAGGTCGAGAACTTGTCACCCTGGTAGCGCAGGTAGGATTCGATTTCAAAATCCACGCCGTAGCCGAACTGGTATTCGCCGGTGCGCAGGTCGCGGCCGAATTTCTCGGCCATGTCGTCGTCCGACAGATAGGTGATATGGCCCACCATGCGTGCCACCCGCAGGCCGTTCTTGGGGACCACGCCATGCGCATAGAAATCGCCGCCGTGGTACTGCGGATCCGTCAGGATGGCCTGGCGCGCGACATCGTTGAAGGCAATGTTCTGCGCCGACAGCTTGGGCGTGGAGGCGATCACCAGGCAGTGGCGCAGGCGATCCGGATACATCATGCTCCAGGCCAGCGCCTGCATGCCGCCCAGCGAGCCGCCCATGACGGCGGCGAAGCAGGTAATGCCAAGCCGGTCGGCCAGGCGCGCCTGGGCGTTCACCCAGTCTTCCACCGTCACCACCGGGAAGTCCGCACCGTAGGGCTTGCCGGTGGCCGGGTTCGGGTGCATCGGCCCGGTCGAGCCGAAACAGGAACCCAGGTTGTTCACGCCAATGACGAAGAAGCGATCCGTATCCAGCGACTTGCCGGGACCGACCATGTTGTCCCACCAGCCCACGTTGTCAGGGGCGTCGGCATAGACGCCGGCCACGTGATGGGACGCATTGAGCGCGTGGCAGACCAGCACGGCATTGGATTTGTCGGCATTCAAGGTGCCGTAGGTTTCATAGGTCAGCGAGTAGTCCGCCAGCGCGGCGCCGCTCTGCAGCGGCAGCGGCTCGGCGAAATGCATGACCTGGGGCGATACGATTCCGATCGACATGATTGTTCTGCGTAAGTGACTCGGCGCCAGGCGGCTCACGGGGAGCGGCATTGGCGGTCGCTTCGCCGGCGGGTGGCCAGTTTCGTGCGCGGGCAACAAAAAAGCCCGGAAGCAGTGCTTGCGGGCTCACTCATCGATGGGGCGGGGCAGTCTTGGGAGAAACAGCTGATCCAAGCTCGCTTTAGCCGCATTTAGATGGGATCAGGATCCCGGCGCCCGCAAGCTGAAGTTGGTCAAACCGTTCAAATCGGCGCAGTGGCATAAGAATACCCAAGTCGGGCAGGCCCGTCAAACGGGCTCCCCCGGCTCAATACGCCCTAGCGGCGGCGCGCGGCCACTTTGGCTTCAGCCACGGCAGGCTCGGCATGCAAGGCTTGCAGCTGCGCCATGGCCGCACTGATGGCAGCCGGCTCGGTGGCGCGCAGCACCTTCTTGACCTGCGGCTCCAGCAGGCGCAGGTCGCTGTTCAAGATCTCGTTCTTCACCGACAGGATCTGCGAAGGATGCATGGAGAACTCCAGCAGCCCCATGCCCAAGAGCAGGCGGGTCCATTTCAGGTCACCGGCCATTTCCCCGCACACCGAGACCGGAATGCCCGCCTTGCGGCCTTGGGAAATCACGCTCGACAACAGGAACAGCACCGCCGGATGCAGCGGATCGTAGAGATGCGCCACTTCATGGTCCACGCGGTCAATGGCCAAGGTGTACTGGATCAGGTCGTTGGTACCGATGGAGAGGAAATCCAGCCGCTTGATGAACAAGGGCAGCGCCAAGGCGGCCGCGGGGATCTCGATCATGGCACCGACCGGGATGTCCTCGTCGAACTTCTGCTTGCGGTCGCGCAGCTGCTGCTTGGCCTGTTCGATCATGGACAGCGTCTGGTCGATCTCGAAGGCGTGCGCCATCATCGGCACCAGCAGCTTGATGGGACCATAAGCCGAAGCGCGCAGGATGGCCCGCAATTGCGTCAGGAACATCTGCGGCTCTGACAGGCAATAGCGGATCGCGCGCAAGCCCAGCGCCGGGTTCAGGGCGGTTTCCTCGTCCTCGTCCAGCGGCTTGTCGGCGCCCACATCCAGGGTACGGATGGTGACCACCCTGCCCTTCATGGCGATGACGGCCTGCTTGTAGGATTCGAACTGCTCATCCTCGCTGGGGAATTTCTCCAAGTGCCCGGCCCGTCCCATGAACAGGAATTCCGAACGGAACAGCCCGATACCCATCGCCCCCGCCTCGAAGGCATTGGCAGCATCGTTGGGCAGCTCGATGTTGGCCAGCAGCGTGATCGGCTCGCCATCCTGGGTGATGGCCGGGGTCTTCTTGAGACGTGAAAGTTTCTTCCGCTCCCGCAGCAGCCTTTCCTGCCGTGCGCGGTACTGCGCCAGCACCAGCGGCGAAGGATCGACGATGACCACACCGGCGTCGCCATCGATGATGAGCACATCATCGTGCTTCACCAGCACCGACGCATTGTGCATGCCGACGGCCGCCGGAATGGCCAGGCTGCGCGCCACGATGGCGGTATGTGAATTGGGACCGCCCAGGTCGGTGACGAAGCCGGCAAAGGCGCTCTCGCGGAACTGCAGCATGTCGGCCGGCGAGATGTCGTGGGCCACGACAATGATGTTGGCGGCGGCCTCGCCGGTGGGTGGCAGGTGGGTGGCGCTGCCGGTCAGTATCTTGAGGATGCGCTCGCCGACCTGCTGGATGTCGGCCTTGCGCTCGCGCAGGTAAGGGTCTTCGATCTCGTCGAACTGGGCCGACAATTCCTCGATCTGGGTCACCAGTGCCCATTCGGCGTTGTAGTAACGGTGCCGGATGATGTCTTGCGGCACCTCGGCCAGCATCGGGTCCGACAGGATCAGCGAATGCACATCAATGAAGGCGCCCAGCTCGGGCGGCGCATCCTTGGGCAATTCGGAGCGGATGATATGAAGTTCCTGGTGCACCGCCTTGACCGCGCTCTTCAAGCGCTCGATCTCGGCCTCGACCTGGTCGGGCGCGATCAGGTAATGTTTGACGTCCAGTGCGGCCGGCGCCATCAAGTGCGCGCGTCCGATGGCGATGCCTTGCGACACCGCGATTCCATGTAAGCTGAATGAAGCCATCGCGTATCTCCTGCCTGTTTTCTTATAGTCCGCCGTGTTGCCAGCGCGCGGTAGCTGGAGCAAGTTACCGAACAAAGAGCGGTTTGGCAATCAGGACCGGGCGCGACACACTAAGGACAGATAGACAAGCAGCGTATATGAACATTGTTTCAGCCCGCACAGGAAGTGCACGGGCATTGACATATCGCAAGAAGCATTCCAGCCGCGCCGCGGTGCTGCGGCGCAATACCGCAAGCGCGGTGAAGGGGCTTACTGGCCTTCGCCGAACTTGTCGGCAATCAGTGCTTCCAGGGCGGTGAAGCACTCCTGCTCATCGGCGCCGTTGGTCTCCAGGGTGACGATGCTGCCCTTGCCGGCGGCCAGCATCATCACGCCCATGATGGACTTGGCATTGACGCGGCGCTTGTTGAAGGTCAGCCAGACTTCGCTCTTGAACTTGCCGGCCAGCTGGGTGAGCTTGGCCGAGGCGCGCGCGTGCAGGCCCAGCTTGTTGACGATTTCCAGTTCTTTTTGAATCATGTTCTGCTTTCGTTTTTATCGTGTTGGCGCGGTTCGATGCAGCCCGGCGGGCAAGGTTCAGGCCGAGGCCGCCACCCGGATGCGGTTGTCGATCCGCACCGCACCATTCTGGCCCCCTGCCAGTGCCATTTCAACCACCACATCCAGCGTGTCGTTACGGTAGGTCAGCGCCCGCAGCAGCATGGGCAGGCTGATGCCGGCGATCACCTGGACGTTGCCCAATCCGCACAGGAAGCCCGTACAGTTGGAGGGCGTGCCGCCCATCACATCGGTGATGACCAGTACGCCGCTGCCATCATCGAGGCGTTCAACCGCCTCGATGGCCAGTTTTTGCACTTCTGCCGGGTTCTGGTCGGCGATCACGTCGATCGCCTCCATCCGTTCGGGGCGGCCGCGGAAAACGTGCGTGGCGGCGGCCAGGAAAGCTTGCCCCAGCGGGGCGTGCGTCAAGAGAAGAATACCAACCATGGAATTGTTGCCATCTGATGCGACGCGCTTTTCCCCGAGCAGCCCGTCATGCTCTGTCGATCCCATTATCCGACCGACCCTGCTACCTCTGCTGCCCCTGCGGCTGCCTCCAGCGCATCCACGAACATCGCTGCCACATCAAACCCGGTCTGCTCGGTAATTTCCTGGAAGCAGGTCGGGCTGGTGACGTTGATTTCGGTGAGATAGTCGCCGATAGCGTCCAATCCTACCAGTAACAGGCCACGTTGATACAAGATCGGCCCCAACGCCTCACCGATCTCGATGTCGCGTGCCGATGCCGGCTGCGCTTTGCCCAAACCGCCTGCGGCCAGGTTGCCGCGCACCTCGTTGCCCTGCGGAATGCGTGCCAGCACATTGGGCACCACCTTGCCGCCGATCAGGAGAATGCGCTTGTCGCCTGCGCTGATCTGGGGAATGAAACGCTGCGCCATGATCGTGCGTTGACCGTTGTCGGTCAGGGTTTCGATGATGGAGCCCAGGTTCATGCCATCGGCCTTGACGCGGAAGATGCCCATGCCGCCCATGCCATCGAGGGGCTTCAGGATCACGTCCTGGTGCTCGTCGTGGAAGGCGCGCAGGCGCTTGGCGTCGCGCGTGACCAGGGTCGGCGCGGTGTACTGCGGGAACTGGGCAATGGCCAGCTTCTCGTTGTGGCTGCGAATGGCGGCCGGCTTGTTGAATACGCGCGCGCCCTGCTTTTCGGCCAGCTCCAGCAGGTAGGTGGTGTAGATGTACTCCATGTCGAAGGGCGGATCCTTGCGCACGATCACCGCATCGAATTCGGAGAGGAAGGACGAGGCCGGCTTGTCGGCGCGGTACCAGTCATCGGCCTCGCCGGTCAACGTGATCTTGAAGGCATTGGCGGTCACCAGGCCGTTTTCCAGCACCAGGTCGCCCTGTTCGAAGGCGTAGATGCTGTGCCCGCGGCGGGCGGCCTCGCGCATCATGGCGAAGGTGGAATCCTTGTACGTCTTGAACGTATCCAGAGGATCGGCGAGGAAAGCGATTTTCATGGAGCTTGGGTCCTGTTGGGCCTGGCAAAGGCGCGATATTAATAAACTTCCGGGTTGGGGTCGGTCTTTTCCATCTCCACCGACGCTGCCAGCAGCGCCAGGCGCGCCACCACGCCATACATGTAGAAACGGTTGGGCGCGGCCGTGCCCGGCTTGGCGTGCATGTCAGGCAGGGCATGCTGCTGGGCGAAGGCCAGCGGCACGAAATGCGCACCGGGGGCGTTGAGGTTTTCGTTCACGCCACGCTCGGCGTGCACGCGGTAGAAGCCACCCACCACGTAGCGGTCGATCATGTAGACCACCGGCTCGGCCACGGCCTGGTTGATGCGCTCGAAGGAGTGCACGCCTTCCTGCACGATCACTTCCGAGACTTCCAGGCCTTCCTTGCCGGCCAGCATGCCGGTGCGCTGCTTGCGGTTGAGGTCCTTGATCTCGCTGGCATCCTTGACCGCCATGATGCCCATGCCATACGTACCGGCATTGGCCTTGATGAAGACGAAAGGCTGTTCCTTGATGCCGTATTCCTTGTACTTCTTGCGAATCTTCGACAGCAGCGAGGACACGCTGTCAGCCAGCGCGTCGGTGCCGGTGTTTTCCTGGAAGTCGATGTCGCTGACCTTGGTGAAGAGCGGGTTGAGCATCCAGGGGTCGACCTCGACCATTTTGGAAAACTTCTTCACCACTTCATCGTAGGCGGCAAAGTGATTGCTCTTGCGGCGCAGCGCCCAGCCCGCGTGCAGCGGCGGCAGGACGCTTTGTTCATGCAGCCCTTCCAGTACCGAGGGGATGCCGCTGGAGAGGTCATTGTTGAGCAGCACCGTACAGGGATCGAAGTTCTTCAACCCCAGGCGGCGGCCGTTGGCCGAGCGCTCCAGGGGCTCCAGGGTAATGTGGGTGCCATCGGGCAATTCGATCTGCTGCGGCTTGGTGGAACCCTGTGCCAGCGTACCCAGGCGCACGTTCAGGCCGGTCTGGCGGAAGATCTGCATCAGGCGGCCGATGTTCTGCAGGTAGAAGGTATTGCCGGGCTGGGTTTCCGGGATGAGCAAGAGGTTGCGCGCATCCGGGCAGTATTTCTCGATGGCCGCCATGGCCGCCTGCACCGCCAGCGGCAGCATTTCCGGCGAGAGGTTGTTGAAGCCGCCCGGGAACAGGTTGGTATCGACCGGTGCCAGCTTGAAACCGGCGTTGCGCAGGTCCACCGAGCAATAGAAGGGCGGCGTGTGCTCCTGCCATTCCATGCGGAACCAGCGTTCGATGGCCGGCGTGGCGCCCAGGATTTTCTTCTCCAGCTCCAGCAGGGGACCATTCAGAGCGGTGACGAGATGCGGGACCATAAAAGACCTTAACGATATGTAAATGCCGGCAGCGAGTGTCGATTTTAGCGGATTCCTGAAACCGTGTTGCAACGCAGTAGACGCCGCTGTTGCCATTTCAGCAAAACCTGGACCCGTCCACGGTCGCTGCGAAGGCGTGGCTGGGAGTGTTCACATGGCGATGATGGCGGCATTTTAAAGAGCCCGACTCAAATACTCGGGAATTATCCGCCCTCGACGCGGCAATGCATCAGGAAACCGCTTTACCTGAAGGAAATGGCCAAAAAACGACAACTTGATGATGTGACAAGTATGATCCCTTCTTCATGCCGTTTCGACCGCAAATGAAAAAAGGCGCCCGAAGGCGCCTTATAAAGAGGCCGTTTCCAGCCCCGAAGGAATACTGCAGACTCAGTACGACAGATGCTTAGTGGTAGGCCGATTCGCCGTGGCTGGAGATGTCCAGGCCTTCGCGTTCTTCTTCCTCGGTCACACGCAGGCCGATGACGACGTCGACGATCTTGTAGGCGATGAAGGAGACCACACCCGACAGGATCACGGTGGTCAGCACGCCCTGGAACTGGATCCAGACCTGGCCGCCGATGGAGTAATCCGGTGCCACGGCGTTGGCCACGTAGTCGTAGATACCGGTGCCGCCCAGGCTGGGGGCTGCGAACACGCCGGTCAGGATGGCACCCAGGATGCCGCCCACACCGTGCACGCCGAAGACGTCCAGTGCATCGTCAGAACCCAGGATCTTCTTCAGGCCGCTCACGCCCCACAGGCACAGCAGACCAGCGATCAGGCCCATGACCACGGCGCCGATGACGCCCACGAAGCCAGCGGCCGGGGTGATGGCCACCAGACCTGCCACGGCGCCGGAAGCGGCACCCAGCATGGAGGGCTTGCCCTTGCCGATCCATTCGCCGAAGCTCCAGGACAGGACTGCAGCCGCAGTGGCCAGGATGGTGTTGACGAAGGCCAGGGCAGCAGTGCCGTTGGCTTCCAGACCGGAGCCGGCGTTGAAGCCGAACCAGCCGAACCACAGCAGCGAGGCACCGACCATGGTCAGGGTCAGGCTATGCGGCTTGAAGGCTTCCTTGCCGAAACCGATACGCTTGCCGATCACGTAGGAACCGACCAGGCCGGCGATGGCGGCGTTGATGTGCACCACGGTGCCACCAGCGTAGTCCAGCGCGCCCTTCTGGAACAGCCAGCCCGAGATGGCGGTCGCCTTTTCAGCGGCAGCGGCATCGGTGAAGGCATCCGGACCCGGCCAGAACCAGACCATGTGGGCCATCGGCAGGTAGGAGAAGGTGAACCACAGGATCGAGAACAGGATCACGGCGGAGAACTTCACGCGTTCGGCGAAGGCGCCGATGATCAGCGCCACGGTGATGGCGGCAAACGCACCCTGGAAGGCGACGAAGACCAGTTCCGGAATGACCACGCCCTTGCTGAAGGTGGCGGTGTTGGAGTCACCGGTCAGGCCGTGCAGGAACAGGCGATCAAAGCCGCCGAAGAAGGCGCTGCCCTCGGTGAACGCGATGCTGTAGCCGTAGACGAACCACAGGATGTAGATCAGCGAGAAGATCATGAAGCACTGCATCAGCACCGACAGCATGTTCTTGCTGCGGACCAGGCCGCCGTAGAACAGGCCCAGGCCGGGCAGGGTCATCAGGATGACGAAAGCGGTACAAACCAGCATCCAGGCGGTGTCGCCCTTGTTGGGGACCGGAGCCGGTGCGGCAGCAGCAGCGGCCGGCGCAGCAGGTGCAGCAGCAGCCGGGGCGGCTGCTTCAGCCTTGGGCGCAGCCGGAGCGGCAGCGGCCGGGGCAGCGGCGGCCGCCGCTGCAGCTTCAGGCTTGGGCGCATCCTGCGCCTGGGCCGGAGCGGTAAAGCCTACCGCCAACAACAGCGCGCCAATGGCGAGCGCGCCGGAAAACATTTTCTTCATGCTCATTAGAATTCCCCTTTTTTACAGAGCGTCTTTGCCGGTTTCGCCGGTACGGATACGGATCACATCCAGCAGATCCTGGACGAAGATCTTACCGTCGCCGATCTTGCCGGTACGAGCGGCGGTCTCGATGGCTTCCAGGGCGCGTTCGACGATGGCGTCGTCAACGGCAGCCTCGATCTTGGTCTTGGGCAGGAAATCGACCACATACTCGGCGCCGCGGTACAGCTCGGTATGGCCTTTCTGACGACCGAAGCCCTTGACTTCGGTCACGGTGATGCCTTGCACCCCGATCGCGGAGAGGGCTTCGCGCACCTCATCCAGCTTGAACGGTTTGATGATCGCAGTGATCAGTTTCATACGAACCTCTTGTTAGAAAGTTTTGCTGATGGAGAAGACGAAACCGTTCTTGCCGACGTTCTTGGAGCCATCCGATGCCGGGGTGGTGGAGACGCCATCCTTGAGGTCGGTACCCACGTAGGCCACGCCCAGGGTGATGCCGGCCGCTTCGTCGAAGGTCTTGGACAGGCCGATCTTCCAGTCGGTGTAGCTCAGCTGGTTGGGGTTGCCACGCACGCTCTGGTGACCGAGGTGCAAGCCCAGCATGACGCCGTAGTAGGTCTCGATGTTGGCGCCCAGGTCAAAGTACTGGCTGTACTTGCTGTTGGGCGTGCCGAACAGGTTGGTCAGGGACTGCGAGTACTTGAAGTAGGCAGGGCCATAACCGACCTGGCCGTAGAGTTCGAAGGTATTGGCGTTCTTGGCGACCTTGTCCAGGCTGTTGCCAGGGTAGTAGTAGTACAGGCCGCCGACGTCGTAGGTGAAGCCGCCGCCGATGTCACCGCGCTTGCCGCCGTAGATGTCCCATTCGACGTTGCCCTTGGTGTCGGAACCGGCCAGGGTGCCTGCATCCTTGATCCACTTGATGTTGGTCAGCCAGGTACCGGCGTAGAGGCCGGTCGGGTTGTGCGTGTAGTCAGCACCAACCTGCAGGGCCGGGTCAAAGCGGGTCTGGGTCAGGCCACGGTAGCGGTAGTCGCTCACCACGGCGGCGTTGAAGCTCAATTCATTGTCCGGCTTGGCGTCCTCTGCGCGGGCCACGGTAGAAACGAAGGATGCTGCGATGGCTGTTGCAAGAATCAGTTTCTTCATGACTTTCCCTCTGGTTTATGTTTGAACAATAAAGTCTTTTTTATCTGTGCCCCCAACCTTTAGCAGGAGCCGTGCCATGTCCATTCGGCAAGGCAGACTTGTGTTTTCGCGTGAAACCAGAGATTTGCAACGATTTTTTTCGAGATCAGCTTCAAAATAGTGCATGAGCTGGGAAAATGCACGTGATTGGTGCGATATTCTTCGTTTTTTGTCAAACCTGCATCGAACGCGGCAAACACATTTTGGTGCGCGGGCGGCGGGCCTCTTCCGGATCACCAAGTCGGCGCATTTCCCGAAGGAAAATTCAGCCTTAATCCGGCACCTGTGCACAAAAATGCGGTCTACACAGGACATCGCGGTTTGAGGATGGGCGGGAAACCGCTAAACTTGCAGTACAGCTATCTGCCAAGGAGATCCGACATGGACAAGCCCCCATTTTTTGAAGACCTGCAATCCAAGATCAACAAGGCGATCGAGAACTCTCCGGCCAAGGACATCGAGAAGAACGTCAAGGCCATGCTGAGTCAGGGTTTTGCCAAGCTGGACCTGGTCACGCGCGAGGAATTCGACGTCCAGGCCCAGGTATTGGCCAAGACCCGTGCCCGCCTGGAGGCGCTGGAAGCGCGTGTTGCCGAGCTTGAGGCTCAGCAAAAACAGACTCCATGATCCTGGCCCAGACACTTTTCTCTTTCCCTCCCCCTTCCCTACTCTGTTCTGACAAGCTGCCGGGCGCATTGCGATGAGCCTGGCGGTCTTGCGCAGCCGCGCCCTGGCCGGCATGAGCGCCCCGCCGGTGACGGTTGAGGTGCACCTGGCCAACGGCTTGCCGGCCTTCACCATCGTCGGCTTGCCGGAAGCCGAGGTAAAGGAAGCCCGTGATCGCGTCCGGGCGGCGTTGCAGAACGCGCGGTTTGAATTCCCTGCCCGCCGCATTACCGTCAACCTGGCACCGGCCGACCTGCCCAAGGAATCCGGGCGATTCGACCTGGCCATCGCCGTGGGCATCCTGGCGGCTTCCGAACAGATCCCCGCCGACCGGCTCGACGCGCATGAATATGCGGGCGAGCTCTCGCTGTCAGGGCAGCTGCTGCCCATTCGCGGCGCCTTGGCCATGACCTGCGCCATGCAGCGCGACAGCCAGGGCGACGACCCGCCGCGCAGCTTCATCCTGCCCGCCGCCAATGCGGACGAGGCCGCACGGGTGCCGCAGGCGCAGATCCTGCCAGCGGGCTCCTTGTTGGAGGTCTGCACCCATTTCAGCAGCCGCGATGCCGCTGGCCGCCTGCAGCAGCATGTGCCGCGCGCGACCTGCAGCGTGGTGCCATACCCGGATTTCAGCGACATCAAGGGACAATTGCAGGCGCGGCGCGCCATGGAGGTGGCGGCGGCCGGACAGCACAGCATGCTGCTGGTCGGCCCGCCGGGCGCGGGCAAGTCGATGCTGGCCGCGCGCTTTCCCGGCATCCTGCCGCCGATGACGCAGGAAGAGGCGCTGGAGTCGGCTGCCGTGCAATCCTTGAGCGGTGGATTCGACATTGCGCGGTGGCGCCAGCGGCCTTACCGGGCTCCGCACCACACGGCCTCCGCCGTGGCGCTGGTGGGCGGCGGCAGCACGCCCCGGCCTGGGGAAATCTCGCTGGCCCATCATGGGGTCCTGTTCCTGGATGAGATCGCCGAGTATCCGCGCAGCGTGCTGGATGTGCTGCGCCAGCCGATGGAGTCGGGCCACATCGTGATCTCCCGGGCCGCGCGGCAGGCGCAGTTTCCGGCGCGGTTCCAGCTGATTGCGGCGATGAATCCCTGTCCGTGCGGGCTGTATGGCGATCCCTCGGGACGCTGCCGCTGCACGCCGGAACTGGTCAAGCGCTATCAGGCACGCCTGTCGGGTCCGCTGCTGGACCGGATCGACATGCAATTGCACGTCAACGCCCTGAGCCCGGCCGAACTGGCCCTCCAGCAACCGGGCGAAACCAGCGCCGCCATCGCGGAGCGTGTCGCACGCGCCTTTGAACGGCAGCGCCAGCGCCAGGGCAAACCCAACAGCCTGCTCAGTGGCGGCGAAATCGACCGGCATTGCCAGCACGACGCGGCCGCCGCCCACTTGCTGCAGGCCGCCATGCTGCGGCTGAACTGGTCGGCGCGGTCGTATCACCGGGTATTGAAACTGGCACGCACGGTCGCCGATCTGGCGGGGTCAGACATGATCACGCAGGCGCATGTGGCCGAGGCAGTGCAATACCGGCGGATGCTGGCCACGCATTGAGCGGCAGCCAGGCTGAATCACCAGACAAGAGCGCCCTCCCTGTTGCGCCATGCAACAGGACGTTCTGTATCTTCTCCCTTGATCGGCCTGGCTTTAGCCTTGCAATTCACACGGCATCGACTGCCGCCCGCCACCTGCCGACCGAAAGAGAATTGTTGCCATGCCCACTGCCCCCACCCTGCTGGCTTTCGCCGCCCTCTGCCTGGGCATGGTCCTCACTCCCGGCCCCAACATGCTTTACCTGGTCTCGCGTTCGGTCTGCCAGGGCCGCAAGGCCGGCTTGATCTCGCTGGCCGGTATCGCGCTGGGGCTGGTGTTCTACATGATGTGTACCGCCCTGGGTATCAGCGCCCTACTCATGACCCTGCCCCTGGCTTACGACGCGCTACGCCTGGCGGGCGCACTCTACCTGCTCTACTTGGCCTGGCAAGCGCTCAAGCCAGGCGGCCGCTCGCCTTTTGCAGTGCGTACCCTGGCGCCGGACAGTCCTCGCAAGCTCTTCAGCATGGGGCTGTTGACCAGCCTGCTCAATCCCAAGATCGCGGTGATGTATCTCTCGCTGCTGCCGCAATTCATCCAGCCCGACCACGGCAGCGTGCTGCTGCAGTCCTTCGCGCTCGGGCTGACCCAGCTGGTGGTGGGCATCAGCATGAACGCGGTGATCACGCTTTCGGCGGCCTCCATCTCCGCCCTGCTGGCGAACCGTCCGGGCTGGCAACGCCTGCAGCGCTGGCTGATGGGCAGCGTGCTGGCCGGGCTGGCCGTCCATATGCTGATCCAGCGGCGCTGAACGCCTCCGACCCGCCCCCCTGAAGCAGCGATCCGCTCACCGAGCGCATCGCTGTCACACCTTCGCTCGCCTGCCGGCGGCAACGTCGCCCAAGCCGATGACATTGAGTCAACGCGCTTCTCGAACGGCGACGAGAGCTCCCCGCTCATTCCCTCAAATTCCACTTCTGCTCGCATCAACCGGGAACAGAAGACGCCATTGCGTTGCCTAAGGTGAGCTTCGCCCGACACAACAAATAACAAATCAGAATCGACAACAAGGACGATCCTCCATGCCCTCTCCCCTCCCCGACGGCCGTGCGGCAGGTGCCGCATGATCAGCATCTATCAACTCAAACCCCGCTTCCAGGCGCTCTTGCGGCCCATGGTGCGCGCCCTGGCCCAGGCCGGCGTGACGGCCAATGCGGTCACCGTACTTGCCATGCTGGTCTCGCTGGCACTGGGCGCGCTGCTCTTCGTGGCCGGGCCGCAGCGGCCGGCGCTGTTCCTGCTGCTGCCGCTGTGGATGTTCCTGCGCATGGCCTTCAATGCCGTCGATGGCATGCTGGCGCGTGAATTCGGCCAGCAGTCGGCACTGGGGGCCTATCTCAATGAACTGACCGACGTCATCTCCGATGCTGCCCTGTACCTGCCCTTTGCACTGGTGGCCCCGTTCGGCTGGGCCAGCGTGGGCGGGGTGATCTTCCTGTCTGCGGTGTCGGAGATGGCCGGGGCGCTCGGCCCCATGGTCGGTGCGCCGCGCCAGTACGACGGCCCCATGGGCAAGAGCGACCGCGCCTTCCTGTTCGGCGCACTGGGCTTGTGGCTGGGACTGGCCGGCAGCCTCCCGGCCTGGATCTTCTGGGCGCTGCCGCTGGCTGTGATCGCCATCCTCCTCAATATCATCAACCGCATCCGCAGCGGCCTGCGCGCCGCCTCCCACCCATGACACGATCCTGCCAGGAACACCAGTTCACCACCCACGACGGCCAATCCCTGTTCTATCGCCGCTGGCCGGCCACCGGCGCGCAGCGGCGCGGCGCTGTCGTCATGTTCCATCGCGGCCACGAGCATGGCGGGCGCATGGAGCACCTGGTCGATGAACTTGGCCTCCCCGATTTCGATTTCTATGCCTGGGATGCGCGCGGCCATGGCCGTTCGCCGGGCCCGCGTGGCTATTCCCCCAGTTTTGCGCACTCGGTGCGGGACGTACAAACCTTCATCCACCACCTGCGCGACCAGTGGCAGGTGGCCGAGGAAGACATGGCCGTGCTGGCCCAGAGCGTGGGCGCGGTGCTGGTCTCGACCTGGGCGCATGACTACGCGCCCCGCGTGCGCTGCCTGGTACTGGCCTCGCCGGCCTTCAAGGTGAAGCTTTATGTTCCCTTCGCCCGTCCAGGACTGGCCCTGCAGCAGAAGCTGCGCGGCAATTTCTTCGTCAACAGCTACGTCAAGGCGAAGTACCTGACCCACGACCGGCAGCGCCAGGCCTCCTACGACAACGATCCGCTGATCAGCCGCCCGATCTCCGTGAACATCCTGCTGGCGCTGTATGAAGCGGCCGAACGCGTGGTCGCCGATGCCCAGGCCATCACCATTCCCACGCAATTGCTCATTTCCGGCGCGGACTGGGTGGTGCACCATGGCCCCCAGCACGATTTCTTCGCGCGCCTGGGCACACCAGTGAAGGAAAAGCACGTCCTCCCCGGCTTCTACCACGACACCTTCGGCGAAAAGGACCGCAAGATCGCCACCGATCTGGCGCGTGAATTCATCCTGCGCCAGTTCGCCCAACCCTGGGCCCGGCCGGACCTGCGCCAGTCGCACCGCCAAGGTCCGACCTTCGAAGAGTCGCGCCAGCTCTCCGCAGCGCTGCCCGCCCTCAGCCCCAAGGGCCTGTACTGGGCCAGTTACCGCGCCAACATGAAGCTGGGCGGCCTGCTCTCCAAGGGCGTGGCGCTGGGACATCGCACCGGTTTTGATTCGGGCAGCACACTCGATTACGTCTACCGCAACACGCCCGAAGGCGTTGGTCCGCTGGGCCGCGCCATCGATCGCCAGTACCTGGAGGCGATCGGCTGGAAAGGCATCCGCCAGCGCAAGCTGCATGTAGAGGAATTGCTGCGCACGGCCCTGGCGCGCCTGCAGGCGGACGGACAGCCGCTGCGCGTACTCGATATCGCCGCCGGCCATGGCCGGTACGTGCTGGAAGCGCTGGGCCAGGGACCGCGTCCCGATTCCATCCTGCTGCGCGACTACAGCGAACTGAACGTGCAGCAAGGCACGGCGCTCATTGCCGAGAAGGGCCTGGCCGACATCGCCCGCTTCGTGCAGGGCGACGCCTTCGACCGCGCCAGCCTGGCCGCCGTCACGCCGCGCCCGACGGTGGGCATCGTCTCCGGCCTCTACGAACTGTTCCCGGACAATGAGGCCGTGGCCACCTCCCTGGCCGGCCTGGCCGAGGCCATCGCACCGGGGGGCTATCTGGTCTATACCGGCCAGCCCTGGCATCCGCAGCTGGAACTGATCGCCCGCGCCCTCACCAGCCATCGCGGCGGCCAGGCCTGGGTCATGCGTCGCCGCACGCAAGCCGAGATGGACCAGCTGGTGGCCGAGGCCGGGTTCGAAAAGATCGAACAGCGCATCGACCAGTGGGGCATCTTTACCGTCTCGCTGGCCCGGCGCAAGGCGGCATGAGCCAGGCCGACCGCCTGCTGCCCGCGGCGGCACCGGCCACCCTGCTGCCCTGGAAACGCGGCGTGGCCTGGCTGCTGTTGCTGGGGCCGCTGTTCTTCCTCAGCTATGGCTTCGCCAACCACGCGGCGGCCGCGCGCGCCAGCGTGCCAAGCTTCTTCTATGGCTGGGAGCGCCATATCCCGTTCCTGCCCTGGTCCATCCTGCCCTATTGGTCCATCGACCTGCTCTACGGGTTTTCCTTCCTGTGCTGCCGTACCCCGCGCGAGACCGATCGCCATGCGCTGCGGCTGCTGACGACGCAACTGATCGCGGTGGCCTGCTTCCTGGCCTTTCCGCTGCGCTTTGCCTTCGAGCGGCCGGCCACCGACGGACTGTTTGGCGCGCTCTTCGCCTCACTGGCGGCCTTCGACCTGCCCTTCAACCAGGCGCCTTCGCTGCATATCGCGCTGCTGGTGCTGATCTGGGTCCAGTTCGCCCGGCTGCGCACCCATTGGTTCTGGCAGCTGGTGATCCATGGCTGGGCGCTGCTGATCGGCCTGTCCGTGCTGACGACCTGGCAGCATCACTTCATCGATATCCCGACCGGTGCCATGCTGGGCCTGTTCTGCCTGTGGCTGTGGCCGGATGAGGGGGATACGCCGCTGCGCCGCAGCGGCCAGCGCAGTGCGCGACGCATGCGTCTGGCGCTGGCCTACGCGCTGGGAGCCTTGCTGGCACTGGCGCTGGCAATCTCCGTGCGCGCCTTGGCCGCCCCACTGGGCTGGCTGGCCTTGTCGCTGGCCATCGTGGCTTGGAATTACGCCCATGCCGGTGCCGCCGGTTTCCAGAAGCACGACGGCCGCCGGTCGCTGGCCGTCACCTGGTTGCTGGCTCCACATGTATTGGGTGCCTGGATCAATGCCCGCCTGTGGACCCGCCGCCGTCCGCAGCCAGATCCCATCACCGGGGATGTCTGGCTGGGCCGCTTGCCAAGCGCCGCCGACATGCGCGCCGGCCCGTTCGCCGCCCTGTGCGACCTCTGCGCCGAACTGCCCGCCCCGCGCGGTCCGTGGGCTTATGCCGGCCATGCCTGGCTGGATCTGGTCACGCCCGACGCCAATCAATTGCTGGCGGCCGCCCGCAGTATCGAATCACTGCGCAGCCATGGACCAGTGCTGGTGGCCTGTGCGCTGGGCTATTCGCGCAGCGCTGCTGCAGTGGCGACCTGGCTCTGCCTGAGCGGACGCTGTCCCGACATGGACGCTGCTCTTGCGCTGCTGGCCGAACGCCGCCCCACGGTGGTCATCAACGCTGCGCTGCGCGAACGCCTGCGGGAAGTCGAGCAGCGCCTGCTGAAGGGAGAACGCCATGCCTGACCTGCGCCAAGGATCCGGCAACGATGCCGCCAACGACGCTGCCCATCAAGGTCTCGCGCCTGAAAACTCTCCAGCTGCGCGGCAGGCAGCCCACCAGGCCGACATTGCCCTGGCGATCCTGGCCCTGAGCCGTCCGCTGGACAATACCAGCCGCCTGCTCAGCATCAGTGCGCTGGTCCTGCTGGTCTTGCATCCGGGCGGCCCTGCAGCCTGGGCTGCGCTCGCGCTGTCCATCGTGTTCGGGGTTGCCGAATGCGGTTTCGCCCTGCGCTGCGCCTTCGATGTCCCCATCTTCACCTCATGGGCCCGCCGCTGGCACCAGGGAAGTCCACCGCAGGACGATCTGGCTGCCTTCGACCTGGCCCTCGCAGACAGCGGTCTGGGCACCAAGGCCAGTGCGGCGCCGCGCCCGCTGGCCCAACGCATCGCCGGGGTACGCCGCCTGGTGAAGAATCAGGTCCGATGCCTGGCCTTGCAGCTTGCGGCCTGGGTGGCCACCTTGGCGTTGCTGTTCATTTCCTGAATCTTGAAGACTGAATTTGTATGCTGATCGACCGCCTCTTCGCCTCCGCCATCTGCACCTTCGCCCGCGTGCTCACGGGCGTGCGTGCCCGCTGGTTTGCCGCACCCGATCCCGGCAAGCTGCGGGTCTACTATCCCAACCACCGCAGCCACGGTGATTTCGTGCTGGTCTGGAGCATGCTGCCGCGCGCCATGCGCAAGCGCACCCGACCAGTGGCCGGGTCGGACTACTGGCTCAGCAGTGCCGTGCGGCGCTATGTGATCAACCGGGTGTTCCGGGGCGTGCTGGTGGATCGCCAGGCCGGCCGCAGCGCCGATCCTATCGGCGTGATGGGCCAGGTGCTGGCGGGAGGTGAATCGCTGATCCTGTTCCCGGAAGGCACGCGCAACCTGGAAGAGGGCCTGCTGCCCTTCAAGAGCGGCCTGTATCACCTGGCCTGCGCGCATCCGGAAGTGGAACTGGTGCCGGTGTGGATCGAAAATCTCGGCCGTGCCATGCCCAAGGGCCATCTGGTACCGCTGCCGCTGCTCTGCACCCTCAGCTTCGGCGAGCCCCTGATGCTGCGCCCCGACGAAAGCAAGGAACAGTTCCTGGCCCGCACCCGCCAGGCCCTGCTCGCCCTGGCCCCCGTGGCCGAATGATCTGCGACGAACGACCATGACTCCCCAAGATACCCTCTTCGCCCTCTTTGGCGGCGTGTTCGCCGTCCTCGCCCTGGCCAGTTCGGTCGGTGGCCTGCTGCGCTGGCGCCTGGCCGGACGCAGCAGCAGCGTCATCGACAATCTCAATGCCCGCATCAAGGCCTGGTGGTGGATGATCGGCGCACTGGCCATCGCGTTCTGGATCGGCAAGACCGGCGTGGTAGTGCTGTTTGCCTTCATCTCGCTGCAGGCGCTGCGTGAATTCATTTCCGTCACCTACACCCGCGTGGGCGACCATCGGGCGCTGCTGTGGTGCTTCTTCGTATTCCTGCCGCTGCAGTACGTCCTGATCGGGATGGACTGGTATGGCCTGTTCTCCATCCTGATTCCGGTCTACGCCTTCCTGCTGCTGCCGATCTCGGCCTCGCTCTCCACCGATACCAAGCACTTCCTGGAGCGTGCGGCCAAGGTGCAGTGGGGGCTGATGATCTGCGTCTACTGCATCTCGCACGTGCCGGCCTTGCTGACGCTGCCCATCGCGGGCTTCGAGGGACGCAACCTGCAGTTGATCGTGTTCCTGGTGCTGACGGTGCAATCCAGCGATGTGTTCCAGTACGTATGGGGCAAGCTGTTCGGCAAGCGCAAGCTGGCCCCGCAGATTTCACCTTCCAAGACGCTGGAAGGCCTGGTCGGTGGCGTGCTGACCTCCACCGCCGTCGGCGCTGCGCTGTACTGGATCACGCCCTTCAATGTCTGGCAGGCAGCGCTGGTGGCGCTGACCATCAACATCCTGGGCTTCTTCGGGGGCTTCGTGCTGTCGGCGATCAAGCGTGACCGCGGACTCAAGGACTGGGGTGCCATGATCGAAGGCCATGGCGGCATGCTGGACCGGGTCGATTCGATCAGTTTCTCGGCACCGATTTTCTTTCATATCCTGCGCTACTGGTGGGTGCACTGAAGCACCACCAGCAGCGCATTCTCGCTAGCTCAGTCTTCAGCGCGCCGGCAGGATACGGCGCGCAAACGCGACCAGCACCAGCACCAGCGCAACCAGACCCAGCCACTGCCCGGTCGATTCAAACGCACCCGACACCACGGCCAGCGGTGCATCCTTGCCGGTAAAGCCGATGATGGCGGCCAGCAGCACACCCACCAGGCTTTCCCCCACGATCAGGCCGGAGGCCACCAGGATGCCGCGCTGGCGCGGCTTGTCGGCATAGGCTTCCAGATCCGCGCCGGCGGCCAGCGCGCGGCGGCGCAGTGCGCGTTCGATCAGCCAGCCCAGCACCGCGCCCAGGAACAGGGCACTGCTGACCATCGGCGGCAGGTAGATGCCGATGCCCACTGCCAGTACCGGCAAGCGCGCCACGCCGCCACGGCGGGCCAGCAGCCAGTCGATCACGATGAGCACGATGCCCAGTGCCACACCGACGCCCAGCATGGTCCAGTTCAGCTCACGGGTGAAGATGCCGGTAGCAATCGCCGTCATCAGGGTGGCCTGCGGGGCCGCCAGGGCCTGGGCTGCATCCATGCCCGCACGCGGCAGGGCTCCGGTAAAGCCATAGGCGTTGTAGAGCAGGTTGAGCACCGGCGGGATGATGAGCGCGCCCACCACGCAACCCACCAGCAGCGCCACCTGCTGGCGCCAGGGGGTGGCACCGACCAGTTGGCCGGTCTTCAGGTCTTGCAGGTTGTCATTGGCGATGGCCGCCACGGCAATGATGGCCGCGGTGACGAACAGCGCCACCGCGATGGCCAGCTTGCTGCCTGCGGGCGTGGCCAGCAGCGGATCGACCGCGCCCGACACCAGCAGCAGCACCGACACCAGGATCACGGCCACGATGCCGATGCCCGAGATCGGGCTGGAAGACGAACCGATCAGGCCGGCCATGTAACCGCAGGCCGCCGCTACCAGGAAGCCGAACACGAAGGCGAACACCACCGCATAGACGATCAGCCCGATGAACAGCGCCGGCGACACCGGTGCTTCGGAAAGGAAGGACGCGAATACCACCGCCAGCAGCGCAATCATGGCCAGGCTGATGACGATGATCCAGCGCGGCGACATGTCCTGGTCGGTGCGCTCGGTGCTGCCCTGCTGACGGCGCGAGAGCGTCGACAGCGAGGCCTTGACGCCTTCCAGCATGGGCTTGAAGAGCGTGGCCAGGGTCCACACGGCGGCCACACCGATCATGCCGGCACCGATGAAGCGCACCTGGCTTTTCCACAACCCGTTGGCAAAGTCCGCCAGGGCGACATCGGCGGCATGCGGGGTGACGGCGGTGAGGTAAGGCACGGCCACGCCCCAGGCGATGACCAGGCCGATCAGGATGGCGATGCCGGAGACGATGCCGATCATGTAGCCCGCGCCCACCAGCGCCAGCGAAAATCCCATCGTCAGGCGGACCACCGAGGCGCCGGCGGTCAACCAGAGGCTGATGCTTTCGGAAAACAGCTTCAGTCCGCTGGCGATCACACTGAAGGCCGCTGCCAGCGTGCCCCCGAACAGGATGTCACGCAGGCCGCGCCGGGTTTCCTCGCCGCCATCGGCGTCGGCGCTGCCCACGCGCAGGATTTCCGCCGCTGCCACGCCTTCCGGATAGGGCAGCGCGCTCTGCACCACCATCACCCGGCGCAACGGGATGGAGAACATCACCCCCAGCATGCCTCCGGCGGCGCAGATGCCCAGCGTCTGCAGGAAGGGGAAGCCCTGCCAGTGCCCCATCATCACCAGGCCGGGCAGGATGAAGATGATGGAAGAGAGCGTGCCGGCCGCCGAGGCCTGGGTCTGGACCATGTTGTTTTCCAGGATGTTGGCATTGGAAAACAGGCGCAAGACCGCCATCGAGATCACCGCAGCAGGGATCGCCGAGGAAAAGGTCAAGCCGACCTTCAGCCCGAGATACACGTTGGAGGCGGTGAAGACCACCGTGATGAGCGCGCCCAGCAGCATTCCGCGCAGGGTCAGTTCCGGCAGGCCGGTTTGGGTATCTTGATTCATATCGGGAAAGGGTTCCGTTTCGATGCGTTCTTATACCGCAAGAATTGCCGTACGGCCATCGGACAATCGCGCTATTTGCTTCACATGCGCCTCAAACCAGCTTTGATATGATGCCCCTCTCCCCGTTCCGGACCTTTCTCATGCCCCGCCTCCGTCCTGCCCTGCTGTTGCTGTCCGTAGCCTGCCTGTGCCTGGCGGCCTGCTCACCGCGCTACAACTGGCGCGAGGCCAGCGACAACGGCGCCCATTTCGTGGTCCTGCTGCCGGCCAAGCCGGCCAGCGTGACGCGTCCGGTGGACCTGGACGGTCCCAAGGTCGACATGAGCATGACGGCCGCCGAGGTCGATGGCCTCACCTTCGCCGTGGGCACGGCCGAGCTGCCCGATGCGGCGGCGGCCAACCGGGCATTGGAAGCGATGCGCACCGCCCTGCTCAACAATATCGGCGGCCAGCCGCAGGGCGCGCCGCTGTGGCCGGGCAAGACCACGGGCCTGGCGCGCACGCTGGACCTGGACGCACGGGGCGTGTCCCGCGGCCGCCCCCTGCGGCTGGTGGCACGGCTGGCGGTGCGGGAGCGCCGGGTGTACCAGATTCTCATCGTGGGAGAGGAAAAGGCCTTCACCGAGGAAAATATTGAAACCTTTTTCAGCTCTTTCAAACCAACCTGAGCGGGACCGGGCTGGATGACAAGATTCTGGCTCCCGGAGTATTCTTGTCCTGCCCGTCACTCCAAACGGGTACTCCCGCAGAAATGCGGATGCAGTCTGCAGCGCATTTCCAGCGCCCCGCCCCCGGCGAGCGCCCCAAAAAACGTTTTCATTCAAAGACCCTGAGGAAATATGCTGATCACATTCAAATCAAAAGCGGCTGCCGATGTGGTGATGTACGAATCGCACGCCAAACCCATCCTGGACCTGCTGCACAAGGACGCCGCCCGTGGCGTGATCACCGCTGCCGAGGCGGGTGACGCCATCGCCCTGCTGGAGCAGCAGATCACCGCCAGCAAGTCGCATGAAGCGGCCGAAGCCCTGGCGCGTGACGTCAACGCTCACCACAACGCCGACGTCGACGACCACAACCACGAAAAGATCGAGCCGGTCAGCTTCTCGGCACGCGCCTATCCGCTGCTGGACATGCTGCGCGAAGCCAAGAAGGGCAATCACGACATCCTCTGGGGCGTCTGAGCCCTTCCGGGAGCAGGCGGCCAGCGGGCGGCCAGGCAGCTCCCGGCCTGACACACCAGCAAAACGGCTGCCGCGATCATCCACCGCGGCAGCCGTTTTTGCGCGTGCTCAGCGTGTTGCAGAAGGCCGCCCGATGGCATCGCGCAGGCTCAATTGCAACTGGCAGGTGTGAGCACCATTGGCCGCTGGTACACTGGCGGCCCGCGCCACTTGCATCGACCATTGCCTCCTTGCAACAAGGGCGCCGCCTTATCTTCCTGAACCTGCAACGACGTGATCCAGATTTCTCTTCTTCCCCCCGGCGCCAAGGCCGATTCCCTGGCCTATCAGCTGGCCTATGCTGCCCAGGCGGTGGCCGCCGTGCGCGCCGGTCACGCCCTGCCGCAGGCGCTGGCGCAGATCTTCGCGCGCAGCGATGCCCCGCCGCCGGCACGCGGCGCCATCCAGGACCTGAGCTACCGCGCCATGCGTCACCTGGGGCTGACCGACAGCCTGCTCAGCTTGCTGGCCAACAAGCCGCCGCAACCAGAGGTGTTGCATGGACTGCTGGTGACGGCACTGGCGCTGCTGGTCAATGAAGAAGAGGCGGGCTACGACAGCTTCACCGTGGTCGACCAGGCGGTGCAGGCCGCGGCCATCAGCCAGGAAATGAGTTTCGCCAAGGGTGTGGTCAATGCCATCCTGCGCCGCTTCCTGCGCGAGCGCGCGGCGCTCATGCCGCAAGCCACCAAGACCCCGCCCGGTACCTGGAATTATCCGACCTGGTGGATCGACCGCCTCAAGGGCGCCTATCCCGAACAGTGGCAAGCCATCCTGCATGCCGGCAACCAGCCGCCGCCGTTGACGCTGCGCGTGAATCGCCGCCGTGCCAGTGTCGAGCAATACCTGTCCACCCTGCAGCAGGCCGGCATGGGCGCACGCGCCGTCGGCCCCTATGCCGTGCGGCTGGACAAGCCGGTTCCCGTGCATCAAATCCCCGGCTTTGCCGAGGGCGTGGTGTCGGTGCAGGATGCTGCCGCCCAGCTCGCCGCGCCGCTGCTGGATGTGGCCGATGGCATGCGCGTGCTGGACGCCTGCGCCGCGCCCGGCGGCAAGACCGGACACCTGCTGGAACTGGCCGAGCTCGACCTGCAGGCCCTGGACCACGATCCACGCCGCCTGCAGCGCATCGCCGAGAACCTCGATCGCCTGCAGCTCAAGGCCGCGCTCAAGACTGGCGACGCCCGTGAAGACGGCTGGTGGGATGGCCAGGGCTTCGACCGCATCCTGGCCGACGTGCCCTGTACTGCCTCGGGCATCGTGCGGCGCCACCCGGACATCCGCTGGCTGCGCCGCAAGACCGACACCGCGCAGCTTGCAACACTTTCCGCGCAAATTTTGGACAAGCTTTGGCAGATGCTGCGGCCCGATGGTAAATTGCTGCTCGTAACCTGCTCGCTGTGGCCCCAGGAATCGGAGCAGCAAGCGATCGCCTTCGCGCAGAAAAACAATGCCATCCGGCTGCCCGCTCCAGGCCAACTGCTGCCCACTGCCGGTGCCGATGCCGATCACGATGGCCTGTTCTATGCGCTGTTCCAAAAACCTGGTGCATGAATTTGACGCAATCGGTCCCCTCCCCCGCCTTGATGCCGGCGCCCATGCGCAACGGCTGGCCAGCGCTCCTGCGCGCGGTGCTGCAATGGATGCTGGCGCTGCTGCTGGCCTGTTCCTCGCTGGCCGTCCAGGCCGCCGAGATCACCGTCAACCAGGCGGCCATCGAAGCCAGCGACGAAGGCTACCGGCTCTCGGTGTCCTATGACTTCGATTTGAACCGCGGCCTGGAAGATGCGCTCTCGCGCGGTGTGCCGCTCTACTTCACCACCGACATCCAGCTCACCCGCCGGCGCTGGTACTGGTTCGACGAGACCAGCCTGTCGGCCACACGCACGCTGCGCCTGTCCTACAACGTGCTGACCCGGCAGTACCACACCGCCATCAGCGGCCAGCTGCAGCAGAGCTTCACCAACCTGGACGACGCCCTGACCCTGATCCGCCGCCCGCCGCGCTGGATCATCGCCGACAACAACGCGCTCAAGAGCGGCGAGACCTATCACGTCGGCCTGCGCATGCGGCTGGACGTGGCACAGCTGCCCAAGCCCTTCCAGGTCAATGCGCTCAACAACAGTGACTGGCGGCTGTCTTCCGACTGGATCGAATTCAATTTCAAACCCGAATGAGCCGCACCTTACGCTATCTGCTGGTGGTCGGCGGGGGCGTCATCAGCGTCCTGCTGTTCCTGCTGGCCTCGGCCTCCGAAAACTCCGCCCTCTTCGAGCAGCACTACCCGTGGCTGCTGTTCTTGAACGGCCTGGCCGCCATCTCCCTGCTGGGGCTGGTGCTGCTGCTGCTGGGCCGCCTCTACAAGCGCTACCGGCGCGGCAAGTTCGGCTCCAAGCTGCTGGCCCGCCTGGTGCTGATGTTTGCCCTGGTGGGCATTGTGCCGGGGGCGGTGATCTATCTGATGTCGGTGCAGTTCGTGTCGCGCTCCATCGAATCCTGGTTTGACGTGCGCATGGAAGCGGCGCTGGAATCGGGCCTGAACCTGGGCCGCAATGCGCTGGACTCCTCGCTCTCGGACCTCGTCTCGCGGGCGCGCGGCATGGCCCAGGAGCTCTCCGACATGAGCGACTCCGAGCAGGTGACCTACCTCTCGCGCCAGCGCGACCAGAACATGGAGATCACCATCGTCAACGGCAATGGCCAGGTGATGAGTACGGTAGGCGGCTCCATCGGTTCGCTCACGCCCATCCTGCCCAGCAGCCAGGCGATGCGCCAGGCACGGGTCTCGCGCGCCTTCTCGGCGGTGGAAAGCGACGACACCCGCCCGCCCGGCGCCTCCGACACTGACGGCAACCTGCGGCTGCACGTGGTGGTGCTGGTGCCGGCACCCAGCCGCGGGATGTCGTTGCAGAACGAAACGCGCTACCTGCAGATCCTGCAGCCGGTCCCCGATTACCTCGCCACCAATGCCGAAACCCTGCGGCTGGCCTACAACGAGTACCAGCAGCGCTCGGTCTCGCGCTCGGGGCTGCGCAAGATCTACCTGGTCACGCTGACGCTGACGCTGCTGCTGGCCATCTTCGCCGCCATCGCCAGCGCCTTCCTGATCGCCAGCGACCTGGCCAAGCCGCTGCTGCTGCTGGCCGAGGGCACCAAGGCGGTGGCCGAGGGCAATCTCTCGCCCCGGCCCATCGTCAGTACGTCCGACGAGCTGGGCACGCTCACGCAATCCTTCAACACCATGACGCGCCAGCTGCTGGAGGCGCGCACTTCGGTGGAAAGGAACCGCGCCGAGCTGGAAAATGCCAAGGCCTACCTGGAATCGGTGCTGGCCAACATGTCGGCCGGGGTGATGGTGCTGGATGGCCAATTCAACATCGTCAGCGCCAACGATTCGGTGCGCCGCATCCTCGGTTACGACTTCTCGGCCAATATCGGCACGCCCCTGCAGACCATCGAGAGCCAGGCGCCCTTTGCCCAGGCCATCATCCGCGCCTTCTCCGAACAGCTGGCCCAGCACAGCAGCGAAAGCGCCGACGGCCTGCACTGGCAGCGCCAGTTCGAACTGTCGCGCCAGCCCGGGGCCGTGCTCGATACCAGCGACGAGCAAGGCGGCAAGCCCGACCATGACAAGCTGACCCTGCTGGCGCGCGGCTCGCACCTGCCGGTGCAAAACGGCGTGGGCTACGTGGTGGTGTTCGACGACATCAGCAACGTCATCTCGGCCCAGCGCTCGATTGCCTGGGGCGAAGTGGCTCGCCGCCTGGCGCACGAGATCAAGAATCCCCTCACCCCCATCCAGCTCTCCGCCGAACGCCTGCAGCATCGCCTGGCCGACAAGCTCATGCCGGCCGATGCGGCCATCCTCGACAAGGGCACCACCACCATCGTCAACCAGGTCACGGCCATGAAGCGCATGGTCGACGACTTCCGCGACTATGCCAAGACCCCGCCGGCCAAGCCGGTGGCGCTCGACCTCAATGCGCTCATCGAGGAAATCCTCAACCTCTACCTGGCCGGCGATGGCCGCGACGTGATCCACGCGCGCCTGGCCCCGGAGATGAGCAAGGTCATGGGCGACGCCACCCAGATGCGCCAGGTCATCCACAACCTGCTGCAAAACGCCCAGGATGCCGTGACCGATGAGGGCCAAAGCGCACCGCGCATCGACGTGCTGACCGAGCAGATCGACATCGCCGGTACCGACGGCCAGCGCCGGCCAGCCGTGCGTCTGTCGATCATGGATAACGGCCCGGGCTTCTCGCCCACCATCCTCGCCCGCGCCTTCGAACCCTACGTCACGTCCAAGGCCCGGGGAACCGGACTGGGACTGGCGATGGTCAAGAAAATCGTCGAGGAACACGGCGGGCGCATCGATATCCAGAATCGGACCGATGGCAGAGGCGCAAAAATTGTAATTTTGCTGGTAAAGTTAGCACCTATTGATTAAGAGACAGTTTTCTCAGGAAACCGTCCCCAGGGTCAAGATTCGACAGCAAGGCGCCGGGAGGGATCCGGCAGTTCATCAAGGCACGCTCGTTAACGCCGCGTCGAGCGCGCCGGCCCGGAACAAGATCGAAAACTTGGACAATGAACTAGCAGCGAGGAAAGCAGCACATGGCTAACATCCTGGTCGTCGATGACGAAATGGGTATCCGCGAATTGCTCTCAGAAATTCTGGGCGATGAGGGGCATGTCGTGACCACTGCGGAAAACGCGCAGCAGGCACGCGAGCTTCGCCAGGCCGGTGTCCCCGACCTCGTGCTGCTCGACATCTGGATGCCCGATACCGACGGCGTCACGCTCCTGAAGGAATGGCAGCGCGATGGCCTGTTGACCATGCCGGTCATCATGATGTCCGGCCACGCCACCATCGACACCGCCGTCGAAGCCACCCGCATCGGCGCACTGAACTTCCTGGAAAAGCCGATCGCGCTGCAAAAGCTGCTCAAGGCCGTGCAGCAGGGCCTGTCGCACAGCCGCGAAGCGGTGCGCCCGGCCAGCTACCGCCCGGCCCCGGTGGCGGCCGTGGCCAATGGTGCGACCGAAGGCCTGCACACCCCCGAACATGTCGCCCCGGTGGCCGCCTATGCGCCCGCACTGGGCAGCGAACCGCTGCATCACGGCACGCCGGCCGCCGCACCCTTCGGGCAGGTCGCCGACAATGCCGCCAACATCTCCTTCGACCTGCCGCTGCGCGAAGCCCGCGATGCCTTCGAACGCGCCTATTTCGAATACCACCTGGTACGCGAAAACGGCAGCATGACACGCGTAGCCGAACGCACCGGCCTGGAACGCACCCACCTCTACCGCAAGCTCAAGCAGCTCGGTGTGGAACCGGGCAAGCTGGCGCGCAAGAATCACTGAACCACGCCGGCATGAACATCAAGACAACGGGATCGCAGCGCGATCCCGTTTCTTTTGGTAGTCTGGCCAAGTGTTGGGGTGCAGTCCGCCACAGGGGTGTGGCGGCGTCAGAAATTTCCTGATGTTCTTTTGCGTCCGACAGCGGCATGCTGAAGGCGTGATGAGGCTTGCCAGGCCGCAACCCGGCCTGCTGCAGGGCGATGAACTTCCGGGCAGGCTTGTCATCTATCTTCAGCAGGTGACAGTGCATCATGAAGAAACATGCAAGATTTAGTGCATGCGGAAAGGCAACACGGCAGGCATCAAAGTTTTTCCGTAACACTGCCGTCAACAGACCCAGGAGCGCAAGCGACGCGGCGTTCCCCGAGGGAGCTGTATCGAAGTAGCAGAGATGCACACGAGGCGCGGCCCAGGTGAAGGGTCTTGAAATTTACGGTGAAGGCGCCACTTCCTTTTCGAAGCAGTATTCCAGCATAAGGAGTCACTATGAACCTGATCTACAACAGTGAGCAGTACAGCGTCGTCGAATTCGGTGCCGATTCCGACCACGAAGCCCTGCGCTTCGGCGGCTACGAGATCATGGACAAGTCCGGCCAGCGTGAAATCTACATCGATGGCCCGGCGGCCGAACTGTTCCGCAAGGATGTCCAGGAGCTGATCGCGTCCGAACCCACCATGGACGATATCGACAACTTCCTGAGCCGTTATGACGTGATGATGCGTCATCCCATGACCTTGCACTGATCGGGTCAACCCTCCCGTTCTGCAGGCAATGACGCCGCGCCCACTGCGCGGCGTTCTCTTTTGGTCAGCTTGCCATCAGCGGCAGGCAGGCGGCGTCCATTAAAATGGCGTTTTGCCGCCTTGACCGCCTTGTCGTGAATTCATCCCCCATCAGCAGCGCCCAGACCGGCGTGCATGAGCAATTGGCCGCCCTGGTGGCGCGCCACGCCGATCCCGCCCATCCGTTCCGCAAACCCGTCACCGACTACAACCAGCGCGCCTTCGATGCCAGCATGGAAGCCTGGCGCGCCGCGGGCGAGGCGCCGCTGATCCTCGATACCGGCTGTGGCGTGGGCCTGTCGACGCTGCACCTGGCGGCGCAATACCCGGATCATTTCGTCATCGGCATCGACCAGTCGGCCGACCGCCTGGCCCGCAATACGCATTGGGACGGCCCGGAACCCGCGAACCTGTGCTTCGTGCGCGCCGACCTGGTCGATTACTGGCGCCTGGCACACCAAGCCGGGCTGCGTCCGGCGCGGCACTACCTGCTCTACCCCAATCCCTGGCCCAAGATCGGCCACCTGTCCCGGCGCTGGCAAGGCCATCCGGTGTTTCCCTTCATCGTGGCGCTGGGCGGCCAGCTGGAATGCCGCAGCAACTGGCGCATCTATGTCGAAGAGTTCACATCAGCCCTGAACCAGCTCACTGCGGGTAGTTTCGATGCCCAGGCCTGGCAACCCGACCAGCCCATCACACCCTTCGAGCGCAAGTACCTGGCGTCGGGCCATGCGCTGTGGCGCGTGGTGGCCGACCTGGATGCGCAGGCGCTGCCGGGCAGCCGCGCATGACGCTCCCGGTCATCGCCCTGGTCCTGGCCGCCGCACTGCTGCACGCTTCCTGGAACGCCCTGCTCAAGAGCAGCCAGGACCGCCTGGCCTCGCTCTCGCTCATGACCCTGGGCGCGGGCCTGGGGGCGATCCCGCTGGTGCTGTGGCGGCCGTGGCCGCAGGCGGAGAGCTGGTTCTACATCCTGCTCTCGGGTCTTCTGCACACCGGCTACAACCTGTTCCTGATTCGCGCCTACCGCATCGGCGACTTCGGCCAGTCCTATCCGATTGCACGCGGCTCCTCGCCCTTGCTGGTGGCACTGGGCGCGGCAGTGTTCGCCGGAGAGCAGCTGGGAATGTATACCGTGATCGGCATCGCCCTGGTCTCGCTGGGCATCGTCAGCCTGGCCAACCTGCGCGCCATGCGCCAGCGCGAGCACCTGTCCGGTCCGCTGGCGGCGCTGGCGACCGGCGCCTTCATTGCGGCCTACACCATCACCGATGGCATCGGCGCACGGCTCGCGGGCGATGCCATCGCCTATGCGGGCTGGCTGTTCGTGGCCGACAGCATTCCGCTGGCCCTGCTCTACCAGTACAAGCATGGACGCTCGCCAGTAGTGCTATCCCACAAGGACAGCTGGATCGGATTGGCGGGCGGCATGATGTCGCTGCTGGCCTACGGCATCGTGATCTGGGCCGTGACGCTCGCCCCCATGGGCATGGTCTCGGCGCTGCGCGAAACCTCGGTACTGTTTGCGCTCCTGATCGGCACGCTCTTCCTGGGCGAGAAGCTGACCCTGCGGCGCGTACTGTCCTGCGCGGTGATTGCAGCGGGGGCCATCGTGCTGGGGGCGCATCACTGAGCCTGCAACGAAAAACGCCGGGAGCAATCCCGGCGTTTTTCGTTGTCGCTTACAGCACCTTGCGCAGGAAATCGCGCGTGCGCTCATGGACAGGCTCGCCCAGCACCTGCTGCGGCGGTCCTTCTTCCATGATGACGCCCTGGTCGATGAAGAAGACCCGGTCCGCCACTTCACGGGCAAAGCCCATCTCGTGCGTGACCACGACCATGGTCATGCCTTCCTCGGCCAGTTGCTTCATGACGGTCAGCACTTCGCCCACCAGTTCCGGGTCCAGCGCGGAAGTGGGTTCATCAAACAGCATCACCTTCGGTTCCATCGCCAGCGCGCGGGCAATCGCCACGCGCTGCTGCTGGCCGCCGGAGAGCTGGTTGGGGAAGGCGTCGATCTTCTCCAGCAGGCCCACCTTCTGCAGCAGCTTCTCGGCCACCAGCACGGCTTCGCGGCGGGACAGCTTCTTGACCTGCATGGGCGCCATGATCAGGTTTTCCAGCACCGTCATGTGCGGGAACAGGTTGAAGCGCTGGAACACCATGCCCAGCTCGGCGCGCAGCGCATTGAGGTTGACCTTGGGATCATTGAGCTTGACGCCTTCGATGAAGATGTCGCCATCGCTGACTTCTTCCAGCCCGTTGAGGCAGCGCAGGAAAGTGCTCTTGCCCGAGCCCGACGGCCCGATCACGCACACCACTTCACGCGCGCGGATCTCGCAATCGATACCGCGCAGGATGTGCGCCTGGCCGAAGCGCTTCTGCAGTTGATTGACCTTGATCATCGTGCTCATCGTGCATCTCCCTTGCCGTAACGTGCTTCCAGATGGCGTACCAGCGCCGCCAGTGCCAGCGTGATGACCCAGTAGATCACCGAGATGGTCAGGTACGGCTCCCAGTAGCGTGCATAGGCGCCCGAGACGGTACGCGCTGCATAGGCCAGTTCAGCCAGGCCGATGGCCGAGGCCAGCGAGGAATCCTTGACGATGGCAATGGCATTGTTGCCCAGCGGCGGCAGCATGCGGCGGAAGGCCTGCGGCAGCACCACGCGGCGCAGCGTGCCGAGGTAGCTCATGCCCAGCGAGCGCGAGGCTTCGCTCTGGCCGCGGTCGATGGACTGGATGCCGGCGCGGAAGATCTCCGAGACATACGCGCCCGAGTTGAGCGTGATGGCCAGCACCGCCGAAGCGAAGGCACCGTAGTGCGAGCGGATCTCGCGCGCCAGGTCGCCCGAGAGGATCAGGCCGCCGCTGGGGTTGATCAACATCGGCATGAGCGCGAAGTGGATCAGCAGGATCTGCACGAACAAGGGTGTGCCGCGCAGGAAGCTGACGTAGAAGCGAATCGGCCACTGCACGCAGTAGCACAGGAAATATTTCCAGAAACCATGGCGTGCCTCGGCCAGGCGGCCCACGCCCAGCACCAGGCCCCAGCAGGTGCCGGCGATGACGCAGATGATCGCGGCCTTCAGGGTCATCCAGGTGCCTTCGACGAACAGCGGCGCGTATTCGCCGATGATTTCCCATTGGAAGAAGGAATGCATGATGAATCCGTTCAAACGGAGAGGTTAAGAAAAGCAGGGAACGCGAAAAACGCGGAACAAGCAGGACAGGCAGCGCGCCCCGCACCCCGGCGGAGCGGCGCTCAGGCAGGCGCCCGGCCAACGGGGGCCGGGGCCGGAAGGATTACTTCAGCGGCAGGGTCGGGACTTCGCCGTCGAACCAGGTCTTGTAGATCTTGGCGTAGGTGCCATCGGCGACGATCTGCTTCAGGCCGGCGTTGATCTTGTCCAGCAGTTCCTTGTTGCCCTTCTTGACGGCGATACCGAAGTACTGGCGCACGAACTTGGTGTCACCGACGACCTTGAACTTCTTCTCGGGATGGCTCTTGATGTAGAACTTGATCACGCCCACGTCGCCCACGGCCGCGTCAACGCCGCCGCGATACAGTTCTTCCAGCATCAGCACGGTGTTGTCGAAACGGTGGATGGCGGTGCTGGCCTTGCCCAGTTCTTCGGAGACCACGATGTCACCGGCGGTGGAGTTGACCACGGCCACTTGCGTCTTCTTCAGGTCGGCCAGCGAGGTGATCTTGGCATCGGCGTTGGTGATGATGACTTGCTCGGCCGGGAAGTACGGCAGCGAGAAGTCGACCATCTGGGCGCGCTTGTCGGTGATGGTGATGCCGGAGATGATGATGTCGCGGTCACCCTGGCCGAGGGTGGCGAAAATGCCTTCCCAGGGCGTGCTCACCAGCTGGATCTTGAAGTTGGACGCTTGCGAGATGGCCTTGATCAGGTCGATGTCGAAGCCGACCAGTTCCTTCTTCGGGGTTTCGAATTCGAAGGGGCGGTAGGTACCGCCGGCGCCGACCACGTAGGTCTGGTCAGCCGCGAAGGTGCTGCCGGCAGCACAGGACAGGGCCAGCGCGCTGGCGGCCAGGGTGAACAATTTCTTGAAGGACATGATGACTTCTTTCTGACGGAGGAGTGAACCGGGAGAGCAAGATGCGTGCGCACATCGCTTCCGCCCCGGCGTGCGGGCGCTTCCCGGCGCACGGGAATGCCAGGTGACTACCCTGCTCCTGCCCGCCGGACGCGACAAAACCCTGAATGATCGGGCATTGCCCGCAATCCTTCAACCTCCAATTGCATGCAATGAGAGGCGCCAGCCAAACTCAGCGAATCAGTGTGGATTTCCCGAACAAGCTTTCGACCAGGTCCACCACCACCTCAGCGGTCTGGTTGCGCACGTCGCAGGCCGGGTTCAGTTCCATCACGTCCAGCGAAGCAAGACGGCCGGTATCGGCGATCATCTCCATGCACAGCTGGGCCTCGCGATAGGTCGGACCGCCCAGGACGGCCGTGCCCACACCCGGAGCCAGCGCGGCATCGAGGAAATCCACATCGAAACTCACGTGCAGGTGGGTATCCGGCTCCATGCCGGCCAGCGCCTCCTGCATGGTGGCGCGCATGCCGTATTCATCGATGTGGCGCATGTCGAAGACGCGCACGCCCAGTTCGCGCAGGTGGCGCTTTTCTTCGCGGTCCACGCTGCGGATGCCGATCTGGCAGATCTGCTGCGGCTGCATGGCCGGCGTCTGGCCGCCCATGCGGGTCAGCGCGTCGGGCCCCACGCCCAGCAGACAGGCTACCGGCATGCCATGGATGTTGCCGGTCGGGGTGGATTGGCTGGTGTTGGCATCGGCATGGGCATCCAGCCACAGCACGCGCAGGTCCTTGCCGTGGGTGCGGCAGTGACGCGCCACGGCGGCAATCGACCCGACTGCCAGGGCATGGTCACCGCCCATGAGCAGCGGCACTTCGCCCTCGGCCAGGCTGCCCGATACCGCATCGAAGACGGCCTGGTTCCACTGCACCACCTGTTCCAGATGGCGCAATCCCTGCACCGGTGGCTGCTGCGGATTGGCCGGACCGCCCAGGTCGCCGCCATCGATCACTTCCAATCCATGCTGCTGCAGGCTGCGCTGCAGTTCGGCCACGCGCAGGGCGGCCGGGCCCATGGAGGCACCACGGCGGCTGGCGCCCACGTCGGTGGGGGCGCCCATCATCCTGATCTTGTTCATGCGTTTGCCTGCTCCTTGTAGGGAAGGACGGGGATGGCCAAGCCAACCAGGTCCTTGGGGTTGTCCAGTGCGGGGACCAGATCGATCTGCTGCGCCTGATGCGCATCGATGTGGTCATCCAGGTAGCGCAGCGCCGAGAAATCCTCCAGCGCGAAACCGACCGAATCGAAGACCGTCACTTCATGGGCATCGCGGCGGCCGGTTGCCTTGCCGGCCAGCACTTCCCACAGTTCGGTCACGGCAAAGTCCGGCGGCATCTGCTGCACTTCCCCTTCGATACGCGATTGCGGTGCGAATTCCACGACCACGCGCGCTTTCTCCAGCACGCCCCGATGCAATTCGGTCTTGCCGGGGCAATCGCCACCGACGGCATTGATGTGCATGCCGGCTTCGATCATGTCCGGATGCACGATCACGGCACGGCGCTTGTCGGCCGTGACCGTCGTGACGATGTCGGCCCCGGCCACCGCCTCGGCCGTGCTGCGTGCGCGGACCAGCCGCAGCGCAGGCCAGTTCCGCAGGTTGCGTACCAGCTTGTCGGTGGCAGCCGGGTCGACATCAAAGAGCCGCAACTCCGTGATACCCAGCTGGGTATGGAAAGCAATGGCCTGGAAGTCCGCCTGCGCACCATTGCCGATGAGTGCCATGCTGCGGCTGTTCGGGCGCGCCATGTGCTGCGCCGCCAGCACCGAGGTCGCCGCCGTGCGCAAGGCCGTGGTCAGGGTCAGTTCCGACAGCAGGCGCGGATAGCCGCTGGCCACCTCGGCCAGCACGCCGAAGGCGGTGACCGTCAGCAAACCCTGCGCCGTATTGGCGGGATGGCCGTTGACGTACTTGAAGGCATACCAGCGTCCATCCGAAATGGGCATCAGCTCGATCACCCCGCGCGCCGAGTGGCTGGCCACGCGTGCGCTCTTGTCGAATTGCGGCCAGCGCAGGAAGTCCTCGCGCAGGTATTGCACCATGCCGCCGATCACCTCCGGCAAGGGATACGTGGCCAGATGGGCTTGCAGGTCTGACGTTCCGATGTACTTGACCATGATGCATCAGCCTCTTGTGCAGGGGCTGCCTCGGCAGTGGCGATGGATGAAATCTTATCTACAACGGAGCGAAACAGGCTTTCGTTTTTCGTCATGATTTGCCATGATGACGAAATATTATTTCGCCGCGATGAATCATATGGACAAGATCGACATCAAGATCCTGGAACTGCTGCAAGCCGACGGCCAGATCAGCAACGTCGACCTGGCCGAGCGCATCCACCTCTCGCCGCCGCAGTGCATGCGACGCGTGCGTGCGCTGGAGGAGCAGGGCGTGATCCGCCGCTATGCCGCCCTGGTAGCGCCGGCTGAGGTCGGGCTCAATGTCACGGCCTTCGTGTCGCTCTCGCTGGACCGGGCGCAATTCAAGCAGGTGCGCGCAGTGGAAAAGGTGATCAAGGCCTTTCCCGAAATCGTCGAGTGCTACACCATCTCGGGTGACTTCGATTACCTGCTCAAGGTGGTCTCGCAGGATCTCAAGAGCCTGTCGCACTTCCTCACCGACCGGCTGATGCAGGTCCCCGGCGTGGCCGGGCTGCGCTCCATGATCTGCCTGGAAGAGGTCAAGCCAACCTCACCGCTGCCCATCACGCTGCCGCCACGATAATTCCCGGCGCCTCCGCAAAAAAAAACAGGGCCGCCCCGAAGGACGGCCCTGCCTTTGCCTCACGCGGCCAGTGCTGTGCCGCTCAGATTTCCACCTTGGTGCCCAGCTCCACCACGCGGTTGGCCGGGATGTGGAAGAAGTCCGAAGGCTTGGCGCCGTTCTGGTACATCCATGCGAACAGGCGCTCGCGCCACAGCGACATGCCCAGCAGCTTGCTCGGCACCACCGTGTCGCGCGCCAGGAAGAAGGAAGTATCCATCAGGTCGAAGTGATGGCCGAACTGCTGTTCGGTCAGCGTCATGACCTTCTGCACTTCCGGCGCTTCCTTGAAACCGAAGGCCGCGCGCAGCAGGTAGACGTCGCCGCCCAGCTCCTTCATGGTCAGGCGCTCGCTGTCGGCCACGTAGGGCACGTCCCAGATGCTGATCTTCAGGAAGAACACGCGCTCATGCAGGATGCGGTTGTGCTTCAGGTTGTGCAGCAGGGCGACCGGGACGGTGGCGATGTTGCCGGTCATGAAGACGGCGGTACCGCCCACGCGATGCGGCGGATGCGCCAGCAGGCCTTCGATGAAGGGCTCGATGGGAATGCCGTCATCCTTGATGCGCATGCGCAGCAGCATGCGGCCCGAGTACCAGGTCATCAACAGGAAGAAGGCCGCGCCGCCGATGACCAGCGGGAACCAGCCACCCTCGGTGAGTTTGAGCAGGTTGGCCGCGAAGAAGGCCACGTCGACCACCAGGAAGCAGCCGATGGCCACGACCACGGCCGGCATGCGCCACTTCCAGATGTGGCGCATCACCACGCCCAGCAGCATGGTGGTGATCACCATGGTGGTGGTCACGGCCACCCCGTAGGCGGCAGCCAGGTTGTCGGATTTCTTGAAGGCCAGCACCACCGCCACCACCACCACCAGCAGCATCCAGTTGATCAGGGGAATGTAGATCTGGCCCTGTTCATCCTCGGAGGTATGCAGGATGCGCATGCGCGGCACGAAGCCCAGCAGGATGGCCTGGCTGGTCAGCGAGAAGGCGCCCGAGATCACCGCCTGCGACGCAATCACGGTGGCGCAGGTGGCCAGCACCACCATGGGCAGCACCAGCGGCTCGGGGATCATCAGGTAGAAGGGGTTGGTGATGGCCTTGGGATTGGCGATCAGGTTGGCCCCCTGGCCGAAATAATTGATCAGCAGCGAGGGCATGACCGTAAACAGCCACGCGTAGCGGATCGGCTTGATGCCGAAGTGGCCCATGTCGGCATACAGCGCCTCGGCCCCGGTCAGCACCAGCACCACCGAACCCAGC
Organism: Herbaspirillum aquaticum; assembly: GCF_002213425.1. GTDB lineage: Bacteria > Pseudomonadota > Gammaproteobacteria > Burkholderiales > Burkholderiaceae_D > Herbaspirillum > Herbaspirillum aquaticum. The sequence continues at coordinate 51,324 of NZ_NJGV01000027.1, read as the reverse complement.
ACGATGAAGGCCTGCAGCGAGTGCTCGGCCATGAAGTGCACGGCGTAATACGGGTTGATCGCCACCAGCACTTCCGGCGCCTTGACGATGTTGTAGAGGCCCAGCAGCGCCAGCGACAAGAACCACAGGAACATCACCGGCCCGAAGAAGCGGCCCACCACGCTGGTGCCATGCCGCTGGATCAGGAACAGGACCACCACGATCGCCAAGGTGAGCGGTATGACCGCATGCGCCGTACTCGGCGCGGCGATCTCCAGCCCTTCCACCGCCGAGAGCACGGAGATGGCCGGCGTGATGACGACGTCGCCATAGAACATGCAGGCACCGAAGACACCCAGCATCATCAAGAGCTTGGCGCGCGGCGATCCTGAGATGGCTGAACGCAGCGACAGCGCCATCAGCGCCAGCACGCCGCCTTCGCCGTTGTTGTCGGCGCGCAGCACGAACATGACGTACTTGATGGTGACCACGATGGAGATCGACCAGAACAGCATCGAGATGATGCCCAGCACCGCGCCCGGGGAAAAGGCGATGCCATGGTCGGGGCTGAAACATTCCTTCAATGCGTACAGCGGGCTGGTACCGATATCGCCGAACACCACACCCAGCGCCGCCAGGGTAATCAGGTGGAATTTGGTCGACCGGAGGGAAAGGCCTGAATTGGTATGAGATGAACCCATCTTGCTCCCTTTGCTTCTTCAAATAGAGTGCCGGCGGACAGGTTCTGGGGGCAGACGCCACCCTCGGCGGGGAGGGCTGGCCACTGTCCGGGCAGGACGCGTACTTTAGCGCACTCTACCCGTGGTGCGCTCAAAATGCCGCTGACGACCTCCTGGCGTTGCGCGCGCGCCTCTCGCCTGGCTTGCGGAACTTGACAGCCGCGCACGGACGCGGTTCCGGAATTGCACTGCCGCAAAAACCTTCATATCGCCCGCAAGCCGCGCCGGACAAGGGCTTGCGGCCTATACCCCGGCCGCATATCGATATGCGGTAATCGAGTTTTTCTTTCTCCCCTGCCCTTTATATACTCCGAACGAATAAAGAACCGCGTTTTACCACCATGACGGTTCTAAGCCGACACCGCACATCCACTGCCGGATTCTCCACCGAAGCCGGCCTGCCTCCACAGTACAGGACACCATGACTACACGACTCTCTTCCAAGGGGCGCCTGCGGCGTCTGTTCACCACCACCCTGGCGCTGTCGCTGCTGGGTGCGCCGTTGATGGCGCGCGCCGAAGGCAGCATCCGCATCGCCCAGCAATTCGGTATCGGCTACCTGATCCTCGACGTGGTGCAGGACCAGAAGCTGATCGAAAAATACGGCAAGCAGGAAGGCGTGGACATCAAGGTCGAGTGGACCAGCCTGTCGGGCGCCACCGGCATGAACGAAGCCCTGCTGGCCGGGGCCCTGGACGTGGTCTCGGCCGGTGCGCCGCCGGCCCTGGTGCTGTGGGACCGCACGCGCGGCCGCCAGAACGTCAAGGCGATTGCCTCGCTGGGCTCCATGCCCAACTACCTGCTGAGCAACAATCCCAATGTCAGGACCATCAAGGATTTCAGCGACAAGGATCGCATCGCCGTCCCGGCGGCAGGTGTGGGCTTCCAGTCGCGCACGCTGCAGATCGAGACCGCCAGGGTATTCGGCAAGGAAGATTTCAAGCGCTTCGACAGCATCAGCGTGAGCCTCTCCCATCCGGATGCCACGGCGGCCCTGATCGCGGGCGGCTCGGAAATCAATGCGCACTTCTCCAGCCCGCCCTTCCAGTACCAGGCGCTGGAAAACAAGAAGGTGCACAAGGTCATCAGCTCTTACGACATCATGGGTGGACCGGCGACCTTCAACGTGCTCTACACCACCCAGAAATTCCACGACGAAAACCCCAAGACCTCCCGTGCCTTCTACAAGGCGCTGGTGGAAGCGGCCGAGTTCGTGCGCAACAACAAGGCCAAGGCAGCCGATACCTTCATCCGCGTGCAGAAGTCCAAGCTCGCGCCGGAGTTCGTGCGCAGGATCGTGGAAGACCCGGAAATCAACTTCACCGTCTCGCCCGAGCGCACCTTCGTCTATGCCGAGCAGCTGCATGCGCTGGGCGTGCTGAAGAATCGCGCCAATAGCTGGAAGGATTACTTCTTCGAGGAAGCGTATGCACAACCCGGCAGCTGAAACCGCCAGCGTGAGCGCCGCCGCCAGCCTGCAGCCGCTGCTGCAGGTGGACCGCGTGAGCCTGCAATACCGCAGCGCCACGGCCGTGGTGCAGGCCACGCATGAAGTCAGTTTCGACGTGCATCCGGCGGATCGCTTCGTGCTGCTGGGGCCCTCGGGCTGCGGCAAGTCCAGCCTGCTCAAATCGGTCGCGGGCTTCCTGCCGCCGGCCGGTGGCGAGATCCGTCTCGATGGCCAGGTGGTGCATCAGCCGGGGCCGGACCGCATCGTGGTCTTCCAGGAATTCGACCAGCTGCCGCCGTGGAAGACGGTGCTGCAGAACGTGATGTTTCCGCTGCTGGCCTCGCGCACGCTGGGCAAGCGCGAAGCCGCCGAGCGCGCCCGCCATTACCTGGAGAAGGTCGGCCTGGCGCGCTTTGCCGATGCCTATCCGCATACACTCTCGGGCGGCATGAAGGCGCGCGTGGCGATTGCCCGCGCACTGGCGATGCAACCCAAGATGCTGTTGATGGATGAGCCCTTCGCCGCCCTCGATGCGCTGACCCGCCGCAAGATGCAGGAAGAATTGCTGGCGCTGTGGGATGAGGTGCGCTTCACCCTGCTCTTCGTGACGCACTCCATCGAAGAGGCACTGGTGGTGGGCAACCGCATCCTGCTGCTCTCGCCGCATCCGGGCCGCGTACGCGCCGAGATCAACAGCCACCAGTACGATCTGTCCAGCCTGGGTGGCGTGGGCTTCCAGCAGACCGCGCAGCGCATCCATCGTCTGCTCTTCGATGAAGGCGGCGAGACCGGCGCGGCCAGCGCAGCGGCACCGGTCATCAATTTCAGCGATGTCCGCTTTTCTTACTAAAGACCGAAATACGCCATGCCCCAGACTCCCCCGATCCGCGACGAATACGAACTGCCGCTGACTCCCCTGCCCGGCCTGGTGCTGCAGCGCCAGTTCTCGCTGCCCCAGCGCATCTGGCAACAGGGCTGGGTGCGCAAGGGCGCCATCCTGCTGCTGCTGGCGCTGGTGTGGGAAGGCATCGCGCGCTGGCAGAACAATGACCTGCTGCTGCCGACCTTCCTGCAGACGGCGCAGGCCTTCCTCGACGGTCTCAAGACGGGCGAGCTGTTCGGCAAGACCTGGCTGTCGCTGCAGGTGCTGCTGAAGGCCTATCTGCTGGGCATCGTGGCGGCCTTCGTGCTGACCACGCTGGCGGTGTCGACGCAATTCGGGCGCGACCTGCTGGGCACCCTCACCTCGATGTTCAATCCGCTGCCGGCCATTGCGCTGCTGCCCATCGCCCTGCTGTGGTTCGGGCTGGGCCAAGGCAGCCTGATCTTCGTGCTGGTGCATTCGGTGCTGTGGGCGCTGGCGGTCAATACCTATGCGGGCTTCCTGGGGGTCTCGGAGACCCTGCGCATGGCCGGCCGCAACTATGGCCTGCGCGGCCTGGGCTTCGTGCTGCAGGTACTGGTGCCGGCCGCCCTGCCCTCCATCCTGGCGGGATTGCGCATCGGCTGGGCGTTTGCATGGCGTACGCTCATTGCCGCCGAACTGGTCTTCGGTGCCACCAGCGGCAAAGGCGGACTGGGCTGGTACATCTTCCAGAATCGCAACGAACTCTATACCGACAAGGTCTTCGCCGGCCTGGCCATGGTGATCCTCATCGGTCTGCTGGTAGAGAACCTGGTCTTCAATACGCTGGAACGCGTGACCGTGAAGAGGTGGGGCATGCAGCGCTGAGCACGCTGCACGGCCAGGCTGGCTGTTGCAGGGAAGTTAGTTGCGTTTTCGGACTTACAGCAGCGACAGCTGGTTGGGATCTTCGCGTCGCCGCGATTGCGCCTTGCGGCGGGGATCGATGACCTGGCCGATATCGCGGCCCTCGGTGGAAATGCCCTCGATGGCCAGCAGCAGTTTCTTGACGTGCAGCCCGCCGGCAAAGCCGGTGAGTTCGCCACCGGCGCCGATGACGCGATGGCAGGGCGCGATGATGGAAATGGGATTGCGGCCATTGGCCGCCCCCACGGCGCGCACCGCCTTCTCGTTGCCGAGCTGGCGTGCGATATCGAGATAGGTGCGGGTCTGGCCATAAGGGATGTCGAGCAGGGCCGACCACACCTGGCGCTGGAACTCGGTGCCTTCGAAATGCAGCGGGATGTCGAAGCTGTCGCGTTCGCCGGCAAAATATTCGCGCAGCTGATGTTCGGTTTCGATCAGGACCGGACGGTCTTCATCTTCCACCATCTCACCCAGGCGCACGCGCAGGGCGTCATCGTCCTCCCACAGGATGGCCGCCAGGTGATCCCCCTTGGCCACCAGCTTGAGCAAACCGGCCGGGGAGGCCATCAGCTTGTACGCATATTCCATTGGCATCTCTTTTGTTGCGTTGAGGGGGCTGATTCTACTGTGTTACCGCTTGAGGTCGTCAAGAATGTTCCAGAAACTTCGATGGCGAAATGGATGCTGGCAGGGGAACATCGCATCCTCATATCGCAATCGACACTACGCTCATGGACAAACCCCACAGGCCCGTGCCCGACCCGTTCGGCATATGGAAATTGCTTCCAACCGAAAATGGCGATTATCAACAAACCCTACGCAGGGAATGGGATGACCGGAGCTTGCTGCAAGCAAAAAAAAAGCGCCGATAACATCGACGCTTGCTTCACGCTATTGAACGGCTTCACACCGTCAACACCGAATGCCCGCTCTCGTTGAACGCGTCATACACGCGCGTGCATACGCGGCAGAACAGATGGCTGCGCTTGACATGGTGATGCCGCAACACCAGCTGCAGCGCCACGCCTTCACAATGCGGGCAAGCCTCGCGCATCGGGCCCACCGGCGTCACGTCAGCGGCCAGGAAGCCGTTGGGGGTCATGATGCCGTCCACGACTTCGCGCGGATCCAGTTCCACCAGTTTCAACAGCAGCGGTGTGGTGCGCTGGTGGTAGCGCGCGCGTTCGCGCGGGGGAACGAGGGGACTGAAGGGCAGGGGCGGGGACGATCGGACATCCGGTTGCCGGGTGGCCATGCTCATGGGTATCTCCTGGGTGAGAACTGCTGAGACTGTTCGGATCTGCGTGAGAAGGAAGGGCGCGCGCCACTTCCGGGTGCCGCATCCGGGCTGGCTGTTGTCTCCTGGTGGAAGCAGCTGGCGGCGCGACGAGTCTTTACTGTAGTCGGCACTGCGGCGGACTTCAATGGCCACTTGCAAAGAAATTTTGTGTTGTCTGGACTGCAATTGCCCAGGTACTGGTTATCACCGAGCAGGCAAAAAGTTACGCGATGGATTTTCGAATTTGCAAGCGGAACGGCCCATGACTTTGCTTTCGCCGCATCCTTGGCGGCGGTATGCCCGAACTGCTACAAATCACCCCATTGGCTCTACAATCTCGGCATGACAACGCTCAACGACATCGAAGCCGCCGCCCAGCGGCTGCAAGGCCAGATCCTGGAGACACCCTGTGTGGAATCGCGCACGCTGTCCCAGATCGTCGGCGCCCAGGTCTTCCTGAAATTCGAAAACCTGCAATTCACCGCCTCCTTCAAGGAGCGCGGCGCCTGCAACAAGATGGTCGACGTCGCCGCCAGCGAAGGCGGTGCGCGCGGCGTGGTGGCCATGTCGGCCGGCAACCATGCACAGGGTGTGGCTTATCACGCGCAACGCCTGGGCTTGCCGGCCACCATCGTCATGCCGCGCTTCACGCCCGGCGTGAAGATCGAACGCACCCGCGGCTTCGGCGCCAACGTGGTGCTGCATGGCGACACCCTGGAAGCGGCCCGCACCCATGCCTATGAACTGGCCGAGAAAGAGGGCCTGACCTTCGTCCATCCCTATGACGACGAAGCCATCATCGCCGGCCAGGGGACGGTCGCGCTGGAGATGATGAAGGCCGTGCCAGACCTCGATTGCCTGGTGGTCTCCATCGGCGGCGGCGGCCTGCTGGCCGGCATGGCCGTGGCCGCACGCGCCATCAAGCCGGAGATCGAGATCGTGGGCGTGCAGACACGCCGCTTCCCGACCATGGTCAATGCCGTCAAGGGGACCGAACACCCGGTCGGCGCCAGCACCATCGCCGAAGGTATCGCCGTGGGCACGCCCGGCACGCTGACCCGCGCCATCATCGCGCGCGAAGCCGACGAGCTGCTGCTGGTCGATGAAGGCGATATCGAACAGGCCGTGCTGATGCTGCTGGAAATCGAAAAGACGCTGGTGGAAGGGGCTGGTGCGGCGGGACTGGCTGCGCTGGTGCGCTATCCGGACCGCTTCCGCGGCAAGCGCGTGGGACTGGTGCTGTCGGGCGGCAACATCGATCCGCTGTTGCTCACCGCCATCATCGAACGCGGCATGGTACGTGCCGGACGCCTGGCCCGCGTCAAGGTCAGTTCACGCGACGTGCCCGGCACGCTGGCGCGCATCACCGGCATCGTCGCCGAAGCCGGTGCCAACATCGATGAAGTGCACCACCAGCGCGCCTTTACGCTCCTGGCCGCGCAGAACGTGGATATCGAACTGGTGCTGCAAACCCGTGGTCGCCCGCACCTGGCCCAGGTGCTGCAGGCCTTGCGCGCGGCCGGGTTCGAAGCCGAAGAGCTGCACTGAGCACAAGCCTCGCCGCCGCGCCGGATCCGGGATTCAGCGGCGGCGATGGAACTGGATCTTCTGTTCCAGCGGCGGCAGGGCATCACCGCTATCGCCACAGCCATCACACGCACCGCCACCACAGCCACCGCTTTTGGCGGGCGGCAACCAGCGCCGGCCCAGGGCCTGCCACATCCCCGCACGACGACGAATCAACCAGCTCGCCAGCCGCGCCTGCCAGCGCCAGCTCATCGAAGGCGCCAGCTTGCGCAGCATGTAGAGCGCACTGGCCATCACCAGCACGGCAATGACCGCGTATTGCCACCACAGCGCGTGATTCATGCCAGCCACCTTGCGATGTTGTAGGTCAGGAAGGAAGCGGCATACGCCAGCACGAACATGTAGCCGAAGGACAGCGCCACCATGCGCCAGGACTGCGTCTCGCGGCGGATGATGGCCAGCGTGGACATGCACTGCGGCGCAAAGGCGAACCACACCATCAGCGACAGCGCACTGGCCAGCGAGATGTGCGCAGCCAGCGCGCTTTGCAGCGCCGCGCCTTCTTCACCGCCCACCGCATAGACGGTCGCCAGCGTGGCCACGGCGGTCTCCCGCGCGGCGAAGGCGGGGATCAGCGACAGGCTGATCTGCCAGTTGAAGCCGAGCGGAGCGAACAGCATTTGCAGGCTGTGGCCGATATAACCGGCGATGGAATAGTCGATGGCGGCGCGGGTTGCGCCCTCCGGTGCCGAGGGGAAGGTGCAGATGGCCCACATCAGCACCGTCAGCGCCAGCATCACGCCGGTCAAGCGCTTGAGGAAGATGGCACCGCGTTCCCACAGGCCCAGCGCGATATCGCGCCAGTGCGGCAGACGATAGGAGGGCAGCTCCATCAACAGCGCCCGTTCCTGGCGCGAGCGGCCGATGCGCTTGGCCACCCAGGCCACCAGCATGGCGGCGGCAATGCCCGCCACATAGAGACAGAACAGCGCCAGCCCTTGCAGGTTGAAGATGCCCAGCACCGGACGATGCGGGATGAAAGCGCCAATGAGCAGGGCATACACCGGCAGGCGCGCCGAACAGGTCATCAGCGGGGCGACCAGGATGGTGGCCAGGCGGTCACGCGGATCGGTGATGCTGCGCGTGCCCATGATGCCGGGAATGGCACAGGCGAAGCTGGAAAGCAGGGGGATGAAGGATCGGCCCGACAGGCCCACCGAGACCATGAGCTTGTCCAGCACGAAGGCCGCGCGGGGCAGGTAGCCGGATTCCTCCAGCAGCAGGATGAAGAAAAACAGCACCAGGATCTGCGGCAGGAAGCCCAGCACCGTGCCCAGCCCGGCCAGCAGGCCATCGGTGACCAGCCCGCGCAAAGGGCCCTCCGGCAGCCACTCACCGACCACGCCGCCGAGCGTGCCGAAGCCATCGGCGATGGCATCGGTCATCGGCTTGCCGATGGCATACACCGCCTGGAACACCAGGAACATGGTCAGCGCCAGCAACAGCACCCCGAAGACCGGATGCAGGGCGATGCGGTCGATCGCATCATCACGGCGATCGGTCGGGGCCGGCATCACCACGGTGTCGGCCAGCAGCGCGCGCACTTCCGCGTGGAGGTCGTCGGGCTCTTGGACCGCCGCCGAGGGGACCGGCGCCTGCGTATCGATGGCCGCCACCAGCGCGCGCGTGCCCCCGCGCTTGACGGCAATGGTCTCGATGACCGGCATGCCCAGGCGCTGCGACAGCGCCGCCACGTCGATGCGGATGCCGCGCCGGGCGGCCGCATCCATCATGTTCAGCGCCAGCACCATGGGCCGGCCCAGGCGGCGCACTTCCAGCACGAAGCGCAGGTGCAGGCGCAAATTGGTGGCATCGGCCACACAGACGATCAGGTCCGGAACGGCTTCGCCAGGATAGCGTCCCTGCAGCACCGCCTGCGTCACGCGTTCATCGGGGCTCACCGATTGCAGGCTGTAGGCGCCGGGCAGGTCGACCACCCGCACGTGGCGACCGGAAGGGGCGGTGAAGGCACCGGACTTGCGTTCCACCGTCACGCCGGCATAGTTGGCGACCTTCTGGCGCGCCCCGGTCAGCTGGTTGAAGAGGGCGGTCTTGCCGCAGTTGGGATTGCCCACCAGGGCGATGTTGAGGGAGCCGCTGCTCATGCTGCGGCTCCCGCTGCGAGCCTGACGCGCTCGGCTTCGGCGCGGCGCAGGGCAAAGCGCGTCGAACCAATCTGCACCACGATGGGGTCACCGCCAAAGGGGGCGCTGGCCACCACCCGTACCGGCTCACCGCGCACGAAGCCAAGATCGCGCAGGCGGGCGGCGACCGCGTCGGCGGCGTGCAGGTCGGTCACTTGGTCGACGATGGCGCCGACCCCCTTGGCTAATTCAGTAAGACGCATGGATTTTCTTCTGATCGGGATTCAGGAACGATTCTCATTATATTGCTTCACCCTGAGAAACGCCTGACGAACGGTGACGCGGGTCAGCCCGCCAAGCCGCATCCTGCGGGCTTGCCGGTTCTGCTGCGGCGATATGCCGCAGCAGAACCGGTGCAATCCGCATCAAAGTGTTGGATTACAGATAATGAAAGAAACGCAACTCCGTCATTTTCTTTTATCATTCAAGCAATATTCACGGCATTGGTGTCGCTTCTTCGCCGAATTCCGTTGAAATTTCCATGCGTAAATTTTTGCAGCGCACTATACTTATTTTTGTTTCCGCATGGAAATGAATGACCGGCTGCGCAGGCCGGATGACTGGGAGCCAGCAGGGCCGCGTGGGGGTGGCCAGGTTGGCGCGATCGATTCAAGCAGCTTGCACGGGACCGGGCCTGTGGCCTGAGTGACAACAACAAGATGATTCCACATCCAGCAGGGCCAGCCGGAGCAGACATGCCGCAGCAGATGCCGCTGCGCACCTTGCTCGCGGAGATCAGCGCACTGACGCTGCACGTGCAGCAACTAAGCCGCATGGCCGGGGAAGCCAGCGCACTCATTGAGAACAGCCAGATGCCGGCGCCGATCGATCCCGCACTCTTGGAGAAGCAGCGCCACGAAGCCGAAGCAGAAGCGGATCAGCGCGCGCAGTGGGTGGAGCTGGAAGAGGCCATCCTGCGCATCTTCGACGAGACCTTCGGTCCGCGCACCGATACCCTGGAACGCCAGATGAGCATGAGCCTGATCGCCGAGATCGGCCCGGCGGCCTTCGTGCAGAAGGTGCTGTGGGGCGAGGAGATCAGCGACATTGCCCTGACCATCGCCCTGGAGCGCATGCTGCCCGCGCTGGAACTGCTGGTGGAAGCGCATCCGCGCGCCTTCCTTCGGCAGGCCAACTCGGTCCTGGGGCGTTTCAAGTCCAACTAAGGCTTGTATTCCATTCACTTGTCAGGCGCGCTGCGCTTGAGCGAACGCTGCAAGTGCGCCGCAAAGCGCGAGGCTGCGATCGACTGCCGGTGATAGGCCAGCGACAGTTGCGCGCGCGGTGCCGGCTCGCGGATGTCGATGTAGCGTACCTGGGCCAGCTGCACCTGTTCAATCGCCTCGGGCACGATGGAAATGCCCAGGCCGGCCGCGACCAGGTTGATGGCCGAGGTCAGCTGCGGGGCCAGCTGGATCACCTGCGGATCGAAGCCGGCGGCCTGGCAGGCGCTGAAGATATTGTCATAGAGCGCCGACCCCTTGCCGCGCGGGACCATGATGAAATTCTCCCCGGCCAGGTCCTGCAGGTGCAGCGACTTGCGCCGCGCCAGCGGGTGCGAGCGCGGCAGCGCCACCTTCAGTTTTTCCGCCGGCAGTTCGACCACGCCCAGCTCCGCCGAAGGCGTGGTGACGATGCGCACGAAGGCCGCGTCCAGCTGGGAGGCGGCGATATCGGCCAGCAACTGTTCGGTGATGCCTTCGCTCAGGGAGATCTCCAGCTTGCGGTGACGCTCGCGAAACTGCTGCAGGGCATGCGACACCACCGGATGAAACACCGCCGATGAAGTAAATCCCATCCGCAACAAACCCACTTCACCGCTGGCAGCCTGCTGGGCCGCGCGCAGCGCCTGCTCGGCGTCGTCGACCGCCTTCTGCGCGTGCGGCAGGAAAACGCGGCCCACCTCCGACAACTCGACCCCGTGCGAGGTACGCAGGAACAGGGCGCCACCGATCTCGGCTTCCAGGTCCTTGATCTGCATCGACAGGGGAGGCTGGCCGATGCCGACCTTCTCGGCTGCGCGGGTGAAGCTGCGCTGTTCGGCCACGGCGAGGAAATAGCGAAGGTGTCGGAGTTCCATGATGATGAGAGGCCAGGTCGTGTGATATCTGTTTCATAGATGGGCAGGGTGTCTGCCATATATTGGACAATATAGCGGATTTATTCCAGACTGCCTTCCTCCACAACACACCCCGTGCACCGTCCACCTTCCCGGTGCGCACATTGCCATGCAATCCCTCTCGGATTCCCCCAAGGCCGGCGCCGCTGCCGGCCACAGCGCCGCCGCTCCCGCCAGGAAACCTGCAGCCAGCCTGCCGCGCGGGGCCGTGCGCGGCTCGGCCGCCTATCGCAACATCGTGCTGGCACTGTTCTGCTCAGGATTCGCGACCTTCTCGCTGCTGTATTGCGTACAACCGCTGCTGCCGGCCTTTGCCCGTGAATTCCATATCGGAGCGGCCAGCGCTTCGCTGGCGCTGTCGCTGTCGACCGGTTTCCTGGCGGTGTCGATCCTGTTGGCGGGCATGGTCTCGGAACGTTATGGCCGCAAGGAACTGATGTTCGCCTCGCTGGCCACGGCCGCCTGCTGCAACCTGCTGGCCGGCGTGGCCCCGAACTGGGAAATGATCCTGGTGGCCCGTGCCCTCGAAGGCATGGCCCTGGGCGGCGTGCCGGCGGTGGCCATGGCCTACCTCGCTGAGGAAATCGATGCCGAGGGACTGGGTTATGCGATGGGTCTCTACGTGGGCGGCAATGCCTTTGGCGGGATGGTCGGGCGGGTGGCGATGAGTACGCTTTCCGAGCACATCGGCTGGCGTCACGCCATGCTGGCCATCGGTGCGCTCGATCTCGCGCTGGCGGTGGCCTTCGTGATGATGCTGCCGGCCTCGCGCAACTTCGTGCGCAACGGCACGATGCAGCTGCGCGATCACCTGGCCCTGTGGAGGCGCCATCTGGCCCATGCGCGCCTGCCGCTGACCTTTGGCATCGCCGCGCTGAACATGGGCATCTTCGCCACCTCGTACAACTATGCGGGCTTCCGTTTGATGAGCCCGCCGTTCTCGCTCTCGGCCACGCTCACCGGGCTGATCTTCAGCGCCTACATCTTCGGCATCGTGTCTTCTTCATGGGCCGGCTCGCTGGCCGACCGTTATGGACGCGCACCGCTGGTGGCCGCCGGCATCGCCACCTCGTGCGCCGGACTGTTCCTGACCTGCACCTCCTCGCTGGCGCTGGTGATCGCGGGCATCGTGCTGCTGACCATCGGCTTCTTCACCACCCATTCGGCCGCCAGCAGCTGGGTCGGGCGCATGGCCAGCAGTGGCCGCGGCCATGCGGCCTCGCTCTACCTGCTGTCCTACTACCTGGGCGGCAGCGTCCTCGGTTCAGCCGGCGGCTGGTTCTGGGAACATTCCGGCTGGAATGCGGTGGCGGCCTTCATGCTGTTGCAGGTGGCGACGGCGGCCTGGCTGGCGCGGTGCTTGTGGCGGCAGGGGCGCAATTGACGCAGGACGCAAGAAAAAATGCCGGCACATCGCCGGCATTTTTTTCGTCTCAAGGCCTCACACCTGTGCCATGCCGCCATCCACGAACAGCTCGATGCCATTGACGAAGCTGGCTGCGTCCGACGCCAGGAAGGCCACCGCCTTGCCGATTTCCTGCGGCTCACCCAAGCGGCCCAGCGGTACCTGTGCGGCGAGGAAATCGAACAGGCCCTGGCGCGCTTCATCGGGCACCAGCCCACCGAGGCCAGGCGTACGTACCGGACCCGGGCTGACGACGTTGACGCGGATGCCACGGTCCTTCAGGTCCAGCGCCCAGGAGCGGGCGAAGTTGCGCACGGCGGCCTTGCTGGCGCTGTAGACGCTGAAATTGGCGGTGCCCTGGATCGATACGGTGGACGCCGTCAACACCACCGAAGCGCCATCGACCAGCAATGGCAAGGCCTTCTGCACGGTAAAGAGCACGCCGCGCACATTGGTACCGAAGATACGATCGAAGTGCTCCTCGGTAATCGCACCCAGCGGCATCATGTCGCCACCGCCGGCATTGGCGAAGAGGATGTCGAGCTTGCCGGCGCTTTGGGCGATTTGCGCATAGACCTGGTCGAGGTCGGACAGCACCGAGGCGTCGGCCCGGATGCCGGTAGCAGCTGCGCCGATACTGGCCACGGCCGCATCGAGTTCGGCCTGGCGGCGGCCGGTGATGAAGACGCGCGCCCCTTGGGCGGCCAGTTCCTGGGCCGTGGCCAGGCCGATGCCGGTGGTGCCGCCGGTGACGAGTGCGATCTTGCCGTCGAGTTGCTTGTTCATGGTGATGCTCCTTGAAAATGTTTGCTGCCATTGGGAAGAGGGTTGATGCCTGTGCCGCTTCGGCCGGGCCGTCTTGCGGTGAAGGCATGGCTGCACTTTAGCGAGGCGGGCCTTGTGGATAAAGTGTGTAAAATCGAAATGACTATCTACATCGGTGGATAATCAATTCGACTCTTTCCCCACAGCCAAGCTGAAAGGACCCGGGCAACATGGATCAACTGATGGCCATTCGTGGCTTCGTGCGCGTGGTGGAGGCGGGCAGCTTCACGCGCGCCGCTGATTCGCTGGACATGCCCAATGCAACCTTGAGCAAACAGGTGCAGGAGCTGGAGGCGCACCTTGGGGTGCGCCTGCTGCAGCGGACCACCCGCCGCGTGACCGTCACCCCGGAAGGCCGCGACTACTACGAAAAGACCACCCGCATCCTGCGCGACCTGGAGGATATCGACACATCCTTCAACGTCGCCCGCAGCAAGCCGCGCGGCCACCTCCGCGTTGACGTGGGCGGCTCCACTGCGCGTGACGTGCTGGTCCCGGCGCTGCCCGGCTTCACGGCACGCTATCCGGATATCCGCATCGACCTGGGCGTGTCGGACCGCTCCGCCGATCTCATCAGCGACAACATCGACTGCGTCATCCGTGGCGGTGCGCCGGACAGTTCCTCGCTGGTGGCGCGCCACATCGGCGATGCCGCGCTGTTGACCTGTGCCGCGCCGGCTTACCTGAAGCAGTTCGGCACACCTGCCTACCCGGAGGAATTGAAGAACGGCCACCGGCTGGTGAGCTACCTGTCGCCGCAGAACGGGCGCGCGTTTCCCTTCCGCTTCGAGCGCGGCGCGGAAAAACTGGAGATCAAGGTGGAACACCGCGTGGGCGTCAATGAGAGCAACGCCCACCTGGCCGCAGCCGTGGCCGGGCTGGGGATCGTGCAGACCTTCGGTTATGCCGCACGTGCGGCGCTGGAGAGCGGGGCGCTGGTGGAGATCCTGCGAGCCTGGCGACCACCGGCTTATCCTTTCCATGTGGTCTATCCGCAGAACCGGCATGTGAGCCAGCGCCTGCGGGTCTTCATCGACTGGTTGATGGAAACCCTGCCCGCCCGCATCGCGGCCGAGCCGGAGGTGTCGGTCGGCCACACGCGCAAGCGCCGCAGCTGAGACGCGCGGACAAAAAAATCCCCGGCCGCAGCCGGGGATAATCCTCAAGACCTCAGATGGTCAAATCAGGGAGTCTTGTCAGTCGGGGGGGCCGGGGATGCGGCCAGGGCTTCATTGCGCTGGGCAGTGGAGTCCTTCTTTTCCTGCTTCAGCTGCGCCTTGGCAGCCTTCTTGTCGGCCTTGTATTCTTGCTTCGCAGCCTTCTTCTGTGCCTTGTACTCGGCCTTGGCGTCGGCATCAGCCTGGCGCTTCTGGACGAACGGGTCGTTGGACGGCACTGCCGAAGGCGTGGTCGCAGTCGCGCTCATGGGAGCGGCCGGTGCCGCACCAACAACGTTGCCGCTGGTCGGTGCATTCTGGGCCATGGCGCTACCGGCCAGGGCCATGAACAGGGACGAAATCAGGATGTGACGAGTCTTCATGCTTACCTCCTTGCGTTGTGTTTATCAAAAAGCCCGAGGCTTTCAGTAAGGTCGGGGCGCTGGATCGTTGACCCATGTCCATCACTATAGGCAAGCTTGCTGTTGCGCTATGTCGGACAAGGCCTGATTCTCAGCTTCCCCGATACCGCAAATTGATGAGCGGTTTCGCGTACCACCGCACAGCTCCATTTGCGTCATGCGTGAAGCTCTGAGCACGCCCTGCGCCGCAAGGTTCGGGCGAAAGTGCAAGCGTCGGTGAGCGATGCAAGCATTCGTAACAAGCGGGAACTGCCAGCCCGGCAAACGCCCCGGGACTGCCGTTTTTCATCATCAGCCCCGAATGAACAAGGGTGAAAAGGCCTGCACGCCGGGCTGCGCGTTGGCTCCTCATCTGCCTGAAAAACTTGCTCAAATTTCTTGAACAAGTCATTGGCGTTCACTATCCCCTCGATAGAAAAATCTATGTGGCAGCGCAATACTGGAAATGGTTTCAATCGGGCCGATATGAGTGCTTTCGGGACTTATCCCATATAAATCAATAAGTTATCTATTCCCTTCGGTTGGTCGATATGCAATTTATTGTCAGAACGCCATGTGCAGCTGCAAGACAAAATCCCCGATACAGCCTCGAAAAAACTGATTGTTCGCATATCTGGAATGATGTATTCCGCTTTGTCCGCTTTTTCCGGACGGCTTGAATCCCTAAACTTGGTTCCACGATGACAGCACACAACGACTGAACCACAAGGGTAGTCACAGGTTGAAGTGCTCATCCTCTTACTCACAAAGGAACGATCATGAACACCAAGAATATTGCGAAGAACCTGTTTGCCGGTCTGCTGCTCACCTCCGCCGTTGGCGCCGCCATGGCCGAAGCACCGTATCCCGCCGAAACCCGTATCGTCTCGACCAAGACCCGCGCCGAAGTGATCGCCGACCTGCAACAGGCCCGCGCCAACGGCGAAGTCCTGGTCACCGACCAGTATCCGGCCGACAAGCCTTTCGTCTCCACCAAGACCCGCGCCGACGTGCGTGCCGAATTGAAGGAAGCCCGCGCCAATGGCGAACTGCTGGTGAGCGAACAGTATCCCGTGGACAAGACCTTCCACTCGACCCTGACCCGCGCCCAAGTGCAGCAGGAACTGCAACAAGCCCGCCGCGACGGCAGCGCCATCAGCAACACCCAGGCACCCTCGCTGTAATCGGCAACTGCTGGACCCTATCGCCCCGGCCGGGCACACCCACCCGGTCCAGGCAGCAGCAAGCGTAGCGGCGACCCCGCTGCGACAGTCTCTCCCCAGGCGGGCCCCATGAAAGCGACGTTCTCTCCCCTCGGTCGCCGGTAGTGTGGCCCGCCTGCCTTTCCTGCGTCCTGCGTGTATCGGCACAGCTGCATCCAGCCGCTTCCACCCCCTGCAGATCGATGCATTTCATCCCTCCCATTTTCTAAGTTTTTTGAAGGACAAGTGCTGTCCATTTTCATCTCGTTTCTCCTCTGTGGAGAGAGGAAATGGCTGTGCTCCTTCCACACTTAAAACCTTAAATTTCGAATTTCACGTTTATTAGTTTTGGTGATATCGAGTTATAAGTTTTTGGCGATGAGCTTGTTCTGAATTCCGGAATGATGAATTCCGGTTTGGCTTCTTTATCCGGACGCCGTGTAACTCTACACTTGAACCCAAGATGACAGCACACAACGACTGAACCACCAACGTCGGCCCAGGTTGACGTGCTCATCTCCTCACTCACAAAGGAACGATCATGAATACCAAGAACATTGCAAAGAACCTCTTCGCTGGCCTGCTGTTGACTACCGCTGTTGGCGCCGCCATGGCTGAAGCCTCCTACGTGCCGGAAACCAAGTTTGTCTCCACCAAGACCCGCGCCGAAGTCATCGCTGAACTCCAGCAAGCCCGCGCCACCGGCCAGCTCCTGGTGAGCGACCGTGACCAGGACGTCAAGGCCGTGGCCTCCACCAAGTCCCGCGAGGAAGTGCGCGCCGAACTGGTCCAGGCACGCAACAATGGCGAACTGGCCATCTCCAACCAGTAATTGCTGACGCACCAGCGTCACACCGCGCCGGCACGGCCGGCGACAGCGTTTCTCCCCAGGCGGGCCCACGAAAGCGACACTCTCTCCCTCTGTCGCCGGTAGTGTGGCCCGCCTGCCATTTGGACGCGATGCAGGATGATGTCTCCTGTATTGCGACCATCCCTGCGGCAAACCTGCCGATCGCATTTTCCTAAGTTTTTGTGTTCCTTCAATCTTAGAAACGATCGATAGACGTTCTAAGTTTTTTCTGCGTGATCTCTGCGCGGAGGAAGCTGCGCATCTCCTCACGGCGAGGCCGGTCGGCGGCGGCATCCGGCAATCCTGAATTGTTAGTGTTTTACGGAACAATGAATTCCGGTTTTGCGGCTTTTTCTTTGAGGTGGGACTCTCTAAACTTGGTTTCACGATGACAGCACGCGATGACTGATCCAACACCTCCGGAACGGGTTGACGTGCGCATCCTCTCTCACTGAAAAGGAACCCATCATGAACACCAAGAACATTGCCAAGAACCTGTTTGCCGGCCTGCTGCTGACCACCGCCGTTGGCGCTGCCATGGCTGAAGCCCAGTACCCCGCTGAAACCCGCTTCGTCTCCACCAAGACCCGCGCCGATGTCGTCGCCGAGCTGCAACAAGCCCGCGCCAATGGCCAGCTGCTGGTGAGCGATCGCGACCAGAACGTCAAGGTCGTGGCCTCCACCAAGAGCCGTGACGAAGTGCGCGCCGAACTGGCCCAAGCCCGCGCCAATGGCGAGCTCTCCATCTCGAATCAATAAGTTGCGGTCGCAAAAAAGGCGCCCCGGACCAGCCGGCGCGCCAGATTCCCCTCCAGGCGGGCCCCACGAAAGTGCGGCCCGCTTTGTTTTGTTCAGCTGCTTTTCTCTCCCGGCGCGCCATCGATGATGGTGTCGAGCGCCTCCGGCTGGTTGCGCGGCGACACCTCGGCACGCAAGCGGGGCAGGGCATCCGGATAGTTGCTGGCGATGAAGCCGATCATGTGTTCACGGATCTGGCAGCGCAGGTCGAAGGCCGAGCCCGAATCCCTGGCCGAGACCAGCAGGCGCACCTGCATGTTGCGCTCACTGGTATCGGTCACGTGCATCACGCAGACCCGTTTGTCCCACAGCGGCAGGGTCTGGCAGACACGCTCGAACTCGGCGCGGATGGCCGCCGTCGGCACCGTGAAATCCAGCCACAGGAACACCGTGCCCAGGATGGTGGAGGAGGTGTGGGTCCAGTTCTCGAAGGGATTTTCGATGAACCATTGCAGCGGCACGATCATGCGCCGCTCATCCCAGATCCTGACCACGACGAAGGTGCCGGTGATCTCTTCCACGCGTCCCCATTCGCCCTTGACGATGAGCACGTCATCGATGCGGATCGGTTGCGAAAACGCAATCTGCAGGCCCGCAAAGAAATTGCCCAGCACCGGCTTGGCCGCGATACCGGCGACGATGCCGGCCACCCCGGCCGAGGCCAGCAGGCTGGCGCCGAACTGGCGCGCGCCGGGCAGGGTCAGCAGCACGAAGGCCAGGCCCAGCAAGGCGATGATGAAATAGGCGCTGCGCGAGAGCACGCGGGTCTGGGTCAGGATGCGGCGGGCCTTGAGGTTGTCGGCCACATCATAGGGATTGAGGTTGATGACCGTGGTGCTGACCGACTTCACGCAGCGCATGAGGAACCAGGTCAGCGCCAGGATGAAGGCCACCGAAGTCAGGTAGGAGATGCGGGTGATGCCCGGCGTGTTGTCCGGCGCCCCGGCCAGCACCAGGCGCAGCATGAAGAGAATCACGCAGGTACGGCTGGCATTGAAGGTGACCTGGGTGGCCGTCGTGGTGAAGGGCCGCCCGCGTGCCAGGCGCCGCACCAGCGCCACCCCCATGCGGTGCAGGAGAATGGCCACCAGCACCGAAACCAGGGCCACGCCCAGCACGATCAGGCCGGAGCGCAATGGCCCCTCGTTCATGTTGTACAGAAAATCGAGATCCAGGCTCATCCGTTCCCTTCCATCCAGAGTGTTGTCGATCCGCTACGTGCGGGGCGCTTTTCCGGTTCGAACAGGGAAGGGGGATTTTGTTTCCGCTAATTGGACGGAGAGGGCGCAGCACCGGCCTCCAGCGCCGCCACCAGCAGGCAGGCCGTCTCCACCGCCGCTGCCTGGGCCAGCTGTACCGGCGCCGGGCGGCTGCGCGTGAGGGCGTGCAGGGTGGCCGTGTCCTGGTCCTGCAGGGCCTGGGCCAGGGCGCGCAGCCACTCCAGCAAGACCGCTTCGGCCGGTTGCGGATGCGCCCACAGGTGGCTGGCGGCAGCGGCCAGCCGGCGCGACAGGGCCACGGCGGTACGTCCGCGCCCCTGGTCGCGCTCCAGCCAGCCGCGTTCGCGCGCCTGGCGCTGCAGCAGCAGGCCGGCTTCCACATTGGCCACGCACGCCGCACGCCGATGCGCGTGCAGTTGCGCCAGGCGGGCCTTGTCGTGCAGCGCATCGCGTCCGGCCAGCGCCTCCGTCAGGTAGGCAAGGTTGAGCTGGGCCATGGTCCGCAATTGCTGCTGCGGGTCCGCCTGCTGGCGGCGCGGCCAGAACAGATAGCTGGCGGCCACCGCCACCAGCGCGCCGATGACATTGTTGCCGGCGCGCAGCGCGGCATTGGCCAGCTCATGCGCCGGATCGCCGCCCACATCGGCCACCAGCACGAACACCGGGGTGAGGAAGGTCGCGTACAGGCCATAGCTGACCGGGCGCAGCGCCATGGTCAGCACCGTCAACGGGAACACCAGCAGCGCCAGCCCCAGCGGCGAATGCACCACCAGGCAGACGGCCACGGCCAGCGCACCGCCGACCACGCTGCCGATGGCGCGCTCCATGCTGCGCGACCAGCTCTCGGCAATGCTGGGCTGCATGACCAGCATGGTGGCCATGGTGGCCCAGTAGCCGAAGGGCAATTCCAGCAGATGCACGATGAGGTAGGTCGCGCCCGCTGCGGCCGCGCAACGCCAGGCGTGGTGCCACTCGGCCGACCCGGCCCGCACGTGCAGCGCGGCCTTGCGGGCCAGTGCACGCAGCCGGTGCAGCAGGGCCGCCAGGCCACGGCGCTCTTCGCGTGCGGTGCGGGCGGCCTGCTTCAGGCGCGCCGGGTCATCGGCGCCCAGCGCCAGCGGGGTATCGAGCTGCTGCAGCAGCCGCCCGGTACCGCTGGGCAGGCGGGCCACCAGTTGGCGCAAGCGCAGCATGATGCGCGCATCTTCATCGGCGGCGATGGCCTCGCCGCGCTGCATCTCGCGCTGCATGGCCTGCAGCTGGCGGGCGATCGCGCCCAGCACGCGGGCACTGCGCTGGCGTGCGCGCAGCGGCTGGTAATGGGTCAGCTGCAGGTCGGCCAGTACGGTGATGCCATCGAGCAGGGCATCGGCCCGCGCCAGGCGCACCAGCAGGTTTTCATACAGGCGGCGCGACTCGGTGCGTTCGATGGCCACGGCTTCCAGCGCGCGATGGGCGGCGGCCAGGTCGAAGCGCGCATGGCGGCGGGTGTGCGCGGCCAGTTCGGCGGCGTGGACGGCATAGGCGGCATCGTCCAGGTCAGTGGCCGCGGCCAGGCCGGCCAGCTCGGCCAGCGTGCCATAGGCCCGCGCCACCGCCTGGCGCGCCGGGGCGAAGGGGTGGATGCGCCAGACCGTCAGCCCCAGCAGCAGCGCCCACAGGCAGCCGGCGAAATAGATCAGGACGTGGCTTTGTGCCAGCGGCCACAGCACTACCGGGGCATCGGCCATGATGGCCGACACGCCTGCGGCCAGCATCAGTACCAGGCCGGCGGCGGCGCCGTAGATACGGGAGAACCCGGCCACGCCGGCGCAGGCCATGATGGCCAGCAAACCCGCCTCCACGCGCCAGCCGGCGGCGGTGGCAGCGACCATGCCACCGAGCGTCGAGGCCAGGGCAAACCCGCCCATCGAGGCCAGTCGCGCGCGATTGGAACCGGCACTGTCGGCCAGGCTGGTGAGGAAGGCACCGATGGCCGCCCACGAGAACAGGGGATTGCCCAGCCACTCGCCCAGCAGCAGCATGGCGGCCGCCCCGCAGGCCGCGCGCAGGCCCTCGGAGAGGTTGGCGTGGCGTAGCGGGAACTGCAGGCGCCAGCGCTCGACCCGGGTGCGGCAGCGGCGGCAGTAGTGCAGCAGGAGGAAACGATAGAGGGAAAAACGGACGGAGAAGCGGACGGAAAATCGCGACGACAAGAGCGGCGGCATGATCGTGCTGGGGAGCGGGCAGGTGGAGGAGGGTGGAGCACTTGTGGAGAGTACCGACACCTGCGCACTCACTGCGTCAAGACGTCATTCCGGTTCCGAATTGACGAGTGAGGAGGGGCGGCAGGTATCGGCAAGTCCAGTATAGGAATCCGAAGTATTCATGGCATGACTTAAATTCACCGATTCCATTCCAAAATGGAATGCTGACGCTTTTTGCACCGAGGCGCTTTGCTGCGCCATCTCGCCTTTACCTGCGCACACGGCCACCGGCAAACAATTCCTCGCTCAAGGCCATCCATGCCCTCGCCGCATGCGAGAGATAACCACCGCCGCGCGTGACGTAGGCCACCTGCCATTGCACTTCCGGCTCCACCAGCCGCACCGCCTGCAGCTGGTCGGTGGCCAGGCGGTGGATGAAGGGTTCCGGCAGCAGCGCCGCCCCCATGCCGGCCAGGGCCATGGCCACCAGCCAGTCCCACTGGGCGCTCTGGGCCACGATCTCCGGCTGTATCCCCAATTCCCCGAACATGCCGCGCAGGCTGCGGGTGAGGCCGAACTCGTTGTTGAGCAGCACCAGCGGCATGCCGTCGAGCTGCCGGCAGCGCAGGGTGGCGCGGTTTTTCTGGAAGCGTCCGGCCTGGGCCACCGCCCACATGGGGTAGCGCGCCACCGGCAGGGTCTGCAGATCCAGTTCGGGATCGGCGGGCAGCACCGTCATGCCGATTTCCAGTTCGCCATTGGCTACGCGCTCTTCGATCTGCGGGCCGGTGTCTTCCTTGAGCACGATGGCGATCTCGGGATGGCGTTCGCGAAAGGCCTTCAGCACCGGTGTGCAGAGGATGTTGATCATGGGCGGGATGCCGATCTCCAGGCGGCCGCAGCGCAGCGCCTTGGTATCGCGCACCTCGGCATCCAGCCGCTGCATGGATGCCAGGATCTGCTGGCCCTGTTCATACACCACGCGCCCGGTATCGGTGAGCTGCAGGCGGCGGCCATCACGCACCAGCAGCGGGGCGTCGACCTCGTCTTCGAGCTGGCGCACCATCTTGCTGACGGTGGACTGGGTCACGTGCAGGGCATCGGCCGCCCGGCTGAAGCTGGCCTGGCGAACCGTCTCGGTGAAGTAGCGCAGGGCGCGGATGTCCATGGCAGCGGCTTTCGGCGGTGTTTTCGGGTGGCGGGGAAGTATGCATTTTCCGACTGGAACGGCGGAATTTTAATCATACAGTGCATACCTGCCGGCTCCTATACTTGGACCAAACAAGATGCAAGAAGTCCGTCAAGGATGCACTTCTCACCCCCTAAAGAACCCGAGCAGGAGCACACTCTCATGGATAGCCAGCGCATTCGCCAGCCCGCCTTGGCCGGCAAAGTCATGTCCGCCGCCCAGGCGGCCACCTTCTTCCACAACGGCATGACCATCGGCCTGAGCGGCTTTACCCGCGCCGGCGATGCCAAGGCCATGCCGCGCGCGCTGGCCGATCGCGCCGCGCACGAAGAACTGCATTTCACCGTCATCACCGGTGCCTCGCTGGGCAATGGCAGCGATGGCCTCATGGCCGAAGCGGGCCTGCTGGCGCGGCGCCTGCCGTTCCAGGTCGATCCGACGCTGCGCAAGAAGATCAATGCGGGCGAGGTCATGTTCATCGACCAGCATCTTTCGGAGACGGCCGAGCAATTGCGCAGCGGCACGCCCTCGCGCATCGACATCGCCGTCATCGAGGCCGCCGCCATCACCGAAGAAGGGATCGTGCCCACCATGTCGGTGGGCAATTCGGCCAGCTTCGTGGAGCAGGCGCGCTACATCGTCATCGAACTCAACAC
Source organism: Herbaspirillum aquaticum (assembly GCF_002213425.1). GTDB lineage: Bacteria > Pseudomonadota > Gammaproteobacteria > Burkholderiales > Burkholderiaceae_D > Herbaspirillum > Herbaspirillum aquaticum. The sequence goes on along the minus strand of NZ_NJGV01000027.1, from coordinate 28,366 downwards.
CAGCATGCCGCTGGCGCTGGAAGGCCTGCACGACATCTACCTGCCGGCCGCACGCCCCGAGCGCAAGCCGATTCCGCTGACGGCAGCGGTCGCCCGCATCGGCCATCCGACCATTCCCTTCGATCCCGAGAAGGTGGTGGCCATCGTGCTCACAGAAACGCCCGACAGCCCTTCATCGGTGCTGCCGCCGGACGATGAGACCCGCGCCATTGCGCGCCACGTGATCCATTTCCTCGAATGCGAAGTGGAAGCGGGCCGCCTGCCGCATACGCTGGCGCCGCTGCAGGCCGGCATCGGCACGATTGCCAACGCGGTGCTGCACGGACTGGTGGATTCGCCGTTCCGCAATTTGGTGATGTATTCGGAAGTGCTGCAGGACAGCGCCATCGACCTGCTCGATTCGGGCCAGCTGGCCTTTGCCTCGGCCTCCTCGATCACGCTGTCGCAGGCCAAGTATGCGCATTTCCTGGCCAACCTGGATCGCTATCGCGACAAGCTGGTACTGCGTCCGCAGGAGATCAGCAATCATCCGGAACTGGTGCGCCGGCTGGGCATCATCGGGCTCAATACGGCGCTGGAGTTCGACATCTACGGCAACGTCAATTCCACCCACGTGGGCGGTACCCACATGATGAACGGCATCGGCGGCTCGGGCGACTTTGCGCGCAACGGGCAGCTGTCGATCTTCGTGTCGAAGTCCGTGGCCAAGGATGGGGCGGTCTCCAGCGTGGTACCCATGGTCTCGCATGTGGACCACAGCGAACATGACGTGGACGTGCTGGTGACCGAATGGGGCCTGGCCGACCTGCGCGGCCTGGCACCGCGCGAACGGGCGGTGAAGGTGATCGAACAGTGCTGCCATCCGGATTACCGGCCGCAACTGCGCGACTACTTCGAACGTGCCTGCCAGGCCGGTGGCCATACACCGCATCTGCTGGCAGAAGCCTTCACATGGCATCAGCACTACGCCAGCCACAAGACCATGCGGCTGGACTGATAGTTCACATCGCGCCTGGCTCGACGCCGGGCGCACCCCGTCCCACGGCCTGGTGCACCACGGAGGGCATCGCTTCCTTCATGGTGTCGATGAAATGGCGCAGCCGGGCCGGGTAAAAACGTGCATACGGGTACATCAGCGACACCGGCAGCGGCGCCGGCTCCCACTCGGGCAGCAATTGCACCAGGCGCCCGGCGGCCACATCCTCGGCCAGCACCCACGATGACCCGACGGCCACCCCCATGCCTTCGATGGCGATGTTGCGCAGCGCATACAGGCTGTCGGTGACCAGCTGCGGGCGGAAGCCCACCTGGCGCTGCTCACCGGTGCCGGCATGGGTGAGCGTGATCTCGCGGCGGTAGAAGGCGGGAATGGCGATCCACGGGAAGTCGGCCAGGTCTTCCGGCTGGCGGGGCAGGGCGCGCCCCTGCAGCACGGAAGGTGCCACCACCGTCATGCGCGGCACCTCGGCCAGGTGGATGGCGACCACCGAAGGATCGTTGACTTCTCCGACCTGGATGGCGCAATCGATGCCCTGGCTGATGAAATCGGCCGCCCGGTCATGCAGCAGCCACTCCACCGTGATGCGCGGATGGCGTTGCATGAACTGCAACAAGGGCGCGATCAGCTGCTTCTGGCCAAAGGCGTGCGGCACCACCACCCGCAGGGTGCCTTCGGCGTGCTGGCGGGCGCCGCGCAATTCGCTTTCGAACTCATCCCAGCCTGCCAGCAGCTCCTTGGCGCGCTCGTAGCAGCGCTCGCCATCCTCGGTCATCTTCATGGCGTGGGTGGAGCGCTGCAGCAGGCGCACGCCCAGCGAGCGCTCCAGCGCCTGCAGGCGGCGGCTGATGGTCGGCTGGGTGGTCGCGAGCTGGGCCGCAGCGGCAGACAGGCTGCCGGCCTCGACGATGCGCACGAAAGTCTGGATCAGCTCGATGCGGTCAGTGAGGCCGGTAGCGGAAAAGCTCGGGGCGGGGGCGGCAGGCTTGGTCATACGGCTAACGTATAACAATTCTGCCGTGGGCGCTACTACCAGATGCGAGCCGGGAGGCGGACAATCCGTTCCAACGCTGGCAAAGAGAGGGATTTCCCGGGCCGGCCCCACACCCACCTTATCGAGGTTCCATCATGAACAGCATTCCCAAGACGCATACAGCTGCACCTGCTGCGGCTTCTTCCCATCCCCATTCCCATGGGCTATCGACCGGCCTCATCGGCCTCTTGGCCACCGGCGCCGGCCTGGCCGTGGCCTCGCTCTACTACTCGCAGCCCATGCTGGGCGTGCTGGCCGATGACATCGGCGCCTCCGAACGCGCCGTGGGCATGGTGCCGATGTCGACCCAGCTCGGCTATGCGCTGGGCATCCTGCTGCTGGCGCCGCTGGGCGACCGCTACGACCGCCGCCGCATCATCCTCATCAAGGCCGCCATCCTGACGGTGGCGCTGCTGCTGGCAGGTGCCGCCTCGGGCGTGGCAACCTTGCTGGCAGCCAGCCTGGCCATCGGCCTGACCGCCACGATGGCGCAGGACATCATCCCGGCAGCCGCCACCCTGGCGCCGGAACAGCATCGCGGCCGCATCGTCGGCACCGTCATGACCGGCTTGCTGCTGGGCATCCTGCTCTCGCGGGTGGTCAGCGGCTTCGTGGCCGAACACTTCGGCTGGCGCGCCATGTTCGTCGGCGCCTCGGCCAGCATCGCCCTGATCGGCGTGGCGGCATGGCGTGGCCTGCCGCGCTTCCATCCGACCTCGCACCTGTCGTATGGCGCGCTGCTGGGTTCGCTGGGGTCCCTCATCAAGAAGCATGGCGCCCTGCGCCGCGCCGCGCTGGCCCAGGGCTTGCTGTCGGTCGGTTTCTCGGCCTTCTGGTCGACCCTGGCCATCATGCTGCATGGCGCGCCCTTCCACCTGGGCAGCGCGGCCGCCGGTGCCTTCGGCCTGGCCGGTGCTGCCGGTGCCCTGGCTGCGCCCCTGGCCGGCCGCATCTCGGACAAGAAGGGTCCGGAACTGGTGACCCGCCTGGGGATCAGCCTGGCTGCACTGTCCTTCGCAGCGTTGGCGCTTTCGCCCTGGTTCTCCACGCAAGGCCAACTGGTGTTGCTGGCCTTGGCAGCAATCGGTTTCGACCTGGGTGTGCAGGCTACGCTGGTGTCGCACCAGACCATCGTCTACGGTATCGAGCCGGGTGCCCGCAGCCGCCTCAATGCGGTGCTGTTCGTCGGCGTCTTCGTCGGCATGGCGTCCGGTGCCGCCCTGGGCAGCCTGGCCCTGGCGCAATGGGGCTGGATTGGCGTGGTGGCCCTGGCCGTGGTGGCAGCGGTGCTGGCCCTGGTGGTGCGCATGTGGCCGGGGGCAGCCAAGGCACGTTGATCCGTCGCCTCGCTACGGTCGTGCCAAGAACAACGGTCCCGGCATCTGCCGGGACCGTTTTTTTTTATATATTTTTCCACAGGCTCGACCATTTTTGCCGGATGGGAAGATCTGCGGCTGGCTCCCTCCCGGTGCCCACATCTTTTATAATCCGGGACAGGAGACAACCCCTCGCCAGCATGTTGCCCGCCCATCCACGCGCCCAGCGGCGCTACCCGGCGGCCATGCAGCGAGACACAAAGCAGGGTGAACGGCATGGCACTGTATTTCAAGAACAAGCGGCAGAAGACCTTCCTGGGTGCGCCCGTGGGGTGGCCATTGATGTTCCTGATGGCGGTTGACCTGTGCATTGCTGCGCTGATGTTTTTGTCGGACCATGACTGGAGCGGCCTGATCCTGCTGTATCCACCGCTGGCCTTTGCGCTGGCCATGCTGGCCGATGCCCGCAAGGAGAAGCAGGCCGCTGAAGAAGCCAAGCGCCAGGCAGCCCGCCGCCAACGCAACTGATGGCCACTGCGCCACCCCTCTACCGCATCCCTCGATCCCACCGATGACCCAAGCTTCCGACCGCGCAGCGCTGCTGCTGGTATCGCTCCTGAATTTTTCCTATCCCGGCCTGGACCTGTTCCAGGATTTCTCGGCCCGTATCGCGCCCGGCGTGACCTTGGTCCGCGGCGGCGATGGCCGTGGCAAGACCACGCTGCTCAACTTGCTGGCCGGTCTCATGCCGGCGCGCGACGGGGTGCTGGAGCTGAACGGCCTGCGGCTCGACAGCGAGCCCGAGAATTATCGCCGCCAGGTGTTCTTCATCGATCCGCGCAGCGAGGCCTATGACCAGATGACTCCGCCGGAAGTGTTTGCGGCATTGGCCGAACGCTATCCGCAGTTCGATCAAGCGCTGTTGCCGGCGCTGACCGAAGGCTTGTCCTTGACGCCGCATCTGGAGAAGAAGCTCTTCATGCTCTCCACCGGCAGCAAGCGCAAGGTCTACCTGGCAGCGGCCTTCGCCGCGCGTGCCACGCTCACGCTGCTGGACGATCCCTATGCCAGCCTGGATCGTGCTTCGATCAACTTCGTGGCGGCCATGCTCAACGAACGTGCCGGCGATGCCGACCGGGCCTGGGTGGTGGCCATGTATGAGACGCCGGAGGCGGTGCGGCTGGCGGGGACGATCGATCTGGGTGACTGAAAACCTGGTCCTGCCTGCTATGATCCCCGGCATGGACGCTACCTCACCCACCGCTGCCGCCGACTGGCAGCACCACGAACATCCGATTGATCCGCAGATCCGTGCCGAGATCGACAAGACGCTTGCGCGCATCGAATCCGAGCACCAAGTGCGCGTGCTGTTCGCCTGCGAGTCAGACAGCCGGGGCTGGGGATTTGCCTCCCCGGACAGTGACTACGACGTGCGCTTCATCTACGTGCACCGGCCCGACTGGTATCTCACGGTCTTCCCCGGGCGCGACGTGATCGAACTGCCCGTCAATGCGACCTATGACGTGAGCGGCTGGGACCTGCGCAAGACGCTGGCCCTCCTGCACAACGGCAACGCCACGGTGGTGGAATGGCTGTCGTCGCCGGTGGTCTACCGGGCTGATGTCAGCTTCGTCGACAAGATCAATGCCGCGGCCGACCTGGTACATCGTCCGGATCGCGTGTTCCACCACTACCTGCAGATGGCGCGCAAGAATTACCGCGAGTACCTGCACGGCGAGCGTGTCCGCCTGAAGAAATATCTCTACGTGCTGCGGCCGCTGATGGCGGCGCTGTGGGTGGAGCAGCAGCGCGGCCCGGTGCCGATGCGTTTCCTCGACCTGGTCGAGGCCATGGTGAGCGATACGGCATTGCGCGCGGCCATCGATGCCCTCCTGGTCATCAAACGACGCGCAGGTGAGGCCGAAGAGGGCGCGGCCATCCCCGAGATCAATCGTTTCATCGAACTGGAATTGCAGCGGCTGGAGCACGTGCCGACGCCCCAGAAGGCGGAGCGGGGCGAATATTCGGTGCTGGATCGCTTGTTGCGGGATGTGGTGATGCAGGGGCAGTGAATCAAGCGAAACGTTTGTCCCATTGCCCGTCCAGATTCATGGGAAGTGCAGTATTTTCGCCATGGAAATATCGGCCAGACAACTGCCGTCGGCCAGCTTGATGCGCTTCTCGAATCGGCCTTCCTCGACGAAGCCGAATTGCTGGTACAGACGGAGCGCCTCCGTGTTCCCCTCCCGTACGCGCAATTCCAGCTTTTCCACGTGCGGCTGCTCCTCTGCCCAATGCAACAGCGCGGCCATCAAGGCGCGGCCGATCCCCCTGCCGGTCTGGCCAGGATGAACCACGATGGTCAGCGAGAACACATGCGCCATCGCGCGCAAGGGCATTGGCTCCAGACTGGCATGGCCGACGGGCTGGCCCAAGGCTTCCGCGACCAGATAGCAGCCGTGCTCACGCAGCCAGACGATCTTGGCCACAAAGCCGGCCGGGTCAAGTTCGTCCGGAAATGATATAAGCCGGCCGGGGATCAAGCTGGTCTGGTACTCAGCCTGGAAAAGGAGTGCGGCATCGCCCTCCACGGCAGGTCTGATCCGAAGGGTGGATGCGGCAGTCAAGTTCTCTCCCGGGCGCTGTTCGCGAGACCTCATCATAGCCTCAATACCAAGCAGCACTAGCCCCATCGTATCGGCATGAAGAGACCGCGCGGCCTCCCATCCAACATATCTTTGTCGCGCTTGGCTTCCTGCCACCCGTCACCTAAGCTGAATCAGGCCGGCCGCAACTTGTTGCCACGCATTTGTTGCTTTCCGGTTACGCCGCACCATCGGCTTGCCTGCCGACAACCAAGGATAACAAGGGGGAATTCATGCAACTTTCCAACGTAAGCATTCGTGCTCGCCTGTGGCTGGGCTTCGGCCTGCTGATGGTCCTGATGCTGGCCATGGCGGCCAGCGGCATCGCCCGCCTGGGGCAGCTCAACGGGCAGATGAAGGATGTGATCCATGACAAGTATCCCAAGACCGTGGTAGCGGGCGATATCGTCGACCAGCTCAACCTGATCGCGCGCTCGGTACGAAACATTCTGCTGTTGAAGCGCGAGCCGCAGATCAAGAGCGAATACGACCGCATCACCGGAGCAGACCGCGCCATCCGCGAGGACCTGGCACAGCTGGAGAAGCTGCTCACCGACGATGACAGCCGCAGCGCCCTGGGCAAGCTGGTCACGGCTCAGAGCGCCTATTTCGAGAAGCGCGACAAAGTGCTGGCGATGGTGCAGCAGGGTGGCAAGGAGAGTGCCATCGACATGCTCATCGACGAAGTGCGGCCGGTCCAGAGCGCCACCATGAATGCGGCCGATGCCCTCATCAAGCAGCAGCACGAAATGATGAAAAGCGCCGGTGACGAAGTCGAAAGCACCTACGGCGAGGCCCGCGCACTGCTGCTGGCGCTGGCCGCCGCAGGGTTGATCGCTGCGGCCCTGATCGCGTGGATGATCACGCGCAGCATCACCACGCCGCTGGACCGCGCCGTGCGCGTGGCCGAAACGGTGGCCGCCGGCGACCTGACCTCGGCCATCGAGGCGCATGGCCGTGACGAGACCAGCATGTTGCTGCGCGCGCTCAAGAAGATGAATGACCGCTTGCTGGACATCGTCAGCCAGGTACGCGTCTCCACCGAGACCATCGCCACGGCCAGCAGCGAGATCGCGCGCGGCAACCTGGACCTTTCTTCGCGCACGGAGCAACAGGCAGCCTCGCTGGAGGAGACAGCTTCCTCCATGGAACAGCTCACCGCGACCGTCAGGCAGAACGCCAGCCATGCGGGCCAGGCCAACCAGCTGGCCGGATCGGCCTCCGACATCGCGCGCCAGGGTGGAACCGTGGTGAGCCAGGTGGTCGACACCATGGGCGCCATCGATGCCTCCTCCAAGAAGATCGTCGACATCATCGGGGTGATCGATGGCATCGCTTTCCAGACCAACATCCTGGCCCTGAATGCCGCCGTGGAAGCGGCGCGCGCTGGGGAGCAGGGCCGCGGCTTCGCGGTGGTGGCCTCGGAAGTACGGGCACTGGCCCAGCGCTCTGCCACGGCCGCGCATGAAATCAAGGCGCTCATTGCCGACTCGGTGGAGCGCGTGGGCAATGGCAGCAAGTTGGTGGAGCAGGCGGGGCAGACCATGCAGCAGGTGGTCCAGAGCGTGCAGCGCGTAGGGGAGGTGGTCAGCGAGATCAGTGCCGCCGGCCAGGAGCAGAGCGCCGGCATCGAGCAGGTCAACCTGGCCATCGTGCAAATGGATCAGGTGACCCAGCAGAACGCCGCGCTGGTCGAGCAGGCAGCCGCGGCAGCGCAATCCCTGCAGGACCAGGCGGCACAGCTGGCGCGGCTGGTGTCGGTATTCAAGCTGGAAGGTGGCACGCCGGAACTCAAGCGCGTGGCAGCACCATCGGCGGCGCGACTGGCCTACGCCTGAGGTGGGCAGTTCGCCGTGGTGGAGTGCAGGCGGGTCCGCTATGAAGCGCTGAAGGTGGCGGTGCTGGCGATGAGTGTGGCACCGCAGCTGGTCTTGTGGCCTTCGTAGGCGACGGCGACGCCATCGACCTTGTGATGGGGATGTCCTTCGGCGATGGTGCAGTTGTCGTGTCCCTGCTGCGGACAGCTGCAGGCGTCGCCGACCCGTGCGACCGGTAATCCACCGACCTTGAAATGGGGTGCGCTCACCTGCGTGACCTTGCCTCCGTGGGAGGTGGCGTCACCGAGGCGGATGATGTTGGGCATGCGGATTCCTTTCAAAGGGGAAGGGCAGGGGAAATGCAGGGGAAGGGGGCCTGTGCGCGCTATGGTGACGGGCTGGAGGCTTGAGGCGCCATGGTCGGGCGCAGGCGGAAGCTGTTCAGCACTTCGTCCCATAGCTTCATGGCCTGTTCATCGGTCAGCTTGGTCTGTTGGGGATTGCCGTTCTTGTCGCGATAGGCTGTGGTCAATTCGATCTTGAGTGCGGGGGTGTCGAGCGTGCCATCCCCTTCGGTCTCCCAGATGAAACTGTGGCCGCGCAGCCCCCCGCTGCTCGGGGCCGTGACCAGGAATTCCTGGCCTTTGTAGGGGCCGACCTGGCGGTCACCTCGTCTTAGCACGTGTACCGATGTGGCCATTCGGCCCAGCGCTTGCAATACGCCGCCGACGCGGTCCAGCAAGGGGGCACTGTGCGCCCGGCGAGAGAGTGGATAAAACCAGACGGAAACGAACGCGTCCGGGTGGCCTGCGATATCGATGTCGATGGCTGCTTCTTCCATTTCCCATTCTGGGTTGGCGATGAAGCCGCCCTCAAAACAATAGCCGGGCTCAGTGGGAATCTCATGCGTTGCTCGTTTGCGCAGGCCAGCGAGTATGGCTTTCATGCGGTCGATGGCGTCTTCCTGATAGTCCTTTGTGCCGGAGGGCGGTTTGCTCATGCCTGCCTTGCTTCTGAAAAGAAACCTTGTGCCATCAATCCAGCGATAACCGTCTACCAACACAATGTTCTCGCTAAAGTTGTACTCCCAATGGGCGAATATCCATGAATATGGATCCGGTTTGATTAACAAGCGCAATAAACTGGGCTCGACCTCATGCTTGGTGGACCTTAGGGTCTTTTCCTTGGCGGACATCTCTGTCTCAAAGTCTTCCCTGCTCATTGGCTTAGGTTTGTCCAGCCGTGCGTAGTCGTAGCGATAATTGCCGCCGCTGACGACCGAGCCTACGGGCATATCAATTAAAAAATGACCAGTACATAAGGTGGAAACAGACGAAATTGACTCACTTGCCTGGGCAGAATTCATGATGTGCAATCCTTGTTGATACGAGATGTCGCCCGCGACAAACAACCAGCCCGTGAGGGCAGACGTGGCGATTAAGCGGGCCGAATTCTTCATGCGCATTTTTTTCTCGGCATTGATTTCGAATTGGCCGATGAGTTGACGATCCTGATGATGGAATAGAGGGTCACCGACTGGGCAATCTTGGCGTTGTAGGAGAACTGATGGTCGTAGCTGTCATGAGATTTCAGCTTTCCTTCGTGCTTGAATATCTGCACAACGTGAGCCTTCGGCGCACCACCTGACTCCGCTGGCACCGTGCCATCCCCTGGACCGGTTCCGTTCTCAAGCGTGAAGTAATGGAGGTGACGCTCGCCGAAGCGAAGCTCTAACATCCCGTTCAGATCATCTTTTTGTAGTCGTGCTTTAGCAGGATCACCAGGCACCATCGGGCCACACTTCCAGCAGATCTCGTTCCAAGCAGGCTGTTGTGGGTCGGCGGCGTAATACGCGTAGGTATTGGGGTGATACCGGTCTTCAATCTGCTTATGCAGAGTCCGAGCAAATTTCATATTCTCTGCAAACTGATTGAAGTCCTGTATTGGTGGCTTTTTCGAAGCGCAGACTTTTCCCTCTCTCTCAGCGCGTTCTTTATCCTCCTTCCCCGCCGGATCAATCAAATCCTCCCGCACCAACTTCCACCAATCCTGCGAGTTGTTCAGATAGATCTTCCCGTAGGGATCGTCCTCGCCCAGAAAACTGTCCATCTCCTCAGCCATGTCACTCCGTCCGATAGCCCGATAACTGGCCCGCAGCCAATGCCGCTCCCCGCGATTGCTCCAGGTCCTGTATTGCGCCGTCGGCAGCAGCTCCAATGCGCCAGGCGCATTGGCCATCACCGCAGTACAGTCGGCCGCATTGCGTCCCAGGATGACTTGCGCTGCCCCTTCAAACCCTGCCCGCATGCGCTTGTAGGTGGCGGGGGCGCCAATGGCCGGCATCACGCCATGCACCACGCCCAGAATGCGTTGAGCCATCCCCGGCAATTGCGCACAAGCCCGGGGGAAACCATGCCGCTCCCTTGTCGCGCCCGCTGACCTTGAGCCGCGTCCCCATGATGCCCGGCACGAACAGCAACGGCACCACCACCTCCGGCGTGGTCAGGCACAAGGCCCTGACCTTCATGTTCTCCCCGGTCAGTACGGATTGCGCCACATCATTGCCATCCTCATCCCAGCGCGTGCCGACCAGACGGGTCGGCTCAACAGGAATAGCTGGACTAGTCATGGCTGGTTTCTTTGGGTAGCGACAACAGGTCGCAGGCGGAAACTACTGAGCACCTCGTCCCATAGGTTCATGGCCTGTTCGTCGGTCAGTTTGGTCTGTTGAGGATTGCCGTTTTTGTCGCGATGGCCCGTGGTGAGTTCGATCTTCAGCGCAGGCGTATCGAGTGTGCCATCCCCTTCGGTCTCCCAGATGAAACTGTGGCCGCGCAGCCCTCCGCTGCTGGGGGCTGTGACCAGGAATTCCTGGCCTTTGTAGGGGCCGACCTGGCGGTCACCTCGTCTTAGCACGTGTACCGATGTGGCCATCCGGCCCAGCGCTTGCAATACGCCGCCGACGCGGTCCAGCAAGGGAGCACTGTGGGCCCCGCGGGATAGTGGATAAAACCAGACGGAAACGAACGCGTCCGGGTGGCCTGCGATATCGATGTCGATGGCTGCTTCTTCCATTTCCCATTCGGGGTTGGCGATGAAGCCCTCTTCGAAGCAATAGCCGGGCTCTGTCGGAATCTCGTGGTTTGACCGCTTTTTCAGGTTGAAGAGAATTTTGCGCATGCGCTCGATAGCGTGATCCTGACGACTCATCGTGCCGGTGCGAGGCTTGCTCATGCCTGCCTCCTTCTTGAAAAGATAGCGTGTTCCGTCGATCCAGCGGTATCCGTACACCTCTACTACACTGGTAATAAATTCCTCTTCCCAATAAACGAAAATCCATGAGTACGGATCTGGTTTCACCAACAAGCGCAATAGACTAGGCTCGACCTTATGCTTCGTAGAGCTGAGAAGCTTCTCTTTAGCCGTCATTTCCGCCTCGAACTCTTCCAGGCTCATCGCTTTGGGTTTCTCCAGCCGTGCGAAATCGTAGCGATAATTGCCGCCACTGAGGACTGAACCCGCAGGCATATCGATAAGAAAATGACCGGCACAGAAGGTTGAAACGGCAGGACTAGGCTCACTTGCTCGGGCAGTGTTCATCATTTGCGATCCTTGTTGATGTGAGATGCCTCCAGATAAAAATAACCAGACTGTGAAGGCCATAGCAGCGATAAAGCGAACAGGATTCTTCATGAGCATTTTTCACCCGAGGGTGTTTTCAACTTCGCCGATGAGTTGACGATCCTAATGATGGAATAGAAGGTGACCGCTTGTGCAATCTTGGCGTTGTAGGAAAACTGATGGTCATAACTGTCATGAGATTTCAGCTTTCCTTCATGTTTGAATATCTGAACAACGTGGGGCTTTGGTGCAGCACCCGACTCCGCCGGAACAGTGCCACCTGGCTGCGCAGCGGCGCGTCCTGTACATGGTCCCAGGTATGGCGGCTGAGGCTGCCCGCACACAGGCGGCGCGTGGCCTGCCAGCGCAGGATGGCATCCTGCGTGCCGGGCGCATGGTCGCGTCGGTAGGGGACAGCTCCTGCCGCATTGCGCGGCAGTTGCATGCCATCGTTGAAGAGCACCAGGGTATGGCGTGGGCACGCGGCGTGGCCGGGTGTCGGCGGCTCTGCCGGGCGGATGTGCCAGCCGATGCCGCGCCGCTTCCACAGGCGCCGCAGGAAGTCGGCATCGGATTCGTTGTGCTGCATGATGAATTCACGGACCGGATAACGCTCCGCCAGGAGCGACCAATCCACCTCCAGACAGCTGGCCAGCAGTGGATTGCCCTGTCGCCATTCGCTGGTGAGTATCTGGGTGACATCGGCCTCGCTGGCATGCAGGAAGACACGCGTATTGATGCGCTGGCCCAACAGACTGAGTGCATCGCGCAGCACCAGCCGATAAGTGCTCAAGTCGCCATCGATCTGCCCTGCATGCACTTCGGCAACGAGACCGCATACCGACCGCAGGCCACCTTGATCGGTCACCAGCTGGACTTCCACCGGCAAGGCCATGAAGTCCTTGAGCACCAGATCCTCGCGTGGTGAAAGGCACAGCAGCTCATATTCGCAGGCACCGCATAGCGATTCGCTCCCCATGACCTGCTGCACCAGCAGCGCCTCCTGCAGGGCGGCGTGCGATTGCGGCAAGCGCAGCCGAATGGCGCGGACCTGTTGGGTCCAGAGGGCAAATGCGTCGGAGAGCGTGCGGTAGGGCATGCGGATATCCTTGCTGGAGATTCCGTCGAGGCCGCATCCGTGATGCCAGGACGATGCGCGCTGAACGGCAAATGGCGAGAGGAGGGGCCATGCTAGAAGAGGCCGGCGAGCAGTGGTGCGAATGGAAAAAGCTTTTGCCACAAACTCGTCCGAGTTCGATGCTGCCCATTGCGTGCATGGCATTGTGTTGTGCCCTGACGATCCCCGGCAGGGGCGCTATGATAGACGGCATGCCGGTAACGACCGACCCATCCGGAGCCCCGCCCGATGCAGGCAGGCCCAACGCCCACCCCATAGGAGACAAGACGTGCCCCCCGACAACGCGCCACGCGCCCCCATTACCGCGGCCCATTACCGCGCCGACGCCCCCGTTGCCCATGACTGGCAGATCCCCGAGCACTTCAACATCGGCCTGGCCGCCTGTGACCGCTGGGCCGATGGCAGCGGCCGGGCAGCCATCATCGCCGAGGATGGCGACAGCAACGTCATCACCTGGAGCTTCGACCAGCTCAAGGTCCTGAGCGACCAGTTCGCCAACGTGCTGGCCGAGGCCGGCATCCGGCGCGGCGACCGCATCGGCATCTACCTGTCACAGCGCATCGAAACGGTCATCACCCACATCGCCGCCTACAAGCTGGGCGCGGTGACGGTGCCGCTGTTCTACCTGTTCGGGCCGGAAGCCATCGCCTATCGCCTCGACAACAGCGAAGCCGCCGCGCTGGTGACCGATGCAGCCGGCATGGACAAGGTCCACCTGGCCGGTGCGCTGCCGGCGCTGAAGGTGGTGTTCTGCGTGGAGCAGTCCGACATCGTGCTGCCGCAGACCACCGACTTCTGGGATCGCCTGCGCGCGGCTTCGCCCGTCTTCGAGACGGTCAACACCCTGGCCGATGATCCGGCCATGATCATCTACACCTCCGGTACCACCGGCAAGGCCAAGGGCGCGCTGCATGCGCAGCGCGTCCTGCTGGGCCACCTGCCGGGCGTGGAGGTCTCGCACGACAGCTTCCCGCAGCCTGGGGACCGCTTCTGGACGCCAGCCGACTGGGCCTGGATCGGTGGCTTGCTCGATGTGCTGCTGCCTTCGCTGTATCACGGCGTGGCCGTGGTGGCGCGCCGCCTGGAAAAATTCGATGCGGCGACCGTCTTCGGTCTGCTGGCGCGGCATGGCATTCGCAACGTGTTCTTCCCGCCCACCGCACTGAAGATGCTGCGCGGCACTCCCGATCCGCGCGCGCAATGGGATTTCAGCTTGCGCAGCGTCGCCAGCGGCGGCGAGACGCTCGGGGACGACCTCATCGCCTGGGGCCACAGCGCACTGGGCGTGACCATCAACGAGTTCTACGGCCAGACCGAATGCAACCTGGTGGTGTCTTCGTCCGCCCAACTCTATCCCAGCGCATCAGGCAGCATGGGACGCGCCGTGCCAGGGCACGACGTGCAGATCGTCGATGAAGAGGGCGCCATCCTGCCGCGCGGCGAGGTCGGTCATATCGGCATCCGCGCACCGGATCCGGTCATGTTCCTGCGCTACTGGCGCAATGAGGAGGCCACCCGCGAAAAATTTGCGGGCCAGTTCCTGCTCACCGGGGACCTGGGCAACATGGATGAGGCCGGCTATATCCGCTACCTGGGCCGCAATGATGACGTCATCACCAGCGCCGGTTACCGCATCGGCCCGGCGCCGATCGAGGAATGCCTGATGCGCCACCCGGCGGTGCGCATCGCCGCCGTGGTCGGCATCAAGGATGCGCTGCGTACGGAGGTGGTGAAGGCTTTTGTCGTCCTGCAAGAGGGACATACCCCGGAACCCGCACTGGTGGCGGCCCTGCAGCAGCATGTGCGTTCACAGCTGGCGGCGCATGAATATCCGCGCGAAATTGCCTTCGTCGATGCGCTGCCCACCACAGCCACCGGCAAGATCATGCGCAAGGCCTTGAAGGAAAGTGCCGGGCAGTCCTCCTGAGGCCCGTGCTCAACCCCCGTGCACCAGCCATTGCATCAGCCACGACAGGCCGAACAGCAGGGCACCGATCAAGCCGCCCACCAGCGTGCCGTTGATGCGGATGTACTGCAGGTCGCGCCCGATGTTGAGTTCGATCTGGCGTGACAGTTCGGCCGTGTCCCACTGCTTGATGGTGTCGCTGATGTGGCGCGTGAGCAGTTGTGCCACGTCCGGGCTGAGGCTGGCGATGGCCTGCTCCAGGTGCGCGTTGAGCGAGCTGCGCAATTGGGCATCTTCCTGCAGGGCGCGGCCTATCCATTGGGTGGCCGCGCTGGCCTGGGCGTGCAGGGCCGAATCGGGGCGCGCCAGGTCCTGCCGCAGCCACTGGCGCAGGCTCTCCCAGAGGCTGCCCACATAGGCGTTGACGGCCTCTCCCTGCAGGATCTCGCGCTTGATCTCTTCAGCCCGTGTGCGCAGGGCCGGGTCCTCCTTCAACCGCGCCACGAAGCCGGCCAGCTGGCGATCGAAAGCCTGGCGCAGGGAGTGCTGCGGATCTTCGGCGATGCCGGTGAGGAGCTTGTCGAGGATGTCGGCGAGCGTGTCGGCGGACTTCTCGCCGATCCAGTTCGACGGCAGCAGTTTCTCGATCTTGGGATATTCGCGCTGCAGCCATTCCACCATCCGCTCGGCGATGAAAGCGCGCGTCTGTTCGCGATTGAGCAGCTCGGCCAGGGCCACGATGGCGCGATCCAGCAATTGCTGGTGGCGGCCGTCCAGGGTGAGCGTGTCGAGGATGCTGGCCAGCGAGCGCGACAGGTCCAGCTTGCCCAGCGCGGCCTGCAAGGCCTCACGCACGAAGGCCTGGATGCGGCGGTCATCGGTGAGCGTGAGCACCCCTGCGACCGCCTGCGCCATGTAGCCGCCCAGGCGCGCCGCATTCTCGGGCGCAGCCATCCAGGCTGAGAGCCGCTGCGCCGGATCATGGCGGCGTACCAGCCCGGCCAGCGACTGCGGACTCAGGAATTTTTCTTCCACGAAGACGGCAAGGTTGTCGGCGATGCGATCCTTGTTGCGCGGGATGATGGCCGTATGGCGCGCCAGGAAGGGCAGGGGAATGCGGCGAAACAGCGCGGTGACCGCAAACCAGTCCGCCAGCGCGCCGACCATCGCGGCCTCGGCCATGGCGCGCAGCAAAGCGGTCCAGAGCGAGGGCGGTGCCAGTGACGCCGCGACGAACAACACGGCAGAACCCAGCAGGCAAGCCAGGGCGAAACGTTTGGCACGATGCAAAGCGAGTGACTTATCCATGGCAGCTCATGAGAAGGAATCCGGCGGTGAACTCGCGGCATGAGACAGGAGTGCAAACTAAAGGCAAAGTTCTAAAGATTTTCGAAAGATCACTAGTAGATCTTCGAAAAATGCGCACTCAAATATCGGCCGCAATCTCGATAAATTTCGATTATTTAGCAAGAGATTCGAGGGTATAAGTGCATTGTCACCGATAGTTTGTGCGTTTGTAATTGTAGCTAATCGACCGTCACCCCTAGCCGCCTGATCCTTGCGCTCATGAAAAATCCAGAGACTCCACCGAGCGCCCGCGTCATCTTCGGACAAAACGTCCGCAGGGTCCGCCGGCTGAAAGAGATGTCACAAGAAGAACTAGCCTTCCGTGCTGACATCAGTCGCACCTACCTGAGCGAAGTCGAGCGCGGGGAAAGGAATATTTCCGTCGACAACATGGAGGCCCTGGCCTTCGCGCTGGAGATGGAACTGCCCGACCTGATGCGCCTGCGGCTGTTGTCGCTGCCCAGCGAGGAATCGCGCTGAGGGCCTTGTTCCCCTTGAGGGCGCGTTGCACGCGCGGCTGCTTCACGGCGCCGCCTTGCGGCTTTTTTTAACCTTGTTCTCGACCGTTTTTACGTACGGTCATTTGTACTTCCTGTTTTACGTTTTCCTGTACGTCTCTTGTCTCGTACAGTTCTTTCGCTCGATGACACCCCGCCCTGGCGCCGCCCAAGGCCGACAGCCAGTGTCAGGGTTCAGGGCCGGGTTTCGGGGCCAGCACGCAGGCCCTGGCTTCGTGCAAGGCTTGCCTCAGCCCTTGCCCGGCAAGCTCACCGGTACCTCGGGAAATCGCAGCGTGAAGACCGTGCGCTTCCCCGGTTCACTGGATGCGCTGGCAGCGCCCCCGTGCAAGGCCATGATGGTGCGCACGATGGCCAAGCCCAGACCACTGGAACCGCTGGCGCTGCTGCGCGAGGGGTCGGCGCGGTAGAAGCGGTCGAAGATGCGCTCGATCTGATCCGGCGGGATGCCCGGCCCGGGATTGGCCACCCCGATCAGGGTCGCGCCCGCCACTACGGTTGCCTCCAGGCTGATGCTGCCCTGCGGTGGCGTATAGCGGATCGCGTTGGCGACCAGGTTGCCCACCGCACGGCGCAGCAGGGTGGCATCGGCATGCAGCACGCCGCTGCCGGCCACTGCAATGCGCACCTGCGCCTCTTCGGCGATGCCCTCGAAATACTCGGCGATGCGGTTGAGCTCCTCGGCCACATCCAGCGGCTGTATCTGCAGGACCACGTGGGCGTTGTCGGCGCGGGCCAGGAACAGCATGCTCTCCATCATGCGCGAGAGGCGCTCGTATTCCTCGATGTTGGAACTGAGCAGGGCCTGGTATTCATCCAGGCTGCGCGGCTTGCCCAGGGCGACCTGGGTCTGCACCATCAGGTTGTTCAAGGGCGTGCGCACATCATGGGCAAGATCGGCGGAGAACTGGCTCAGTTGCTGGAAGCTGCGATGCAGGCGGTCCAGCATGTCGTTGAAGGATTGGACGATCTCGTGCAGTTCGCGCGGGGCAGCCTGCAGATCGAGCCGGGTATCGAGCTTGTTGGCCGAGATGGCGCGCGTCTGTGCGGCCATCATGCGCAAGGGACGCAAGCCGCTGCGCACCAGGAAGTAACTCAGGAGCGTGGCCAGCACCGTGCCGATGGAGGCCGCCCACCACACATCGGCGCGATAGTCGGCCAGCAGCAGCATGCGATCCGAGGCCGTACGGACCACCAGCACGATGGCCTTTTCGCCCGAGCGCGTGACCGGCATGCTGGCCATGTAGCGCGCACGCAGGTCACCCATGCGCAAGGCTTCGATGTGATCCCAGCTGCGGATCTTGATGGTGGACAGGTCCACACCGGGCGCCGTGCGCGTCGGATCATGACTTTCCATCAGGGTGCTGCCATCGGCGCGGGCGATGCGCACCAGCAGCTGGTCATGGCCGGAGAGGGTGTCCAATACCAGGTGGCGGCGCGTGAGGATGTCCTCCAGTGAGGCCGCATGCTCGACCAGGTGATTGATGGAGCGGCACTTGCCGGCCAGCTCTTCGTCGTCGCGCGCCTCCAGCTGCATGTGCAGCGAGTGCGACAGATAACTGCCTACCGCCGTGAAGAGCACCAGCGCCAGCAGCCCGAAAAGCACCACCAGCCGCAGGCTCATCGAGGCCGTGGCACGTTTCACTGCCGCACCTCGAACACGTAGCCCATGCCCCACACGGTGTGCAGCAGCTTCTGGTCAAATCCTTCATCGAGCTTGGCGCGCAGGCGGCGTACGGCCACGTCCACCACGTTGGTATCGCTGTCGAAATTCATATCCCACACCTGCGAGGCAATCTGGGGCCGCGACAGCACCTCGCCCGGACGACGGATCAGCATGTGCAGCAAGGCGAATTCCTTGGCGGTCAGGTCGATGCGCTGTCCGGCGCGGGTGACCTTGCGGCGAATGACATCGACCACCACATCCTCGTATTCGATCAGGTCCGCTTCACGGCTGGGGCCGCGCCGCAGCAGCGTGCGTACGCGTGCCAGCAGTTCGGTGAAGGCAAAGGGCTTAACCAGGTAATCATCGGCACCCAGCTCCAGGCCCTTGACGCGGTCTTCCACTTCGTCACGGGCGGTGAGGAAGAGCACCGGCGTGTCATGCGTGCGGCGCAGTTCGCGCAGGATGTCCCAGCCGTTCATGCCGGGCAGCATCACGTCCAGGATGATCAGCTTGTAATCCAGCGTGCGCGCGTTGTGCAGGCCATCCACGCCGGTCTGTACCCAGTCCACCACGAAGCCGGACTCGGTCAGGCCGCGACGCAGGTATTCGCCCGATTTGGGCTCGTCCTCTACCAACAAGATGTGCATGATCGGAATTCCTGACGGACAAGCCCGTATTGTGACCCAGCCGCATGCGGCATTCATTACAAATGTGTAATGACTGGGCAATGTTTCTGTACGGACCCGCTCCCTAGAATCCCATCCAACGAATCGCCAACGCAGCACGGCGATCGCGCCATCCCTGGCGGCGCACCTTGCGTGTCGCGCCAGTGGTCTTGTGAAACCGAACCCAAAGGAGTCCCCTCATGAAAACCTCGCATCTCGTCCTCGGCGCACTGGCTACCGCCTTCTCCCTGTCGGCCTTCGCCCAAACCACGGTGACCACCCAGGCCGCACGTGACCAGGCCAACCTGAACGCCCGCAACAACTATCCGGTGGTGCAATTCCAGGCCAGCAAGACGCGCGCTGATGTGGTGGCCGAGCTGCAAGCCGCACGCCTGGGCGAACCGCTGCAGAACACCGGTGCCAAGCCTTCGGTTTCCGACAGCAGCACCCAGGGCCAGGCGCTCGATTCCTCGCTCTACAACGGTGCCTGAAGTCCTCAGGCCACGCGCTGCCGGCCTTCCAGCAGGGCGGTGAACTGTTCACCGCTCATGGGCCGGCCGTACCAATAGCCTTGATACAGCGTGCAGCCCTGCGCATGCAGCAGGTCACGCTGTTCCATCGTCTCCACGCCTTCGGCGATGATGGACAGTCCCAGGCTCTGGCCCAGCATGATGATGCTGCGGATGATGCTGGCCGTGGCCGCATCGTCCTGCATCCTGCGCACGAAGCTCTGGTCGATCTTGAGCTGGTCGATGGGAAAGCGTCCCAGGTAGGACAGGGACGAATAGCCGGTCCCGAAATCATCGAGCGAAATCGCTACATCATGCGATTTGAGCTCATTCATTTTTTCGATGACCTCATCGATTCTGTCGATCATCATGCTTTCGGTCAGTTCCACCTTCACCGCCTTGGAGCTGATGCGGTGCTGGCGGATGGTCTCGTGGAAGCGCGCCACGAAGTGGTCCACCTTGAATTCCTGCGCCGACACATTGACGGCCACCACCAGTTCACTACCCAATCCCCCGCGCTGCCACTCTTCGAGATCGCGGCAGATGGCTTCCAGCACCTGGTGGCCGATCTCTTCCATCAAGCCCAATTCTTCCGCCACAGGAATGAACAGCGCCGGCGACACCATGCCCTTGACCGGATGCTGCCAGCGCACCAGCGCTTCAGCCCCCACCACATCACCTTCAAAGGTGACCTGCGGCTGGTAATGGACCACGAACTGGCGCTGCGCGACCGCCGACCGCAATTCCACTTCCAGCGCGCTGCGCTGGCTGGCCAGGGCCTGCATGGCCGGATCGAAGAAGCGGAAGACATTGCGGCCCGCAGCCAGCGACTGCACCATGGCCAGCTTGGCCTGCATCACCGCTTCCTCGGCTGATTGCACTTCACCGCGCAGGATGTTGATGCCGATGTTGAGGGAGTAGGGGAAGCTCACGGTGGACCCGTGCGGCTCGGCCAGTGCGGCGATGAGGCGGTTGGCCAGCGCCTCGCAGAAGCGGATGCCTTCGGCCAGTTCGCTCATCGGCAGGTCGCAACCCAGCGCAAAGCGCTCGCCATCGAGCCGCGCCAGCGTCTGGTCGGGGGCGACACAGGCGCCCAGCCGTCGCGCGCATTCCTTGAAGAGCAGATCCGCATCGTCAGCCTTGACCAGGCCGTGCGACAGGTCGGCGCGATGCATTTCCATATAGAAGACCACCAGCGGCAAGCCGTGTGCCTGTTGCCGCCCCAGGCCACGCCGCAGGCGATCAAGGAACAGCTTCTTGTTGGGCAGGTCGGTGACGGGATCATAGAAGGCCAGGCGGTCGATGCGGCTTTCTGCTTCCAGCCGTTCGGAGACATCGATGATGACCCAGATCTGGTCGCCCTGGCGCGTGCCGTCAATCAGCGCGGTATGCAACTCTGCCGGAAAGCTGCGGCCATCGGCGCGCTTGAGCAGCACGATCTCGCCGGTCGCGCCATGCGGGCGCAGCAGGGTCTGGTTGACGTAGAGGCTTTGCTGCTGCGCGTCCTCGAAGATCTGCGCGCTGGCCAGCGTGGTGAGCCCAGCGCCATTGATCGCGAGCATGGACTGCGCGGCATCGTTGGCGAAGGCGATGCGTCCGTCGCGCACGAACAGCACGCCCGCCGGGATATTGCCCAGGATCGCCGCCTGTTCGTCGAAGAGGGTCTTGAGGCTGGTCTGCATGGCATCCATGCGATGGGCCAGGAGACCGATCTCATCTTTCTGCGTGAGGGCGATGCGGGTATCGAATTGTCCGCGTTCAATGCGGCCGGCAGCGACGGTCAGCTTGCTGATGGGCGCGAGGATACGGCGATAGACCAAGAGGCCGATGATGAGCAGCGCCACCACCGCCTGCGCCAGCAGCACGCGTGTCTGGAAGCGCTTGTCTGCGGCGAGCTTGCGTTGCAGCTGGGCATCGGATACCACCACCTGGACGCTGCCCAGCGTGAGCTTGCGGTCCGGCTGCTGCATGGTCAGCGGCAACGTGCGGGTGAGCAGGCTGCCGGCGCGGCGCAGGGGCTCCTCCTTGCGCGCCAGGACTCTCTCCTCGGGGTCCCGCACTTCCACCGAGACCACCTGGGTATCGAGCATGCTTGCCTGCAGCAGGGCCAACATGTCGTTCTGGTCGAGGCTCCACACCGGCAGCACCAGGCTGTGCGCGAGGGTCTGGCTTTTTTCATCGACCAGGGCGGTCATTTCCTTGCTGATCTGCTGCTCGCGCGTGTCGTTGAGGATGGTCAGCGCCACCACCACCGGCAGGCTCATGGCCACCAGCATGGCACAGGCGATGTAGAGGCCGAGGCTGGTGGTTTTCTTGATCATGGCGCGCCGTGCGGGTCAGGAGGTGGATGGGAGGATGGCGTGGACTTATTTGAACCAATCCATTTTGTAAGTTTCGATGGCCTGTCGTTCGATGGGGGTCAGCCTGTCGTTCTGCAGCTCGATCACGCGCGGGCGCGTGCCGCGCATGGCCTGGCGCACCTGTCGGGTGGAACCGTGTTTCTGGATCAGGTCCAGCAGGGCAGCGTTGCGATGGATTTTTTTGAGACCGTCCAGCAGGGCATCGCGGATATCGTCGCGGCCCGGGGAGGTGTAGAAGAAGAGATCGGTCGGGTAGTACAGCACCAGGTCCGGGACGATGGCCAGCTGGTGCGTGGGATCATAGGTTTCCAGTTCGCTGGTGGCTTCGAAGATGGAGCGGTTGTAGAAGTCGAAGCGTCCGGCCTTGAGCATGTCGAACAGGTTCAGGTAGTTGCTTTGCGCCACCTTGAGCTGGTTGGCCTGCATGATGCTGGTATCGACCCAGCCGATGCCGGAGCCGATGGTGAAGGTGCGCAGGTCATCCAGGGTGCGGATGGTGCGGGCGCGTTCCAGGCTCTCGCGGTTGGCCAGCAGCACGCGGTAGCCGCCGCCACCGAGATAGATGGGGAAGGGGATGGCTTCGAGGGTACGGGTCATGCCGCTGCCGGCGGAGGTCGCTATGAGGTTGCAATACTGGCCGGCCTGGACCAGCTGCACGTAGCGCTGGTCGGAGGTGGCGACATTGGCGACTTGGCAGCCCTTGATGGAGAAGGGCCGGCCGCTGGCGCGCATGGCCAGTTCGAGGACGGCCTTGCGGTAGTTGATCAGGGGATTGTCGTCATTGAGATCGGCGAGTTTGATCTCGATGACTTGCGCATTGGCGGCGGGCGATTGGGCGCGGGTGGAGGCGGCGCAGAGCAGACTCATCGCCAGGACGAGCAAGACCGCGACTACGCTTCGGGCGCTCGACTTGTCTCTACTCATGCCGGTGGGGAGCTCGAATTGTTCAGGTGATGTTATGCAAGCGGGGAGGGAATCGCAAGGATTTGTGGTGGGGATATCAGTTTTTGTGGCGAGCTTGCACAGAAGTTGTTGAATGGGCAGGGAAGCAGGGTGGGCGCGGGTTTTCGGCGTGAGGATGTGGGATTTTTGGGGGGATGTAATGAGGGGACGTGAACGTCGTGGGATGCGCGTTTTTTGAGCTGAAGTGGGTGTATCGGTATTTCCATGTCATGTGCAGAGGCTTCTTGAGCATTACAATTTCACTCGATGCATCGGCTCGACCAAGGGGGGTTGAGCGAACATTTCCCCATCTCACAAAAAACGATAATGAATAAAATTCTGATATTTTTGGTAACGCTCCTGCTCAACACGTCGGTCTTCGCCGCGACATCTCCCATCGTGGAGAAACTCAATCTGGAAGAAGCGAAATGGCATAAGGGCTTTGTGTTCTCCACAGCGGGCGATGCCAAAACGCCAGCGGAACTGATTGACGTGCTGAACTGACTCAGGAGTCGCGCAGAGGGCCCCGATATGCCGGATGCGCGTTACGCAGTGTTTTATTCTTTCATGCTGCGCCGGACGAATGATCCCGGTGCGATTGATGCCATCAACCTGTTCGCCATCATCGGTTATTTCTCGTTGCAGATCGACAGCGCACGCTGCGCCAATCGCAATGAATCCATCATGATCGCGCGTCAATGGTATGACGCCGTACGTCCGCAATTGCAGGGATTGAAAAATGTTTCCCTTCAGTTGCGCCAACGCTATCTGATGCTGGCACGCGGCTACCTGCTGACCTATATGGCGAAAACCGATCCCAAGGAACTGCAATCGTCCGCCTGGATGTGTTACCACCTACCCAGCTATCTGAACAAGATTCGGAACTTGCCCGATACCGTCATGGACGCCACGCAAGTCAACAATAACAAGCTCATTGTTTATATGAGCAATCCTACGATCATGCCGGAATTGGCTGATCCAACCCTATTTAGGACTCGTGCCGAAAGCATCATGAAAGATCTGGAAACGATAGTGATGAAAGACTCCTGACGTAACACGAGGGAGAGCTGACCTGCGTCGGTAATTTGTAGCCAGTCAGGCAGTGAGTCGGTTGTCGATCATATTCGATTCCAGCGAAGTTCGACGGACCGTAGCTGGAGGTTGGTAGTTATCCCTGCAGGAAATCATCGAGTTCGCTGGACGAATTCGCGCCCCAACTCACCGCCTGGTTGAGCGCTGAGGCAGTCAAATCTCGCAAGCAAAGACGAACCCTTAAACAGATGTTCCTGGACCTTAAGGAGTTAGGCTATAAGGGGTCGTACGACCGCGTCGCAGCCTTCGGAAGGCGGTGGAAGGTGGGTCAGATGGAGAGGGTCAATTCTGCGAGCAAATCAACAACCTCGCATCAAGGCGTTATATTTGAGACGCAAGATCGCATGACAAAAAAAAGAGAGCCATATCGGCTCTCTTTTTTCATTTACTATGACTATTCGTTTTCACGGGAGTGACGATTTTTTCACTTACTGTGACTCCCTACAACACAGCGATGTAGCGAGACTCATAAAGTGAGATTTGCTACCTCGTCGGATAAGGCTCTGCGGGGTGTGGGAAGCATCAAATGAAATTTTGGTAAGCATCTAGTGAGACTTTTCTTTTGCAGCCAGGCCAAGATAAGGACAGAAGAAGCCCTCTACAAAGTTCTCCCATCACCCTCGACCGGCGCAGTATGAGCAACGCTTCACCTGCTAAAGGTAGGAGTTCCAGAATGGTTCAAATTTGGCCCTGAAAAATCACTGGAACTTAGAGTCGGGGAGAAGAAGGAAACTTCAGCAAGCCCGGCCTGCCCCATGATGGAGAACAAGATACTAAAAACCTGATCTCTTCATTGCCCCATTGGAATATCTAATCGCATTGAGTAATGCTCGTCAGAAAACTAGCGCGTAACAGATAGCACTATTATTCGTTCTTGCCATCGGCATGGAGAACGATGATGAACACAAAGTGCTGTGCTGCCTGCGGGCAAAAGTTCGAACCGAACCCCCACTCGCCACGCCAGGCCTATTGCTCCAACCCCACCTGCCAACGTACCCGCAAGCGCCGGTGGCACAAAGAGAAGCTCTTGCATGATCCAGACTACGTTGACAATCAAGCCCGTGCACAGCAGGCGTGGTGCAGCCGAAACGTCGACTACTGGCGCAACTACCGGGGCGAGCATCCGGATTATGTAGAACAGAACCGCGAAAAACAACGTAGCCGTAATGCCAAGAAACGTGGCAAGTTGATTGCAACGATGGACGTGCCAAATAGCCAAAATAACATGCCTGAGCTGCGGTCCGGCCTCTACCAGATCAGTCCTGTACCCGTGTCCATGATTGCAAAGATGGACCTCTGGATCGTCGAAATCAGAGTGCTGTCACGCGCATCGATGCCGCATCCGTCGTTGTAAAGAGAGGACTTGTTCGAAGCTGCGGCCGACACTGTTATCGTATAAGACATGTTCCCCGGCGACATCGAACTTGGATCCTTGCTTCGGAACTCCTGATTTAACAACTTGGGGGTTGACGTCTATGCTGCACGACCAATTCTCTGACTTCGACACTTCATCACAGGGCGACTCGCTGTCACCTTCTGTTAGGCGCGCCGTGGAGTACGTTCGAATGTCGACCGAACACCAGCAATACTCCACCGAAAACCAAGCTGATAAGATCCGAGAATACGCCAGCAGACGACATATCGAAATCATCCGGACCTACACCGATGCCGGCAAAAGCGGCTTACGTATTGATGGGCGCGAAGCGTTACAGCAACTGTTGCGGGACGTCGAGAGCGACGAGCGGGACTTCGAGATGATCCTGGTATACGACGTTAGCCGCTGGGGCCGTTTCCAGGACGCCGACGAAAGCGCATACTACGAGTACCGCTGCCGCCGTGCCGGTATCCAGGTAGTGTACTGCGCTGAGCAGTTCGAAAACGACGGTTCGCCGGTCTCTACCATCGTCAAAGGCGTCAAGCGAGCCATGGCAGGGGAATATAGCCGTGAGCTGTCGGCCAAGGTGTTCGCTGGCCAGTGCCGTCTGATCGAATTGGGATTTCGCCAGGGCGGCCCGGCCGGCTACGGGTTGCGCCGTATCCTAATTGACCAGAACGGCAACATAAAAGCCGAGCTCCAGCGTGGCGAGCACAAGAGCTTGCAGACCGACCGCGTTATCTTGGCTCCCGGAACGGACGATGAAATACGAATCGTCAATCAAATCTACCGCTGGTTCATAGACGACGGTTTAGTCGAATCCGACATTGCCGCACGCCTTAACGCCATGTTGGTCAAGACCGATCTGGGGCGACAATGGACTCGCGCCACAGTACACGAGGTACTCACAAACGAAAAATACATCGGCAACAACCTATACAACCGGACCTCCTTCAAACTCAAGAAGGTGCACGTAATCAACACACCTGAGATGTGGGTGCGAAAAGATGGCGCGTTCGATCCCATCGTCGCGGCCGAAATGTTTTATACGGTGCGGGGTATCATGCATGCGCGTGCCAGGCGCTATACCAATGCGGAATTAATCGAGCGGCTACGCAACCTGTATGAGCATCGCGGCTTCTTGTCAGGCCTGATAATAAATGAAACCGAAGGAATGCCGTCCACTGCCGTGTACTCGCACCGATTTGGCAGCTTGCTGCAAGCGTACCAGACGGTGGGTTTTTCTCCGGATCGGGATTACCTCTATCTCGAGGCAAACCGCTTCCTGCGGCGCTACCATCCAACAATAGTCTCCCAGACGGAAAAGGCAATTGCCGGGCTCGGAGGTTCAGTTCAACGCGACCCGGCTACGGACATGCTGCTGTTGAACGGGGAGTTCAACGTCTCCTTGGTGCTTGCACGCTGCCAGAAAAACGGTGCAGGAAGGTACTCTTGGAAGGTGCGTTTCGATACCAGCCTAGCACCGGACATCACGGTCGCGGTCCGACTCGATCGGCTCAACCAAAGCCCGCTCGACTACTATCTTCTACCGCGGCTCGATTTCAGCCACACCCGGGTCAATTTACGGGAGCACAATCCGATTGAGTTCGATACCTTTAGGTACGATACGTTGGACTATCTATACGGCATGGCTGAACGAATTCGCGTGAGGAGGGCCGCTTGATCATGGAACAAAGGCTGAGCGAGATGCGGATGATTCCGATCGACCAAATCGAAATACTCAATCCTAGGGAGCGCAACAACCGTATTTTCGAAGAAATTGTCGCAAACATCAAAACGATAGGATTGAAAAAGCCGATTACTGTGACTCCACGGAAGAAACAAGATGGAACCGAGCATTATTTACTGATATGTGGTGAGGGACGGGTAAAGGCCTTCCGCTTTTTGGGAGAGGCGACTATTCCGGCGCTTGTCGTGACCGTCAGCGATGAAGATGCTCTCCTCATGAATCTCACTGAAAACATCGCACGTCGTCAATATCAACCGCTGGAAGTATTGCAAGGGATCGAACGCCTACACAAACAGGGATATGACAAGAAGATCATTGCAGCCAAAACCGGCCTCCGCGCAGAGTATGTCCAGGCCATTTTGAACTTGCTGCGGGATGGTGAAGAGCGACTGCTAGTTGCAGTTTCAAAAGGACGCATCCCGATCACCGCAGCGATCATGATTGCCAATGCTGGGGACGACAATAAGGCTGTCCAAGTCGCTCTGCAAGATGCCTATGAATCCGGCGATCTGCGCGGTCAACAATTGTTACAGGCGCGACGCATAATTGAAAGCCGACAGTCGATGGGGCGCTCGATGGCCGCTGGCCCTCGACGTAAGCGAAGCGACGTGACTTCGTCGAGTTTGATCCGGACTTATCAGAAGGAGGTGGCAAGGCAGAAGATGATGGTCAAGAAGGCTGAATTTTCCCAACAGCGCTTACTGTTTGTGACCGGTGCTCTTCGTCAATTGCTAGGAGACGAGCATTTTACGACACTGCTACGAGCAGAGGGGCTTGATACGCTGCCAAAGTATCTTGCCGAACGGGTCTGGTCTTTAGGTCATGCGGCATGAGCAACATAACACTGGGCTTCATTCCAGAGCCGATGAGTCTTCCAATCGAACAGATCCTGCCGTCGCGTAAGATTCCGCCCGAGACGCAATCTTTGCGAAAATTCATCCAGATCCTGTCATCAATCGAAGAAATTGGTTTAATTGAACCCCTATCGGTAATTCCCACTGGCAAAGACTCAAATCAGTACATTTTGTTGGATGGACATATCCGGCTCATCGCTTTGCGACAACTGAACTGCACAGAGGCACTTTGCCTATTGGCAACGGACGACGAGAGTTATACATATAACAGCCGCATCAACCGGCTTTCGACAATCCAAGAGCATTTCATGATGCGCCGTGCGATTGAGCGCGGCGTCACAGCACAACGCCTGGCCAAAGCTCTCAGCGTGGATATCAGCCAGATCACAAAAAAGCTAACACTATTGGACGGAATATGCCCGGAGGCTGTCGAACTACTGGCGGATCGGCAGTTCTCATCAGCGATTTCACCTGTGCTGCGCCGGATGAAGCCGACGCGGCAGGTCGAATGCGTCGAACTTATGGTGGCGGCTAACAACGTCACGATAGCATATGCAGAGGCAATGCTTGTCGCCACGCCGGCGGCTATGCTCGTTGAGGGGAAGAAACCACAGCGTATGGGAGGCGTCTCGCAAGAGCAGATTGCAAAGATGGAGCGCGAGATGAGCAATTTGCAGGTGCAGTACAAGACCGTCGAGCAAACGTATGGCCAAGATGTCCTACTAAAGTGGACCCCGAATTTGAGACACTGATTTAAGCTGTCGTCCTGGAAGGGATGACGAGAATGAGTGAAGCAAAGAAGAAGCGAAATAGCT
>NZ_NJGV01000026.1 GCF_002213425.1 Herbaspirillum aquaticum | reverse complement strand
CGTGTGCAGTGCGTGTGCAAATGAGGTGTTTTAATGAATAAAAAATCCTTTAAAAACAAGAGGATAGTATCTGTTGCGCCCATGATGGACTGGACGTATCGGATGGGGGATATCAGGACGCACACGAACGTGCGCATGCGAATGACATCAAGCGCCGTTTCGCCAACCGGGATATCACTACTGGCCAAATCATAATGTTCGGCCTCACTGGTGGGCTAATTCCATGCCCGGCAGCAATTACAGTGTTGCTGCTTTGCCTGCAGCTCAAGAAGATCTCCCTGGGTGCTGGCCTGGTCCTGTGTTTCAGCATCGGCTTGGCCCTGACCATGGTCGCATCTGGCGTGATTGCCGCGCTGAGCGTACGCCATGTGAGCAGACGTTGGTCGGATTTTGGCACCCTTGCAAGAAAGGCCCCGTATTTCTCTAGCGCGGTGATCATTGTCGTCGGCTTGTATGTTACATACAGTGGATTGCATGCACTGACATAGCCCCGTAGACACCCTGGAAGATCAAGAGCGCCAGCTAAAGCGCCCCCTGCCGCTGATGCAGAAATTTTAGCGTCTGAAGCAGACTCTCTACAGATCAAGGCTACGATGGCGCCTACTCTCAAGCCCAACAGTAGAAACTTGTCCGAGCGGTGTCGGGTTCCTGTCGTGTTGTCCTTCACGTGTGGCAACCATACTTCAGGACGCCATCAAAGCTAAACGGAGCTACGAATGAACACCACAGAACAAGCAACGCAACCTCGGATGTTGTCGACCGAAGAATTGGCGACCTTCATCAAATTCTTCCGAGAACTCCGACATTGGTCCCAGGAACAGTTGGGGGAAATCTCGGGCTTGAGTGTGCGAACAATTCAGCGCATTGAAACGGGCGAAGCTAGCAGCCCGGAAAGTCGCCGTGCATTAGCTCGCGCTTTTGAGTTTGAGGATATTGATGCGCTCAACAAGTCCTTTTTAATTTCGAGCCCGGAAGAGTTGGCAGCAGAGAAAGAAAAGTTTGATCGCGATCACGTCACCTTGACTGCTTTGCCGTTGACCACCGGAAAACAGCTAGCGCAGCTGGCCGAAACATGTGCCATGGACTTCATCGAGGCAGCATATGACGCGTCCCGCGAGGTCGAGCGGGTGCTTGCAGATCTCACGGACTATTTCCGCGAATACCGAGAGAGCTACGAACTTTACGCCCAGGCCGATAAATTCGATGTATATGATGAAATGCAAACAAAAATTGACTCTTTGAAGAGCCTCGGCATGTCGTTGCGCTACGCCCGGCGCCGTATGGCAGTAACGTTCGGCATGGAAGGAGCCAAGCCTGTGCCGGTCGAGGCCGCTTACATCGTAGGCTTCCCGCTTGGCAAAGAGCCTGAAAGTTTCGCGACGCCAAAAGAGGCGGGAATCAGAGGCCTTTGACTCCCGAGACGGGAGGCATTACTGCATTAAGAGCGGGTCGTCGACGTGAAAATGAATGACCAATACAGGGGCGAACTTGGGTACTGGATACACCATGCCTGCAGAAGTACTGTTTAAAACAACAGTAAACTGGACAGAATGGGTGTTGATGTGCTTATAATAGGAATTAGCACTCAAATCATTCGAGTGCTAACAAAGACACCCGCCGGAATGACGGGTGATAGACGCCGAGTGTTCCCGCACAAGGCAAATTTGAAACGGAACATAGCGATCCGCTAACAAATGAATAAGTAGGCAGCTATTATGAAGAAATTGAGCTAATTTGTCAATCGAATCTCAATATGTTGCTTAGGATCGCACGCGTTCTTTAATGCCAATGGCAGAAAGAAGTGCGAAATGAACGAAAGTTATTTGGTAAGAGTTGAACTCCATGATGCCCAATGGAGCCACTATGAAACTCTGCATCAGCAGATGGCACGTGCCGGTTTTTCGCGCGCCATCCGCGGTGACGACGGGAATTTGTATCAGCTCCCCGATGCCACCTACACGGTGCAGGATAGCCCAGCGAGTCTGCAAACCGTGCAAAACGCAGCGGAAGCAGCCGCCCGGGCAACGGGCCGGAAATACGGTCTGATTTCCTCCAACTTCAAAAGCGCGTCTTGGAATGGTTTGCCGATCGTTCCAAGGTCGCAGCGCGCGGCATGAGTAGGTGATTTGATCGTTCCGAAATGAACAGGCCGGATTTGTTCGTCGGGCGACATGAGAGCTTCGTCCTTCTTTACTCGAGGGCGAAGCTCTATTGATCAAGCTGGCTCTCTGAAGGCGTAGCAATTTGCCTTGGCATCATTCAGGGCATGATGTTCAGGTAATCGATTCTGTTTGTGATACTCATATCGGAGCAGTTCGTTGATTCGATCTGCCACGAGGCGACGTTTGCACCAGGGCGGAACTCTACCGTCCAACGCGTCATAAAAAAGATCCCAGTCTGTCTGGTAGTCGTAGCAAATGAAGATGTCTTCGTTGGTGGGCCGAATGATACGAAGCCATTGCGTTATCTTCCCGTACAAATCTTCCATTGTCACTTCCGCATGCGGGGCGTATCCCAGCAAAGGAAGTACCGCCTCCTTCACAAAAGCGCTGCACGCCTTAATGTCATAGGGAAGTTCGGCATAAAACTCTTCGCCACTCTCGGCTACGAGGCCGATGCTTATGAGCTGCGGATCGAGAAAATCGGTGAATTCGGTATCGATGAAAACATTGAACGCCATAGCAAAGTCCTAGCTTACAAAACCGGAACGTTGGGAACGCCAAGATGGGCGCCTCCCAGGATCCAAGGCATCAATTTGGCGATGTTCACAGCGTCGTCGAGCCCTCGGTGATGCTGTCCCTCCATTTCGATCTTGGCAAGCGCGCAGGCCTTTGCCATACCTACCTCTTTCCCGATACGCTGAGCCTTGGCAAACAATCTCTTGGCATTTTGATGCGGTATGGTCAGTGGTGAAGCAATCCCATGCCGCTCCGAATCCCTCTGCATCTGCTTGAAGTCGTAAGCTCCCCAGCTAATCCAGACTGGATCGAGAGAGCTCGTTTCCGCTACAAAATCGCGCAGCGCTTGCGCAGCCACAGGAAAGAGCGGCGCGCTATCTACATCTTGCTGAGAGATGCCTGTCAGCGACGTACAAAAAGGCGTCAGTATTGGTCGTTGCAACGGCCTCACGAAGTGTTGGAATCGCTGAAGCACAACGCCGGACTCCGTTGCCCAACAAGCCCCGATTTCGATGATTTCCATTTCCTCGGACGTGATTGAGCCGTCATCGGAGCAAGTCGCCTCAAGATCCACAACCAAAATTTTCTTTGTCATCTGCAATTGCCCACTTGTACGCCGATTTAGAAGCATAACCGATAGGCAATGGATAGAGGGGCCGGCGCGGGACGTGCGGACGGCTGGCGCCCTGGATACTCCCCCGGCCCCTACTGAGAAGATTGGGTGGTGCGCCTTATGGTCACAGTGTGGTGCCGTTCAAAGATAATGCGTGGCGCTTTTGCGGAGAATATTCAGCCGACCTGCTGATCCAGGAAATCGCCGAGCTGGAGGGCAACCGCAGCCTCCCGCAGGCTGAACTGCAGCGTCTGCTGCAAGACCTGCTCACCCGCCAGAGCAGGCTCTTCCCGGAGCTCGACAGCCTGCTGGTCATCGATGACCAGGGCCGCATCCTGCACCGCTGGCCCAGCCAGCCGGCACCGACCGGCCTGCCCGGCATGGAGCCGGCGGCCGCGATGGCACGCATGCAGGCCGGCCCTGAGGGCCGCAGCAGCGGCCTGCTCATCGGTACCCCCGTCATCAGCAGCGTGACCGGACACTGGGTCATTCCGCTCACGCGCCAGCGCCTGCGCCAAGGCAAGCCGGCTGGCACGATCCGCGTGGGCGTCAGCCTGGATCATTTCATGCGCCTGTTCAACGAAATCAACATCGGCAAGCAAGGTTCGCTGGTGCTGGCCAGCACCGATGGCAACATGCTGCTGCGCCGCCCCTACAGCGCCGAGTTCCTCGGCAAGAGCATGGCCGAGCTGCCGCTCTACCGGGACCATGCCCGGCAGCACCGGTCCGGCTGGGCCGTGATCCAGTCGGCCCAGGACGGCGTGCTGCGCCTGAACTATTTCACGCGTGTGCCGGACTATCCGCTGTTCGTGACGGCGGCGCTGGCCCATGAGGACATGCTGGCCGACTGGCGCGAAGCACAGCGTGCGCAATTGATGGTGATCGTCGCGGCGGGGCTGCTGGTGGGCCTGCTGACGGCCTATCTGCTGCGCGTGGTGCGCATGCGCGACCGCGCCGAGGAAGAAATCGAGAAGAAGAACCTGTCCCTGAAACTGCTCACCGAAAACCTGCGGGCACAGGCCATGCTCGATGGCATGACCGGCATCCCCAACCGGCGCTACCTGGATGAACAGCTGCAACAAGCCATGCAGAACGCCAGCCGCAGCAAGAGCGCCTTGTCGCTGGTGATGTTCGATGTCGATTACTTCAAGAAGTACAACGACCTGTATGGCCACATCCAGGGAGACTACTGCCTGCAGGACATCGCCCGCGTGCTGCGCGCGGTGCAGCGCCGCCATGGCGACCTGGCGGCGCGCTATGGCGGCGAGGAATTCGCCCTGCTGCTGCCCGATACCGACCTGGGCGCCGCCCACCGCATCGCGCAGAAGGTACTCGATGGGGTACGTGCCCTGGAGATCCCGCATGAGGGCAATGCCGGCGGCGTGGTCACCATCAGCGCCGGCGTCATGACCTGCGTCCCGCGTCCGGACATGCGCATCGAGGACCTGTTCGCCGGGGCCGACCGTGCGCTGTACCGCGCCAAGGACAACGGCCGCAACCGGGTGGAGGACTGCCAGCTGCCGCGACCGGTGAAGGCGGCGGCCGCTGGCAGCACCGCCGCCTCATCGGGCAATGGCGGCTGAGAGCGTTCGTTCAGCCCAGCCGTGCCGGACTCAATGCTGCGGCATCGACACCAAAGCGTGCGATATGCGGTGGTACAGGTTCGCCCCGGATCAAGGCCGCATAAGTCTCACCTGCCGCCGGGGAAGACTGGATACCATAGCCCCCCTGCCCGGCCGCCCAGAACAAGCCGGGCAGCCGGGTGTCATAGCCGCCCACGAAACTGCCATCGGCCACGAAGGAACGCAGTCCGGCCCAGACATGCGCGGGACGACGGATCTCCAGCGTGGTGCCGTTCTGGATGTGATCGATGGCGATGGCGATATCGAGTTCCTCGGCCTGCACATCGTGTGGCGCGACCGGGTCTGCGTTAGCGGGCGAACCCAGCAGCAGGCCGGCATCCGGCTTGATGTAGAAAGATTCATCGACCGGCATGAACATGGGCCAGTGGGCGCTGTCGGCTGGCGCAGCGAAGGTGAAGGCCGAGCGCCGTTTCGGCACCAGCCCGATGGGTGCCGCCCCGGCCAGGCGGCCGATCTCGTCGGCCCAGGCACCGGCGGCGTTGACAATGACGCCCGCGCGCAACTCCCCCTGACTCGTCTGCACATGCCACGTGCTCTCTGCCTGCTCACCGTCATGTTGCAGCGACTGCACCTCTGCATTGCACAGCACGCGCGCACCTGCTGCCCGCGCCCCGCGCAGGAAGCCCTGGTGCAAGGCATGCACGTCGATGTCGCTGGCGTCTTCCTCATAGACCGATCCGATCAGGTCGTCTTCACGCAGCACCGGCACCATGGCGCGGGTCTGCGCCGCGTCCAGCCGCTGTACCTTGTCGGAGACCGAACGCACCAGGGCCTCATGGGCGTCGAGTTCTTCACGCAAGGCGGAGGTGGCGTAAAACAAAGCGCCCCGCGGCGTGAGCAGGGCATGTTCCGTAAATCCTTGCGGCGGACGATCGAAGAACGCGCGGCTGGCGCAGGTCAGCGCACGCACCTGCGGCGGACCGTAGCTCTCCATGTAGAGTGCGGCCGAACGACCGGTGCTGTGGTAGCCCGGCTGGGATTCGCGCTCCAGCAGCAGCACGCTGCCGTGACGCGCCAGCCAGTATGCGATGGAGGCCCCGGCGATGCCGGCCCCGATGATGAGATAGTCGACGCGGCAATGCTGGCTCATGAACAGGCCCCCTCGATCAGGTCAAAGCGCGGCGATGACCGCCACTTCCACATCCAGCCCCGGCGCCATCAGCAGGGCCTGCACGCAGGCACGCGTGGGCGCGTGGCCGGCCGGCACCCAGGCGTCCCACACGGTATTGAAGGCCGCGAAATGGTCGGGGCTGGAGAGCCAGACATTGGCGCTGACGATGCGCTCACGGCCGATGCCCTGGGCCTGCAATTGCGCATCGACCTTGGCCAGCACTTCGCTGGCCTGCTGCGCAATGGAAGCACCGGCGTGGTCCGCCACCTGGCCGGCGACGAAGGCAAAACCATTGGCCAGCACCAGCTGGCTCATGCGGGCATTGGTATTGAAACGTTGGATGGTATTCATGGAATCGGTCGAGGTTGAAATTGACTAAATGATTTATACCGCCGCCTGTCCCGCCACGGCAGTGGCCTGCCCATCGAAGACGGGAGGATGGGTGACGATGGAGGTCAGCGGCGCGTGGACCGCCTTCAGTTGTGCCAGGTCAGGACGCGGCCGGCACAATGCGGCATCGCCCGCAAACGCCGCCTCCAGCGCGGCGGCCCAGGACAGCAGGCGGGCATCGTCGCGGAAGGCGCCGGTGACCTGCAAGCCGAAGGGCATGCCGCGATGGTCGCGGCCGCAGGGCAGCGAGATCGAGGGATTGGTAACAAGCGTGACCACATAGGTCAGGGCCAGCCAGCGATAATAATTTTCCAGCGCCACGCCGTTGACCTCCTTGAGATACAGCTCGCTCCAGGGGAAGGGGGATACCGGCGTGGTCGGCGAAACGATCAGGTCATAGCGCGCATACAGTTGCTGGAAGCGGCGGAACAGGCGGGTCTGCTCACCCTGCGCCCAGGCACAATCGGACAGGCTCATGGCCGCGCCCATCTCGTAGTTGGCGCGGGTGTTGGTGCCGAGCGAGGCAGGATCGCGGCGATAGGCCGCCTCGAAACCGGCCACGAAGGCTTCGGCACGGATCACGTCGAAGGCGCGATGGGCCTCGCCCATGTCCATCTCCACCGGCTCGCAGACCTGCACGAAACGGCCGATGGCCGCCATCTTCTGGCGGAATGCCGCGCGGATGCCGTCGTCCACCTCGCACACGCCGAAGTCTTCGGTATAACCGATGCGCAGGCGCGACAGCTCCACCGGCGGCAGCGCCGCGAAGCTGCCTTCATCGACGGCGTAGCTGAGGGGATCACTCTGATGCAGTCCCAAGGTGGCGCGCAATTGCAGCACGGTATCGGCCACATTGCGGCCCATCGGGCCGACCACCGAGATCGGCGTCCAGCCCAGCAGCTTGCGTTCGCTCGGCACCAGCCCCGGTGAAGGACGGAAGCCGACGACGCCGCATTTGGCCGCCGGGATGCGCAGCGAACCACCGGTATCCGAACCCGAGCACAGCGGCAGCAAATCCACCGCCAGTGCCGCCGCCGAGCCCCCGGAGGAACCGCCCGCATTGAGCAGCGGATTGAAGGGATTGCCGGTGGCACCCCACACCGTATTGCGGCTGTTGGCACCGGCGCCCATCTCGGGCACGTTGGTCTTGCCGGCCACGATGGCACCAGCCGCGCGCAGGCGCGCTACCAGTGCATTGTCGCGTGTGGGCACATTGCCGCGATAGATGGGAGAACCGTAGGTGGTGAGCAGGCCCTCGGTTTCTTCGAGATCCTTGATGCCGATGGGCAGCCCGTGCAGCAGGCCCAGCGGGCGACCGTCGATCACGGCCTGCTCGGCCGCGCGCGCCTCCTGGCGGGCGCGCTCGAAGCAGGTGGCGGTCACGGCATTGATATGGGGATTGAGGTCTTCGATGCGGGCGATGCAGGCGTCCAGCAATTCGACCGGAGAGACCTGCTTGCTGCCGATCAGCTGGCGCAGTTCGACGGCAGTTTTTTCGACGAGGGAATCAGACATGAATTTCCTTGAGAGTGGATCAGGCCGGCAGCAACTGGCTGCCGGTCTTGCTGGTACGGATGAACAAGCTCACCAGCACAGAGAAGAGGGCCGCACCGATCAGGAAGGCAAAAGCGTAATCATAGTTGGCAAAGGCGCTCACCAGGAAGCCGATCACCAGCGGCGAAATGAAACCCGCCAGTTGCCCGCCCAGGTTGACCATGCCCACGCCGCTGCCCACCAGTTGCGCCTGCAGCAGCTTGGTCGGCAGCGCGATACAGGTGGCCAGAACGAAGGACTTGAAGAAATAGGCCAGGCATTGCCAGGCGATGACGCCCTCGACAGTCGCGGCAGTGTACATGCAGTAGACGAAGACTGCGGTGAGCAGCGAAGAAGCGATCAGCAGCACTTTCTCACGGCCGTCGAAGAAGCGCACCATCACCCAGCCGCCTATGGCAGTAGACAGCCCCGCCATGATGTAGGGCAGCGGCAGCAACAGGCCCACTGCCTTGAGGTTGAGACCGCGCACGGTCATCAGGTAGGTCGGCATCCAGCTGTCGAGTCCCTTGTTGATGATGGACAGGCCAAACCACACCGCCACGATCTTCCACATCAACGGCATCTTGAGCAGGGCCGCGAAGGCTTGATTGTTGATGGCTTTGGGACCGTCCTTGCCGGGCCGCACCGGCCGCACGCAGAACCAGTACACGAGGGCGAACACCAGCCCGGCCACGCCGATGGTATGGAACACCGCGCGCCAGCCGAAATGCATGATCAGCGGTGCAATCAGCAGCGGGGCCAGCATGCTGCCGATGTAATTGGAGGATATCAGCAGCGAGGACATCTTGGGCCGTTCCTCACGGCTGAAGTTTTCGGCCACGCCCTTGATGCTGGCGGCCGGAAACGCGCCCTCGCCCAGGCCGAAGGCGAAGCGGATCACCACCAGGCTGGTAATGGACCAGGCCATGCCGGTCACGCCGGTGAAGACCGACCACAGCAGGATGGAGATGACGATCACGGGCCGCGATCCATAGCGGTCTGCCAGCCAGCCGCCGGGCAGTTGCAACAGGGAATAGCCGAGGAAGAAGCTCGACAACAGGATGCCCAGGTCAGAAGGCTTCAACGCAAATTCGCTGGCGATCTGGGTCGCGGCGAAGGTGATGGCGGCACGGTCGATGTAGGAGACGCACCAGCCCAGATACAGCAACACCAGTACCAGATACTTGTAGCGTCCCTCACCCTTCGCCTTCGTCATTGCAGCCTGTGCAGCATCCATGAAGCCTCCCTCGCGACGCGGCGGCAGGCACCATGCCGCCGATCCGTGAACGCATCCTAAGCCGGCATGTGGTTTGCCACAAGTACAAGTTTTCGAATTATCGATTGCCGAATCAGCAAACCGTTTCCACAAGTCACGGAGGTAAATCATCCGTACGCGCGTGCTGCAGGAGACGGCCGTACGCCACTTCCTCGAAGTGGTGCGGCGAGGTTCCATCACCGAGGCGGCCACTACGCTCAACTTGGCCTGGTCAGCCATCAGCCGCCAGATCGCGTGGCTCGCAGCCGAACGCATCGGCAACGAGCTGGCGGCTTTGAAGGGCTTGCGCCGGGGTGAAGTGAAACTGGCTACCATCGTGGACTTTGCGCTGGAATTCGTGCCAGCGGCGCTCGAACAATTCTGCCGCCAACACTGGGACATCCGCTTCCAGCTTTCGGTGGGCAATGCACTTCACGTGGCGCAACAGATCCGCGGCAAGACTATGAAAACCCTGCAGCTGGAAATCCAGTCCCTGGCCGGCAGCACCCTGCCCGATGCGGCGCGCGCTTTCCTCAACGCCCTGATTGCGCGCGCCAGCGGGCGGCACTGAATGTTTACGCCACCTGTGCGCCTTGCAGCACCAATAGCGGCGCCAGGTGGAAGGAATGTTCCAGGCGCGCCTGCGGGTCTTCCATGTGCTCGGCGATGACGCCCATGCAGGCCGCCACCAGGCAACGCGCCACATCGATGGGCGTGAGCCCGCGCCGCAACTGGCCGCGCTCATAGGCGATGTTGATGGCGGCGGTCAGGTGCTGCAAGGTGCGCAGGCTCAGCGATTCGATCCGCTCACCCAGTTCCTCGGGCAGCTCGGGCGTGCCGCGATAGCGCAGCACCACTTCCATGCGGCGCCGCTGCCGGACGTTGCGCAAGAAATCGAGCAGCTTCAACCACAGCACTTCGCGCAGCAACAACAAGGGCTGCTCGCTCTGGCGATACACCGCCAGTTCCGGACCGATATCGAAGGGCCAGACCAGGTCATCGAAGACCGCCTTGACCAGCGCCACCTTGTCCGGGAAGTGCCAGTACACGGCACCTCGCGTAAAGGCGGCGCTGGCCGCCACGTGCTCCAGCGTGGTGGCCCGCACACCGCGCCGGGCAAACGCGGCCAGCGCGGCATCGAGCAGGATGGCGCGGGTCTTGTCGGCGCGCGGGCTCATGGCGCGGCCGTGGCCAGGTCACTCGCCACCGGGTGGCCGGAGCGTTCCACCCAGCCGCCGCCGAGGGCCTTGTAGAAGGTCACCAGATTGGTCCAGCGCGACAGGCGCGTACCGATCAGGGTCTTCTGCGCCGAATACAGCGTGCGTTGCGAATCCAGGACGGTCAGGTAGCTGTCCACGCCGTTGTTGAAGCGCGCCTGCGAGAGCCGGTACGAGGCATCGCTGGCCTCCACCAGGTCCTCCTGCGCCTTCAGCTGGCGGCCCAGGGTATTGCGCTGGGCCAGTGCATCCGAGACTTCCTGGAAGGCGGTCTGGATGGCCTTCTCATACTGGGCCACGCTGATGTCGCGGCTGATGGTGGCGATATCCAGGTTGGCCTGGTTGGCGCCGCCATCGAAGATCGGCAAGGAGATCTGCGGCACGAAACTCCACGAACCCGAGCCGCCCTTGAACAGGCCGGCCAGCCGCGCACTGGCCGTGCCCGCATCGGCAGTCAGGCTGATGCTGGGATAGAAGGCCGCGCGCGCCGCACCGATGTTGGCATTGGCGGCACGCAGCGTGCGTTCGGCCTCGACGATATCGGCGCGCCGCTGCAGCAGGTCCGAGGGCAGCCCTGGCGGAATGGTCGCAAGCGGACTGGCAGCGGCCAAGGCGGTATCGGGCAAGCCTTGCGGCAGCAGGCGGTCCGGCAGGTCCTTGCCCACCAGCAGCACCAGGGCATTGCGGTCCTGGTCGACCTGGGCGGTGTAGCTCTCCACATCCACGCGCGCACTCTCCACGCTGGTCTGCGCCTGGCGCAAGGTCAGCGCCGAGGACGAACCCAGCTCGAAGCTGCGCCGCGTGAGTTCGTAACTGCTGGCCTGGCTGGCCAGCGTGTCCTTGGCCAGGCGCAAGCGGTCCTGGTCGGAGGCCAGCGTCAGCCAGGCGGTAGCGACTTCGGCGATCAGGCTGATCTGGGTGCTGCGGCGCGCCTCGGCGGTGGAAAGAAAGGATTGCAGCGCCTGCTCCTTGAGGCTGCGCACCCGGCCGAACAGGTCCAGTTCATAGGCGCTGAAACCCAGCGTGGCGGTATAGCTGCGCGCGGTCAGCGCACGGCCGGTGGCAGACAGGTCGGCCGGTGTGCGGCTGGCCGATTCGCTGGTGGCGGCGTTGATGGTCGGGAACAGCGCGGCGCGCTCCACGCCATATTGGGCGCGCGCCTTCTCGATGTTGAGCACGGCCACGCGCAGGTCGCGATTGTTGGCCAGACTGAGGCTGATCACCTCCTGCAATGTCGGATCGGTGAAGACATCACGCCAGCCGATATCAGCAACCGCCATGGCCGCTGTGCCACCGGCGGCGTTGGCGCTGTGGTCGCCCGCAAACTGGCTCGCCACGGGGGCAGCGGGCCGCTGGTACTCGGGCATCAGGGTGCAGCCGCCCAGCAGCATGGCCAGCAGCAGGGGTGTCACCAGCGCGCGGGGGCGATGCGCGGGGCGATGGGTCAGGGAAGGATTCATGTCAGTGCTCCGGGGAGATCGCGGGTTGGCCTTGCGGCGCGGAGGAAGGCTTGCGGGCAAACAGCTTCATGATGATCACGAAGAAGAGCGGCACGAAGAACACCGCCAGCACCGTGCCCGAGAGCATGCCGCCGATCACCGCCGTGCCCAGCGCATGCTGCGCGCCGGCACCCGCACCGCTGCCCAGCACCAGCGGCAGCACGCCGAGGATGAAGGCCAGCGAGGTCATCAGGATAGGACGCAAACGCATGCGCACCGCATCCATGGTCGCTTCCACCAGGCCCTTGCCATGCTCGTACAGATCCTTGGCGAATTCCACGATCAGGATGGCGTTCTTGCAGGCCAGGCCGATGGTAGTCAACAGGCCCACCTGGAAGTAGACGTCATTCATCTTCCAGGTCAGGATCGCGCCCAGCAGTGCGCCGAACACGCCCAGCGGTACCACCATGATCACCGAGAAAGGCACCGCCCAGCTTTCATAGAGCGCCGCCAGCGCCAGGAACACGATCAGGATCGAGATCGAATACAGCAGGCCGGTCTTGCCGCTGGAGGCCTTTTCCTGCAGCGACAGGCCGGTCCACTCATAGCCGATGCCGGGCGGCATCTTGGCCAGCGCCGCTTCCACGATGGCCATGGCTTCACCGCTGGAGGCCGCACCCGGCAGGGCCATGCCGAGGATTTCCATGGACGGCACGCCGTTGTAGCGCTCCAGGCGCGGCGAACCGGACGCCCAGCTGGCGGTCGAGAAGGCGCTGAAGGGAACCATGGTGCCGGCGCTGTTGCGCACGTACCAGCGGTCCAGGTCCGAGGGCAGCATGCGGTATTGCGCATCGGCCTGCAGCATCACCTTCTTGACGCGGCCCTTGTCGATGAAGTCGTTGACGTAGCTGCTGCCCCAAGCGGTGGCGATGGTGTCATTGATGTCGGGCATGGCCACGCCCAATGCTCCGGCCTTGTCGGTATCGACATTGAGGCGGAACTCCGGCGTATCTTCCAGGCCGTTGGGGCGCACCGCCACCAGGCGCTTGTCCTGCATCAGCGTACCCAGCAACTGGTTGCGGGCCTGCATCAGGGCGGCGTGGCCGAGGTTGGCTTCATCCTTCAACATCAGGTCGAAGCCGGTGGCATTGCCCAGTTCGGACACCGCCGGCGGCGCGAAGGCAAACACGCGGGCATCGCGAATCTGCGCGAAGGCGGCACCGGCCTTGGCCGCCACATCGGTCACCGACAGTCCGGGGCCCTTGCGCTCATCCCAGGGCTTGAGCTTGATGAAGGCAAAGCCCATGTTCTGGCCGCTACCAGCGAAACTGAAACCGGAGACGGCGAATACGCCGGCCACCGCATCCTTCTGGTCCACCAGGAAATGATGCTCGACCTGTTCAATGACTGCATCGGTACGCGCCTTGGTGGCACCGGACGGCAACTGCAGGATCGCGAACAGCGTGCCCTGGTCCTCATCCGGCAGGAAGCCCACCGGCAGCTTCATGAAACCCGTCACCACCAGCGCCAGCAGCACCGCGTAAGCGGCCATGTAGCGCCAGCCGCGGCCCAGCATGTGGCGCACGATACCCTGGTAGCGCAGGTTGCCGCGATCGAACTGGCGGTTGAACCAGCCGAAGAAACCGGTGGTGGCCAGCGCATGGCCCTTGGCTGCGGGCTTGAGCAGGGTGGCGCACAGGGCCGGGGTCAACACCAGCGCCACCAGGACCGACAGGGTCATAGCCGAGACGATGGTGATGGAGAACTGGCGATAGATCACCCCGGTTGAGCCGCTGAAGAAGGCCATCGGCACGAACACCGCCGCCAGCACCAGCGCCACGCCGACCAGCGCGCCACTGATCTGGCCCATGGACTTGCGGGTGGCCTCCTTGGGCGGCAAGCCCTCCTCGGACATCACGCGCTCGACGTTTTCCACCACCACGATGGCATCGTCCACCAGCAAACCGATGGCCAGCACCATGGCAAACATGGTCAGCGTATTGATGGTGAAGCCGAACGCCGCCAGCACGCCGAAGGTGCCCAGCAGCACCACCGGCACGGCGATGGTGGGGATCAGCGTGGCGCGGAAGTTCTGCAGGAACAGGTACATCACCAGGAACACCAGCACCACCGCTTCGATCAGGGTGCGCACCACTTCCTCGATGGAGATGCGCACGAAGGGCGTGGTGTCATAGGGCTTCTGCACCTTCATCCCGGCGGGGAAGAACTTCTCCAGCTGGGCCACGCGGGCGTCGATCGCCTTGACGGTATCGAGCGCATTGGCACCGGTGGCCAGCTTGATGGCCAGGCCGGCCGCGGGCTTGCCGTTGTAGCGGCCGACCGAGGTATAGCTCTCGCTGCCCAGTTCGATGCGGGCGACATCGCGCAGCTTGACCCGCGCACCACCGGAGAGCGTGCGCAGCACGATGTTCTGGAACTGCTCGGCCGTGCGCAGACGGGTCTGGGCGGTGATGGTGGCGTTGATCTGCTGGTTCTCGGCCGCAGGCAAGCCACCCAGCTGGCCCGACGAGACCTGTACGTTCTGCGCCTGGATGGCGTTCTTCACGTCCAGCGGGGTCAGGCTGTAGCTGTTGAGCTTGTCGGGATCGAGCCAGATGCGCATCGCATATTGCGAACCGAAGAGCGTGGTATCGCCCACGCCTTCCACCCGGCTGATGGCGTCCTGGACATTGGCGGCCACGTAGTCCGACAGGTCGGAGCCGCTCATGCTGCCATCTTCCGAGGTAAAGGCCAGCACGTTCAGGAAGTTGGTGGCCGACTTGGTCACGGTGATGCCCTGCTGCTGGACTTCGGAGGGCAGCAAGGGCGTGGCCAGGGAGAGCTTGTTTTGCACCTGCACCTGGGCGGTATCCGGATTGGTGCCGTTCTCGAAGGTCAGGGTGATGGTCACCGTCCCGGACGATTCACTGGTGGAGGCCATGTAGCTGAGACGATCCAGCCCCTTCATCTTCTGCTCGATGATCTGGGTCACGGTGTCTTCCAGGGTCTTGGCCGACGCCCCCGGATAGTTGGCGGTGATGGCGATGGCCGGTGGCGCGATGGCCGGATACTGCGC
Source organism: Herbaspirillum aquaticum (assembly GCF_002213425.1). Lineage (GTDB taxonomy): Bacteria > Pseudomonadota > Gammaproteobacteria > Burkholderiales > Burkholderiaceae_D > Herbaspirillum > Herbaspirillum aquaticum. Next base: position 79,336 of record NZ_NJGV01000026.1, on the reverse strand, counting down.
AATCGGCAGGGTCAGCACCGAGATGGCGCCGGCCAGCATGACGATGATGGCGAGCACCCAGGCGAAGATGGGGCGGTCAATGAAGAAGCGAGCCATGATGTCGTCCCGCCTTTCAGTTGGTGCCGCTGGCAGTACCGGCGCTGGCCACCGTGGCCTTGGGCGACCACGGCACCACCTTCACCTTGGCCCCGGGCTTGGCGGACTGCTGGCCGTCGACCACCAGCTGGTCGCCTTCCTTCAAGCCGCTGCTGACCAGCCACTTGTCGCCGATGGCGCGGTCGGTCACCAGGGCGCGCTGCTCCACCACGCCTTGCGCGTTGACCACGAAGGCCACCGGCTTGCCGGCACCGTCGCGGCTGACCGCCTGTTGCGGCACCAGCAGGCCCTGCTGGCGCACGCCCTCCTGCAGCACGGCGCGCACATACATGCCCGGCAGCAGGTCGGCCTTGGGGTTGGGGAAGACTGCGCGCAGCGTGATGGCGCCGGTGTCCTGGTTGACCGTCACATCGGAGAACTGCAGCGTTCCTTCTTGCGCGTAGGTACGGCCGTTCTCCAGGATCAGCCTGACCTTGGCGCCGTTGCCGGACTTCTGCAATTCGCCATTGGCCAGCGCTTCCTTCAGGTTGAGCCAGCTGGTGCTGGACTGGGTCACATCGACGTAGATGGGATCGAGCTGCTGGATGGTCGTCAGTGCCGTGGTCTGGCTGGCGGTGACCAGGGCGCCCGGCGTCACGCTGGACTTGCCGATGCGGCCGGAGATGGGTGCATCGACCTTGGCGTAATCGAGGTTGATGCGGCTGGTCTGCACGTTGGCCCGGGCCGAGCCGACGTCGGCCTCGGCTTCCCCCAGGGAGGCGACGGCGTCATCGTAATCCTGCTGGCTGACCGCCTTGATGGCCACCAGCTCCTTGTAGCGGCTGGCCTTCAGGCGCGCCGTCTTGACGCTCGCCTCGGCCTTGGCCAAGGCGGCCACGCTGCTGTCATAGGCCGCCTGATAGCTGGCCGGATTGATCTGGTACAGCACCTGCCCGGCCTTGACGTCGCTGCCCTCGCGGAAATTGCGCGCCTTGACGATGCCATTGACCTGCGGCCGCACGTCGGCAATCTGGTAGGGCGAGGTCCGGCCCGGCAGCTCGGTGTGCAGCTCTACCGGCTCGGTGCGCACCGTCATCACGCCCAGCACGGGCGTACCTGCGGCCGGTGGCGGCCCGCCCGGCGGCTTGCCGCAGGCACTGAGGACACTGAGGATGGCCAGTGCAGCGACGGGCCGTAGAAGGGGTGTGGTGCGCATGAAGGACTCTCCGGAAAGGGAAGAAGGTTTTTATAACGATACCGAACTGTACAGTATTATTAATTGACAGTTCTTCCCCGGTCAAGCAATACTGAACACATCTGTACGAAAATGACACTTGTAAAGAAAACGGAGACAGTTCGATGAGAGTCAAGACCCCTGCGCGGCGCGAGGCCATCCTGGCCGTGGCGGCCGACGTCTTCAAGGAAATGGGTTTCGAGGGTGCGTCCATGGCCGAGATCTCGGCGCGCATTGGTGGCTCCAAGGCCACGCTGTATGGCTACTTCAAGTCGAAGGAGGAGCTGTTCGTGGCGGTGACCCACGGCGAGGCGAAGAAGCAGATGGAACCTGCCCTGGCCGCACTGGACCAGGAGGTGGACGATCTGGCGAAGACCCTGCAGGTCTTTGGTGAGAAGGCGGTCAGCTTCCTGTGCCAGGAAAGCACCTTGCAGACGCACCGCATGATCGTGGCCGAAGCGGGCCGCAGCGACATCGGTCGGCGCTTCCACGAAGACGGACCGAAGATGGGGATGGAGCGCATCGCCGCCTTCCTGAAGAAGCAGATGGCAGCCGGCCGCCTGAGAACGGCCGACCCCATGCTGGCGACCCTGCAGCTGTGCGCCCTGCTCGATTGCGAGACGGTCAAGCCGATGATGCTGGGGCTGGAGACCAGCATCTCCCGGCCGCGCATGAAGCGCATGGTCGGCCGCGCGGTAGAGACCTTCCTCGCGGCCTACGCCATGCCTTCCGACTGAGAACGACGGTCCTCAGAAGGTATGCCGGATCCCCAGTTGCACGCCGGTCTCGCTGGCGCCCGCATCCGGGCTCAAGGCCTGGCTGGCCGTGAAGCTGGCACCGGTCATGCGATAGGCGGCAGTATTCTGGTTGACCAGCCGTGAGGCCACCGCATACAGCCGCGTGCGCTTGGAGAGGTCGTAGTTCACGATCAGGCTGAACTGGCGCGCGTTGTTGTTGTAGCGCGAGCCGTCCTTGACATAACCGCCACCGGCACCGAGCGTAGTCTGCGCATTGATGCGGTAGTCGGCCGAGAGGCTGTAGGTGTTGTGATAGTCGCCCGCCGTATTGCCGACCACGGCTCCGGCCGGATCGTACTTGCCGGCCGGGTTGGTGAAGACATTGCCGGTGGTGGCCGAGATCACTTCGTTGGTGCGGAAGAAGGCCAGGTAGACCTTGCCGCTGCCATACTCAACATTGCCGCCCAGCATGAACTGTTTCACGCTGTTGGTGTTGGTGGTGTTGTTGGCGTTGAGATAGGCGCTGGCCACGTAGAGCGGCCCCTGCTGGGTCTGCATGCCGATCTGGTAGACCACATTGCCGGCGGTGCTGCCGGCGCGCTCGCCGACCGAGTAATGCAGTTCCAGCGTGGTATTGGCAAACTTGGGCGAGATGTAGCTGATGTCGTTGTCCACCCGCGCCAGCCAGTTGGCGAAGTTGTTGTAGGCCGAGCCATAGGTGGCCGCACCGAACGCATCCATATTGCCCGAGTAGAGGAACATGACGCTGTTCTGCCGCCCCACGCGCACCTCGCCGAAGCCGCCGCCGAGGCCGACCCAGGACTGGCGGTCGAAGTAGCGATAGCTGTTCTGCAGGCCGCCGGTGCTGGGATCGAAACCGGTTTCCAGATTGAAGCTGGCGCGATAGCCGCCACCCAGATCCTCGACGCCCTTGAAGCCGAGACGGCTGGTCATCTGGCCGTTGTTGCCCATGGCCCAGAGCGAAGTGTCCTTGCCGCCGACGGTGCTCTTCTGGTAGGCCGTATAGACGTCCACTACGCCATAGATGGTCACTGAACTCTGCGCGAAGGCAGCGGGGGCAGCGGCCAGCAGCAGGGCTGCCGGGATGAGGCCGAAGCGGCGATGAAACGGTTGATGCGACTGCATGGATCTCTCCTCCTGTGGTGAAACCTGTTATGGAATGAAACCTGTTATGAACCGACATGGCGCGCGCAGGCTGCGCCCTGCCGGGACGGCATGCGCAACCTGACAGGTGCAATGAATCAGTCTTGTTGTTCGAGACGCTTCTTGACGATCAGCGCCAGCGGCACCGTGAAGAAGAAATGCGACATGAAGCCGCCGATGATGATGGCCGGATCGTAGTAGTTGGGATGGTTGTCGGAGGCGATCATGATGGCCACGTGCATGACGATCCAGGCGATGACCGCATAGACCAGGGCAGCCAGCGTGGCTTCATGCCCACGACGGCGCAGGTGCGGCCACACTGCGGCAAACAAGATGCCCCACACCAGGGTGAAAAAGAAATGAATGCCGGTGCCCAGCAGGTAGGCCAGCGGTCCAAGTGCCTCCTGGACGTCCTTGCCGAACACCAGGCCGGTGGCGTTGCGAGGGATACCGGCCAGCGGCATCAGGTGCTGCGCGCCGACCCAGACCAAAGCTTCATAGATCCAGATGATGATGCCGCCGGTGAGCCCGCCGATGATACCGGCGCGCAGCATGGCGGAGCGGCTCTTCCAGCCGGCTGTGGGACGGTCCGCATCGAGGGCGGCCGCGTGGGTTGCAGTGTGCATGGTGTCTTCCTTCTCCTTGGATTGGCGAAATATCGGAGCCGTGTTGGCCCGTCTTTATGCTGCGCTTGATGCGCCTTCTTGTTGTGGTCATGCGCCTCTTCTGCGTGGACGCTCTCTTCTTCCCCTCACTGTTTCCCGCCAGGTTCGTCCTGCGGGTCACATAAAATCAGTCGATGTATTTCAGGCCTGCCGCTTCCAGCGGCGCGCGCATCTTGTACATGTCCAGCCCCAGCACGCCCGCGGCCAACTGGGCGCGCTTCTCGCCTTCCAGGGCTTCGCGCTTCTGCGCCACCTCGGCCACCCGCGGGGCATCAGCGGCAGGTACGGCCACCACACCATCATCGTCGGCCACGATCACGTCGCCCGGATTGACCAGGGCACCGGCGCAGATCACCGGCACGTTGACCGAGCCCGGTGTGGCCTTGATGGTGCCCTTGGCGCTGATGGCGCGGCTCCACACCGGGAAGCCCATTTCCTTCAACATCTTCACGTCGCGCACACCGGCATCGATGATGAGGGCCCGCGCCCCGCGCGCCATGAAACTGGTGGCCAGCAGGTCGCCGAAATAGCCGTCGGTGCACTCGGCCGTGATGGCCGCCACCACGATGTCGCCAGGACGGATCTGCTCGGCCACCACGTGCATCATCCAGTTGTCGCCAGGGTGCAGCAGCACGGTCACGGCCGTGCCCGAGACGGTGCTACCGGGATAGATCGGGCGCAGGTAAGGCTTCAACAGGCCGGTGCGGCCCTGCGCCTCATGCACGGTCGCCACGCCGAACTGGCCGAGCTGTCGTACGGCGGCGGCATCGGCGCGTTCGATCTGGCGCTTGACCACGCCAAGCTGGTTGATCAGGGGAGTGCTCATGCTGTCAGTCCTTTCGCGTTGAGGGCGGCATCCAGGCGCGGGTAGACGCGGCGGGCATTGCCTTCGTAGATCTGGTGGCGCTCTTCGCGGCTCAGGGCGGCGGCCTCGATGTAGCGCTTGGTGTCGTCGTAGTAGTGGCCGGTCTGCGGATCGATACCGCGCACCGCACCGATCATCTCGGAGGCGAACAGCACGTTCCCGACCGGGATCACGCGCGTGAGCAGGTCGATGCCCGGCTGGTGATACACGCAGGTGTCGAAGAAGATGTTGTTGAGCAGATGTTCTTCCAGCAGCGGCTTCTTCATCTCCTGCGCCAGGCCACGGAAACGGCCCCAGTGGTACGGCACGGCACCGCCGCCGTGCGGGATCAGGAACTTCAGCGTCGGGAAATCCTTGAACAGGTCCGAGGTCAGGCACTGCATGAAGGCAGTGGTATCGGCATTGAGGTAGTGCGCACCGGTGGTGTGGAAGCAGGCATTGCAGCTGGTGCTCACGTGGATCATGGCGGGCACCTCCAGCTCCACCATCTTTTCGTAGAGCGGATACCAGGAGCGGTCCGACAGCGGCGGCGCAGTCCAGTGCCCGCCCGAGGGATCGGGATTGAGATTGATGCCGACGAAACCATATTCCCGCACGCACTTTTCCATCTCCGCAATCGAGGTGCGGATATCGGCCCCCGGCGACTGCGGCAGCATGGCTGCACCGATGAAGTGATCGGGAAACAGCTGCGCTACCCGATGGCACAGCTCGTTGCAGATGGCCGCCCAGGTCTGGCTGGTCTTGAGATCGCCGATGTGATGCGCCATGAACGAGGCGCGCGGCGAGAAGATGGTCAGATCCGCACCGCGTTCGCGCATCAGTCGCAACTGGTTGCTTTGGATGGATTCGCGCAGTTCGTCGTCGCTGATCTTGAGCTCGGCCACCTTGGGACCGAGTTCAGGCGTATTCAGGTTGGCGATCTGCCGGTTGCGCCAATCTTCCAGCGCCTTGGGGGCGGTGGTGTAATGGCCATGGCAGTCGATGATGAGGGAGTCTCGCATGGGATTCAGGAATGTTCTGTCAGGAGTTCGGCGGGAACCAGGACTTCCCCGCGCAGGATGGGACGCGCCGTGCGCAGCAGCGCGGCACGCAGGATCTGTTGCTGGTCGTGGGGATCGAGCTCCAGCGCGACGCTGAATTCGCCGCTGGGATGCTCCACCGAGACGGTGCGCTGCAAGCCGCTGCCGGCCAGCGCCAGCCCCTGGGCTATGGAGCCTTCCAGCACGCAGGCGGTGGCGACGGTGACGGCGGCCAGCACACCGATGGCCTCGTGGCAGACATGCGGGATGAAGCAGCGGGTGCTGATCGTGCCACCCGCCAAGGGGGCAGACAGCAGGCACATCTTGGGATAATTCCTGGCGCTGACCTCACCCAATCCCATGAGCGGGCCGCAGGCCAGCCGCAAAGCCTCCAGCCGCTCCTTCAGGACCGCGTCGGCATTGAGGGCAGCCACGCTTTCATGACCGGTCAGGCCGAAATCAGACGCGCGCACCAGCACCATGGGCATGCCATTGTCGATCAGGGTGGCAGCAGTCTCGCGCTGCTCACCGCCGGGGGTGGCGTAGCGCACCCGGTCTTGCACGCGCCCCGTGGGCAGCATGGCAGGGCAGACCGAGCCCGCCGTGTCGAGGAAGTTGATGCTGACCGGTGCCGCCGATCCCGGCACGCCATCGATACGGGTATCGCCCCGATAGCGCAGGCGGCCGCCCGGTGTCTGTACCGTCACATCGCACTGCATGCCGGTGTTGAGTGTGAGAATGCGCGCGGTGGTGGTCTCGGGACCGGCAGCGATCAGGCCGCGCTCGATGGCAAAGGGCAGCACGGCAGCCAGCATGTTGCCGCAATTGGGGGTGGTATCGACGCGGTCCGATTCAGGCTGCAACTGTGCGAACAGGAAATCCAGGTCCACCCCGGTCACACGGCTGCGGCTGACGATGCCGGCCTTGCTGGTCAGCGGATGGGCACCGCCGAGGCCATCGATCTGGCGACGATCGGGAGAACCCAGCGCGGCCAGCAGCACGCGATCGCGCGCAGCGACATCCTGTGGCAGGTCGTCGGCCACGAAGAAGGGACCGCGCGAGGTGCCGCCGCGCATCAGGGTGCAGGGAATGGCCAGCAGGTCGGACGCGTCAGCGTCGCCAGGAGCAGGGAAATCAGGATCAGGCACGGCGCTTTACCTTTGAAAACAATGGCGTCGAGTATGCGTGAGCGCCCCGTCGGCTTGGTTGCGTTGTGGGCCTTCCTCTGTTCTAATTTTCTAATCGCGCTCAGAAATCAATGTCCCCGGATCGTCTCGCCATGGCCCTGCTCAACCTGCGTCACCTGCACGTCTTCAATGTTGTCGCCACCACTGGCGGCGTGCGCCGCTCCTCCGACACGTTGCTGCGCGCCTCCTCTGCGGTGGCGCGCTCGGTGGCGGCGCTGGAGCAAAGCCTGTCGGCGCAACTGTTCGAGCGCAAGGGCCGCGGCATGCTGCTGACCGCCGCTGGCCAAGCCGTGCGGCTGCGCGTCGAACGTATCGAAGCCGAACTGCGCGAGGTACGCGACGATGCGCTGCGCCTGCGCGACCGAAACGGCCAGCCGGTGGGCAGCCTGGACGCGCTGTTCAACGAACGCCGCCTGCAGGCCGCCGCGCTGCTGGCCGAAACGCATCACATGCCCAGCGTGGCGCGCCTGATGGAAGTGTCCCCCTCGGCGGTGAGCCAGGCCCTGTCGATGCTGGAGGGCATCCTCGGGCAGGCGCTCTTCTTTCGCACCGCACACGGGATGTTGCCCACCGATGCGGGCCGCCGCTGGACCGAACGCTTCGGCCGGGCGCTGGCCGAGCTGCGCCATATTCCGGAAGACATTGCCGCCCTCGACGGTGTGGTGCAAGGCACGGTGACCGTCGGGGCTTTGCCGCTGGCGCGTTCGCAACTGCTGCCGGCGGCGATGACGCGGGTACTGGCGCGCCATCCGCGGCTGCAGATCCGCTCGCTGGAAAGCCCCTATGAAGAGCTGGCCGCCGGCCTCATGAGCGGACGCATCGATTTCATCGTCGGCGCATTGCGCGCCTTCTCCAGTGACACCTTCGACATGCGGCCGCTGGTGGCCGACAGTGCCGCCCTGATCGCACGGGCCGGGCACCCGCTGGCGCACCGCAAGAAGCTGTCCCTGCATGATCTCGACGGCTATCCCTGGGTGCTCTCCCGGGCCGGGACGCCCCTGCGCGATTCCATCGAGCAATTCTTCCGCGACAGCCACTGGTCGGCGCCCCGTCCAGCGGTGGAGACCGGCGACCTGGCGTTGCTGCGCGGACTGCTGGTGGGCAGCGACATGCTCACCGTGATCTCGGCCCATCAACTGCAGCATGAGATCGCCACCGGGCAGCTCACCCCCCTCCCCTTCGCCATGCGCGGCATGGAGCGCCGCATCGGGCTCATGCAGCGCAAGGGTGCGCATCTGTCGCCCGGCGCCCGGGCCCTGCAGGAAGACATTGAAGCGGTCGCCGCAGCACTGGACTGAACGGCGCACGCCTGCAGCAGGCGGGCCCCAAGCGGTACGAGCGCGCTTTCCCGGATCCGTAAAAAATCCATCACGATTAGCAAATAGCAACGCTCCGGTAGCCGAAAGCAATACTCGCCGGCCCTCCCCGTCTTACACTTTGTGCCAAGTCGAGGCACGCTGGTGCTGCCTGGACAGGTAATCCCCAAGCCGCGTGCAGACAAGCCGGCAGATCCCGACAATTCGACACCATTACGGAGACTTAATGAATACAGCACAATCGCTGGACGTGCGCTCGCACATCAACGGGCGCAAGATGTCCGGCTACCAATGGCTACTGCTGATCCTGTGCTTCCTCATCGTGGCCACCGACGGCATGGACGTGGCCATCATGGGCTTCCTGGCACCGGCCATCACCAAGGAGTGGGGCATCTCGCGCGCAGCCTTCGGCGTGGTCATGAGTGCCGCGCCCATCGGTCTGGCCGTGGGTGCGCTGCTGGTCGGTCCGCTGTCGGACCGCTATGGCCGCAAGAAACTGCTGATGACGGCGGTGGCCTGGTTCGGTGCGTGCAGCCTGGCCTGTGCCTTCGCGCATGACGTGGTCACGCTCTCGGCGCTGCGCTTCCTGACCGGACTTGGCCTGGGCGCGGCCATGCCCAATGCCACCACCCTGCTTTCCGAGTACGTCCCCGAGCGTTCGCGCAGCACGCTGCTGGCGATCATGTTCACCGGCTTCAACCTGGGCTCGGGCCTGGTCGGATTCCTGGCCGCCGCCCTGCTGCCGGATTACGGCTGGCGCACCGTGCTGATGGTCGGCGGTGCCATTCCGCTGCTCTGCCTGCCGTTCTACCTGTGGCTGGTGCCGGAGTCGGCGCGCTTCATGGTGGTGCGCCACTATCCCGCCGAGCGCATTGCGCGCACCCTGGCGCGCGTGTGCGGCAGCCAATTCGCCGCCGGCCAGACCTTCAGCGTGAGCGAACCGCCGGTCAAGGGCGGCCAGCCGGCCAAGGTCCTGCTCTCGGACGCCTATCGCAAGACCACCCTGTCGCTGTGGGGCACCTACTTCATGGGCTTGCTGGTGATCTACCTGCTCTCCGGCTGGCTGCCCACGCTGATCAAGGATGCCGGCCTGCCCATCGAGAAGGCGGCCAGCATCACGGCACTGTTCCAGCTGGGCGGCACCGTCGGCGCGCTGGTGGTAGGCTTCCTGATGGATCGCTGGTCGCCCAGCCGTGCCATCGCCTGCGCCTACATCGCCGGTGCCGTCTTCATCCTGCTGCTGGCGTCCGGCAGCGTGCAGTCGGGCATGTTTGCGGCCTACGTGCTGCTGGCCGGCTTCTGCATGAGCGGCGCACAAACCGGACTGAACGCCTTTGCCCCCTCCTGCTATCCGACCGTGGTGCGTGCGACCGGCGTATCGTGGATGCTGGGGGTGGGCCGCTTCGGCAGCATCCTGGGCTCCTTCGCCGGCGGCGTCCTGCTGTCGATGGGCTGGGGCTTTGGTGCCGTCATCGCCATTCTCGCGGTCCCGGCGACGCTGGCGGCGCTGATCATCGTCTTCATCCAGATGGGACAGCGTCCGGCGGCAGCGGTTTGATCAAGCTGCTGCATCAATCACATCGGATTCATCTGTTACAGGAATAAATCGTCATGGCCAACATCGTCGGCGCCATCGCCACCTCCCACACACCGACCATCGGCTTCGCGCTGGATGCCAACAAGCAGCACGATGCGGTCTGGGCGCCCATCTTCAAGGCTTACGAGCCGGTGCAGCAATGGCTGCAAGAGAAGCAGCCGGACGTGCTGCTGGTGGTCTACAACGACCACGTGACCTCCTTCTTCTTTGACCATTACTCCGCCTTTGCGCTGGGGGTGGGCAGCGAGTACCAGGTCGCCGACGAAGGCGGTGGTGCCCGCAAGCTGCCGCCGGTGGGCGGCCAGGCGGCGCTGGCGCGGCATATCGGCAGCTCCCTGATGGCCGATGAATTCGACATGGCCTTCTTCCAGAACAAGCCGCTGGACCATGGGTGCTTCTCGCCGCTGTCGATGCTGTGGCCGCACCAGGAGGGCTGGCCCGGCCAGATCATCCCGCTGCAGGTAGGCGTGCTGCAGTTCCCGATCCCCACCGCGCGCCGCTGCTACAAGCTGGGCCAGGGCTTGCGCCGCGCCATCGAAAGCTATCCGGAAGACCTGGACGTGGTCATCGTGGCTACCGGCGGGCTGTCGCATCAGGTGCATGGCGAGCGTGCGGGCTTCAACAACACGCCGTGGGACCATCAGTTCCTCGATCTCCTGCAGCATGATCCGGAGGCGCTCACGCGCCTGACCCACGCCGAGCTGGCGACCTTGGGCGGACTGGAGAGTGCCGAAGTCATCATGTGGCTCATCATGCGCGGGGCCATGCCGGCAGGCGTGAATTGCCTGCATCGCGAGTATTACCTGCCCTCCATGACCGGCATCGCGGTGGCCGTCTATGAACCGGCAGTGCCGGCCGATGCGGCCTTGCAGGCGGCCGAGGTGGCCCGTCATCGCGAGCACGTGGCCCAGCAGCTCAAGGGTATCGAGCATCTGCAAGGCACCTATCCCTTCACGCTGGAGACGGCCAATGCGCGCTACCGCATCAACCGCTACCTGTACCAGCTGATCCAGCCGGCGTTCCGCGAGCGCTTCCTGGCGGACCCGCAAGCGACCTATGCGCAAGCTGGTCTGTCGCAGGAGGAATGCGACATGATCAGCCGCCGCGACTGGCAGGCCATGATCCGTTATGGCGTGATCTTCTTCCTGCTGGAAAAGCTGGGCGCGGTGGTCGGCGTATCGAACCTGCATATCTACGCGGCCATGCGCGGTCAGTCGCTGGAAGAATTCCAGAAGACGCGCAATGCGCCGGGAGCGCTGTATTCGGTGGCAGGGGCGGCATCGGACAAGGCTGCGGATTGGAACAAGACCGGGACCCGGTGAGCGTGTTCTTCCTGCTGACGTAAACGGCATCGCGCCCTCCCTCGGAGCGGCGCGATTTTTTATGGGCGTTGCCATTCAAAGAAAATCAGCACTCCATCAAAACACCCGAGCTGTCTTGACTATGGCTTGGCGAAAGCCACTACGCTAATCGTCCGAAAAATCGAATTACTTCCATTGAGAAAGTACCTCGCGCAACGGAGACTGTCGCCTTCGTCGCCCGCGGCCCTGGCTGTACCGAGGAGTCCATGGGCATTGGCCGCATCAGGGACATCCTCCTTCCAAACGGGCAGGCGCGCTTCGCAAGAAGTCCTGCATTTTTTTCCTGTTTGTTCACTGGCATGTTCCCGACTGCGCGAATTCTCTCTGGAAGCCGCATCGCATGCCCTCCCCCTCGCCGAATCATTCACCACGCTCCCACGCGCGCATCACGCAGCATCGCCGGCTGCTCCAGCTGGACTCGCCACTCGGGCCAGACGTCCTCTTGCCACAAAGGCTGATCGCCACCGAGCGACTCAATGACGGCTATGAAGTCACCATCGATCTTACCCTGGATTTACGCTTTCCCAAAGCGTGGCAAATGTCCAAAAACATGAAACCAGTTAGCAAAGACTATCCAGATAGCTACTGCACCGTCTTCCACTCTACAAAAACGCAGAAGTGGCTAGGCGAACTATGTATCTCGTCCAATAAGGACTTTATCTGGACGATGGGTTTCGCTGAGACAGTCCCCGACGAAGAACGTTGGGGCGATCGGGATGAACAGCAGATCGGTTATTACACATTTACCCCCCTCTTCACCTATCCAATGACACCCCTAATGGCCGATCCGATAAAAATTTACGCTGCCGAGTCAGACTGTTATCTCGACGACGGCCCGGTGTATCGAGCTACCAGCATGTGCCATACCGCGCTTTATGAACTGCGTCCCGGCGTCTTCATCTTCACCGCCTTTGACTTCTTCGACAACGTCAAGCGCAAGCAAAAAGCGCAACTATCAGACATCAAAGACCTATGGATTCAAGTAGGAAACAGGATCAAAAAAGAATCAAGGTACTGAAACACCGCAATACCCCACCGTTTTCTCCGACTGGCCCGTCGCTAGGCTCCGGGCCATATTGGGCGGCACCCGCTCCGCCCGGACCAGTCCCACTAATCTCTCGCAAGATCAACCGACCTGATAAACCCCCTTCAACATCTTGCGCACAATCGCCTCAAAGAAAATCACCGCAAACCCGTCATTGCGAATGAGCTGCTGCGTCAGGTCCGCACATTTCTGCCTCACCGCATCCGGCAACAGCTGATCCTCGCCCGCCATCGACCGTCCCGCCACCTGGATCTCGGCCGCCCGCTGCACCGTCCACAGCAGGAAGAAGGCGCGCTGGATATCGCTCTCGCACACCGCCACCCCGTGATTGCGCAAGACCAGGATGTGCTTGTCGCCTAAGCTCTGCAGCATGCGCTCCTTCTCCTCCGCAAACAGCGTGATCCCCTCGAACTCGTGGTACCCGATACGCCCGAACAATTGCGCCCCATAGAAATCGTTGTGCTCGAAACCGCTCTTCTTCATCGTCACCGCCGAGATCGGCGTGGTATGCGTGTGGATCACGCAGCGCAGGTCATCACGCGCACCATGGATGGCACTGTGCAGCGCAAACCCCGCCGGGTTGGCCTTGTAATCCGACGGTTCGGCCAGTTGCCCATCCAGCCCCACCTTGAGCAGGTTGGCCGGCGTCACTTCGTTGTAGTTCAGCGCAAAGGGATTGACCAGGTAATGATGCTCCGGCCCCGGCACGCGCACCGAGATGTGGTTGAAGATCATCTCCGTCCAGCCCAGGTAATCCACCAGCCGGTAACAGTGCGCCAGCTGGATGCGCAGCGCCCATTCTTCGTCGCTGCAGTGGGATGGCTTATCTGCGCCATAGCTGAATTGCATGATATTCATCGATTTGACTCCTGAATTCGTCAATGAGGTGATCGCGCTCAGGCGGCCCGCGCCGCCGGCTGCGGTTGTTGTGTCTGCTGCGCTCTCTGTTGTCCTGTCTGCCCTGTCTGCTGCTGCGCCGCCTCGCCGCGAAAACGCGCCAGCGATACGATAGTCCGCGTGATCGGCATCGGGATGGCATAACGCTCGGCCATCTCCAGCACGGCATCGCCGATGGACGCCAGCTCCAGTGGCCGTCCGCGCTCCAGGTCCTGCAGCATCGAGGTCCGGAACGCCCCCATGGCCTCGCCCAGCTGCAGGAAGGTCAGGGGATCGATGTCCACCCGCGCCCCATGGCTGGAGGCCACCAGCAAGGTCTCGCGCATGATCTGGCTGACCACCTCGCGCAGCTCGGGCACGCCGTACAACTGCTGCAGCGTGCCCTGCGTGATGACCGACAGCGGGTTGGTGCTGATGTTGGCAATGATCTTGGTCCACAGCTTGTCGCGAATGCGATCGGTCGCGCGGGCTTCGATGCCCGCCGCTTCCACCGCCGCCCGCACGCGCATGAGCCGCTCGCTCATCGCGCCGGAAGGTTCACCCAGCACCATCAGGTGCGGATTGACCGAGCGGATCACGCCCGGACTGTCGACCTCGGCCGTGATGAAGAGCACGCTGCCAATGAGCCTGTCCAGCGCAACCGCATTTGACAGCGCACCGTCCGGGTCCACAGCCTTGACGGTATCGCCATCGAAGCGCCCGCCCTCGCGGTGGAAATACCACCACGGCACGCCATTGTTGGTCGGGATCACCACCGTTTCTTCGCCCACCATGGGCGCGATCTGCGGCAGCAGGGCTGACATGTCCTGACTCTTGGCGCACAGGAAGATGACGTCCTGCATGCCGAACTCCGGCAACTGGCTGGCCGCCGGACGCGCGTGCGTGGTGCCGTGCAGGTCATGCAGGGTCAGGCCGCGCTCGCGGATGGCCTGCAGCGTCTGCCCACGCGCCAGTACGCTGACCTGGTGGCCGGCCGCCGACAGGCGCACGGCCAGGGTGCCGCCGATGGCGCCGGCACCGGCGATGCAGATGCGCAAGGGTTCAGCAGGTGATGCAGCAGAGGGGGAAGTTGCGTTGCTCATGGCAATCACTCAATCACTCAATCAATCAGGAAAATGTTCAGCCAGCCAGCTTGTCCTGGTGCTTGCCGGACAAGCCCAGGTAAGCCTCGATCACGCGGCGGTCATGGGCCAGCTGGCTGGCCGGGCCATGCATGCGGATCTCGCCGTTCTCCAGCACGTAGCCATAGTCGGCCACCTGCAGCGCGGCGCGCGCGTTCTGCTCCACCAGCAGGATGGAAACGCCCCGCCGGCGCAGCTCGGCGATGATGCGGAAGATCTCGCGCACGATCAGCGGTGCCAGCCCCAGGCTGGGTTCGTCCAGCATCAGCAGGCGCGGCTTGGCCATGAGCGCACGGCCCACGGCCAGCATCTGGCGCTCGCCGCCCGAGAGCGTGCCGGCCTGTTGCGTGCGGCGTTCACGCAAGCGCGGGAAGAGCGTATAGACCTCTTCCAGCGTCGCCGCGTAGTCGCGCTGGCCGGTGCGATAGCGCTGGAAGGCCCCCAGCATCAGGTTGTCCTCGATGTTCATCTCCGAGAACAGCTCGCGCTTCTCCGGTACCAGGGTCATGCCGGCCGCCACCATCTCTTCGACCTCGGGCGAGTGGCGGATGGTGCCGTCAAAGGCCATCGCCCCGCGCGAGGGCAGCACGCCCATGATGGCCGAGAGCAGCGTGGTCTTGCCCGCGCCGTTGGGGCCGATCACTGTGACGATCTTGCCCTGCTCCACCGACAGGTCGATGCCCGACAGCACCTGCACCCGGCCATAGGCCGCCGACAGGTCGCGTACTTCCAATACCTTATTGCCCATGATGTGCTCCTGCTGCGATGGCATTGCCCGCGCCTTCTTCAACCGCGCCGCCCTCTTCCTCGTCGGCCACGCCCAGATAGGCTTCCAGCACGGCGCGATTGTTCTGGATCTCTTCGGGCAAGCCCTCGGCGATCTTCTGGCCGAAGTCCATCACCACGATGCGGTCCACCAGTTCCATCACGAAATCCATGTCGTGTTCCACCAGCAGGATGGCCATGCCCTCGCTGCGCAGCTTGCGCAGCAGGTCGCCCAGCGCCTGCTTCTCGCCCAGGCGCAGGCCCGCTGCGGGTTCATCCAGCAACAGCAGGCAGGGATCGGCGGCCAGGGCACGGGCGATTTCCAGGATGCGTTGCTGGCCCAGCGACAGCGCGCCGGCCTGTTCGTACATCTGCGCCTTCAATCCGACACGTTCGATCTGGCGTGCCGCTTCAGCCAGGATGCGCGCCTCTTCCTGGCGATCCAGACGCAGCATCGACGACAGCACGCCGCGCTGGCCACGCAGGTAGGCGCCGATGGCAACGTTCTCCAGCACCGTCATGCGCGGCATCAGGCGCACGTGCTGGAAGCTGCGGCTCATGCCCAGCCCGGCGATATGGCGCGAACCGCGACCGGTGACCTCGTGGCCACGGAACTGCACGCTGCCCGAGGTCGGTGTATCGACACCGGAAATCTGGTTGAAGAGCGTGGACTTGCCCGCACCATTGGGTCCGATCAGGGCCAGCACTTCACCGGCCATCACTTTCAGGCTCATGTTGTTGTTGGCCACCAGGCCGCCGAACTTGCGGGTCACCTCCCGCACGTCCAGCACCACCTCCTGCGGCGCAGGCATGGGGCGGCGCGGCAGCGCTTCGGCGTGCGGGTCGATCTCCAACCGACGGCTGCGCACCGGTACCAGGCGAGCCAGGTAAGGCCACAGCCCATCGCGCGAACGCTGCAGCAGTACCACGATCAAGAGTCCGAAGACGATGGTCTCGAAGTTGCCCGAGCGCCCCAGCACCACCGGCAGGATGCCCTGCAGCCATTCCTTGAGCACCACGATCAAGGTGGAGCCCAGCACCGCGCCCCACACATGGCTGGCCCCGCCGAGTACCGCCATGAACAGGTAGTCGATGCCAAAGCCCAGCCCGAAGGGCGAGGGATTGACGAAGCGTTGCATGTGCACGTACAGCCAGCCCGACAGGGCTGCCAGGACGGCGGCGATCACGAAGACCACGATGCGCATGCGTGCCGTATCGATGCCCATGGCCTCGGCCATCACGATGCCGCCCTTGAGCGCGCGGATGGCGCGGCCCTCGCGCGAGTCCAGCAGATTGCTCAGGGCCGCCACACCCAGCAGTACGGCCACCCAGATCAGGCCAAACATCGCCCGGTCAGAACTGAGCGCGATGCCGAAGAACGTGATGGAGGGAATGCCCGACATGCCGGTCTGCCCGCCCATGCTCTCCAGCGTGCCGAAGATGAAATACAGGCTGATGCCCCAGGCGATGGTGCCCAGCGGCAGGTAGTGGCCGGAGAGCTTGAGCGTGACGCTGCCCACGGCAAACGCCAGCACGGCCGTCAGCACCAGGGCCACCACCAGGGCCACCCAGGGCGACTGCATCCACAGCAGTGCATCGGGCAGCGGCAGGATCTTGGCCGACAGCGCCGCCGAGAAGTAGGCTCCCAGACCGACGAAGGCCGCCTGCCCGAAGCTGGTCAGGCCGGCCACACCGGTCAGCAGCACCAGCCCCAGCACCACCAGGGAAGCCAGGCCGATGTTGTTCAACAAGGTCATGGTGAACGGCGGCAGCACGAAGGGGGCAACTGCCAGCAGGACCACGAACAGGGCCAGCGCCACGCGCGAGGACATGCGTGCCACCAAGGGCTTGGAGGAGGAATTGGAAGAGGCGGGTTTCATTCTTCTTCCTCCACGTGACGGGTCGACAGGGAACGCCATAGCAGGATGGGAATGATCAGCACGAAGACGATGATTTCCTTGTAGGCACTGGCCCAGAAGGTCGAGAAGGATTCGATGAGGCCAATGGCCAGTGCGCCGATGGCCGCCACCGGATAGCTGACCAGCCCGCCGATGATGGAACCGACGAAGCCCTTCAGGCTGATCAGGAAGCCCGAGTCATAGTAGATGGTGGTGATGGGGGCGATCAGCACGCCCGACATCACGCCAATGAGTGAAGCCAGCAGGAACATGGCCTTGCCCGCGAACACCGGCGAGATGCCCATCAGGCGCGCGCCCATGCGGTTCAACGCAGCAGCGCGCAAGGCCTTGCCATAGAGCGTGCGCTCGAACATCAGGAACAGTCCGACGATGAGCAGCAGCGATACGCAGATCACCCACAGCGCCTGGCTGGAAAAGCGCAGGCTGCCCAGTTCCAGGCTGGCCTCGGTGAAGGGCGCCGTGCGCGCGCCTTCGGGGCCGAACACCAGCAATGCCACGCCGACCAGCGCCACGTGAACGGCGATGGAGACGATCAGCAGCACCAGCGGCGAGGCCGAGGCAATGGGCTGGAAGGCCATGCGGTACATCAGCGGGCCCATCGGCACCAGCAGCAGCAGGGTCATGGCGATCTGCGCCAGCATGGGCAAGGTGGAGAAATTGAGATTGAGGGCCAGGCCCGCCACGACCACCGCATACACCAGCTTGGCCGGCAGCCACAGGCTGGGCCGGCGGCGGCTGGCGCGCCACATGTCGTAGAGATCGAAGGCACAGGCGCCCAGGCACATGGCCACCAGCAGCCAGGCCACGGTGAGCGGCTGGCCGTTCTGCATCATGCCCATGGTGAGCGCGCCGAAGGAGACGAACTCGCCCTGCGGAATCAGGAGGATACGGGTGACGGTAAAGACCAGGACGATGGACAGCGCCAAGAGCGCATAGATGGCGCCGTTGGTGATGCCGTCCTGTCCCAGCAGCGCCACGATTTGGAGATTCATTGCGACTTCCTTGTGGAGCCGGCGCGCGCTGCCATCCAGCCGGGAACGACGCGCCAGGTTCGGGATGCGTGTGGAGGTGGGGCTCTGCGCCGGCCCGGCGTGGAGGCCGGGGCCGGCGCAGCAGGCAAGGGCCTTACGGTTTGAGCAGGGTCCAGTTGCCACCCTTGACGGTGATCAGTTCGCGCCCGCGTTCATCGAAGCCGCTGTGGTCCGCCGGGCTCATGTTGTAGACGCCCTGGGTGCCCACCACTTCCTTGGTGTTTTCCAGTGCATCGCGCAGGGCGGCGCGGAATTCCTTGCTGCCCGGCTTGGCCTTCTTGGCGGCCACGGGAATGGCTTTCTCCAGCAGCAGGCCGGCGTCATAGACGTTGGCGCCGAAGGTGGCAGGCACGGCGTTGTACATCTTCTTGTACGCTTCGATGTAGTCGGTGGCCACCTTCTTGGACGGATTGCTGTCGGCGATCTCCGGCAGCACCAGCATCAGGCTGGCCGCGAGAATGGTGCCCTCGACCTTGTTCTTGCCCAGCTGAAGGAAGGCCGGCAAGGCCGCGCCGTGGGTCTGGTACATCTTGCCCTTGTAGCCCTGGTCATAGAGCGTGGTCTGCGGCAGCACGGTGGCGGCGCCCGGGGCGGCTACCAGCACCGCATCCGGATTGGCCGCGAGAATCTTGAGGGTCTGCGCGGTGACCGACGTATCGGTGCGCTGGTAGCGCTCGTTGGCCACGATCTTGATGTTGTTCTTGGCGGCCAGTTCGCCAAAGACCTTGGCCCAGTTCTCGCCGAAGGGATCGTTGATGGTGATGAAGCCTACCGTCTTGACCTTGGTCTTGACCATCTGCGCCACCAGCGCGTTGGCAATGAGGTCGTCGTTCTGGGTGGTCTTGAAGACCCACTTTTTCTGCTCCGTCATCGGCAGCACCACGGCTGCCGTACCCACCGGGGCCAGCATGGG
The DNA here is from genome assembly GCF_002213425.1 of Herbaspirillum aquaticum. Taxonomy (GTDB): domain Bacteria; phylum Pseudomonadota; class Gammaproteobacteria; order Burkholderiales; family Burkholderiaceae_D; genus Herbaspirillum; species Herbaspirillum aquaticum. Next base: position 60,425 of record NZ_NJGV01000026.1, on the reverse strand, counting down.
CACGCCGGCTTCGGCCGCAAAGGAGATCACGCCCATGGCATTGGGTGAACCGCTGGGGCCGATGATGGCATCGACGTTGTATTCGGAAATCAGTTTCTTGACTTCGGTGACCGACTTGGTCGGATCGCTGGCGTCGTCCAGCGAGATGTATTCGATCTTCAGGTCACCGGCCTTGGCCGGCAGCAGCGGCACGGTGTTCTTTTGCGGAATGCCCACCAGCGAGACCGGCCCGGTGGAGGAGGTGACGACCCCGACCTTGACCTGGGCCATGGCAAGATTGCCGACGACGCTGGCGAGGGTACCGGCAGTGGCCAGGACGGCGGTAGCGGCGGTGGCAATCAGGCGTTTGTGCAGCATGTGTTTCTCCCTTGTTGGTTGAGATGATGGCGGGCTTCCCCACGCCGCCACCGATCTGGACAGCAATCTGGCATCGGCACCAGGCCGATCCTCATCAACGCATGTAGAGCCCGCCGTTGATGTCGAGGCAGGCACCGGTGGCCGAACCCGCATCGGGCGAGGCCAGCAGCAGGACCGCATCGGCGATGAAATCGGGTTCGCCCAGCGTCTTGACCGGAATGGTGGCGATGGTCGCGGCCAGCTTGTCGGCCGGCACGATCTCGCGCACGATCGGCAGGTCCAGCGGACCCGGCGAGATGGCATTGACGGTCACCCCGGCGCCAGCGAGTTCACGGGCAAAGACCTTGGTCAGGGTCAGTACCGCGCCCTTGGCCGCAGCATAGTGCGCGCCGGTGGCCGTACCGCCGTTTTGCCCGGCCAGCGAGGCGATGTTGATGATGCGTCCGTAGCCGCGATCGGCGAAGCGTTTGCCGAACACCTGGCACGCAAGAAACGTGCCTTTCATGTTGATGGCGGTGACCTCGTCCCACTCCTCGGGAGTGATCTCCATCAAGGCTGCCACACGTGATCGGCCGGCATTGTTGACCAGCACCGCAGCACCGCCCCAGCGCAGTTCGATGGCGTCGCAGGCGGCGATGAAGTCGGGCTTGCGGCGCACGTCCAGGGCCAGCGGCATGGCGGTGGCGCCGCTCACGTCGAGACTGGCGGCCACTGCCGAGACCTGCTCCAGGTCGATGTCGGCCAGCGCCACCTTGTAGCCGGCCGCGTGCATCTTGCGCGCGATGCTTTCACCGAGGCCGCGTGCGGCACCGGTGACCAGGGCAATCTTCTTGTCCATGATCAGCCGCCCTGGATGATCAGGGCGCGGCCCACGCGGGCTTCGATCTTGCCGTACTTCCACAGGCGGTGTTCACCGACCATGGTGGTACGGAACAGGTTGCAGGCCGCCACCACCGTATCGAGGTCGGCCACGTCGGCCATGATGTAGAAGGTCCAGGGGGCATCGTCGGACTTGCCCACCATGAGGCGGTCATCATCCATGGTGCCCAGCACCTTGATGCCGTCCATGGTGGCCAGCGCCGTCATCATCTGGCCATAGGCCTGCCATACCGGACCGGTCTCGGTGGCGGGAAGGTCGAAGAAGTTTTGCGTCACGCCGACACAGAAGAGGACGCGCAGCGGTTCTTTATCATTGCTTGGGACTTGGCTCATGAGGGCTCCGGGCTGAAAACTTGGAAATCAAAAAAGAGAAAGGACGCAACGGCTTACAGGAAGCCCGGCATCGGCGGCACGCCCAGCGTGACCGCACCGGCGCCGTCATAGATGCCCTCGCCCAGGAAGGCGTGCTGCTTGACCACGGCGGCATCGCGCAGGTAACGCTGCAGCGGGTGGTTGCTGTAGATGGCAGTGGTGCCGGCCAGGCCGAACATGGCCTGCGTGACTTCATTGCCGACCTTGGCAATTTCGACTGCGGTCAGGCGCAGCAGGCTGACCTGCTCGGGCGTGACGGGATTGCCGGCGAGGATGGAATGCCAGACTTCGCTGGTGGCGTCGTAGAGGAAAGCGCGCGCCGAACGCAATTTCGCTTCGGCCTTGGCCACCTCGATGCGCACATAGGAACGGTCGGCCAGCTTGGGCGCACCGGTAATGGCCACGCGGCCGCCGGACATCTGGTTGATCTCGTCGATGGCGGCGCGTCCCACGCCCAGGTTCACCACCGCCAGCACCTGGGCCGCATAGGCGATGGTCGGATAGCGATACAGCGGTTCATCGATGGTGGGCACACCGCCACGAATGAAGGTCCACTCCTCGGGGACGAATTGCTGGCTGACCTTGAGGTCATGGCTGCCGGTGCCGACCAGGCCCATCACGTCCCAGTTGTCGATGATCTCGACCTGCTCCGGCGGCAGCACGGCGGTGCGCGGCTTGGAGCCTGCCTGCCCAGGCACGGCCGCGCCGATACCCACGCCCAGCATATCGGCGCCCTTGCAGCCGCTACCGAATTTCCAGGTACCGTTGACCATCCAGCCGCCCTCGACCTGCTCGGCCGGCTGCAGCGGGAACAGGCCACCGGCGAAGGTCAGGTCCGGGCCCTTGGCGTAGAGCTTGGCTTGCGTTTCCTTGGGCAGGGCGGCCAGGTAGACCGAGGCCGAACCGAAGCTGGCGACCCAGCCGACCGAAGCGTCGGCGACGGAAATGCGTTCGATCATCTGCAGGAAACCCATCGGCGAGAGGCCGCTGCCGCCGAAGCATTGCGGGGTGGCGGCGCGATAGACGCCGACCTTCTTCAACTGCGCGATGAAATCCTTGGGCACGAAACGTTGCGCGGCGAATTCCTCGCGGCGCGCGCGGATCTCGGCCAGCAGCGGGACCAGGGCGTCTTCTTCACGGGCGGCCAGCGCGGCCGGGTTCTCCATCACGGACATTGCATTCTCCAGGTGGCTTGCATCAGAATGAAGTCGAGTGTAGGGAGCGGCGTATCCCGGTTCAATCGGGAGCGCTGCAGCTTTTTTAGGGGAATAGGTGAAGCTTTCTAAAGAAAACCCCTAGAACCCATTTCACAAAGCAGCGCCGATGCGCACTTCCATGCGTGAACTCATCCTTGGCGGCGAGACCGGCCTGCAGATCATGAAGCAATCACCGAGACGAGCGATGCCAGAACAAACCGCTGCCCCAGTTTCCCCTGCCCTGCCGGATGACAGCATCCGCTTCGGGCTGGACGATTTCCGCCGCATGATGGAAGCACTGCCCATGTGCATCATCCTGCATGACGCCCAGACCAAGTCCATCCTCTGGGCCAATCCCTCGGCCTGCCAGGTACTGGGGTTCACGCTGGAAGAACTGCTGCCGCTCAAAGCCCCGGACATGAGCCGGCAGTCGCACGAATACCGCCGCGAGATCGGCCGCAAGTGGCTGCACGATGCCGTGCTCCACGGCAGCAACATGGTGGAGTGGTGCTACCGCGCCAAGAACGGCGACGAGATTCTTTCGGAGGCCATTGCCACGCTGGTGCCGCTGACCGAGCGTGACGTGATCATGGTGCAGTTCCGCGATATCGCGCGCGAGGAACAGATCCGGCGCGAGATGAAGAAGCTGGAGAGCCGCCTCAAGGAATTCATGCAGGACTCCGACGAAGGCGTGACGGTGCTGCGTTCGGATGGCGGCATCGAATACCTGAGCGACGCCGGACGCAAGCTGCTGGGCGTGCGGCCGGGCCAGAACCCGCCCAAGAACTTCGTCGAGCAATGCCTGCCGGAGTCGCGCGATGAATTGCTGGAACTGCTCACGCTGGCGCTGCCGGATGCGATCAGCTTCCCGCTGCGCTACCAGATCCTGCGCAAGGATGGAGCGGTGCGCTGGCATCATGCGGTGTGCCGCTACATCGAGATCGAGAACGACCTCAAGGGCCACCTGCTGCATTTCCACGACATCACCGACCAGGTCGAGGCGGAGGAAGCACGCCGCCGCGACCAGGCCTCGCTGGAATACCTGGCGCGCCACAATGCCATGGGCGAGATGGCCACTGCCATCGCGCACGAGCTGTCGCAACCGCTGGCGGCGATCCGCAATTTCCTCGAAGGCTCGGTGTTGCGCATCAAGCAGAGCGAGGCCCTGCTTGAGCAGGCCGGACAGATCGTGTGGGGGCTGGAGAGCGCCGGACGGCAGGTCGACCATGCCGCCACCATCATCAAGAGCGTGCGCGAATACGTGGTACGGCTGGAGCAGAGCGAAGGCCTGATCGACCTCAATGCCGTGCTGGAGGAAGTGCGCTGGTTCATCGAGATGAAGGCGGCCGAGGGCAAGGTACACCTGCATATCGAACCGGGCACGCAGCCGCTGGTGGTGAGCTGCGAGAAGGTGCTGGTGGGCCAGGTGATCTTGAACCTCGCCTTCAACGCCATCGAGGAAATGATGGCCTTTCCCGAGGGCGCAAGGCATGTGCGCATCAGCACCGCACGCAGCGCCGGCAATGCCCTGCTGACGGTGGCCGACGAGGGACGCGGCATCGATGCCGGCCATCGCGAGCGGCTCTTCGATGGCTTCTTTTCTTCCAAGGTCAGCGGCAACGGGATCGGATTGGCGCTGTGCAAGAACATCATTGCGCGCCATCGCGGCGATATCTGGGCACAGCCCGGAGAGACCTGCGGCACGCGCTTCTGCTTCACGCTGCCGTTGGTGGAACGCCACAACTAAAGATACCTTTAGCCGCACCACACGGCGCGCCGCCTTGGTGATCGCGCGCACTCGCGTGGTGAAGTTCTGCACGTTTATCCCGTCCACCAGGGGATTCATGCACCGGATTCGAGAGTCGGGGACTTATCTGCCACATGCATGAATCGGGCTTATTCCATCTATCCGCTGCATCAATTTGATCTGGCGCAAATGCGCTTCCTATGATGGGCACACATGACGACTTGTCATGCACGCCACGCAGACCTCCACCGCACCAGGCTGCGTTCGCCGCTGCGCACCGGACTCACCCGGCACGCTGCGCGACCATCACACTGCAACACCACAGGGAGCCTTGTCACATGAAGAAGAAACTACTGGCCGCCGCCTTGCTCGCGGCCGGCACGGGGATGGCACATGCACAAAGCAGCGTTTCCATCTATGGCCTGATCGATCTGGGCCTGACCTATTATTCCAACGCCCCCAAGACCGGAGGCGGCAGCGCTTCGCTGCTGCGCATGGACAGCGGCATTGCCCAAGGCAGCCGCATCGGCTTCAAGGGCATCGAAGACCTGGGCGGTGGCTTGAACGCCTTCTTCACCCTGGAAACCGGCTTCGGCGCCGATGACGGCAGCCTGGGCCAGGGCGGCCTGATTTTCGGCCGCCAGTCCTTCGTCGGCCTGGGCAGCAAGGAACTGGGCTCCATCAGCGTGGGCCGCCAGTACGACTTCATGGCCAACATCGGTGGCCAGTATGCGATGGGCGCGCTCTCGCCGGCCGGCTCCTTCGGCTGGGGCCTGCACGCCGATGCCGCGCACGGCACGGCCTTGAACAACCACATCTATGCGGGGGACCGCACCAACAATTCCATCAAGGTCAACAGCGCCAAGCTCGGTGGTTTCAGCTTTGGCGCCATGCTGGGCATGGGTGAGGTGGCGGGCAACAGCAATGCCGGACGTACCGTCAGCGCCCTCGGCCAGTACGACAGCGGCGCCTTCAGCGGCGGCCTGGCCTACACCGACATCAAGAACAGCACCGGCAGCGCGGCCACCCGCATCTACGGTGGCGGTGCGCGTTACCAGATCGGTGCCTTCACCCCCTTCGGCGTGATCACCCAGGTCAAGAACACCGGCACCGGCGCCAAGGCCACCACTTATGAACTGGGCACGGTCTATGCATTGACGCCGCTGTGGGATCTGGCTGCCGCTTACCAGTTCCAGAAGCGCAACCAGGGCGTGGGCAATGCCCAGGCACTGGTGGCGACGGTGGACTACAAGATCTCCAAGCGCACCGACCTCTACGTGGGCGCCGTCTATGACCGCGACAAGGGCTACAACGCCTATCCGGTCTTCGGTGGCGGCATCCAGTCGTCGACCGGCAACCAGACGGCCGTCCGCCTGGGCATGCGTCACCGGTTCTGAGAACGGGCTACTTGAGGAGGGACGGCCGCTGCCGACATCCGGTGGCCGTCCCGCACGCAGGAGAGAACGGCCCGCCGCAGTGGCGGGCCTTCTGCTTTGCGGCGAGATGGATCAGCTGCTGCGGCCGTAGCTCTGCAGCATGTCGATGACGATCTGGCGCAGCCAGGTATTGCCGGCGTCGGCATCGAAGGCCGGATGCCAGTGCAGGGTGATATCCACCGCCGGCAGCTTGACCGGCAGTTCGTAGGAAAGGAACACGTCCGGATGCTCGCTGTGGAACAGCTTGGCGATGCGCGCCGGCACGGTGGCCACCAGGTCGGATTTGCCGAGGATGCGCGGCAGCACCGTGAAGTGCGGAATCGACAGGCTGATCTTGCGCTGCACGCCGAGGTTGCGGAACGCGTTCTCGACCTGGTGATGGCTGCTCTCGGCCGACTCCACCAGCACGTGCGAGAGCGCCAGGAATTCGTCGAGCTCCAGTTGTTCCCGCGCAGGCAGTGCCGGGCGCTTGCGCATCATGCAGACATAGGTTTCGCGGAACAGCTGTTCGTGACAGGTCACCGCCTTGAGCGCCGGCAGGTTGCCGAAGGCGAAGTCGAGCTGGCCGGTGCGCAGCGCTTCTTCCAGGTGCGCCGGCGGTACCTGCTCCACCTGCAGGCGCGTATGCGGGGCCTGCGCGGTCAGCAGTTCGCACAGCTGCGGCAGGAACATCATCTCGGCCACGTCCGTCATCGAGGCGCGAAAGACGCGCGTGCTGGCGGCCGGGTCGAAACGCTCGGTGTAGCGCAGCGCATCCTGCACCGCCTGCAGCGCGCGGTTGATGGGCTTGGCCAGTTCCAGCGCCGCCGGGGTGGGCTGCATGCCCTCCTTGGTGCGGATGAAGAGCGGGTCGTCAAAGATCTGGCGCAGCCGGCCCAACGCATAGCTCACAGCGGGCTGCGACAGGTGCAGGCGGTTGCCGGCCAGGGTCAGGCTGCGTTCGTCGGCAATGGCCTGGAAGACGCGCAGCAGGTTCAGGTCCATGTTGTTGAAGGTCGCCATAGCAGTCTCCGGATGGGGTCGCGCGGGGCCTGGGCCCGATGAGTCAAATCAGGGAAAGCGGCGATCACTATCCATGCCGCTTATGTGAAAAATATTTTACATCAATTTGATCTATTTTAAGGCGACTTTTAGAATGCTTCACATCAGCCAAGGAAACCGCCTGCATGCCGCGCCCGACGTGGATTGCCAGCCTGGTCGGCCCCATTTGAACGGATGCGCGATGAGCCCTCAGCCAATTTCTTCATCTCCCTCGCCGACGCCGCGCAAGCGCAACGGCCAGGCGGCCCTCGCCGCCCTGCAGCAACAGGCCCGCATTGCCTGCCTGGGAGCGGCAGGATGAGCCACACTTCCCCGCGCACCGTCCCCGGCACCGGCAACGCCCTGCTCTCGCGTTTTCACCTCGGCGGCAGCGGCCCCACGGTGGCCATCAAGGATTGCATCGACATCGCCGGCCAGCCCACTTGCGGTGGCAGCGCCGCCCTGGCCGATGCGCCGCCGGCCACGGCCCACGCCGACGTGGTCAGGAAGCTGCTCGACGCCGGCTGGCAGATCACCGCACGTGCCAACATGCACGAGCTGGCCTATGGCATGACCGGCATCAATGACTGGAACGGCACTGCCGTCAATCCGCAGGATGCCAGCCGCATGACCGGCGGTTCTTCCAGCGGCTCGGCCTCGGCCGTGGGCGCGGGGCTGGTGGATGTGTCCATCGGCAGCGATACCGGCGGCTCGATCCGCCTGCCCGCGGCCTGCTGCGGCGTGATTGGTTTCAAGCCGACCTTCGGCCGCGTCAGCCGCGCCGGCGCCTATCCGGCGGTAAGCAGCCTGGATTGCGTAGGCCCCTTTGCGCGCAGCATGGACCTCATCATCAGCGCCATGGCCAGCATCGCGCCCGGTTTTGACCGCGCTGCCGCTACCGCAGCGGCAGCACAGGCCCGCGTCAAACTGGTGACCGTGCAGGCCGATCCCGGGATCGCGCAAGCAGTGGCCGCCGCCTTCGCCGCCAGCGGCTGGACGGGCGACGCCTGGCCCCCGCAGTACATGCAGCCCGCCTTCGAAGCCGGCATGACCCTCATCAACCGCGAGACGCACGATGCCTTCGGCCACCTGCTCGGCCTGGGCAAACTGGGCGCCGATATCGAGAAGCGCCTGGCGGCCGCAGCCGCCACCACCGATGAAGCCGTGGCCCAGGCCGAAGCCGTGCGTGCCGCCTTCAGCGCCGAAGTCGACGCCGCGCTGACTGACGCCGATGCGCTGCTGCTGCCGACCCTGCCGTCGCTGCCACCAACGCTGGAGGCGATCCGCCAGGGCGCCTCGGTGCTGATGCTGTCCTCGCTGGTGCGGCCCTTCAACCTGTCCGGCCATCCGGCCCTGAGCATCCCGGTGGCGATTGCCGGCAGCCCGCTCAAGGCCGGACTGCAACTGGTCGGCCGCAAGGGGGATGACGAACGCATCTGCGCACTGGGCCTGCACCTGGAACAGGTACTCAAGCAACGGCAATGACCACCACGCGGATCACGCATTGACCGCATCAAGCTCGCCACATCAACACTGACAACGACTGCAAGCCACTGGAGAAAGCCATGAACGCACCGCTACGCTTCCACCCGCGCAAGACCGATTCATCCTATGCCGACCTGGTACAGGATGCGGTGGTGGACCCTTCGCTCTACACCGATCCGGCCATCTTCGAAGCGGAGATGGACAAGATCTTCTACAAGACCTGGATCTGGGTCGCCCATGAAAGCGAGATCAAGAATCCGGGCGACTTCAAGACCGCCCAGATCGGCCGCCAGCCGGTGATCGTGGTGCGAGACAAGACCGGCAAGATCAACGTGCTGGAAAACCGCTGCCGCCACCGTGGCGCCACCGTCTGCGAAAAGCACAAGGGCAATGCCACCGGTTTCACCTGTCCTTACCACAGCTGGTCCTATGGCCTGGACGGCAAGCTGCGCGGCCTGCCCTATCCGGAAGGCTACGAAGACGTTATCGAGAAGGCCGACCTGCCCCTGCAGAGCCTGCGTGCGGAAAGCTACAACGGCATGATCTTCGCCTCCTTCAACCAGGAGATCGAACCGCTGTCGGACTTCCTCGGCCATGCCAAGAAGTGGATCGACCTGTTCATGAAGCAAGGCGCGGGCTTCCCCGTGAAGGTGCAGGGCGAGCACAAGTTCAGCTTCAAGGGCAACTGGAAGATCCAGCTGGAGAACACCACGGACGGCTATCACTTCCCGGTGGTGCACAAGACCTTCCTGTCGTCGGTCGATGAAGAAACTTCCGAGATGCTCTCCTTCATGACCGATGACCAGTCCATCACCCGCTCGCTGGGCAATGGCCACAGCGTCATGATCATGGTGCCGGAACACGTGGACCTGGATGTGGATGATGGCAGCGAACAACTGCAGGAGCGCTTCGCCCACGTCACCGAAGAACTCTCCAAGACCATGCCGCCCGAACAGGTGCGCCGCATCGTGCGCTCGCTGCACGGCGCCGGCTTCAACCTGAACCTGTTCCCCAACGTGGCCATGTCGATGTCCTTCTTCCGGGTGCTGCATCCGGTGTCGGTGGGCGAGACCCAGATCCGCCACGTGGCCCTGGGCATGGACGGCGGCCCCGAGATCGCCAACCGCGAACGCCTGCGCATCCACGAGCACTTCCAGGGTCCGTTCGGTTTCGGCAGCCCCGACGATGCCGAAGCCTGGGAACGCGTGCAGGCCGGTTCGCACGCCGGCCGCGATGCGCCCATCCTGGTCAACCGTGGCCTGAACCGTGAGTGGGTGGACGACAACGGCGACAAGGTGTCGCACTCGACCGATGAAACCGGCATGCGCGAAGCCTATGCCATGTGGAAAAAGATGATGGAGAAATGATCACCATGAACCAACAAGACACCCTGCAAGGCATCCCCGCGCCCATGGCGCGTGCCATCGCCTTCATCTGGAAAGAAGCTGAACTGCTGGACAAGAAGGACTATGCCGCCTGGCAAGCCCTGTGGACCGACGATGGCTACTACGTGGTGCCCATCGATCCCGACACCACCGATTACGCAGCCACGCTGAACTACGCCTACGACAATGCCCACATGCGCAAGATCCGCATCGAGCGCCTGACCTCGGGTCACGCGATGTCGGCCGTGGATGCGGCTGCGACCGTGCGTACCGTGTCGCGCTTCGTGCCGGTGCACCTGTCGGAGGAGCTGGTGGAGATCACCTCGGCGCAGGTCCTGGTGGGCTACAAGCGCCAGCAGCATACGATGTTCGTGGCCAACGTCACGCATCGCCTGCGCTTCACGCCCCAGGGTCCGAAGATCGAGCAGAAGGTGATCCGCCTGATCAACTCCATGGATAGCCTCAACGCCCTGGGCTTCCTGCTCTGAGCGCGCAGCGCACATTCGCAATTGAAATGAACCGACGAGTATTGGCCTCATGAAACTGATCGTAGACACCGTTACCGACGAAACCGGCGACATCCGTTCCTTCCGCCTGGTGCGCGCCGATGGCGCCCCGCTGCCGGCTTACGAGCCGGGGGCCCACATCGACGTCACCGGGCCGACCGGGATCATGCGCCAATACTCGCTGTGCGGTCCGCTCGAAGACCGCTGCGGCTACACCATCGCGGTCAAGCGCGAACCCGCCTCGCGGGGCGGTTCAGCGGCCCTGCACGATGCCGTGCGGGCCGGCACGGAACTGGAAGTGGGCACGCCCCGCAATCTCTTCGCCCTCGACAGCAGCGCACCGGAACACCTGCTCTTTGGCGCGGGCATCGGCGTGACGCCGCTCTTGGCCATGGCCTATCGCCTGTGGGCCGAACAGAAACCTTTCACGCTGCATTACTTCGTGCGCGCGCGCGAACATGCGGCCTTTGCCGACCTGCTGGAAAACGCGCCCTTCGCCGCGCAGGTGCGTTTCCACTACGCGGTCATGCCGGCGCAAATGGAGCATTACCTGACGGCCTGCCTGGAAGCCGGCAGCAGGGAAGCCCACGTCTACACCTGCGGCCCCGCCCCCTTCATGGATGCGGTGGTCAAGTGTGCCGCGGCCAGCCGCAGCGAGGATGCCATCCACCTGGAACACTTCGCCGCACCGGTGGCCCCGGCCGCTTCTGCCGACGGTGCTGCCGGCGGCGATGGCGCCTTCGAAGTGAAGCTGGCCAGCTCGGGCAAGGTGGTGCAGATCCCGGTGGGCATTCCCATCGTCGATATCCTGGCGCGCGAGGGCATCGTCATCGATACCTCCTGCCGCGAGGGCATCTGCGGCACCTGCGTGGTGCCGCTGCTGGAGGGCGAGCCGGATCATCGCGACAATTGCCTCTCCAAGAAGGAGAAGGCGGCCAATGACCAGATCTGCACCTGTGTCTCGCGGGCCAGGTCGGGGATGCTGGTGCTGGATCTCTGAGCACTGCTTTACCTTCTCTCCATTTTCTTTTTTCAGACAACCGTTCGGACTGGGTAGCGGCTTGGCCGCGTATCGACGGCGCCCAGAGGGGAGCGTCTTCGATACGTCGCTGCGCGACTAGCCGCGCAGGAGATGGATACCCAACCCCTCTCGCCCCGGTTCGATCTCCGGGCGCAACGTCAGCGCGGGTATCTCATAGTCTCCAGCGTTCTGCTTGCGGAAAGGGATGGGCGCTGTCGTCCCGAGTGCGTCCAGCCGCTGTCCCAGCGCCTCGCAGACCTGTGCGAATCCGACCTCATCGATCTTGCTCGTGCGGTAGATCACATGCGGGGGCAGTACGTCAAATCCCGGATAGAACAGGATGCCATGCTGGATCGGGAACAGGATGTCATTGATCGGACCGTTGATGCCGCGCGGCCCGTAATGCGATTCCCATCCGCCGGTGGTCACCACCAGCATCGCACGCTTTCCGGCAAACCGGCCTTCTCCGTAACGATCCCCCCAATGCGTATCGGAATGCTCGCCAACGCCGTAGGCGAGACCATAGGCATATACCCGCTCAACCCATCCCTTGAGGATGGCGGGCAATGAGAACCACCACAGTGGAAATTGCAGGATGACAGCGTCTGCCCAGCGCAGCTTTTCCTGCTCGCGTGCAATGTCGGCGCTTTGGGTGCCGTTCTCGAAAGCCTGCCTGGAGTTCAGAGAGACATCCAGACGTACGCCCGGCTGTAATGCAGTGTTATCTTCTGCATCCAGTGCAGCCTTCCACTGCATTGCATAGAGATCGGATACCTGGACGACATGTCCACCTCGCTGCAAGCGCTGGACAGCGAAATCCTTGAGCGAGCCATTGAGCGAACGCGGCTCCGGGTGGGCATAGACAAGAAGAATGTTCATCAGCGGATGCTCCATCAGTAAGTCAATCAATGAGCACACGATAGGCCTGTCTAAGATATATTGGAAATTAATTTCCAAAATTTCAGGTATTTCCATGGACAATCCACTGAGACGACTGGACCTCAATCTTCTGGTGACACTGGATGCCTTGCTGGTCGAACACAACGTCACCCGCGCGGCCGAGCGCCTGCACTTGGCGCAACCGACCGTCAGCCTGCAACTGGCCCGATTGAGGGACTTCTTCGGTGACCCCTTGTTGCTGCCCGGTCCACGCGGCATGCGTACCACCGCCCGCGCCGAAGAACTGCGCGAACCACTGCAACAGGCCTTGGCCGCCCTGGCACAAGCCGTGACTCCCTCAACTGCCTTCGATCCTGCCCATTCTCAACAGACCTGGCGCGCTGCGGCATTCGATTACAGCGAGTACACGATCCTGATGCCGGCCCTGGACGGCCTACGCAAGGCCGCGCCCGCGACCCGCCTCGCCGTGATTCAGACTACCCCCGCTCTGGTGGCGAGAAAGATGCAACAAGGAGAAATCGACTTGGCCTTCCTCACGGACACCGAGGCGCCACCAGAACTGCGCCGTCTGCCAATGTTCACGGAACGCTACGTACTTGCCGGACGTGCTGGACACCCGAAGTTGAAGCGACGCCCGACGCTGGCGCAGTTCTGCAAGTTGGAACATGTCATCGTATCCTCGGATGGCGGAGGATTTCACGGCGTGACCGATACCGTGCTGGCAGAAATGGGGGTGACGCGAAAGGTCGCCCTGTCAGTACCGCACTTCCTGTTTATCACCGCAGTCCTGACCAACACCGATCTGGTAGCGATGCTGCCTTCGCGTCTGGTGCACGGCAATGCCGCGCTGAAAGTGGTGGAAGCGCCTATCGAAGTCCCCGGCTTCGAGATGTTCATGCTCTGGCATGAACGGGTTCATCGCGACCCGGCGCATCAGTGGCTGCGGGAGCATATCGCCAGTTCTGTATGAGCATCACCACACATTTCGTTAATTGTGAACAGGCCCTAATCAGTCCGAACGGCTTTTCAATACGAAAAAACACCGCCGTAAAAGCATGAATGCCGTTCAGCATTGCGCTGAACGGCATTCATCGTTAACTCCAGGGAAAGAATCTTACAGGGCCGTACGCTTGACCTTGTGGAACAGCCGATTGAAATAGATGAGGCTGTCCTTCTTCTCATTGACCTTGACCTCGGCCAGCTCCACGAACATCACCGAGTGCGTACCCACTTCCTTGAATTCGCGGATGCGTCCCTGCAGCTTGACCAGCGCATCGGCCAGCACCGGCTGCCCCAGTTCGCCGGGTTCTTCCCAGATATCCCAGCCGAAGCGCTCTTCCATCGGGACCTTGGTGGCACCGGAGAAATGCATGGCCAGTTGTTCCAGCTCGTCCGAGAGGACGTTGACGCACAGCCGGCCATTCTTCTTGAACACGTCATGCATGGCGCTGCCACGATTGATGCAGACCAGGATCGTGGGCGGCGTATCGGTCACCGAACAGACGGCCGAGGCGGTGATGCCGCAACGGCCGCCTTCGCCATCGGTGGTGATGATGGACACGGCGGCCGGCAGGTGTGCCATGGCATTGCGGAATTCCAGTTGCTCGGGGGCAAGGGGCGCGCGCACCACAGGTGCGGCGGGCGGTTCTTTTTGGATGGCGGTGGTGCTCATGGGATCTCCCTGTTATGCACGCCGATGAAGCACGGCGCTCGATGACAGCAGGTTAAGGCATGCCCATGGTGCGGGCAATCCGTGCCACACGCCCGCCCCACAGGGGATTGCGGCAGACGATCTAGGTAAAAATACCTAGACCATCGTCCGGATGGGGGTGTTACAGTGTCGCTGATCCCAAGAATTTCAGGCCTGCTTTTTGCATAAGTCAAAGCATGACGTGTTGATTTGTGCCGACCAGTCCATCAAGAAATCGAGAGGGTCGGAAATAGCGCCGGTGCAAGCCGGCACCATTTTGACGAGACGAGGAGTGCAGATGGAAACCAACCCGCCGGTGGTCTACATCGTCGATGATGATGAAGCCGTTCGGACTTCGCTGGCCTGGCTGCTGAGCTCGGTCAATATCCGGACCGAATGCTTCGATGGCCCCGAGGCCTTCTTGAAGGCCTATGACGCCAACAGCCTGTCCTGCCTGATCCTGGACGTGCGCATGCCTGAAATCAGCGGCTTCCAGCTGCAGGATCGCTTGAAGGAAATCGGCGCCGACATCCCCGTGATCTTCGTCTCGGGCCATGGCGACATTCCCATGTCGGTACGCGCCCTGCACAATGGCGCGGTCGACTTCCTGGAAAAACCCTACAACTCGCAACAGATGCTGGAGCGCATCCAGATGACGCTCAAGAACGTGGCCGGCAACATGCAGGCCCGCGAGCGCCGCCAGCAGCTCAAGGCGCGCCTCAAGACCCTCACCGCACGCGAACGCGAAATCCTGGAGAAGGTCATCATGGGCCAGTCCAGCAAGCTCATCGCACGCGACCTCAACATCAGCGTCAAGACGGTGGACGTGCATCGCGCCAGCGTCAAGGACAAGCTGGGCTGCCAGAGCACGGCCACGCTGGTGCGCGACGTGCTGATGGATTTCGGGCCGGAATTTCTCAAGGCGGCCTGATTCTTTCTGATCGTTCCTGAGCCTGCATGAAAAGGGCCGCAGCATGCTGCGGCCCCCTCCGATATTTCCCGCTGCGCCCGATCGGCCTACGCTGCCTGCAAGGCGAAGAAGGCCACGGCGCGCTTCAATTGCGCCGCCTGGTCTTCCAGCGACTTCGCTGCTGCAGCCGCCTGCTCCACCAGTGCCGCGTTCTGCTGGGTCACCCCGTCCATCTGCCCCACGGCCTGGTTGACCTGGTGGATGCCTTCGGCCTGCTCGCGGCTGGCGGTGCTGATGTCGCCTACCAGCGCATGCGCGCCCTGCACGCTGCCCACCACTTCCTGCATGGTCTTGCCGGCCCGTTCCACCAGTGCGCTGCCGGCATCGACCTTGGACACCGAATCATCGATCAACTGCTTGATCTCCTTGGCGGCCGAGGCCGAGCGCTGCGCCAGGGCGCGCACTTCGGAAGCCACCACCGCGAAGCCACGGCCCTGCTCGCCCGCACGCGCTGCTTCCACGGCCGCGTTGAGTGCCAGGATGTTGGTCTGGAAGGCGATGCCATCGATCACGCCGATGATGTCGACGATCTTGCGCGAAGAGGCATTGATGTTGCCCATGGTGTCGATGAGCTCCTGCATCACCTGGCCACCCTGCCCCGCGATGGAAGCCGCCGACTTGACCAGGTCATTGGCCTGGTGGGCGTTTTCGGAATTGGTGCGCACGCTGGAGGTAAGCTGCTCGATGGAGGCAGCCGTCTCTTCGAGCGCACCGGCCTGCTCTTCAGTGCGGGCCGAAAGGTCGAGGTTGCCATTGGCGATCTCTCCGGAGGCCACTGCAATGCTGTCGGCCCCAAGGCGCACGGTGGAAACCACGCCATGCAGGCGTTCGCTCATGCCCTGCAGCGAGGCCACCAGCTGGCCCAGTTCATCCTGGCCCATGGGCTGGGCACGCGAGGTCAGGTCGCCGGCGGCCACGCGCTGCGAAATGGCCAGCGCCGCGTGCACCGGGCGGGTGATGCTGCGCGTGAGCAGCAGCGCGAAGGCAATGCCGCAGGCCAGGATCACGGCTTCCAGTGCGAAGATCTGCCACTGGCTGCTGGCCGCATCGCTCTGGATGTCGGCAGAGATCTCATCGATGCGCGCCCGTTCGAAATCCAGCAAGGAGCGCATCGCTCCCTGGGTATTGTTGGCGATGCCCACGTATTGCTGCTGGTAGAGCTGGTCCACCTTGGCGGCATCACCCTCCTTCTTGGCGGCATAGATCTGGTCGCGGATGGCAAGGAACTGCTTGCGCGCCGCGTTGATGGCCGCGAAGAGCTTCTTCTCTTCCTCGCTGGTGAGCAGTTGCTCGACGTCCTTCAGGGTCTGCGCGGACTCCTTGCTGGAGGCAGCGGCTTCCTTGGCCAGGAAGGCTTCCAGTTCGGGATCGCGGCTCTTGACCACGGTGGTGGTGCGCTGGATGGCGATGAGCAGCAGCGTGTTCCATTGCGAGACCAGGCGTTCGGTCTTCAGCGGCACGTCCATCATCTGCTGCGTCTGCTGCGCCACCGTCTTGAGGCGCCAGATGCCCACCGCCGCCACCACCATGGAAAACACCAGCACCACGGCGAATCCCGCCCCCAGGCGCGAGCCGATACGTATGTTCTTGATCATTTGCTTCTTCCCATCCCACCATGTTGTGTATGGCCCCCGAAGACGGACTTTCCCCAGCCGTCCGGTGTGCCCCCTGATGCCCACAGCAAGACCGGTGCCAGCCCTTGCCGTTCGGTAACGCCGCCCTGCCATGCGCTCGATTCTAGGAGCGCACCGCCACGGCGACCATATCAAAATCAAGAAACATGGTATGCCGTTACGGCAACGCAATCCGCAAACCCTTGCCAGACAAGGATAGACCAAAATAGCCTGGCGGAAACATTATGCAATGTAAAACATTAAATGTTGTGGTGCGGATGCGATGGCGGACCGGGCCGGGTGGCTTCTGGCAGCGGTGGCCTCCGTGGTTGCGCACGGCCGTGGACGCGCAGCGGGCCAAACTTGGGCACAATGCGCCTTTGCCTTCCCGTTTCCGGAGCCTTGCCGCACCATGCCGACGCCCTCCTCCCCCATCGCCCTGCTGCTGGCCGCCGGCCGTGGCAGCCGCTTTGGCGACCATGAAGAAAAGCTCTTGCAGCCCTTCGTCCATCACGATGGCCGCCCCGGCATGGTAGCCACTGCCACTGCTGCCGTCTTGCTGGAAGTCATGCCGGTACTGGCGGTGGTGCACGCGGAAGGTCCCTTGGCCGCGGCCCTGCGCCAGCTGGGCTGCACGGTCTGCCTGACGGCACCCGGGGCAACGCGTGAGATGAGCGCCTCCTTGCGCTGCGCTCTGCAGCAGAGCGCCGAGGCGCCGGCATGGCTGGTGGCCCTGGCTGACATGCCGCGCGTGCAGCCGGACACCGTGCGGCGCTTGCGCGATGCGCTGGCGGCGGGGGCGTCGATGGTGGTGCCGGTGATGCAGGGACGGCGCGGCAACCCGGCCGGCTTTGCGCATGCGCATCTGCCTGCGCTGCTGTCACTGCAGGGAGATCGCGGCGCGCGGGCTTTGCTGGAGAGCCCGGCGCTGGTGGAGATTGCGGTGGAGGATGCGGGGATTTTTACGGATGTCGATACGCCGGACGATCTGGCACGACTCCGGCAGAACCAGGGCTGAACTGCCGCCCGGTTCGCGCCGTCCGGATTGCGTCTTGGGGAATCCGCGCCTCAGATCCCGCTGAACCAGTTGTAGCCCTGGTCTTCCCAATAGCCGCCCGGGTTCTGGTTGCTCACGAAGATGGCCACCACATGCTTGGGATTCTTGAAGCCCAGCTTGGTCGGTACCCGTACCTTCAGGGGATAGCCGTATTGCGTGGGCAGGGCTTCCTTGCCGAAGTCCAGTGCCAGGATGGTCTGCGGGTGCAGCGCCGTGGGCATGTCCAGGCTGGAGTAATACCGGTCCGCGCATTTGAAGCCCACGTATTTCGCCGTGAGATCGGCCCCGACCGCCTGCAGGAACAAGCTCAGCGGTACCCCCGACCACTGGCCGATGGCGCTCCATCCTTCGATGCAGATATGGCGCGTGATCTGCGCCGCCTGCGGCAGTGCGCGCAGGCGCTCCAGGGTCCAGCTGCGCTTGTCGCTGACCAGTCCCGAGACCTCCAGCTTCCAGTCGCTGCCATCGATGTCGGGCGCATTGAACTCGTCATAGAAGGCGTTGAAGGGAAACGGATTGGTGATCTGGCTGGCCGCATAGGTCGGCGCCAGCTTCTGGCCCCGGAACAGCAGTGCCTGTACCCGGTCATTCCAGCGCGACATGGCCCACAGGACCTTGTCCACGCTGTCGTTGTCCTGCAGGTCGCAGCCCGAGAGCATGGACAGCGCGCCCACCGAGAGCGCCGAGCGCAGCATCAGGCGGCGCTGCACGTTCAGCAGGGCCGGGCGATGGTCGGCCAGCAGGATCTTGCCGGTCTTCTTCGCCGGGGTGGTCTTCTTGTCGTCCTTGTCTTTCATGATGCATTGGCCTTGTGCTCAGCCCCGCCGGTGAACATGGGAATGAGGGTCTTGGGAACGATGGCCACCAGCGCCAGGTGCACCACCACGAAGGCAGCAATTCCCGCCATGGCGGCGAAGTGCACCTTGCGCGCAACGTCGAAGCCGCCGAAGAGATCGGCCAGCCAGTCCAGCTGCACCGGCTTCCACAGCGCCAGCCCCGACAGCACCACCAGGATGCCCAGCAGGATCACCGCCCAGTACAGCAGCTTCTGCACGGCGTTGTACACGCCGGGCTGGTGCGGCAGGCGAAAGCGCATGGCCTGCACCGCATCGCTCACCACATCGGCTGCGCGCAGTGGCAGCAGGTGGCGGCGGAAGTGGCCGCTCAAGCTGCCATAGAGCAGGTAGAACAGGCCATTGGCCACCAGCAGCCACATTGCCGCGAAGTGCCAGGCAATGGAGCCGCCCAGCCAGCCCCCAAGGGTCATCCAGGGAGCGAACTTGAAGCCGAAGATGGGCGAGGCGTTGTAGATGCCCCAGCCACTGCTGATCATGCAGGCGATGGCCACGGCGTTGAGCCAGTGGGCAATGCGCACGGCCAGCGGATGAAGAACGGGTGAACGGGGCATCGCGGCACCTGCTTACATCGGCGGGGTGATGCCGTTCTTGCCGGCGCTCACGCTGTTGGCCGTCAGGCTGCCATCGGCGTTCTTGCGGGCGCGCACCACCACCTTGACGCCAGCGGCCAGCAGCGAGCGGTCACCGGCTTCAATGTTGACCACGGGCACATCCTCGGGCACCACGATCTTCTTCTCGCCGCCCTTGTATTTCAGGGTGAGGGTACGGCCCTGGCTGGCCACCACGTCACCCACGGTGCCATTGGTCATGGTGCTGTTGGGTGCCAGGTCGAAGGGACGATGGCCGTCACCGGTACCGGCCATGGCAGGCGGGAAGACGTGCACTTCCAATGCTTTCTGGGAGCCGTCCGGTTGCGGGATGCCGGCCGCGCCGATGTAGCTGCCGGGCTTGATGTCGTTGATGTCGGCAATCGAGATGGCGGCCACGCGGGTGTCCTTGTCCAGCATCACGTTCTGCTCGGCGCCCTTGTTGGTCTTGACCACCAGTTGATCCTTGTTGACCGAGACGATGGCACCACGGATGCCGACCTGCTGCGGCGCCTGCGCCATGGCCGGGGCAGCGAGCAACTGGGTGGCCAGCAGCGCCGGAACCAGCGCAAGACGGAAAACGCGAGGAATGAATATGTTCATCATGGGAATGTGCACCTGAACGACGTCATTAAAGGGGGAGATTGATTTTAGGCAAAAGAAAACGTCATTCGAATGACGGTTGAATGACAAAAATGTCATTCTTCTCGCGCACTGGAAGACCGCGCACAAGCGCCCATAGCCCGCACTGCAAGGCGGGCTATGGATGAGGTTGGGAGGGGGCTGGGGCGACGGCCGGCAAATGGGCCGGCAAACGAAGGGCGAACGGCCTGTGACTGGCCGATCAATGCGCCGGAACTCAGTTGTCCTGATGCGCCCAGTTCAAGCTCAGCGAGACGGGCTTCTCACCCACGCTGACCTTGCTGGTCTTCTTGACGCCGTTGTAGACGGCAGTGATCTCGTAGTCGCCCTTGGGCAGCTTGAGGTTGGTCATGGGGCCGGCGTTGGGCAGGCTGAAGACGCTCTTGCCGTGATGATCGGCCACGTCCAGTTTGACGTTGCTGACGTAGGCACCGTCCTTGGCTTCCGAGAACAGCAGGCGCAGGTTGTAGTCCTTGGCCGATTCGCGCAGCTTGGCCTGTTCGCCGGCGCCGATGCCGCCGTTCATGTAGGCGACCGAGCCCTGCATGTCCTGGGCGTAGGTCAGGGGCGCGGCCATGCCGGCCAGGCCGAAGACGATGGCGCTGATGGCGGTGATCTTGTTGATGTCCATGATGGCTCCTTGTCGTGGTTCAGGATGAAAGCGCTGCCGTCGGGGCCGCTCCACTGCTGAGCTGGCCGCCGATGCAGATACTGTAGGTCTGCAGAATTAAGGGATCCTTAACACGACAAAAGATTCCGGGGGGTGGAAAAATGCAGGCGCTCTTGCCCGCCTGCAAACTGCCCTGCCCCACCCCGCGCACCGCGTCAGCGCTGTGCCATGTCCTCCGGGACCGGCCGCAACTGTTCTTCAATGCTTGCCAGTTGCTGCGCATGCTCCTCGATGATGTCCTGCTGCACGGACACCGCATCAGACAGTCCCGCCAACCGGGCAGTACAGTGCCCGGCCACTTCATCGGCCAGTTGCTCCAAGGCCGCCAGTACACTTTGACCCAGCGCTTCGTACAGTTTTTCATAGGATGGCGGCAAGTCGTCGGCAACGCGTTCATAGCCGCTGCCCGCCGGCAGGACCAGCGCCACCGGTGCCGGCGACGCCAGCACATGGCTGTCCAGCACGGCGCGTGCGTGGCGGTCGAAGGCGTGCAGCAACTGTGGCTGCAAGCGAGCCAGCACGGCATCCACCTCGCCGCTGGCGGCATGCTGCTCCAGCAAGGCCGGCACACCGGGCATCACTTCGCGCCAGGCCAGTTGCACGATGCGGGCGCGCTGGGCGGGCAGCGCTGCCTGTTCGCCCTCCAGGACCTGCTGCAAGCCCTGCAGCGCCGCCAAGGTCTGTCCCAGCAGGGGCGCCAGTACATCCTCCTGCAGATGATGCAGCAGCACTTCGGCCGGCTTGCGATCGCGATAGGCCAGGGCCGGTGCCAGCAGGGTGGAGAGCGCGGCATACAGGCGTTCGAAACCGGCGCCGCGCATCGCTTCGGCATCCGCACCGGCGGTACGGGCCACATAGGCGGAGATGGAGACGGGGGCCTTGAGCTGATGCAATGCCACGCCCAGCGCCTGCAGTTTGTCGGCAGCACGCGCGCGGACATCGGCTTCCTGGTCGGCGCGGTTGGCATCGGATTTGTTGCGCAGGCATTTGACGATCTGGCCGTCCACCTCATCTTCGTCGATCACGTCGCTGCGCGTGAGCACCGGCAGCAGCGGCTTGCCACGGCGCAGTTCGCGCGCCAGTTCATCGAGCTCCTGCACCTGTCCCGGCGAAGTCGAACTGGTCAGCCACAGCACCGCATCGGCACTGTCCAGGAAACGCTGCGTCAGGGCGGCATTTTCGCCGGTGGCCGAATGCAGGCCGGGGGTGTCCAGCAGCACCAGCCCGTCGCCCAGGCAGACGCCCTGCAGGCGCGCCGTGGTTTCGGTAGCGCCCTCATGGAAAGCCTCTTCACTCTCCACCAACTGACCGCCTTGCAGGTGGAAATACTGCACCGCCTGCTGGCGCTGGCGGAAACGCTGCGCGAGAAAGTTGCATAGCGAGCTTTTGCCGGCATTGAACTTGCCGAACACCAGCAGCATGAGCTTGCCCTCGAATCGCTGGGCCAGCGCGCGCGCAGGGGCAAGGGCAATCCACTGTTGTTCGCGGCGCCGGGCCTGGTGGATCCGGTCTTCGTGCAAGGCGGCGATGCGGCGCGCCAGGGGGCTGGCCGATTGCAAGCCACCAGCCGGCAGCGGCGCATCGTCGAAGGCCTGTCCCAAGGCTGCAAGCCACGTACGCAGTGCGGCCAGCACCGGCTGCAGGTTGGCCTCGCCCTGGCCGGTGCGGCCGATGGAATCGATGAAATGCTGTTCTTCGCGGCTCATGCGCCCTCTCCTTCGCGCAGCCGCGCCAGCGCCTGCCGGGCGCGGGCATGCGCGTGCAGCTCGGCCTGGGTGATGGCGATCTGCTGCTGCAGGGCCTGGCGGTCCTCCGACAATTCGTAGTAATGCAGGAAGGATTGCTTCAGCTGCGCCTGCCCTGCGGGCTCACAGAAACGGCGGCGCAGGTCGGCGCGGTATTTGATGGAGATGCCCAGCACGGCCACCATCACCGTATCGAGACTGGCCACCGAGGTCTGCTGGCTGGCCGGCAGGCCCTCCACACCATGCTGGATCAGGTGTGCGCGAATGGCGATGCAGGCGCGCGAATAGGCAACATGGATGCGCGCCCGCTCGCGCTTGCCGGCGGTGAGCTTGAATTCGTCGGCGGCGGTATCGGGCACCAGGGCAGGATCGTCCCCTTGAAATTCCACGACCGGCAGCAGGTCCTGATGCACTTTTTCCAGCACGGCCTGCAATCCCTGTTCGAAATCCTGGCGCTGCTGCTGCTGGCGCTGGCGCAGCGCCAGCAGAGCGCTTTCCAACGCGGCCTGCTGCTGCTCTACCTGTCGGGCGATCTCGGTGAAGAGCAAGCTGCGTTCATGTTGGCGCGCGCCCGGCACCTGCTCGACCACCTCCCGCAGCAGGGCCTGCAGCGCCGGGATGCCGCTACGTTGCAGCAGCAGGGACTTGCCGCCCTCCACACCACTGCGATGCCGCGTCGATGACACCGGATGCAGCGCGAGTCCCGGCATCTGCCCAACGATGGCGGCGCTGACCTTGGCCAGTTGCTCTTCGTCGCTCATCTGGTCCACCTGCGTGAGCACGAACAGCGTCTGCCGCCGCGTGCGCTGCTGATCCTCGCGCAGGGCCTGCAGCAGGTGGCGTTCGGCCGCATCCAGTTCGCCCTCTTTGGCCGCATGCACGAACAGGCGCACATCGGCTTGCAGCCAGGTGGCTTCCTGGGCGTGACTGTCATCCTGCAGGGCGACGTCGGCATCCAGTCCCGGGGCATCCAGCCAGCGCAGTTCGGCGTGATGGTGCTCGGAGAGCGTCACCGTCTCGCGCCGGTCGGCCACCGCAAAGACGTCGCGCCCCATCAGCTCGTTGAGCAGGCGGCTCTTGCCGTGGTTGTACTTGCCGACCACCGTCACGGTCGGCGCGGCCTTGGCTTGGGCCAGCACGCGCAGGCGCGCCAGGTCATGCGCGCGGCCCGGCACCACGGCCAGGACTTCGCGCGCGAGCGGATCAAAGGAATCATGCTGCGGGTTCATTGGGAGTCTCCATGTTTTCATTTTTCCCGGGCGGGACGGCCGATGAGCCAGTGTGCGGCCATGCCGATGACCACGCCCCAGAAGGCCGCGCCCAGTCCGAACAGGGTCATGCCGGACGCGGTAGCGAGGAAGGTGATGACGGCGGGCTCGGCGTGGATGCCGTCCTCGCTCATCAGGCGGATGTTGGACACGATGGCGCCGATCAGTGCCAGCCCGGCCAGGGCCGCGATCAGTTCCTTGGGAAAGGCGGCAAACAGCGTCACGATGGAGGCCGCAAAGGTGCCGCCGATGAGATAGAAGACGCCATTGGCAATACCGGCGATGTAGCGCCGGCCAGGCTCGGGATGGGCATCCTTGCCGGTACAGAGCGCTGCCGTGATGGCGGCCAGTACGATGGTGATGCCGCCGAAGCAGGCCGTCACCAGCGAGGCCAGCCCGGTGCCGGTGACCACGGCGCGCGTGGGCGGATGGTAGCCCGCCAGTTGCAGCACCGCCATGCCCGGCAGGAACTGGCCGGTCAGGCTCACCAGCACCAGCGGCACGGTCAGGCTGAAGAACGTGCCGATGCTGAAGTGCGGAGCGATGAAAACCGGCTGCGCCAATTCCAGATGCAGGGCCGCCAGCTCGGTGCGGCCACTGGCGAAGGCCACCGCAAATCCGGTCAGTGCCACCACCACGATGCCGTAGCGCGGCCACCAGCGGCGTCCTGCGAGATAAGCCGCCATCATGGCAAACACCATCAGCGGCGCCCCCACGCTGGAGCGAAAGGCCTGAACCCCGAACTGGAACAGGATGCCGGCCATCATGCCGGCGGCAATACCCTTGGGAATGAAGGCGAGAATCTTTTCAAAGCCGCCGGTCACGCCGATGGCGATCAGGATGACCGCCGCCATCAGGTAGGCCCCCACCACTTCCGGCATGCCCACCCCGGGAAAGAGGCTCAACAGCAGCGCCGTGCCCGGTGCCGACCAGGCCGTGATGATGGGCATCCTGAACCACCAGCTCAGCAGCAGCCCGCTCACGCCCGCGCCCATCGAAATGCCCCACACCCAGGACACCAGTTGCGCTTGCGGTACCTGGCCGGCATGGGCCGCCTGCACGAAGATCACCAGCGGACCGGCATAGGAAATCAGGACTGCCAGGAAACCCGCCACCCACGCGGTGAGCGAGCCTTGTCGTTGAACCATCGAAGCTTCCTTGCGAAATGCAACAGCACGAGCGCACAAAAGGTCCGGCACCCGTGGAACGCTTCCCCAGGTGCCGGACCGGCTTGACCGACTACGATCTTAAACGCTGCGCGAGATCGGTGCGGCCGTCACGGTCGGTGCGGCCTCCGCCGTCACGGCACGCTGGCCATGACGATAGCGCAGCAGGAAGATGCCGATGGCCAGTGCGGCGACCAGTCCCGGCACGGCGAACACCAGGAAATTCATCTTCAGCGGCAGGGCTGCCGCCATCAGTGCACCGCCCAGCAAGGGGCCGACGATGGCGCCCGAGCGGCCCACCCCGGAAGCCCAGCCGAGGCCGGTGGAGCGGATCGCCAGCGGATAGAACTGGGCGGTGTTGGCATACAGCAGGATCTGCGTACCGATGGTCGTGGCACCGGCCACGATGATGAGCAGGTACAGCACCGGGGTCGGGCTGTTGAAGCCCAGCAGCGCAATGGCCACCGTGCCGACCGCGAAGAAGCTCACCACCACCTTGGGCAAGGTGAAGCGGTCCCCCAGCCAGCCGCCGCCGATGGCACCCACAACACCACCGAAGTTGAGCGCCAGCAGGAACGACAGCGAGGAGCCCAGGCTATACCCGGCGCTGGCCATCAGCTTGGGCAGCCACGAGCCCAGCGCATAGACCATCAGCAGGCAGCAGAAGAAGGCGACCCAGATCATCAGCGTACCGAGGGTGCGCTCCTGCTTGAACAATTCCAGCATCGGCGCGCCGGAACCCTTGGCGTCGCTCTGCACCAGCTGCACATCGGCACCCAGGGCCGCCTGCGGCGCGACCTGCGCCAGCATGGCACGGGCCTGCTCCTGCTTGCCTGCACGCAGCAGGAAACCGACCGATTCCGGCAGCTTCCACAGGATCACCGGCAGCAGCACCAGCGGCACGGCGGCAGCGAAGAACATCGATTGCCAGCCGAAGTTGGGCAGCATCCAGATGCCCAGGCCTGCGCACAGCACGCCGCCCAGCGAATAGCCGCTGAACATGATGGCCACCAGGGTGCTGCGCAGGCGCTTGGGCGCGTATTCATTCATCAGCGCCACGGCGTTGGGCATGAGGCCGCCGCAACCGAGGCCGGCCATGAAGCGATAGATGCCGAACTCGCTGGGCGAAGTGGCAAAGCCGCTCAGGAAAGTGGAGACGCTGAAGAGCACGAAGCTGATCGCCACGCCCTTCTTGCGGCCGATGCGGTCGGCCAGGGGGCCGAAGACAAAGGCACCGAACATCATGCCGAAGAGCGCATAGCTGCCCAGCGCACCGGCCTGCACCGGCGACAGGGACCACTCCTTCATCAGCACCGGCAGCACGGCGCCGTAGATGAACAGGTCATAGCCGTCGAACACCAGCAGCAATGCGCACAGGCACATCACCATCCAATGGAATTTCGTGAAACGTGCGCCATCGATGATCTGGCTCACTTCCTGGGTCTTCATGGGTCTCCTCCGTTGTCGTTTGTCTTGCGGGATTGGCGTTGTTATGTGTTCTTGTGTTTGTTGCGCCCAGCGTTTTTCTTGCGGTGATCCTGCGGGTCAGGCCGGTCCCTTCTTGCGCAGATGCGCCACCGCCTTGATCTCGATGATGTAGCCAGGCCCGCCGCCCAGCATGTGGGCGCCGGTAGCGGTCCAGGCTGGCAGCGGGTAGCTTGTCAGGTACTGGTTGCGCACCTTGATGAACAAGGGCAGGTCGCGCATGTCGGTATGGAAGGTGGACAGATCGACGATGTCCTCCAGCGTGCCGCCGGCCTTCTCCAGCACCCGCTTGAGGTTTTCGAAGGCCTGCACGATCTGGGCTTCGCGCGGCTCGACCAGCTGCATGTCGGGACCACGGCCAATCTGGCCGGAGACGTATAGAACATCGCCGACCAATACGCCGGGTGCATAACCGATTTTTTCGTAGACGTCTTCCATTCCCTCGGGAATGATGGCCTGGCGTTCAGACATGGTGTCTCCGTTCAATGAATGGGATCAAAGGGCCTCAGCCGTTGTCGCCACCGGCGACCGGCAAGACGGCCCCGGTGATGTAGCTGGCCTCATCGGAAGCCATGAAGAGGATCGGTGCGATCTGCTCTTCCAGCGTGGCATAGCGTTTGAAGAAGGTGGAGCCGGTCACCTGCTGCACGGCCTCCTGCATCCACGCCTGTTCCTGTGCGCTGTCGCCTTGCGCATTGCGCGGCACGCGGCGCGGCGGTGCCTGGGTGCCGCCGGGCGCAGTCGCCACCACGCGGATACCCTGCTCGCCATATTCCATGGCCAGTGCCATGGTCATGGCATTGACGCCGCCCTTGGCCGCGGAATACGGCACCCGGCGGATGCCGCGCGTGGCGTTGGAGGAGACGTTGACGATGGTGCCCCGGCCCTCGCGCAGCATGTGCGGCAGCACCGCGTGGCAGCCATAGAGCGTGGGCATGAGCGAGCGGCGGATTTCGGCATCGATCTGCGCCGCTTCGAATTCGGCGTAAGGACGCATGCGAATCGCACCGCCCACACCGTTGACCAGCAGGTCGATGCGGCCGTGCAGTTCGATGGCGCGGGCCATGGCGGCCTGCGCGCCGTCATAAGTTTCAAGGTCGGCGACAAATCCGGTGGCGCCGCCGCCAGCTGCTTCCATGGCGACTTCATGGATGAAGTCGGCACGGTCCACCATCAGCACCTGGCCCCCTTCGGCGGCGATGCCCAGCGCCACGCCGCGCAGGATGCCCTGGGCGGCGCCGGTGACCACGGCCACCTTGCCGGCGAAACGGGCCCGCGTGAGCGCAGTGCTCATGCCGCCACCGCCACCGGCTGGCTGGTGACGAACTTCTCGTAATGGAAGCTGGCCGGGGCGATGCCCTGCGACTGGAAGTGCTTCTGCACCGCCTCCACCATCGGCGGCGGACCGCACAGGTAGACATCGACTGCGCCATCGTGCAGTACCTCGGCCGGCATGTGCTGGGTCACGTAACCCTGGCGCGGATGCGTGGTCGCGGCATCAGCCACACAGGTGGTGAAACTGAACCCGGGCAAGCGCTTGGCCAGGTCTTCAAGACGATCCACCAGTACCAGGTCCTGGTCGCGCGTGACGCCATAGATCAGGTGGACCGGATGCTGCACACCCTGCTGCACCATCTCCTCCAGCATCGCCAGGAACGGCGCCAGACCGGTACCACCAGCCAGCATCAGCACGGGCCTGTTGACCGGACGCAGGTAGAAACTGCCCAGCGGGCCGGTCATCTCCAGCGCGTCACCGGCGCCGGCCTTGTTCAGCCAGCCGCTCATCAGGCCCCCCGGTACGTTCTTGATGAGAAAGCTCATGCGCGTGGCGCCCGAGGGCGAACTGAACGAATACGAGCGATGCTGGCCACTGCCCGGCACGGCGATATTGACGTATTGCCCCGGCAGGAAAGCCGGCGCGTCGGCCGCCACCTCCAGCACCAGTTCGAAGGCCGCCTCACCGAAGGCGGTGACCTCGGCCACCTTGCCGTTGAACTTGGCACTGCCGGTCTTGCAGGCGGTGGAGGCCACCGGCACGGCGACCACGCAATCGGAGTGCGGGATCATCTGGCAGGTCAGCACCAGGCCTTGCTCGGCTTCGTCGCTGCTGAGCGCATCATCGATGTAGTCGTCGCCCAGGTCGTACTGCCCGCTTTCGGCGCGGCACTTGCAGGTGCCGCACACGCCGTCGGAACAATCCATGGGCAGGTTGATGCGTTGGCGGAACGCCGCGTCCAGGACCTTTTCCTTGGCGCCGCATTGGATGATGCGGGTCACCCCGTCTTCGAAGTTGAGGGCGATGCGATAGCTGCTCATGTCATGTCTCCTGCGCGCTGGTCAGACGTGGTAGACGTCGATGACCTGGCGGATGTAGTCGTTCTTCAGGGCGATCTTCTTGCGGGCGATCTGGAAGCCGCCTTCGGTCTTGCGCAAGCTGACCAGGGTGGTGCCGAAGAACTGGTCGGTGATCTTGTAGCGGTGCGACAGCGTATGGAAGTTGTAGCGCACCTCCACCGCGTCATCGGTCTCCTCCAGGATCTCCACGTTGGCGATCATGTGGCTGGTGCGCGGCTCCGGCATGGAGGCGCTGGACCGCTCGGTCTTGATGCGGAAGACGCGGTCTTCCAGGCCATCGCGGTTGGCGTAGTAGATCAGCGAAATCTCGCGCTGCGGGTCTTCGGTGAGCTGGTCATCATCGTCCCAGGCCGGCATCCAGTATTCGACGTCCGCGGCGTACAGTTCCAGCCAGGATTCCCACTGGCGTTCGTCGAGATAGCGCGCCTCGCGATAGAGGAAGGCGCAGACGGCATCGAGTCGGGTCGGCTGGCTCATGCTTGTTCTCCTTGCCCTGCGGCTGCGCGTTCCTTGCTGACCGCCTTGCGCATCTGCTCGGTCCAGTAGTGGTGCTGGCAGACGAAGAGACCTTCGTCCTCGCTGCGCTCACCGCTCAGTTTGGGGTTCATGCCCATCTTCTTCGCATTCTCGTCCGGGCCCTGCTTCCACAGCGGCGCCCCCCGGCTCATGTCGTTGTAGCGCACGGCCGAACCGGCATAGCCGGCCTGGCAGGCGCGGAACTCTTCGAGGTCGTCGGCGGTACCCATGCCGGAGACATTGAAGAAATCCTCATACTGGCGAATCCGCACGCGGCGGTCTTCATCGCTCTCGCCCTTGGGGCCGAAGCAGAAGATGCTGATCTCGGTCTGGTTCACGCTGATCGGACGGGCCACGCGGATCTGCGTGCCGAACTGGTCCATCAGGAACACGTTGGGATACAGGCACAGGTTGCGGGTCTGGGCCACGATGGTATCGGCGCGTGCCTGGCCCACGCGGGCGGCGAGTTCTTCGCGCTGGTTCCAGATCGGGCGCACTTCCGGATTGAGCGTGTTGGTCCACAAGAGGATGTGGCCGTTCTCGAAACCGTAGACACCTGCAACAGCCTTGCTCCAGTTGTTGGCGTCGGTGGCCTTGGTGCCGCCTTCCTTGCGGCGGCTCATGGTGGCGGCGTAGTTCCAGTGCACCGAGCTGACATGGTAACCATCGCAACCATTTTCCATCTGCATCTTCCAGTTGCCGTCATAGAGGTAGCTGGAATTGCCGCGCAGGACTTCCAGGCCGTTGGGGGCCTGGTCGACGATCTGGTCGATGATGACGCGGGTCTCGCCCAGGTACTCTTCCAGCGGCAGCACATCTTCCGAGAGGCTGCCGAAGAGGAAGCCGCGATAATTCTGGAAGCGCGCCACGCGGGTCAGGTCATGCGAGCCGTTCTTGTTGAAGGAGACCGGATATTCGGTGGTCTTCTCGTCCTTGACCTTCAACAGCTTGCCGCTGTTGGAGAATGTCCAGCCGTGGAAGGGGCAAGTGAAGCTGCTCTTGTTGCCATGCTTGCGACGGCACAGCATGGCCCCCTTGTGGGCGCAGGCATTGATGATGGCGTGCAGCTCGCCGTTCTTGTCACGGGTGACCACCACCGGCTGGCGGCCGATCCAGGTGCTGTAGTAATCGTTGATCTCGGGGACCTGGCTCTCGTGGGCCAGGTAGACCCAGTTCGATTCGAACAGGTGCTTCATCTCCAGCTCGAACAGGTCGGCATTGGTGAAGATGTCGCGGCGGCAGCGGAAGATGCCGTTGGTGGCGTCTTCGTCCAGGGCGGTGTCGAGCAGGCGCTCGACCTCGTCATACTTGTCGGCGGCAAGGGTGGTCATGTCTTTTCTCCAGGGTGCAGCCCGCCTGTGGCGATGGAAAACCATCGCGGCAAGGCAGTCGGCGGGGGTGAGGCTGGCCTGCGCCAGCGGCTGGCGCAGGACGATCAGGCGATCAGGCGGCCAGGCGCGGACGGTCCACGACCTGGTTGTCGGCACCGTTGACCAGTGCGGTCAGGCTGATGTCGAAGACGATCTCGGCGAACGGGCCTTCCAGTCCTTCGGCCTTGATGCTGGCCGCGTCGGTGCGCTCGACCAGCGGCGGCACCAGGCCTTCGCGGGTGGCGTAGGCGAAGTCGTCATAGATCAGCGGATCACCGTCGATGTTGATCTGGGTGGTCAGCTTGCGATGGCCGTCCGCCGTGACGAAGAAGTGGATGTGCGCCGGACGGTTGCCGTGGCGGCCCAACTGGTTCAGCAGGCCCTGGGTGGGGCCGGCCGGCGGGCAGCCATAGGCGGCCGGCATGATGCTGCGGAATTTGTAGCGGCCCTGGGCATCGGTGATGATGGTGCGGCGCATGTTGAAGGGCTTCTGCTCGCCGGTCGGGTCGAAGTGGGAATAGAAACCCTTGGTGTTGGCATGCCAGACTTCCACCTGTGCGCCCGGCACGGGCTTGCCATCGGCGCCATAGACGGTGCCGTGCATGATGATGGTCTGGCCGTCCTTGTCGCTACCGTCATCCAGGCGCGCGAAGCCCTGTTCCACCGGCGCACCGGCCACGTACAGCGGGCCTTCGATGGTGCGCGGGGTGCCGCCGGTGATGCCCAGTGCGGCGTCTTCGGCATCCATGCGCATGTCCAGGAAGCGGTCCAGGCCCAGGCCAGGCGAGAGCAGGCCGGCTTCGCTGGACGCGCCCAGGCGATTGATGTAGGCCACACCGGCCCAGTATTCGTCGGAGGTGATCTCCAGGTCTTCGATGGTCTTGAACAGGTCGGACAGGATGCGATGCACGATCTGCTTGGTGCGCGGGCTGCCGCCTTCGGTATCGAGGCCGCTGGCCAGGCGCAGGAAGTCCTGGACTTCGGGGGTGCTGAAAATCTTGGCTGCCATGTTGAGTCTCCTTTTCGATTTGTAGATTGGGGAAGTGCGTTTTCTTGTTTTATCCGGCCAGGGTGGCCGGCCTCGCTGCTGTCACTGTCGCCCCTTGCTTGCGGTCGCGCCGGAAGTATTGCACACGCTCCTCATCGAGCACGATGCCCAGGCCAGGGCGGTTGGGGATGGCCAGCTGGAAATCCTGGTATTGCAAGGGCTCGGCCAGGATTTCCTCTGTCAGCAGCAGCGGACCGAACAATTCAGTCCCCCACTGCAATTCACGGAAGGTGGCGAAGGCATGGGCCGAGGCGATGGTGCCGATGGCGCCTTCCAGCATGGTGCCGCCGTACAGTTCGATGCCGGCCGCGTCGCCGATGGCGGCCACCTGCTGGGCGGCACGCAGGCCACCCGATTGTTCGATCTTGATCGCGAACACGTCAGCGCCGCCGATGCGCGCCAGCGCAAAGGCCGAGGCCGGGCCGGTGAGCGATTCGTCGGCCATGATGGCGATATTGTGCTTGCCCTTCAAGCGGGCCAGCGCCGGGGCCGAGGCCACCGGCTGCTCCACCAGTTCGCAGCCGGCATCGACCAGGCCGGCCAGGCCGCGCTGGGCTTCCAGTTCGCTCCAGGCCATGTTCACGTCCACCCGCACCGAGCCGCGGTCACCGAGGGCCTTCTTGATGGCGGCCACGTGGGCGACATCGGCCTCGACTTCGCGGCGGCCGATCTTGAGCTTGAAGATCTTGTGGCGGCGCGCGGCCAGCATGCGCTCGGCTTCGTCGATATCCTTGGCGGTGTCGCCGGAGGCCAGGGTCCAGGCGATCGGCAGGCTTTCACGGGCACGGCCGCCGAGCAGTTGCGAGATCGGCAGGCCGGTGCGCTGGCCCAGCGCGTCGAAGAGCGCAGTCTCGATGGCGCACTTGGCGAAGCGGTTATCCTGGATGGCCTTGTTCAGGCGCGCCATGATGGCCGGGATCAGGCTGGCATCGGCACCCAGCAGCAGCGGCGCGAAGTAGGTATCGATGGCCAGCTTCATGCCCTCGGGCGATTCGGCGCCGTAGGCCAGGCCACCGATGGTGGTGCCCTCGCCCACGCCGACGGTGCCGTCGGAGCAGTACAGGCGCACCAGCATCAGGGTCTGCCCGTTCATCGTCGCCATGGACAATTGATGGGGACGGATGGTCGGCAGATCGACCAGGAAGGTCTCGACCCGGTCGATCAGGGCCGGGGCCGCAGCGTGAAGGTGTTGTGGGGTATCCATGGACTGCATTGAACACCGGGAAGCCCTGCCATTGCCAACACCAAATTCGTCTAGTTTCATACCTTTTTCATATAGTTTATGAGCGCTCCTATAAAAATCAAAGGATTAGACATCATTAGTTTCTGTGAGATATGATTTTCCGCCATGGACATCAGACAACTGAAATACTTCGTGGCCGTGGCCAATACGCGCAACTTCACGCGCGCCTCGGAACAGCTGCACATTGCGCAACCGCCGCTGTCGCGCCAGATCCAGCTGCTCGAAGAAGAGCTGGGCGTGCAGTTGATCCTGCGCAACAGCCGCCCGTTGCGCCTGACCGAAGCCGGCCGGGTGTTCTACGAGCAGGCGCTGCAGATCCTGAACCGGCTGGAACAGCTCAAGAACGCCACCCAGCAGATCGGACTGAACCAGCGCCAGACGCTGTCCATCGGCTTCGTCGCCTCCACGCTCTATGGCGGCCTGCCGGTGCTGGTGCGCAAGCTGCGCCAGCACTATCCGGAGGTGGACATCCAGTTGCTGGAACTGACCTCGATGCAGCAATTCGCCGCACTCAAGTCGGGCCGCATCGACGTGGGTTTCGGGCGCATCCGCAGCAATGACGCGACGGTGGCACGCATCGTCCTGCGCGAAGAAAAACTGGTGCTGGCCATTCCCCCTTCCTTCCCGCTGGCCGCCAGCCACCAGCGCGTGAGCTTGAAGGAAGTGCATGGACAGAAGCTGATCGTCTATCCCAAGGAGCCGCGCCCCAGTTTCGCCGACCATATCCTGAGCCTGCTCAATGACCAGGACATCCATCCCTCCGAAGTCCACGAGGTGCGCGAGATCCAGACCGCGCTGGGCCTGGTGGCCGCCGAATCGGGGCTATGCCTGATCCCGGCCTCGGCGCGGCTGCGCAATGACCTGCATTACCGGCTCATCGACGATCCGCGCGCGACCTCGCCCATCATCCTCACGCATCGCATCAACGACAACGCCTGGTACATCGAAGCCATCAAGCAACTGGTGGCTGACATGTATGCCGAACGCCCGGCCTGGCTGGACATCGAAACCAGTTCCTTCCCGGCCACCGGCTTCCCGAATCCCGAACGGCGTGATTGAAGCGCGGGCAGGCGGCCCGTTGCCTTGAGCTTCGCGCACATTGACCAGCAGAAACCGTCTGCCCAAGTTGACAGTTCACGGCGCAGGCGCCTACACTCGTTTGTGCGAATAAAGGATTTATGTTCGTTTATCGAACATCACCATTTCCCGCCCCGCGTTCATCATCGCGACCAAGGCGCGCGCTGCACGACATCCCACCCATAACGACAACGGAGCAAACATCATGCTGTTCATGGTTCAAATGCAGGTCAACATTCCCGCCACGCTGGACAAGGCCGTGGCCGACCAGTTGAAGAAGGACGAGAAGGAGATGTCGCAAAAGCTGCAGCGCGAAGGCAAGTGGCGCGACCTGTGGCGCGTGGTCGGGCAGTATGCCAACGTGAGCATCTTCAATGTCTCGGGCAACGACGAACTGCACAACATCCTCTCGGCCCTGCCGCTCTATCCCTTCATGACCATTTCGGTCACGCCGCTCACCCAGCATCCGTCGGCCATCGCGCAGATTGGCTGATGACCGGCGCATCTGACTCTTTTTGATTCACCCATGCCCGCACCCACCGTGATGTGGGGCGGGCCGAGGATCTCTTCATGCCCTTTGCAACACTGAACGGAATCAAATTGCATTACCAGCTCGATGGCGACGCGGCCCTGCCGGTGCTGGTGCTGTCCAATTCGCTGGGCACCTCGCTGGCGATGTGGGACCCGCAGATCCCCGAACTGAGCAAGCATTTCCGCGTGCTGCGTTACGACACGCGCGGCCACGGTCAATCGGAAGTCACGCCCGGCCCTTACACCATCGCCCAGCTCGGCAGCGACGTCATTGCGCTGCTCGACCAGCTCGACATCAAGCAAGCGCACTTCTGCGGCCTCTCCATGGGCGGCAGCACCTTCATGTGGCTGGCGGTGAACCATCCGCAGCGCGTGACCAAGCTCATCCTCTGCAACACCGGTGCCAAGATCGGCACGCCCGATGCCTGGAACAGCCGCATCGACACCGTGCGACGTGATGGCCTCTCTGCCATTGCCGCTGCTGTCGTTTCCCGCTGGCTCACGCCGGAGTATGCAGAACAGCATCCTGAGCAGGTCCAGGCCTTGACCGCCATGTTGCTGGCCACACCGGCCGAGGGTTATGCAGGGGCCTGTGCAGCGGTGCGCGACAATGATTTGAGGGAAGCGATTGCGGGAATCCGGGCGCCCACGCTGGTGATTGCCGGCAGCGGCGACGTGCCGACGCCGCCGGCCGATGCACAGTTCATGCGTGCCACCATTCCGGGTGCACTGTATGTGGAATTCGATGCGGCCCACATCTCCAACCAGCAACAGCCACGCGCCTTCACGCAGGCGGTGGTGCAGTTCCTGACCGAGGCGAGCTGATCGCGGGAGCCGCGCCAAGGGGTGAGCGGCGGGCGATTGCGTGCACTTTGCAGGAGGCCACTATAATGGCGGCCATGTGAATTTTTGTTAGTGTCTGTTCAACGCACTCACATGGTCTCCTGTTACGAAATCACCGCCGACTCCTCCCCGTTCACCTTCCTGGTATGGTGTGCCGCCAATGACGCACAATGGTTCGTCAGTGGCGTGGAAATCCGTCATAGCACGATCGGCAAACTCTTCCCGAAACGTTCCCTGCCGGGCCGCTATACTTCGCGGCCGCTGGCCCTGGCGCGCGGCATCCACTGGTGCGAATGCGTGGCGCACCAGTTGCTGGAAGCGGAAGTGCCGGACGTGCCGGCCGGACTGCTGCCGCCGGCACCGCGCATCGTGCGCGAATTGCGCTGAAAAAAAAGCCGGCATCGCCGGCTTTTTCCTTGCACCCTGCAGTTCAACCGGGCTCAGGCATCCAGCCGCAAGCGCCGCTGCAACACGCCGATGGGCGGAGCCCAGCGCGCTTCGCGCGGCTTCTTCGAAGTGACCAGCGTGATATCGGCCGGCTCGAAGACTTCGACGTTGTGCGTGATGGGCGTAGTCAGCACGTACTGCGCGCGAGTCGACTTGAGGAAGTTGCCGACCAGCTGGATGTTGCGCACGTCCAAGTGAGCAAAGGGTTCGTCGATGAAGACGAAACCGCCCGGCATGTCGTCATCCTTCAACAAGCCCACCAGCAGGATCAGCGACTTGATGACCTGCTGGCCGCCCGACGCCTCGCCGTCATTGAGGCCAATCTCGCCCTTGCCATCGAAGTTGAAGCTGACCTTCAGTTCCGCCTGGCGCAGGATGGTGTCGTCATTGTCCAGGTGCGGCAAGTCGGCACTGACCACCACCCCGGCCAAGGCGCCGAGGTCGACGATGTTCTTGCGATAGCGGCGCACCGTCGCACGCAGCACGTCGATGTAACGTTCGCGCGCATTGCCCACCGCCTCCTCGGCCTGGTGATTGCTGATCTTGCGCGAATCCAGTTCGTTGCGCTGGTTGCCTACCGTGCCCTGCATGATGAGGTGCTTGTCCTCGACCGTGCCGTCCTTTTCCCACTGGCCGGTTTCCAGTTCGTTTTCGACAGAGGCCATGCGCAGCTCGGCCTGTTTGGCGTTGCTGTATTTCTCATACAAGGCCTGTACCGCGTCAGCGGCGGTCCAGCGCGCCGGGAAGCGTCCCTTCTGCGCGCGTGAAGCCAGCGCACGGGCACGCTGGTCGTCGTGACGGCTGCGCCACTCGCGCTCCTGCCCGGCCAGGTCGCCTTCGCTGTCGCGCAGGCGGCGCTGCAGGGCATCGAGCTTGCCATCGAGGATGGTGCGCTGTTCGATGGCCGCGGCATGCTGGGCATCGAACTGGCTGAACCGTTCACTGGCGGCCGCGCGCGCGGCCTTCAAGGCCGGCAACTGGCGCCGCGCCTCGTCGAACTCTTCACTTCTCCTGGCCAGCGCCTCTGCCGCGAGGTGGCCCTCGGTGGCTTTCTTGGCGGCGTCGAGCTGGCGCTTGACTTCGCTTTGCTTCAAGACGATGTCGGTCAACTGCTCGTCCAGCGTAGCCAGGCGCTTCTGGATCGAAGCCTGGCGCGCCGCCATGGCGGCCGCACCGAACTGGTAATCGCCCGGATCGCGCCACACGCTGCGCCCGCCCCGGCCATCGCGCCAGTAGGCTTGCGGCGTGATCCATTCGCCACCACTACGTGCACCTTCGGCGGTATCGGCTACGCGGCGGATCTGCGCCAGCTGGCGCAGCAGCCATGATGGTGCTTTTGCAGAAAAGCGCAGCACCGCAAGCAGACTCTCTGCCGGTGGCTGGGAAGTCGCCGTGGCGGCATCGGAGACCACGTAATGGCGATAGCGCTCACGCTCGGCCAGCGCCATGGCGGCGGCTTCGTCCTTGGGATCATCCAGCACCACCACCCAGCAAGAGGCGCGCAAGACGCCTTCGGCGGCGGCCCGCCACTGGTCGTCCGCGATCTCGATCACGTCAGCCAGCAGGTGATGGGCGATGCCGGCCTGACGCAAGGCCCGCGTGAATTGCTGCACGTCGTTGGGGCGCGGGGCCTGGCGTTGTCCGGTCAGGCGGTCCAAGGCACCGCTGGCGTCCTTGCGCTGCTGTTCCAGGTCGCGCCAGCGATCATGCAGGCTGTTCTTCTGCTGCTCCAGTTCGTCCACGCGGGCCAGCAATTGCGTGGCATCACCTTCCACGGCGGACAGGGCCAGCAGTTCATCGGCCTGCTTGACCAGTTCTTCCACGGGCTTCTCGGCCTCGCGTGCCTTCTGCTGGGCTTGATAGGCCTCGGCCTTGTCGTGTTCCAGCGTGGTCACTTTCTCGCGCGCGGCCTGTTGCTGCGTCAGCAGCGACGACAGCTGCAAGGTGTCGCTGCTGCGCTGGCGACGCAGGTGGTTGTGATGCAGGCGCTGGCGATGCAGTTCGCGCAGGCGCGTGGCCGTGCCTTGCCGCTCTTCGTGCCAGCGCAAGACCGGAATGACTTCGGTGGCCAGCGTTTCGCGTTCGCGCAGCTTGCCCTGGTATTGGCGATACAGCGTCACGCGGCTGTCCAGCTGCGCCAGTTGCGCTTCGCTGTAGGCCAGTTCCTGTTCGGCCAGCGTCACCTCGGCGGCCAGGTCGCGCTGGTGCCGGCGGGCTTCCTCGTAGCGGTCCAGCACTTCCTGGTCGCCGAAGACCTCGAACACCAGGCGCAGCAGTTCCTTGGGCGAGAATTCGCAGAGGCGGTCGGTCTGGCCCTGCTCCAGCGCCAGCACGCGCGCAATCGCACGCGACAGGCCGGCACCTTCCAGGCGCTTGCGCCAGTGGTCCAGGCCCAGCCAATCCTTCTCGGGCAATTGCGCCAGGGTTTCGATGGCGACATCGCCATCGTTCATGCAGTAGCGCCGCTGCCAGTCACCGCCGTTGCGCTCGATGCGGCAGGCCAGCGTGACCTGGTCCGCATAGAGCAGGTTGCGCGCAAACGGACGGGTCGAGGTCTGGCGGCCATGCGGACGGTTGTCCACCGTGGCGCGCAGCCAGGTGGTGTCGGCGTTGGCATGGCGGGCGTAGGTCTTGTAGCTGCGCCCGCCCGAGCAATCCAGGCCCAGCAGGGTGCGCATGGCGTCCAGCAGCGTGGTCTTGCCCGAACCGTTGGGGCCGGCGATGGTGATGATGGAACCGTCCAGGGGCAGCGTCAGGCGCTGGCAATAATCCCACTGCAGCAGTTCCAGCGATTGCAGGTGGAACATCAGGCGTCTCTCTCTTCGGATGATTCATCGGCGGCGTCGGCAGCAGCGTCAGCAGCGGCAGCGGCCTGCGCCTCTGGTGCCGCGTCCGCGTCCTCGCGCGGGGTGGCGCGCGCCAGCACATCGCCCAGGGCGCCGTCGAGGATGCGCGGGGCCAGGGCATCGTAGTCCAGCAGCAGGTCCAGCAAGGGGCCTTCGGCGATGTCAACGCCACGGCGCACGATGAAGCCGTGGGCCTCCAGGCGGCGCAGGTTGGTATCCATGCGCGTCTTCTTGCCGAGCTGGTTGCCGAAGTCGGCCAGCAGCGCCGTATAGGACACCACCGGGCTGACCTCGGCCGCCGTCGGCATGGGCTTGTCGGTGTGGAACATCTCGTCCTGCTGCTGGGCATCGTCGCCAGCAGCGCGCGCCGACTGGCGTTCGCGCTTGGGCAGCACGATCAGCGCCCACAGCACCACCAGCAGCGAGATGGCATCGCGCGGCAGGTCGAGGTTGTTGTTGGCATTCATGCCGGCCTCGCCGAACACGGCCGATTCGGCCGGGCGTACCAGCGCCACGCTGATGTGGTCGGCGTGGATGTTGTCGACCAGGCGCAGGCCGACCTGGGCCAGGCGGTCCTGCAGGGCTTGCCACAGGTCGGCATCGACCAGGGCGCGGCGCACGCGCGGGTGTTTGCGGGGCAGCCAGCGGCGCGCCAGCAGTTCGGCGGCCAACAGGCCGGCCTCGTCTAGGGTCTCACTCATTCGGTCTTTCCCGGGATGGATCTGGATGGACGGCCCCGGCGCTCATGGCGGCGACATCGGGGTCATCGACTTGGTCGACACGCGGCAGGAAGCCGGCCTGCCACGGCAGGCGCGCCAGGTCGCCGGTCTGCCCTTGCAGCGTGCGCGCTTGGGCGTCACCCAGCAGCGGCAACAGTTGCAGGCGATAAGCGGCCTTGCCGAAGCTGCCGCCCAGCACCACCGAGCTCAGTGGCTGCGGTTGCAATCCGGTGGCGTCCTCGCCTTCCGGCAGGGCACCCAGGCGTGTCAGTTGTTCAATCAGTTCGCCCAGCTCGACCGGCATGCGCAGGGCTTCGATCTTGCCTTCCACCGCCTGCGCCGGGGGTGGCAGGCCTTGCTGGCGCTGGGTATCGGGACGGTCGCGCTCGAATTCGCCTTCGGCCACGTCCAGCAATTCATGGCCGCTGACGAAGACCGGCTTCACGCCGATGGACAGCGCCTCCCCCATCAGGGACGACAAGTCGGGATGCGCTTGCAGCCAGCGCCGCACATCCGAGCTGGTCACGCCGGTGCTGCCGAGGGTGACGCGCTGGCGGTCGGCCTGCTGCAGGGCGCGGGTGAACTGGCTGGCCATGGTCAGCAGGCGCGCCTGGCCATTGCCGAGCGCACGCGCTTCGCGCTCCAGGCGGGCGTCGGCGTGTTCGCTGCGGATCAAGGCGGTCAGCGCTTCACCGGCGCGGTTGACCAGTTTCAGGGCCCGTTCGAAACGCGGCTGGGCCTGGCGCAGCAAGGCTTCCGAACCGCTGGCGATGGCATCGGCGAACTGGTCGTGCAGGCGCGCCAACTGCGCATGCAGGTGGCGGATCTGGCTGGCGTCGGACAGGCCCAGCGCCTGGGCACCGGCGACCTGCGCCAGCAGCGCGGCCATTTCGTCATCCTCGCCGACGGCACGCGTGAGCGGGGCCAGCAGGGCTTGCACCTGCTGGGCGATGGGCGAGAGCTGGTAATCCTGGCCGGTAGCGTCCCAGACCAGGAGGCCCAGGTCGCGCAGGCGCTTCAAGGCCGCTTCCATGGCCTCGGGCTTGAGGGCGTAAAAGAGCTGGTTCAGGTCTTCGCGCTGCAGGCGGCCGTGCGGCTGGGCCGCCAGTTCGAGGAACATCCAGATGCGCAGGCGCGCGGCGGCCTGGCCACCGGAGACCAGGCCGCGCAGCGCGTCCAGCACGTCCAGCCGCTGGCCCAGGCCCCAGGCCAGGGGCGCTTCGGCGGCTTGCGAAGGATCGCGGAAGTAGCTCTCGAAGGAGCCGGATTCATGCTCGTCCGCAAGGGGAGCGGGGTCGAATTCTTCTGTCAATTTGTCGTGGAGGTTGACCAGGCACAGGCCTGGGTCCTGCCCCGGTCGTTGGGCGGACCGGCAAGTTTAGCAGGCCCGGGGGGCGGCCTCCAGCAAAGCGGACGGCGGCGCACCTGAAAATGCACCGGAAAGGAAATGATTTATTGCATTAATGCAACGTTAATGCCCGTTGTAACAGCATTAATGGCAGCTTAATGATGGATCAACGGGCCAGTGAGATCGCTTCATAGGGGGTCTGCAGGTCGCGCTCGGGGATTTCCCACACCACCAGCTTGGGCGGCGTCTGGGTGAAAGCGGGGTTGGCAAAGTAATCGCGGGCGCTGCCGGAGAACTTGCCGCCATCCTTGGCGAAGCTGCCGATCTTTGCGCCCAGCGCCTGCTGCAGGAAGCCGACAAAGTTGGAGTTGCGCGAGAACGAGGTTCCGATCAGGGCCACGTTGGGCAACTGGCTGTCGCCCAGCAGGTCGTCGAGGTCATCCCCGCCCTTGGCGGCAGCCCCCTCCCCGGTCGCCGCCGCTTCGGTGAAGACGGTGGCGGCCACGCTTTCCGGCGTGGGTTGCCAGCGCAGCGGCAGCCAGTCCAGCCCGGCCAGGTGCACCAGGTCGCCGGGACGCTGCGCCAGCTTGCCCGGCCGGGCGGTATAGGCTTGCTGCGGCGTGGCCTGCACGCCGGCGGCCGTGATGCGCTGGGCGATGGCCTGGGCGGCAGCGTTCGCGCCGGTTTCGTTCCAGTGGGTATCGGTGTGCAGGTAGGCCGAAGCACCGAGCGGCGCCAGCGTGGGGGCGAGGTCGATGGCCGCTACGCCGTCCTGGTTCAGTTCGCTCACCCATTGCGCTGCACGCGCATTCAATTCGGCCGGACGGGTGAGGCCACACAGGGCGCTGGCCGCGATGCGGCTCTTGTCCGGTACCACCGCCACCAGCAGGCCGATGCCACGTTGCGCCAGCGCCTGCCTGATGGCCAGCACCGCAGCGCGCTTGGCCTGCGCGTTGGCTTGTGCGTGGCGATTGACCTGCAATTCTTCGGCCAGGAACAGCCAGCCGGGGCAGCCGGTGCGCACGCGCGGGCCGGTATCACCCAGCAGCAGCCAGCTGCCGGCGCGCTCCAGTTTGGCGGCCTGGTCCGGCAGCCAGGCGTTGGAAAGCTGCTTGGCCAGCTGATGCGTGAGCTCGCCATGGAGGGCGTCGTCGCGCGTCCAGCTGGCAGGCAGCCAGTCGATCTTGCCGGCGTACACCAGCCAGCCGCAGGAGATCAAACCGGCACACAAGACGGCGGCCAGCGCGGCACCGGCCCAGCGGCTGGCGCGGCGCGCCATGGCGCTGGGCTCTGGCGGGGTATGTGCAGCGTGAACGGGAGGCGTGCTCATCGTCGGCTCAGAACTGGAAGTAAAGGAAAGGCACGGTCTCGCGGCTGGCGATCAGTGCAAAGGAAAGCAGGAAGGCGGCAATCGGCCACAGGCGTACGAACCAGAGATAGAGCGCACGTTCGCCGCAGCGCGCCTCCAGCGCCGCCTGCCACAGCGGCGCGACGATCCAGAACAGGCCCAGCAGGACGGCCAGTGCCTGCACCGGCCGCAGCATCACCGCCAGCGCATCGCTCAGGCCCGTGCCATGCAGGCCGAACTGGCCCGCATACATCGTGGCAGCGGTGGCGAAATCCGGCGCGCGGAACAGGGTCCAGGCCAGGCACACGAACAGCAGCGTGAGCACATGCGCCAGCCACGCGGGGATGGAGGGCAGCGCAGACCGCGACCACGCGCGGTCGATGCACAGCGCCAGGCCATGCGCCGAACCCCACAGCAAATAATTCCAGCTGTCGCCGCCATGCCAGAGTCCGGCGATGGCCATGGTCAGGAACAGGTTGCGATAGGTCTTCCAGACCCCGTGGCGATTGCCGCCCAGGCCGATGTAGAGATAGTCGCGCAGCCAGCTGGAGAGCGAGATATGCCAGCGCCGCCAGAAGTCCTGGATGCTGCCGGCCAGGTAGGGATGGTTGAAGTTTTCGGGGAAGTGGAAGCCCAGCATCAAACCCAGGCCGATGGCCATGGCGCTGTAGCCGGAGAAATCGAAGAACAGCTGCATGGAATACGCCAGGCAGCCGATCCAGGCATCGACCAGGGTCGGATGCTCCAGGTGGAAGACCGCATCCACCAAGGGCGACAGCGTATCGGCCACCAGCACCTTCATGGCCATGCCAACCATGAAGCGGCGCGCGCCCAGCGAGAAATTTTCCCAATTGAACCAGCGCTCGCGCAACTCGCGCTGCACCCAGTCATACCGGATGATGGGGCCGGCAATCGAGTGGCCGAACATCGAGATGTAGGTGGCGTAATTGATGAAGCTGCGCTCCACCGCCACCGTGCGCCGATGCACATCCACCAAGTAGGAAATCGCCTGCAGCACGATGAAGGACAGGCCCGCCGGCAGCGCCACCTTCTGCCACGCCAGCGGCATGGCACCGTAGTACTGCATGAGATCGCTCACGGTCGCGGCCACGATGTTGGCGTACTTGTACCAGACCAGCACCGCCGTGTTGAACACGACCAGCGCGATCAGCAGCACGGGCCGGCGCAGGCTGCCCTGCCCTTCTTCACGCGCACGGTCCACCAGCAAGCCACCGACCCAGGCCACGATGGTCAGCACCACGTGCAGCGAGAGGAACAGCGGACTGAGCCAGCCATAGAACAGCCAGCTGCCCGCCAGCAGCACGCCATTGCGGGCGCGCTGCGGCGCCAGGGCATAGACCAGCAGGAACAGCGGCAGGAACAGCGTCAGGAATTCAAGCGATGCAAAGACCATGGCGTGGTGCAGTCGGCGTCAGTCGGCGTGATTCGATCAGTTGGCCAGCTTGTCGGTCGCAGCCAGCAAGCGCGGTCCGCTGGCCGAAGGCAGCAGCAGGACGCTGTAGCGCTCGCCCGCCTTCAACTCACCCAGGTCCAGCGCGGGGCCGGTATTGGTACCGCCGCACACCAGCTGCACCGACAGCTTGACCGGATTGATGGAGCGGCGCTGCAGGCTGCCCTGCGCCACGCCCTTGAACAGGTCGGCATTGCGCCCGGCCGGACGCAGCGCCGCCGCCGCGCAAGAGGCATCCAGGTTGAAGAAAGCCAGCGATGCCTTCAAGCCGTTGAAGTCATCCGAGTTGTCCTGCACCGTGACCTGGCGGATGCCCTTGGGGTCCGGCAGCACCACCACCGTGGCGAACTCGCCCGGCTTGGCCTGCACGCCCAGTTCCAGGCTCTTGCCAGCCACCGTGAGGGTGCCCTTGATGGTGGACTTGGCCTGCACCGGGAAGAACGAAGAAACCGGCTTGGCCGCGTCCAGCTTCAGCGGCGGCTGGCCCTTCTGGGCCACCACTTGCAGCGCCTCCGGCGTGGCGTTGATGAAGCGGATGAAGGCGGCATCCTCGGCCGGGCCGGTCGGATACAGCGGGATGTCAGCGGCCATGGCCCCTGCGCAGCCCAGCAGGGCCACGCTCGCCGTCAGTGCGCGCAGCACGCTCATTTCTTTGCTCCCTTGGCGCTCACGGCATCGGCCGGGAGCTTGCCCAGCGCATCGCCGATGGCCGAGCCCCAGGACTTGTAGCCGGCCACGGTGAAGTGCTGGCCATCGGTGGTGATCCACTGGCCCGGCTTGGACATGGCCAGGGAATCGATGTAGGTGCAGGGTGCCACGTTGGCGGCCAGGAACTGCGACATCAGCTGGGTGCGCGCATCGTTCTTCTGGTACATGCCGCCGGCCTTGCCCCAGGCCGGACCGACCCAGGCGCACTTGGTGCCGGTGGCGGCAATGGCCTTGGTCAGGCTGGTCACGCTTTGCCAGGCCCAGGCCTTGGGGAAGGCCGGCTTGTCGTAGGAGGCCATGGTGTCGCCGATGACCAGCACCACCAGGTCAGGCTTGTCCTTGGCGATGAGCTCGGCGATGGGCGTGGTGCTGGCGTCGCGGCCCTTGATCTGGATCTTGCCGTTGTCGACCTGCTCGGCGCCGCAGTCGACCTTCTTGGTGGTCAGCCAGTCGCCGGCGCTGGCGCCGCAGGCGCCGATGGAGTGGACCTTGGCGCCCATCTGGACCAGCTTGGCGTTCAAGGGTTCGGTGAGGTGGTCGGCCAGGCTCATGTGGCTTTCGCCCAGGACCAGGATGCTCAGACCAGCGAGAATGGATGCAGCTGCCATGGCAATCTCTCTATCAAAAAAGGTTCAATCAAGTCAGTTGGAGTACGGTGAACGATACGGGCTGACCGGCAAGGTCAGGAAACTGCCCTGCATGTTCTCCAGGGTGTAACGCAGGTACATGGCGACGTTGAGTTCGCGGAAGTCGCTCGAATTGTTCAGGCGCAGCGTGCCGCCCACGAACAGGCGCGGCGCGAAGCGGTATTCGCCGCTGCCTTCCAGGCTGTAGCCGATGCCGGTCTTGGTCTGCTGGGCG
Source organism: Herbaspirillum aquaticum (assembly GCF_002213425.1). Classification (GTDB taxonomy): domain Bacteria; phylum Pseudomonadota; class Gammaproteobacteria; order Burkholderiales; family Burkholderiaceae_D; genus Herbaspirillum; species Herbaspirillum aquaticum. Next base: position 15,640 of record NZ_NJGV01000026.1, on the reverse strand, counting down.
TAGGTCTTGCCGCTGGCCGCCTGTAGGGCGGCGTCGGTGGGGAAGTAATCGGCCCCGTCCTGGCGGAAATACTGCATGCCCACCGAACCCTTGAGCTGGAAGCTGAAGCGGTCGCTGCGCTTGGCCCAGGTCACCGGCACGCCCAGTCCCAGGTAGGCTTGCGGACTGAAGTAGCCGCCGTGGCCATAGGTGTAGAAGTTCTGGTTGTTGGCGTAGCTGATGAGGGTGGCGGAGACACCGGCCGTCATCTTCTCGTCATTGCCGTTGGCCAGGTACTGGTAGGCACCGCCGCCCAGTTCCACCCGCGTGTTGGATTCAACGTTGCGGCCTTGCAGGCTGTGCAGGGCGCCGTAGGCGTAGACCCCGGTCTGGGCATCATCCGAACTCATCTCGGCGCGCCCGCCATTGGCGGTCACGCCGCCCCAGGAGCGGCCGATGCGCGGATCGGTGCTGCCGGCAAAGGAGGTGATGCTGTCGTTGACCGCACGGCGCGACAGGTTCACGCCAAAGCGGTTGGTGCTGCTGCCGCCCAGGGGCTGCTCCACACTGACGCCGCCGACCACATTGGGATACTTGAAGCCGCTGGGCGTGGTGCCGATGTCAGCCTTGATGCCATCCTCAGGACGTTCGTAGGCCACGGCCACACCGACCCCGCTGACGCTCTGCTTGCCGACGCCGGTGGCACTGGCTCCGCCCCCGCCGAAGCGGCTGGCAGCTTCGTCGGTGAGCGTTCCGCCATCAAGCGAAACGGGCGTCACGCGCACGGCCACGCGGTCGTTGCCCAAAGGCATGTTCACTTCCAGCGGGGCTTCGATGTCGTTGATGCGGCTCAGGCCTGATTCGCTGGCATTGCCCCGTACCACCACGCCTTGCGTGACGTAGGGGCTGCGGGCTTGCAGGATGTCGTTGAGGGCGCGCTGCGCCGGCGTGAGGTTGTCGGCCGGCACGCCGCCCTGTCCTTGCAGCGCCAGCAGCGCGCGCTGGGCGGCGGTGGCCGCGCCCGGCAAGGCAGTGGTTGCGGCGGCGGGTTGCTGCGCATAGCCGCGCGCCGTGCCTGGCTGTGTGGCCGGCACCATCTGGGCCGGCGCCGCGTTGGCGTTGCTGAAGACCGGGCCGAGCGGCTGGCCATAGGCCACCGCAGGCGCTGCCGGTGCAGCCACCGGACGGGACGCTGCCGGCATCGGCAGCACGTCGGCCGCCGTCGGTGCGGCTGCGTTCATGACGGCCGGACGCAGCACGGTCTCTGCCGGTGGCGGAATGGCGGCCACGTTCTCGTTGCCCGGCAGGCGGCGCTGGGTGCGGAAGGGATTGATGGCGGGATCGAAGCCATTGCCCTGCGCAGCCAGGCTGCGCTGGCGTGCAGCGTTTTCGATGGCCACCGCCTTGCGCAGCAGGGCCGTGGCTTCGCCCACGCGGCCCATGGCGCGGTAGATGCGGGCGGCTTCGGTCAGGGTCGCCGGGTCGCTGCTGTCGAGCTTGCTGACCTGGTCCAGCAGGCCCAGTGCGTAACTGTTGTCGCGCGCCTGCATGGCCGTATCGGCCGCGCCCAAGAGCACGTTGACATCGCGCGGATTGCGCTGCACCAGCGGCTTGTAGAGCGCCAATGCGCGCTCATTGTCGCCGGCCGCATTGAACATGCGGGCCAGCGCCGAGAGGCCGCCGACATCGGTGGGCCGTTGCGACAGCGCCGGGGCCAGCGTGTCGTAGGCCGCCGCCAGGTCGCCACCCTCGCGCAGGCGTTCAGCCTGGCGCACGCGGTAGAGATAGCGCAGGTCGTCGAACTGCTTGCGCGTGGCCACGTCCATGTTCTGGTTCTGCAAGGCCGTCAGGACGCTGTAGACCTGCGCATCTTCACCGGCCTTGAGCAGCACCGAGGCGTATTGCAGGCGCGTGCCGAGCGTGGGCGTGGCCGGCGGTGAGACCAGCGGCTGCATCAGCGCCATGGCGCGCGGCGTATCGCCCGCATCCACATAGGCCGACGCCAGCGTGCCGGTGCGTTCGGCATTGCCGGCCGCTTCGCCCTGCACGCGATCGAGCAGGGCCAGGGCTTCCTGGCGCTGGCCGGTCTTGACCAGTTCGCTCGCATGGCCGACCTGGATGGTCAGCGTGACCTGGCGATACAGATCGGTCATCGGTGCGGTGCGACGGGCATCGGGGATACGGCGCAGGGTGTCCAGTGCATCCTGCCACTGTTCCATCTCCGCCGACAGCAAGGCGCTGGCGTAGAGCGCATCGACGTTGTCGCGATGCTCGCGGGTGAAATCATCGATGGTCACGCGCGCCTGGCGCGACTGGCCGGCCTTGATGTAGAGGCGGGCCAGGTCGAAGGTGGTCCAGACATTGTCGGGATCGTTGCGCACCGCCTCGCGCCGGGCATCCAGCGCGGCATTGAGATCGCCGCGCTGCTCGGCCAGGTTGGCCTGCTGGGTCGCACGCAAGGCGCGCAGGCGGCCCTGGTCGCCAAACTCGGCCTGCTGTTGCGGTGTGAGCTTGTCGAGCAGGCGCAGCGCTTCATCGGCGTGGCCGGTCTGCGAGAGCACGTTGACCAGGCCGCGAATGGCGCCGACCTGGGCGGGCTGCACCGCCAGCACCTGGCGATAGTGTGCGCTGGCGGCCTCGAACTGGCCGGCCGTGGCTTCGATGTCGGCAATGGCCACCAGGCCGTCGGTGTTCTTCGGATCCAGGCGCAGCGCCTGGGTCAGCGCGTCCTGCGCCTGGCGGGTCTGGCCGCGTGCCTGCAGCTCGCGGCCACGCTGGATCAGCAGCCAGTAGCGCACGCTGTCGAGCGCCTTCTTCCAGCCGCTGCCGCCCTTCGATACGGCGCGCGCCAGCAGCGGCTCGGCGTCGGCCAGGCGGTTCTGCTGCTGGCGCACCACGCCCAGGCCACCGAGTGCATCGGTTTCATCGGGATGGGTGGAGAGGCGCTCCTGGAAGGCCTTTTCGGCTTCCTGCAGGTCGCCTTTTTCCAAGGCCTGCAGGCCGCGCGAGAGCACCGTGGGCTGCTGCGCAGAGGCGACCTGCGAACGGCCCTTGGCCAGCAGCTCGCGGATGTCCTTGTCGTCCGGATGGACCTTGAGGAATTCTTCAAACAGCGGTGCCTGCGCCGGACTCGGCGGGCCCAGCCAGGTCAGGGCCAGGCGCCAGCTTTCATCGGCATCACCGGCAATGTCGGTCTGCCTGGTCAGACGCGAAAGGACGCGGATGCCCTCCACGCGACTGTCCTCATGGCGCGCCAGCTGCTTGCCGTAGAACAGCGCCAGGATGCTGTCCTCGGGGGTTTCGCGCAGCAGCCGTTCCATGCCCTTGCGCGCTTCCGGCCAGCTGGCATCGTTGAAGGCGAGGTTGTTGTAGTACTCGCGGCCGACCGTACCCGAGGGCGTGAGGCCATTGAACATCTTGCGGAAGGTATCGGTGGCGCGGTCGCGCTCGCCGGCATCGACCAGGCGGCGCGCTTCGGCCAGCAGGGCCTGGTTTTCCGGACGCGCCAGGGAGATGTCCTGCATCAGCTGGCGGGCTTGCCAGGGCTGGGGGGACAGCGCCTGCAGGCGTTCCAGGTACTGGTTGGCCTGCTGCGGCTTGTTCTGCTTGACGCCGATCAAGCCCATGCCGTACAGGGCATTGACCTGCGCATTGTCCAGCTGCAGCACCTTCTGCCAGACCTCGGCGGCACGCTGGTTGTTGTTGCGCGCTTGCCAGTACTGGCCCTGCTCCACCAGCTGGGACTGCAGGTCCGCAGGTGCGGCCGATGCGCCCAACAGTGCACTGAGCACTCCGATGGCTAGCGTGGTACGGCGCGTGCGCATGACTTCTCCCAGGACAAATTGAGTGTTCCGTCGTCGCGGAACTGATATCGCTGCTGGGCCCATCCGATTCCGAACAGGCCCAGCATGACGTTGTAATAAAGGATTTCCGGTTGCGTAGCAGGCTGCGCCAATCCGCTCTCCAGTTGCTGCGTGGCGCGAGCTTGCCAGAGCGCCGCCAACTCGGCTTCACCCTTGGCCTGCAGGTAAGGCAGCATCGCCGCACCAAAGCCGAACGGTGCCTGCCCTTCGGCGGCACCGGTGGTCACTTTCACCTTCTCCGGGACGGCACCGGTGGCGAGGATGGCTTGCCGCATTCCGTCCAGCGCCGCCAGCAATGCAGCAGCGTCGGGGTCGCGCGGCGAGGTCATACCGGCCCACAGGTAGACGCGGATGGCATCATAGCTGCCCAGCTCGCCCTTGGCCGGATCGACCATGAACTGCCCGGCTGACACCGAGCTCATCTTGTAGCCGACCCAATCGGCCACATAGCCCTTGGGGCTGGTGGCCTGGATCATGCGCACCGTGTTGCCGGCAATTTGCTGCCACGGCCCCTTGGGGCGTTCCTTGTGCAGGCGGCGCAGCAGCGGCAGCGGCAGGTAGCTCGGATTGAGCGTCCAGGCCTGGTTGCGCTGGCTGAAGCCCTGCGGTCCCGGCAAGACCATCTTGCCCAGGCCAGGCAGGTCGACCACCAGGCGCGCTTCAATGCTGTCGAGCAGGCGCAGGGCATCACTGCGATAGGTCGGGCGCTTCCACAGCCGCGCCGCTTCCAGCAGCGCATAGGCGATCCAGAGGTCGGCGTCCGAGGCCGAATTGGCATCCTGCAACTGCCATTTGCCGTCGGCGCCCTGCCCCCACAGCCAGCCGGGCAGGCGGTTGGCGGCATCGGCGGCCATCATGTTGTCGCGGGTCCAGCTCCAGATCTGCTCGAAGCGTTGCGAGTCGTTGGCAATCAGGGACAGCAGCAAGTTGTAGGACTGGCCTTCGGACGTCGTGTGATTGGGCAGCAGGCTGGAGTGCAGGACCCGGCCGTCGGGCTGCACATGGGCAGAGGCCCAGGCTTGCCAGGCCGGCCAGTCGGCCTGGCCACAATCGGACGGGGCGGCACTGGCCGACGCGCCCGCCGCGCCGAGCGCGAACCCGGCCATGGCCTTCAACACGGTACGTCGCAAGGGATAAAACGGCAGGTCAGGCATTGAGACGCTTCCTCGCCTTGGCGCGCAGGGTCAGGTAGGCCAGGCCACCCAGCATCAGGATGCCGCCGCCGATCAGCACGAACATGGCCAGCACATGGCGCGAGAGCCACCAGCGCAGCATGCGCAGCGGTGACATGCTGCCGACGAAATAATTTTCTTCCGCCAGCAGCGGATCGATGGTGCTGCCCCGCACCGCCACCAGGCTGCCCTGGATGGTCTCGGCTTCCGGATCCTTGCTGGCCATGGCGGCCAGGATCTGGTCCAGCCCCGTGGCATCGCCACCGGCCAGCACGACCACGCTGCGGCTACTGTCGAGAGGTGACTCGAAACCGGTCAGGTAGGAGGTCGGCTCGCCGCCAGAGAACGCCAGCGCCAGGCGCGCACGGCGCTTGGCGGCATCGTCCTCATCGAGCTTCAACCAGCTGCGCACGCGCAGGGACAAGTCGGCCAGCTCGAAGCGCTGCTTGTCGCCCGTCACGGCGGCCGGCAGGCGATCAGCCCACTGCTTGAGCAGGGGCTGGTTCTGGCCCGAGGCCAGCACCAGCAGGTCGCGTGAAGCGACCTTGTCGACCTGCGCAGCCTGGGTCACTGCCACGCCCGTGGCGGGATAGCCGGTAGCAGCGCCGAAGCGGCCCATGAGCGAGAGGTAGGCGCCAAGGTCTTCGACGCTGGCATTGTCGGGCAGCACCACGGCCGACTCCGACAGATCGGCCATGCGCGTGAAGGGGAATCCGGCATCCTTGAACACGCCCAGGTTGGGCATGGCCATGAAGTGGTCGTAGCCGCGCAGGTCGATGGTGGATTCCGGATCGATGCTGCCGCGCACGTTGTCGATGATGATGTCCTGGCATTCGCCCTGCTTGACGAAGTCATACATGTAGCGCAGTTGCAGGCGCGATTGCGGGCCAGCCAGGTTCAGCGGCAGGCGCACGTTCATCTCGCGGGTGAGGGCGTCATCCTTGATGGCAGCCAGCACGCTCTTGTCCAGCTTGTCCTGGGGCAGCAGTACTTCGGACTTGATCAGGCCATCATTGAGGCTGACCATGAACGAGGAGTTGGAGGATTTGGGCTGCGGCGTATAGCGATACACCAGCTTGAGCTTGGCACCATCCTGGCGCCAGCTGGAGAGTGCCGGCGGGAAGTTGAGCGGAATGGTGATCTCGCCCGGGTTGTAGCCGGCTACGTTCAGGCGCTTGGGATCGATCAGTTCCGAGAGCTTCACCGGACGGTCGGTGGGCAGCCAGTTGGGCGCGTCGTACGGCTGGCGCGGAGTCAACGGCTGCAGCTTGTCGATCACCACCGAGTTGCCCGAGAGACCCTTGCCGCCCAGTGCCAGCGCAGCGGCGGCCTGCTTGAGTTCGGCCACGTTGCGGCCGGAGACGATGAGCAGCTTGCCGTTGGCATCATTGGGATTGGGCTGCACGGTCAGGGTCGGTCCCTTGGGCGCGGCCACCTCCACTCCGGCAACAGTGGCCGGGGCCTCACCGGCCACCATCACCACGGCATTGCCGCGCGGGGGCAAGGCATTGACCTGCACCGGGAAGCGCGCACCGCGATAGGCGGCCAGCGCACCGAACCACGACGAGAGCGATCCGGCCGCCTCCAGCGTGCCATTGTCGGGATTGCCGGCAAAGACGAAAGGCAGGCTCAGCATGCGGATGTCACGGCGGTCGAAGAACGGCAAGGGCATCAACGCCAGGTCATCCTTGGGTGGCAGCGCCGTGGTCTGCAGATCCAGGGTGGAGCCATTGGCCACGCGCGCCCACAGGCTGGAATGCAAGGGGTCTTCGCATCCCATGGTGTAGTGGCCGATGAACTGCAGGCTCAGGCGGTTGAATTCGGTAATGAGCTTGGCCGGGATCTCGACCTTGGCAGTCTGCATGCTGCCCGAGCTTTCCTTGGGCAGCGGGATGCTGCCGGCCACCACATCGTTGACGATCACGTTGATCTGCGACAGGTCCGGCAGCAGCGCGGGCGAATACGTGTAGTACAGCGTCACATGCGCACCGGTGGCCACCAGCGAGACCGGCACGTCGAAGTTCAGGCTGTCGGTGGCATCCACCCCATGCAGGTTCATCGAGCCGTTGCGGCCCAGTTGCTTGAAGCTGAAGACGTAAGGGTCGCCTGCGACCGGCACCGGTGCGGGCAGTCCGGGAGTGGCTGCGGCGATGGGCGAGGCAGCGGCGGCTGCCGCCAGGACCGGCAGCGGCAAGCTGCCCGCCGTCATCGCGGCGGCCAGCATCAGGCAGAGGGAGCGCTGGCGCAACCGGATCAGTTGCGCTGGTGAAGCCTTGGATTTCATTATTGTTTTTCCAGAGTGTTATCGAGGGCAGGCGCGGTCGCTGCCGGGGCTGCGGGAGCAGGCGTGCGCCGCACGCTGCGCCAATGGCGCAACTGGAGCAGCGCGGCCTTGCAGAGTTGCCTCACGCCGTTCATGCCGATACCGGCCACCTCACGCAAGGATTTCAGGGGAGTATCAGGACGGCTCTTGCCCCAGTTGTTGGCCCAGATGTCGGCGCGCGAGAAGGTCAGGCGCACCAGTTCGCTTTGCTGGCGCAGCGTCAGTTCATGGAACTGCGCACCCACCATGTCGTTGCGGCTGAACACCACCACCGCCGGGAACACTTTCTCCTGCGCATTGCGGAACAGCGTCACCTCGATGCGGGCGTTGCGCGCGATGCTGGCGCCGGCCGGCAGGCGCAGGCCGATGCCTTTCTGCGAGAAGTCCAGCGTCTTGCCTTCGATGACGCTGCCATCGTCGAGCTTGATGCGCACCGGCAGTTCCGCCGCCACGCGCGGCTCGCTGCGCACCTGGCGGGTTTCGGAGGCCACGGCCATGGCGGCGCTGCTGATGATGACGTTGTAGAGCGTCCAGGCCATGTTGATGAGGATGGTCGTGACCGCGTTGGGGTCGCCATGGATCAGTTGCCAGATGCCGAAGCCCAGGCCCGCCACGTTGAGCAGCAGCAGCAGGATGTAGGGACGCGCCAGCTTCCAGTCGAAGTGGTCAGCGGTGATGATGCCGCCCTTGTCGGTCACGTTGAAGCCGCCCAGCTTGGGGTTCACCAGCGCCAGCAGCACCGGTCCCAGGATGTACCAGGCCAGCACGGTCTCGTAGACCTCGTTCCAGAAGGAATGGCGGAAGCGTCCCTGGATGCGCGAGTTGGTCAGGCTGGCGTGCAGCACGTGGGGCAGCACGTAGGCCGTGATCATCAGCGCCGAGGCCTGGAAGATGTGGGCCCCGAAGAACAGGTAGGTCAGCGGCGCGGTCAGGAAGATCAGGCGCGGCAGGCCATAGAAGAAGTGCAGCATGGCATTGAGGTAGCACAGCCGCTGGCCCAGCCGCAGGCCGCGGCCCTTGAGCGGATTGTCGACCCGGAAGATCTGTGCCATGCCGCGTGCCCAGCGCACGCGCTGGCGGATGTGGCGCGCCAGGTTCTCGGTGGCCAGGCCGGCGGCCTGGGGAATGGCGAGATAGGCGGTGTTGTAGCCGGCGCGGTTCATCTTCAGCGCCGTGTGGGCATCTTCGGTGAGGGTCTCGACGGCGATGCCGCCGATCTCCATCAGGGCAGTACGGCGCATGACGGCACAGGAGCCGCAGAAGAAGGCGGCATTCCACAGGTCATTGCCGTCCTGCACCAGGCCATAGAACAGCTCGCCCTCGTTGGGTACCGAGCGGAAGGTATTGAGGTTCTTCTCGAAGGGATCGGGCGAGAAGAAGAAGTGCGGCGTCTGCAGCATCGCCAGCTTGGGGTCCTTGTAGAACCAGCCCATGCAGATCTGCAGGAAGGAACGGGTCGGCACGTGGTCGGCATCGAAGATGGCCACGAATTCGCCATCGGTGACCTTGAGCGCCTCGTTGAGGTTGCCCGCCTTGGCGTGGCGATTGTTGGAACGCACCAGGTAGTTCACGCCGATGTTGTCGCAGAACTCGCGGAATTCCTCACGCCGGCCGTCGTCGAGCACGTGCACGCGCAGCTTGTCCTGCGGCCAGTCGATGGCCTGCGCGGCGAAGATGGTGAGCGAGACGATGTCCAGCGATTCGTTGTACGAGGGAATGAAGACATCCACCGTGGGCCACTGCGAAGGCGGCATGGTCAGCATCTGCGGCTTGCGGCGCAGCGGCCAGGCGGTCTGCAGGTAGCCCAGCGTCAGCACCAGCAGCGAATACAGCTCGGCCGCCAACAGGCCGTAACCAAAGACGATGTCCAGCCAGCTCTCGAAGGCCAGCGTGGAACTGATGCGCCAATACATGTAGCGCATCGAGACGGTCAGCGACAGCGTAATGAGCACCAGCACCGGGAATCGTCCCGACTGCTTGCGCAGCACCAGCGCGGCGACGAAGCAGCCGATGGCGAAGACGCATTGCGCGCCGAAATCCAGTGGCACCGAAATGATCAGCAGTGCCAGCAGCGTGGCAAACAGCAGCACCGTCCATTGCACCACGCGGCGCGGGCCGCGCGGCAGGCCTTCAAGACGGTTGCCCACCGCCTGCATCCATTGCTGCAGGCGGTTGGCCGAGGGCCGCGCGGAGGGCTCCTGCCCCGGCGGATGGGGGGACAGCGTGTCTGGCGATTTCATCTGGGTCGGTTCTTGCAGGGAGGGTTGCGATGGCGCTTGGGATCCGGTCGTCATGCCCGTCCACCTGCGGCGTGCGCCTTGGCAAGGGCAGCACGCAAGGCTTCGCTCACGCGCTGCAGTTGTTCATAAGCCGGCGAATCCCCGCCCTTGACCAGCGGATTGTAGCCATAGGCCAGGCCTTCGCTGATGGCGTGATCGAGGGCGATCACACCGGCCAGGCGCGGGCCCATCCAGCGCTTGAGCACTTCCAGCATGTCCTGGTTGAAGCTGCGGGTGCCATCGTATTTGTTGACCACATAGCGGCAATTGTTTCGGCCATGCAGGACCTGGCGCATGTGTTCCAACGCCAGGAAGGAACCGGCGTCGGGCGTGACCACGGCCAGCACCTGGTCGGCGGCCTGCAGGGCTTGATCGAGGTAGGGAGTCTGGCCGGCAGGCAAATCCAGCAGGACCACGTCGCCCGATTGCAGCTGCATGGCTTGCAGCTGGCGCAGCAGCCATTGGCCATCGTGCGCCATCTGCTGCGCCAGTGCCACTTCCCCGTTATCGGCCACCAAGGCATGGCTGACCACCTGGGTGCCAGCCATGCCTTGGGCCACGCCATCGCGCCACGAAGCGGCTGCGCCCGCCGGCGTCATCGCGGCAGCGGCTTGGGTATCCACGCCGAGATGGTATTGCAGGGCGTTCTGCGGATCGAGGTCGATGGCGAATACGCGGCCATGGCGCGCCAGGCTGCAGGCCAGCGCTGAACAGAGGGTGGTCTTGCCGACCCCGCCCTTGGGCGAGACCACGGCGATGACCTGCGCCGGTGTAGAGGGCGGCTGTGCGTCTTGCTGATCACCCGGACCGTCATTGCTGGCGCCTTGCTGCGCCTGGCGCGCACGCGCGGCTTCACCGAGCATCGAGCGCAAGAGCGAAGGAACGGGCGTATCGGTAGCAACGGCAGTATCGGCAGCATCGGCGGGAATGGCCGGGATGGCGGGAGAAGCTTGCGCAGGCGCGACAGCGATACGCGAGGACGGGGATGGCGTGAGCTTGGCCGCCGGTGGGACCGGGGCAACAGCAGCCGGGGCAGGCACGGGCACGGCGACGTTTGCCGCTGCCAAGGCAGGCTCAACGACAGGTTCGATGACGGGCTCGATACGTTGCGACGGGGAAACCGGGCTGCCCGCCAACATTGGAACCACGGCACTGGCCGCCACGACCGGCGCCGGATCAGCAGCGGCGCTCTCGTTCTCCACGGGAGCCATGGCGGGTTCCGCCTTGGCCACGACCAAAGGCGCCTTGACCTTGCGGGCCGGTTCCTTGTAGTCGATCGCCGCCTCGATTTCGAGGTATCCATCCACCGTGGCCCCGAACTTGCTCAGCAAGTTGGAGATATCGTTTCCCATGCTTGACTCCTGCCCAGCCCTGCACGCGGCGGCTTTTGACCTAGCCTGGAAGACCTGCCTGCAATTCTGTTAAAAATCGGTAAGTTTTCTCATTTGCTGCTATCCCCCAAGCTATTTTTGACATTCCGCTCTATCGGCGGTCCTTCTTTACTTCTCGTACCCGCTAGCCCCCATGCCAGCCAGGCTCAAAAATATTGTCAATAAGACCATATTTTGAGTTGCCATTAAAACAAATAAATCCTGACGGCGCAAGCGATTCTGTTGTCAAAAAGGTAAAGATCTGTCACCAAGCGCCACATTTCTTTTCAGGAACGAATTCGCTGCGAGGCGCGAATCTTACCCGGGCCGAAGCGCTTTTGTCGCTTTGCAGCGACATTTTGTTCCTGTCAACGTCGCGCTTTTGGCACAGTATTTCCCGTGTTTCATCACAGTTGCCACAGGGCATCGCCGCATTGCGCTTTCGCTCTCAATTGACGGGAGCTGCAGGGGTGCTTGCTGCGTTTTGCATCCTGGGTTCGTATGCTATGCGATCAGCAAAACTTGTCACTCGGGAAAAACCTGAACGGCCACACCGCAGCCATGTCGATGGCGCCGTTTCAGGCGCTCAACAAGCCGGGCTGGTCCAGCTGCCACCATGCCGGCAACAGCGCTTGCACTTCCGGCCGGCCGAAACGCTGGTCGATCAGCCAGACCGTGCCCTGGTCGGTTTCGGTGCGGATCACGCGGCCGGCCGCCTGCACCACCTTCTGCAGGCCGGGGTAGAGATAGGTGTAGTCGTAGCCGCAGCCGAAGAGCTGCTCCATGCGCTCACGCAACTGCTCATTGACCGGATTGAACTGCGGCAGGCCCAGCGTGGCCACGAAAGCGCCGATGAGCCGTTCGCCCGGCAAGTCCACCCCTTCACCAAAGGAACCGCCCAGCACCGCAAACCCGATGCCCTGCCCGCCGCTTTCAAAGCGGGCCAGGAAGGCATCGCGGTCGGTCTCGGACATGCGGCGCGACTGCTGCCAGGTCGCGATACCGGGATGGGCACGTACGAAGGCATCGTGGGCCTGCTGCAGGTAGTCGAAGCTGGAGAAAAACGCCAGGTAATTGCCGGGCCGCTCGTCGAACTGGCGTGCCATCAGGCTGCAGATGGGTGCGATGGAGGCGGCTCGGCGCTGCCAGGTGGTCGATATCTGGTGTGCCACCTTCACCTGCAACTGGCTGGCCTGGAAAGGCGACTCCACATCGATCCAGGCGGTGCTGGCGGGCATGCCAAGCAGGTCGGCAAAGTAATTCCAGGGCGCCAAGGTCGCCGAGAACAGCGTGGTGGCGTGGGCAAATGCAAAACGCGGCCCGAGGAAAGGCGCGGGGACCACATTGCGGATGCACAGCACGGTATTGCGCTCATCCTCGCGGGTCAGGTCAAACAAGGAATGCGGGCCGAAGGATTCGGCCAGCCGCACGAAGGCCATGGCATCGAAATGGAAATCCCGCAATGGCGGATCCAGCGGCACCGCCACCTGGGCCAGGAAGTCACTGATGGCGCCCACGCTGCTGCTCAATGCCTCGACGAACTTGGCCGGGGGCACCTCCAGCACTTGGTAGGGCAAGTCGGCCTTCTTGCCGGCGGCGGTCCAGGCACGCCCCAATTTCTCCAGCGGCTTGGCCACCGAAGGCGGGGCCACGGCGCGCGCTGCACGCAAGGCGGCGCGGCTCAGTTGTGCGCTATACATGCTGCGGGCGCGCGCAACCAGGTTGTGCGCCTCATCGGCCAGCACGCTCACGCGCCAGTCGTGCGCCTGCGCCATCCCGTAGAGCATGGCGCCGCCATCGAACCAGTAGTTGTAGTCACCCACGATGACATCGCTCCAGCGCGTCATCTCGCTGCCCAGGTAATAAGGGCAGACCTGGTGCTGCAGGGCCACGCTGCGCAAGTGTTCGCGGTCCAGCAGCGGCTGCGTGAGGCAAGCCGCGCGGGCGGCAGGCAGGCGGTCATAGAATCCTTGGGCCAGCGGGCAGGAATCGCCCCGGCACAGGCGATCCGGATACTCGCAAGCCTTGTCGCGGGCACACAGTTCCAGCACGCGCAGCGGCAATTCTCCCTGCGCCGTGAGGGTGGCGGCGGCGTCGAGCGCCAGTTGGCGGCCGGGGGTCTTGGCGGCCAGGAAGATGATCTTGTCCAGCTGCTGCGACGGCGCCGCCTTCAAGGCCGGGAAGAGCGTGCCCAAGGTCTTGCCGATGCCCGTCGGTGCCTGCGCCAGCAAGCTGCGCCGTCCGCTGTGTGCACGAAAGACTGCCTCGGCCAGTTGGCGCTGGCCGGGACGAAAGTCGCCATGCGGAAACCGCAGCGACTGCAGGGCCGTATCCCGCGCCGCGCGATGGGCCAGTTCCTGTTCGGCCCAGCGCATGAAACGCTCGCATTGCCCGACGAACAGCGCGGCCAGTTCCTCGCGGCTGCGGGTTTCCTCCAGCACCGTTTCCTGCTGGCTGCCAATGTCGAAATACACCAGCGCGAGGTGGATCTGCGCCAGCCCTTCCTTCTCGCACATCAGGTGGCCATAGACGCGCAATTGCGCCCAGTGCAGGTGGCGATGATTGTCGGGCAGGCTGGAAAGCTGGCCGCGATAGGTCTTCACTTCTTCCACCAGTTGGCGCCTGGGATCGTAGCCGTCGGCCCGACCCCGCACGTGCAGCGCGCCGTGCTCTGCCGACAGCGTCACTTCGCTCTGGTAGCCCTCGCCGCGCCGCTGCGCCACGATGGCGTGACCGGCGATACCTTCCTGGGCGGTGGGTGTGGGCGTAAAGCGCAGGTCGAGATCGCCCTGTTTGGCAGTGAATTCGCACAGGGCGCGCACTGATACGGTGTAGCGCGGCGCGGACTTTTCCTGTGCGGCGACGGGGGCGCGGTCGGCATTCATGCGGCAGCCTGCTCCCATTGCAGGTAGCACACCGCCACCGGCATGGCGTGTTGCGCGCAATAGTCCAGCCAGCGGCGCTGGTTGTCCTGCAGGCGGTCGCCCGGTCCCTTGACCTCGATCATCCGATAGCGCCCTTCCTGCGGCCAGAACTGGACCAGGTCGGGAAAGCCGTTGCGATTCTCGCGCACGTCTTCCAGGATGCGCAGGCACCACAGTTTCAGGTGGGCGGCGGGGATGCAGTCCAGCGCCGTCACCAGTATCTCGCGCGTGATCCAGCCCCAGGCCACGAAGGGCGACTGCAGGCCCTGCTTGGCCTCATAGGTCGCGAGGATATGCGCGCGATGACTGCCGTCATCAAGGCGGCCCAGGCAGCGTTCCAGCTGTTCACGCCGGCGCGCTGCGAAATCGGCGCTGAGCAGATCGGCCGGCTCGCGCTGGAAGGGGTGGAAGAAGGCACCGGGAATGGCTGCAAAGATGGCCTCCCAGCACAGCAGGCCAAACAGCGTATTGGCCAGCGCATTCTCGACATAGAACACCGGCGCCTGCGCTTGCTGCAAGTGTGCTTGGACTGCTCGCTCGACGCGGCTGCCATCCGGCGGCAGTACCAGGTCGATCTGTGGGACCACGGCCGCGCGCGGGCGCAGCGCCGGCGGCAAGCCCAGCTGGCGCGCCAGGCGCGGTGCGATGCGCAGCAACTGCTGGCGTTCGGCCTCGCTCTCCGGCGCCTGCCGGGCCAACTTCAGCAGCGCGTGGGCGGGACCAAAGCGGCCCTGCTTTTCGAGTACCCGGATCGCACGTGCCCGCGCGCCAGGATAACGGCAGGCCGAATAGACCTGCTGCGCCTGCGCCAGGTCCCCGGCCTTTTCGCACTGCTGGCCGAGCTGGAACAGCAGGCGTTCACGGCGGCTCTCCAGCCAGGGATTGTCGAAGCTGCCCGAAGGCAGCGTCGCCAGGATCCCGGTGGCTTCCTCGCCGGCAGAGTAGCGCTCCTTGCAGGCCTGCAGCTGCAGGTAAAGGTCGATATCGCCCCGGCTGCGGAAACCCCGGGCCTCGGGCGCCAAGGCAATTTGTTCATAGCGCAGCGTGCCCAGGTCGGCCAGCACGAATTCGCTCCAGTCCTGGCGCAGGTTGCCGAAGAACATCAAACGCAAGCGTTCACACAGCCCGCTCACCCGCATGGACAGGACTTGTTCGCCACCCTGCCCGTCCGTCATCCAGTGCGCCAGGGGGCGCGGTTCCGCATGGGCCGGATCGGCCGCCAGGGCAGCCAGCAGGTCCTCCTTGCGCGCACTCCTGAGGGCGCCCCGCAGGCCGAACCAGCGCACCAGCTCGGGCTTGGTCGCCAGGGCAAACACCTGGGCCAGCGACAGCGCTGCATCCTGCTCCACCCACGCCGATGGCAGGCCCTGCGCGGCCTGCAAGGGGCAGCCGATTTCGGGGTAGTCCAGCCGGCTGGTGCGGAAGTGCTCGCCCCGGCGCATCATCATGCGCACGAAGAGCGCGCGGGCTGCCAGCGGCAAACCCGCGAAGGTCTGGAGGAAGGCGCACTCCTCTTCGCTGAGCAGGTCGGCATAGCGCTCGGCCAGCCACGCCAGCGCCTGCTGGAAATTGCTCAGGTAGTAGAAGCGGTGATCGGGGACGACGGGCATTGCGGGCAAAGGAAGCGGGAGCAAGAGTCGGGTAGCAAAGACACGTCGCCGTGCCTCCGCCCCCTAAGAACCGTACGTGCCAGTTTCCCGGCATACGGCTCAAGCCTCTCAAAGGCCCGT
>NZ_NJGV01000025.1 GCF_002213425.1 Herbaspirillum aquaticum | reverse complement strand
CAGGATCAGGGCAGCGCTGTTCTGCTGCAAGTGAAGTCATGGATGCAGCTTAAATTCTGGCAAACGCTGTCTTGACGGATGGGTCCACTTTAGGGTGTATATCGATTATTTCAAGCCTGGCGCGGACCTCGCCACAGCGGTATTTCAGCAGATCAAGCACGTTCCCGACGTTGAAGTCGTTTTTCTCAAGAATCATGGCGCCGTCATCGGGGGCGATGATGTCGAGTCAGTGGACCGCATACTGCGTTTGCTTATCTCGGCCTTGCAAACTGCGGTGCCAGTTGAAATCACCCAGCCGCACGGCCGTCGATGCGCAGCAGTCTTGTCGACACTGGGCTACGAGGCGTGCGGGGACGACTCGCTGAACCAGCTGGCACTAGCGGAAAGCTTGTGTCGGAGATTACGTACGGAGTGGGCCTTGGTCCCTGACCATGTCGTCTTTCTGGGCCCCATGGCCCGCGTGCTTGAACCCTCTGCCAGTCTCAATGAGATGCGCAAAGTAGTGAACGAAGGTGCCCCGTTTATTTTCGTGGAAGGTGACGGGGTTTATCAGAAGCCGGACGTTACCTCCGCGCAGCTGGCACAGCTGCGATGCTACTACGATGTCTTGATCAGGCTGTCGGAACATGTCCGCTTATGCACCTTGTCCGCCGAGGAAATAGCCGATCTGCTCGATTGGGATGCTGAAAAATATCGCCAGAAAAATGCGTGAGCAGCCCGGACTTGATACTGTTTCGTCCCATGCGGCCGTCTTCTGATGGTGCGCCAGCTGAATGTTTAGCCATTTGATTCGAGAAGAAATGACGATGTTTCAGGTATTGAGGAAGGAAAAGATTGCCTTGGACATGGGCTTCTTGTACGTGTTCGCGTTGTGGTACGGCTTTTTTTTCTGCAATTTGGGCACGTGGCCAGTCAAAATCCTGGTCATGATAATTGGCTACTGGATTGGCTCACGCCGGGACTTGCGGGTGGAGATCGCCCTTGGCCATGTCCTGTTATCCATCGCATTCGTATCGATGTATGTGCTGCTCAGTTTGCCCAACCTGCGGAACTCCGTGAACGGCGATCATTGGTATCACATCCAAAGCGCATACGAAAAAATACTGGCGATTGTCTACGCCGAACAGGGCGCGCTACATACCTATGCTGTCAGGGATATCCTCCAATTCGCATCTGCCATCATGCTCGTGCTCACGCTGGCCGCGCATCAGCTCTACAAGAGCAGACCCTATTGGAGCATCTCTCTGTTGTTGGGGCTTGGCATTTATCTGTATAACAGTTATCCCGTCGCTGGCTACGTTGATCCTCATCCAGTTTTGCGCGGCTTGCCTGTGCTATTTTCAGGTGTCGCGGGTGTGGATAGTTTCGGTTTCCGCATCCAAGGATTTTTGGCAATTTTCTGTCTCGTGCTTTGGTTGTCCTTGCGCGTCTGGCCTCTAAAGCAGAAGTTGCTCCTGATCGTCTTTTCGTTGAGTATTCCTCTGGTCTATTTCACTGCGCCCCTGGTCGAGTTTTCGATCTGGGCATGCGTGATGTTGACCGTCTTTTTTATCAGGATCGTCGACGAGGAAGAGCTGACGGATCGAGACCTGGTTGTCTTCGGCATGTCATTCGTCATGGCGGGCATGATTCGACAGACGATGCTTTTCGGTTTTGCGACGCTGCTCTTGTACTGTTTTCTCCAAAAGCGCTACAAGAGCCTCTGTCAGTGTCTGCTGATTGGTGTTCCAGTCTATTTTCAGATCTTCAACGCGCGCCATCTGATCAACCCGGCTGCCTATGTTCCCGATGAGAAGTTTCTGAATGTGCCGACACATCTTGGTCTGTTGGAGCGAGTGCTCTATTCGATGCAGCCTGTAAATCTGCAAGCGGTTCTGGCATCGACCGGGCTGTCATTGCTGGGCTTGGTGTTGATCGGTTTCATCATCCTTGGCGTGAAGGAGCGGTACAGGATTGCCGCCGTGCTTGCATTGGCCGCGGTTTTTTCGTGGGTACTCTTTCATGCCATTCGACCCATCCTTTGGGGCGTTCCACGCTATCAATCCGAATATATTGTTCCATTGTCGCTTGCGGGTGCGACGTTGTTGCTTCGTGAGTTCAAAAAAGCGGGTGGGCTTTGCTTGGCTGCACTGGCACTTTTCAACGTTGTGTTGATCGTCCAGTTTTATGATGTGATGCCATCAAGGGTCCCCGATTATCCTGAGTGGTCGTCGGGCAAGACGCCTTATCTTTCCGAGTTGCCCTTTAATGTGGATGAGGCGCTCAAGAAAACCTTCGATGGATGTGGTGATTCAGTCTATTTCGATGGCACGACCTATGGCAATTTTCCGGTCATTTTCGCCGGTGTATCTCTGCATCGCTATTTGAAGATAAGCCAGGTTAGGCCTGAGGAGGCAAGATGCGTTTATCACTTGTATCCGCAGCATATCTCCGGTGGTTTTTTTAACGCACAGAGAAACAGTACCGTTGTTTTGGAAAAGCGATAGGCCGTCCGTCGAGCGTTTTTAATAGGTGTCGATGCATGAGGCCACCCAAATGGTTCTCTGATCGGTTCAAGGCAAGCGGGGGTAACATTCGGTAATGCGATGACGGATGCTGGCAGCGTGCTGATGCTGTGCTGTTGTGTCAGCTGCTACGTCCGAGCGTGTCGATCAGAACGGGTAGTTGGCGCCCGGACACAGGACCGGATAAAAGTTGCAGCCATGCAACCTGTCGCTCAACCGGGCGTTTTCGGCCGCTACATCGCTGGCCAGGTTCGAACAGATCTCCACGGGAGCGTTGCATCCCAAGCTGCTGACCGACGTCCAAGCTTTGCCCTGGGGTATCACGCCCCACGCCTTTGATGCACATCAATGCGGTTCTGCAATGATCTGTCTATTCTGCAAGCTCCAGTCAATACCAGCTCGCCCGGTGGGCTCGCGGCCCAGCGCATGTGCGCGCCGCGTCAGTCCGGCGTGGCAGCCGGCCAGGAGCATCGCATGCAAGTCGCCCATCCGTCCATCCTGCATCCATCCGCCAGTCTCGCCGGCATGAACAAGGCCGTCCTGCGCAAAATGGACCAGCGTGGTCCGCGCTACACGTCCTATCCCACGGCAGATCGCTTTTCGAGTGACTTCGCCGTCGCCGACTACCTGCATGCGGTCTCGGACCGCCGCAACATGAGCGCCTGGCGAGCGCTGTCGCTGTACCTGCATATCCCGTTCTGCGACACCATCTGCTATTACTGCGCCTGCAACAAGATCGTCACCAAGAACCGTGCCAAGGCCTCGCTGTACCTGAGCTACCTCAAGCGCGAGATCAGCATGCAGGGTTCGCTCTTCTCCGGCATGAACCAGGTCGAGCAGCTGCACTTCGGTGGCGGTACGCCGACCTATCTCTCGGACGAGCAGATGTCGGACCTGATGAACCATATCCGCCACAGCTTCACGCTGGCCCCGGATCACGTGGGTGAATATTCGATCGAGATCGATCCGCGCACGGTGTCGGTGGCACGGGTCCACAAGCTGCGTGAGCAGGGATTCAACCGCATCAGCCTGGGTGTGCAGGATTTCGATCCGGAAGTCCAGCTGGCGGTCAATCGCGTGCAATCCGAAGAGCAGACCCTGCAGATCATCGCCGCCGCGCGTGAAGCCGGTTTCCGCTCGGTCAGCATCGACCTGATCTATGGGCTGCCCAAGCAGAACGTGATGTCGATGTCGCGCACGCTGGCCAAGGTCATCGCCGCCAGTCCGGATCGCATCGCCGTCTACAACTATGCGCACATGCCGGCACTGTTCAAGACCCAGCGCCAGATCAAGGAAGAAGACCTGCCCAGCGCCGACAGCAAGCTGGACATGCTCTCGCTGTGCATTCGCCAGCTGACCGGCGCCGGTTACGTCTACATCGGCATGGACCACTTCGCCAAGCCTACGGACGATCTCGCCATCGCCCAGCAGCAGGGACGCCTGCATCGCAACTTCCAGGGCTACTCTACCCATTCGGAGACCGATCTGGTCGCTTGCGGCGTCTCGGCCATCAGCGCCGTGGGCGGCAGCTACAGCCAGAATGAAAAGACCCTGGATGGTTATTACGCCCGCCTGGAAAATTCCACGCTGCCCATTGCCCGCGGCATCCAGCTGGGCATGGACGACGTGCTGCGCCGTCTCATCATCCAGCGGCTGATGTGCAATTTCGAGCTGTCGATCAATTCGCTGGAGATCGCTTATCCCATCGTCTTCCGCGAATACTTCGCGCCGGAAATGGAAAAACTGAAGCAACTTGAAGAAGACGGCCTCATCAAGATCGAACCCGAATGGATTACGGTCGAGCCCAAGGGCCGTCTGCTGATCCGCAACATCTGCATGGTGTTCGACCGCTACCTGTCGCAGGACCGCGAGAAAGCCGCGAGCCAGAACAAGGACGCACCGCAGCGCTATTCGCAGACCGTCTGAGCGGGGCGTGTCGATGAACCTGCTGCCGATCTTCCTGGTAGGCCTGATGGGCAGCGTCCATTGCATCGGCATGTGCGGCGGCATCATCGGCGCGCTCAGTTCAGCCGCACCGCCGCGTGCGCCGGCCGCTCCCGCGCAGGCGCTGGCCATGGCCGCAGCGCCGGGGCGGGCTGTACATCGCATCATTCCCTTGCATCTCGCTGGCTCCGCCCAGGTCCAGGCCTTCGGGCAGGATCTGGTACGCGTGTTGGGCTACAACCTCGGCCGCCTGTCCAGCTACGCGCTGGCCGGCGCGCTGGCCGGTGGCATCGCCGCCGGGCTGCTGCGCGGTGCCGATGTGCTGGGCTGGCTGGCACCGGCGCAGACGGTGGCCTACGTCATCACCAATCTCGTCCTGATCCTGCTGGGGCTGTACCTGACCCAGTGGTGGAGCGGCCTGTCCCGCATGGAGCAGTTGGGCAGCGGTCTCTGGACCCGCCTGCGTCCGCATGCGGCACGGCTGGTGCCGGTCGATACGCCGGCCAAGGCGCTGCTGCTGGGCAGCCTGTGGGGCTGGCTGCCCTGCGGGATGGTCTACAGCGCCTTGCTGACCGCGCTCATGGCTGGTAGTGCCGTGCAAGGCGCGCTGACCATGCTGGCTTTCGGGGCCGGTACCCTGCCCGTACTGCTGGTGGCCGGCATGTCCGGTGCACGCTTGCGCCAGCTGGCTGCGCGCCCGTGGGTGCGGCGCAGCGCCGGCGTGATCGTGCTGGCCTTCGGCCTGCTCGGTTTGCTGCGTGCCGCCGAGATTGGCGGCCTGGGCATCGCGCGCGGCTGGATCGATGTGTTCTGCGTCAGCCCGGTGCATGGAGGATGAGCATGCACAATGATGGCAGCGACACGGCGAACCTGTGTTTCCATTGCGGCCAGCCCGTGCCGGCGGGAGAGTCATGGACACTGGACATCGGCGGGCTCGAGCGGACGCTGTGCTGCGTGGGCTGCCAGAGCGTGGCCCGGCTCATCGTCGATAGCGGATGTGAAGATTTCTACCTGCGGCGTACCGTTCCCTCTGCCCGTGTCGATCCCGAACAATTGCTGCCTCCCGAACTGGCCCTGGTCGACCTTCCCGTGCAGACATCCGATGGTGAAGTTGCTGACGCGACGGAGCACGCGCAGGAACTGGTCCTTTCCATCGATGGCTTGCGCTGCGCCGCCTGCGTCTGGTTGATCGAGAAATACCTGGCCCGCTTGCCTGGCATGCACATGGCCGAACTCAACGTGGCCAGTGCGCGTCTGCATATCCGCCGCGATCCCGCCCTCTGTTCCACCTCCACCATCCTGCGGGGCCTGCATGGCCTGGGCTACACCGCCTATCCCTTCGATCCGCTGCGACAGGGCGAGCAGGCGCGCCGCGCCGGCCGTCGGCTGTTCCGCCAGCTGTTCATCGCGGGGCTGTCGATGATGCAGGTGATGATGTACGCCATTCCGGTCTACATGACCCATGAAGGCATAGACCCCGACATGATGGCGCTGATGCGCTGGGCCAGTTTGTTCCTCACCATTCCGGCGGTGTTCTATTCGGCCTTGCCGTTCTTCACAGGCGCCTGGGCAGGACTGCGGGCGCGGGCCCCGGGCATGGACCTGCCGGTGGCCATCGGCATTGCTGCCGCCTTCACTGGCAGCGCCATCGCGACCTGGCGCGGCGAGGGCGAGATCTGGTTCGACAGCGTGAGCATGTTCATTTTCCTGCTGCTGGCCAGCCGCTATCTTGAGACGGCCGCGCGGCGCAAATCGGCCGCAGCGCTGGAGCGCATGCAGCAGGCGTTCCCGGCGTCGGCGCTGGTGGTACGCGGCTACCCGCAGCAACGCGAGACGACGCTGGTGGCGGCCAATCAATTGCAGGCCGGTGATGTGATCCTGGCACGCCCGGGCGACACCATCGCTGCCGATGCCTGCCTGCTCGAAGGGATGGCCGAACTGGACCTGGCCCTGCTGTCCGGCGAAAGCCGTCCGCAAACCTTCCAGCCTGGCCAGGAAGCGCCGGGCGGTGCCGTCAACCTGAGCCAGCCGGTGCTGCTGCGCGTCGTGCGCACCACGCGCGAGAGCACGCTCGCTGCCATCACGCGCCTGGCAGAGCAGGCCGGACAGGGCAAGCCTGCCCTGGCGCAGTGGGCCGACGTGGTGGCCTCGCGCTTCGTGGTGGCCCTGCTGCTGCTGGCGGCGATCACATTCATTGCCTGGCATCTGATTGATCCTGCACGCGCTTGGGCGACCGCCATTGCAGTACTTGTGGTGTCCTGCCCCTGCGCGCTGTCCCTGGCCACGCCGTCGGCCCTGGCTGCGGCCACCGACCGCCTGCTGCGCGAAGGTACGCTGGTCGTGCGGGGCAACGTGCTGGAGACCTTGCAGCGCGCCGATACCGTCCTCTTCGACAAGACCGGCACACTCACGCAAGGCCGGCCGCAGATGACGGCCCTGTGGAGCTGCATTGACCAGGCGCAGGCACTATCGGTGGCTGCAGCCATGGAGCGCGGCAGTCAGCATCCGCTGGCCAAGGCGCTGGTGGAGGAGGCCGGGCGCCGTGGCAGTGCCGCTTGCGAAGTCGCCGAGCTGGGCTCCGTCACGGGGGCAGGCATGCACTGTCTCATTGATGGTGTTGTGCATCGCCTGGGCGCGCGTGGCTTCGTGGCCGGGATTGCCGGGCAATCCATTCCTGCCGAACTGAACCAGCCCGCTGCCGCTGCGGCCGGTTCGGTCTACCTGGGCAACAGCAACGGTTGGCTGGCGCGCTTCGACCTGGCCGATGCATTGCGTGCGGATGCCGTGGATACGGTGGCTGCATTTCGCGCGCAAGGTGTGCGCGTCATCCTGCTCAGCGGTGACCAGCCCGAGGTCTGCGCCGAGGTCGCGGCCGCGGTCGGCATCGATGAAGTGATCGCCGGCTGTACCCCGCAACGCAAGCTGGAGGTAGTGCGCCAGTTGCAGCAGGGTGGGGCGGTGGTGGCCATCGTTGGCGATGGCATCAATGACGCTGCGATGCTGCGCGCAGGCGATGTCTCCTTCGCCATGGGCAAAGGGGCTGCGCTGGCCCAGGTCAGTGCCGATGCCGTCATCATGAGCGACCGCCTGTCGGCCGTGGCGCAATGTGCGCAGATGGCCCGCCGCACCATGCGCATCGTGCGCCAGAACCTGGTGTGGGCCAGCGTCTACAATTTCCTCGCCATTCCGGCGGCGGCCTTCGGCCTGCTCGATCCGTGGATGTCGGCGGTGGGCATGTCGGCCAGTTCGCTGCTGGTGGTCGCCAATGCACTGCGCCTGAGCCGTGCCGCGCGCGGCTCCCGGCAGCTGCCGGCCACTGCGCCCGCGGTCCAGCCAGCGCTGGCGGGAGGCGCCTGATGGAAGCGCTCTATCTCCTCATTCCACTCAGTACCTTGCTGGTCTTCCTGGCGATCTGGGTGTTCTTCCGCGCCTCCGACGGCGGCCAGTTCGACGACCTCGAAGGACCGGCCATGCGCATCCTCCACGACGACGATATTCCCGCGCAGCCGGATCGGCACGATCCCGCCTGAGCCGGCTTCGCACCCGCCTGTTCGTGTCACAGGCCGCGCTCAATCTGCTGCATTTTTCTGCGGCTCTCTTTCCACTTGATACACGTCAATGCCCCCGGGGGGCTTGCCCCGTAAGCTCGCATTGAACAGTACTCAACAAAGTGGGGAGAGTTTCGTGAGCAAAGAAAATAGCTACAACTACACGGTTGTGCGCCAATTCACCGTGGCGACCATCCTGTGGGGCGTAGTCGGTATGCTGGTCGGTGTGATCATCGCCGCCCAGCTGGCATGGCCCGAATTGAACATGGGGATTCCCTGGCTGAGCTTCGGCCGGCTACGTCCCTTGCATACCAACGCAGTGATCTTTGCCTTCGGCGGCTGCGCGCTGATGGCAACCTCGTATTACGTCGTGCAGCGCACCTGCCAGGTGCGGCTGTTCTCCGACTTCCTGGCGGCCTTCACCTTCTGGGGCTGGCAGCTGGTGATCCTCGGTGCGGCCATCACGCTGCCGATGGGACTGACCCGCGGCAAGGAATATGCCGAGCTGGAATGGCCCATCACCATCCTGATCGCCGTCGTCTGGGTGGCCTACGCCGTGGTGTTCTTCGGCACCCTCATCAAGCGCAAGGTCAAGCACATCTACGTGGCAAACTGGTTCTACGGCGCCTTCATCATCGCCGTGGCCATCCTGCACATCGTCAACGGCATGACCATGCCGGCCACGCTGACCAAGTCGTACTCGATGTACAGCGGTGCGCAGGATGCCATGATCCAGTGGTGGTACGGCCACAACGCGGTGGGCTTCTTCCTGACCGCCGGCTTCCTGGGCATGATGTATTACTTCATCCCCAAGCAGGTCAACCGTCCGGTGTATTCGTACCGCCTGTCGATCGTGCACTTCTGGGCCCTGATCTTCACCTACATGTGGGCCGGTCCGCACCACCTGCACTACACCGCATTGCCTGACTGGACCCAGTCGCTGGGCATGGTGTTCTCGCTGATCCTGCTGGCACCGTCCTGGGGCGGCATGATCAACGGCATGATGACCATGTCGGGCGCCTGGCACCAGCTGCGTACCGATCCCATCCTGAAGTTCCTGGTGGTGTCGCTGTCCTTCTACGGCATGTCTACCTTCGAAGGTCCGATGATGGCCATCAAGACCGTCAACGCCTTGTCCCACTACACCGACTGGACCATCGGCCACGTGCACTCCGGTGCCCTGGGCTGGGTCGGCTTCGTCACCATGGGGGCGATGTATTACCTGATCCCGCGCCTGTCGGGCAAGACCGAGATGTGGAGCAAGGATCTGATCGAGATCCACTTCTGGGTCGCCACCATTGGCATCGTGCTCTACATCGCTGCAATGTGGATCGCCGGCGTGATGCAAGGCCTGATGTGGCGCGCGGTCAATGCCGACGGCACCCTGACCTACAGCTTCGTCGAAGGCGTCAAGGCAACCTACCCGTATTACATCATTCGTCTGATGGGCGGCCTGATGTACCTGTCCGGCATGCTGGTGATGGCCTACAACACCTGGCGCACCATGCGCGGCACCGAACTGGCTGTCGCACCGATTCCTGCCGTGACCAACGCTGCGCACTGATTGGGGGAAAGTATGAAGTTTTCGCATGAATGGATTGAGAAGAACCCCTGGCTGCTCATTGGCCTGGTGCTGCTGGTGGTCAGTGTGGGTGGCCTGGCCGAGATCGTGCCGCTGTTCTTCCAGAAATCGACCACTGAACCGATCGCCGGCCTCAAGCCCTACTCGGCCCTGCGCCTGGCTGGCCGCGACGTGTACATCCGCGAGGGCTGCTACAACTGCCACTCGCAGATGATCCGCCCGCTGCGCGCCGAGACCGAACGTTATGGCCACTACTCGGTGGCCGGTGAGTCGGTCTACGACCACCCCTTCCAGTGGGGTTCCAAGCGTACCGGTCCAGACCTGGCCCGCGTCGGTGCCCGCTACAGCGATGAATGGCATCGCGCTCACCTGCACAACCCGCGCGACGTGGTACCGGAGTCCAACATGCCGGCCTACCCGTGGCTGGAGCAGGCCAAGCTGGACAACTACGACATCGTCTCGCGCATGAAGGCATTGAAGCGCATCGGCGACCCGTACACAGAAGAAGACATCAAGAATGCCCCGGCAGAACTGGCCGGCAAGACCGAACAGGATGCGTTGATCGCCTACCTGCAAGGCCTGGGTATCCTGATCAAGGCGGAGAGATAAGACCATGATTGAAATGTTGACCGACCCACGCAGCCTGATCACGCTGATCAGCTTCATCACCTTTGTCGGCATCCTGTGGTGGACCTATGTCGGCCACAAGCCCGCTGATTTCACGCAAGCCGAAATGATCCCCTTCGCCGATGGCGACATCGGCCAGCCCGCCGCCAGCAGCGACAAGGAGGTGCGCCATGGCTGATTTCACCAATGGTTTCTGGAACATCTGGATCATCGTCCTGACCGTGCTGGGCATCGCCGGTTGCGCGCTGCTGCTGTGGCAGCAGTCCAGCTGGAAGGTCAAGAAGGGCGACCAGCCGGTTGCCGGCTCGACCACCGGCCACGTCTGGGACGACGACCTGACCGAACTGAACAACCCGCTGCCGCGCTGGTGGATGTGGCTGTTCTATATCACCATCATCTTCTCGGTGGGCTACCTGATCGCCTACCCGGGCCTGGGCAACCTGCCCGGTACCTTGGGCTGGCGTTCCACCGGCGAGCATGATGCCGACGTCAAGCAGGCCGAAGCCAAGTACGGACCGCTCTTCGACAGCTACCTCAAGAAGGACCTGAAGGTAGTGGCCGCTGATCCGCAGGCCCATGCCATCGGCGAGCGCCTGTTCCTGACCTACTGCGCGCAGTGCCACGGTTCGGATGCGCGCGGCAACAAGGGCTTCCCCAACCTGACTGACAACGACTGGCTGCATGGCGGCACGCCCGAGATCATCAAGGAAACCATCCTCAAGGGCCGTCACGGCGTCATGCCGCCCATGGCTGCTGCGGTGGGGACGGACAAGGATGTCGACAACGTCGCCAACTATGTGTTGAGCCTGTCCAATTCCGCCCATGATCCGATCAAGGCCGAGCTGGGCAAGTCCAAGTTCGCCGCCTGCATGGCCTGCCACGGCCCTGGCGGAGTGGGCAACCAGGCCCTGGGCGCGCCCAACCTGTCGGACAAGATCTGGCTCTACGGCGGCAGCATCGACACCATCAAGGAAACCATCAACAAGGGCCGCGACAACACCATGCCGGCGTTTGGCGAATTCCTCGGTGAACCCAAGGTGCACGTGCTGGCGGCCTATGTCTGGAGCTTGTCCAACAAGCCCAGCAATGCCGAGGCCAAGTAGGCTCCGATGAGCAGTTGAACCCGCGCCGGGGCCGACGCAGTCGCAGAACTGCGCGGCCCCGGCGTTCTTCGTGATGGCCATATCGGCCGCGCCCGGCCAAGGGGCGCATGACAGAGAGTGAAAGCAGAGCAGGCAAGACCATGAACAAGGCCGCAATGACACCCAGGCAGGGCAAGGAAGGGGACCCGCCACCCGAGGCAGGAACGCAGCAGGATGTGCCGAAGAAGGAGGGCAAGGATGAATATGCCGTCGTTCGGATGTATGCCGCACGTGAACAGATCTACCCGCGCGAGATCCAGGGACGCTTTGCCAGCCTGCGCTGGCTGTGCGTGTTCCTGACGCAGCTCGTGTTCTACGGCCTGCCGTGGATCAACTGGAACGAGCGCCAGGCCGTACTGTTCGACCTGGCCTCGCGCAAGTTCTACCTGTTTGGCCTGGTGCTGTGGCCGCAAGACTTCATCTGGCTGGCCGCGCTGCTGATCATCTGCGCCTTCAGCCTGTTCCTCTTCACCGCCATCGCCGGCCGCGTCTGGTGCGGATATGCCTGCCCGCAGACGGTCTACACCGAGATCTTCCTGTGGATCGAACGCCGCATCGAGGGCAACCGCAGCGCCCGCATGCGCCTGGACCGCCAGCCCTGGTCGTTCGACAAGCTCTGGCGCAAGTCCGCCAAGCACCTGGCCTGGGGCAGCCTGGCGCTGTGGACCGGCATCAGCTTCGTCGGCTACTTCTCTCCCATCCGCGAGCTGCTGCCGGAAATCGGCCAGTTCGCGCTGGGTCCGTGGGAGAGCTTCTGGATCGTCTTCTACGCCTTTGCCACCTACGGCAATGCCGGCTGGATGCGCGAGCAGGTGTGCAAGTACATGTGCCCCTATGCCCGCTTCCAGAGCGCCATGTTCGACCGCGACTCGCTGGTCATCACCTATGACAACGCCCGTGGCGAACCGCGCATGCCGGCGGCCAAGGCGGCCAAGCTGCAGGAAGGCCGCAAGGCGGGGGATTGCATCGATTGCACCATGTGTGTCCAGGTCTGCCCGACCGGGATCGATATCCGCCAGGGGCTGCAATACATGTGCATCGGCTGTGCAGCCTGCGTGGACGCCTGCGACAGCGTCATGGACAAGATCGACCGCCCGCGCGGCCTGATCCGCTATTCCACCGAGAACGCCATCGAGCAGGGCTTCTCGACGCCGGAGATCCGCCGTCGCTTGTTCCGCCCGCGCATCCTGATCTACACCGCCATCCTGGGCGCCGTAATCGCGCTGTTCCTCGGTTCGCTGGTGGTGCGTACGCCGCTGAAGCTGGATGTGATCCGCGATCGCGGTTCCATGGGCCGCGAGGTCGAGGACGGCATCATCGAAAACGTCTACCGCTTGCAAGTCATCAATACCGATGAGCGTGGCCATCGTTATCGCATCAGTGCGAGCGGCATCGACGGACTGAGCGTTGATCCGTCCGGCCCCATCGAACTGGCCGCTACCCAGACCCTGATGGTACCGGTGCGGGTGAGGGCACCGCATGGGGCAGGTGAATCCGGCTCCAACAAGATTCATATCGAATTGCAGGCCGAGGACCAGCCCGCGCTGCATGTCAGCGAGAAGGCGGTGTTCCTGGTGCCGCGCCGCTGACCGCGTGCAGGCGCCACAGGTCACATGAACTTAACGTCATATCGAGAGGAAACCATGCAAACCATCTCCCCCAAGCTTGGCAACAGCGCTCCCTGGTACCGTCATCGCTGGCCCTGGCTGCTGATGTCCGGCCCGGCCGTGGTGGTGGTGGCGGGGATCTTTACCGCCTGGCTGGCCATCTCGCGCGCCGATGCCCTGGTGGCTGACGATTACTACAAGCAAGGCAAGGCCATCAACAAGGACTTGCGCCGCGATCATGAGGCGCAGCGCCTGGGCGCGGCCATCGGCATCGCCTATGACCCGGCCGCCGCTGTACTGCGCGGCCGCCTGCAGATGCGCCAGATGCCTGCCGCCGGCGAAGAGGGCCAGACGCTGGTCCTGAACCTGGTGCACCCGACCCAGCCGGCCAAGGACCGCACGTTGTTGGTGCGTCCGTCCGCTGACGGCAGCTTCTCGGTACCGCTGGCGGAGATGGAACAGGCGCGCTGGCGTCTGGTGGCCGAGGATGGCAGCCACAGCTGGCGCCTGCACGGGGCCTGGGTGTGGCCGCAACAGCGCAGCATCGAAATGAATGCGGAGGCCTACGCACCGGCCGAATAATGCGCTAAGCTGGAGTGAAGCCGGCTTCAAGACCGGCCATCTTCGGATGAAACTTCATGCGTCAAGGAGACAGCCATGCGCAAACAGCAACGCAATCTCGCCATCGTGGTCTGGGTGGCTTTCCTGATGGCCATCGCGGCCGAAGGCGTGTTCTTTTCCCTGTTCAATCCCGAGGAGCTGGCCATGGCGTCCGGCCGGGAATGGGAAGCGCTGGGTGCCTATACCGTAGGTTTCTTCTGTTTCTGGGGAAGTTTTGCCGCCTGCGGCCTGCTGGCCGTGCGGCTGACGCGGGCACTGCCGAGAGAGCGCTTGCGTCATTACGTCCAGGGCTGAGCGCCCCGGAGCGTATCAATCAACACTGAGCTGAGCTGGGTTGGTTGGCTTGAGTGCGTTTGAGCGGACTTGAAACCGGTGCTGTTGCCCGGTTTCAAGCCTTTGATCGTTAAACGGATCAGGTGCTCGCACGCGCCGCCGCTGTGGCCGCCGGTGCCGGCGTGCAGGCATCGACGCCGGCAGCCAGGCGCTTGAGTGCGGCCAGGTCCACCACCTCTACATCGCGCTGTTCCACCGCCAGCAGGCCCTGCTTGCGGAACTTGGAAATCAGGCGGCTGATGCTCTCGATGGTCAGGCCCAGGTAGTTGCCGACGTCCTGGCGCGTCATGCGCAGCTGGAAGCGCGTCGAGGAATAGCCGCGTGCAGCATAACGTGAAGACAGATTCACCAGGAAGGCGGCAAAACGCTGCTCCGCACGCATGTTCCCCAGCAGCATGATGACGTTCTGTTCGCTGGTGATTTCGTGGCTCATCATGCGGTGGAAATGCCGCAGCAAATGCGGGATCTGGCCGAACAGCTGTTCCAGGCGGGCGAACGGGATCTCGCAGACCTCGCTGTCCTGCAGGGCCACCGCATCGCACTGATGCTGCTCGGTGCTGATGGCATCCATGCCCAACAGTTCGCCAGGCATCTGGAAACCGGTGATCTGGCGGTCGCCGTCGAGGTTTTCCTGATAAGTCTTGAAGTGGCCCACGCGCACTGCATAGAGGGCGGTGAAGCGGTCGCCGATACGGTACAGGAAGTCATCGCGGGCAACCTTGCGGCGGCCGATGATCTTGTCCAGGCGTTTCATGTCGGATTCATCCAGGCCCATGGGCAGGCACAGCTGGTGCATGCCGCAAGCGGTGCAGCTGCGCAGTGCAGAGCTGGCGGCCGCTTCGCGCGCGGCGGTCAGCGGCGAGCATTGGGTCAGGGGAGCGGCGCCATTGTTGGCAGCGGCGAGCGAAGTGGAGTGGCAAGGCTGGTTCATACGATGTTCCCGGCGGACTTGTGGCAATCGAATGACTCGATTTTAAGTGCGCGGAACGTGATAGGAAGCACAGTATTCCCGAATCAGACGGCATTTCTTGTCTCAGATCAAACTTGGTCCAAGTAAGCGCCCGAAAGGGCGGGCAGGGCTGCCGTGCGATGGCGGATTTCACCGAAAAACATCAGAACTGACAGCCAATGACAACGGCTGACAGTGTGGAAGAGAAGCGGCCTTGATGGGGGAAAGTGGGCGGTATCGCGGGGTTACCGGGGACCCGCGAATGCCCTTCCATGCGACCGTCTTGTTATTGAAACTTCAGCGTCTTCGTGGCTGCCTGAATGGAGCGGCCATGGCTCCTGCTCAGGCTTCTGCCGTGGGCTTGCTCATCTCCGGCAAGGGCAGCGGGGTGCTGGTCGGGCGGCCACGATAGTCGGTCCAGCACAGGCGCTTGAAGTCGTAGAGCTTGCAGCGGCGCGCGGTATCGAAATACCAGCGCCAGGAGAAGCGCTGGATCACGATGCGGCCGGGCAGCATGGTTTCCAGTTTCTTCTGCGCTTGTTTCAGGCGATACAGCGGCACGCTCATGTCCACGTGGTGCGCGGTGTGTTCCATGATGTGATGCAGCAGCGAACCCCAGTAGCGGCCAAAGGTCAGGTGCACGGTGGTGGAGACGAAGGGTTGCGCAGCAGCCCAGGTGATCTTGTCTTCATACCAGGCCACCGAGGTATGCGTATGGTGCACATACACCACGAAGCCGATCATGGCCTTCCAGAACAGCAGCGGAATCGCAAAGCCGGTCACCAGCAGGGTCCAGAACGATTGTTCGGTCGCCTGCGCCGCCCAAGCCAGGCCGGCGATCCAGACGGCGGCCACGGCGGTCACCAGTACGCCATCCCACATGAATTCGGCGCGGCGGGTGGGCATCTGCTTCTTCGAGGGGAAGTACATGCGCTTCCACCACATGTCGATCATGTAGTACAGGCCGGGGCCGAAGCCGCTGCGGTAGATGCGCTCCAGGCGCTGTCTCCAGCGCGGCAGGGCGCGGAACTCTTCCAGCGAGCGCGGCTGCCAGACGAAATCAAAACCCTTCAGGTTGGTATAGCCGTGGTGCACCACATTGTGGCCGACCGCCCACAGGCTATAGGGCGTGAGCGAAGGCATGAACAGCAGGCGGCCCAGCCAGGTGTTGAGCTTGCGGCTGGGTGTGAAGGCCTGGTGGCAGGCATCGTGGCCGAGGATGAACAGGCGCCCGATGATGAAGCCATTGACCACGCCCAGCGCGATCTTGGCCAGCAGCCAGGGGGCCCAGACGATGGCCGCCAGGCTGGCGCCGAACAGGCAGAAGTCCAGCACCGACAGCGCCAGGGCGATGGCCGTGCTGCGCTGGCTGATGGGGATCACCCAGGAGCGGATGATCTTGCGATGGGGCATCGGCGCGCCGGGCGCGACCGGGGTATTGGGGTGCGAAGTCGTCGACATCGTAATTACCTCTTCCTACTATCAAACGGTGGACAGGCGGAGCATGCCGCAGGAGACTGCTCCAGCTAACGCTGCAAAGGCGGATGGCATTGCAAGGAATGGCGGCCGGAAAACCGGTGGCGGGGACGTTAGCGCGGATCCCAAAAAACAACGCGACCGGTCATCATGGATGACGGATCGCGCCGTTTGGGTGCGGCAAGAATACCTTAGAAACGGTAACCCACGCCAACGCCGATGAGCCACGGGTCGATCTTGACGTTGCTGACCTTGGTGCCGGAAGCGGTCTTGACGTCGCTGGAGATCTGCACCTTCTTGATGTCGAAGTTGATCAGCCAGTTCTTGTTGATCTTGTAGTCGGCACCGATCTGCAGGGCGCCACCGACGCTGCTGCTGTCCAGTTGCAGGCCGTTGGCCAGGTTCACGCTGGAGATGCGGGTGTAGTTGATACCGGCACCGACGTAGGGGCTGAAGGCCGCTTCAGGCATGAAGTGGTATTGCAGCGTCAGGGTCGGCGGCAGGTGCTTGAAGGTACCGATCTTGTTGCCGTCCAGGCGCACGTCCTGCTTTTGCGGATAGGTCAGCACCAGTTCGGCAGCGATGTTCGGGGTGAAGAAGTAGCTGACGTCGAACTCGGGGATCACCTTGTTGTTGATGCTGATGCGGTCCGAGGCGCCGGTGCCGCCGACCTGGTCGGACTTGTTATCCGGGCTCAGGTTGACGGCGCGCACGCGCACCAGCCACGGGCTTTGCGCTTCTTGCGCGAACACGGGAGCAGCAGCGAACGAGGAAGCCAGGGCGGCTACGGCGGCAGTAAGGGTGACGATTTTTTTCACGGTGTTTTACCTGTCGAGTGAGGATGTCCGAAAGGTACGCGTGAAGCTTTCTGCAGGCTTTGATGCCGATCAAGCGCGTGGCCACATGGGGCGAAAATGCCTTCGCCAGCGGGAACTTGCCGCGCAAAAGCGACACAAGCCCGGCCTGCAGGAACAGGCTCGGGCTTGGTGTGGAGCGTGGCAGCGACAAGGGGCGCTGCCTGGATATCCGCCTGGTCCAGGGGAGTCCGCTTACTCCTTGTAACGCGCTTCGCGGGCCAGCTTGGTCAGGTTTTCCGGATCTTCGAAAGCCTTGTAATAAGCGTTCAGTGCCGGTGCGCCGCCGAGGTGGGCGTACAATACGCGCTGGCCCTTGAAATGGCCTTTCTTGGCCATGTCGATCAAGCCATCGATGGATTTTCCTTCATACACCGGATCGGTCAGCATGGCTTCCATCTCGGCGGCGGTGCGGATGGCGGCGATGGTCTGCTCGCTCGGCAGGCCGTAGGCCGGGCCGCTGTAGTCGGGGATGATCTCGATGTCGGCGTCGCGCACCACCACACGCTTGCCGCCCTTGGCGGCGATCAGCTCGCTGGTGTCGTTGGCGATCTTGGTGACGGCGCGGCGGGTCATGGCTTCGTCATCGGCGGTGTCGATGCCGATCACGCGGCGGCGCTTTTCCTGGGCGGCGAAACCGACCACCATGCCAGCCTGGGTGGAACCGGTACAGGTCGCCACCACGATGTTGTCGAAGAAGATGCCCAGCTGCTGTTCCTGCATCGCCACTTCATCGGCGAAGTTGGCATAGCCCAGGCCGCCCAGCGGGTGGTCCGACGCACCGGCCGGAATCGCATAGGGCTTGCCGCCCTTGGCGCGCACTTCTTCCAGGGCGCGGGCCCAGGTGTCCTTCTCGGTGGTGGAGTAGCCATAGCCGCCCATGATCGGGTTGCCGCCCATGATGCGGGTCAAGAGGATGTTGCCGACCTTGTCGTAGACCGGGTCATCCCATTCCAGCCAGGTTTCCTGCACGGTATAGGACTTCATGCCCACGGCGGCGGCGGCTGCGCAGACCTGGCGCGTATGGTTGGACTGGATGTTGCCGATCGAGACCAGGGTGTCGCAGCCCTTGGCCAGGGCATCGGCCACCAGCCATTCAAGCTTGCGGATCTTGTTGCCGCCAAAGGCCAGGCCCGAGGAGACGTCATCGCGCTTGGCCCACACTTCCACGCCCAGCATGGCGGACAAGCGCTCCAGCTTGTGGATGGGGGAAGGGAAGAAGCCCAGGGTCTTGCGAGGGAAGAGTTTGTCGAGTGCCAGCATGGAGTGCTCCGGTTCAGGTGGATGGTCGAAAGGGGTCCGAATCTGGTCCGATTCATGGTGAATCGCCGGGATCAACTTTACGCCGGAGGATTTAAATGGTGCTTCCGAATTTATGGCATGATTCGTGATGAAAAAGCGATATAAATTATTTCATGCAAAGAAAATTGCGATAAAACTGAATTCAGAGAAAGATTCATCATGTCACTGGACCGCATGGACAAGCGCATCCTCAAGGCGCTGCAGAAGGACGGCCGCATCGGCAATGCCGAGCTGGCCAAGAAGCTCGGCATGAGCGCCACGGCCTGCTGGAACCACACCAAACGGCTGATGGACGAAGGTTATGTGAAGGAAGTGCGGGCCATCCTCGACCCCGAGAAACTGGGACTGCCGGTGCTGGTGACGGTGGGCGTGGTATTGGACCGTTCCACCCCTGAAAGCTTCGCCGAGTTCGAGAAAGCGGTGCGCGAGATCGCTGCCGTGCAGGAGTGCCTGCTGCTGGCCGGCGAATTCGATTACTGGATCAAGCTGCGCGTGAAGGACCTGCAGGCCTTCAATCGCCTGCACGCCAATACGCTGCTGCGGCTACCGGGCGTGCGGCAGTTGCGTTCATTCTTCGTGCTCAACGAGGTGAAGAACAATCCGGAACTCGTGGTGGAATGACGACGCTGCGTTCTTGTCCTGACCATCCTATACTGCAACTTTTGCATTCACCCTCAAGGATCTGCTGATGACCACTTCTGCTCCTGCCACCCTGCGCGGACTCTATCCTCCCATCGAACCGCATGACCACGGCCTGCTTGATGTCGGCGACGGTCACCAGGTCTACTGGGAAGTCTGCGGCAACCCCAAGGGCAAGCCGGTGGTGTTCCTGCACGGCGGCCCCGGTGGTGGTTGCGGCCCTTCGCATCGCCGACTTTTCAATCCGGAGAAATACCGCATCGTCCTGTTCGACCAGCGCGGCTGTGGCCGCTCGCGGCCGCATGCCAACCTCGATGCCAACACCACCTGGGACCTGGTGGCCGACATCGAACGCCTGCGCGAACTGCTGGGCATCGAGCGCTGGCAGGTCTTCGGCGGCTCCTGGGGTAGCACGCTGGCGCTGGCCTATGCACAGACCCATCCGCAACGCGTGACCGAACTGGTCTTGCGCGGCATCTTCCTGTTGCGCCAGGCCGAGCTGGATTGGTACTACCAGGAGGGGGCTTCGTGGATGGTGCCGGATCGCTGGGACGAATTCCTGGCCCCGATCCCGGCGGCCGAGCGCGGCAACCTGGTGCATGCCTATCGCAAGCGCCTCACCGGCGACGACGAGGCGGCCAAACTGCAGGCCGCGCGGGCCTGGAGCCGCTGGGAGGCCAGCACCATCACCCTGGTGGCCGATGAAGGCCTGATCGATTCCTTCAACGATGCGCAATTCGCGCTGGCCTTTGCGCGCATCGAGAACCACTACTTCTTCAACAAGGGGTTCATGGAGGAGGGCCAGTTGCTGGCCAATGCCTCGCGCCTGGAAGGCATTCCCGGCGTGATCGTGCAAGGCCGCTACGACCTGGCCACCCCGGCCAAGTCGGCGTGGGACCTGCACCAGGCCTGGCCCGGTTCGCAATTGCACCTGATCGACAGCGCAGGGCACGCCTACAACGAACCCGGCATCCTCGACCAGCTGATCGCGGCCACCGATCGATTCGCCGAACTGTGATGCTTTTGCGCTGAACGCGGCCAGCGATCTGGCCGCACAGCCTGCCTGACGCTCCCCTTTGCGGGAGCGTTTTTTTTATGCCTGTTCGGTCGTTTCAGCTTTTCTTGCGGCTGCGTTTGGCGGGCAGCTCATCCGTTGTTGCGGCGGGCAGCGGTGCATTTGAGGAAACCACCTCTTCCAATTCAGCCAACCGATGGTTGAGCTTGCCCAATACAGTGGTCAGCGCCGCGATTTCTTTTTCGTTCAAGGCAGCGAACAGTCCGTCGATGAAGGTTTTTTTCACCGGCTCCGAGGCCCGCAGCACTTCTTTGCCCGACGCTGTCAAAGCGATGTATTTGACCCGGCGGTCAGTGGTGTCGCCAGTGCGCTGGACCAGTCCATCGCGTTCCAGGGCATCGATGGCCTCGGTGATGGTGCGCGGCGCGAAGCCAAAGGCCGTCGCCAGGTCCGCCGCGCGCACCGGGCTGTTGCGCTCGATGTGGCCGAGCATCTTGTTGCGCGCCAATGAGGCGCCTTCGCCGGCCATGAGCTTGTCCAGCGTTCGGTGCGAGCGGATGTAGAAGTCGCGCAGGGCCTCGGCGGCACTGCTGCTGTCATCGTTTGTAAAGCCTGTAGACATGATTTTTCCAGATACCATATCATATGGTACCTCATTAATTTCCCCGTTCGGTTGGGGAAAGCTGTATTGACCCCGTATTGCCACTGTATTGGTGCTGGCGTGTGAAGTGTATTGCCCGTCATCAACACAGTTCAGCCAGTGTATTGATTCAGTTTGCAGCCCTCCGCGCCCAGATATTAGGATAAAAAAGATGACAGACGCCACACCCAGCAGCACATCCAGCAATACAGAAGCCAGTCCTTCCCAGCCGGATGCCTCCACCACCGGCAGCAACAAGAACACCGCTCCCAAGAAACGCATGAGTCCGCGGGCCCGCTTCATCCTGCGTGCGCTGGGCTTGCTGGTGCTGCTGATCGTGGCGGCCTGGGTGCTGTACTACCAGTTCCGCGGCAAGTACCTGGAGAGCACCAACGACGCCTTCGTCCAAGCCGACAGCGTGACGGTGTCCTCCAAGGTCACCGGCTATGTCGACCAGGTACTGGTGGCGGACAACCAGATCGTCAAGGCCGGCCAGCCCTTGGTGCGCATCGATGCGCGCGATTATTCCGCCCAGGCCGCCCAGGCCAAAGCCCAGATCGACGCCGCCAGCGCCAGCGAGGAAGCCGCCAATGCCCAACTGGCCGAACAGCAGGCCGCCATTGCACAGGCCAAGGCGCAACTGGCCTCCGCCGACGAAGATGCCCGATTCGCCACCGCCGAAGTGGAACGCTACACGCCCTTGGCCGCCTCCGGTGCCGAAACCCGTGAACGCCTGACCACCTTGCGCAACCAGCAGGCCCAGGCGCGCAGCACGGTCGCCGCACGCCGCGCCGCGCTGGATGCCGCACAGCTGCGGGTGCGCTCGCTGCAGGCCCAGGTGCGCCAGGCCCAGGCCCAGGGCGAGACGGCCAAGGCGCAATACGACGCCGCCAGTGTCAACCTCGGCTATACCGAAATCCGCGCCGCCGTCGACGGCCGCATCGGTGACAAGCAGGTCCGTGTCGGCCAGTTCGTCTCGCCCGGCACGCGCATGATGACCGTGGTTCCGACTCGTTTCTACGTCTCGGCCAATTTCAAGGAAACCCAGATCGGCATCATGCGCATTGGCCAGCCCGCGATCATCAAGGTCGATGCCTTGCCGGGCGTGGAATTCCACGGCCATGTGGAAAGCCTCTCGCCGGGCACCGGCGCCCAGTTCTCGCTGCTGCCGCCGCAGAATGCCACCGGCAACTTCACCAAGATCGTCCAGCGCGTCCCCGTGCGCGTGGCCGTCGATGCCACGCCGGAAGAAACCCGCGCCTTCGTGGCGGGCCTGTCGGTGACGGTGGAAGTCAACACCATCGCGGCCAAGGATGAACTGCGTGCGCTGCGCGAGCGCAACAGCGAGAGCAACGCCACCCGCAAGGAGCCACAGTGAGCAGCGCCGCCCCCGCCAAGCCCGCAGGGCAGGGCGCCCAGCCGGAAAAGGCCGACGCCGCCGCCTGGCTGGCGGTGGCCGCAGGCACGCTGGGCGCGCTCATGGCCACGCTGGACATCTCCATCGTCAATTCCTCCCTGCCCACCATCCAGGGCGAAATCGGTGCCTCAGGCACGGAAGGGACCTGGATCGCCACCGCCTACCTGGTGGCCGAGATCGTCATCATCCCCATGTCGGCCTGGCTGGAACGGCTGCTGGGATTGCGGGTGCTGCTGCTCACTGCCGCCAGCCTCTTCACCTTGTTCTCGGTGCTGTGCGGCCTCTCGACCACGCTGCCGATGATGATCGTGGGCCGGGTGGGGCAGGGTTTCACCGGCGGCGCGCTCATTCCCACGGCCATGACCATCATCGCCACGCGCCTGCCCCGTTCGCAGCAGCCGGTCGGCAATGCCCTGTTCGGCGCTACCGCCATCCTGGGGCCGGTGCTGGGGCCGGTGATGGGTGGCTGGTTGACCGAGAACGTCAGCTGGCACTACGCCTTCTTCATCAACCTGCCAGTGGGGGCGGCCCTGATCACCTTGCTGCTGGTGGCCATTCCCTATGAACGGCCCAAGTTCGAGCAGCTGGCCGAGGCCGACTGGTTCGGTATCGCCGGCCTGGCGCTGGGCCTGGGTGGACTGACGGTGGTCCTGGAGGAAGGCGAGCGCGAGCAGTGGTTTTCCTCGCCCGATATCCGCTGGCTGGCCGCTACCTCCCTGCTCGGCTTCATCCTGCTGGCCATCGGCCAGGTACGTGCGCGCCATCCGGTGATCCAGCTGCGGCTCCTGCGCGACCGCCAGTTCGGGTCAGTGGTGATGATGGCCATGATCGTCGGCGTGGCGCTCTATGGCACGGCTTACGTGATCCCGCAGTTCCTCTCCGGCATCGCCGGCTACAACTCGCTGCAGTCGGGCTGGATCGTGCTGCTCTCGGGCGTGCCGATGATCCTGATGATGCCCTTCACGCCCTTGCTGATGAGGCTGGTGGATATCCGCATTGCCGTGGGCACCGGCTTCCTGCTGCTGGCGACCTCCGCCTTCATTGAGACCGACCTGAGCCCGTTGTCCTATGGCGGATCCTTCGTGGCCTCCCAGCTGATGCGCGGGGTCGGCACGGTGCTGGCGATGCTGTTCCTGAACCAGGCGGCGATCCGCTCGGTGCCGCCGTCGCAGGCAGGGGATGCGTCCGGCCTCTACAGTGCCGCGCGCAATCTCGGTGGCTCGCTGGCGCTGGCGGCCATCGCCGTGATCCAGGACCAGCGGCTGTGGCTGCACAGCCGCCGCCTCGAAGAAAGCCTCAACGCCAATTCCGACCTGGTGCAGTCCGGCATCGCCGCACAAGGCCATCTGCTGGGCGGGCAGGATGTGGCGATCCAGCTCATGGGCGCCACCATCCAGGCGCAGGCGCTGACCATGACCTATGCCGACCTGTTCTGGCTGCTGGGCGTGGCCATCCTCTGCGTGACTCCGCTGGTGCTGTTCCTGCGCCCCTTGCCGACCAATGCCGCACCGGTGGCTTCTCATTGATGATCAACATGGACAAGACTTCCTCTTCCTTCCCGGCCGTGCACCTGATCGCGCTGGCGGCCGCCGCGCTGCTGGCCGGCTGTTCCGCCCTCGGACCGGACTACGCCGGCCCGCCCGATGCCGCCCCGCAAGCGGCGCACACCCAGCACTTCGTGCGCGGCGGCGACAGCGCCAATGCTGCCGCACCGATCAACCAGTGGTGGCAAGGGCTGGGCGACAGCGAACTGGACAGCCTCATCGCGCGCGCCCTGCAAGCCAATCCGAACCTGGGCGTGGCGCGTGCCCGCCTGCAGCAATCGCGTGCTGGCCTGGCGCTGGAACAGGCCAATGCCGCACCCAGCGTCGGTGCCTCGGCCTTGGCCGGGCATGCGCGCCTGCCACCGGCCAACCTGGGCGCGCTGACCGGCGGCTCCAGTTCCGGCAATGGCTCGCCGACCAGCGCCAATCTCTACAGCGTCGGTTTTGACGCCAGCTGGGAGATCGATCTCTTCGGTGCCCGCCGCCGTGCTGTGGAAGCGGCTAGCGCTACCGCTGATGCGGCGCAGGCTACGCTGGCGGATGTGCAGGTGAGCCTGGCCGCTGAGGTGGCCAGTGCCTACATCAGCCTGCGCGAGCGCCAGCTGCGTCTGTCGCTGGGCCAGGAAGCGGTGCAGGCGCAGGAGCAGATGCTGCAGCTGACCGGACAGCGCGTCGAGCGCGGCACGGCCTCTTCGCTGGATCAATTGCGCGTGCAGAACCAGCTTGATGCCAGCCGTGCCGATCTGGTCCCGCTGCAGGCCGAGCGCGATGCCTACCTCAATCAACTGGCCACGCTGCTGGGACAGGAGCCGGGCACGCTGGATGTGGAATTGGCGGCCACTGCCCCGGTGCCGCTGCCGCCGCAGCAGGTGGCGGTGGGGGACCCGGTCTCGCTGCTGCGTCGCCGTCCTGATGTGCGGGCTGCTGAACGCACGCTGGCGGCCGACACGGCCAAGATCGGGCAGGCTGAAGCGGCGCGCTACCCCAGCCTGAAGCTGTTTGGCGTGATCGGGCTGGGTGGAACGCATCCATCTGACCTGACGCGCCTGGATGATTTTGCGGCGCTGGGTGCGCCCATGTTGAGCTGGAATTTCCTCGACTTTGGCCGCGCCAAGGCGCGTGTCACGCAAGCCGAGCGGGTGCGCGACGAGGCCGAGATGAAGTATCGCCAGTCGGTGCTGGAAGCGTTGCGCGATGCCGAGGATGCGCTCTCGCGCTTCCGCTATGGGCGGGTGAGCGTGGCCACCATCGCGCGCACCAAGGTCTCGGCCGACCGTGCGCTGGTGTTGGCGCGGCAGCGTTACCAGGCCGGTACCGGTACGCTGATCGAAGTGCTCGACACCACGCGCCAGCAGATCACGGCGCAGCAGAACCTGTTGCAGGCCGAGGCCAATCTGACCCGCAGTTTTGTAGGGATCCAGAAGGCGCTGGGGTTGGGGTGGTCGGAGGAAGCGCTCTGAAATTTGCTAGCTGACAGGGTTGCTCCGGCTCGTGTCATCTGAATTGATCCTTACCTCCAAATCGCCGCGTGTAGCTATGCATGCGGCGATTTTTTTTCTTCTTTTGTGTGGCACCGTTGCCCAGGTGCGCTAATGATCCTGACTGTCGGGCCAGTCTGCGGGTCTGCGCTTCCTCTTCTCTTCCTCGCGGTCGCGTCTTCTCAGACTCATGAAAACGGACGCTTCTTTTGCTCGATCTGCACCAATAGACAATGACTGAAATGTCATCCTCCCTAAGACAATGCGCCTCTACATAAATCGGTTAAAGCCGGTAGGCAGGGAGGGATAAAACAAGGGTGGAATACAGATTTCAATCTGAAATGGCATCCGCCCAAAATATAGGATGGCAAGATGAAGAAGCAAAATAAACAGACCAAGCGGGTCGAAACGATGTCGCCTGGTGGTCTGCGCAAGCAGAGTCTCTACATAGCCGTAGTGCTGACGCTGGGCCCGGTCCTTAGCATGCCAGCCGGTGCACAGTCCGCACTGTCAGGAACGAACCCGACATTATTTATTACACAAAATACAACCTCATCGGAGACCACTCCGCCTCCAACTAATCCGCCTGCGACTGATCCACCTGCGACTGATCCACCTGCGACTGATCCACCTGCGACGAATCCGCCTCCAACTAATCCGCCTGCGACTGATCCACCTGCGACGAATCCACCTGCGACGAATCCGCCTCCAACTAATCCGCCTGCGACTGATCCACCTGCGACGAATCCACCTGCGACGAATCCGCCAGCGACGAATCCGCCAGCGACGAATCCGCCAGCGACTAATCCGCCAGCGACTAATCCTCCTGCGACTGATCCGCCTACGACGAATCCACCTGCGACGAATCCACCTGCAACTAATCCACCTGCAACTAATCCGCCGGCGACTAATCCACCTGCGACTGATCCGCCGGCGACTAATCCACCTGCGACGAATCCGCCTGCGACTGATCCGCCTGCGATTAGTCCGCCTGTGACTAATCCACCGGTGACGAATCCGCCTGTGACTAATCCGCCTGTGACTAATCCGCCTGCGATTAATCCGCCTGTAACTAATCCGCCGGTGATCAATCCACCTGCGACGAATCCGCCTGCGACTGATCCGCCTGCGATTAGTCCGCCTGTGACTAATGCACCGGTGACGAATCCGCCTGTGACTAATCCACCGGCGACTGATCCGCCTGTGACGAATCCGCCTGCGATTAATCCGCCTGTAACTAATCCACCGGCGACTGATCCGCCTGTGACGAATCCGCCTGCGATTAATCCGCCTGTAACTAATCCACCGGCGACTGATCCGCCTGTGACGAATCCGCCTGCGACTAATCCACCTGCGACCAATCCACCGGTGACCAATCCACCGGTGACGAATCCGCCTGCGATTAATCCGCCTGTAACTAATCCGCCGGTGATCAATCCACCGGCGACTAATCCACCGGCGACTGATCCGCCTGTGACGAATCAGCCTGCGACTAATCCACCTGCGACTAATCCACCGGTGACGAATCCGCCTGCGATTAATCCGCCTGCGACGAATCCGCCTGTCACTAATCCACCGGCGACTGATCCGCCTGCGACTAATCCACCTGCGACTAATCCACCTGCGACTAATCCGCCTGTGACGAATCCGCCTGTGACTAATCCACCTGGGACTACTCCGCCTGTGACTAATCCACCGGTGACTAATCCACCGGTGACGAATCCGCCTGCGATTAATCCGCCTGTGACTACTCCGCCTGCGACGAATCCGCCTGCGACGAATCCGCCTGTGACTAATCCACCGGTGACGAATCCGCCTGCGACGAATCCACCTGCGACGAATCCGCCTGTGACGAATCCGCCTGTGACTAATCCACCGGTGACGAATCCGCCTGCGACGAATCCACCTGCGACGAATCCACCTGTGACTAATCCACCGGTGACGAATCCGCCTGCGACGAATCCACCTGCGACGAATCCGCCTGTGACGAATCCGCCTGTGACGAATCCGCCTGTGACTAATCCACCGGTGACGAATCCGCCTGCGACGAATCCACCTGCGACGAATCCGCCTGTGACGAATCCGCCTGTGACGAATCCGCCTGTGACGAATCCGCCTGCGACGAATCCGCCTGCGACGAATCCACCTGCGACGAATCCACCTGCGACGAATCCGCCTGCGACGAATCCGCCTGCGATTAATCCGCCTGTGACTAATCCACCGGTGACGAATCCGCCTGCGATTAATCCGCCTGTGACTACTCCGCCTGCGACGAATCCACCTGCGACGAATCCGCCTGTGGCTAATTCGCCTGCGATTAATCCGCCTGCGACTAATCCACCTGCGACTAATCCACCAGCGATTAATCCACCGGTGACGAATCCGCCGGCGACTAATCCGTCGAC
Organism: Herbaspirillum aquaticum; assembly: GCF_002213425.1. Classification (GTDB taxonomy): domain Bacteria; phylum Pseudomonadota; class Gammaproteobacteria; order Burkholderiales; family Burkholderiaceae_D; genus Herbaspirillum; species Herbaspirillum aquaticum. The sequence goes on along the minus strand of NZ_NJGV01000025.1, from coordinate 78,859 downwards.
GAGGACGCCGCCTGCGGCTATTCCTGCTGCTGCGAATCCGCACGCTGCAACAGCCCCAACCACACCAGCAGCAGGAACAACGACCACGACATCAGCAAAAACTGCACCGGCAGCCTCAGCTGTTGTACCTGCGGTACCCGTTCCCGTCATCCTTCCATCACCCACCATGATCGCCGCCGCTGCCGCAGCCCCCGTCACCCCGGTGCTCGGCCAGCAGGTCCTGAACCCCTCCAGCCGCGACATGGCTGAAGTTGCTGCTGCGCTGGTTCGCCTGCCCGACGCGACCGCCGTGCAACGCGCCGCCAGCCAGACCTTGCCCAGCAACGTCGGCGACGGTGCCATCCGTGGCAGCATGGCTTCGGTCAATCGCGTCATTGCCACCCGTAACGATGCCGGCAACGTCGGCGCGGGTGTGGGCAGCGGCTTGTCCTCGGGCGAGGCCAGGCGTGATCGCCAGGTCTGGCTCATGCCCTTCGAATCGCGCAGCAACCAGGCCGACCGCAATGGCGAATCAGGCTTCAGTGCCAGCACCTGGGGTATGGCGACCGGTGCCGAAATGGAACTGGAGCACGGACGTATCGGCCTGTCGTACGCCTACGCCAGCACCAGTGCCAAGGGCAACACCACCCTCACCGGGGCCGGTAGCCGCAGCCGCATCGAGTCCAATGTAGTGGCCTTGTACGGCAAGGTTCCGGTGGGCGACCTGTCGCTGGCCTGGCAGGCTGATGTCGGCCGCAACGGCAACCGCCTCTCGCGCGAGATGCGCTTCGGAGGCATCAACCGTACCGCCCGCAGCAACTACCAGGCCTGGGATGCGCATCTGGGTGCAACGCTTTCGTTCTCGCTGCCCTTGAATGAAGCAATGCACCTGGTACCGGCCTTGCAGCTCGACTACACCCGCCTGCAAAGCCCGTCCTACGTGGAGAGCGGGGCAGGAGACCTGAACCTGTCCGTGCAGGGCAAACGCAGCGAGGACCTGTTGCTCGGTACCGGCGCACGGCTGAACTACGCGCTCTCGACGACGTCGCAGATCAGCACCTACCTCGGTGCCAGCTACGATCTCATCAACGGCCGCGATGACCTGGTGGCCACCTATGCGGGGGCACCTGGCCAGTCCTTCACCACGGCCGGGCCCGCCCACTCGCCATGGTTGCTGAAGGCCGGCGTGAGCTATCGCTTCAAGCTGCCGGGTGCGACCGACGTCTCCCTGCGCCTGGACGCCGAAGGCAGGAGTGGCTTCATCAACCATTCGGCCGCCGTGAAGGCCAGCTGGCGTTTCTGATCGATGTACTGAAAAGCTGAAAAGCTGGAACGCGGCCGCTCCTGCAGCGGCCGCGTTGCATTGGCGAACACCCCGTCCACGGCCGCCTGCAGGTCGAGCAGCGGCTTGTTCTTCTTCCTGTCGTCCTTTCATCCGACGCACGAAGCTTCACCTCCCTCCGGCCTGAACAGCACCAAAAGACAATGCACAGAAAGGTCTCCTCCCCCGACAATGCGCCCCTACAAAAGCCGGCCTGAACCGGCACCCAGGGGCGACGACAAGAAGGACGGGGGACGGGGTTTGCCTTCCCGATGACCCGGCCAATTCCAAAAGATCGACCGAGGAAGGGAAGATGAAACACAAGAAGAAGCAGGGCAAATCCGCCTGCCCCATGCCGCCTGCCGGCCTGCGCCAGCACCGTCTATGTGCCGCTGTACTGCTGACCCTGGGCCCGGCCCTGAGCCTGCACGCCGCCGCCCAGAGCTTCGTGAACTACGATGGCAGTACCACCGCCGACTCTGCGGCCGCCCTGGCCAGCTGGACGGGCAACAAGGAATTCCAGACCGATTGGGGACTGGGTGCCATGAATGCCCAGTACGCCTACGCCGCCGGTTTCACCGGCCTGGGCATCAAGCTGGGCGCGGTCGATTCCGGGCTCTTGCTGACCCATGCCGAGTTCGTTACCCGCAACGTCAAAGCCCTGGCCGTCACCGGCACCTACGCCAACGACGGATCACAATTCCAGGATGGAAGACAAGGCTGGAAGGCGGGAGAGTCTTTCAGCACCACCGGCGCACTGAGTTCGCTCAACGACAAGCACGGCAGCCACGTCTCCGGCTCCATCGCGGCGGCCAGGAATGGCACGGGCATCATGGGGGTGGCCTTCGCCAGCGACTACTACATCACCAATACCAACGGCACCGACAGTTCGGTCTATGGCGTGAACATGGACTACAACTACTTCAAGGCCGCCTATGGCAACCTCGCCAGCGCGGGCGTGCGGGCCATCAACAGCAGCTGGGGCAGTCCGGATTCGCGCGATGACTTCGGCAGCATCGGTGGCGTGGCCGCAGCCTACGATCGCCTGCAAGGTGGCAGCAAGAAAACCTGGCTGGATGCCGCCGCCGATGTGGCCAAAGAATCCAACACGCTGATGGTCTGGGCAGCCGGCAATACCGGCAAGGCCAACGTCAATATCCGCTCGGCGTTGCCCTACTTCCGGCTGGAGCTGGAACAGAACTGGATCGCGGTGGCCGCCATCAATGCCAGTTCGGTGCTGCCCAGCTTCTCGAACCAGTGCGGCCTGGCCAGGTACTGGTGCGTCTCCGCGCCCGGTTCGGCCATCACCAGCCTGAACATCACGTCCGACACCGATCTGGTCAACGCCTCCGGCACCTCCATGGCCGCCCCGCACGTGACCGGTGCCTTGGGTCTGCTGATGGAACGCTATCCCACCCTCGACAACCAGGCCATCCGTACCATCCTGCTGACCACCGCCAAGCACCTGGGCAGTGGCGCGGTGGACGTACCCAACGCCATGTTTGGCTGGGGCGTGCCGGACTTGAACAAGGCCTTGAACGGTCCTGGGCAATTGCTGGGCGTCTTCAACGCTAATGTTGCCGCTGGCAGCAGCGATAGCTGGAGCAACGACATCTCCGAAGCTGCGCTGATCCAGCGCAAGAGTGACGACAAGGCGCAATTGGCCGCATGGCAGGCGCTGTCCCCCGCCAGCTTGCAGGCCGCCGTCGACAGCGCCATGGCCAAACTCACGGCCCAGGTCGACAGCGGCTACGATGCCGCCCTGGCGCTGGTGCAGACGCGTGCCCAGCTCAACGCCGTCTACCAGGCCAGCAAGAAAAAGACGGACAACACCGCTTTCCAGAATGCCGACAAGGCAGTGGCTGCCAATGCACTGGCGGCCGCCATTCTGAAGCAGTCCGGCAGTGGCGCCTTGCTGAGCCGGGACCAGCTCCTGGCCTACCTGCAGAAGGTCGACGCCGATACCGTGGCGGCCACCCTGGCGCTGGGCAATTACAACGGCCAGACGGCCTATCTTGCTGCCGTCCAGAAAAAGACCGATGCCGACTACATCGGCAGCCTGGTCAAGAGCGGCGACGGCAGCCTGACACTTTCCGGCAACAACAGCTACTCCGGGGGCACCCGCCTGGAGGGCGGCACCCTGGGCGTGGCGTCTTCCACCGCCCTGGGCTCCGGCGCGCTGGTCATGCTCGACGGCACCCGCCTGCGTGCTGCCGCCGACAATCTCTCCGTGAACAATGCAGTGAGCATCAGCGGCGTGGGCAGCATCGATACGCAGGCGTTCAACTTCACGCTCGGCAGTGGCATTGCCGATGGCAGCACCCGCGGCAGCCTGGTCAAGCAGGGGGAGGGAAGCTTGCGCGTGCTCGGTCCGCTCAGCTACAGCGGCAACACCACCATCACCGCCGGCACATTGAGCGTGCCGGCCTTCAGCCTGGCGGCGGACCAGACCCTGACGGTGGGTGTGGCCAGTGCCACCCAATACGGCAAGCTGGCCGTCACCGGGGCGGCCAGCTTTGCGCCGGACGCGGGCCTGGCCGTGGATGTCTACAAGACCGCCACCCTGGGAGCGGGCCAGACGCTGGCGGGCGTGGTCACGGCCGGCAGCCTCACGGCACCGCGCCTGAATGTCACCGACAATTCGCTGCTGTTCGACTTCAAGCCCTTGGTCTCGGCCACTGCCGTGGACCTCAATATCGTTGACGTGACCAGCATCGGGCAAGTCGCCCAGGCAACGCTGACGCCCGACGCGGCTGCACCGCCGGCCTCTTCCACGCCGGTGTCCCCTACGCCGGTGCCAACCGTACAGGCCACCAACACGCAAGTATCCACGGTACCTGAGCCAACCGTACCGGCAACGAACACGCAGGCATCCACCACACCTGCGCCCGCCGTACCGGCAACGAACACACAGGCATCCAGTACACCTGCACCCGCCGTACCGGCAACGAACACTCAGGTATCCAGTACACCTGCGCCCGCCGTACCGGCAACGAACACGCAGGTATCCAGTACACCCACGCCCGCCGTACCGGCAACGAACACGCAGGTATCCAGTACACCTACGCCCGCCGCTCCGGCAACGAATACGCAGGCATCCAGTACGCCTGCGCCCGCCGTACCGGCAACCAACACACAGGCATCCACGACACCTGCGCCAACTGTACAGGTAACGGGAACGCAGGCATCCACTCCACCGGCACCAGGCGTACAGGCGTCGAGCCCACAGGCGTCTACTCTGCCCGTGCCAACTGTACAGGCAACGGCCCCGGCGGCGGCGACTGTACCGGCGGTCGCCACGCCGGCACCCGTTGCCCCCGCAGCTGCGGCCGCTGCAGTATCCGCAACCCCCGCAACCCCTGCCGCAGTCAAAGCTGCTCCGGCCGCCGCCCCCACAGTGCGCCCCTCGGCAACGCTCATCGCCGCCGCCACGGCCGCTGCGCGGGTAGCGCCGGTGCTGGATCGCCAGATCCGGCAACCCTCCACGGCGGACATGGTCCAGGTGGTCACCGCACTGGGTCGCATGCCCGATCCCGAAAGCCTGCTGCGTGCCGTCAGCCAGACCCTGCCCAGGGACGTCAGCGCCAGTGCCATTCGCGGCACCATGGCTTCCGTCAATCGCGTCATCGCCACCCGCACCGAGACCGGCAACATGGGCGCCGCCGTGGCCGGCAGTGGCTTGTCCTCAGGCGAGGCAGGCAGGGACCGCCAAGTGTGGATCATGCCTTTCGAATCCCGCACCAACCAGGGCGACAGGGGCGGCGAGTCCGGCTTCAGCGCCAGCACCTCGGGCCTGGCCACCGGTGCCGAGATGGAGTTCGACAGCGCACGGGTCGGCCTGTCCTACGCCTATGCCAATACCAATGCCAGCGGCAACACCGCCATCACCGGCACCGGCAGCCGCAGCCGCATCGAATCCAACATGCTGGCCCTCTACGGCAGCCTGCCGCTGGGTGAGCTGTCGCTGGGATGGCAAGCCGACCTGGGCCGCAATGGCAACCGCCTCGATCGCCAGATGCAATTCGGCGGCCTCAATCGCATCGCCAGCAGCCGCTACCAGAGCTGGAATGCGCATGTCGGCACGAACATATCGGTCACGCTGCCCCTGAGTGAAGCAATGAGCCTGGTACCGGCCCTGCAGCTCGATTACACCCGCCTGCAAAGCCCGTCCTACGCCGAGCGCGGGGCAGGGGACCTGGACCTGTCGGTGCAGGGAAAGCGCAGCCAGGCGTTGTTGCTCGGCACGGCGGCGCGCCTGAACTATGCGCTGACGGCATCGTCGCAGCTCAGTACCTACGTGGGTGCCAGCTATGACGTCATCAACGATCGCGATGAGCTCGTGGCCACCTATGCCGGTGCGCCCGGCCAGTCCTTCACCACGCCCGGACCCGCACGTTCGCCCTGGTTGTTGAAGGCCGGTGTGAGTTACCGCTTCAAGCTGGTGGAAGCGGCCGATATCTCCCTGCGCTTCGATGCCGAAGGCCGCAGCGGTTTCATCAACCAGTCGGCGGCGATCAAGGCCAGCTGGCGCTTCTGAGCGATGCGCTGACACGCTGAAAAAACTGAAAGGCAGAGACCACGCGGCCGCTCCTGCAGCGGCCGCGTGGCGTTTACAGGTCCTTGCTCAATTCCGCCACGAGGTAATCCAGGAAGATCTCGACACTGCGCGGCAAGGTCCGTCCGGCCAGGGTCTGTACTTCGACGAAGCGGCCATCGCTGGGGCAATCGCGGATCGGTCGCATGGTCAGTTCACCGCGCTCGATGCGGTAGCGCACGGTGACGTCGCCGGTGATGGAAAGCGCGTCGTTGTCGAGGACGTAGTTGTGCAGCGACTGGATGTAATTGCTGGTCATCACCGGTTCGATCACCATCTGCTGGCGGCTGCAGGCGATGTCGAACAATTGCCGCAGCGTGGTGGTCGGGTCGGGCAGGGCCAGGGGATAGGGTTTGAGCTGGCCCAGCGACACATGGCGAAAACGCGCCAGCGGATGATCATTGCGCATCACCAGCGCAATCGGGCCGGGCTGGCGGTGCACGACCTTGATCTCCGGCTCGGGCAGGCGCGCGAAGGTCAGGCCTATATCGGCATTGCCTTCGCGGACCTGGCGTGACACCACCGCCGGCGCGCCCACGAAGAGCTGGAACACGAAGCCCGGATATTTTTTCTGGAACGCGTTGATCAGGCGCGGCAGGAAATCGATCGCAAAACCTTCCGAGGCCGACAGCCGCACCCGCCCGCTGCGCAAGCCTTTCAAGGCTTGCAGGTCGGCCACCACGCGGTCGGCTTCCAGCGCCATCTTGCGCGCATGCGCGGCCAGCATCTCGCCACCTGCCGAGAGCACCATGCCGCGTGGACGGCGTTCAAAGAGGACGGTATCGAGCGTCTCTTCCAGGCTGCTGATCTGGCGGCTGATGGCCGAGCTGGCCACGTTGAGACGCTGCGAGGCCTCGCTGATGGAACCGCAGCGCACCACTTCGAGAAAGTAGCGCAGCGCGGTGTCTTGCAGTTGCTGAGATTTCATCCGGTAACTCCTTCAATCCTGACCAAGGCTGACCGGCACGTTACCCGGTCGGTGCAAATAATTTCCCGCTTTATTTGGTGCGTGCTTCACGGCTTTGGTGCAATGCGCGCGGGCTGTGCGCGCACTGCGATGCTGCACCTGCTCCACGCCCCGCAGCCCAGCAGCGATGCGGCTTTTGCCAGGGTGGTCTCATTGTGGTGCAGCATTTATGCGTTCTGTATTCGGCAATGCAGGCTTAGAAATTTGATGATTGTGGCATCGATAAATCCTAGCCTAGTATCGCCTTCGACGTCGCGGTTTTTTCTCATTTGTCTTATTCAAACGAAGGGGCAGGAATGAACGCACTACCGAAATCCCTCATGCGCTGGTCGCGTTGCGCGGTACTCGTGGCGGGGGCCATGAGCGCGATGGCAGCCCATGCCGGCAAGGCCAACGATACCCTCATCTACGCTTCCGACAGCGAAGTCGAGAACATCAGCCAGTACCACAACAACCTGCGCGAAGGCGTGATCCTGGCGCACCTGATCTGGGACACGCTGATCTATCGCGATCCCAAGACCAACGAATACAAGCCACAACTGGCCACCGCCTGGAAATGGGAGTCGCCCACCGCGCTGGTGCTCGATCTGCGCCAAGGCGTGCAATTCCAGAACGGCGACAAGTTCAGCGCCGACGATGTGGTGTTTACCTTCAACTATGCCGTCTCGCCGGAATCCAAGGCGGTCACGCGCCAGACTACCGACTGGATCAAGAGCGTCGACAAGCTGGGCGACTACCAGGTGCGCATCAACCTGAAGGGGCCGTTCCCGGCAGCCGTCGAATACCTGGCCGGCCCGCTGCCGATCTACCCGGCGGCCTACTTCAAGAAGGTCGGGCTGGAAGGCTTTTCCAAGGCCCCCATCGGCACCGGTCCCTACAAGGTCACCAGCGTGACCCCGGGACAGGGCGTAACCCTGGTCAAGAACGGCAACTACTTCAAGGACAGCCCGCAGGGCCAGCCCTCCATCGGCAACATCAAGTTCGTGGTGATTCCCGATCCGGAAACGCGCGCCGCGCAACTGATGACCGGGGCCATCGACTGGATCTGGCGCGTGCCGCCCGACCAGGCCGATTCGCTCAAGACCAATCCCAAGCTGACCGTGCAGAGCGGCGAGACCATGCGCGTGGGCTTCATCACCCTGGACACCACCGGTACCTCCGCACCCAACTCTCCCTTCAAGGATGTGCGCGTGCGCCAGGCGGTCAATTACGCCATCAACCGCAAGGGCTATGCCGAGAACCTCATGCGCGGCGGCAGCCAGCCGGTCTATACCGCCTGCTTTCGCACGCAGTTCGGCTGCGACAGCAATGCCGCCATCAAGTTTGACTACAACCCGGCCAAGGCCAAGGAGCTGCTGGCAGCGGCCGGTTATCCGAACGGTTTCGATACCGACATCTACGCTTACCGCGAACGTGAAATCGCCGAAGCCATCATCGGCGACCTGCGCAAGGTCGGCATCCGCGCACGGCTGCATTACATGAAGTTCGCGGCCCTGCAGACCGAATACCGCGGTGGCAAGACACCCATGAGCTTTTATTCATGGGGCTCCTTCTCGATGAACGATACCTCGGCCTTTGCCGGCGTCTACTTCAAGGGCGGTGCCGATGACATCACCAAGGATCCGCAATTGCAGCAGTTCCTGCAGACCGCCGATACCTCCATCGACCCGGCGGTGCGCAAGGCCAATTACACCAAGGCGCAGGAACTCATTTCCAAGCAGGCTTACGTGGCACCGATGTTCTCCTATTCGACCTTCTATGCCTTCAATGCGCAGCTGAAGTTCCAGGGATATCCGGACGAGTTGCCGCGCTTCTACGAAGCTTCCTGGAAATAAAACCGGCGGCGCACATCCTGCGTGCGCCGCTCCTGACGTCATCCGCCCAGCCCTTGCAAGGAAGGATCGCCATGTTGATCTACCTCCTGCGCCGCCTCGCCATCGCCTTGTGCGTGGCGCTGACGGTGTCCGTCGTCAGCTTCACCTTGCTGCATCTCTCCGGTGACCTGGCGGTCTCCATCGCCGGCCCGGAAGCCACGGCGGCCCAGGTCGAATCGGTGCGTAGCCAGTTCGGCCTGGACCGTCCGCTGACCACGCAATACGTGGACTGGCTGGGCCGCGCCGTGCAGCTCGACTTCGGCAAGTCCTTCTACTTCCAGGGGCCGGTGATGGAAATGATTTCCGAACGCCTGCCGATCACCTTCAAACTGGGCGGCAGCGCCTTGCTGCTGGCGATCCTGACCGCCATTCCGTTAGGCGTGCTGGCGGCGCTCTACCGGGATACCTGGCTGGATCGCACGGCGCTGCTCATTGCCGTGGTCGGGCAGGCCATGCCCAGCTTCTGGTTCGGCTTGACGCTGATCCTCATCTTTGCGGTCACCCTGCACTGGCTGCCGGTGGCCGGCAACGAGAGCTGGCAGCATTTCATCCTGCCCGCCGTGGCCCTGGGCTACTACGCCATGCCGGCCATGATGCGGCTGACCCGCTCGGGCATGCTGGAGGTGCTGGGTTCGGACTACATCCGCACGGCGCGCGCCAAGGGGCTTTCCAAATCGCGGGTGGTGTTCAAGCACGCCCTGCGCAATGCGGTCATCCCGGTGGTGGCGCTGGCGGCAGTTGAGCTGGGATTCATGCTGGGTGGTTCGGTGGTCATCGAGTCCGTGTACTCGATGCAGGGCCTGGGCCAGCTCGCCTGGGATGCCATCTCGCGCAACGACTATCCGGTGGTGCAAGCCGTGGTGCTCATCATCGCCATGTTCTACATCGGCCTGACCTTCCTGGCCGATGTCATCAATGCGCTGCTGGACCCGCGCATCCGTACCCGCTGATCTTGTCTGGAGACGACATGAGCGCAACCTCATCATCCACTTTGCCTCCCCCCGCCATGCTGAGTGCGGCCTTGCCACCGCTGCCGGCATGGCGCCGCAAGCTGCGCCGCCTGCTGGGCCATCGCGGCCTGGTGCTGGGCGCACTGTTCCTGGCCATCATCGTGCTGGCGGCGATCTTCGCACCGCTGCTGGCACCGCATGATCCCTTCGAGCAGGACGTCACGGCCCGCCTGATCCCGCCAGTGTGGCAGGCCCAGGGCAGCTGGGAGCATATCCTCGGTACCGACAAGCTGGGCCGTGACTATCTCTCGCGCCTGATCTTCGGTGCGCGCGTCTCGCTGACCATCGGTATTGCCGCCGCGCTCATCTCGGGCCTGATCGGCACCACGCTGGGCGTGCTGGCCGGTTATTTCGGCGGGCGCACCGATGCCGTCATCAGCTATCTCATCACTACGCGGCTGGCCATGCCGGTGGTGCTGGTGGCGCTGGCGATGGCCTCGCTGGTCGGTGGCTCGCTGAACGTGGTGATCGTGCTGCTGGGGCTGTTGCTGTGGGACCGCTTTGCGGTGGTCACGCGCTCTGCCACGCAGCAGTTGCGCGATGCCGAATTCATCGCGGCCGCCAAGGCCATCGGGGCATCGACTCCCTACATCCTGCTGCGCGAGATCCTTCCCAACATCATGGGGGCGCTGATCGTGGTGGCCACCCTCGAAATGGCCCATGCCATCCTGCTGGAGGCCACGCTGTCCTTCCTCGGGCTGGGCGTGCAGCCGCCCACGCCGTCGTGGGGACTGATGGTGGCCGAGGGCAAGACCTACATGTTCTTCAAGCCCTGGGTGATCGTCATCCCGGGTGTGGCGCTAGCGCTGCTGGTGCTGGCGATCAACCTGGTCGGCGATGGCCTGCGCGATGTCAACGCGCCCGACGGCCGCAACTAACTTAGGGTTCACGCAAGGAGCACACCATGAGCATATTGCTGGACGTGAAGAACCTGAAGGTGGACCTGCCCACCGAAAACGGCATGCTGCACGCCGTGCGCGGCATCGATTTCCAGGTGCGCAAGGGAGAGATGCTGTGCCTGGTCGGCGAGTCCGGCTGCGGCAAGTCCATGACCTCGCTGGCCCTGATGGGCCTGCTGCCGCGCAAGGCGCAATGCAGTGCCGACCACATCCTCTTCGATGGCGCCGATCTCAACACCATGAGCGAACGGCAGCGCATGCAGCTGCGCGGCAAGCGCATGTCGATGATTTTCCAGGAGCCGATGACGTCGCTGAACCCCGCCTATACGCTGGGCAACCAGCTCTGCGAGGCGATGCTGCAGCAGCCGGGCGTGACGCGCGGCGAGGCGCGCGAACGTGCGCTCTACCTGCTGCACCGGACCGGCATCAGCAACGCCGAAGACCGCCTGCGCCAGTATCCGCACCAGCTCTCCGGCGGCCTGCGCCAGCGCGTGATGATCGCCATGTCGCTCATGTGCAGCCCGGACCTGATCATCGCCGACGAACCCACCACCGCGCTGGACGTGACCATCCAGGCGCAGATCCTGCGCATGATCCGCGAACTGCAGCAGGAGTTCGGCACGGCCGTCATCTTCATCACCCATGACCTGGGCGTGGTCTCGCGCATCGCCGATCGCGTGGCCGTGATGTATGCGGGGCAGGTGGTGGAGACCAGCGGCGTGGCGCAACTCTTCGCGCAGCCGCGCCATCCCTATACACGTGGTTTGCTCAATTGCATCCCCGTGCGCGGCAAGACCTTGCCGGGCAGCCGGCTGCAAGCCATTCCGGGCGTGGTACCCAGCCTGGTGGGGCAGGTCAGCGGCTGCGCCTTCCGCAATCGCTGCACCCTGGCCGACAGTGCTTGTGAGCAGGATCCGCCCATGGTGCAGCAGGGCAGTCCGGGCTTGCCGCATGAGGCGCGCTGTTTCAAGCTCGATGTGCCGTTGGCGGCGATGGAGGTGGCAGCATGAACACGTCCTTGACACCACGGCCACCGCTGGACGACATTGCGCTCGAGCTGTGCGCCTTGTCGAAGGTGTATCCGCTCAAGCGCGGACTGTTCCAGGCACCGGGTCAACTCAAGGCGGTCGATGACGTGTCGCTGCGTCTGTATCGCGGCGAGACCCTGGGGCTGGTCGGCGAGTCCGGCTGCGGCAAGAGTACCCTGGCCAAGATGCTGCTGGGCCTGCTGGCACCGACCTCGGGCAACGTGCTCATCAACGGCCAGGAGGTCGATCCGACCGAGCGCCGTGCGCATGCACGGCACATCCAGCCGATCTTCCAGGATCCGTATTCCTCGCTCAATCCGCGCAAGACCGTCGGCGAGATCGTCGGCCTGCCGCTGAAGCTGCATGGCATCGGCAACGCTGCCGAGCGCACTCGCCAGGTGCGCCAGATCCTCGATCTGGTGGGCATGCCGGAACGCACCCACACGCAGTATCCCAACCAGCTCTCCGGCGGCCAGCGCCAGCGGGTGGCGATTGCCCGGGCACTGATCCTGCGGCCCGACATCCTCATCTGCGATGAACCGACCTCGGCCCTGGATGTGTCGGTGCAGGCGCAGATCCTCAACCTGCTGCTGGACCTGAAGGCCGAGTTCGGGCTGACCTATCTCTTCATCAGCCACGACCTGGGCGTGGTGGAGCACCTGGTGGACCGGGTGGCCGTGATGAACAAGGGCAGCATCGTGGAATTGGCCTCGCGTGAACAACTCTTCAGCGATCCCCAGCATCCGTATACCCGCATGCTGCTGGCCTCGGCGCTGACGCCCGATCCGGGCCTGGGCATTCCGGCGCTGGCGGCAGCCGCCTGACCACATGAACCAAACTGAAAAAGACCAAGGAGCAGCAGCATGAGCAGAGCACAAGCCATCGCCGGCGTACAGGCTTACTTCGACGACGGCCGTTTCATGGAAACCCTGAAGCGCCGCGTGGCCATCCGTACCGAAAGCCAGGAAGCGGCCAGCCTGCCCATCCTCTACGACTACTTGCACCAGGAGATCACGCCCTACCTGGTCTCGCTGGGCTTTGACTGCGAAGTGATCGACAACCCGCTGCCGGGCGGCAGCCCTTTCCTGATCGCCGAGCGCATCGAAGAGGGGGCCGCCTTCACCTTGCTCACCTACGGTCATGGCGACGTGGTGCGCGGCTATGACAACCAATGGCGCGCCGGCCTCTCGCCGTGGGAGATCGTGGTCGAGGGCGAACGCTGGTACGGACGCGGCATCGCCGACAACAAGGCCCAGCACACCATCAACCTGGCCGCGCTGGAAGAAGTCATGAAGGTGCGCGGCGGCAAGCTCGGCTACAACGTCAAGCTGATCCTGGAAATGGGCGAAGAAACCGGTTCACCCGGCTTGAACGAAGTCTGCCGCCAGTATGCCCAGCGCCTGAAGGCCGATCTCTTCATCGCCTCCGACGGCCCGCGCGTGAATGCCCCCACGCCAACCATGTTCCTGGGCTCGCGCGGCGGCTGCAATTTTGATCTGACCTGCCACCTGCGCGACGGCGGCCATCACTCCGGCAACTGGGGCGGCCTGCTGCGCAATCCCGGCGTGCGCCTGGCCAATGCGATCGCCTGCCTGGTCGATGAACGCGGTGCCATCCGCGTGCCGGCGCTGCTGCCGGAGAGCCTGCCCAACAGCGTGCGCAAGGCCCTGGCCAACGTCAAGCTGGGTGGCGGCCCTACCGATCCCGAGATCGATGCGGATTGGGGCGAGCCCGACCTCACACCGGCCGAGCGCGTCTTCGGCTGGAATACGCTGGAAGTGCTGGCCTTCAAGACCGGCAATCCGGAAGCGCCCGTCAATGCCATTCCCGGACGTGCCACCGCGCATTGCCAGATCCGCTTCGTGGTGGGCAGCGATGACGCGCATTTCATCGAACACATCCGCGCCCATCTGGACGAACATGGATACGACGATGTGCAGGTGACGCTGTCGGGTGTGCAGTTCTCCGCAACCCGGCTCGATCCGGATGACGAATGGGTGCGCTGGGGCCTGGCATCGCTGCAGGAGAGTACCGGCAAGACACCGACCTTGCTGCCCAACCTGGGTGGCTCGCTGCCCAACGATGTCTTCTCCGAGACCCTGGGCCTGCCCACGCTGTGGGTGCCGCACTCCTATCCGGCCTGCTCACAGCATGCGCCCAACGAGCATATACTGGCCAGCGTGTCGCGCGAGTCGCTGCAGCTGATGGCGGGCCTGTTCTGGGACCTGGCCGAGCAGGGCCGCGATGTGCTGGCGCGACGCCCATCCCCCACGGAGAATCAATGAATCACCGCCACGAACACGCCCTGTGCGAGGTCGCCGACCTGCACGATATCCATGACGAAATCACCGGCATCCGCCGCCACCTGCACCAGCATCCCGAACTGTCCTTCGAGGAGGTCGATACCGCCGCCCTGGTGGCCTCGCGCCTGCAGGAGTGGGGCTATGCCGTCACCCGCCACATCGGCGGCAATGGCCTGGTCGCCACCCTCAAGTCGGGTAGCAGCACTCGCAGCATCGGCCTGCGCGCCGACATGGATGCCTTGCCCATCCACGAAGAAACCGGCCTGGAGTGGGCCAGCGTCAAGCCCGGCGCCATGCACGCCTGCGGCCATGATGGCCACACCGCCATGCTGCTGGGCGCGGCCAAGCACCTGGCGCGCACGCGCCGCTTCGATGGCACGCTGCACCTGATTTTCCAGCCGGCCGAAGAAGCCGGCTTCGACAGCGGCGCGCAGAAGATGCTGGCCGATGGGCTGTTCGAACGCTTTCCCTGCGATGCCGTCTTCGGCATCCACAATCATCCGGGCGTGGAAGCGGGCACCTTCATGTTCCGCAGCGGCCCCTTCATGGCGGCCTGCGATACCGTCAAGATCCGCCTCACCGGGCGCGGCAGCCATGCAGCGCGTCCGCACCTGTCGGTCGATCCGGTGGTGGCCGCGGCCAGCCTGGTGATGGCCTTGCAGACGGTGGTCTCGCGCAATGTCGATCCGATGGAAACGGCGGTAGTCACCGTCGGCAGCCTGCATGCGGGCAAGGCGTCCAACGTGATTCCGGAATTTGCCACGCTGGAGCTGAGCGTGCGCTCCTTCAAGCCCGAGGTGCGCGCATTGCTGGAAGAACGCATCCGCGCGCTGGTGGCGCTGCATGCCGAGAGCTACGGTGCGCGGGCCGATATCGAGTACCTGCGCGGCTATCCGGTGCTGGTCAACAGCGACGCAGAGACCGAATTCGCCCGCAGCGTGGCCGAAGAACTGGTGGGGGCGGAGAAGGTGATCGCGCCCTTCGGTCCCATCGCCGGCAGCGAGGATTTTGCCTACTTCCTGCAACAGCGTCCCGGCTGCTTCTTGCGCGTAGGCAACGGGCAGGGCCAGCCGATGCTGCACAACGCGGGCTACGATTTCAATGATGCCAACATCCCCGTGGGCGCCGCCTTCTGGACCCGGCTGGTGGAGCGCTGGCTGCCCGTCAAGGCCGGCTGAGAGCGGCAGCGTGCGGCTTATGCGCCACGAGCATAAGCGCATGACGAATGCTTCGTTTTCAGCAGGTGCATGGCCCGGTACATTGAGGGCGTCTCCTCAGACGTCCTTGGACTTGGACAATTCGAGCCTGAACCCGCCACGCGCAAGCCTGGCGGGTTTTTTTTCGGCTGTTTCCCTGCAGCATGCGGGCTTGAAATTCACGTAACTTTCACGGCGCATGGCAGAGCTTGATGCGCCGCAAAGCCCGAGCCCAGGCTGCTGTCGAGCTGGCAAGTGACGTTGCCGGGTCAGGAATTCCCCGATGTTCGCGATCACGTCGGGCCACTACCATGGGAACCAATGAAACACGGTCTGTGCTCCGGACCCCCGACCATACAGCGGGGTCACGACTGGCACGCAAGACCTTGACCAAGTATCTTGCTTTTGGAGCCAGCCATGCATTTCGTTACCGAATCCGTACCGGGTGAAATCACCCTGATGTTCATCAGTTACCTGGTCTTCTGCACCGTGCTGATGTATCTCTTCATCAAGACCGACAAGGAGTGGGGCAGCCTGGAAGTGTCGCTGGAGGATGTCGGCCAGCGCGACCAGCAGGTCATGGCTTCGGCCTTGCGCTACGTGGCGGTGGATGCCCAGGAGCGTTCCCTGTTCAACAATGGCCTGACCCGGCCGTCGTTGCAGCACTGTGCACAGTATCACGATGTCGATTGCACCTGCTTCATGCAGGAGCCGAAGAAGCCGGATTGAATACCAGGGGAGACGTGCCTGGGGGCGAGGGATCGTAGGGGAAGTGAGGGGAAGTGAAGTGAGGGGGAGTGAAGCAGCAAAGGTAGTACCGTTGCGTGGCATTAGGGGTAGTGCCTGCAACAACAGCAAGTATCCGCAGTAGCAGTGAGCAGTCAGTAGTACTTAGTACGTAGTACAGCAGTGAGCCAATGTCGTTTCGTTTTGCAATTGATTTGCAGTCGTAGTTGCAGTTGCAGTGCGTAGCAGCAGTTGAAGTAGCGGTAGAAGTAGTAGCAGTAGCAGTAGCAGTAGAGTTTTGCGCAGCAAACATGTCTTGAGGGTGGAACGGCAAGTCGTGATGCCGCTTTTGTTCCAAAGCGCGTCACGCAACGGGTGTGTGCAGTCCGGCAATCCCGTGAAGCGGCCTAGCGGCTTGCCCGTTCTTTTCCATGCGAAAATAGCGCCCATGCAAAGCTCACATTCCTCCGCGCAGAACCTGCGCCCATTGATTCCCCTGGCCGATTACCAACGCATCTTCCGCGTCATCCATTCCGTGCTGCACAGCGTGGAAGCGGACATTCCGGCCGCCAGTTTCTTCTTTTCCGTCACCGCCGCCCAGATCCTCAAGAAGTTCTACAAGCGCAATGCCTTCCCCGTCGCCGGTGCGGCGTTCTACCTGATTCGCGAAGATGGCGGTGGCGCACTGTCCTTCGGTTCGCTGGGGGATGACGGCCAGAGCGTGACCAGCCACCAGGATGCCTTCCACGCCTGGGTGCAGTGCGACGGCTATGCGCTCGATTTCATGGCGCCGCTGTTCCAGGAGCTGCTGGTCTCGGCTGGCCACCCCTTGCCGGTGCCGCGCCAGATGTTCCAGAAGGACCTGCAGCGCATGAGCGCGGATGTGCAGGCGCTGGCCAAGCCAGGAGACTTCTACCTTGCCTCCAACCTGGAACTGACGCGCGAGCTGCTGCAGCAGTTCATGGCCAAGAAGGCGCTGACCAACCTGTCGCAATTGTGCCTGGAATGGTTCCGCAAGCCGCCCAAGGCGATGCCGGACGACCTGGCCCTGCAAGGCGCCGATGGCGAAGTCTCGCGCATCAAGCTGCAGGCCACGGCCATCGAAGGCGTCTGGTAAGACGTTCGTCGTTTTTCTTCAGCAATTTATTCCGGGAATGTCATGGAGGCGAACGCCTCCGAGAGGAGGGTGTGCTGGACAGATGTCCAACACACCATGCGATCATGCATATCGGTTGCATGTACCGCACTAAGGTTCACACTATAGTGCGCCGTTATGACGGCTTCATGACATTTTCAGTATCACTTTTCCCCTTCAGCCTCCTCTCCCGCTTTTTCCTTCATATGCCAGTGCACTGTCATGGCGCGGTCATACGCTGCCACTAGACTTGCGCCTGTCTCCTCTGACTCGGTGCAGATGTTGTTGCCTGCGATGCGAGCGCGTCGCAGGCCTTTTTTCCCGGGCAGCCAGTTCTCCTCGCTTCATGCTTCACGCCCAGGCCGGACAGTGGCGTCGTAACCCGGCAGGTCGCACACGTGATGGAAGCCGCGGTCCTCCCTTCCCGTCAGGCGCAAGCTTGCCGGTGCGCGGCGCGGGGTGCGTCCCTCCCTTCAGGGCAGGCTCCGTCACCGGGGCCTGCCCATCGCTTTCTTCGCTCTGTACCTTCCCTGTCTTTTCCCCTGCTTGCCCATCTGCTGCCCTGGCAGTGATTTCCCTTTGCAATCAAAGACTTGGTCTGCTTACCCAGCGCTTTTCCACAGGCTTGCTCCCAAAAAATGTGGATATCCATGCAAGCGGTGCCAGGGACAGGCTGCTGCCCATGTCGCGTCATTTTTCATAAAACCCTTGATAATCAAGGGCTTGAGTGGCTTGTCCAAGGCTTTTCCACAGGCTTGCACCCAAAAAGTGTGGATATCACCCCGCTCGGCCAGTCTGGGCGCGGCTTTGCGGCGGATGGCCAGGTTCGCCAAAAAACTGCCCGGGTTTGCGTCTGGCGGGGTTTTTCCTTTTTAATCAATGGCTTGGGTGTCTTGTCAAGAGCTTGTCCACAGGCTTGCTCCCAAAATGTGTGGATATCCTGCGTGAAGCGGCAGGCAAGGCGGCTTTTCGGGCGCGCGGCAAGCTGAAAAGCCTCGGTCGCACCTGTTTTGACGACGTTTGCCAGCCGCTGTTGCGATATTGAAAAGTTGTTTCGAATCAATGGCTTGAGTGGCTTGTCAAGTGCTTCTCCACAAGCTTGCTCCCAGAAAATGTGGATATCGTTGCGCGTGGTGCAACGCTTGTTGGAAGCAGCGGACTGCCCGTTTTTTGCCTCCTGCTGCCTCGGTAGAGGAAAGTCCTTTGCAATCAAGGCCTTGCCTGACTTGCCCAGCGCTTCTCCACAGGCTTGCTCCCAAAAAATGTGGATATCCGGCCAGGTGACGGGGACAAGTCCTGGCCGGGTGACGCGCGGCAGCGGCCTGCACCACGAATGCGCGCAGCCGAGGCGGGAGAAAAAAACGCTGAAGAATCAAGGGCTTGGGTGGCTTGTCAAAGCCTTGTCCACAAGCTTGCCCCCGTAAAATGTGGATAAGGCCTGCACGCGGCAGGCCTTGGAAGCGGAGGAGGGGAAATTGGGGATAAGCAGTCCGGTGTGTGCAATCAACCTTTGTCCGGTGCGCTGTAAGGTTCAACGCTGACTGCCTTCATGCTGTAGCTGGATGCGCCCATGGAAGAGTCCGAGCGTTCCACCTTGAGCACGCCGCTGATCCACACCGCATCCATGGTGCGCACATTCTTGACGGCCTTGGCGCTCTTGACGTGAATGATCTGGTTGGCAGGGGGCGGCGGCACATGGATGCAGGCGCCGAAGTAGGGGACCAGCAGGAATTCCTTGAGGGCCTCGCCTTCGCGATCCAGCGACACCACAAAGCCCGGCAGGCGTACCGCCTTGCCTTCCATGGCCGGATCGACGGGCGCATCCTTCCAGTACTTCTTGGCCTTCCACAGCGCCGCATCGGCACGCGGATCGTCATCGGTCATCTGGTCCAGCTTGAGTCCCTTGAAGGGTGCCATCGGATCCCAGTCCTTGGGGATCAGGGATTCCCAGGCGATCTCCTGGAAACCGTTCACCATCTTGCCCGAGGCCTGGTAGGGCTTGTCGGTGACGGCGGGGCTTTGTTGCAGCTGGTCGCCGACCTTGTAGGGGCCGTTGGAGGCGGCGGCCACGCCGGCCACGGTGCTGCCGGCATCAGCGCGTGCGGTCACGGCGGGAACTGCGCCGGCCAGCGGGGCGCCGGTGGGGGCAGCGGCGGCCGCAGCAGGCGCAGCGGCAGTCGCCGGGGCCGCCTGGGCATCGCCGTGGGCCAGCAGGCGAACGCCGCTGCCTACCAGCAGGCCGGCGGCGACGATGCCGCCTATCCAGTAAAGAGACTTCATATCAATGCATCCAAATCAGATCAGATTCTTGGGGTCAGGCCGTCCGACAGGCTCAGGCGGTACGCGCGCCAGGCCGGCAAGAGGCTGGCCACCAGCCCGGCCAGCACGGTCCAGAGCAGCAATTGTAATTCCCCTGCGGCTGGCCACGTGGCATGCAAGGCGATGCCGAACTGCGCGGCCAGCATCGGTCCCAAGGCCCAGGCCAGGGCGCTGAGCAGCAACAGCCCCGCCAGCACGCCGCACAGCATCACGCCCAATCCTTCCACGCACAGCAGCCAGAGCACATCCAGCGGACGCGCACCGACCGAGCGCAGGATGGCCAGTTCACGCCGCCGTTCGCCCAGGCTGGCCAGGATGGCCGCCACCAGCCCGGCCAGTCCGACCACCACCACCATGCCCGAGACCACCAGCAAGGCGTTCTCGCCGATGCCGACCACGTCCCACAGCTGATCCAGCGCTACGCCCGGCAGCACGGCCATCAAGGGCTCCTTGAAGCCATCGCCATCGGCAATGGCGCGCTGCACGGCGAAGACACGAGCGCGGCTCTTCAATCCCACCAGGACGGCGGTAATGCTGGTGGGCGTCAGGTTGAATTTCTTCACGAATTCGGCGGGGATATGCACTCCCGGCAAGGGGGCGCCGCCTTCCCAGTCCAGGTGGATGGCCTGCATGCCGTCCAGCCCGATATGTACCGTGCGGTCCACCGGAGTGCCGGTGCGCTCCAGGATGCCGACTACCTTGAAGGGTTTGTCGGCATGCTGGGTCAGGCCCATGCCGCCCATGCCGTGGGCCAGCACGATGACGTCACCAAGGTGGTAGTGCAGTTTGTCGGCCACGTCGGCCCCCAGCACGGCATCGAAGACACCGGCAAAAGGCTGGCCCTGGGCCAGCTTGAGCGACTGGCCGCTGCCGTAGCGGAAATGGGTGAAGTAATCGCCATTGGTGGCCAGCACCGGGAAGCCGCGATGCGAATCACCCAGCGAGATCGGGATGGTCCAGGCTACCGCCGGATTGCGCGCCAGGGCCTGGGCACTGTCCCAGCCCATGTTGTTGGTGGCGCCGCCGATGCGGAAGATGGCGTACAGCATCAGCTGGATCGGACTGGTGCGCGCACCGACCACCAGGTCCGTGCCGGAGACCGATTGCGAGAATCCGGCCCGCACCTCATGGCGCACCCGTTCGATCCCCAGCAGCATGGTAGTAGACAGGGCAATGGCCAGCAACATCAGGCCCAGCGTGAAGCGCCGGTTCCAGGCGCTGCGCGCGGCCAGGCGCAGGAGCAGCTTCATGCGGCATCCTCGGGGCGGGCAGCCTGGTTCAACTGCTCCAGCGCGATGCGGCGGTCGAAACGCTCGGCCAGGCGCTGGTCGTGGCTGACGAAGACCAGCGCCGCGCCGCTCTGCGCGCATTCGCGCTGCAACAGGTTGAGGAAGGCTTGCTGGCGGTCGCTGTCCAGGGCCGAGGTCGGTTCATCGGCGACGATGATTTCCGGGCGGCCGATCAGCGAGCGTGCAGCGGCCACGCGTTGCTGCTGGCCGATGGAGAGCTGGGTCACGGGACGCGTCCACAAGGCCGGCGCCAGATCCAGCGCCGCCAGCAGGGATTGCGCGATGTCCTTGAGATCGCCCCCTTGCTGGCCGGCGCGCTGCCTGCGGTAAGTCGAGAACTGGCACGGCAGCAGCACGTTGTCGAGGATGGAAAGATAAGGCAGCAGGTTGAACTGCTGGAAGATGAAACCGATGTGATCCACCCGGAAGCGGTCGCGCCGCGCTGCAGAGAGACTGTGCAGGGGCTGGCCCAGGACTTCCACGGTGCCGGCCTGCGGCACGACGATGCCGCCGATGGCCGCCAGCAGCGTGCTCTTGCCGCTGCCGCTGGGGCCGCTGACGAAAACATGTTCACCAGCAGCGACCTGGAAATGCGGCAAGGCCAGTGCCGGGTGCGTCTGGCCGGGCCAGGTGAAGCGCAGCTCGCGCATGGCAATGGCGGCGGCCGGGGAGGGGCGTTCAGGAAGAGTCATGACAACATGAAGGAAAAGCGCGGAAGGCGCCGAAGCTGGGCAGCACGGCCGATCATAGCGCCTGCGCCTGTCATTGGCCTGACTTGCCTCGCCAGGGCGCGTGGCCCCGGCGGATCGGAACATCAGTTCAGCGGGATCAGGGCGCTGCCCGGCACCAGTTGCACCGCGCCTTGCTTCTTGGGCGTGGCCAGTTGTACGTCGATGCGCTGGAAGCCGGGGAAGGCTGCAAACAGGCCGCTCACATCCACCGTATTGAGCGCGCCGGGGCTGGCGCACACCAGGGTGAAATCGCCGTCGAGGTCGGCATGGCCGTCGTTTGGCGCCGGTGCGCTGCTGGCGGGCGTCTTTTCACCCAGCAGGGCCGGTGTCAGCACGGCCGACTCCAGTTGCACTTCGGCCGGCTTGCACTGGGCGGCCGCATCGGTGGCGAACATGCGGTTGACTTCGCGCAGGTTCTTGACGGCGGCGCGCACGGTGTCCTTGTCCTTGCCGCTGCTGGCAGCGTGCTCGAAGCCCACCAGGTTGATGAGCGGGCTGTCCAGGTGCAGGGTCAGGGTGTTGCCTTCCAGGGCCACGTCCAGTTTGCCCACGCCGTGCACGTGCGCGGGGTGGTTGCCATGATGGTCATGGCCTTCATCGGCGGCCAGCGCAGGCAGGCTGGCAACGGACAGCAGGACGAGAGGAATCAGGCGCAACGATGGACGGAATCGGAACATGGGCGGCTTCTTTCTTGTGCTTGTTGTAAAGGGAGTTCAAGGGGGCGGCAAACCGGCAACGCAAGGATACAGACTGCAAACCAGGGCAGAAAATCCGCCCTGAGAGCCGCATTGTGCCCCGGACCGCGGACAGATTTGCAGTGTTGTTACATTCTGCAACAGGGTTGCATTATAATGCCTGCTTTTCCTGTTTCTGCAACTTGGTTGCGCCAACGGGCAAGCGCGCTCTTGCCAGCCCGGCTGGCCGCGCTGTCCGGTGTCCGGGTTGCTTCTTCTCAGATTGCCTGCCGTGTCGTTTCTCTCTCGATTCCTGTTGAAGCAAGGCGTGCTCGCCAGCCCCTGGTGGCAGCGTGTGCTGGCCGTTGCGCCCGTGATCCTGCTGTTGTGGCTGGGCGTGCACTGGGCCTTGGGGGAGGGCTGACATGGATGCTGCCATCTCGCTGGACAACCTCACCGTCAGCTATCGCCGCCATCCGGCCCTGCACCACGTCAATGGCGCCTTTGCGCGCGGTTCGCTGACGGCCATCGTCGGCCCCAACGGGGCGGGTAAAAGCACCTTGCTCAAGACCATGCTGGGGCTGGTCCGCTGCAATGACGGGCGCGTGCATACCCATGTGGATGCGCGCCGCATCGCCTACCTGCCGCAGCAGGCCGAGATTGACCGCAGCTTCCCCATCACGGTGATCGACTGCGTGCAACTGGGTTACTGGCAGGCCAAGGGCAACTGGGGCGGCATCGACGCCGCCATGCGCCAGCGTGCGGTGCAGGCACTGGCGGCCGTGGGGCTGGACGGTTTTGCCGGGCGTCCGGTCTCCAGCCTCTCGGTGGGGCAGTTCCAGCGCGTGCTGTTTGCCCGCATCCTGCTGCAGGATGCCGAGGTGATCCTGCTCGATGAGCCCTTCAATGCCATCGACGCCCGCACCACCGGCGACCTGTTGCGCATCATCTCGGCCTGGCATGCGGAACGCCGTACCGTGATCGCGGTGCTGCACGACCACGACCAGGTGCGCCGCGCCTTCCCGCAGACCTTGCTGCTGGCGCGCAACGTGGTGGCCTGGGGCGAGACTGCCGAGGTCATGTGCGAAGAGAACCTGCAGCGCGCCCGGGCCATGGCCGAGGCAGTTGATGAGCACGCCGGCGTGTGCGAAGTGAGCGAGGCGGAGGTGCTGGCCTTGTCGCGGGCGCATGAGCATGAACATTCACATGGGCATTCCCACACGCACCATGCCGCCACCCCGGGAGGCCGGGCATGAGCGCACTCTCGACCTTGCAGAGCCTGGCGATTGCGCCGTTCCTGGAATTTTCCTTCATGCGCCGCGCACTGGTGGCTGCCTTTGCCCTGGCGCTGGGCAGTGCCCCGCTGGGCGTGCTCTTGACCCTGCGCCGCATGAGCCTGTTCGGTGAGGCCTTGAGCCACGCCGTGCTGCCGGGCGTGGCCGTAGGTTTCATCTTCTTCGGCCTGTCGCTGCCGGCGCTGTCCATCGGCGGATTCGCCGCCGGGGTACTGGTGGTGGCCGTGGCCGGCTGGATCAGCCGCCATACCGAACTGAAGGAAGATGCCAGCCTGGCCGCCATCTACGTGGTGGCGCTGGCGCTGGGCGTGATCCTGATTTCGCGCCACGGCACCCAGCTCGACCTGCTGCACATCCTCTTCGGCAACGTGCTGGGCGTGGACAGCGAAGGCCTGGTGCTCATCGCCGGTGTGGCCAGCGCCAGCGTACTGGGCATCGCCGCGCTCTATCGCGGACTGCTGCTGGAGAGTTTCGATCCTTCCTACATGGCCGTGGGCGGCGGACGCAGCGGCGGGGCGATCTACCAGCAGGTGTTCCTGATGCTGGTGGTGATGAACCTGGTGGCCTCCTTCCAGACCCTGGGCACGCTGATGGCGGTCGGCCTGATGATGCTGCCGGCGGTCTCGGCGCGGCTGTGGCACGACACCTTGCCGGCACAGTTGTGCAACAGCGTGTTGCAGGCCGCGCTGGCCGGGTATGCGGGGCTGCTGATCTCGTATTACGCCTCGGTGCCGTCCGGCCCCGTCATCATCGTCTGCGCGGGGGTGCTGTATGCCGCCTCGCTGCTGTTGGCCCCGCGCGGCTGGCTGCCGCGCCTGTTGCGGCGACCGCACCTGCAGGCCTGAGGCTTCACTTTCCCCCGTCTATTGCTGTTTATTGCCGCTTTCTTCTGCTTCTCTTTCCCCGGAGTGTCCATGAAACTGTTTCGTCCCCTCTCTGCGCTGCTGGCGGCCCTGGCCGTGGCGGCGAGCCTGCCGGCGTCCGCTGCCGAGCGCATTCCCGTGCTGGCCAGCTTCAGCATCCTGGGCGATGTCGTCGCCAATGTCGGCGGCGAGCGCATCGCCGTCTCCACCCTGGTCGGCCCAGATGAAGATGCGCACGTTTTCCAGCCGGCCCCGGATGACATCAAGGCCGTCTCGCGTGCCAAGCTGATCGTGGTCAATGGCCTCGGTTTCGAAGGCTGGATGGAGCGCCTGGCACAGTCGGCCAATTACCGCGGTCCCATCGTGGTGGCCTCGGCCGGCATCAAGGCGCGCGAGCGCGTGGGTGAAGACGAGGACGATCACGCCCACGGTGCAGGACATGAACATCACGGCAAGGACGATCCGCACGCCTGGCAGGACCCGCAGAACGTGATCGTCTACACCCGCAACATCGTCACCGCCCTGGCCAAGCTGGACCCGGCCGGTGCCGAGGTCTACCGCAAGAATGGCGAGGCCTATGTCGCCAAGCTGCAGGACCTGGACGCCTGGGCTGCACGCCAGTTCAGCCAGATCCCGGATGCCAAGCGCAAGGTCATCACCTCGCATGACGCCTTCGAATACTTCGGTGCCCGCTACAAGGTGCGCTTCCTGGCCGCGCAGGGTGTGTCGACCGATAGCGAACCCAGTGCCCGTGATGTGGCTGCGCTGATTCGCCAGATCCGCAGCGAGAAGATCAAGGCCCTGTTCTTCGAGAACATGAGCAACCCCAAGCTGCTGCAGCAGATCGCCCGCGAATCCGGCACGGCAGCAGGCGGCAAGCTGTATGCCGATGCGCTGTCCAAGGCGGACGGCCCGGCTGCGGACTACCTCTCGCTGATGCGCTACAACATCACGCAATTGCTGGAAAAGATCCGTCTGAACTGAGGGCGGACAAATCGCGTATGCTGGTGGCCCCGCACCGTCGCCCTGGCGGTGCCTGTCACCTTGCATAGGAGAATTCCCGCATGAGCACCGTTACCGTCGTCGCCATCATCACCGCCAAGCCCGGCCAGCGCGAAGCGCTGCTGGCCATCGCGCGCGCCAACCTGGCTGCCGTGCGCGCCGAGGAAGGCTGCATCGAGTATGGACTGGTGGTGGATGTGGATGGCTTCGGCCCGAACCAGGCCCCCCTGGGGCCGGATACCTTCGCCTTCGTCGAGAAGTGGAAGGACGAAGAAGCGCTGAAACTGCACTTCACCCTGCCGCACATGACCGACTACCGCGAGAAGTCCAAGGATTTGATCGCGGACCGCAAGGTGCATGTGCTCAAGTCTGCGGACTGATCCTCGCCGCTGTCGTCCCCGTGCCCGGCGCGGGGACGGACTCCCTCAATATTCGCCAGGAAAATCCGCCGGCCAGGTCTGTTGCGGATCGAATGAAGATGCCTGGCCCATCTGCTTCAACCACGTGATGAAGGTCTTCAGTGCCGGATTGGTGTCGGCGCTGCTGCGATAGAGCATGTGGTAACCCTCCCCGTGCAGCACGACCTCCGGAAACAGCCGCACCAGCCGGCCTGCGGCCAGATCGTCATCGACCAGCGCCAGCGTGCCCATGCCCACCCCCTGGTCAGTGGCCGCCGCTTGCAGGCTCAGGAAGGAATGTTCATAGACCGTCCCCGGCATCTTGCGCCGCACCGCCACCCCGGCCTTGCCCAGCCACTGCGACCATGCCGCTGAACGGCTGGAAAGGTGGATCAGCGGCACCTCCACGAAATCGCGCGGCACCCGGATCGGGTGCGTCTCCAGGAAGTGCGGCGAAGCCAGCGGTACCGACACGTCATCCAGGAAGCGCACGCAGTCATAGCCGCTGCGCTCCAGCGGGCTGCGCCAGATGATGACGTCGAAAGGATCCTTCACATCCTCGAAATACTCCGACATGGTGGTGGTGACCCGCACCTCGATACGGGGGTTGTCGATCTGGAACTGCGAAAGGCGCGGAATCAGCCAGCGCATTGCCACCGAGGGGGCGGCAATGAGGCGCACCACGCGGCTCTTGCCGGCCAGGGACAGCTGTTCGGCCGCCAGGGCAATGCGATCCAGGCTGGCCTTGACCTCGGCATAGAAGGCCAGGGCCGCTTCTGTGGGTTCCACGCCACGCGACTGGCGTAAAAACAACGGTTGTTCGAAATACTCCTCCAGCGTTTTGATCTGCTGACTGACCGCACTATGGGTGATGAAAAGTTCATGGGCTGCCAGCGTCAGACTCCGCGTCCGGACTGCCGCTTCGAACACCTTGAGGGCCTTGAGCGAGGGTAAGGATGAAGACATGCTGTAAGAAAAACTTATAGAGGTGACGGAAAATGTTGCTTTGCAAAAGGCAGGGGCGACCTTATTCTTCAATCACCCAAACGTCAAACAGAAGGAATTCATCGTGAACAACGTCAGTATATTTGCAAAAGATGCCGGTTTTTCTAACAATTTGCGCTCCTTGGTCGAGTTGGCAAAGTTTGCTGTCCAGCAAGTCATCGCCGCCCACGCCTTGAAGCCCGTGCGCAACGATGCCACCGACCTGCATGATGCTGCCTACTTCGAAGGCGTGACCGACCATTTCGAAATGGAAGTGCGCCTGCGCCAGCTGGACCACAGCCACCTGCACGCTGTCTGGAAGCTGCAATCGCAGATCTGAATGCCGATGCGGCCAGCTTGATGGCAGCACCCGCAGCACTGAAGTACCGCAATACCCGGCAGGACCAGGCCCGATGCGCCTGAAGAACGATGATGAAGAGACCGGCTCCGCGTGTTCGGGGCCGCAGTAGGCAGCCAGCAGTCGCCCACAGAGGCAGACCCTGCCCGACGCATCACCCGCTTGACCCGTCACGCCCCGCAATACCTGTATTACCCGTATCACCCGCAACGGCGGCCTCATGGCCGACAGCGCCCCCAACATGGCCAGGCGCACGCTGCGTTGAACACCTCCATCCCCGCTGTTGCGGGGATTTGCCGTTTACGGGCGCAATGTCTGAAAAGCCATGCCGGCTTGCCTCCCTGGACAGTTTCCTCTTGATCCTCTTAACAAAAATGACATCGCACGGTAGTGCAGCGCTGCTATATTTGTTGTCGGGGAAATAAAACATGTTGCCGTTCGTGCAGGTTTCGCGTCTTTGCTTCTTACAGGGGAGTTCGCCATGTTGTCTTCACTTCGTGCCCGGCTGATCGTCATATGCGTACTGATCGTGGCGGTAGCCATGATCGTTCTCAGTGGCGCCAACATCTACACCGTCCGCAGCGATACGCTGGAGGGCATCTCCACTCAGACCCGCCAGCTCACCGAAAGCTACGCTGCCAACATCACCGAGTGGGTGCGCAGCAAGCGCATCATCACCGGCGCCATGAAGCAGGCCTTGAAGCAAAGCGATGTCCTGCCCATCGTGGCGGCGGCCCAGGAGGCCGGTTCCTTCGACGACGCCTACATCGGCTATCCCGACAAACGCATGCTGGCCCTGCACCCGATGCCGGCCGGTTACGATCCGACCGCACGGCCCTGGTACAAGCAGGCGGTCGATGCCGGCAAGCCCGTGCTCACCGCCCCCTATGTGGACGCCACCACCGGCAAGCTGGTGGTGACCTTCGCCGAGCCGGTCAGCGACAAGGGGACCCTGCAGGCTGTGCTGGGTTCGGATGTGCAGCTGGACAACGTGGTGCGCACCGTGGCCGGCATCAAGCCCACGCCATCCAGCTTTGCCTTCATCGTCGGCAGGGATGGCCTCATCATCACCCATCCCAACAAGGAGCTGGCCTTGAAGCCGGTGTCGGCGCTGGACCAGAATCTCTCCGCCGCCACGCTGGCCGGGATGAAGCAGGGCGGCAGCGCGACCATCGGCGGCGTCCCCTATCTGCTCTTTACGCAACCCATCGACAACACCGACTGGTCGCTGGTGGTGGCGCTGGATTATCGGGAGGCCACGCATGCGGTGGGTGCGCTCATGGCGCTGGCGGTGATCCTGGCCGTGGTGGCCATCGTCGCGGCGGCATTGCTGCTGAGCTTCACCATCACGCGCCTGCTGCGCCGCCTGGGCGTGGTGCGCAATGCCATGGAAGAAATCGCCTCGGGCGACGGCGACCTGACGCGCCGGCTCGACACCAGCGGCAAGGATGAACTGGCGCAGATATCGCGCGCCTTCAATCACTTTGCCGACAAGATCTCGCGCACCTTGCTCGATATCCGGCGCGCCAGCGAGTCCGTGAAAGTTTCTTCCAGCGAGATCGCCAGCGGCAACATGGACCTGTCCGCACGCACCGAACAGCAGGCCGGTTCGCTGGAAGAAACCGCATCGGCGATGGAAGAACTCACCTCCACCGTGAAGCAAAACGCCGACAATGCACGCCAGGCCAACCAGCTGGCGGTGTCGGCCTCGGATGTGGCGGTGCATGGCGGTACCGTGGTGGGCCAGGTGGTCAGCACCATGAGCTCCATCAATGAGTCTTCCCGCAAGATCGTCGACATCATCAGCGTCATCGATGGCATCGCCTTCCAGACCAATATCCTGGCCTTGAACGCCGCGGTGGAAGCGGCGCGAGCCGGTGAGCAGGGACGCGGGTTTGCGGTGGTGGCCTCCGAAGTGCGTTCCCTGGCGCAGCGTTCGGCCACGGCCGCCAAGGAGATCAAGCAGTTGATCGATGATTCGGTACAGAAGGTGGAAGCGGGCAGCCAACTGGTGGCCCAGGCCGGTTCGA
Organism: Herbaspirillum aquaticum; assembly: GCF_002213425.1. GTDB lineage: Bacteria > Pseudomonadota > Gammaproteobacteria > Burkholderiales > Burkholderiaceae_D > Herbaspirillum > Herbaspirillum aquaticum. The sequence goes on along the minus strand of NZ_NJGV01000025.1, from coordinate 49,884 downwards.
CCATGGATGAAGTGGTCTCCAGCGTGCGCCGCGTGACTGACATCGTGGGTGAGATCAGTTCAGCCAGCCAGGAGCAAAGCGCAGGCATCACCGAAGTCGGCAATGCCGTGACCCTGATGGATGAGGCGACCCAGCAGAACGCCGCGCTGGTGGAAGAGGCGGCCGCCGCGGCCAAATCCCTGCAGGAGCAAGCAGCTCATCTGGCCGCGGTGGTGGCGGGCTTCAAGCTCGATGAAAGCGGCGGAGCCGCACCGATCACGCCGCCGCCGGTTCATCATGCGGCCCCGCCGCCGGCTGCAGCAGCGCGTCCGGCACCGGTCAACATCACGCCCAAGCCGGCGCCGCTGAAGGCCAAGCCCGCCAGCAAGCCGGCGCTACCGGCCGAAGCGGCTGCGCCTGCCGCGCCCAAAGCCGCCCCGAAGGCGCCGCCCAAGGGCAGCGGTGGCGACGACTGGGAAGAGTTCTGAGCAATGTTCTGAGCGAGGAAAACGAAGCGGGCCGCCTCAGGCCCGCTTCTTGAGCAGCTGCATGGGTGCAAACAATTGCTGCATGCCGCTGTGCTCGATGAAGCTGAGATTGTAGGGATGCTCGGCCACCGCGCGCGGGAATTGCGCCACCAGCGGCAGGCCGCTCAGCTGCTCGGCGATCTTCCCCCACAGCACCAGCGTGGGCAGGGACTTGTCCTGTGCCTGGCCATGCTCGGCCAAGGCGCGCAATACCGTTTCAAAGAAGGGTTTCCAGCCCTTGGCATCCTTGACCGGTGCCACATGGCTGCGGAACACCAGGCTGGCATTCAGTAGCAGGAAGCCTTGCGCAGTCAGGTTGTCCTGCAGGTCGGCCAGGGTCTGGATGCTGCCTTCCACATCCGCCTGGGCCTGCGCCGCGATACCGGCCAGCGCATCGCCACTGGTCTGGCCCGCCTGCAGCGCGCCCTCGGCCACCAGCAGCATCTTCATGAAATTGCGCAGCGAGGTGGCGCGATTGACCTGCTTGGACAAGCCCTTTTCCGACCACAGCGAACCCACTGCGCCATCCATGAAGCACACGCCGGTAGCACTGGCCGCGCGCGGATAGGGGCCCTCGCCGATCAGCACGTAGCGCACCGCGTCCATGGGCTGGATGAAGGCGGCAAACAGGCGTCCTTCGGTGGGCAGGTAATCGTCCTGCGCCAGGGTGGGCAGATAAGCGGGATCGGCTTGCTGGATCGCCTGCAGGCCGGCGCGCAGGGCGGCATGCCAGGAGGGATGGGCGGTGTGGATCAGGTCCAGCAGGGCAGCGGGGAGGGGGGCAACGGAAGACATGGAAAGTGAAGGGGAAGCACGGCCGGTTGAATGAAGTGGCGGCATTGTATACCGCCCGGCCGGGCTCCCCGCAGGATCAGGCGACCGCCGAATCGCTGCCCGATGCGCCGAAGAGCTGCTGCTTGAGCAGCTGCAGCTGGTCGCGCGCGGCGGCTGCCTTTTCGAACTCCAGGTTCTTGGCGTGTTCCTGCATCTGCTTTTCCAGGCGCTTGATTTCCTTGCTGATCTGCTTCTCGCTCATGGATTCGTAGTTGCGCTTCTCCTCGGCCACCATCATTTCGGTGCGCGCCTGGGCCGGGTTGAAGATGCCGTCGATGAGTTCGCGGATCTCCTTCTTGATACCGGTCGGCACGATGCCATTGGCGGCATTGAAGGCCAGCTGCTTGGCGCGGCGGCGCTCGGTCTCGCCGATGGCCTTGTGCATGGAATCGGTCACCACATCGCCATAGAGGATGGCCATGCCGTTCAAGTTGCGGGCGGCGCGGCCGATGGTCTGGATCAGGCTGCGCTCGGAACGCAGGAAACCTTCCTTGTCCGCATCCAGGATGGCCACCAGCGAGACCTCGGGAATATCCAGGCCCTCGCGCAGCAGGTTGATGCCGACCACCACATCGAAGGTACCCAGGCGCAGGTCGCGGATGATTTCCACGCGCTCGACCGTATCGATGTCGCTGTGCAGGTAGCGCACCTTGATGCCGTTGTCGGAGAGGAATTCGGTCAGCTGCTCGGCCATGCGCTTGGTCAGCGTAGTCACCAGCACGCGCTCGTCCTTGGCGATGCGGTCGTGGATCTCCTGCATCAGGTCATCCACCTGCGTGGTGGCCGGACGCACGGCGATGATGGGGTCCACCAGGCCGGTCGGGCGCACCACCTGTTCCACCACCTGGTCGCCATGGGTGTTTTCATAGTCCGCCGGCGTGGCCGAAACGAAGATGGTCTGGCGCATCTTCTTTTCGAATTCGTCGAACTTCAGCGGCCGGTTGTCCAGCGCCGAGGGCAGCCGGAAACCATAGTCCACCAGGTTCACCTTGCGCGCACGGTCGCCGTTGTACATGCCGTTCAACTGGCCGATCAGCACGTGCGATTCGTCCAGGAACATGATGGCGTCCTTGGGCAGGTAATCCACCAGCGTCGGTGGCGGGTCGCCCGGCTTGGCGCCGGAGAGATGGCGCGAATAGTTTTCGATGCCTTTGGTGAAGCCGATCTCGGTCATCATCTCGATGTCGAAGCGGGTGCGCTGTTCCAGTCGCTGTTCTTCGATGAGCTTGTTTTCCTTGCGGAAGAATTCCAGGCGCTCGGCCAGTTCTTCCTTGATGGTCTCGATGGCGCGCAGCACGGTCGAGCGTGGCGTCACGTAGTGCGATCCGGGATAGATGGTGAAGCGCGGGATCTTCTGGCGCACGCGGCCCGTCAGCGGATCGAACAGTTGCAGGCTGTCGATCTCGTCGTCGAAGGTCTCGATGCGCACGGCCAGTTCGGCATGTTCGGCAGGGAAGACATCGATGGTGTCGCCGCGCACGCGGAAGGTGCCGCGCCCGAAGTCCACTTCATTGCGGGTGTACTGCATCTGGATCAGGCGGGCGATGACGTCGCGCTGCGAGACCTTGTCCTTGGCGCGCAGGGTCAGGATCATCTGGTGGTATTCATTCGGGTTACCGATACCGTAGATGGCCGAGACGGTCGCCACGATCACCACGTCGCGCCGTTCCATCAGCGACTTGGTGCAGGACAGGCGCATCTGCTCGATGTGCTCGTTGATCGAGGAATCCTTCTCGATGAACAGGTCGCGTTGGGGGACGTAGGCTTCGGGCTGGTAGTAGTCGTAGTAGCTGACGAAATATTCCACCGCATTGTGCGGGAAGAACTCGCGGAACTCGCTGTAGAGCTGTGCCGCCAGTGTCTTGTTGGGGGCAAACACGATGGCCGGTCGGCCCAGGCGGGCAATTGTGTTGGCCATGGTGTAGGTCTTGCCCGAGCCGGTCACGCCCAGCAGGGTCTGGTAGAACAGGCCGTCGTGAACGCCCTCGACCAGCTTGTCGATGGCTGACGGCTGGTCGCCCGCCGGGGGAAACACCTGGTAGAGCTTGAAGGGCGAGTCGGGGAAGGTGACGAACTTGCTCTCGTCCAGCTCGGTATTGATGGGGGTCAGTTCAGCCATGGTCTGGGTTGCTTTTGTCGCGCGGGTTCCGGTGAGCCGCCACGGTGCAGGAAGAACCGGCAACGCCCGCAAGCGGGGCGTTGCACACAGGCAAGGTGGAGGCGTGAATATTCATCAAATGCTGTCGGGATGCTGAAGTTCAAGACACAATCTGCGCCTGTCCAGCCGGCAAAACCGGACGCAAAGCCGCGTCAGCAGCCAGCTCATCCACTGGGTGGGGCTGCCTGGCGCTGGGTGGGTGCAGATCGGGGTTATGTCGATAGAACATGGTGTCATGCAGATTCAGCAGGCAATTGGGCCTGTCTGTGTCTGTGATTGGCCATCCACATTTGTTAGAATGCAGTGTTGCAAAAAGGTGCACATCCGAATCTCTCCCTGTGCACCCATTTCCTTCTGCAGCGCTTTGTTGCAGCTAACTTTTCATGTTATCACGATGAACGCACCTGTCTCCGCCTCCCTGTTTTCCGCCATCGAAATGGCGCCGCGCGACCCCATCCTGGGCGTGACCGAAGCCTACAACGCCGACCAGAATCCGGCCAAGACCAATCTGGGCGTGGGCGTGTACTACGACGACAACGGCAAGGTCCCCCTGCTGGAATGCGTGAAGAAAGCCGAGGCGGAACTGGCAGCCAAGCTGGCCCCGCGTACCTACCTGCCCATCGACGGCCTGGCCACCTATGACCGCGCAGTGCAGGAGCTGGTCTTCGGCGCCGGCAGCGCCGTGGTGACCGAGAAGCGTGCGATCACCGTGCAAGCCCTGGGCGGCACTGGCGCGCTGAAGCTGGGTGCCGACTTCCTCAAGCACTTCTCGCCGGCCGGTACCGAAGTCTGGATCAGCGACCCGAGCTGGGAAAACCACCGCGCCCTGTTCGAGATGGCCGGCTTCAAGGTCAACGCCTATCCGTACTATGACCCGGCCACCCGTGGCGTGAACTTCGCCGGCATGCTGGAAGCCTTGAAGACCATGAAGACCGGCTCGGTCGTGCTGCTGCACGCCTGCTGCCACAACCCGACCGGCGCCGACCTGACCGACGACCAGTGGACGCAAGTCATTGAAGTGGTGACCTCGCGCGGCCTGGTTCCCTTCCTGGACATGGCCTACCAGGGCTTTGGCGACGGCATCGCCGAAGACGGCCAGGTGGTGCGCCGCTTCGCCGAAGCTGGCGGCCCGCTGTTCGTGTCGAACTCGTTCTCCAAGTCCTTCTCGCTGTATGGCGAACGCGTGGGCGCATTGTCCATCGCCGCAGCCAGCGCCGAAGAAGCCGCCCGCGTGCTGTCCCAACTGAAGCGCGTGGTGCGTACCAACTACTCCAACCCGCCGATCCACGGTGGCCAGGTGGTCGCAACCGCCCTGGCATCGCCTGAACTGCGCAAGCTGTGGGAAGACGAACTGGCCGAGATGCGCGTGCGCATCCGCGAAATGCGCCAGCTGCTGGTGGCCAAGCTGAAGGAAAAGGCGCCTGGTCATGATTTCGATTTCGTCATCAAGCAACGCGGCATGTTCTCCTACTCCGGCCTGACCAAGGCCCAGGTGGAACGCCTGCGCAACGAGTTCTCGATCTACGCCGTCGACACCGGCCGCATCTGCGTGGCTGCGCTCAACACCAAGAACATCGACGTGGTGGTCGACGCCATCGCCAAGGTGCTGTAATTGGCATGCACGGCCCCGTCTGCGGATGGGGTCGCGCAGGGCGTTTTCTCCTATGAAAAAATGCGCCTTTCCCTGAAAAAAGTTTTGACATGAAGTAAAAATCGCGTCATAATCTTTTTCTCAGCTGTTCCCTGATAGCTCAGTCGGTAGAGCGACGGACTGTTAATCCGCAGGTCCCTGGTTCGAGTCCAGGTCGGGGAGCCAAAGAATGCGAAGGCCTCGCAAGCAATTGCGGGGCCTTTTCAATTAGTGTGAGGCTGGTGTTTTGGTCTCTCACGAAGGGCGGCAGGGCTATGCCGCCACGATGCAGAACGATGTAAAAAATTTTCGTTTTCCGCTCTGGTAAATCTGAAAAAAATCGTTCATAATCGCGCCCTCAATTGATCCCTGATAGCTCAGTCGGTAGAGCGACGGACTGTTAATCCGCAGGTCCCTGGTTCGAGTCCAGGTCGGGGAGCCAGAATACGAAAGCCTCGCAAGTTTCTTGCGGGGCTTTTTTGTTTTTGGCCCTGCCAGGCATCACCTCTGTTTGCTTGTGCTCAAATTTAGCGCAATTGAGCTAGAATTGAGCGCATGAGCACCCTCAGTGACGCCCTTTTCTCCAAATCCATCCAAGCCATTCTCGGCCAGCTGTTCCTGCGGCCGGAAGGGATGCACCTGCGCGCACTGATGAGCCGCACCGGCATCAGTTCTGCATCGGCTCAGCGCGACCTTGGCAAATTGACCGAGGCCGGGCTGTTGCTGCGGGAAGAGGTGGGGCGCGTCTTGCTCTACAAGCCCAATCCGGACTCTCCAATTTTTTCGGAACTGAGCGCCATTATTCGCAAGACCTTTGGCGTGGCCGACACCATCAAGGCTATGCTGCTGCCTTTTTCGGAACGCATCGAGCGCGCCTTCTTGTATGGGTCGGTTGCCAAGGGTTTGGATACGGCGGCCAGTGACATTGATTTGCTGGTGCTGGCGGATGACCTTGGCAGTGCCGATCTCTACCCCGAGCTGGTGGCGCTGGAGGCAAGACTGGGCAGGAAGATTTCCCTGACGGTGTATCGCCCCGCTGAATTCCGGAAAAAGATCGCGGCACGGAATCATTTTCTGGTTTCCGTGATGGCTGGTCCGAAAATCGAATTGATCGGAGCACAGGATGGGGCGCAATGAGCTTGAAAATCTCCTCAGGTTGGGGCAACTGAAGCCGGAGCCTCCTTCGGCGGCCGAAATCGATACCCATCTCCAAAGTGGCCGGGATCGGCTCAAAGATGCCTCGGCACCAGGACTTTCATTATCCGGCCGTTTCCTCCTCGGCTACAGCGCGGCGTATGCGTTCTCGCTGGCCGCCTTGCGGCGCCAGGGTTTCCGGCCCGCCAGCCGCTATGTGGTGTTCCAGTGCCTGCCTCACACGCTGGAGGTCGGTCCCGACGTCTGGCGCTTGCTCGCACGGGCGCATGATGTTCGCAATGGCTTTGATACGAGGGCAGTGACGAGGTGACTGAAGATCTCGGCCTGCAAGTGATTCGCTGCGCAGAGGTGCTGGAACGCCTGTCGTGATTGACTGGCTGCCCATTCAGAGGCATGGGCCCATCCCGGCGCCGCAATCGCTGCTAGAATCGGCATCCCCCCGACCAGCCAGGACTTTCCCATGAGCGACCCCATTCGTCTGACCCAATACAGCCATGGCGCCGGTTGCGGCTGCAAGATTTCGCCGCAGGTGCTCGACGTCATCTTGGCCGGCAGCGGCGCCCAGCATCTCGATCCCAAACTCTGGGTCGGCAATGCCTCCCGCGATGATGCGGCCGTCTATGCCATCGATGAAGAGCGCGGTGTGGTCTCCACCACCGATTTCTTCATGCCCATCGTCGATGATCCCTTCGACTTCGGCCGCATTGCCGCCACCAATGCCATCAGCGACATCTACGCCATGGGCGGTGATCCGCTCATGGCCATCGCCATCCTCGGCTGGCCGGTCAACGTGCTGCCGCCCGAGGTGGCGCGCGAAGTGGTGCGCGGTGGCCGCGCGGCCTGCGATGCGGCTGGCATCCCGCTGGCCGGTGGCCATTCCATCGATGCCCCGGAACCCATCTTCGGCCTGGCCGTGACCGGTGTGGTGGAGAAGCGCCACATGAAGCGCAACGACACCGCCAGCGCCGGCTGCCTGTTGTACCTCACCAAGCCGCTGGGCATCGGCATCCTCACCACCGCAGAAAAGAAGGGCAAGCTGCGCCCTGAAGATGTTGGCACGGCGCGCGACTGGATGTGCCAGCTCAACCAGCCCGGCAGCCGCTTCGGCAAGCTGGCGGGCGTGACTGCGATGACGGATGTGACCGGCTTCGGCCTGCTGGGCCATCTGGTGGAAATGTGCGAAGGCAGCGGCGTGAGTGCACGGGTCCAGCACGCGCTGGTGCCCAGCCTGCCGGGCGTGCCTTATTACCTGGCCGAAGGCTGCGTGCCAGGGGGTACCGGACGCAATTTCGAGAGCTACGGCAGCAAGATCAGTCCGCTCAGCGAAGCGCAGAAGCATCTGCTCTGCGATCCCCAGACCAGCGGCGGCCTGCTGGTGGCGGTGCGGCCGGAAGCCAATCCGGAATTCCTCGCCACCGCCGCCGCCCTCGGACTGGAACTGGCGCCCATCGGCGAACTGGTGGAACGACAGCGCTACGCGGTCGAGGTGCTTTGATGGCCGATCTGCAGCCCAGCCGCGCGCTCTTCCTCGCCGATACGCCCATGCTGGATGCGCGGGCGCCGGTGGAGTTCGGCAAGGGGGCGTTCCCGACGGCGGTGAACCTGCCGCTGATGAATGACAGCGAGCGTCATCAGGTCGGCCTGCGCTACAAGGAACAGGGCCAGCAGTCCGCCATCGAACTGGGTCATCAACTGGTCAGCGGATCGGTGAAGGAAGAACGCATTGCGGCCTGGGCCGAGTTCGCACGGGCGCATCCGGAAGGCTGCCTGTATTGCTTCCGCGGCGGCCTGCGCTCGCAGATCACCCAGCAGTGGTTGAAGAGCGAGGCCGGCATTGCCTATCCCCGCGTGGCTGGCGGCTACAAGGCGCTGCGCCACTTCTTGATGGAAGCCATCGACCAGGCCTTGGCCGACTGCGCTTTCGTGGTGGTGGGCGGCATGACCGGATGCGGCAAGACCGACGTGCTGCTGCAGCTCGACAACGCGCTGGACCTGGAAGCCTACGCCAATCATCGCGGCTCCAGCTTCGGCAAGCGCGCCAGCCCGCAGCCTGCGCCCATCGACTTCGAGCACCGCCTGGCCATTGCCCTCATCAAATTGCAGGCGCAAGGCCATCAATGGTTTGCGCTGGAAGACGAGAGCCGCCTCATCGGTGCCTGCGCCTTGCCGCTGGCCTTGCACCAGCGCATGCAGAGCCTGCCCATGGTATGGCTGGAAGACAGCCGGGAAGGGCGCGTGGAGCGCATCCTGCGCGATTACGTCAGTGGCTTGAGCGAGGAGTACGTGGCGCTGGATCCGCGCCACGGTTTTGAGCGGTATCGCGCCCATCTGCTGGCTGCCCTGGGCAAGCTGGTCAAGCGCCTGGGCGACCAGCGCTACCGCCGCCTGCTGCAGATGATGGAAACGGCGCTGGCGCGCCAGGAGAAAGACGGCGTGGTCGACTTGCACCGTGCCTGGATCGATGCCTTGCTGGCGGAATACTACGATCCCATCTATGCCTTCCAGCGGGAGTCCAAGCGCTCCCGCCTGCTGTTCGCAGGGCAGCAGACCGAGGTGGTCAGCTTCCTGCGACAGTACCGGCCCTGAATCAATTTACAGCAACACCACCGCCACCAGCCCGCTGACCGCCCCGACTAGCATGGTCAGCAGCGTGACGGTCATGAGCACGCGCGGTGTGAAGGATGTGCGCAGCATCAGCAACGAAGGCAAGCTGATGCTGGGCAGGGTCATCAGCAACGCCACGGCCGGACCCACGCCCATGCCCAGCGAGAGCATGGATTGCACGATGGGGATCTCGGCCGCCGTCGGGATCACGAAGAGCGTCCCCACCACCGCCAGGGCCACGATCCACAGCAGGCTGTTGCCCATGCTGGCATCGACCTGCGGGAACAGCCACACACGTGCCGCACCCAGTGCCAGCACCACCACGATATAGACCGGTGCCGTGGTCCAGAACAGTTGCCACAGCTTGCTGCCCCAGCGCACCAGGAAATGTCGGCCATCGTCCATCGGTTCATATTCGGCGGCAGCCACTGCGTCCAAAGCAGCCTGTGGCAGGGTTTCCGTCTGTGCCACACGTTGTGCGATCAGTGAGACGCCGACGACCAGCAGCACGCCCGCCAGCAAACGCAGCACGGCAAAATCCCATCCCAGCACGAAGCCCATGAACACCAGCGTGGCCGGATTGAGTACCGGGTTGGCGATCCAGAAGGCCAGGGCGGCCCCGACCGACACTTGCTGGCGGCGCATGCCCGCCACCACCGGCGCGGCGCAGCAACTGCACATCATGCCCGGCAAGGCGAACAGGCCGCCGCGCAGGGTCGAGCCGAGGCCGGCGCGGCCGAATACCCGCAGCAGCCAGTCGCGCGGCACCAGCACCTGCACCAGCGAGCCGAGCAGCACGCCCAGCACGGCGGCTTTCCAGATGGCCAGGAAGTAGACCGTGGCATATTCCAGCGCAGCCGACCAGGGCGCGGTGGGTGCATTGGCCAGGATGGAGCCGCCAATGCTGTGCTTGTCGGCGGCCACGAAGGATTTCAGGTAGTAGGGCGACCACTTCACATAGTAGAGGCCGATGGCCGCCACCAGGACGAACAGCAGCGGCTTGAGCCAGGCAGAAGAGCCGCGCGAGGCGGAGGAAGAGAATGTCATGGGGATATCGGGTGGTCACGGAGTAGGAGAGTGCGCGCATCATACCTGCGGCGCGCCACTTCGTCAGTGCGCCAGAGGGACATGTCAGACAACCTGGCCGCGCCGGAACCAGCCTGAAGTGCAGATTCCTTCACATTCACCGCTTGCGTCCGCTTCGCGTCCTGTTATACTGCGCTTGCTGTTGTATGACGTCTTATAACAATCACCTCAACACACAACAATACGCCAAGAGACACCTCCGGCAAGTCCCGACGCCACTCCGTCCGCGTTCCTGCGGCGGCGCTTCCGGGGCAGGCTGGCGGAGCGGATGGCGAGAGACCTGGAGAAACCAATTGGCGCAAAGCAACACCCCCAGCGGCGCGGCGGCCGGCAAGCCGACCCATATCCGCTACCTGATCCTGTTCCTGCTGTTCGTCGTCACCACCGTCAACTACGCTGACCGTGCCACGCTGTCCATCGCCGGTTCGGCCATGAAGACCGAGCTGTCGCTGGATCCGGTCACCATGGGCTACATCTTCTCGGCCTTCAGCTGGGCCTATGTGCTGGCGCAGCTGCCGGGTGGCTGGCTGCTGGATCGCTTCGGCTCCAAGAAGATCTACATGTGGAGCATTGCCCTGTGGTCTTTCTTCACTTTCCTGCAGGCCGGTGTGACCTGGATGAGCACGGGCGCAGCCGTGATCGCGCTGTTCCTGCTGCGCTTCATGGTGGGCCTGGCTGAAGCGCCGTCCTTCCCGGCCAATGGCCGCATCGTTGCGGCCTGGTTCCCGACCAAGGAACGCGGCACGGCCTCGGCCATCTTCAATTCGGCGCAGTATTTCGCCGCCGTGATCTTCACGCCGCTGATGGCCTGGATCGTGCATACCTACAGCTGGCACCATGTGTTTACCGTCATGGGCGTGGTCGGCATCCTTCTGGCCATGGTCTGGGGCAAGATCATCTACAGCCCCAAGGATCATCCGCGCATCAACGCGGCTGAACTGCAGCACATCGAATCCGGGGGCGGCCTGGTCGACATGGACAACAAGAAGGTCGCCGCACCTTCCACCAAGGGCAAAGGCTACATCCGCCAGCTGCTGTCCAACCGCATGCTGCTGGGCGTCTACATCGGCCAGTACTGCATCAACGTGATCACCTATTTCTTCCTGACCTGGTTCCCGGTGTACCTGGTGCAGGAGCGTGGCATGTCCATTCTCAAGGCCGGTTTCGTGGCCTCGATCCCGGCGGTGTGCGGTTTCATCGGAGGCGTGGTCGGCGGCCTGATCTCGGACCGTCTCATCAAGAGCGGCATGTCGGTCACCTGGTCGCGCAAGATCCCCATCGTGGGCGGCATGCTGCTGTCGATGACTATGATCCTGTGCAATTACGTCGACGCGCAGTGGATGGTCGTGGGCATCATGGCGCTGGCCTTCTTCGGCAAGGGCGTGGGCGCGCTGGGCTGGGCGGTGGTGGCCGATACCGCGCCCAAGCAGATCGTGGGCCTCTCCGGTGGTCTCTTCAACATGTTCGGCAATGTGGCCGGTATCACCACTCCCATCGTGATCGGCTACATCGTCAAGGAAACCGGTTCCTTCTCCGGTGCCCTGGTCTTCGTGGGCATCAATGCGCTGGTGACCGTGATCAGCTATCTTGTCATCGTCAAGGAAATCAAGCGCGTCGAACTCAAGGACGCCTGATCCGTTTTGCCGGCGGCCGCTGTTGCAGTGGCCGCCCTTCATTTGAATTGCAGCACTCTGTTGTATGGGACTTAGCATGAGCACCGATACCGCCGCCAGCCAGGCATTCACTCCGCGCTACATCATGATGAACGACACCGACAATGTCGCCATCGTCGTCAATGACGGCGGCCTGCCGGCCGGCACCGTCTTCCCCGATGGCCTGACCCTGGTCGACCGCGTTCCCCATGGCCACAAGATCGCGCTGCGCGACCTCAAGCAGGGCGAAGCCATCGTGCGTTATGACGTGGCCATCGGCTACGCCGTGCGCGACATCCCCAAGGGCAGCTGGATCGAGGAATCGCTGGTGCAGATGCCGCCGGCGCGCGAACTCGACAACCTGCCCATCGCCACCAGGAAGCCGGCGCCGCAGCCGCCGCTGGAAGGCTATACCTTCGAGGGCTACCGCAACGCCGATGGCTCGGTGGGCACGCGCAACCTGCTGGCCATCACCACCACCGTGCAATGCGTGGCCGGGGTGGTGGAGCATGCGGTCAAGCGCATCCGCGCCGAACTGCTGCCCAAGTATCCCAATGTGGAAGATGTGGTGGCGCTGGAGCACACCTACGGCTGCGGCGTGGCCATCGATGCGCCCAATGCCGGCATCCCCATCCGCACCCTGCGCAACATCAGCCTGAACCCCAACTTCGGCGGCCAGGCCATGGTGGTGAGCCTGGGCTGCGAAAAGCTCCAGCCCAACCGCCTGCTGCCGGAAAACATGATCCCCATCCACAAGGCCGGCGAGCCCTACGTGGTCTGCCTGCAGGATGCGGAGCACGTCGGTTTCAACTCCATGATCGATTCCATCATGAAGATGGCCGAGGCGCGCCTGACCGAACTGGACAAGCGCCGTCGCGAAACCTGCCCGGCCTCGGACCTGGTGGTGGGCGTGCAGTGCGGCGGCAGCGACGCCTTCTCGGGCGTGACGGCCAACCCGGCAGTGGGCTTTGCAACCGACCTGCTGGTGCGCGCCGGCGCCTCGGTGATGTTCTCGGAAGTGACCGAAGTGCGCGACGGCATCGACCAGCTGACCTCTCGCGCCGTCAACGAGGAAGTGGCCCAGGCCATGATCCGCGAGATGGACTGGTACGACAATTACCTCAAGCAAGGCGGCGTCGACCGCAGTGCCAACACCACCCCCGGCAACAAGAAGGGCGGACTGGCCAACATCGTCGAGAAGGCCATGGGCTCCATCGTCAAGTCCGGCTCCAGCCCGATTTCGGGCGTGCTCTCGCCGGGCGACAAGCTGCAGCAGAAGGGCCTGATCTATGCGGCCACGCCGGCCTCGGACTTCATCTGCGGCACCTTGCAGCTGGCGGCCGGCATGAATCTTCATATCTTCACCACGGGCCGGGGTACGCCCTATGGTTTGGCGGCCGTGCCGGTCATCAAGGTCGCCACCCGCAATGACCTGGCGCGGCGCTGGCATGACCTGATGGACGTCAACGCCGGGCGCATCGCCAGCGGCGAAGCCACCATCGAGCAGGTCGGCTGGGAGCTGTTCCAGCTGATGCTGGACGTGGCCAGCGGCAAGAAGCGCACCTGGGCCGAACAATGGAAGCTGCACAACGCGCTGACCCTGTTCAATCCGGCACCCGTGACCTGATCCTCCCTTGGGGCCCGCTTGCGGGCCTTTTTTTGTTCCATCGTGATGCCAACAACAAGATGATTCGCCAGGAGACAGCATGAGCAACACCCTTTCTTCCCCTTCTTCACCTTCTTCGCGCCTCGCCACCTTGATCGCCACTTCCGCCCTCAGCCTGGCCGCCACGCATGCCGGTGCGGCCACCGTCGCCTACGTCTCCAATGCCGACAGCCAGGACATCTACGTGCTCCAGCTCAATGGCGATGGCAGCGTCAACCTGATCGACAAGGTCGATACGGGCAGCACCGTGATGCCGCTGGCCCTGAGCCCGGACCACAAATTCCTCTACGCCGCGCTGCGTGGCCAGCCCTATTCGGTAGTGAGCTATGCCATCGATCCCGCGAGCGGCAAGCTCAAGGCCTTGTCCAAGGCGCCACTGGCCGACAACATGGCCAACATCGCCACCGACCGCAGCGGCCGTTACCTGCTGGCGGCGTCCTACTCGGGCAACAAGATCTCGGTCAATGCCATCGGGGCCGACGGCACCGTGCAGTCAGCGCCGCTGGCAGTGATCCCGACCGGGAAGAACGCGCATTGCGTGCAGGTTTCGCCTGACAATGCCTTCGTTTTTGCCAGCAACCTCGGCAGCGACGTGATCCTGCAATACCGCTTCGACGCGGCCACCGGCGCGCTTGCGCCCAACACCCCACCGTCAGTCGCCACCAAGACCGGTGCCGGGCCGCGCCATTTCGTGTTCTCGCCGGACCAGCGCTTCGTCTATTCGACCAACGAGCTCGATGCCACCGTCAACACCTATGCCTACAACCGCCAGTCCGGCACCCTGGCCCTGCAGGGCAGCGACTCGGCCTTGCCCGATGGCTTCAAGACCAGCGAACAGCTGGCCGCCGCCGACCTGCACCTGACCCCGGATGGTCGTTTTCTTTATGCCACCGAGCGCACCTCCAACACCCTCACCGGCTATCGCGTGGAGCCGGCCAGCGGCAAGCTGACCCGCATCCTCAACGTTCCCACCGAAACCCAGCCGCGCGGTTTCAACATCGATCCGCAAGGGCGCTATTTGCTGGCTGTCGGCCAGAAGGCCGGCCTGACCAGCTACGCCATCGACCGCGACAGCGGGGCACTTACCCCGGTCTTCCGCTACACCCTGGGGCGCAATCCGAATTGGGTCGAGATCATCGACCTGCCCGGCGTGCGCTGATCCTGAAGGGATTTGCTTCACCTGCCGAAGCCTTGATATGTTGTTTTTCGAGCTTGCCGGATGTCATTCCGGCAAGCTTTTTCACATCTGGGCCTCGTCATATGAAGTTGGCTTGATCCAAAACAGCCAGCCCCGGGGTGTTGCCGGTGCACAATGCGAAAGCCGACATTTGCTGACCGCCCTAACCGGGAATTGGGGGAGTTTTGGTTGGTTTGCCGCCGATATGAAGCGTGACTCGCTGATGTATCGTCTGTGCCATGTTGTTCATTTCACGTGTTGTACAAATACTAAGCGGAGAGAGGGAATGCGAAATCTGACGGTTCGCTTCAGCCTGATGAGCGCGCTTGCGCTGTTTTCATGCATGATCGTAGTGGGGGCTGGCGTAGGCATCTTTGCACTGGGCCGGGCCAACCAATCCACCGAGTACGTCCACGAGATCACCCAGCGCACCTTGCTGATCAATGATGCCTACAAGGACACTACCCGTACCCGGGCCGCCCATGGGCGCATCTATTCGACGCTGATGGAGAAGGGCGATGCGGCCGTCATCGAGTCCGCCTTGAAGAGCGCCCAGATGACCTATGACCGCAGCCTCAAGTACCTGGACGATTACGCCAAGCTGCCCGACGTGGAAGGCCAGGATCCGGCCATCAAGACCGAACTGATCGAATCGGCCAAGGCCTTGAACGAGATCCTCAAGAAGGCGACCGACACCCTCAAGGCCGGTGATGCGCAGGGTTACTCCCAGCTCAACAACAATTTCATCAGCAAGGGCGGGGCGCGTTTCTCCACGGCGCTGGAGGCGTACCAAAAGCGCGCCATGGAACTCAATGACAAGGCTACGGCCGAGCGCCAGCGCGAATACAACCTGGTGGTGTGGCTGGTGGTGGCCGGTCTGATCGGCGCCATGTTCCTGGTCGTGGGGGTGCATTTCCTGCTGCGCAACATCGTCCTCACGCCGCTGAACCGCGCCGTGCACCTGCTGGACCTGGTCGCCAATGGCGACCTGAGCACCAAGGTCGAGGTCAAGAACAACAATGAAATCGGCCGCCTGTTCTCGGCCATCCGCAGCATGCAGCAGGGTTTGCTGACCACCGTCTCGCGCGTGCGCAGCAGTTCGGACAGCATCGACACCAGCGCCAAGGAGATCGCCGCCGGCAACATGGACCTGTCTTCGCGTACCGAGCAGCAGGCCAGTTCGCTGGAAGAAACCGCCGCCTCCATGGAGGAACTGACCGGCACCGTCAAGCAGAATGCCGACAATGCCCTGCAGGCCAACCAGCTGGCGCATTCGGCCTCCTCCACCGCCAGCAAGGGCGGGGAAGTGGTGGCGCAGGTGGTCGATACCATGCAGGCCATCAATGAATCCTCGCGCAAGATCGTCGACATCATCAGCGTGATCGACGGCATCGCCTTCCAGACCAACATCCTGGCGCTCAACGCGGCGGTGGAAGCCGCGCGCGCCGGTGAGCAGGGCCGCGGCTTTGCGGTGGTGGCGTCCGAAGTGCGCTCGCTGGCCCAGCGTTCGGCGGCGGCTGCCAAGGAGATCAAGTCGCTCATCGATGATTCGGTGGAGAAGGTCGAAGCCGGCAGCCAGCTGGTGGAGCAGGCCGGTGCCACCATGAGCGAAGTGGTCGCCAGCGTGCAGCGCGTGACCGACATCGTGGGCGAGATCGCCGAAGCCAGCCGCGAGCAGAGCACCGGTATCGAACAGGTCAACCGCGCCATCACCCAGATGGATGAAGTGACCCAGCAGAACGCCGCACTGGTGGAGCAAGCGGCCGCTGCGGCCCAATCGCTGCAGGCCCAGGCGACCAACCTAGTCGGTGCGGTCAGCATCTTCAAGATCGATGCGCACCAGGTCGGCAGCCCGGCGGCCAAGCCGCGTCCGGCACCGATGGCACCGCCGCCGGCCCCGGTTGCACCCGCTGCACCTGCCTTGAAGCCGGCGCCGCCCGCGCCCGCTGCGGCGGCGGCACCGAAGGTTGCTCCCAAGTTGCCGCCTGCCAAGGCCGCGCCGCCTGCCCCGAGCAGCCGCATCAAGGACGATGCACAGGATTGGGAAGAGTTCTGATTGTTGGTGCTTTGCTTCACGAAAACCTCCGTCGCTTGGGCCACGGAGGTTTTTTTTCGGACAGCGCCTGCACTTTCTTTCATATCGCCCAAAAAGGAAGGGGGGCCGCAGTGTCCTGCGGCCCCCCTTCCTTGATTGCTCCGACCAGATCAGACGCGCGTTATTGCGGGCCCAGCTTCTTGATCAACGCAGCCAGCTCTTCGTGCTCTTCCGGCGTGCAGTCGGTCAGGGGCGTACGCACCGGGCCGGCATCGTGGCCGACGATCTTGGCGCCGGCCTTGACGATGGAGACGGCGTAACCGGCCTTGCGGTTGCGGATGGCCAGGTAGGGCAGGAAGAAGTCATCGATCAGCTTGCCCACGGTGTCGTGGTCTTCCTTGGCGATGGCCTGGTAGAACTCGACGGCGGTCTTGGGGATGAAGTTGAAGACCGCCGAGGAGTACACCGGCACGCCCAGCGCCTTGTAGGCGGCGGCGTAGACTTCCGCGGTCGGCAGGCCGCCCAGGTAGGTGAAGCGGTCACCGAGCTTGCGGCGGATATGCACCATCGGTTCGATCTCGCCGATGCCGTCCTTGAAACCGATCAGGTTGGGGCAGCGGTCAGCCAGGCGTTGCAGGGTCTCGGCGTTGAGCTTGCAGACCGCACGGTTGTAGATGATGACGCCGAAATTGACCGATTTGCAGACCGCTTCCACGTGGGCGGCGATGCCGTCCTGGCTGGCTTCGGTCAGGTAGTGGGGCATCAGCAGGATGCCATGGGCTCCGAGGCGCTCGGCTTCCTGGGCGTAGGCGATGGCCGCGCGGGTGGAACCGCCGGCGCCGGCGATGATGGGTACCTTGCCACGGCAGGTGTCGACGGCGGTGCGGATGATGTCCGAATATTCACCCGGGACCAGCGAGAAGAACTCACCCGTGCCACCGGCGGCAAACAGTGCGCTGGCGCCATAGGGGGCCAGCCATTCCAGGCGTTCGATGTAGGTCTTGGGGCGGAAATCGCCTTGCTCATCGAAGTCCGTCAGCGGGAATGACAGCAGGCCGGAAGAGAGGATCTGTTTGAGGTCTTGGGGTGTGTACTGGGACATGGTTTCGCTCGACGCCGTTAGGAATGGGTTGGAAAACGAGGCATTAGGATGAATGTTGTCTCTGGTCTTCTTGTATCCAATTAGGATATCAGTCATCGTACAACATAAGATTTCAGAAAGCCAGCAATTTGTTATGACGTTTTGCGCAGGGATGGAGGAGGGGATTGGCGGCGAGCCCGGGCGACGCGATCGCCGGCTGGTGCGTGCTTGCTGAAGAGGGAGAGAAGTAGCAGAGGGGGCCGGTCCGTGCAGCACGGACCGGTGGGGCTTGAAGGCGGTCAGGCGTTGGCCGCCGTACCCGATTCGGCTTCCTGCTGCGCGCGGCGCAGGCGCTCGCGGCTGTTGGTGAGGTGATTGCGCATGGCCGCGCGGGCCGCTTCGGTGTCGCCCCGCGCGATGGCTTCATAGATGTCTTCATGCTCGCGCTGCACCCGCTCCAGGTAGCTGGCCTGCTGGTCATGCGCCAGCTCGGCGGTATTGATGCGCTTGCGCGGGATCACCCCCATGCCCAGATGGCTGATGATCTCGATGAAATATCGGTTGCCGGTGGCGTTGGCGATGGCGAAGTGGAAGCGGAAATCCGGGCCCACGGTGTCACCGCCGCTTTTCTGGTTGGCATGGAACAGGTCCAGCGCCTCGCGGATTTCCTGCAGCTGGGCATCGCTGCGGCGCGATGCGGCCAGGCCGGCGGTCTCGGTCTCGAGGCTGATGCGCAGCTCCAGCAGCGCCAGCAGGTCGCGCATGGTGGTGATGGTGGCCGGGTCGATGTTGATGTTGGAACCCTTCTTGGCTTCCAACACGAAGGTGCCAATGCCGTGCCGCGTTTCCACCAGTCCGGCCGCCTGCAGGCGCGAGATGGCTTCGCGCACCACGGTGCGCGACACGCCCTGGGTCTGCATGATCTCGGATTCGGTAGGCAGCTTGTCGCCGGGCTTGAGGCTGCCGCTGCTCATCATTGCGGTCAGCGCCGCCACCACTTCCTGCGACAGGCTCTGGGGCTTGCGGCGCGGGCGCAGCAGCGGGTTGGGGGTATCGCTTACATCCATATCGTTTTATTTCTCGGGAGCGCTGGCAGACCGGATTGTGAATGGTTGTGATCGGTCCGCATCAGGCGGGGTGAACATAGTCGCGCCATCTTACCAGATCGATAAGCTGCCACGACGCCAGGACCAGCCGTAGCCGTGAGAGTAGCGCACTTTGCGCAAGAGGTCAGACAAGTTTCAAGTGAATTTTTCGGCGGCTTGCGCCAGGCCAGGTTTTGGTCGATATGAAGGAAAAGGCAGGGTACCTGACAGAATTACTCGGGTTTGCTATACTTGACTCAAATATTCGGGAATTCAGGGTAACCGGCCCCGCCGGTGCATTTGTTTCTGGAGCGAACTTCATGCGTCTTACCACCAAAGGCCGTTTTGCCGTGACTGCGATGATTGACCTGGCTTTGCGCCAGGGCAAGGGCCCCGTCACGCTGTCGGCCATCAGCGAGCGCCAGGAAATTTCTTTATCATATCTGGAGCAGTTGTTCGGCAAGTTGCGGCGTCACCAGATCGTCGAGTCCGTGAGGGGGCCTGGCGGTGGTTACAATCTCGCCCGCAAGGCGGCCGACGTGTCGGTTGCCGACATCATCATCGCGGTGGACGAACCCCTGGATGCAACCCAGTGCGGTGGCAAGGAAAATTGCCACAGCGCGGCCCATCCCGGCGGCGCACGCTGCATGACGCATGAGCTGTGGTCCACCCTGAACGAGAAGATGGTCGAATACCTGGATTCGGTATCCCTCCAGGACCTGGTGGACCAGCAAAAAGAACCCAAGGCGGCCGAGCACCGTGCCGCCGACTCGCAGAGCGTGGTGGTGATGCACCGCCCGCAAGCCGCAGCCTGATTTGGAGCAAGGACCTTATGAACGCACCCCTGGAAAAAAGCCTGCTGGAGACCATCAAGGCTCCGCACTTCCCGATCTACATGGACTACTCGGCGACCACCCCGGTCGATCCGCGCGTGGCCGACAAGATGATCCCTTACCTGCGCGAGCAGTTCGGCAACCCCGCTTCGCGCAGCCACATGTACGGCTGGACCGCTGAAAAGGCCGTGGAAGAGGCGCGTGAAGAAGTGGCCAAGCTGGTCAACGCGGATTCGCGCGAGATCATCTGGACCTCCGGCGCCACCGAGAGCAACAACCTGGCCATCAAGGGCGCGGCGCAGTTCTACAAGTCCAAGGGCAAGCACATCATCACCGTCAAGACCGAGCACAAGGCGGTGCTGGATACTTTCCGCGAGCTGGAGCGCGTGGGCTTCGAAGCCACCTACCTGCAGCCGCAGGACAATGGCCTGGTGACGGTCGAGCAGATCGCTGCCGCCGTGCGTCCGGATACCATCCTGGTCTCGGTCATGCTGGTGAACAATGAAATCGGCGTGATCCAGCCGGTGCCGGAGATTGGCGAGTTCTGCCGCTCCAAGGGCATCATCTTCCACAGCGACGCCGCCCAGGCGACCGGCAAGGTCAAGATCGACCTGGAGAACTGGAAGGTCGACCTGATGAGCTTCTCGGCCCACAAGAGCTACGGTCCCAAGGGCATCGGTGCCCTGTACGTGCGCCGCAAGCCGCGTGTACGCATCGAAGCGCAGATGCACGGCGGTGGCCACGAGCGCGGCCTGCGTTCGGGCACCCTGGCCACGCACCAGATCGTGGGCATGGGTGAAGCTTTCCGCCTGGCGCGTGAAGAAATGGACAGCGAACTGTCCCGCATCCGCGCGCTGCGTGACCGCCTGGCCAAGGGCCTGCAAGAGATCGAAGAAACTTACATCAACGGCGACATGGATCACCGCGTGCCGCACAACCTGAACGTGAGCTTCAACTACGTGGAAGGTGAATCGCTGATCATGGCCATCAAGGACATCGCCGTCTCGTCCGGTTCGGCTTGCACCTCGGCCAGCCTGGAGCCGTCCTACGTGCTGCGCGCCCTGGGCCGCAGCGACGAACTGGCACACAGCTCGATTCGCTTCACCATTGGTCGCTTCACCACCGAGGAAGACATCGATTTCACCATCGAGCTGATCAAGAGCAAGGTCGGCAAGCTGCGCGAGCTGTCCCCGCTGTGGGACATGTACAAGGACGGCGTGGACCTGTCCACCATCCAGTGGGCGGCCCACTAAACCAGGATTCTGCCAGCCATCGCCAGCAGCCGCAGCAGGGCAGGGCGATGGTCGAAACCATCATCTAGGGAGCAAAGAACATGTCTTATTCCGAAAAAGTACTCGACCACTATGAAAACCCCCGCAACGTCGGCGCCTTCGAAAAGGGCGACGACACCGTGGGCACCGGCATGGTCGGCGCTCCGGCTTGCGGCGACGTGATGAAGCTGCAGATCAAGGTCGGCGCGGATGGCGTCATCCAGGATGCCAAGTTCAAGACCTATGGCTGCGGTTCGGCCATCGCCTCGTCCTCGCTGGTGACCGAATGGGTCAAGGGCAAGACCCTGGACGAAGCACTGTCCATCAAGAACACCCAGATCGCCGAAGAACTGGCGCTGCCGCCGGTGAAGATCCACTGCTCGATCCTGGCCGAAGACGCCATCAAGGCCGCCGTGCAGGACTACAAGGCCAAGCACGGCGAACAGCAGCAAGCCGCCTGAGCGGCTTGACGGGCAAGACAGCAAGGCCGTTTTCGATTTCGTAAGGCAAGCATCATGGCAATCACGTTGACAGAGAAGGCAGCAAAACACATCAGCCGCTACATGGAGCGCCGTGGCAAGGGTATCGGCCTGCGCCTGGGTGTGCGCACCACCGGCTGCTCCGGCCTGGCTTACAAGCTGGAGTATGTGGATGAACAATCGTCCGAAGACACCGTCTTCGAGTCGCATGGCGTGCGCGTCTTCGTCGATCCCAAGAGCTTGCCCTACATCGATGGCACCGAGCTGGACTTCGCGCGTGAAGGACTCAATGAAGGGTTCAAGTTCCAGAACCCCAATGTCAAGGACGAGTGCGGCTGCGGCGAAAGCTTCCGCATCTGAGCTGCATTTTCAAGTTCTTGTCGATGCCGTCGCACCGGCTTTGCGGTGCAGGCGGCCAGTGCTTAGCCGGATCGTGATAGCCTGACTGCCTCGTGATCGCTCCGCGCGGGGCCGACCCGGTCACCGTCCGCTGTCCCTGATGTGCCAAGCCTGTTGCAGTCCGACAGGCTTTTTATTTTTCAGCCATGCAAAACCACTTCGACCTGTTCCAGCTGCCGCAACGCTTCGCCATCGACCAGAAGGCGCTGGAGCAGGCTTTCCACAGCGTGCAGGGCCAGGCTCATCCGGACAAGTTCGCCCACGCCAGCGACGCCGAGAAGCGCGTGGCCATGCAGTGGGCCACACGGGCCAACGAGGCTTACCAGACGCTGAAGAATCCCTTGAAGCGCGCCCGCTACCTGTGCGAACTGCACGGCGTGGATCTGCAGACCGAATCCAACACCGCCATGGCCCCGGCCTTCCTGATGCAGCAGATGGAATGGCGCGAGACACTGGACGACGCCAAGGCCGGCAAGGACATCGACGCCCTGGAGCAGCTCAACACCGAACTGCTGAGCGAGAAGAAAGCCGAGATAGCGCGCATCGAAGCGCTGCTGGACGCGGGCGACTACGCAGGTGCCGGCAAGCTGGTACGCCAGCTGATGTTCCTCGACAAGTTCGGCGCCGAGATCGGCGATGCTTTCGCCCTGATCGAAGGCTGACCGGAGACGCACGATGCCCGATCTGTTCCTGTTCCTGCTGGCCGCGATGACGCTGACCCTGGCGCCGGGTCCGGACAACATCTATGTGCTCACGCGCGGCATCGCCCAAGGGCGCAAGGCCGGGCTGGTGGCTGCGGCGGGTTTTTGTTCAGGCCTGATCTTTCATACGCTGCTGGCGGTGCTGGGTTTCGCTGCGCTCATCAAGGCCTATCCGCCGGCTTACCACGCGCTGCAATATGCGGGAGCGGCCTATCTCGCCTATCTCGGCATACGGACATTGCGCTCGGCTTCCAGCGGTATTGCCTTGGCCGCAGGCGGGCAGGGCACAGCTGCCGTCCCGCTGCGCCGCATCTACTGGCAAAGCGTGCTGGCCAATATGCTCAACCCGAAGGTGACGCTGTTCTTCATTGCCTTCCTGCCGCAGTTCGTGCAGCGCGAGGCTGGCCATGAAGCCCTGCAGATGCTGGTACTGGCGCTGGTGTTCATCGCCCAGGCCTTCGTCATCTTCAGCGCCATTGCGCTTTTTTCCGGTGCCGTCGGTGCAGTTTTCCGCCGTCGCGCTTCCGCTTCCGTCCATCTGAATCGCCTGGCAGGCTGTGCCTTCATCGGCCTGGGCATCCGGATGGCCTTACCCGAATAACAGCGAGTCACTTCGCCCCAACGCTCCACGACGAGTCCACACCTTATGGCTTTACTGCAGATTTCCGAACCGGGCATGTCCACCGCGCCACACCAGCGTCGTCTGGCCGTCGGCATTGACCTGGGTACCACCAATTCGCTGGTGGCGACCGTGCGCAACAGCATTCCCGAAGTCCTGGCCGATGATGACGGCCGCGTGCTGCTACCCTCGATCGTGCGCTACCTGCCCAACGGCCATGCCAACATCGGCTACAAGGCCCAGGCCGCGCAGACCATCGATCCGCGCAATACCATCGTCTCGGTCAAGCGCTTCATGGGGCGTGGCCTCAAGGACATCGCCCATGCCGAGAACATGCCCTACGACTTCCAGGACCAGCCTGGCATGGTGCAGATCAAGACCGTGGCGGGCGTGAAGAGTCCGGTGGAAGTGTCGGCCCAGATCCTGGCCACGCTGCGCCAGACCGCCGAGGATGCCCTGGGTGACGACCTGGTGGGCGCCGTCATCACCGTGCCGGCCTACTTCGACGATGCCCAGCGCCAGGCCACCAAGGACGCGGCGCAACTGGCCGGTCTCAACGTGCTGCGCCTGCTCAACGAACCGACGGCGGCCGCGATCGCCTACGGCCTGGACAATGCCTCCGAAGGCATCTTCGCGGTCTATGACCTGGGCGGCGGTACCTTCGATATTTCCATCCTCAAGCTCACGCGCGGCGTCTTCGAAGTGCTGTCCACGGGCGGCGACTCGGCGCTGGGCGGGGATGACTTCGACCATCGCCTGTTCTGCTGGATCAGCCACGAAGCACAACTGCAGCCGCTGTCGGATGAAGACACGCGCCTCTTGATGGTCAAGGCGCGCGAGGTCAAGGAACTGCTTTCGACCAAGGATGAAGTGCAGATCGATGCCGTGCTCAAGTCCGGCGAAGAAGTGCACCTGTCGATTACCGCCGCACAATTCAATGAAATCACCCAGCACCTGGTCGCCAAGACCATGGCGCCGGTACGCAAGGCCCTGCGCGACGCCAGCCTGACCGTGGAAGATGTCGATGGCGTGGTGCTGGTCGGTGGTGCGACCCGCATGCCGCACATCCGCCGCGCGGTGGGCGAGTTCTTCAAGACCAATCCGCTGTCCAACATCGACCCCGACAAGGTGGTGGCGCTGGGCGCGGCCGTGCAGGCCAACCTGCTGGCCGGCAATCGTGCGCCGGGCGACGACTGGCTGCTGCTGGACGTGATCCCCCTGTCGCTGGGTATCGAGACCATGGGTGGCCTGGCCGAGAAGGTCATCCCGCGCAACTCCACCATCCCCTGTGCACGTGCGCAGGAATTCACCACCTTCAAGGATGGCCAGACCGCCATGGCGATCCACGTGGTGCAGGGCGAGCGCGAACTGGTGGCTGACTGCCGTTCGCTGGCCCGTTTCGAACTGCGCGGCATCCCGCCCATGGCCGCCGGTGCGGCGCGCATCCGCGTGACCTATCAGGTCGATGCCGATGGCTTGCTGGCCGTGTCGGCGCGCGAGATGACCTCGGGCGTGGAAGCGTCCATTACCGTCAAGCCTTCGTATGGCCTGGGTGACGATGAAATCGCCCGCATGCTGCAGGAATCCTTCAGCTCGGCCGATGAAGACATGCAACGCCGCGCCCTGCGCGAAGAGCAGGTCGAAGCCGAGCGCATCGTCCTGGCCACGCGTTCGGCCCTGCAGGCCGATGCCGCGCTGCTGTCGGAAGAGGAGCGCGTGGCCATCGAAGCGCAGATCGACGCCGTGACCGTCGCCGCGCAAGGTGCCGACCACCTGGCCATCAAGGCGGCGGTGGATGCGCTGGCGCATGGCACGGAAGAATTCGCCGCACGGCGCATGGACCGCAGCGTCCACGCCGCGCTGGCTGGCAAGAAGCTCGACGAAGTCGCGTAAGCGATTGCGTCACCCGCACACTGTAGACACGATAGAGAAAACACGAGAGCCACCATGCCCCAGATCGTCATCCTCCCCCATCCGGTCCTCTGCCCTGAAGGCTCGGTGATCGATGCCCCCGCCGGCAAGACCTTGTGCGATGCGCTGCTGGACAGCGACATCGACATCGAGCACGCCTGCGAGAAATCCTGTGCCTGTACCACCTGCCACGTCGTCATCCGCGAAGGCTTCGAGACCCTTGGGGACCCGACCGACAAGGAAGAGGACCTGCTGGACATGGCCTGGGGCCTGGAAGCGACGTCCCGCCTGTCTTGCCAGGTGGTGCTGGGCGAAGACGACCTGACCGTCGAAATCCCCAAGTACACCATCAACCACGCCTCGGAAAATCACTGATCGTCCGGGCTTCACGTTCGGTGCCATGGCACCGGGGAGACTGACATGAAATGGACTGACACCCAGCAGATCGCCGAGGAACTCTACGACAAGTTTCCCGAGGTCGATCCCAAGACCATCCGCTTTACCGACCTGCATCGCTGGGTAATGGAGCTGGAGGGATTCGAGGATGATCCCAATCGCTCTGGTGAGCGCATTCTGGAAGCGATTCAGGCGGCCTGGATTGCCGAGGCGGAGTGATCGGACACCTGCTGCGCTAGCGAAAAACCGCATCGATTCGATGCGGTTTTTTTACGTCTGACGTATCTGCGATCTCTGCAAAATATCAGATGAAGAGATCAGGAGTTCGTCTTGTACCCGCAGCATATTGCGGAAAAATCTTCTCCAATGCCTGATCCGGGATGCGCATATGCCGCTCTGACAGCGCACACAAGACCGCACGAAAATCGGTCGTGATCGCCAGGTCGCGCCCTTCGTTCAAGGCCGTCTGGTTCAGCCCCGGCCACTGTCCATAAATCTTGCCGCCGCGCAGATTGCCCCCCATCAGCCACATCGCATTGCCGTGGCCATGATCGGTCCCGCCGTTGCCATTCTCCTTGAAGGTGCGGCCGAATTCGGACATCACCACGATGACCGTGTCATTGAAAGCCGGCCCCAGTTCGCGTGCCAGCGTAGCCAGGCCGGTGGCCAGCGGCGACAGCCGCCCGGCCAGCTGACCGGTGCCGTTGCCTTGCGCGATGTGCGTGTCCCAGCCACCCACGGCCAGGAAGGCCAGGCGGATGCGCGGATCATGCCGCATCAACCGGCCCAAACGCGCCGTGTCCATGGACAAACCATTGGGCAGCGGTGCGCCATTGTTGGCCATCTGCTGCTCCTGGCTGTTGATCTCGGCCATGAGCTGCTTGCGCGCGGCCATGCCGTCGCGATAGGCCTTGCCCAGCGCATCATCGCCTCCATAGAGCGGGTCGAAGACCTGGCTCCAGCGCGTCTGGTCGATCATGCTCGGGCGCGTTGCATCGCGCCCGGTCTGCAGGTTGGCCGCCACGTTGTGGCCGCTGAGGATGCGTGGCGTGGCGCTGCCGACGTTGATGGCCTGCAGCGGCGACTCGGCCGGCGGCAGGTAATCCATCACCCGGTTGAGCCAGCCATCGCGCGTGCTGTGCTGGCCGGGGGTACCCGTTTCCATATAGTCCTGCGCTTCGAAGTGCGAGCGCGAGCCATCGGGCGAACCCGATGCATGCACGAAGGCCAGCTGGCCACTCTCCCAGTACGGTATCAGCGGCTGCAGCGCCGGATGCAAACCGAAGTAACCGGTCAGGTCCAGTGCGCCATTGGCCTGGCCGGGACGTGCCACCGCAATGGTCGGGCGCGCCTGGTAATACAGCGCATCGCCATGCGGCACCACCACGTTGAGCCCGTCGACGGCCCCGCGCAGGAATACCACCACCATGCGCGGCGCGCCATCGCCCTGGGCATGCGCGCGCGGGGTAGGGGAGCCATAGCCGACCTTGCCGGGAGTGTGGCTGGCACGGCTGATGGTCTGGTCGCCAGCCGGCACGACGGCGCAGCCGGACAGGCCGATCGGGATCAGGATGGCGCCGCTACCGGCAGCGCCCAGATATCGGAGGAAATGGCGGCGGTTCATGCGAGCCTCGGCAGGATTAGCGTTTCATGAAATCGGGACTGCCCAGGATCAGGCCGGCGCGCTGGTTCTCCGGCGCGGCGTTGATCTGGGCGCTGGCCTGTGGCGTGATCGCCGGGCCCAGCGTGCGCAGCAATTGCTGCGGATCCAGCGGCGGCGCCTCGGCATTGGAAGGGGCGGGCGTCCCTTCGGGCCGCGCAATCGGCGACTTGCCGCTGGCCAGGTTGCCCGCCAGGTTGATCCGCCGCAGCAGCGCCCCCGGGTTGAGCCAGGCCGCCTCCGAATACTTGTAGCCTTCGGGCGTAAGCCAGCCATAGAGCGGCATGCCGGATTGCCCCAGTTCGCCATTGACCGGCTTGGCATTGCGTACCGTAATATCACCCGCGCGCAGGGCCGAGACCATGAACTGGTAGGGCGTCTTGAACTGTGTCTGGTAGTTGCTGCGGGCCCAGAATTGCGGGCTGTCGAACAGCGTCTGCAACACTGCGCGGATATCGCCACCGGTGGCCAGGAATTTCTGCGAAAGCTTGGCCACCAGCGCCGGATCGGGACGGTCCGAGACGAAGTACTCCACCAGCTGGGTCGAGATGAAGCGTGCTGTCGAAGGATGATTGGCCAGGATGTCCAGTGCTGCCTCGCCTTCCTGGTAGCCGCTGGCCTGCAGCGGTTTTCCAAGGAAGACCTTGGGGTCGTTGTCGTGCCGCTGGGCGACGAAGCGGAAGGGTGCAGCGCCCGCTTTCATCGCATCCAGATCAATGGTCCAGCCGGAGAGGATGCGGGCCAGCGTGATCACGTCGGCTTGCTGGTAGCCACCATCCACTCCCAGGGTATGCAGTTCCATCAGCTCGCGTGCGTAGTTTTCGTTCAGGCCCTTGAAGCGCCCACGTGCACCGGGCGTGCCGGCCCCGCTGGAGAGCCAGTTGTCGAGGTAGTAGAGCATGGCCGGATGATGCGCCACCGCACCCAGCAGGTCGCGGAAGTTGCCCAGTGCATAGGGACGGATGGCGTTCTTTTCATAGTCGCCCACCCAGTAGCGCACCCACTCCTTGCCTTCGAAGACGTTGAAGTGATTGGCCCAGAATTCGGTCATCACCTCTTCCAGTTGGCGCGGGCTCTCGGTGGCTTGCAGCAAGCGCGCCATGTGCACTTGCGGAGTCAGCTCGCGCGCTGCACGCTGGCGGGCGGCCTGCTGTTGCTCCTTGCTGGCGCTGCGGTCGAAGGACGGCGGGCCATAGTCGACAAACAATTGTGCAGGCGTCATCTGCAGCCCCGGCAGGGCCGCCAGCCGCGCCTGCAAGTCCTCTGGCAGCGCGATGCGCTCGGGATGCAGCTGCTGGTCGATGTAGCGCTTGACGCCCATGCGTTCGACCTGTTCCAGGTCGCCGGGGCGGGGCCCGTAGGCCAGGCGGTTCAGTACATGCAGGGCGCGCTCCTGGTCCGACAGCGGCATGTTGTTGCCCCCGGCGGTGGCCGGCTGCATCTGCCCCAAGGTGCAGGCCAGCACGGCCAGCATCAGCAGTGTTGAAGGTAACGGCGGGGTTCGCCTGGGTGTCGCTTGCATCGAGGTGCCTCGTGAGATCGGGAACAGTGCTGAACTGGAGTGCAACGCCGGGTGACGGCGTCAGGCCAGTATGGTCAGGGGCCTGCAGGCGGGCTGTAATAAAGTGTAATGCGGTGTGCCGGGCAGACGCGCGCCACTGTAGCGCAGCAAGCATCAAGCTTCATACAGGGTGTTACAAAGCTGACGCGTTCGTCAGCTTCCGGCAAGCGCTGTAAAGTGTGGAACATTGCGATTTGTCGCGGTTTTTCAGACGATTCTTATGCGCTCATCGGCGGCACTCGACCACAATAGCGCCTTTGCCAGTGTGCACGACCTGCATGCCGGATTACGCACTGCAGCAGCTTCATCACATCAGAATTCTTGGGAGAGGGCGCATGACATGGACCTTGGCATCGGCGACGCGCATCGCCTTGCTGGATGACCACGCCGTGGTGCGCTATGGCCTGGCCAAGCGCCTGGCCGAGGAGCCGGACTTTGCCGTCATCGGCGCATTCGCCACCAGCAAGGAGCTCATGGCGGCGCTGCGCGCCTCGCCCGCCGACTTGCTGCTCATCGATTATTCACTGGGCAGCAACGACATCGATGGCCTGAACCTGATCCGCGCGCTGCGGGTGCGCTTCCCGCGCAGCAAGATCCTGGTGAGCTCGGCCCACAGCAGCCCGGCTACCGTGGCCATGGCCATGAAGGCGGGTGCGCGCGGTTTCGTGGGCAAGTCGCAGGAACTGACCGAATTGATCCAGGCCATTCGCATCGTCACCCGCGGACGTGAATATCTCAACAGTGCCATGGCCCGCGAACTGGCCGCCATGCAGGCCGCCGAGGCGGCCGCGCGCAGCCAGCCCGAGGTCCGTCCGCCGCCCCGTCGCACGCGCAGCGCGACGGTGTCCTCCGATACGCTCTCGGATATGCCCAGCCTCTCGCCGCGAGAACGTGAAGTCCTGCGCTGCTGCCTGGATGGCATGTCGGTCACAGAGATCGCCGAAAAATTCGCCCGCAGCGTCAAGACCATCAGCGGACAGAAGCAATCGGCCTTCCGCAAGCTGGGCGTACGCAGCGACAACGAATTGTTCAAGATCGAATACCAGATCAAGGAGCTGTAAATGCCGCACCCGATGCAAAGCGCCCACACCCAGCCGCAAGTGCCCGGCGTGCTGCTGGTCGACGATTCGGCCACCATCCGCTACGCCATCCAGAACCGCCTGCAGCGGCTGGGCTGCCAGGTCGACTGCGTGGCCGATGGCGCCGCCGCGCTGGCCGCCATCCGGGCGCGGCCCTATGGCCTGGTCCTGCTGGATTGCTTCCTGCCTGACATGCCGGGCCAGGAAGTTGCGCGCCAGGTACGCCACATGGAGCAGCAGGATCCGCAGCGCCCCTACACGCCCCTGATCGGCATCTCCGGCGAGACCGACGCCCAGCACGTGCAGCGCTGCCTGGACAGCGGCATGGACGGGATGCTGGGCAAGCCCTTGCAGACCCAGGCGATCCGCCGCCTGCTGGCGCTCTGGTGCGATCACGAGAGTGAGGATGAGGGGGACGCCGCCACGGCCGAAGAGCAACACAGCCGCGACCTGGACCAGCTGTTCCTGCAGACCACCCGCAATGACCTGCAGGCCCTGGAACAGGCCAGCCTGTCAGCCGACCGCGTGCGCATGGTACAGCTGGCACACCGCATGAAGGGCGCCGCCCTCACCATGGGACGGCTGGAGATCGTGGCCTTGCTCGATTGCATGGAAGAAGCGCTGCGCGCCGACGCCGATGGCCAGGAAGCCATCGGCTTGCTGCTGCAGTCGCTGGGCAGTGCCTTGCAGGCGCGCAGCCTGCAGGCCTGAGCGCTCGACGCTCGTCTCAGGCGCCCAGCCAGGGCAGGCCGTCCTTGCACCAGCCCTCGATGGTCTTGCGGTGGCCGTTGGCGTCCTTGTTGCCCTCGAACCCTTCGAGGATGTCGAAGCAGCGTGTATAGCCGTTCTCCGTAGCCAGCTTGGCGGCATGCTTGGAACGCACGCCCGAGCGGCACAGGAACAGCAGCACCTCACCCGGCTGCGCGGCTTGCTGCAGTTGCTCCAGGAATTGCGGATTGGGTTTGCCTTCGGGGTAGAGATTCCACTGCACCGCCAGGTGCTGCGCCGCCGGGATCTGGACCACGCCCACCCAGTCGCGTTCGGCGCGGGTACGCACATCGACCAGCTTGATGGCGGGATCGGACTGCAGCAGGGCCAGTGCTTCCTGCGGGGTCACGGCGCCGGCGTAGGGGAGCTGGCCGTCGGCGGCACGTTGGGTGGCAGTGCTGAGAATCGAATCGTTGCTCATGGGAAAAGTCTCTTGTCTTGATAAGAAAGAAGCGCGCTCAGGCGCGCGCAGGAATGCCAGTAAAAGCCCATGAAGCGCAATCTGCTCAACGCGCCCCAAGGGAGATGATTTTAAACAATATAAACAGTTGGGTAATTTTCCCAAGCCGGTGCACGGATTTCCCTCAGGCGGCCGCATGCCCCAACACGGCGCATGCACGCAATCGGTGCAATTCACATCGTCTGTCCAATATATGCATTTTGTTGGTGCATTTGGATGAAATTGCACCAAAACAATGCATACTGGTGCGCGCTCTGCACCGCGCGCAGCGCCCCAACTGGCGCGACCTCCCTAAAAACTTCCATTATTGGCGCACCCGAAAGGTTGGTGGCATGGAATCTGCTATCATCCGCGACTGAGTTCGGCGCAAGACCGTTGTATCAAATGCAAAGATCCAGTCGCAGAAAACGGCTCAACACCCCAATTTATACTACTTCCTCGTTTTAGGAGATTCGCATGGCAAGGACGGCCGCAGAGGTTTTGAAGATGGTGAAGGACAACGAAGTCAAGTTTGTCGACTTCCGTTTCGCTGACACCCGTGGCAAGGAACAGCACGTTTCCGTGCCTGTTTCGCATTTCGACATCGACAAGTTCGAATCCGGTCACGCCTTCGACGGTTCGTCGATCGCCGGCTGGAAGGGTATCGAAGCCTCCGACATGCTGCTGATCCCGGACCCGAACACCGCCAACATCGACCCGTTCATGGAAGAGACCACCCTCTTCATGCAATGTGACGTGATCGAGCCGTCCGACGGCAAGGGCTACGACCGCGATCCGCGCTCCATCGCCAAGCGCGCTGAAGCCTACCTGAAGTCCTCCGGCCTGGGCGACACCGCCTACTTCGGTCCGGAACCCGAATTCTTCATCTTCGACGGCGTCCGTTGGGGTGCCGACATGTCCGGTTCCTTCGTCAAGATCGACTCCGAAGAAGCTTCCTGGAGCACCGGCGCCAAGATCGAAGGCGGCAACTCCGGCCACCGTCCGACCGTCAAGGGCGGCTACTTCCCGGTTCCCCCGGTCGACAGCTTCCAGGACATGCGTTCGGAAATGTCCCTGATCCTGGAATCCCTGGGCATCCCCGTCGAAGTGCACCACCACGAAGTCGCTGGCGCTGGCCAGAACGAACTGGGCACCAAGTTCTCGACCCTGGTCGAGCGCGCTGACTGGACCCAGACCCTGAAGTACGTGATCTGGAACGTCGCCCACACCTACGGCAAGACCGCGACCTTCATGCCCAAGCCCCTGGTTGGCGACAACGGCTCCGGCATGCACGTGCACCAGTCCGTGTGGAAGGATGGCAAGAACCTGTTCGCTGGCGACGGCTATGCCGGCCTGTCCGAGTTCGCGCTGTACTACATCGGCGGCATCATCAAGCACGCCAAGGCATTGAACGCCATCACCAACCCCGGCACCAACTCGTACAAGCGTCTGGTCCCCGGCTTCGAAGCTCCGGTCAAGCTGGCCTACTCGGCCCGCAACCGTTCCGCCTCGATCCGTATCCCGCACGTGGCCAACCCGAAGGGCCGCCGCATCGAGACCCGTTTCCCGGATCCCCTGGCCAACCCGTACCTGTGCTTCTCGGCCCTGCTGATGGCCGGTCTGGATGGCGTGCAGAACAAGATCCACCCGGGCGAAGCGGCTACCAAGGACCTGTACCACCTGCCGCCGGAAGAAGACAAGCTGATCCCGACCGTCTGTGCTTCGCTGGATGAAGCCCTGGAGCACCTGGACAAGGACCGCGAGTTCCTGACCCGTGGCGGCGTGTTCACCGACAGCATGATCGATGCCTACATCGAGCTGAAGATGCAGGAAGTCCAACGCTTCCGCATGACCACGCACCCGATCGAATTCGACATGTACTACTCGCTGTAATCGAATCCGCATCCGGAGAAAAAGGGGAAGCTTGCTTCCCCTTTTTTTATGCGCGGCGCGCCTCCCGGTGCAGGGCAGTGCGCCCGAAAATTGCTAGTCAAGGAAGATCCAGAACAACATACGCCGCTGCAAGCCTTTGCAAGCGTTTGCAAGAGTCAGCCAGACCGGCACGAGACGACATGACCCCAGGCATCAAGAATCCTCCCATGAAGACACCGCTTCCATCCCTCGATGGCCTCGACCTGCTGGCTTCGGCCGTCATCATCCTCGATGCCAATGGCGGCATCGTCTACGCCAATGCCGCCGCCGAGAACCTGCTGGAGAGTTCCTTCAAGGTGCTCTCGCAACAGAAGCTCTCGGAGCTCTTCCTCAATGGCAAGGAGCTGACCGCGCTGTTCTACCAGGCCATCGAGCACCAGTTCGCCGACAAGCGCCTGGACCTGGTACTGGAACGCGCCAACCGCGAGCCGCTGCAGGTCCACACCATCGTCACGCCCCTGGACAGCACCGACTGGCCGGTGCTGCTGGAGCTGCGCGAGAACGTCCAGCAACTCAAGCTGGACCGTGAAGAGCGCATGTTCGACCAGAGCCAGGCCAACAAGGAACTGATCCGCAACCTGGCCCACGAGATCAAGAATCCGCTGGGCGGCATCCGCGGCGCAGCCCAGCTGCTGGAGCTGGAACTGCCAGAGCGGCACTTGAAGGAATTGCGCGAATACACCCAGGTCATCATCAAGGAAG
Source organism: Herbaspirillum aquaticum (assembly GCF_002213425.1). Taxonomy (GTDB): domain Bacteria; phylum Pseudomonadota; class Gammaproteobacteria; order Burkholderiales; family Burkholderiaceae_D; genus Herbaspirillum; species Herbaspirillum aquaticum. Next base: position 16,465 of record NZ_NJGV01000025.1, on the reverse strand, counting down.
CCGATCGCCTGCAGACCCTGGTGGACCGCCTGCTGGCCCCGCACCGCCATCCGCACATCGTCGGCGACGTCAACATCCACGAAGTCTGCGAACGCGTGCGCAGCCTGGTGATGGCCGAATTCCCGCAGGGGCTCACCATCAAGCGCGACTATGACTTGTCGATCCCCGAATTCCGTGGCGACAAGGAACAGCTGATCCAGGCCGTATTGAACATCGTGCACAACGCTGCACAAGCACTGGCCGACCGCATCCGCGCCGGGGATGGCGAGCTGATCCTGCGCACGCGCGTGTCGCGCCAGGTGACGCTATCCAAGGTCAGATACCGGCTGGCACTAGACTTGCATATCATCGATAACGGTCCGGGCATTCCTCCCGACATCCAGGAAAGAATCTTCTATCCGCTGGTGTCGGGGCGCGAGGGAGGCAGCGGACTGGGGCTGACCCTGGCGCAAACCTTCGTGCATCAGCACATGGGTGTCATCGAATGCGACAGCCGGCCCGGTTGTACCGATTTCAGAATACTTATACCGCTGCCGTGAGCATGGCCGCAGGCGGCGCGCCAAAGCCGAGTGGATGCCGGGCATCCGGTCCACCAAGGGGGCTGCGGACAGGGCGCCAGAAGCGCCGTGGATCGCGGGAGCATTAACAGCATGACCAACGCAGGAAGAAGTTATTTATGAAGCCAATCTGGATTGTTGACGACGACGAATCGATACGCTGGGTGCTCGAAAAAGCCCTGGCCCGAGAAAATCTCGCCACGCAGAGTTTTTCCAGCGCACGCGATGCGATGGCAGCCCTGCAGAACGGCACGCCGCAAGTGCTGGTGTCCGACATCCGCATGCCAGGCGCCTCCGGCCTGGAACTGCTGCAGACCATCAAGGCCAAGCACCCCGGCATCCCGGTGATCATCATCACCGCTTTCTCGGACCTGGATTCGGCGGTCTCCGCCTTCCAGGGTGGCGCCTTCGAATACCTGGCCAAGCCTTTTGACGTCGACAAGGCGGTCGAACTGATCCGCCGCGCGCTCGACGAGAGCCTGCGCGAAACCGACATCGAACAGGGCGCTGCCCAGACCCCCGAAATCCTCGGGCAAGCCCCGGCCATGCAGGACGTGTTCCGCGCCATCGGCCGCCTGTCTCAATCCAATGTCACGGTGCTCATCACCGGTGAATCCGGTTCCGGCAAGGAGCTGGTGGCGCGTGCCCTGCACAAGCACAGCCCGCGCGCCAGCCAGCCTTTCGTGGCGCTCAATACCGCAGCCATCCCCAAGGACCTGCTGGAATCCGAACTGTTCGGCCATGAACGCGGCGCTTTCACCGGCGCGCAAGCCATGCGCCGTGGCCGTTTCGAGCAGGCCGAAGGCGGCACGCTGTTCCTCGATGAAATCGGCGACATGCCGCTGGACCTGCAGACGCGCCTGTTGCGGGTGCTCTCCGACGGTCACTTCTATCGCGTGGGCGGCCATCAATCGCTGAAGGCCAACGTTCGCGTCATTGCGGCCACCCACCAGAACCTGGAGCAGCGTGTACGTGAAGGTTTGTTCCGCGAGGACTTGTACCATCGCCTGAACGTGATCCGCCTGCGCCTGCCCAGCCTGCGCGAACGCAGCGAAGACATTCCCATCCTGGCCCGCTACTTCCTGGCGCAGAGCGCGCGCCAGCTGGGCGTGGAAGCCAAGCGCCTGTCGCCGCAGGCCATGCAGTTCCTGTCGCAACTGGAGTTCCCCGGCAACGTGCGCCAGCTGGAAAACCTGTGCAACTGGATCACCGTGATGGCCCCGGGCCAGACGGTCGAGATCAAGGACCTGCCGCAGGACCTGGTGGAAGAACGCGTGCATGCACCGCAACCGGCGCAGACCGTCTCCGCGCCCGCCTCGGCGGCTGCCGTGGCCGCCCCGGTGGCGTATGCCGATCCGGCGGCTGCTGCCGCACCCGCCGAAGCGGCGGCCGGCAACTGGATCTCGCTGCTGGAAGTGGAGGCCGCGCAGATGCTGGCCTCCGAACAGCCCGAGGTGATGGACATCCTTGGTCGCCAGTTCGAAGCGGCGCTCATCAAGATCGCCCTGAAACACACCCACGGCCGCAAGAACGATGCTGCCGTGCGCCTGGGCATCGGTCGCAACACCATCACCCGCAAGATCCAGGAACTGGGCATCGGCGGCGCGGAAGACGACTGACGCGCAGCGACACCATCAAGCAGGGGAGGCCTGCCCGCGAGCCGCCGCGTGGGCAGGATCAGCAAGGGGAAGAGGCGGCGGCCACAAAAAAGGAAATGGCCTGGATCGCGAGATCCAGGCCATTTTTATTGCTGCTGCCGATAAACGATTTATAAAATTTAAATCATTTGGCTGATTCAGCAAGAGGGCGCGTTCACATGGCAAGGCGCGGCATGGGCGGCTGGCCATTCGTGCCCAGGGCGGGCATGAGCGGTGCGGCATGCAGGAGCTGCGCATCGATGTGGAACACCGATGCCGCCGCCGTCAATTGTTCGGCCTGCTGCATCATGGCCTGGGCGGCAGCGGCGGCCTGTTCCACCAACGCGGCGTTCTGCTGCGTGACCTGGTCCATCTGCAGGATGGCTGCGTTGATCTGCGTGATGCCGGCGCTTTGCTCTTCCGAGGCATGCGCGATGTCGCTGATGATGCGGGTGGTATCGACCGAGGCGCGCATGACTTCGGCGATGGTGCCACCGGCCGTTTCCACCAGTGTCGTGCCGCTCCGGATGCGGCTGACCGAACCTTCGATGAGTCCCTTGATTTCCTTGGCGGCACCGGCGCTGCGCTGGGCCAGCGCGCGCACTTCGGTGGCTACCACGGCGAAACCGCGACCGTTCTCGCCGGCGCGTGCCGCTTCCACGGCGGCATTGAGGGCCAGGATATTGGTCTGGAAGGCGATGCCTTCGATGACAGTGATGATGTCCGACATCTGGTGCGAGCTGACGGCGATCTCGCGCATGGTGCTGACCACTTGCGCGATTTCCGTTTCACCACGGCGGGCCACATCGGCACCGGCACTGGCGACGTGGCTGGCCTTGCGGGCGTGGTCGGTATTCTGCTGCACGGTGCTGGTCAGTTGTTCCATGCTGGAGGCAGTTTCCTCCAGCGAGGCGGCCTGTTCTTCGGTGCGCTGCGAGAGATCGGTATTGCCCTGGGCGATTTCGCGTGCAGCCACGTGGATGGCGCCGCTGGCCTGCTGGATCTGGCCGACCAGGCCGGCCAGCTGTTCGCGCATGGTCATGAGCGAATGCATCAGGCTGGCGCGGTCATCCTTGCGCAGTTGCAGTTGCGCGGTCAGGTTGCCGGCGGCGATCTGGGCCGACAGCCACATCGCTTCGGCCGGCTCGCCACCCAGCTGGCGCGTGAGGCGGCGGCTGATCAGCAGCGCGATCAGCAGGCCGATCAGCGCCGACGCCAGGGTCAGGCCGATGATCAGCATGCGGCTGCTGGCATAGGCGTCGCGCGCGTTGGTGGCGGCTTCGGCGACGCCCTTTTCGTTGACGGTGATGAGACGCTGGATCTGCACTTCCATCGCCGCGCGCAGCGGGAAGAGTTGATCTTTCATGATGTCCACCGCCTGCTCCTGCCGGCCTTGCTCCAGTGCGGCCAGCATCTGCTGGCTCACGGCCAGGTACTTCGGCAGCAGGGCTTGCAGTTCGTCGTAGGCGGCTCGCTCCTCGGACGTATGGATGAGCGGACGATACTGATCGGCGGCACTGGTGTAGCGCCCCAGCGAGGCAGTCAGGCGCGTGCGGGCGTCCTGCATGCGTTGCGCATCATTGGCCGTGAGCGCGCGATATTGGGCCAGGTTGAAGGCGCGGATCTCGGCCTGCATGGTCTTGGCCGTGGCCACGCTGGGCATCAGGTTGGTCTGCACTTCGCTGAGCTGTGCTTCGACGGTATTGAGTCCGTACCAGGCCGCTGCACCAAGCACGGCCATGAAGAGGATCAAAACGGAAAAACCCAACATAAGCTGGGTGGCAACTTTGGTCTGTCTGAAATTCACGATGTCCCTCTGGGGGCTGGCCTGCCGCCACGGACGGCAGACAAAGGGTGGATGATGATTCCGGCGCAGGCGCAAGGCCTGCAAGGGAGAGCGGCAAGGCCGTCAGGATGAGCTCCGGGGGAAGCGCCTTGAACTGTAATGGCAGTCTTGCCCAAATTCAAGATGAATTTGACGGGATGAGGCCAAACAGAAACACTATTCAAATTATGCATGTCAAAGCATAAACATACATTGGCAACAAGTTGATCGAAGTGCACAGCATATCGATCAAAGCTGACAAATTGCCTCGTGCGCAGGCAATGAGGATTTCATCAAGAAAAATGGCCAGGATCGCGGGATCCTGGCCATCGGGCGGGTGTGCCACGGACGGAGCGGGAGTCGCTGTCGCAGCGACACTCGATCCGTTCAACAGCAGTAAATGATTTATATCATTTTGATTTGTGGCACCGGGCTGTTTCCGGTCAGCGCAGGCGCAGCACGAAACGCGCCGCCAGCGTGGCGATCAGGCTCAGTACCGCGCCGAAGATGACGAAGTAGCTCACCGACAGCTTGTTGCCGGTGAAGTCGATCAGCCAGGTGATGATCAGGCCGGCGAAGCCGCCGAAGATGGTCACGGCGATGTTATAGGCCAGCGACATGCCGGTGCCGCGCGTGGCCACCGGGAAGATGTCGGCCAGCAGGGCTGGCATGGAGGCGAAATACATGGTCATGAGCACGCCGATGACGGTCTGCAGCAACAGCAGTTGCAGGAAACCCGGCGAGTTGGTCAGGAACACGAACATCGGATAGGTCAGCACGATGTAGAGCGCGCTGCTGCTGATCATGAAGGGCGTGCGGCCGATCTTGTCGGACAGGGCGCCCACCAGCGGCGAGCCGATGAACATGATCAGGCCGGCCACCGACATGGCGGCAAACGAGGACCAGGCTGGCAGGCCCAGCTGCTTGACCGCATAGGTCGGGATGTACAGCGACAGGTACACCGAGACGGTGGCCATGATGACGCTGCCGGCACCGATCAAGAGGCGCATCTTCTGGTGTGCGAAAGTATCGCGCAGCGGCGCATCGGTCTTTTCGCTCGATTCCTTGAACTCGGGCGCTTCATCCAGGTGGCGGCGAATGTAGATACCGGCCGGTGCGATCAGCAAACCGAAGATGAAGGGCACGCGCCAGCCCCAGGAGGCCAGTTGCTCGGGGGTGAGCATGTTGTTGAGCACGGCGCCGAAGATGGCCGCCAGCAGCAGGCTGATGCCCTGGCTGGCCACCTGCCAGCTGGAGAAGAAACCACGGCGATGCGGGGCGTGTTCCACCAGGAAGGCGGTGGAGCTGCCGAATTCGCCACCGGCGGAGAAGCCCTGGATCATCTTGCCCAGCGCGATGCCGGCCGGTGCCAGCAGGCCGATGCTGGCATAGCTGGGCATGAAGGCGATCATGGCCGTGCCGATGGTCATGAGCATGATGGACAGCATCAGCGCCGCCTTGCGGCCTGCACGGTCGGAGTAGGCGCCCAGCACCACCGCGCCCAGCGGACGCATGAAGAAGGACACGCCGAAGGTGGCAAAGGTCAGCAGCAGCGAGACGCTGTCGTCGCCCGTGGGGAAGAACTGCTTGGCGATGACGACGGCAAAGGCGCCATAGATGAGGATGTCGAACCATTCGAGCGCATTGCCGATGGAGGACGAGATGATCGCACGCCGCGCCTGCGGATGCGTGGTGCCGGCGCCTGGCGCCGTGGTGTTGCTGGTCATGGAGACTCCCTGATGGATACGTGGATGGAGGAGCAGCACGCCGTTCTGACCCTGGCGGGGCAGGAGGCTGCCTGGCTGTGTATGGTTGGTTGTGGGCTCCCTGTGACGGCCGGGGCCGTTACAGCGGGCGAGGATAGGCGGCGCGATGCGGCACTGTCAAGGCGCAGTGCGGGGGATTATCAGGAGGCAGGACGCACAGCTGGTTTTGCGAAATCATTTTCTCGTTTCCCGTGCATGCAGACTCACGCCTGGGCTTTCGGCTGCGCTTCGGCTTCCTTGAGCTTGCGCCAGAGGGTGGTGCGGCTGATCCCGAGATGGCGCGCCGCAGCGGCGCGGTTGCCTCGGAAGCGACGCAGTGCGGCTTCAATGGCGTCAGCGTCGGGGGCGATGTCGGGAGAGGTCAGCGCATGCGGTGCCACCATTTCTGCCGCGCTCGACAGCAGCGGCTGCGCCATTCCAGCCATCCCCGCCAGCTCCGGCGCCACCCGCTGGATCAGCGCGGGGGTGAGCGCCTGCAATGGTTCTGCGGCCAGGAACAGGGCCAGCCTCTCCATCAGGTTGCGCAGCTCGCGCACGTTGCCCGGCCAGTCATAGGCGCCCAGCAGCGGCGCGCAGCGCAGGAGCTCCGCGCCCAGGTTGGCATGCGGACGCGCATCCAGTGCGGCCAGCGCATGCTTGAGATGCCATTCGGCCAGCGCGGCAATATCCTCGCGGCGCGCCCGCAAGGGCGGCAACTGCAAACGCAGTACGCTGAGCCGGTAATACAGGTCCGCGCGAAAACGGCCATCACGCACCCGCGCTTCCAGGTCGCAGTGAGTGGCGCTGATGATGCGCACTTGGACCGCAATGGGCCGCGTGCCGCCCACGCGCACGACCTCGCGCTCTTCCAGCACGCGCAGCAGGCGTGTCTGCAGCGGCAGCGGCATCTCGCCGATTTCATCGAGCAGCAGCGTGCCGCGATGCGCCGCTTCAAAGACACCGGCGCGTCCGCCACGGCGCGAGCCGGTGAATGCGCCTTCCTCATAACCGAACAGTTCGGATTCGAGCAGCGATTCAGCCAGCGCGCCGCAATTGATGGCCACGAAGGGGTGGGCTGCCTGGGTCTTGCCCTGCATGCGCGGATGGGCGCGATGGATGGCTTGCGCCGCCAGTTCCTTGCCGGTGCCGGTCTCGCCCTGGATCAGCACGTTGGCCGGCGAGCGCGCAAAGAGGGTGATGGACTGGCGCACCGTTTCCATGACCTCCGAATCGCCGCGCAAGTCCTTCAGGTGATGCCGTGCGCGCAGGCTGTCGGCCACGGGCAGGCTGGGGCCGCGTGTGCTTTCCAGCTGCGTCAGGCGCGCCAGTTCCAGCGCATCTTCAAAGGCCTGGCGCACCGTGGCCGAGGAGTAGAGGAAGATGCCCTGCATCCCCGCTTCCTCGGCCAGGTCGGTGATGAGGCCCGCCCCGACCACCGCCTGCACGCCGCCGGCTTTCAGTTCCTGCACCACGGCACGCGCATCTTCCTCGGTGGCGTAGGTGCGCTGGGCAATGTCCAGCCCGAACATCTGCTGGAACTCGGCCAGGGCCGGCATCGCCTCCTGGTAGGTGACCAGCCCGATGCGCGCGCTGATCTGGCGGGCGCGGGCCAGCGCCTGCATCACGTCGAAGCCGCTGGCGCGCGCCACCACCACCGGGACCGGCAGGCGGCTCTTGAGGTAAGCGCCGTTGGAGCCGGCCGAGATCACCACATCGCAGCGCTCGCTGGCCAGGCGCTCGCGAATGGCGCGCACGGCCTCGTCGAAGCCGAGATGAATGGGCTCGATATCAGCCACGCCGTCGAACTCCAGCGTGATGTCGCGGAAGAGTTCCGAGAGCCGCGACATGGATACGGTCCAGATCACGGGTTTGTCGGCCAGGCGGTCAGCGGGGGCAGGGCGTTTCATGACAGGTGTTTGCGGCGTTTCAGTGAAACGTTAATGTAACACTGATGAAACGCCCCCGGTTGCGGTACATCAAGGGGGAAGAGGTGCAGCACCTCTGTCAAGGGCATCGGAAGGGCAGCCTGCAAGCCTTGTCCCACGGCGGTTCCAGGCGATATGAAGGTTTCTTCAGGCCTTGCGCCAAGCAATGCTGCACTGCGATGGCACGGCCGTTGCAATGATGAACGCATGTGTCGCAGGGCGGGTGCTGTGTTTCCCGCCCGGTCGCAGCCAGACCATCCGACTTTCCAGCATTCCAACCTCATCGAGAAGGTGTCCACCATGGCTCTCCACTCCGCAGGCGCAGCGTTCCGCCAGGCCGTTCAGGAAGAATCCCCCTTGCAAGTCATCGGCGCCATCAACGCCAATCACGCCCTGCTGGCCAAGCGGGCCGGCTTCCGCGCGATCTACCTGTCCGGCGGCGGCGTGGCCGCGGGTTCGCTTGGCCTGCCCGACCTGGGCATCTCCAACCTGGATGACGTGCTCACTGACGTGCGCCGCATCACCGACGTCTGCGACCTGCCGCTGCTGGTGGACGTCGATACCGGCTTTGGTGCCTCGGCCTTCAACGTGGCGCGCACGGTCAAGTCCATGATCAAGTTCGGCGCGGCCGCCATGCACATCGAAGACCAGGTCGGCGCCAAGCGCTGCGGTCATCGTCCCAACAAGGAAATCGTCAGCAAGCAGGAAATGGTGGACCGCATCAAGGCCGCCGTCGATGCCCGCACCGATGAGAACTTCGTGATCATGGCGCGCACCGATGCACTGGCCGTCGAAGGACTGGACGCCGCCATCGAGCGCGCCGTGGCCTGCGTGGAGGCCGGTGCCGACATGATCTTCCCGGAAGCCATCACCGACCTGGCCATGTACAAGCAGTTCGCCAATGCGGTGAAGGTGCCGATCCTGGCCAACATCACCGAGTTCGGCTCCACTCCGCTGTTTACCGTCGACGAACTGAAGGGTGCCGATGTGGGCCTGGTGCTCTATCCGCTCTCGGCCTTCCGCGCCATGAACAAGGCGGCCGAAAACGTCTACCAGGCGATCCGCCGCGACGGCACCCAGAAGAACGTGGTCGACACCATGCAGACCCGCATGGAACTGTACGACCGCATCGATTACCACAGCTACGAGCAGCGTCTGGATGCGCTGTTTGCACAGCAGAAGAACAAGTAAGACGACATCAACGCAAAACTGAATACCCGCTTCCGATAATTAGCTTTGACCTAATACAGACTACGAGGAGAACACGATGAGCGATCAGCAAACCCCCGGTTTCAAGCCCAAGAAATCCGTTGCCCTCTCCGGCGTGACCGCCGGCAACACCGCCCTGTGCACCGTCGGCAAGACCGGCAATGACCTGCACTATCGCGGCTACGACATCCTGGATGTGGCCGACAGCTGCGAGTTCGAGGAAATCGCCCACCTGCTGGTGCATGGCAAGCTGCCCACCGCCGCCGAACTGCGCGCGTACAAGGCCAAGCTCAAGGCCCTGCGCGGCCTGCCGGCCAACGTCAAGGCGGCGCTGGAATGGCTGCCTGCAGCCTCGCATCCGATGGACGTGATGCGCACCGGCGTCTCCGCGCTGGGTTGCGTCTTGCCCGAGAAGGATGACCACAACACACCCGGTGCGCGCGACATCGCCGACCGCCTGATGGCGTCGCTCGGTTCCATGCTGCTGTACTGGTACCACTACAGCCACAACGGCAACCGCATCGAGGTCGAGACCGATGATGATTCCATCGGCGCGCACTTCCTGCACCTGCTGCACGGTGAGAAACCTTCCGAGGCCTGGGAGAAGGCCATGCATACCTCGCTGATCCTGTACGCGGAACACGAATTCAACGCCTCCACCTTCACCGGCCGCGTCATTGCCGGTACCGGATCGGACATGTATTCGGCCATCACCGGCGCCATCGGCGCACTGCGCGGCCCCAAGCACGGCGGTGCCAATGAAGTGGCCTTCGAGATCCAGAAGCGCTACGACAACCCCGACGAAGCCGAAGCCGATATCCGCCGCCGCGTCGAGAACAAGGAAGTGGTGATCGGTTTCGGCCACCCGGTCTACACCATCTCCGACCCGCGCAACAAGGTCATCAAGGAAGTGGCGCGCAAGCTCTCCAAGGAAGCCGGCTCGACCAAGATGTTCGACATCGCCGAACGCCTGGAAACGGTCATGTGGGACATCAAGAAGATGTTCCCCAACCTGGATTGGTTCTCGGCCGTGTCCTACCACATGATGGGTGTGCCGACGGCGATGTTCACGCCGCTGTTCGTCATCGCCCGTACCTCGGGCTGGGCTGCGCACATCATCGAACAGCGCATCGACAACAAGATCATCCGTCCCTCGGCCAACTACGTGGGCCCGGAAGACCTGAAGTTCGTGCCGATCGGCAAGCGCAAGTAAGAGCAAGCGCCCGCGCAGTTGCGTCATGAGCCGATGGCGCGATGGCGCGGGCATGAGGGGCAAGAGAGGGAGAGGGCGCAGCAAGAAGAAGGAAGCGGCGGCTGGCGCGTGTCGGCCGCCCCATTCCCCGGGGACAATGGCAGTGCGCAGGCAGATTTGTAACAAGCGTTACATGTGGTCGAGTCAGGTGCAATAACTTGCTAAGATGCGGTCGGATCTTTTCCGCCCCCGCGTCCACCCCCTGACTCTCCATGGATCATCCGATGATTGCTGCCATCGTTTCCCGCCGTCTTTCCGCATTGCCCCTGACTTCCTTCGCACTGGCCGCTGCCGTGGCCGTTGCACTGTCCGCTTGTTCATCCACGCCCGTACCGGTCACCGAGACCAAGCCGGTGCTGCCGCAGCTGCTGCAATCGCCTGCGGCCACACAGCCGAGCTGGGCCACGCAACTCAAGACCGGTGCCTTCAGCTGCGAGATGGGCAACAAGGTCGAAATCCGCATGGATGGCCGCGTAACCGATGGCGTCACGCTGGTGTGGAAGGGCAGCAGTTACATGATGAACCCGGTCAGCACCTCGACCGGTGCAGTGCGTCTGGAGAACAAGGGCGAAGGCCTGGTGTGGATCCAGATCCCGTCGAAGTCCATGCTGCTCAATTCCAAGGTCGGGCAGCAGCTGGCCAACGATTGCCGCACGCGCTGACATTGCAGCGCCGCGCCGTCGTGAAGGCCTGACGCCGGCGCGTTCTTTCCACCTCGCATTCCTTCCTCCCTTGTCATGCCGATGGCGTCTTGCTGTCGGTATCGCTCCTGCTTGATTTGAATCATCCAAGATCGCTTGCGCAAGCGACGGATTCAGCCCCTCGTAAGATTCAGGTGCAAGACTGGTTTCATCGTCGCATGAGGGCCACGCATGGCAAAGACGCTTTTTGCACATGCTCCAGAGCCACGCGACCATCGGCCTGCAAGCCACGCCGTGCAAGGCCGACAGCGGTTTTCAATTCGAAAGACATGAGGAGACGTCATGCAATACGAAGATTTCCACCGCCGTTCCATCGAGCAGCCTGAGGCCTATTGGGCAGAAGAAGCGCAGCGCATCCATTGGGACAAGCCCTTCACCCGCACCCTCGATTATTCCCGCGCGCCCTTCGCACGCTGGTTCATCGGCGGCACCACCAATCTCTGCTTCAATGCTGTGGATCGCCACTTGGGCGAACGCGGCAAACAGGCGGCACTCATTGCCATCTCCACCGAGACCAACAGCGAACGCGTCTACGACTTCGCCGAGCTGCATCGCGAAGTGCAGGCCATGGCGGCCAGCATGCTGTCCCTGGGCGTGCGGCGCGGCGACCGCGTGCTGATCTACATGCCGATGATCGCCGAAGCGGTCTTCGCCATGCTGGCCTGCGCCCGCATCGGCGCGGTGCATTCGGTGGTGTTCGGCGGCTTTGCTTCCAACAGCCTGGCCTCGCGCATCGATGATGCACAGCCCACCCTGATCGTCTCGGCCGATGCCGGTTCGCGTGGCGGCAAGGTGATTCCCTACAAGGGCTTGCTGGACGAAGCCATCAACCTGGCGCAGCACAAGCCGCAGAAGGTCTTGCTGGTGGATCGTGGCCTGGCGGAGATGGCGCGCACGGCACAACGCGACGTCGACTACGCGCCCTTGCGTGAGCAGCACCTGGACCAGCCGGTGCCGGTTGCCTGGCTGGAGTCGAATGAGGCCAGCTACGTGCTCTATACCTCCGGCACCACCGGCAAGCCCAAGGGCGTGCAGCGCGACGTGGGCGGCTATGCAGTGGCGCTGGCCTCATCGATGCAGCACATCTTCTGCGGCAAGCCGGGTGAGACCTACTTCTGCACTTCGGATATCGGCTGGGTGGTGGGCCACTCCTATATCGTCTATGGCCCGCTCATTGCGGGCATGTCGACGGTGCTCTATGAGGGGCTGCCGATCCGGCCCGATGCGGGCATCTGGTGGAGCATCGTCGAGAAATACAAGGTGACGCGCATGTTTTCCGCGCCCACGGCCATCCGCGTGCTCAAGAAGCAGCCGGCCGAATGCATGGAGCGCTACGACACGTCCTCGCTCAAGGCCCTGTATCTGGCCGGCGAGCCGCTGGATGAAACCACGTCGAGCTGGATCTCGGGTGCGCTGAAGGTGCCGGTCATCGACAACTACTGGCAGACCGAATCGGGCTGGCCCATCATCTCGATCGCCAAGGGCATCAGCGACAAGCCCACGCGCCTGGGCAGCCCTGGCGTGCCGATGCCGGGCTACCGCCTGGCCATTCTCGATGAGGCCACCGGCGCGCCTTGCGCGGCGGGCGAGAAGGGTGTGGTTGCCATCGAAGGGCCACTGCCGCCGGGCTGCATGCAGACCGTTTATGGCGACGATGAGCGCTTCGTCAACACCTACTGGCGCAGCCTGCCGCGCGAGGTGTACTCGACCTTCGACTGGGGCATCAAGGACCAGGATGGTTACTACTTCATCCTGGGCCGCACCGACGACGTCATCAACGTAGCGGGCCACCGCCTGGGCACGCGCGAAATCGAGGAGAGCATCTCCAGTCATCCCAACGTCTCCGAGGTGGCCGTGGTCGGTGTGGAAGACAAGCTCAAGGGACAGGTCGCGATTGCCTTCGCCATTGCCAAGCAGGCTGATGCGATTGCCACGCCTGAGGGTCGGCGCGCGCTGGAAGCCGAAATCATGGGCGTGGTGGACAAGCAGATCGGTGCAGTGGGCCGGCCGGCGCGGGTGTTCTTCGTCAGCGGCTTGCCCAAGACGCGCTCGGGCAAGCTCTTGCGCCGTGCCATCCAATCCATCTGTGAAGGACGCGATCCGGGCGACCTGCCCACCATCGAGGATCCGGCAGCGCTGGAGCAGGTGCGCGCGGTCATCAAGGGCTGACTCGCGCTGCTCTCGCCGAGGTAGGGCGCCCCTGCAGCGGAGCAGGGGCGCCGTACCCGTCGTAATTTGGTTACACTGAGGGCTTCTGATTTTCCTCGACTCCGTCCTGCCCATGTCGCCCTCCATCCGCCCGGCCACCGCTGCCGATGCTCCCGCCCTCTGCGGTATCTACAACCACTACGTGCAGACCACCGCCATCAGCTTCGAGACCGAAGCGGTCAGTGCCGAGACCATGGCCGCACGCATCGCCGACGTGCAGGCCGATTTCCCCTGGCTGGTCTTTGAAGAGCAGGGCGAGGTGCTGGGCTATGCCTATGCCAGCAAGTGGAAGCCGCGCGCGGCTTACCGGCACTCGGTGGAAAGCTCGGTCTACCTGCGCCACGATGCCGGTGGACGCGGCATCGGCAAACAGCTCTATCGTGAATTGATTGCGCAGTTGAAGCCCCTGGGCGTGCACCTGGTCATCGGCGGCATTGCCCAGCCCAATCCGGCCAGCGTGGCGCTGCATGAGAGCGTGGGCTTCGTGCACTGCGGCGTGTTTACGGAAGTGGGCTACAAGATGGGGCGCTGGATCGACGTGGGATACTGGCAACTCAAACTGCAAGAGGCCCAATGATGAGATCGACCCGAGCCGCCAGCGCCATCGAGCGCCTGAACGAACGCACCGAATCGCGCGAATATTCCATGCTGCGCACCTCCGACGAACGTTTCATCCTGACCCGGCGCGTGGCCGGGCAGCCGCTGGAGAAGCTCAACGAGGCCATGGAGCTGGATGACTTCGTGCGCTTCGTCAATGCCCAGGGGCCGCAGAAGGCCAAGCGGGTAAGCAAGCTGGATGTGCAGTTCGAGAAGAACATGCGCAACAAGAAAGAGCAAACGCCACCTGAAAGTGGCGTTGAATAGTCTCTGGTACGCAGTTCGATGAAAAACGGCAAATGATATAAATCATTTGCCGTTTTTTTATGGCTGGCGTGGCTTGCGCCTCAGTCCGCCAGGGTTGCGATCACCGGTGCGTGGTCCGAGGGTTGTTCCCATTTGCGCGGGACCTTGTCGATGACGCAGGCCGTGCAGCGGGGTACCAGTTCTTCGGACAGCAGGATATGGTCGATGCGCAGGCCGCGGTTGAGGCGGAAGCCCATCTGGCGGTAATCCCACCAGCTGTACATCTTTTCCGGTTGTTCGAAAAGGCGATAGGAATCGGTCAGGCCGAGGGCCTGCAGCTTGCGGAAGGCCTCGCGTTCCGGTTCCGAGACCAGCACCTGGCCTTGCCAGGCGACCGGGTCGTGCACGTCGCGGTCTTCGGGGGCGATGTTGTAGTCGCCCAAGAGGGCCAGGCGCGGGTTCTTCGCCTTTTCCTGGGCCAGCCATTCGTGCAGGGCGGCCAGCCAGCTGAGCTTGTAGGGATATTTTTCGGATTCCAGCGACTGGCCGTTGGGAATATAGGCACAGACATAGCGCACGCCTTCGATGGTGGCAGCGATGATGCGCTGCTGTTCATCGGGGAAGAGCGGATTGTTCTTGACCACGTCGGTCATCGGATGGCGCGAGAGGATGGCCACGCCGTTGTAGGTCTTCTGGCCCGAGAACTCAACCAGGTAACCGGCGGCGGCGATTTCGGCGGCGGGGAACTTGTCGTCGGTCAGCTTGGTTTCCTGCAGGCAGAGTACGTCGACCGGGTTTTCTTCCAGCCATTTCAGTACTTGCGGCAGGCGGACCTTGAGGGAGTTGACGTTCCAGGTGGCGATTTTCATGGTATATGCGAAGTCCTTATGCGGTGCGGCTTTACGCGGTATGGGTAGCTGGAAAATCTGCCTAGCTACCCACCTAGCTACCCACCCTCGAAGGCTTGGACGTGCGCGCAAAGTGTTGCTAAGGCGCCACTATAGCATCAGCGGCTGACCTTGTTCTTCTCGATCATGGCGGCGATGCTTGCGGCGGTGATGCCACTGGACCGCTTGCCGATCTTGACCAGCTCCAGGGTGCCTTCTTTGGCCAAGCGATAGATCGTTGCGCGCGACACCCCCAACTTGGCCTCAGCTACATTGATGCGATACAGCAGTGGGCCGTTGACCTCAGGCACTTTGGAAATAATTGTCATGCTTCGATTCTCCTAAATTCGATTACCCATACCCACGGGTTTGCATCCCAGCTGCCAGCACCCTCGATGCTCTCCCATAGGGCCATGAAGGCGATGCGATCATCGCCGCCGTTCAGGTCTTTGATCGGTGGTTCCTGCTCCTGCGCCCATGACATCGCGCCTTCGGCATAGGCGTCGGCCTGGCTGATGTCCTGCAGGCGCTCCACGCGCACGCCGGTGACTTGCAGCAGGATGCGGCATGCCCAGCGCGGCATGTGGATGTTCGGGCGCTTAGAGAAGAACTCAGGCACCAAGAAGCCTTCTTCGCCCCAGGGAACAAAGGTACGTTCGTGGTAATACTGGTCTGGTCCAATCCAAGTCCCAGCCGCATCCTGGTCAGCGCAATAGCAAACGCTCGCCCAGTCGCCGGTTTTCAGATCGATTCCGCAGTCAAACGCACCACTGCCTTCATGTGAATCGCTGTCGTGCTCGATCCAGAATGATTCGCGCACCCACAGCCTGTCGCCCACCTGGCCATATGGGCAGGGCACGCGCGGCCCTGCGCTGTCGATACCGGCGAGGGGCTCACCGGTACGGGTATGCACATCGATCACGTTTTTTGCAATACGCCGGGTCTGCGTCTTGCCACCACCCAGGATGGCGCGCACCATCGGCGCGCTGAAAAGGATCGGGCGCACTTTCATGCTAGGATGCCCTTTAGATTTGAAAATCGAGGGAGACCATGCTGCGCACCACTTTTTTTGAAGAGGATGGATATCTCCTCTACTGTATGGCCACCCATTTGGGAAATGGAGAGTGGGAAAGCAGCGTAATTTTTGAAAGAAAATCGGATCAAGATAGTTCGATCATTCCGAGCATAAGGCACATCACTCGTGAAATTCGGTTTCAAAGTGAATCTGACGCAATTGCACGAGCGTATCAGCATGGACTTGAGCTGATTCAAACGAATAAGGTGGGTCTGGATTAGGCTCACAATTTCCCTTCTTCTTCTTCTTCTTCTTCTGCTGGCTGGCAAAGTGCGGCGCGGGCGGGCAGATGCTTGTCGATGAAGGTGCGGATGTCGCTCAGGTCGCCATCGCCACCACGCGAAAGCACGTGGTTGGCATAGTCATGGCGCTGGCCACCCCATGCGTGGCTGACCCATTCCAAGCGTTCCGCATCCCGCTCATCCGCCACCGGCTGCGCCACCGCTGTCTCTTTGGTACCGTAATCGGTTACGGCACCAGGCTGCACCACTGCTGGCGATTGGGAGGCTAAAGTGGACCCATCCGTCAAGACAGCGTTTGCCAGAATTTAAGCTGCATCCATGACTTCACTTGCAGCAGAACAGCGCTGCCCTGATCCTGC